>NZ_NCEN01000002.1 GCF_002280675.1 Novosphingobium sp. 32-60-15 | reverse complement strand
TTATTATCACGCCAAGGCAAATGCCAGCGCAGCCCTCTTTGCACATTGCACAAGAGGATCGGTATCAATTCGCCACAGCAATGAATAGGCGATTAGGCCGTTTGCAAATACGATCGGTTCGGAAACCCTCCCGCTGCGACTAATTTCGCCTTAGGCTCAATCAGTCTCGCTCCTCTCCTTCAAGAGAGAGGCTGGGTGTGGGTTTACGAGCGCTGTGTTTGCAAACGACATAACCGTCAAAGAAACAGCACGCGGCCCATCACAAGCGTATCGAACATTTGGCCGTGCTGACCATGGCGGCATGATGCGCCTGACGTTTATCGGCCTGAAGTTTATCGGCCTGAAGTTTATCGGAGCGTGGTTGCCATACGGGCGCTGTCGGCTTTGTGGCCGGTTATTATCTCGAACGCCCGCGCGGCCTGTCCGACGACCATGCCAACGCCATTCATGGTGCGGCACCCCTTTGCCCGTGCGACCCGGAGGAGTTCGGTTTCCGGCGGGAAATAGATAATGTCGGCAACCCAGTGGGTTGGTAATATGCGATCTGCACCCAATGGCATGCCCGCCTTGCCCACCATCCCTACAGGTGTGGCGTTGACGATGCCGTCAGCAGTTGCCGTATCGATGCTGTCCGGCGTTGCGATATGGATGTCACTGCCGGGGAAACGCGTGGCCAATTCGCTGGCCAGACTGGTTGCGCGGGGTTGATCCACGTCGACCAGATCGAGCCTGCCGACACCAATTGATAATAAAGCACTGGCAACGGCTGCGCCTGCGCCCCCTGCGCCAAGTTGCACAATGCGCCCGGTTGCCGCGCCGGGCAATGCCGCCAGAAATGACCCGCGAAATCCGGGCATGTCTGTATTGTAACCGATAAGCGCACCATCGCGCACCGCGACCGTGTTAACCGCACCCACGGCCAGCGCGCTCTCGTCCAGATGGTCGAGCAGCGGAACAACCGCCTGTTTGAAGGGATAGGTCACGTTGAAGCCGCGAAAACCATCGGCCACCAATGTGCGCATCACCGAAGCCAAATCTTCGTCCGGCCATCCCCGTGCGGAAAAATCGAACAGTTCATACGTCAAGCTGAGGCCTTGTGCTTCTGCTTCCTTCTCGTGCAGTTCGGGTGACCGCGATGCGAGAATTGAGCGTCCGAGAAGGCCTGTACGGATCATCATTACCTTGTCAAAAGAGTCCCGGCGCCGGGGTGACGCCGGGACTAAGGGTGGATCAGAAGTTTACGCGTGCGCCAAAATAGAACGAGCGCCCGATGGGATCATACAACGCCACGTCCGTGCCGTTTTGTGAACTGGCCACAAATGGCAGGCCGCGATCAAACAGGTTGTTCACCCCTGCGCGGAACTCGATCGTCTTGTTGACCTTGATCGTGCTGAACAAGTCCCACAAGGCATAGGCACCGACGCCCACCTGGGCGGTGGCGGGCGTCAGGACCGAGGTCGTGTCCTTCATCCCGCTTTGATAGCGCCAGCGCATGCCGAGCGAGGCATTGTCCGAGCGGTAGCCAAAGCTGGTCACCGATTTCCATTTTGGCGTGGCGCGTGGCGGCAAGCTGCTGACGCCTGCTGCGCCGTTGCTGATGCCGGTGTAATCCAGCACCGGCGCACCGGGCAGCAATTGCAGGTTGTACTTGTTGAGCCAGCCCACCGCAGCATTGACGAACAGACGGCCGCTGTCACCGCGCAAGAACGGCGATGGCACTGACCAGTTCACTTGCGCTTCCACGCCGTCGGTCTTGACTGAACCAAGGTTGAGGAACGGCGTTGCAACCGTCACCAACTGCCCCGCATTATCGCGCTGCAACAAGCCGCAGAACTGGTTGTTACGGTCATAGGTCGGGTTGGAACCGTCAAGGTTGAAGCACTTCGAAAGCACGGTCAGGCCGGGCACATTCGAAATCACGTTTTCAACCGAGATGTTGTAGTAATCGACCGAGAGCGTGAAGTCAGAGAACAGGCCGCCGTCGAAAGGCGAGTTCAGCACGAACCCGACATTGAAAGTGTTGGCACGCTCAGGCGTCAAAGCGGTGTTGCCCGAAACCAGCTGTCCGGTTGCCGTGGTCGGGAAGGTATAGCTTGAGATCGCGGCCTGCGGGATACCTTGCGCCACGCAAAGGGCGGCAACCTGAGCGCCATTTGCCCCGGTGCGCGCATTGGAGCGCACGTCACAAGGATCACCCAGCGCACCCGGAGGTGTGCCGATCACCAATTGCGTGCCCTGTTGCGGTGAGAACAATTCCCCGATGTTGGGGGCACGAACCGCGCGCTGGTAGCTACCACGGAACAGCAGTCCGTCTACCGGCTTCCACCGCACATCGGCTTCATAGCTGGTCACGCCACCGGTTACCGAATAATCGGAGTAACGCACAGCGCCGCCAATGCCGAATTCCTGAATGAACGGCTTGTCGGCGATCAGCGGAATGTCGATCTGCGCGGCAAATTCCTTCACCGAAATCCGGCCCGATGCGGCCTGCGATGCGATGACGGATTCAATGTTCTGCGCGCGAAGGTCGCTGTCGGGAATGTAATTGTAAGTGTTCTTGCGATAGCCTGCGACAAGCGCGATCTGTGCAGGCCCGGCCCCCAGATCGAACAGCTTGCCGTTGACCTGCAACTGCGCCTGGGTTTGCGCCAACCGCTCCTTCGAGAACGCCGTCTTGGTGATGTAATCGACGCAAGCCTGCGAAAGCGAACGCGCATTGGCATCGCCAAACATATTGAAGCCGCCGCTGCACAGTGAAGCCCCGCCGTCAGCCGCATTCAGCAGCGTTTGCACCCGGCTTTTGACGACAGCATCGTTCAACTGCTGGTCATGGACCGATTGGTCATAGGACGCGTAGAGATCGAACGACCAGCCCGAAGTGATGTCACCCTTCAGACCCGCCATATATTGCTGGACGGAATAGTTTTCGTCCCAGTTCTTGTAAGGCACGCCAACATAGCGTCCGCTCCACGAAAATGGCGCGTTCGGGTTCGGGCGCGAAGCCAGAATCGTGCGCAAGTCCTGCGGGATGAACGGGTTGGTAACGGGCACCGTCGTCAACGCGCCGAATTGCGTCAGGCTGCCGCCCGAAGCAGTCTTCACCGACAGATCGACATAAAGGAACTGGCCATAGGCAGTGATGCCCGGCGTCACTTCGTAATCGGCCTTCACAAAGGCGCTCTTGCGCTTCAGACCGTTTGAAAAATCGATCTGCTGGCCCACCGGCATGCGCACGTTGTTGGCGACAATCAGATAGCCGTTGCCATCACGCGGTCCGCGATAGTTTGCTGCACCCGTCTGGGTAAACAGTGTGCCATCATTGTTGAAGCCAAGGTTCTGCAACTGGACATTGCCGGGCAAGGTTGTTGCGCCATAGCCGGAAAACACCCCGGTCACGACAGCGGCATTGGGCGCGTTGAGCGCGCTTGGTACAAATACGCCGGTGCCAATGAAACCCGATGGCGTCTTGTCGTAAAAGAAGTCACGGCTTGATCCGTTGACCGCGTCCTGCTGGGCATAGCTGAATGCCGCCAGGACATTGCCGCGCCCTTCGCCAAAGCTGCTGCCAAGCGCAAGCGATCCGTTGAAGCGATAGGCATCGCCCCGGCTGCTGATGCCGTTTTGCACATCCATCCGCACACCTTCAAGCGAGCGCAGCGTCTTGAAATTGACCACGCCCGAAATGGCGTCCGAACCGTAAATTGCCGAAGCGCCGCCGGTGATGACGTCAACGCCGCTCATGATCGATTCTGGCAGGATGTTGATGTCGACGTTGCCATTGATGTCCGAAAGCGGCAGGCGCTTGCCATCGAGCAGCACAAGATTGCGATTGGTGCCAAGGCCATGCAGGTTGACTGACGCACGGCCACCGGTGCCCTGCCCGCCGGTGCTGGAATTGCCCGCCGTGGTAAAGCTGGGGAACTGGTTCAGCGCATCTTGCAAGTTAACCTGGCCGGTTTCTTTCAATGCGGCTTCACCAACGCTGACAATCGGGCTGACGGCCGTGTTGTTGGGGCGCGCGATCAGCGATCCGGTGACGATGATTTCGCGGTCAACCGGCGGTGCTTCGGTTGCTGCATCTTGCGCGGCATCTTGTGCCATTGCAGGCGCGGCAATCGCAATCGCCACCGAAAGCAACGACGCAGAAACGGTTAGGCGCGAGCCCCTCAAATGCATGGTCATCCTCCTCCAAGGGCAGCTGGATTCGCCGCCTCACGGCAACGGCATTTATGGTACGAACTAGTCCCTGTCAATTTAGTTGTTACTGGATGGTAACACTTTGTTTCGCTCGACAAGGAAAGCGGCAACCGCGCAGATTGCCAAAGGCACGCAATAGGCAAGAAACAGCAAGGATAGAGGCGCCTGGGCGGCCATCATGTATCCGCCCAGCATCGGGCCGATTACCGCTCCGCCACGGCCAACACCGATTGCCCAGCCGATCCCGGTTGCGCGCAGCCGCGCCGGATAAGCGCCCGCCGCGATGGGCCACACACCGTTGTAGCCCCCCTGCAGCAGCACACCGATGATGAAGGCGACCAGCAGCGTCAGCCATACCGGCAATGTCACCGATCCGAACACCACCATGGCCACGCCTGCCAATACCAGCATCGTTGGCACCAGTCGCCCCAGTGGCACCCGCAAGGCAAGGAAGCTCATCGACATGGTGCCGACAAATGCGCCCAGATTGTAAAGCGCGCCGGCATAAATGCCGTTGGTTTCCGACAGGCCCGCCGCGATTGACAGCTTCGGAATCCAGCTGACGATGAAGTACAGGACCATCAGCCCGAAAAACACCGCGCTCCAAAGCGCCAAAGTGCGCGCGCGCAAATCCGGGCCGAACAATTCGCCAAGCTTGCCGGCCTTATCGGCGTCAGCAGCGGCAGCTTGCGGGCGGTCCTTTGGCAAAACGAACATGGCCGCAGGAAATAGCGCTACTGTCAGCACCGCCGCGCCAAAAAGCATGGCCTGCCAACCATAGACCGGCAGCAATTGTGCCACAATCAGCCCGGTAAATACGGCGGCAAAGGGATATCCGGCCTGCACCACGCCAACCGCCAGATTGCGCCGTTCAGGCGGAGCGCTTTCCGCCGCCAGCGCCGCCATGGCCGCCAGCACCGTACCGATGCCCGATCCCACAACAATCCGCATGGCAAACAGCATGGTCACGCTGCTGGCAAAACTGCTGGCAAACATGCCGACCGACATCAGCACAAGCGCGGCAAGGATCACTGCACGCCGCCCCAACCGGTCAGCCATCGGCGCAATCAGCATGCCGCCAATCGCCATGCCGATCAGGCCCGCGCTGAACAGGTTGCCCATCGTCGCCGCGCCAATATCCCAATCGCGCTGCAGCCGTGGTGCAATAAACGACAGGATGGTGACGTCCACGCCGTCAGCCATGTTGATGGCAAAGCACAAGCCCACGATGGCAAGGCCCTTGGCCGTCCAAGTTGTCTGGTCATGGGCGGGATCGCTCGCCAGGTTATCGCCCGTGGCGATGGGAAGTGCCATTCGTCCTCTCCTTAAGACATGCCTGGTTGACGTATGGCCGATCCGCTTGTGGCGCCGTGCAGCAGTGCCGCCCTTTCGCCCAAGTGGTCAGTCCTTTTTCGTCACCCAAGCTAAAATGATATCGGCAACCTGCACCGCGCGGCGCGCGATTGCCTCGTCGCTGGTCATGTCGACCCCGAAGTTGTGCGCAAATGTGAACTGGTTGGAAACGTTGTAAAAGCTCAACGCAGTCAGGTTGAAGTGCAAGTCAACGGGATCAATGCCATCGCGGAACAACCCTTCATTCTGGCCCCGCGTGATGATCGTCTGCAAGATGTCGATCACGCGGCGGTTGCCCTGCGGCAACCCGTTGATCTGTTTGAGATGTTCGGCGCGGTGGATGTTTTCGTTCATCACCAACCGCACCAGTTCAGGGTGGCGGGCGTGGTAATGCACATCATGTTCGATCAGGCGGTGCAGCGCTTCAGCTGCTGTTCCGCTCTCGATATCGACATGCGCCTCGCTTTCCCGCACGCGGGTATAGGCGCGCTCCAGCACCGCGCGGTAAAGCTCGTCCTTGCCCTCGAAATAATAGTAGATTTTGCGCTTGGTGGCCTTGCCCGCAATTTCGTCGATCCGGGCACCGGCGAGGCCCTTTTCAACAAACTCGTTCGTTGCAATGTCAATGATCTGGTTGATTGCCTGTTCACGACTTTCGGCGCGGCTGCGGCGTGGCGGCTTTGCTGCAATCTCGGATGGGGCATCGGATTTGGACAATGGTGCGACCTTTGCAGACATGAACACATCGCGCGTGGCGCGGCCTTCTGCGCTATAGCTTAGCGCCATTTCGCGGCGTGGTCTGCCCGCGTTGCCACCTGAACCGGTTTTTCCCCGATTCTGTGCAATCGCTGCTGCACCGCCATCGGTACTGCCATCCGCACCTTCTGTCACTTGCCTCCCCTTGCATCGCCGCTTCATTTATGTAACGAACTAGTCCCTAACATTTTAGGTTGTCAACACCGGCCCCAGAGTCGGATGACGGAGAGCCGGGATCAAGCACCCATGAAAACGTCCATCGCCACCGTCTCGATCAGCGGCACGCTTGATGCCAAACTTCAGGCGATTGCCGCTGCGGGTTATGATGGCGCTGAAATTTTCGAGAATGACCTGCTGTCGACGCACCATTCTGCGCGCGAAATTGCCGCGATGATGCGCGACCTCGGCCTTGCCTGTACCATGTTTCAGCCCTTCCGCGATATCGAAGGCCTGCCCGAACCGCAGCGCGCCCGCGCGTTTGACCGGCTGGAGCGCAAGTTTGATGTCATGCAGGAATTGGGCACCGACCTGCTGCTGGCTTGCTCGTCCTGTTCGCCACTGGCCGATCCTGACCGCGCCCGCACAATCGCCGATCTTCATGAGGCGGGCGAACGCGCTGCCAAACGCGGGCTGCGCATCGGCTATGAAGCGCTGGCATGGGGCCGCCATGTGAATGATCACCGCGATGCGTGGGGGATCGTGCGCGATGTCGATCATCCCGCCATCGGGCTTGTGCTCGACAGTTTCCATTCGCTGTCGCGCCGTATCCCTTCGTCCAGTATTGGCGATATTCGCGCAGACAAGCTGTTCATCGTGCAAGTGGCAGATGCCCCTGTGCTGGATATGGACCTGCTGCAATGGAGCCGTCATTTCCGGTCCATGCCGGGCCAGGGTGATTTTCCGCTGGATGACTGGGCCGATGCCATCCGCCGCATCGGCTATGATGGTTATTGGAGCCTCGAAATCTTTAATGACCGGTTTCGTGCAGGTTCGGCCCATGGTGTGGCTCTGGATGGCTACCGGTCACTGCGGCTGATGCAGGGCGGGATCGCCCGGCCCAGCGCCGAAGCGGCTGCCCTGCCACCCAAGATTGAACCGCACGGCGTCGAATTCATCGAATTTGCCGCCAGCCATGAAGAAGCCGATGCATTGGGCGCAATGCTCCGCCCGCTTGGTTTCCACCCCACCGCGCGCCACCGGTCAAAAGACGTAACCCGCTGGCAGCAGGGCGCGATCAATATCGTGATCAATTGCGAACCCGATGGCCTTGCCCATGCATTTGACGTGGTGCACGGCGCGTCTGTCTGCGCCATCGGGCTGACGGTTGCCGATGTGCCCGCAGCCCTTGCCCGCGCCGATTTCCTGCGCGTCCCCCGGTTTGAACAGGCGGTTGCGCCCGATGAATGGCCGGTGCCCAGTGTGCGCGGCGTTGGTGGCAGTTTGCTGTACTTTGTTGATGCAGCAACGTGCGATGCGATGTGGGCGCACGAATTTCCGCATCTGCTTGAACCCGCGCCCGAAGCGCCGTTGCTGACCGCTGTCGATCATATCGCGCAGACCATGCAGTATGAAGAATTCCTGAGCTGGCTGCTGTTTTATGTCGCCATGTTCGATCTTGGTAAAACGCCGCAGCTTGAAATCGCAGACCCGATGGGTCTGGTGCAAAGCCAGGCGGTGGAAAGTGCCAACAAGGCGGTGCGCTTTACGCTTAACGGCTCGCTGGCGGCCCAATCGCTCACCTCGCGCTTTGTGCAAAACTACTTTGGCGCAGGCGTTCAGCACCTCGCATTTGCTACAGACGATGCCTTTGCCGTGGCTGACAGCGCGGAAAAAGGCGGCCTCCCCCGCCTGGCCATCCCGCGCAATTACCATGATGACCTTGAGGCACGCTGGGGCCTTGCGCCCGAATTGGTAAAGAAAATGGCGGCGGCTGATCTGCTGTATGACAGGGATGGCGATGCCGAATATCTGCAATTCTATAGCCGCGCCTTTGCCCGCCGCGTGTTTTTCGAAGTGGTCGAACGGCGCGGCTATACCGGATATGGTGCCGTCAATGCGCCGATCCGGCTCGCCGCACAGGCCCATCACAAGCCCGATCCCCTGACGTATTCCTGAACAAGATAAAACCGAACGGAGAGAATGATGACCCGAATGCTCCCCGGCGCGACCGTGTTCGCGGCCCTGCTTGCCACCACGCTTGCACCGTCTGCCGGTGCCAAAGACCGTGTATTTCCCATCGCGGAAAAGCCGGTTCTGGAAGATCGCTTTCCCCAGGCACCGGTCACTTTTGCTGGCGGGGTAAAGGCATGGCGTGATGTGGTTTACACAACTGTTGATGGCTATCGGCCGCAAGTGATTGATATCTACGTTCCGGCAGGCAAGGGTCCGCATCCGCTGGTGTTGTATATCCACGGCGGCGGATGGCGTGCCGGGCACACCCGCCATTCAGGCGCGTTTGCCGATTTCCCCAAAGTTCTCGCCAGCCTTGCCGCCGAAGGGTTTACGGTCGCCAGCCTAGAATATCGGCTGTCGTCCGAAGCCCAATTTCCGGCCCAATTGCAGGATTCCAATGCGGCAATCCGGTTCTTGCGGGCCAATGCCGCGCGCTATGCCATTGATCCTGCACGGGTCGGTGTGTGGGGCGGATCAGCCGGAGGACATCTTACGGCGCTGACCGCGTTGACGTGCAAGGACACCGCACTTGATCCTGCCGCTGCCAGCGATGGCTGCGTTCAGGCCGCGGTTACGTGGTACGGTGTGTTCGATTTTGCCGGAATGAACGCCACGCCCGATGGCAATTCTGCCGGGGCCAAGCTGCTCGGCTGCACCGGCCCTTGCACGGCAGACCAGAACCGCGTGGTCAGCCCGGTGGCCTATATCGACGCCAAGGACCCGCCGTTTCTGTTGATCCACGGCGATGAGGACAAAGTCGTTCCGGCAGAGCAATCGCGCATTGGCGAAGCTGCGCTGAAGGCCGCAGGCGTGCCGGTACAGTCCATCTTCATTCCGGCGGTGGATCACAGCTTTTTCGGCAAAACCCCTGCCGAAACCCGCGATGCATCACTCAAAGCGATCAACGCAACCTTTGATTTCTTCCATGAAAAACTCGGTGTTACCAAGAAATGATGAGGGCGTTTCTCGCGGGAATCGCGCTGGCACTGGCCACAGTGGCGCAGGCTGCACCCATCACGGTTGATGGCGGCGCAATCGAGGGGTTTGAAACGCCCTCGGGCGTTGCGGCGTGGTACGGAGTGCCATTTGCCGCACCACCGCTGCGTGATTTGCGGTGGAAGCCGCCGCAGCCGGTCCAACCGTGGCAGGGGGTGCTTCACACGGATCGCTTTGCGCCCGAATGCTTGCAGCCGCTGCGCGGTTCGCTGCAAAACCACTACTTCGGCAATGAAGCGACCAGCGAGGACTGCCTTTACCTGAATGTATGGGCACCGAAAAAAGCCGCAAAAGCGCCGGTTGTGGTGTGGATATTTGGCGGCGGGTTCAACATCGGCTCTGCTGCCATGGCGAACTATTCGGGCGAACCGCTGGCGCGCGATGGCGTGGTGCGGGTGAACATCGCCTATCGCGTCGGCGCATTGGGCTTTTTGGCGCACCCGGATCTCAGCGCGGAATCGGGCTATGGCGGATCGGGCAATTACGGGTTGATGGACCAGATTGCGGCCTTGGAATGGGTCCAACGCAACATTGCCAAATTCGGCGGTGATCCGGCCAATGTCACCATCGTTGGCCAATCAGCAGGCGCCATGTCGGTCGCCATGCTCCAGTCCAGCCCTTTGGCCAAAGGCTTGTTCCACAAAGCTGTTGCGATGAGCGGTAGCGGCTTTGGCGGCATGCTCGGCCCCGTGCCTTTGGCGCAGGGCGAAGCGCAAGGGAGCGCGCTGCAAAAGGAACTCGGCGCAGCATCTTTGGCGGATATGCGCAGCCTTCCCGGTGACCGCATTGCCGCAGCAACAACCCGGCGCGATGCGATGGTGCGTGACGGTCATGTGCTGACCGGATCAATGGACGAAGTCTTTGCCGCCCGCGCACAAAACGATGTGCCGGTCCTTGTCGGATATACCCGCGATGAAACCTTCCGCCCTTTCGGCCCGGTGGCAGACAAGGCGGGGCTTGATGCTGCGGTTCGCGAGCGCTTCCCCGATAGCGCAAACGCCATTCTGAAAGCCTACGGCAAAGAGACCCCTGCCCGCGCTGCTGCAGATATTGCCCGCGATGCCACCGTTGGCCGTCAAATGGCCTTATGGGCACAAGCGCAACGCAAATTCGGAACGCAGCCTGCTTATGCCTATATTTTTGCGCGGCGACAGCCTTATGCGCCGGGTATCACATTTAGCGATCACGATCCGGCGACAGTCGGCGCTTATCACACTGGTGATGTACCATATTGGTTGCGAACACGCCCTGCGTTGAACCTTTTCCGTCAAACCCGCGTATGGGAACCAGTAGACACCGCGCTTGAAGATGAAATGGCCGGGGCAATGCTCGCGTTTGCGCGTAATGGTGTGCCACAAAGCGCAAAACTGGGCAAATGGCCAGCGTTTGATCCGGCCAAGCCCCGCATTGTCTGGTTGGCAGAACAACCCCGAACCATGCCTTGGCCGCATCTTGCTGATATGCCGCTGTTGGAATCCAGTGCACCGCAACTGCGCGCAGCCCCCGCGCGGCCCCGGGATTGATGCTGCGTTTTATTGCCTGTCTGGCTCTGCTGCTTGGCGTCGCCGCCCCGTTTACAGCACAAGCAAACGTGCAGGGCCAAAGCGTCAATTGCGCGGCTGACAGCGTATTGGCCTATGTTAGCGGCGCTGAACGGCCCGAGGATCTGCTCGCCCTTCCCGATACCCAATGGCTCATAACCAGCGGGTTCGCAAAGGGCGCAGGTCTGAAACTGGTAGACACCCGGACACGCGCGTTGACGCAGTGGTATAGCGGCAGTCCGGACCAACTGGCACATGATCGCACGGCTTTTCCGGATTGTAAGGTGCCGCCAGATGCTGCGTTGTTCAATGCGCGCGGCCTCTCGCTGCGCATGCTCAAATCAGGGCTTTATCGCCTGCTGGTTGTAAACCACGGTGGGCGCGAAGCTGTTGAAGCGTTTGATGTATCGGCGGCGGCGGGACAAGCGCCATCCCTGCGCTGGCGCGGCTGCATGCCCATGCCCGCCGGACACGTGGCCAACAGTGTCGCGCAGTTTTCAGACGGCACTGTTCTGGTCACCGTGCTGACGCGTCCGGGCACAACCATTGGCGATTTCATGCTTGGCCAGAACACCGGCGCGGTTTGGCAACGCGGCCCGGGTGACCGCGCTTTTGCCTTGCTTCCCGGCACCGAACTGCCCGGCAACAATGGCATTGAGGTCGATCCTGACCAGCGCCGGTTTTATGTTGTGGCGTTCGGCTGGCACGCGGTTGTCGTGTTTGACCGCAGGGATACCGCGCAACCGCTCGCCCGGATTGAAGCGCCCGATTTCATGCCCGACAATATCCACTGGACCGGCGGGCGCTTGCTCCTTGCCGGAATGCGGCTTGATGAACCGGCGTGCGGGGGCCTGCGAAAAGTCACCAATGGTCAGGCCGATGCCATGGCCTGCCATCGCGGCTGGGTGGTTGGCGAGCTTGACCTTGCCACCCGGCGCATTGCCACTTTCGCCTATGGACAGCCACAACTGCACTTTAACGGACTATCGGCAGCGGCGCTGGTCGGTCAGGATCTGTGGCTCGGTTCTTATCAGGTTGACCGGATTGGTGTCATCTGGCTCCAAGTTGTTCCAAGCCTTCGGGCCATGACGTATCAGCATGGGTTGCCGAAGAGCATAACACTCTCAGCTGCCAAGCAGATAGACCACTGATAGCAGCGCGCCTCCAACGATGAGCAACCATGACAAAAAGATGGCGCGCATAATCAATGGCGCGCAGCGAATTTCCATGAATTCGCTGCCGACAATCCAAGCTTTCAGCAATCCGATTGCAATCACGATCGCCCCGGCTGCTTTCGATCCGAATAGCGACGATTCGAACGAGAGAATGCTGACAGTCACCAGAACCAACCACGACACGGTCAGGCGTTTCGATACCCACGTCATGCTGCACCTCCATGGCGCAGCAGATAAAGCAGCGCGAAGATCATGACCCAGAGCAGATCGACGAGGTGCCAGAACACCGCACTGCCTTCAAGGACCGCGAACGATCCCGTCCATGCCCCGCGACTGTCACATTGTGTTGCGGTCCAGCACAAGACGCCAAGTCCGATCAGGACATGGAGCAAGTGGATACCTGTGTACATGAAGTAGAACGTGAAAAAGCTGCTGCTGTTCAATGTATCGCCGCTGCCGATATGCCCGCCCCATTCGACGATTTTTACAGCGACGAATGCAGTGCCCAGTGCGATGGCCGCAAAGATCAACCGCCGCACACCCGGAGCGCCACGCCGCGCCGCAATTACGGCGTGCGCAATGAACCACGAACTTGTCAGCAACAGGATGGTATTGGCCAAGCCAAGCCCGCGCCCCAGTTTTTCTTGCGACAGGCGCATCGCATCAGCATCGTTCACCAAGCTGACGGCGTACGTCACGAACAAGACGCCAAAGACCAGCAGATCCCCGAAAATCAGAACCCAAAGGCCTGGCTCCCCGGGAATATGCCCCCGGGGAGTTTCAGTACGGTCATGCGTTTCGATCACGGTTGCTCATCCGCCAAAGCATTGCGCTTTATCGCGCCAAGCAGGATGATCTGTGTCGCGGTGATCCACACGCCGAATACTACGGCCGGAATCCAGAACGCGGCAATGCCGTTCCACGCAAACGGCCCCACCTTGAACAGGCCGACGACGGCGCCGGGCGCGCTCAGGATACCGACCCACAAGTTCAGATAGCCGTACCAGCGCGGCAGGATTGGCTTGGCCCGGCTATCCTGAAGGATGACAGCGCCCGTGGCGAGGTACTGCGTTGTCCCCGGAATGGCGGGTATCACCAGCAGGAACATGCCAAGATCGCTCCACGCCCGGATCATCTCGTTCGATGCTTCGGGGCGGAAGGCGGCCATGGTAAAGGCAAGGCCGCACATGAACACCGTGAACTGGCCGAATGTAAAGACCAGCGCGGTAACAGTTGTCCAGATTGGAAGGCGGCCCTCGATTTTCTTCAAGAACAGGAGGATCACCGTGATGAACGGCCAGACGATGGCAGCCGCTGTCATCAGCAGAATACCGCCAACCAGAAACCCGGTCTGATTGTCCCGAACATGCGTCGCAACTTCGGCAGCGCTCCAGGTGGGGCTATAGGGCGGAAAAATGTGCATCAGCGGCCACAGCGCGATGAAGAACAGGGTTCCCCACAACGGACCTGCGAATACGCAAAGCCTTAAGGCGCCTTGTCTAGATCCAGCTTGTTTCATTATGTCCCCACCTTCCAGATATGATGATCAAGGTGTGCACCACCGGCAAATGCGATGAACATATCTGAAGACAGGGCGACGCCTGGTTAGCGATTACTCTGCGGCTTCTGCCTTGTCCGGTTGGCGGGGCATGCCACCGCCTGCAAGGTAAGCTTCGTAATCGCGCGTGAACATCCGCAGCAGCGGTTCGTTCTGCCCGAACTGCTGGTATTTTTTGCCACCCGATTCAAAGCCGATCTGTTGCAGGCGCGACATTGCCATATCTTCGACCACCACATCGCGTGTTGCGGCCAGAGTGCTGGCCATCGCAAACTCTTCACGCAATGTGCGCGGAGCGTGGCGGCTGTAAATTCGCACATCGGTGCGCATGCGCCCCTCGGACATCGGCCAGAATTGATAGAACAGATAGCCGTTCGCCAGCGGTTGAATCGAAATGTTCGGGAATATCGTAATCGTTTCAGTGCCGAAGTTCGGGATCTTGAGCCGGTTAATGCCGGGATGCTCGTAAAATCCGGCGCGGCCCTCGTTAATCGCGGCAACATCGGGTGCGGAAGTTGGCAGCATCTGTGCGTAGACCCACGTCAGAGCAGGCGCTTGCGGATCATAGTCGAAATTGCGGGGCACGGTGCCTGCACTGTGCGGCCCGAACTGCTTTATATCCAGGTAATGCAGGTGCGGATTGTCTTTGGGTACGACCGCTGCGCGCAGCGTCTTGTTGTGCAGGACTGCGACATGATACCCCTCGTTGAAGGCATTGACGAGGTTCTTCCAGTTACAGTCGATCTCGTCCGATACCTGGATGCTGAACGGAAACTGGTCGAACGGCGCACCATCGAGCATCGTGTCGAGACCGGCGAGGAATTCGGGCAAGGTTGCCTCGGGCTCGTCGGCAAAGTTGAGGAAGATGAATCCCGCCCATGTGTCGAGATGAATCGGCGCAAGACCATTGGCGGCCTTGTCGACATGGGGAAAATCCTGCTCTGCCGGAATCGCGCTGAGCGATCCGTCGATGCGGTAAATCCACGCATGGTACGGGCAGCGGAACGTCAGCGCATTGCCGCGATCCTGACAGACCAGCGCAACGCCGCGGTGTGAACAGGTGTTGTGGAAAGCGCGTACTTTGCCGTCCTTGCCGCGCGCGATGATAACGCTGGCTTTGAGCGGCGGCACATCGCGCACGATGAAATCGCCCGGTTCGGCAACGTCCTCAACCCGGCCGACCATCAACCACGCACGGCGGAAGATCATGTCCTGTTCGCGCCGAAAATACGCGGCAGACGTATAATATTCGACGGGAACCCGGTCGTTTTCAAGGCCCAGATCGCGGGCCTTTGTCATGTGTTCTTCAATATTGACCATATGGCTTCCCGCACCCGTTTGATGGCTTCAATGTGGCTGATAGCCGTTCCATGCGATGGCCACGCCATGCGGAAAAGGTGCATGGGGAACACGCGGCTGTCCGAAAATCTCGACCGCTTGCGCGGCCTCGGTCAAGCCCAACGCAACACGAAACAGCAACGCTTCGGCTTCGGGAAGGGCTTGCGGATCAAACTGGTCGAGGTGGGTAAAGACTTCCTCAAGGCGGTGGGCAAGCGCTGCGTGAAACGCTTCGAGCTCTTCCTGGTCAAGCGCCTGTCGCTTGGCATAGCGTTCATCTTGCGTGCGCAGATGGCCCCATGTCTCGACGAATGGTTCAAGGAATGCGAACTGTTGGGGGATAAGGGACTTTTCGGGTGCATCGGGGCCGTTCACGGGTCAAGCTCCCGCAGGCGCCAGAGGCGGCGAAAGCTCGCTCCATTCGATCGCCATCTTGTGCGGGAACGGGGCATAAGGGACGCAAGGCTGGCCAAACACTTCGACTGCCATCGCCACTTCAGTCAGTCCCAATGCCGTGCGATAGAGCAGCGCTTCGGGCGGGGGGAGTGCTTCCATCGGGAACTTATCGAGATGGTCGAAAATGGCGTTCAGGCGCGGCGCGGTTGCATCGTAGAACGCCTTGAGTTCTGCCATCGTGCCATGCTGGCGCTGGAGATAGCGTTGTTCCTGCGTCTCCAGTTTGCCCCAGACCGCCGCGAATTGCCCAAGGTCTTCAAAGCCCGCAGGCAAAGTCAGCGCTTCGGTCATTAATCCAGCTCTCCCAAGCTTTGCCCGCCAGTTTTTGGCTATTTTATTCTGCGGCCTCGGCGTGTGCGGTTTCGGCAAAGCGCATATTGCTCCACCCTTGCACAACAGGCAGTACTTCCCGGCCGAACAGATCGAGCGACGCGCGCTGTTGTTCGGGCGATCCTACCACAAAAGGAAGGTCGCACACGCCCACGCCGATGTCATGCAGCACGCGGAACTTTTCGATCAGGGTTTCGGGGCTTCCCACGAAATAGGGCTTGGCCACCAGTTCCAGAACCGGAGGCCCGCCAAGCGTGGCTGACTGCAGTTTGCCCTGAGCTTCGGCCTGCTGGCCGAAATAGGCGATCATATCGGATTCGGCCTGTTCGTCTGTGGGCGCGCAATACGCAATGCCGCGATAGATCACGTGATCTGGCGTCGGCTCCCAGCCTTCTTTGGCGCATTCTGCGCGATACAGCGCGATCCAGTCCTTGACGGTTTCAGGCGCGGCAAACGAAAAGGCGATGCCGATTCGCCGCTTGGCCGCAAACACCACCGAATCTTCGCTGTTGCCCGATCCGAATACCGGCGGGTGCGGCTGCTGGGTGATGCGCGGCCAGATTGAAATCGTATCGAACTGGTACTGCTCCCCTTCCCAGGCGAACGGCTTTTCATTCGTCCAAGCCTTCAGGATGAGGTCGATCCCCTCCTGCGTCATTTGCTTGGTCTGGTCAGCAGGGGTGCCATATGTCTTGTGCTCGTTAGGAGTACCGCGCAGGAACAGCACCTCCAGTCGCCCCCCGCTCAACGCATCGAGCATCGCCACTTCTTCGGCCAGGCGCACCGGATTGTTCAGCGGCACCAGTGGACCCAGCAAAGCCACCCTGACCTTTTTCGTGCGCTGGATGATGGCCGATGCCATGATCATCGGATTGGGCGTCATTTGATAGGGCGCATAGTGGTGTTCGGACACGCTAACCCAATCGAACCCCAGCGCTTCGGCGGCCTCAGCCATATCCAGGTAGCGCGAGTACGACACTTGCGCGACATCGGGAAAGCAGAACTCGGGTGATGCCGGCCAGATCGCAATACCCGGTGCCGGGCCATCGTATCCCGTCATGCAAAGGTAGGACACTTTCATGCTTTCCGCTCCTGGATGATGCAGCGCCGGTGCTGTTCTGCGTGCCCCGTGCGTTCAATGACCATATCATGCATAGTTTTGACGAAGCGCGCAATATGGCATGGTGATGCGATTTTTGGACAGTGCGTCCACAAGGAATAGCCGCCCTTCTGATTTCATGATGCCGCCGCGTCGAACTTTGCCTGACTGTGCGTCCAGCTTGATTGAATTTCATGCACGATAAGGATATGCTGCCCTCAAGTTGAAGGACCGCAGGCCAAGAACCGGCGGCCGGCATTGTGCCAAACTGAGGATGAGCGATGAAAGCCCGGTTTCCGAAATTCGATTTTTCGAGCCTGCGCGCGCATTGGGCGCCCAATCAGGAATTTGCCCAGCGCGCGAATGCCGCGTCGCTGATCCCGGCCTATATCGAACCCTATCTGCTTAAAGTCATGATGCAGGCAAAGAAGCGGATCGATCCATCAAAGACCGCGTTGCACCGCGAACTTGATATATTCATCAAGCAGGAAATGCAGCATTGCCGGCAACACATTGCCTTTAACAAGCGGATGCACGATCTCGGCTATGAACTGCTCAAGCCTGTTGAAGCAGAATTCGAAGCGACCTTCGCCCGATTCCTCGCCACCAAATCGCTGCGCTTCAATCTTGCCTATAGCGAAGGTTTTGAATCGCTCAGCGCTACTGCCTGCGTCCTCTATTTCGAGGATTACAATGAATTGCTCGAACATGCCGATCCGGAGCCGACAAACATGTGGCGCTGGCATCTGGCCGAAGAATTTGAACATCGCACGGTCTGTTCAGACGTCTATCATGAATTGAGCGGCCTCAATCCCGTGTTCGCCTATTTCTACCGGCTCTATGGCTATTTCTATGCCATTGTTCACCTTGGTCGCTTCCAGTTGATGGTTTCGAAAAAGTTGCTCGACCATGACCGTTCGACAATGACTCCGGCGCAAGTGAAGCAGTCAGTGGCGCGTGACAAGGTCGCCAGGAAGATCATGGGTCGTCATTTCATCAGCAATTTCCTGAAGATCTGTTCGCCGTTCTACAACCCGCTTACCCGGCGCGAACCCAAAGGCTATCGTGAATACCTGACGGCGTTCGAGGCGCGCTATGATCGCGGCCCTGCAACGGACTTGGCGGCCTGAGCTGTCGTCATCTCGCTCTACAGGCTGAAGCCGCCATCTACGATCAGGGTTTGTCCGGTGATGTAGCGAGCCCGGTCCGAAGCCAGAAAAGCGGCGGCATCGGCAATTTCTTCGGCCGACCCGAACCGGCGCAACGCAATCCGCTGTCGCTGCGTATCCCAGACTTCCGGCGAATAGAGGTCGGCAAGGAATTGCGCGCCAAGCCCTGCATCGATGATGCCCGGCGCAACGGCATTGGCGCGGATGCCTGATCTGCCTTCCTCTTTCGCTACGGCCCGGCACAGCGATTCAATCGCCGCTTTCGGAACCGATGACAGCGCATCGCCCGGAGGATAACTGTAATTGGCAACTGACGATATCGCCGTGATCGACCCACCGCCATTGGCGCGTAACACCGGAATTGCCGCTGAAACGACGCGGGTAAACCCGATCAATTCCACTTCGATCACCTGCCGCCATTGCGCCTCGACGATCTTGCTTACAAACGGCTGTTCAATCGCCACGCCGCCGGCAAATATGACGGCCCCCAACGGCACGTCTTGCGCATTCGCTGCGGTGATGGCCGAAGCAACGCTTGCGGCATCGCCCAGATCGCAATGAACGGCGATGCTTAGACCGCCGAGTTCTGCGGCAAGGCCTTGTGCTGCGTCCCGGCCCGAACGATAGCCCACCGCGATCCGGCCCCATTGGGCCGCCATGGCACGGCAAATGGCAGCGCCAAGCCCGCCCGAACCACCAACCACCAGCGCCGAGCGCGAAGTTTCCGGTCCGCTCATGCCACTGGACTGTAAAGCGAAAGGTAGTCACGCAAGGTTTCCGCAAACGCATCGTTGCGGTCACCTGTCACCATATGGCCTACGCCCTTGGCGAGCACCACTTCCAGCTGCGGCGTCAATTTTCTGAACAATGCCTCGCCCTCGTCCGTCACGATTGTCGAAAGTTCGGCGCGCACCAGCACCACAGGATCCGTAATCCGGGCGGCGGCCTGTTCCAAACCGAGGCCTTCGGAGGGCGGGTTGAGAAATTCGGGTGACACGGTCAGCGGGTCCCATTGCCAGTACAAGCGACCATCATCAGCGCGTCGCATGGTCTTTTCAAGGCCCGAAATGTCTGACCGGCGCGGAAGTCCGAGTTGGGCTGCCAGGACATCGGCAGCGGCCTCGATCGTGGCAAAGCCGGCAGCGCTGGCGGCAAAGAAATCGCGAAAAGCATCAACACCGACGTCGCGCAGCAAAGGCGCCACATCGGCCAGCATGACGAGCGCGGCCTTGCCCGGCCTTCGCGATGCGCCAACAAGCGCGGATTGCCCCCCGCGCGACGCGCCAACCAGCGTAACCGGCCGGTCAAAGGAATCCAGCAGTGCCTCGATATCACGGCCGAAGGCGTCGAGCAGGTAATCGCCGTCCGCCGCCCAGTCGCTTTCCCCGTGACCACGAAGGTCAACGGTGTAGGCACGATATCCTGCCGCGGCAATGTTGCGCGCGGCGCCGCTCCATGCCCGGCGGCTTTGCCCACCGCCGTGAAAGAACAGCACCGGCGGCCCTGCATGCGGACCATAAGCATCCGCACGCAGGGTCAGGCCGTCGCCGGGAAATTCGACCACGGCCTGCACCGGTGCATTCATTGCAAGAGTTCGCGTGGTTATTCTGCAGCAGTAGCCAGCGGCGGCGCGATCTCGTTGAAGATCGGATGCTCACCCGAACCCTTGTAAGCGAACTTTTCGGGTGCGTGATGCCACTTGCCGTCGTTGTGGCTTTCGTATGGGCTGGCAACTTCGATCAGGCAGCCGTGCGTGCTCTTGGCACCGACCCAGCTCCATTTCTGCCAGGTCATGTCCGGATCGTTGTAGGTCACGCCTTCGCCCGGAAGGTCGAGGCCTTCGGCGCGCAGCTTTTCCATCGCGCCGGGAACATCGTCAGTCGCAAAGCACAAGTGGTGGACATGTTCGCCCACTTTGTCGAGGCGGCGGCCCATCGGGGTGCCGGGCGCTGGCTGGATGAACTGGATTTCGGTGCCGTGATCGTTGACGAATGTCGCCCACTTCATACCGGCATCGTCACCGCTCGAAAATTCGTCATACTTGACGATGCGCTGGTCAAGCTGCGCCGGGTCAAGCACGCGCAGAATCTTGGTCCAGTCCACGATCGCCTTGTCGAGATCGCGCACGACCATGCAAACATGGGCAAAAGGTCCGCTGGGCATAGTATTCTCTCCTGTTAGGCGTTGAGCCGGATTGTTGCAGTCCCGGCATTTACGGTGCCACGACCTTCGATATCCAGACTGAATTCGCAATCAATGCGGTTGCCATCAACCGCCGTAATCTTGCCGCTGGCGACAGCCTTGTCACCGCCATAGACATTGTCGAGGAAACGGGAATCCATTGCCTCGATCGTGCCGCCGGGGAACGCTGCCATCAGCATGTTCATCATATAGGCCACATTGATCGGGCCCTGGTTGATCACTCGATCCCCCAGCCCTTTGGCTTTCACCACTTCTACATCAAGGTGGATAGGGTTGGGATCGGCCAGGAATACGGCCCAATCCTTCATCGCCTCCGCGCTCACGCTTTCAATTGTGAACGGCGCGATCACATCGCCAACGGCGTAGTTCATGCCAGTTCCTTCCGCGGCAACACCCAGACATTATCGGTTTCCAAAATGGCGTCGCCGCCATCAGCGGGATGCAGGCGCAACCGATAGGTCAGCACATCCATCACACCCAGTTTGCGGCTTTTCTTGCGCACAAGGCTGAGGATTTCGCCACCGACCTTATAAGGCTGGCCCACCATGATCGGCCCGGAAAAGCGCACGCCCGACGAACCCATCATGGGGCCGTCTTCGACATCAAATTCGCATGTTTCGCACACGCCTGCCACGGTTTTGCCCATCGCCACCTGCGTGGCGACATAATACCACACCGGATGGGCTGTGCCATCGGCAGCGGGCGCAACGCCGACCGAACGGCACAGACGCGCGTTTTCCTCGGCAGAGACCGTGAAGATCTTCGTCCCGTCAAGCGAGGTTCCGGCGACTTGCGGCGCAGGTGGAAATTCAGCTTCGTCGCTCATCAATACGACCTCGGCAGGCCGAAGCTTTCGGCAATGGAATTGCGCACCATTTCGTTAGAGATCGGTGTCATCCGCAAAATGCGATGGTCGCGCCAGTAGCGCTGCATGTCGGTTTCTGCCGAATAGCCCATGCCGCCGAGGATCTGGATGCCAAGGTCGGCGGCCTTCACGGCGTTTTCCGTAGCGACCATCTTGAGCATATTGGCTTCAATGCCGCAGGGCTTACCCTCTGACTGAAGCTGCGCCACGTAATAGAGCAGCAATTCGGTGGTCTTTTGCCAGGTAGCAATGTCAGCAATGTAATGCTGCAGGATCTGGAAGCGACCAATGATCCCGCCGAAAGCCGTGCGCTGCTTCATGTAAACCAAAGCGTCTTCGAGTACGCCGTCAATCGCGCCAAGGCACTGTGCGCCAACCATGATGCGTTCGTTATTCAGCGTGGGCAGCATGGCGTACCAAGCCTGGCCCGGGGTGCCGAGCACATCTTCATCAGGCACGAACACGTCTTCGTAATGCACTTCGCACGATCCCATCGCCCGCATGCCAAGCTTTGGCAGCAGCGACGCGGTGATGCCGGGCGTCTTGGCATCGACGAAGAACATGGTCAGGCCGTGGTGTTTCTTTTCGACATTGGCGTCGGTCCGCGCCAGCACCAGCAAACGGTCAGCCGCCTTGGCCGCGGTCGTCCACATCTTTGCGCCATTAAGCTTCCAGCCGCCGTCAACCTTTTCGGCGCGCGTCTTCATCGCGCCCAGCACATCTGTGCCGCCATCAGGTTCGGTCATCGAAAGCGAGACGCGCAAGTTGCCTGCAGCCATTTCCGGCAGCCAGCGTTGCTTTTGTTCGTCAGTGCCCACGGCGCTGATCGTCTTGGCCCCCCCGAACGAGGTGAGTCCCCAGGTCCACAGAAGACCGCCAGCGGTACGGGAGAATTCACGGGCAAAGATCATCTGCATGACCACGTCGCCGCCCAGACCACCCCATTCCTCGGGGATGCCGATACCGAAGAAGCCCTGCTCCTTCAGTTTGTCCCACAACTCGTAAGGATAGTTTTCCTCGTCCGCCTCAAGCTTGCGCATCCAGTCCTTCGGACACTCGGCTTCAACCCAGCGATGCACGATATCTTTGAATGCCTGCTGCTCTTCGGAAAGCGAAAAATCCATGACCCTGCTTCTGCTCCTGCTTTGTTTTTGCTGTACCTGCGGCAAGTGGGGTGCAACCTATCCTATGGCAGGAACCGGAATCCCTTCAGGACAGGGTCATCCAGGCATGCCAAACGTCAGCCGGCTGGTTTCCACACCAGCGGCAGGGCAACGGGCTGGATCATTCCCATGTGGCAGGTGACCGTATGGCCGGGTTCAAGCGTGAATGTCGGGATCCGGGCGAGGAATTCTTCCATCGCGATCCGCAATTCGCGCCGCGCAAGGTGCATGCCCACACACGTATGAATGCCGAAGCCGAAACCGACATGGCGCGGCCGCCGGCTAAAATCGACCAAGCCCGGATTTTCAAACTCGGCCGGATCGCGGCCCGCAAGCGTGGTGGACATCGCCACTTTGTCCCCCGGCATGATCGTCACGCCGCGGATGGTCGTTTCCTTCTTGCAAGTGCGGAAGGTGGTGACGGCACCATAAGCGCGCATCAATTCATCAATGGCGTGGGGGATTTCCGCCGGATTGGCGCGAAGTGCCGCCTGGTCATCCAGGTGCGTCGCCAGATGCCAGAATTGCAGGCCCATATTGGTCGATACCGTGTCCAGCCCGCCGATGAACAGATTGAACATAAAGCCGATCAGTTCGTCCTGCGTCAAAGGACGACCTTCGATCTGGCCTGCCACACCAAAGCTGATCAGGTCGTTGCGGGGATTGGCCCGGCGGTCGTCGATCTCTACGCTGAGATAGGCCACGACTTTGCGTGTCGCGTCGGCGATCTTGGACAGATCGTGATTGTGGAGCAGGTTCATTTCCCATTCCATGAATTCGGCCACGCGATCGTGCGGCAGCCCCATCAGTTCCATGAACACCTTGATCGGGAATTCGAACGCGAACTCGCCCATGAATTCGCATGATCCGCGCGCGGCGAAACCGTCGATGTATTCGACGGCATATTCGCGAATCTTGCCTTCCAGCGCGGCCATCGCCTTTGGCGTGAATGCGGGATTGACCATCTGGCGGAACGGTCCATGCGCCGGCGGATCAAGTTCGACCGGTGAATTGATCCATGTACCGCCCGTCAGCTTCGAGAAGGGCGAAAAATCGTGCGTCGTGAAGTGATCGGTATCAAGGTAGATCGCGCGCATGTCTTCCATACGGCGGGGAATCCATGCAGGCGAACCACCGGGATAGGCGTGCGGCGCATAGATCAGTTCGGGCCCTTCATGCACCGAAGCTGCCAGTTCGTTGAACGGGTCCTGATCGGTTGTCATGCCGAACACGAACGGAAATGGCCGCACAAGATCTGCAGGAACATGATCGGGAATTACCGCCTCCGGAAATGCAAATGCCATCTCGATATCTCCCAGTTTTTGCGAAGAGCGGGCAGGATTTACCACGCGATTTCAATATGTTTTAAAGCGAGGTTCAGTCCGCCGCGGTGATTGCCACGATGATGTTGTAGGATCGGTTCTGCTGCGGATCAGCCATAATGCGTTCTGCAAGACGCGCAGTTACTGCATCCAGAACCAGGCTGCGGTCCCGCCCGTCATCAAGCGCTGCGGCAAAGCTTGGGCCATTGGCTGCGCGCATCATGTTCGCCCACATTTGCCCAAGCTGCACGACGTCGCCGCTGAGCTGATAGGCATCCCAATAGGGATCGGGTGTTGGCACCACCGCCACGTCAACCAGCTTCAGCCCGGAAACGCGGCCATCACGAAACGGTGCTTCGATCTGCGCTACAGAACGTCCGGCTGACGGCGCGCTGATCCGCCCCAGTTCGGCATGGGTCACGAAGCCCGCATTTGCCACATCAACCCAGCTTTGCCAGAACGCTCCTGCCATCCATTCAAAGCCATGGGTGTCTTCGCCCCGCCCCATGAACTGGCAGATCAACTGCCCGCCCCGCCGCATTTCGTGCGACCGCGCAATCAGAAAGTTGGTCCAGTCCGCATCAAGCTGCGCATCAACCGCGTCGCGCACGGCGGCATCGGCGCTGAACACGCCCCAGCCATGATCGGGCACTGCACATGGATTGCGGCTCATCCAGTGCAAGGCATTGGAACTCCACCCCAGATCGACACTGCCGCTTGGCAGAACCTGCCCATAATGCGAACGCCCTATGGCCACGGGATAGACTTCTGCGCGCCCCGCCAGATAACTGGCCGGATCTTCATCCAGCAGCGTGAATAGCGATGCAAAATCGTTCGATGGCAGATCGACATGGCTGATCATAATCGGGCAATCTGGCCCGATACGCGGGCGCAAGGCATCAATTGCGGCGGCCATAGGGGCCATCGAATTGCGTCCTTGCGAAGCACCATAATCTGCAATGCCGATCATTGGGGCATCAGGTGCAATATTGCCCGCTGCCGCCACCAGCAGGGGCAATGCCGAGCCGAGATTGGCCGCCTGCAGACCTGAGTTGCGGTTATAAAAACCGCCACCTTGCATCGCTGCCGTGGCTGCAGGGGCTTTGTTGTTCAAGCGTTGGCCCCCATCGGACCAAACCCGCGCTCGGTCTCATGCAGGTCAAGATATTCGCGCACACCCACCACACGATCATCGCGCACGGTGAACAAATGATGGTAATGATTGCGGTAATTGCGGCCATCTTCGAATTCGAAGTTGCCGCGCGATTCCACAGCAACGCGTTCACCTTCGGCAGTCGTGGCAATAATCGTGGTTTGCGCCACTTTCGCGATGCCCAACATCGCCTGCAACTGGGTCAGCAATGTATCCAGATCAAGCGTGCCGACGCCAGAGACGTACCAGTCCACATCGGGTGCCATGATCGCGCGGATTGTTTCTACGTCGGACTTGTCAAGCGCGGCCATAAGGCGAATGACAAGGGCGCGATTGCGGTCGGCCAGCGCTTGTGCGTCAGAGGTTTCGGTGGTGTCGCTCATGGCAGTCCCTCCTGCTTATTTGGCGAGATAGGTAGAGGTTGCTGCGGCCAATGCTTTGATTTCCACGCCTGCGGTGTTCCCCGCATCAATCGCTGCAGCCACGTCCTTGACCATGTAACGCCGCGCGGTTTCGAGCATACTTGCAGGGTCTTCGTCCACGAACCGTGCCATCACATCGCTTGCACCGCTACACTGGATCAACGCTGCGGCAGTAGACGATCGTTCCAGTCCCAATCCTTCAGCCAGCTTCAGTGCGTCTGATGCAAGCTGCAAATGCCCGGCGAAAAGGATATTGTTGACCAGCTTGATCGCTCGGCCCGCGCCGCTTGCGCCGACATGGAAAATCGCGCGGGCGAAAGTATCGAACACCGGGCGGCCACGCTCGATGGCGTCCGCATCGCCGCCGACGAGCAGCGTCAACTTGCCTGAAGCCATTTCCGACTGCATCCGGCTGAAGCAGGTATCAAGAATGGCAATGCCTGCCGGTACGCTGGCAGCGATAGCCTGGATCGATTCGATGCTGCCGGTGGTGAACACAGCCACGATTGCACCGGGTTTCAACAGGTCGATCACGCCTTCCGGCCCGGTCAGCACATCGGCAACCTGATCGTCAGAAAACACGGCAAGGCAAACCAGATCGGCCCCTTGCGCGGCTTCGCGCGGGGAACCGACAAGCGTAAGGCCCTGTGCGTCTTCGGCAGCGGGAGCTTTCACATCGAATGCGCGAACGTCATGGCCGCCAGCTGCAACTGCCTTCGCCGTCGGCAGGCCCATTTGGCCCAGCCCAATCCATGCAACCTTCATCATCGATCCTCTCGCGCGGCCACTACAGCCCTTTGGATCGTGAATTGGGGCAGCGCGCCGCGCACGACCCCTATCGAAGGTCAGGGTCAGGTGCGGAGCCGCGTGCGATCAGGCAAATTCAGCAAGCCGGTCCAGGCCGCGCACCGGGTCGGTCACGCCATCCCATGCCAGATGCGCGCGGTGCATCCGCGAAAGCGATTGCTCCATCGCGGGGGATATTTCCATCAGTTCTATGAACGCACCGTCGCAGCCTTGCGTGTCGAACAGGCAAAACCGTTCGCCCGATGGCATCTGCCCGCTGAACGCCACTTCATGGCCCTTTGCCGAAAGCCGCGCGAAGTTGGCATCGTACGGTCCGCGCAGCATTACATGATGATAGCCCTGGCCGCTGTTCTCAAGCATTTCCCGAAATACCGAAGGGCCGTCATTGGTCTGCTGCAACAATTCGATCAGCAGCCCGCCCGAAAACCCGAACGCCACTTTCATTGAAACTTGCGTGGGCGCGCCGCGATAGATCTGGCCTGGCAGCACCGGCACATCGAACACGAAGAACGGCCCTGCCCCGATGGTCCCGGTCCAGTGATCAAGCGCCGGTTCCAGATCAGCCACAACCTGACAGAGTTCGAGGACGGAGCCGCTGGGTTGCATCTGTTGAAATCCTTGGTTGGAAGCGTCAGGGCAGCCATTCAGGCGCGCGTGTGCGTGTGCCATGATCGCGTGCGCGCTTCATCAACTGCGCGCGCCGCCCGGCAATGTCGATACGCGGGACACTTGCGGGCACCACTCTATCCACATCGGCAAGGTCGAATTCCTGTACCGTGCGAATGAACGTTGCCGGGTCCGCCGTGGGCGGCACGCCCTGCCAGCGGATCATCATCCAGCCCTCGGCCAGATTGGCGGTGTCGATCCAGTTGGCGACACCGGGATCGACCGCACTCAAGACATAGCTTTGCGTGCCGTCCGGGCTCGCTGTAACCTGCGTGCTGTTCAGGCTGACCAGACGGACCATCGGATCGGGCGAGATTGTCCACGGATCGGCGATCTGGAAACCGGAATAATAGCTGCCGGCCGGATCAATCGTCACAAGCAAGGCTTTGCCGTCGCCTAGCCGGAAGCGCCCACCTGCAAGGTAACCCCAGCCCCCATCGCGGCCATTGGGACCGACCAGCCGGTGCGGTTCGGGTAGCCCAAGGAAATCATCCTTGAAATGGCTCCAGAAATGCACCCATGCGGGCAAGTCGGCGATGACTTTGGCGGCAATTTCGTCCTCGGTGCGCGGACGGTGGCCGGCAGGCGGGTCTATCCGGCGCACGGTAACTTGCGCGGGTAACTGGTTCCAGTCGCGCTGGCTGTCGCGGGTATAGACCTGATGCAGCTTGCCTGGCTCGGACCGCAGATGATGGCGGCCACCCTCGCCCGGCCCGACTGTCACCACCATAGGGGCGGTCGGTGCTGCCGGATCACGCAAGTCCTGCAAGGTGAAAGCACCCAGATTGCGGCCCAGCCCGGCGTGATGGTCCGGTTCCACTTCCAGCACGATGCTCAACTGCGGCGGATCGTCTGAAAACCGGATCGTGATTTCGTAATTGCCATCGCCGTGGACCGGGATTTCGCGGTTGAAGTTGTCAGGATTATCAATGGCGACTGCCGCGCCCTGATAGACATGGCCGAACCAGTTGCGCGGGGCATTGCTGATGTTCCACACCACCTTGGGATCGGCGGGATCGCCATTGGCCTCACGCATGGCAAGGCCCAGCACCCATTGGTCAAGCGCCCGGTCCAGCCCGGCAATGCCATCGACAGTCGCGGCGAGGGGATGCGCGCGCATCAAAGCCCGCTCAACTTCGCGCGCGGCGCGCACATCGGCACGTTCGATAAGGC
Source organism: Novosphingobium sp. 32-60-15 (assembly GCF_002280675.1). GTDB lineage: Bacteria > Pseudomonadota > Alphaproteobacteria > Sphingomonadales > Sphingomonadaceae > Novosphingobium. The sequence continues at coordinate 255,446 of NZ_NCEN01000002.1, read as the reverse complement.
GTAATGCAAGCCGTTCAGCCTCGGCCTGATCATCAGTCCACAGCGGGTTCGCGCTCATGAAATCGTCCCGACGCGGCCTCCTTCGGTAAAGATCGTGCTGCCTGTGGTATAGCTCGAAGCATCGCTCGCCAGCAGGATCGCCGCGCCTACCGCCTCGTCTGCCGCGCCGAAGCGCTTGATTGCATTGCGTTCGGCAAGGCCCAGCCCACGATGGATCTCCGCCTCCTGCCCGTCAGGACTCATCGATCCTACGCACAAGCAATTGATGCGGGTGTGCGGTGCCTGCGTCTTGGCAAGTTCCCGCACCAGAAACAGCAGCGCTGCCTTGCTCACGCCATAAGCGACCGCAGGCGGGATCGGAGTGAACCCGCCGCAACTCTGCACCGAAATGATGCTGCCCTTGCCGTGGCCTTTCATGTCAGCCTCGGTCATTTCGGTCAGCCGCCACGTTGCCATGACATTCACATCCATCGCGGTTTGCCACACCTCATCGGTGTTTGCCCAAAGCCCGCCTTGCGCGGCATAGACCACGCCAGCGGCGGCATTGTTGAACACGATATGGATGGGTCCGAATGCATCGTGCGCGGTATCGACAAGCTTTTGCAGATCGGCCTTGTTCGCCACATCCACCGCTACTGCCCGCGCCCGGCCGCCGCCAAGTGCGTTGATTTCCCCGGCAATGCGGTCAAGCCGGTCCTGGCTGCGCGCGGAAATCACCACATTTGCGCCAAGTTCGGCATAGGCCTTGGCGACATGTTCGCCCACGCCGGGGCCGACACCTGTTAGGATTGCGGTGCGGCCATCAAGCCGGAAACGGTCGAGTACGCTCATCGGTAATTACCCTGCGTTTGTGGGAAGGGGTGCCAACAGGTGCCCGAACCGCGCGTAATACGGGGCGAGTCGTTCGCGCACCTCGTCCGGATCAATGCCAAACTGTTCGGCACTGTGTTTGTGGCGGCCCAGCCGCTTTGCCGCCGAATTCTGCGCAAGAAACTGGGTAATGCGTGCCTCGTGTTCAGGCGTGAACGGCAAGCCGAAGCGGTCATAAATGCGGCGGATCGACCCCATAGGGTCCGCAACAACCTCGCTGTGCCCCAGATCGATGATGCGTTCGGCAATATCGGGTCGCGCATCGCGGGCCTTGAGGCCTCGCTCCAGCCCCTCGCTCCACGTTTCGAACACGCTGCGACCCACCGCTTTCATATCCTTGTCGGCACCCACGGCGGCCAGAAACGCCGCTATCATGCTGGATAGTGATGAGAACGTCAGCACAGGATCGCGGTGTGTCCAAACCAGCATCGCGCCGGGATACGCTTCGACCAAGCCGGGCAGATCGAACAAGTGCTGCGGCGATTTCAACGTCCAGCGCCCTTGCGGTCCCTTCCACTGGAACTGCTGAAGCAGGCGCTTGTGTGTCCGGTATTGCCCTTCGGCCACTGTGCTCAATAACCACTTGGCAAAATCGGGGACGCCCAGTTCTGCTGGAAAGTTGGTGCTGGCAAAATGCATCATCATGCCGTGATTGCATTCGCCCGGCTGCGTGCAATCCATGCGCTGGATATCGGCAAGCTGCGGGGCGTGCGCCAGCCAGTTTTCATAGATCGCCTGCACTTGCCCGATGCGCAGGTCGGTAGCGAAGGTTGCCTTTTCCGGGGCGGGCCAGGGGATGTACCATTCCCATTCGGTTGGTGCGCGGGCTGCCGGATCGAGGCACAGCAGGTCATACGTGATGGTTGTGCCGGTGCGCGGCAGACCACACACAATCAACGGCGATCCCACGTCCTGCATGGCAATTTCGGGGTGGTTGCGGTCATCTTCTGCCATGCGCAGGCGCATCGACAGGATCTTGGTGATATTGGCTTTGGCCGTAGCGCGCAACTGCGCTGGTGGGTCCATTGCCTCGACCGCTTTCACCAATTCGCGAAAGCCGGTCATAAAGCTGAGGTCGGGTCCGAAATCGGTAAAGCCCGTTTGTGCCTGCGCATCGGCAATCAGCGCGTCTGCTTCCAACGGGGCGATTGCTTCGGATGCTTGCGCCAGCGCCATTGCGTCATTCCCTATCCCGGGCACCGGTCCGCTACCGGGACCGTGTGCCAATCAAAGCTGGCCCCGGCAGGCCGCACCGCAACCTGCCGGGGGAAAGGGCCCGCTCAGAAGCCCTTGGCGGCCAACGCGCGCTTCAGTTCGGTGGTCAGCGGCCCCATGTCCTTTGGCCCTGCGCCGTGGAGCAGGATTTCGTCGGCGCCTGCATCAAGGTAGGCCATAAGCTGGTCGGCACATTGCGCTGCCGTGCCGACAGCCGCGCCTTCGTCGATCCACATTTGCGGAAGAAGTTCGCCCACATCGACCAGTTCCTGCCGTGTATAGGCCTGATCGGCCGGTTTGCCGTTCAGGCAGGCGATTTTAGGATGGGCACGGATCTGGTCGAGCACCGACTTGTCCCATTCATTGATCTCGACGATCAGGTCGCCAAAGCCGGGCAGTTCGAAATATGTGATCGCGCGGCCACGCACGACGGCATCTTCCTCATCCTTGGGCAGATCGGGTGCGACGATGATGTTGTGATAGATGCGCACAGACATCGGATCGCGCCCGGCCTTTTCGGCAGCATCGCGCACGATCTTGACGCTGTTGCGTACGCCCTGTGGCGATACGAACGGGTGCAGCAGCACGCCGTCGCAATGTGAACCTGCAAATTCGAGCGACTTTGGCCCGATAGCGGTAAAAATGATCGGTGGCTGCGGTCCGTCGTACTTGTCGGTCATCTTCAGGTTGGGGAAATTGCCCATGATGCCGTCATATTTGACCGTTTCGCCGGCCCACAGGCTTTTCATGATCGAAATGGTATCGGCCAGCCGGTCCATGGTGATCGGCGCTGCGCCCATCATCTTCATGTAAGCAGGGACCGCGCGGGCAAACATCATCCGGAAACGGTCGCCCGACATCGCCTGCATCAGGTTGGCGACACTTGCCGTCACGATTGGATGGCGCATCGTGGCATAGAATGTGCCGGTGATCCGGATTTTTGATGTGGCCTGCGACACAGCACCGGCCAACACGGCCGGTTCCTTCAATGCAAAGCGTTCGGAAATCCACACACACCCAAGGCCGATGCGTTCAGCCTCGATCGCTTCTTCGATTCCGCGACGCGGATCGCTGACCCGACCGGGAAGAATATAAGTTCCGAATTTATCGAAAAGTGCCTGCGCGCCGGGTTCGATTTGCGTCATTGTCTCTACCTTTTTAAAACCGTTCCGCCGTGCCGGATGGCCTCTGGCAAGACCCCTATCGCCTGACAGGGTTTGCCGGGGCCTGCCCTTCAAGGCAGGTTATCATGGCGCAGTGGCCACCAGCGTGCGGATGCGCCAGCCGCCAATGGCCCTTACCAGCGTGATGGCATAGTCGGAAAACGTCATCGGTTTGCCATCATTGCCCCAGTCCGTCACCAAGCCGTAAGCGGTTACCCGCGCGGTATCTGCATCTTCCCCTGCATCAACGGCGATATTGGTAATCTGGTGCCGCCACTTGCCCCCGCCTTGCTCTGCCACGACACTTGGCATTGCAGCCACTTGTTCATGCCCTTCCAGACGCATCACTCCTGCCACCTCGAACGTGCCATCGGGCGTGAACAGTTCTAACCAGCCTGCGGTATCTCCATGGTCGACCCGGTGGCAGTAGCGCGCAAACAGTTCGGCTATGGCGATCCGGTCATCGCTGGTGATTGTGTGCATCATCGCTCTCCAACTTTGTGCATTTCAAATGCGATCATCACGCCCCTTCAGCGTCCGCCCCCTTCCATGCGGTAGGTCATTGCCGATAAACCGCCGATAGCGTGCGCGATCATGAAGCAGGCCTGCCAATGGCCTGGCTGGAGGGAATGTATGAGCAACGAGTGGGATGCCATTGTCATCGGATCGGGCGCAGCGGGCCTTACCGCGGCCGTCACCGCCGCGCGCAAGGGCCTTAAGGTTCTCGTCGTGGAAAAGACCGACGTATTCGGCGGGACCACCGCAATTTCTGGTGGCGGCATCTGGATTCCGGGCAACCACCACCAGCTTGCGGCGGGTATCCCTGAGCCTGCTGGCGCAGCGCGGAAATACATTGGCGCACTGGTCGGCGAAGAACTGAACGCCCCGGCGCTTGATGCTTATCTGCAGGCTGGCCCTGAAATGGTGCGGTTTCTTGAAGACCAGACCGAAGTCGTCTTTGCGCTCGCGGATCATTCGCCCGACTGGCACCCCGAACTTGAAGGGGCCAGCAAGGATGGGCGTCTGCTGCGCCCGCTTGAATACCGCACGCAGAAGCTGAACGGCTATGCAGACCAGTTGCGTCTGCCGCGCAGCGAATTCAACGCGCCGGTCGGGTTCATGGTCGATCTGCCCGACTTGCCCCACCTTGATGCCATGAAATCATCGCCCAAATCGATGTTCTACATGATGAAGATCGTCGGCCAGTACGTGCTGGACAAGATGATGGGCCGCAAGCGCGGATCGCGTATCACCATGGGCAATGCGCTGGCCGCCCGCCTGTTGCGTTCGGCGCATGATGCAGGCGTCACTTTGTGGCGCAACACCGGCGTTACCGGCTTGATCGGCGGACCGGACGGGATCACCGGCATTCGTGTGGAACGCGATGGCAAGGCACTGAACCTTAACGCGAAAAAAGGCGTCGTCCTTGCCACAGGCGGCTTTTCGGCCAATGAACAACTGCGGCGCGCCTATATGCCCTACCCCGATCAGCACATATCCATCATGGCCGGATGCAACACTGGTGATGGCATGAATATGGGCCTCGAAGTGGGCGGCACCATTGATGGCGAGAATGTCGCGAACGGGGTGTGGTCGGTCGTCTCCACCATGGTAAAGCCCGATGGCACCAAGGCGATCTACGCGCATCTGATCGACATGGCCAAGCCGGGCTGCATCGCAGTCGACAAATCGGGCAAGCGGTTTGGCAATGAAGCGTCGAACACATTTGTCGAATATATGCACAAAGCCGGCGCTGTACCGGCTTGGCTCGTCGCCGATGCCCCCTTCGTCAAGAAATATGGCCTTGGCCTTTCGCTGCCCGGGGGTGGCGGGATCAAGAAACTGGTGGATGCAGGCTATCTGGTCGAAGGCACAACGCTGGCGGACCTGGCCGGCAAGATCGGTGTCGATGCCGCAGCGCTGGTTAAAACAGCATCAGCCATGAACACTTACGCCAAAACCGGCGTGGACCCTGAATTCCAGAAGGGTGCCTCGGCGCTTGACCGCGATCTTGGCGATCCGCGCCACGTCCCTAATGCCTGCCTCGGCCCGATCGAGACCGCACCGTTCTATGCCGTCAAGATCTTTCCGGGTGATGGATCGACCACGGTGGGTTTGCGCATCGATGGCGAGGCGCGTGTGCTGGATGCTTCGGGCAAAGTCATTCCCGGCCTTCACGCAGCAGGGCTTGATGCAAACTCCCTGTGGCGCGGCCACGCCCCGGCGCATGGCTGCAATGTCGGTCCGGCCATGACGTTGGGCTATATCGCGGCGCGCAGCCTTGCCAGCTAAAGTCTGATGAAGCCCGACGCAATCAATCGCCGTGTCCTGCTGGTCAATCGGCCAGCAGGCGTTGCGCAAGCACACGATTTCGCCATTGATCATAGTACGGTCCTTGAACCTGCGCCGGGCGAAATTGTGGTGCGCAACCATTACTTGTCGGTTGATCCTGCCATGCGTGGCTGGATTGCCGATACTGGCAATTATTCTGCACCGGTTGCCATTGGCGAAGTCATGCGCAGCTTGTGTTCGGGCCAGATCGTTGCCTCCTGCAATCCCGCTTATGCAGTTGGCGAATATGTGACGGGTTGGTTCGGGTGGCAGGACTATGCCACTGTCAGCATAGACCGCATCGTGCAGCGCACGTCGGCTGCAGAAGCAAAGATGGCGCTAGGCATTTTGGGCCTTAACGGTACGACGGCGCTGCTCGCCCTGACCACGATTGCAGAGCCCAAACCCGGCCAGACTGTGGTTGTCTCAACCGCCGCCGGTGCAGTCGGCTCGGCTGTGGGACAGATCGCACGTATTCACGGTTGCCGCACCATCGGCATCACCGGCGGCCCTGCCAAAGTGCGCGATTGCGTGGAACTGTTCGGCTACGACGCTGCTATTGATTACCGCGCGGAAGACGTCGGCGCGCGGGCGGCCGAACTGTGTCCGGACGGCATCGATATCTATTTCGATAATACCGCTGGCGCCATATCGGACGCAGTGATGCCACATCTGGCGCAAAAGGCGCGCGTCGTCGTTTGCGGAACGGCGTCCTATGATCGGTGGGAGCCATGGCCGGAAGGTCCGCGCGTGGAACGGCACTTGCTGGTCAAGCGTGCGCGGATGGAAGGCTTCGTTCTGTTCGATCACATGGACAGGCTGGAAGAGGCCGTCGGGGCGTTGCGCGGCTGGATCGCCGAAGGTCGCCTGACATTTCAGGAAGACCTGCTGTCAGGGATCGAGGCCTGCCCCGATGCTCTGGCCGGTTTGTACCGGGGAGAGAACCGGGGCAAGCGTATCGTCCAGTTGATCTAACGTCATCTGGTTTTAGGAGGCAGGATCTAGCCCGCTGCTTCCATGAATGCCTTGAGATCGGCGTAATGTGGTTGATGGATCAACCCGCCACCCGAGATCGAGATGTTTTCACCCGTGATATAGCGTGATTCATCCGACGCGAGGAACGCAACCAGCGCGGCAATATCGTCAGGCGTGCCAAATTCGGGCGTCAGGATGTGGCGCTTGATGATGTCTTTCAGGCCGGGCACCGTCTTGTCGAGCGCTTCGGTCAGCACAACGCCCGGCGCAATGCTGTTGCAGCGGATATTCTGGGTGCCATGCTGCGTCGCGACATAGCGCGTCAGTGTGATGATCGCGCCTTTGGTGGACCCGTATGCGATGCGCGCCAAATCGCCCGCTGTGCCTGAATTGGACGCGGTGTTAACGATTGACCCGCCACCGTTGGCGATCATATGCGGAATGGCATAGCGGCACCCCAGCAGATACCCGGTCAGGTTAACGTCAAGGATTTCCTGCCAGATTTCCATCGGGATATCGATGGCAGTGGTGTCTTGCGCCGATTTGACCGGATCGGTCATTGCGGCATTGTTGTGCAGGATATCCAACTTGCCGAAATGGCTGACGGTCTTTTCGACCAGCGCCTTCACCGATTCGGCACTGGCAGCGTCGAACTGCACCGCAATTGCGGCATCCCCCAGTGGCTGGGCGGCCCGTTGCGCCGATTCCTCGAAGATATCCGCAACGGCAACCCGCGCGCCTTCGGCCACCAGCCGCCGCGCGACTGCCGATCCGATGCCACCGCCGCCGCCAGTGACGATTGCCACTTTGCCTGCCAATCTGCTCATTATATCTATTCCTGTTGTTTATTCTTCGTCGCGAAAACAATGCGTTACTGCAGCATTCCCGGTCTCAATCTGTAATCGCGCGGGGTCATGCCGGTTGCAGCGCGGAACGCGGCCGAGAAGGCCGATGAACTGCGGAACCCGCATCTCCAGCTGATTTCCTTGATGCGGTAATTGTCGGATTCCAGCAATTCCTTGGCCAACCCGATGCGGCATCGCGCGATGAAATCGCCGATGCTCCCGCCGGTGGCTTGCTTGAACACCCGGGCGACATTGCGCGTGCTCATGCCGCAGGCACGACCGATATCGGAAATGCTCAGGGTGCTGGAAAGATTGCTTCTGATGTATTCCTCGATCCGCTTTGCCTGCAATGGCAGAACGATACCATTGCCCAGATCGGAAACCAGTTGCGACCAGCGGGCCAGTTCCACGGTCGCACCTACGGCCAAAGATCCCAGCAATGTACTTGCGGCAAAACCCGGTGAGGAAAGCTCGCTGGCAATAGCAAGGAGATCGCGCCTTAACGCGATGTTCTGGATATCGGCATGGGGCGTAGAGGAGCGCAGCGGGTTCTCTCCGTCGAACACGTCCTCAAGAAAGGCGTCGCCAAATGACAGGCATAGAAGATTGCGCTTTTCCAGCGCGGGCTGGCCCCAATATCGGACATTTGGCGGCAGATATAGAACGCCGCCGGAATATTGCGGTTCGGTCCAGCATTCGGATTGCAACACGCTGCGCCGCAAGCTGCCATCAAGCGAAATATCTAGGTAGTGTTTTTGGGGCAGCAAATGTCCGGACGATGGACGCACCCATTCGTATTGCCTGATGTCCATGGTCAGGTCATGCGAAGCAAAGCGCGCGACGATCTCGAAATCGTCAACGAATTCCCGGTTCTGTATTGACCAATCGCTTTCCGGCCGGATCAGGACGGCGCTGGATTCAGCCAATGCCAAATGCTGCATCATCAGCCGCTTACCTTGCCCGCCTGCACTTTGGCCTTCGCAGCCTCAATGCCGCGGAACAAGGCAGAGGCATTGCCCGCGCCTGCATAGAACAGCAGGAAATGCGGAATGAATTCCAGTTGTTCTTCCGTGAACTCGCCGTTCAGCAGGGCACCGGTTACCTGCGTCTCGATCAGGTCGGGCCGCCCAAGCATGGTCGTCAGGCCCAGAACCATCAATCGCTTTTCACGAATGGTCATCGCGGGATCGGCCCACAAGTTGCCGAACTGGTTGTTCACGATTTCCTGATTGAAGCGGTGCCCCTTGTAAGGTTGCATCATGTCGGAATAGCCGTCGCCATAAACGGCATCGACTGTTTCACACCCCTGCGTCCAGGCTTCTTCGTTGGTGCTCACAATTGGTTCTCCTGCAGCAAGGGCCGGACGATCAGGCCGCGACTTGCGTGTCCATCAGTTTGCGCATTTCTTCTCCGGAAATGCCGATCTGGTCAGCAATATCGAGCATGTCCCAATATTCCCGCCAGAATACGATCTTGTCGTCTTCGTTCACGGTAAAAATGCCCGCAACATTCGTGATCACTTCTTTGCCGCCATCGAGCAAGCGAACGCGATCAACGCGCTCGGTAAAAACGGTGTCGCCGGAGCTTGCGATATTCAGCAGCTCGCATTCGCAATCCTTGTAAATCTGGTACTGGCGTTCAACCTCGCGACAAATTGCATCGGCCCCGTAGACAACGTCTGCCAACGGCACGACCGCCTGCCAGCGTGCATCCGGTGCCAGAGCCTCCCGCATCAGGCCGATGTCCGGCTTGGGGGAATGAAAAAGCGCCAGGAATTTCCTTACCGCAGTTTCCTTGCTGTTCGACATTGCTGGCTCCATCCTCTCGTCGATTGTTTCGGCTTGCGATCTTTCTGGTCCCTATGCGGAATGCATCACACCTTCCTGTTGGCAGGGTCCAATCGCGCGCTGTCGTCCAGAAACTTTAAGCAACGGGCGAACGAGACCCGGATGTGTTTTTTGCCGGCAAATGGCTGCCCCAGCAATTCTTGGGACTTCCAGTACAGGGCTTGAGAGAGGAGATGACTTTAATGACGCAGGACACAGTGAAGGAAAAGCGGGTGGTGGACCAGAATATGGTTCCGCGTCCCTATCCCGGCCGCACCGAGTTGCTGCCAACGGGGCGATTTACGCCTGATGCCGAATGGTTCGGCAAGCTCATGGCCTACAAGTATCCCGGCGTTGTCGCGGAAAAGCTGGAAGTGGTGCAACTGTTTGACAGCCACACCACCAAGTTGCGAGTCGCGGTTGATTGGAACGCGGCCGGCATCGCCGCTGGTCTGCCACGCAATTTGTGCATCAAGTCCAATTGGTCGGGCATGTTTGATGATGTCGATATTCACGCTCTGGAAGCGCGTTTCTATCACTTCCTCACCGACAAACTCACGTGCCAGACGGCCAAATGCTATTATTCCGATTGGGACGATGATGGATCGGGTCGCGGTGTCGTGGTGTTGGAAGACCTGATCGACCGGGGCGGAAAGTTCGGCCACAGCACGCAGCAAAATGGCATCGACGTCATTGCGCAGAACCTTGCAGATCTTGCCAAGCTTCATGGTGGCTTGTGGAACAGCCCGCTGATCACTCCTGAAGCAGCGCCGTGGTTGCCGACCTCGATGAATGTTCCGGTCGATCATGATCAGGTCCGCATCATGTGGCACTGGATCGGCGAGAATCTGAAAGACCCCAATTTCCGCGCAATCGCGCCGCAGCACTACCTCGACGATCCAGAGCGGGTGTCGCGCGCCTACGACAAGCTGACCGAATACGAACGTGCATTCGAAGCGCCCTATTGCGTGATTCTGGGTGATTGCCACCAAGGCAACACGTATATCCTGCCGTCGGGCGAACGCCTGTGGCTCGATTGGCAGCTTGGCCGCCGGGGCCGTCCGTGGCGCGATCTGACGTATTTCATCGTCGGCTCGCTTACAGTCGAGGAACGCCGCCACCACCACAAGGACCTGATCGCGCACTATCGCGATTGCCTGATCAAGGAAGGCGCAACCGATGTAATCGACCTTGAAACAATCTGGAACGAACAGATCCCGCGTTGGGTAATGTATGGCATCCAGGCGTGGGTCGCGAACATGGACTACTGGGGCCAGAACGGTCTGCCCATGAACGAACGCTTCTTTGCCGCTGGTGAAGACCTCAATACCTGGAAGATACTGCTGGGGGAATAATCCGCAGGCCAAGCGTTTGACCCCAACCCCTTTGTGGATGCGCAAGGGGTTGGGGTTACCGCCAAGCTTTATATTCAGGCATCTGCCACACAGAAAAGGGCGCGCTCCTTGCGGAACGCGCCCTTTTTGTTGCGCAGAAAATTCTGCAGCAGAAGCCTTACTTGTAAGGATCAACCGGCTGCGGAACTTCGATGACTTCGAGGTCCTTGAGCATCGTCAGCACGTCCGAGATCGAATAGATGTGATCGATCTTGTCGCCGCGGAAGCGCAGCCACGAGAACCACAACACGTTCAGATCGTTACCGGTTGGCTGGACGCCCATGTAAGGACCGCCGGTGTGCTTGCCGTGGTGGTGGCACAACACGCAGATTTCGTCTTCGCCACGGCCCCAGGCCTTCAGCGTGCGATAGATGCTGGGTGGGAACGTCTTGTAGAGGCCCTGCGGTGAGGTCTTCCACACGAAGTAGGTGCCCAGATCAGGACGGTTCGGGTTGTCATAAGTCATGGTGTCGGTATTGAAGTACTCGTCCATGCCGTCCCAATCACCGCGATTGATGACTTCGTGGAGGTTCATCCAATGTTCTGTCATGAACTTTTGGCGCGGGGTCAGGCCTTCGGTGATTTCGTCACGCTTTTCCTGCGAAAGGACGAAATCGGCTTCGGTAAAGGGGGCGAGGCCCATGTCAGTCTCCTAATATGATCCGCATGTCGCGGGCTTGTGTTCAGGCATGGCCGGAACAACTTCCCGGCGGGCAATCTTTCTTTGGCGAGCACACCTCGCGCTTCAACCTACCTTTGGAGAGGCGGTTGTACGTCGATGCTCATGCCAACCTCAAAATGCGAAAAAATGTAGATCGAGGGGAAAGCGGTATGGCAATCAGCGTTCAGGAAATGTCCGACCGGTTCGAAATCCAGGACTTGCTGGTTGGCTATTGCTACGCGGTCGATGCGCGCGATTTTGACAAACTGGATGACTTCTTCACCGCCGATGCGTTTATCGATTATTCCGAGATGGCCCTGTTCAAGGGCACGCTGGCCGAAACCAAGGCGTTCCTGACCGCCAGCTTCAAGCAGGTTCTTGCTGCGCAGCATGTCGTTTCAACCACACGCTATGAATTTGCAGCAGATGGCCAGAGCGCAAAGACCAAGACCGTCTGTTATAACCCCATGACGGTCACCAACGGTTCCGAAACGGATACGATGATCTGTGGCTTGTGGTATATTCACGACCTGGTGCGCACCCCTGCTGGCTGGCGTATTGCACGGCTTTATGAAGAAAAGAGCTACCTGATCGGCGTGCCGGAATGGCTGCAAGGCCAGATGGGCTGACCCGGCCCGTTTGCCACCCTATCCAAAGCCAGACCGGAAAACCGATGCAGCGCTTCCTCAACACTTTGTTTCTGATCATCATGCTGGCCGCAGGTGTGGCACTAACCGCGCTTGGTGCGCAGCTCGTCACCCTTGGCGGGTCGCCGTGGTATATGGCGAGCGGCGTCGTCATGGTGGTCACCGCAGTGCTCGGCTTTCGCCATAAGGCTCTGTCGGTCTACCTGTTCTGGACATTTCTTGCCGCCAACCTTGTTTGGGCGCTGTGGGAAGTAGGAATAGACGGTTGGGCGCTGGCACCACGCCTCGCCATGCCGACGTGTCTCGGCCTGTGGATGTTGACACGCGCCTATCGCAGCCATGTCGGGCTTACTGCGCCTCTTCCTGCGGGCCGCGTGCTGTGGCGGGGGCTTGGGCTTGGTGTTCTGGCCTCGGTCGCGGCCTTGTTCTGGATTGATGCAACTCCACCTGCGACTACCGACGCTTATGGCCCCGCGCCCGCCAATCTGCAGGAAGGCGAATGGACGGCTTACGGGAATGATCGCGGCGGTTCGCGTTTCTCCGCGTTGGCGCAGATAACGCCTGCCAATGTTGGCAATCTTGAACGCGTGTGGAGCTTCCATACCGGCCCGGCCCCTGCGGGAAGCAAATCTTCATTTCAGGCCAATCCGCTCAAGATCGGTGACAAGGTCTATATCTGCACTGGTGCCAATGATGTCATCGCGATTGATGCCGAATCGGGCAAGCAGGTCTGGCGCAACCGCACCCGTACCGATCCGCACGGTGTCTATGGCCTCACTTGTCGCGGCGTGACGTATTATCAGGTGCCCGGCCTCACCGGTCATTGTGCGCAGCGCATTTATACCGCCACCATCGACGCGCGCCTGCTGGCGATGGATGCGGGCGACGGTCGCAGTTGTGCAGGCTTTGGCAAAAACGGCGTGGTCAGCCTGCTGGATGGCATGACTCCGGTTGAAAAAGGGTATTACTTTGTCACTTCGCCGCCCGCCATTGCGCGTGGCAAGCTGGTGTTGGGTGGATGGGTGACCGATGGCCAGCACACCGGCGAACCTTCGGGCGTCGTGCGTGCCTTTGATGCGGTTACCGGAAAATTTGCCTGGGCCTTCGATGCGGGCAAGCCCGATTTTCACGGGATGCCGCCTGCCGGACAAAGCTTTACGCGCGGCACGCCCAATAGTTGGGCGCCGATGAGTTCTGATGACGCGCTGGGTCTGGTCTATGTCCCGACCGGCAATGCCACGCCCGATTATTTCGGCGGTCACCGCACCGCCAATGACGATCGTTTCTCCAGCTCGGTCGTCGCTCTCGATTCGGAAACCGGTTCTGTGCGTTGGTCGTTCCAAACCACGCATCATGATCTTTGGGACTATGATGTGCCTGCGCAGCCGACACTGGTTGATTTGCCCGGCGGCATCAAGGGCTTGTTGCAGCCGACCAAGCGCGGCGAAATCTTCTTCCTGGATCGTGCCACCGGCAAGCCAATCCTCCCGGTAGTTGAAAAGCCGGTGCCGACAGATGGTGTGCCGGGTGAACGCGTATCGCCCACTCAGCCTTATTCGGTGGGCATCCCGTCATTCGGCGGCCCGCGCCCGACCGAGAAAGGCATGTGGGGTCTTACCCCCATTGATCAGGCGATGTGCCGTGTACGTTTCCGTCAGGCCCGGTTCGCAGGCGATATGACGCCGCTTTCGACGAAACAACCAACGCTGACATGGCCCGGCTATCTTGGCGGTGTGGACTGGGGCGGCGTTTCGGTTGATCCGGGGCGCCAGTTGATGATCGTCAACAACAACCAGGTCGCCAACTATAACCGCCTGATCCCGCGCGCCGATGCCGACAAACAGGGCGTCAAGCCGATGACCGCCGCACGGATGTCGGATGTTGGCGGCCCAGTGGCGCAAAAGGGCGTGCCCTATGCCGCGCACATTACGCCGTTCCTGTCGCCGCTGGCGATTCCCTGCCAGCAACCACCCTATGGCCATATCAACGCGGTCGATTTGCGGAGCGGCAAGATGGTCTGGACACGCCTGTTTGGCACCTCGCGCGATAGCGGTCCATTGACCCTGCCGACGTTCCTGCCGATCCCGATGGGCGTGCCCAATATCGGCGGATCTGTGTCAACCCGCAGCGGGCTGGTGTTTATCGGCGCAACGCAGGAACACGCCTTCCGCGCCTATGACTCCGCCACAGGTCGCGAACTGTGGCGCGCGCGCCTGCCCGCAGGCGGTAACGCCTCACCCTCGACGTACTGGTCAGCCAAGAGCGGGCGTCAGTTTGTCATAATTGCGGCGGGCGGACACGGCGGTATGCTGTCTGGTGAAAGCGACGAAATCATCGCTTATGCGTTGCCACGTAAGTAAGGCCAAGCCGGCGATCAATGGAACGCAAGTTCAAGTCCCGGTACATCCCAATCGATCATCGCAACCCGGCCTGTGCTGCCCATCGTGACATAGGCTGTCTTGCCATCGGGACCACCAAAGGCAATGTTGGTCGTCAGGAAATCGGGGATCGCGATAATTTCTGCTGCGCCGCCTTCGGGCGGGAACACCAGCACCGCGCCAGCTCCGGGCGAGGCACAACAGATCCTTCCCGCGCTATCGATTGCCAGACTGTCGAGATACATCCCCGGCCCGGCCCGGCCGACAATCGTGCTGCCATTGGGAATGTGCGAAGCCGAGGTATCGATGACGCCCCGCCCCGACAGCCGGAAGCTGATCAGGTGGCCCTCAAACGTCAATGCAACATACAACGTCTGGCCATCGGGTGAGAGGCCGACACCATTAGGGCCGTCAAGTGCGGTCACCACTTCGCAGATTTCCGATCCATCGGCTTTGGCATAATAGAGCGCGCCGCGCATCCGGGTGCGGCCACGGTCACGCCCGAAATCAGTAAACCAGAAGCCGCCCGCATCGTCGAACACGATGTCGTTCGGTCCCCAAAAAGGCGTCGATTCGCAGTGGGAATACAATGTTTCAAATGCGCCGGTCGCCAGATCGACAACCTGAATTGATCCGGGCGGCGTATTCAGCGGTGCTTCCAGTGGCAGCAACCCGCCATCGGGCAAGGCCATGTGGCCAAATCCGCCGTTATTGCACACATAACAGCGGCCATCAGGGCCAATGGCTGCGCCGTTCGGCCCGCCACCCAGGTTCGCAATGGTAGATTTTGTGCCGTCCGGGGCAATCCGGGTCAGCCTGCCGCCCAGCACTTCGACCACGATCACGCTGCCATCGGGCATCGCTATCGGACCTTCAGGGAGCATCAGTCCGTCCGTCAGATAGCTCTTGATCATCACGTTCACGTCGCACTCTCCGTCATTTTTTGTGACGCTATCGCTGGCTTCGCTACGGGCACCCCGCCATAAGGCAGGTGAGCGCGGCGCCATTGCCGGTCTTCGTTCAGACAAAGCCCCATCGCCAAATTCCATTCGCTACGAGGACACCATGACCGAAGCCCTGTCGAAGCTCAATTTTCGCGATATCGGCGGCTTGCCGACAACCGGCGGCGGCATCGTGCGCCCCGGCATCATTTATCGTTCAGAAGGCCCCGCCAGTTTCGAGCCGATCCACCGTGAAGAACTGGGCGCGCTGAACATCAAGCTGGTCTGTGACTTGCGATCGGCGGGCGAGCGTGACAAGGACCCTAACGATTGGGCTGAAACCGCGCGGCTGCTCAATCTTGATGTGACGGCGGACTTGCGGGTCAAGACCAACAACGGCTGGGAAGCCCTGCGCGAAGACCAGTCGCCCGAAACCGTGCGCCGTGCGCTGACAGACAATTACGCGTCAATTCCATCCGCATTGCTTCCGCATCTTGCCCATCTGGTGGAATCGATCGTTGCGGGGGAAACCCCGATGCTGGTCCACTGCACAGCGGGCAAGGATCGTACCGGCGTCATGGTCGCATTGCTGCTGCGCGCGGTTGGCGTGCCCGAAGACGTTGTGATTGCCGATTACGAACGCTCGGACGTGTTCGCCAAGAACTTGCGTTTGCGTGGCGGGATCGAGGAACAGTTCCTGGAAGCGTTCGGCTTTGTCCCTACCCAAGGACTGATCGACGCAATGATCGGCGTCGATGTTGCGTTTCTTCAAGCCGCTTTTGCGGTGATCACCGCAGAATACGGTAGTCTTGACGGCTATTTCGCTGCAGCCGGGGTTGATGCTGCGTTGCTGACGCGCTTTCGCGAGACGATGGTCAGCAACGGCTGACATATGCGTGGCAGCGCACGAATCTGCGCTGCCCCGGCGTGTTGTTCAGGACCATCGGCCAAGGGCGGCCTCGATCGTCAGTGATTCGGGCTTCGCAATGCTGCCCGGCGTACCTGAAAACCGCGGGGACGGTGCCGGTTGGCTAATCGCCCCGTGCCTTACAAAAGTAGCGCGTGCGGTATTGTGCGGATGCAGCGGAGCCTCTGCCATTGACAGGACCGGCGTTACACAGGCGTCGGTATCGGCAAAAAGCGCTGCCCATTCGTCACGCGGGCGCGTGGCAAAGCAAGCGCTGAAATCGGCTTCCATGCGCGGCCATTCGGCACGCTCGTTCTGGTTATAACCGCGATCCTCCAGCCCCAGCCCCGCGATCATTTGAGCAAAAAACTGCGGCTCAAGGCACCCGACCGCAACGTCGCGCCCATCTGCACAGCGATAGCAGCGATAGAATGGCGCGCCGCCATCGAGCAGGTTGGACGCAGGCGCATCGGACCACAGCCCTTTGGGCTGCCACGCGTAGAACAGGCTCATCAACGATGGTACGCCGTCTGTGATACAGGCATCTACCACTTGCCCCGTTCCGGTTGCCCTGGCGGAAAGGATTGCGGCCAACAGACCTGCAATCAGGAACATTGCGCCGCCACCATAATCGCCGACAAGATTAAGCGGCACCGGTGGCGGACTTTCACCATCCCCCATGGCGTGAAGCGCGCCGGTGATCGACAAGTAGTTGATATCGTGGCCGGCGCGCAGGGCCAGCGGCCCTGTTTGCCCCCACCCGGTCATCCGGCCGAACACCAGTGCCGGATTGCGCGCAAGGCAGATGTCCGGTCCCAGCCCTAGCCGCTCCATGACACCGGGACGATAGCCTTCAATCAGCGCGTCGGCCTTGCCAATCAGCGTCAACAAGTGTTCGCGGTCGTCCGCGTCCTTGAGGTTGAGATACGTCACAGTACGGCTGCGATGGAGTATGTCGCCGCCGACATCGTCCCACGCGCCCGCGCCTGCGCTGGGCGGACGTGCCACACGCACGATCTCGGCGCCCATATCCGCCAGCAGCATTGCCGCCAACGGCACCGGACCGATTGCGTCGATTTCGACAATGCGGACGCCGGCCAGCGGCCCGGTCGCAGCGGTCTTCAGAAAAGGGTCCGGCATCAAATGTTGGTCCGGTCCGCGCCTTTGAGATCAAGGATCTTGCGGGCTTCATCAGGCGAGGCAACTTCAAGGCCCATGCCTTCGATGATCTGGCGGGCGATGGTCACCTGTTCGGCATTGGTCTGTGCCAGCCTGCCCTTGCCCGCCCATAGGGAATCTTCCAGCCCTACGCGCACGTTGCCGCCCATCGAGGCCGCCATTGCGACAATGCTCATCTGCCGTGCACCTGCACCCAGAACGGACCACTCATACTGGTCGCCGAACAGACGGTCAGCGGTGCGTTTCATGTGCATGACGTCGTCCGGGTGGCTGCCGATGCCACCCAGAATGCCAAAGCAGGTCTGGATGAACAGCGGAGCCTTTACCAGCCCGCGATCAAGGAAATACTTGAGGTTGTACAAGTGGCTGGTGTCATAGCATTCAAATTCGAACCGCGTGCCCAGCGGGGTGAGGATGCCCAGCAACTTTTCGATATCGGCATATGTGTTCTTGAACACCAGATCGCGCGAGGCCTCCAGCGCGGCAGGTTCCCATTCGTGTTTGAAGGTTTTGAACCGGTCAAGCATCGGGAACAGGCCAAAGCCCATTGTCCCCATGTTCAGCGAGGCGACTTCGGGCGCGAACTTGCTTGCCGGGCGGATGCGCTCGTCCACGGTCATGGAAGGGTGCCCGCCTGTCGTCAGGTTCAGCACCGCATCAGATCGCTGTTTGATCACTTTAAGGAAAGGCTCGAACAGGTCAGGGTTCTGGTCGGGACGGCCATCGACCGGATTGCGTGCGTGAAGGTGAATGATTGCAGCGCCGGCTTCGGCAGCGCCCACGGCTGATTCCGCAATTTCCTCGGCCGTGATCGGCAGGAATTCGGACATCGAGGGCGTATGGATGGCGCCGGTGATGGCGCAACTGATGATGACTTTGCCTTTTGCCATGGTGTCCTCGTGTCTAAGCCGGTGGGAGAAAGCCCCGCATCTTCGCGGGCCGACAAACGCGGTGACGGCCCGGTGCGCGCCTATCTTAGGTCAGGATACCAAACTGACGCGCGCGCAGCACAGCTTGCGGACGGCGGCGGACACCCAGTTTGTCGTAGATCTGTTGCATGTACCATTTGACGGTGCCTTCAGTCAGGCCAAGCCGTTCGCCGATCTCACGATTGCGCAGGCCGCCGCTGACCATGACCAGGATGTCGATCTCGCGACTCGCAAGACGCCCCGTCAGCCCGAAAGCCTTTTCGCTCTCATCGATTTCCATTTGCGGGCCGTTGTCCACCAGCGAAACCAGCATCGCCGCAAACTTGTCGGCGCGGGTATCAAGCGTCGGGCCATTGGCATAAGCCTCGCTCAACAATGCAGAGATGACTTCGCCTTCATCGAGAAACACCCGGGTCCAGCCAGCAGGTTCGGCCAATTCGACGGCTGACCGCACCGCACGGCGCGCTTTGGATCTGTTGCCTTGGAGCACGAAGATTTCCGCAAGCAGCAGTTCGAAGGCGACAGCGGAACGAATGTCGCCGCTTCGCCGGACGAACTCCAGCCAGCGCGTCGCAACTTTGCAGGCGCGCACCAGCCTGTGGCGGTGCATCTCGATCCTGATCCACGCGATGGCGAGACTTTCGCGGCGGCGTGACGGATTTAGCGTTGGTACGGGTTCCTCGTCGATCTGCTTGTTGATCGCGCGCAACGCCTGTTCAGCTTCGTCAATCCGGCCTGATTTGACCAAAATCCGGACCTGTTCGGATGTGAGGTGCGCACGCAACCGGTCCAATCCGCATTCAATTGCCACCAGATGCGCCTCATCCAGCCCTGCCAAGGCCGCAACGCTGTCCCCTTTGGCAAAGGCCAAGCGCGCGCGCACAAGATAGCCGGACGCGAGTTGATCGACCAACCCCCAGTGGCGGATGCCCGGAAGATAGCGCTCTACCAGTTCGTTGGCCTGATCAAGCTCACCCATTTCGTACAGCAATTCGGCGAACGGTAACGCCGGCAATGCAGCCAATCCGGGGATTTCGTCATTGCGCGCAACGGCCGAAGCAAGCGCTTCTTCGCTGAACCGGCGGGAAATTGCAGTTTTCCCTTGGGTCATCAACGTTGGCACAATGGAACACTTCAAAGCGATGGACGCAAATTCTGCACCGGGCCGATCCAGCGCACGGCGAACCTCTGCTTCCAGCTTCAGCGTGTCGTGGAAGTGGTAAAACTCGCGCCGGGCCGCAATCACTTGCGCCAGCAGGGTGCAACTGAGGTAAGCATCATCATCGCCGATTTCGGCAATCAGCACTTCGGCATCACGTTCGACGCGGACCATATCGTCCTGCGCGGCGGCAAGCATGATCTGGCGGTGCCGAATGTGGTGATCAAGAGCCGTTGCAGCATACGTATCGAGTTTGCCCTCTGCCACAAGCGTATCGCGCAAGGCGCACGCGGTGTCGATCAGGCGGCCTGCAGATGGGTAGGACAGCCTGCGAATGCGGCGCCACGCCATTGCCAGGACAAGCATCGGACGCTTGGCGCTGATGGAAAGCGGCAATTCGGATGCAATCTGGTCAAGCCGGTGGAGGTGCCCGGTCGTTGTCAGTTCATTTGCAAGCAAGTCCAGCTGGTCGGCCATAAATTCCTGGTCGCCGCTGGCCGATGCATGTTCAAGCGCTTTAAGCAATTCACCTTGCGCGGCAAAGAACCGGCTGGCGCGGCGGTGCAATTCTGCAGCGCGTGCGAAGGCCCGCTCATAAAGACGGCCAAGCGCCATCGCCCGGAACAATGGATGATAGGCATAACAACTGCGCTCTTCATCGATCGCATCGATGAACAATCCCGCACGATAGGCATCGTCAAGCATCGCGCGGGCATTGTCGTCTCCGGTCACAGCCGCGCAGGAAGGTCCGGTCAATTCATCAAGAATGCAAGTGTTGATCAGAAAATCGCGTACTTCCGGGGTTTGCAGAGCCAGAACCTCTTCCGAGAAGTAGCTTGCAAATTCGCTTCGCAGATAATCCGATAACGGTTGCCACACTTTTCCGCGCGCTTGTTCGCGCCGGTACAGTTCACCACCAATGACAAGACCGGCAGCCCAGCCGTGCGCATCACGAATGATTTGCTGCATGGCCTCTGGTTCAACTGGAACACCGGCAACGCGGGTTACCAGTTCGCTTGCTTCCTCATCGTCGAACGCAAGCTCGGGCGCGCCAACTTCCACGAGGAAGCCCAGTGAGCGCGATCGGGCGACTGGCACCGGCAGCGCCCCGCGTGAAATCAGGATGATGGTCATCGCATCGCGGACGCTGGATATCGCCTGGCTTATGAAATCCAGCACTGCCAAAGGAAGCAATTGCGCATCATCGACAACAAGAACCGGTGGCTTTTCATGCTCTTGCGCGAGCGCTGCCAGCCAAAGCTCTTCCGGGCTATCGCGGTCCAGATGGTCCCACTCCAGACCTACAGCGACCCCTGCGGCTTTTAGCGCGCCGAAAAACGATGAAAAGTCGCGGATGCCAGCCCTGACCGAAAGCCACATCGCCGGACGGCCTTGCTGCTTCATGAGGTTGAGGCAATAATGCGCTGCCGTAGTCTTTCCGCTACCGGCAGGTGCACAAAACGTGACCAGCCTCGCCCGGCAAATCGCATCAACACGGTTCAGGAAACCTTTGCGTTGAACGATGACTGCTGTCGTGCGCGGCGGAATGATCGTCGTGGGGACAAGACCCATGATTTTGCTCTCTCCAAGGAAGCGACTCTGCTGGTCGCTTTCGCAGGCCTTTGTCGCGCATATGCCGTTGCGATGCAACGACGTACTCCTATCTATCGATAGGGCACGGTGTTATTGCGCCAAGGCTGGGACCTTTTCGATGCTGACCGGAATCGCACCCATGCGGGGTTGTCCGAACACCGGATCGAACGCTGCATTGGCATCGATCAAGCGCGAGGTGCATCCCCCCTGCCCAAGCGGATCGTCTTTCTCATCAGGATTAGTGCCAAAGCAATGCGACATCGAGATCGTGCCTGTACGCAAACGTGTTTCTGCCTCGGCGACGCCTTGAATCTCGCCATGGGCAGACCGGATCCGGATGATGTCGCCGGTTGCAAGTCCCATCGCGTCGAGGTCTGCCGGGTTCAGATAGGCCGGATTGTGCGTGCGCCGGGCGGTAAGTTTTGGATTGTTTCGCCCAATCGAATTCATCATGTCGTTCGCGCGGCGCGGGATGAGCAGAAGCGGGAATTCAGCGCTGGGCAAGGCCGTATCGCCGCGGTGTTCGAACACGTCCGCCAGTTCGGCCATCATTGTCGGATCAGCCAATTGCAGCATCGCCGTACAGTCATCAGCGCGTGGCAGTACCGTGAGGTCCAGTGCGGCAAAGACATTGCCGTGAGCAAATTCCTTTACTTCGGACAGGGGCACGCGCGAACCCGCGCACATCGCTTCGAACATCTCCTCCGTCGTTGGGCGCCGGTCAATAGGTAGGGTAAAAGGCACCGGAGGCTTGTCCCAATGCTCGCCTGTACCTGCAGCATTGCCGAAATACGTGATTTGCTTGCCAAGGCGTTTGGCAAGTTCGTAAAAAAATTCCCAGCTTTCGATGGTGTCCGAGCCTGCGGGCGGATCGACCACGGCTGGCGCATATTGCGCATAGGGAACTTCGTAACCCCCCGTCCAGATACCGTAGTATTTCATCGATTCCGAAAATTGCGAGCAGGCCGGCGTTTCCAGAGCCATCTTGTCGGGTATCACGTAATCGGCCATGCGCGCTGTATTGGACATCTCGACATCGATGGAGACGAGCAGATCAAGCGCACGTAGCGCACGGCCCGCCCGGTTCTGGTCCGGCAAAGATACCGCAGGATTGCTGCCGGAACAGATCAGCGCACGCACCTGCCCCTTGCCGGGTGTCAGGATTTCGTCGGGTAAAGTGCCAGTCGGCGCGCCGACAACCGTTTGAGGCAGGGCATTGATCCGGCTTTTCTTGGTATAATCCCACGGCTGATAGGCAGCATGAGGTTGGGCGCGGATTGGAACGTCCGGAAGGAGCACATGCGGTTGCCCATGCGCTTCTCCTGCGCGCACCCACCGCCCGCAAACCGTATTCAGGCTGAGCGCGAGATATTCACATAGCGTACCATGAAGCGGAAAATGCGCGCCTGTGGCCGTCACGACGCAGCCGCTGTCGGCCAAGGCAAAAGTGCGCGCAGCCAGCACCACTTCTTGTGCAGTGATACCCGCGACTGATGCAACGTGTTCGGGCGTGAACGGTTCAACCGCCGCCTTCAGCATGTCCAGGCCGATGGCATTGGCGCGCACAAAGTCCGCATCGTAAAGGTTTTCTGACAATATTACCCGAAGGATGCCTGCCAGAATGCTGGCATCCTGCCCCGGTTGCGGGGCGATGTGCAGGAAGGCATGCGTGGCGGATTCTGTGGCACGCGGATCGATTACGATCAGCTTCATGCCGTCCTTCACCGCTTGCTTCACAGTCTGGCCGGGATTGACCATCACACCCTGCTTGGAAATGACCGGATTGGTGCCGACCATGATCCACGTCTTGGCGGTGCTGAAGGGTTGTGGACCGGGAATCCAGCGGCCGTGCAATGCCTGCGCAATGACTTTTCCGGCCTGATCAATGGTTTGGACTGAAAAGAAACGGTCAGGGAATGTGCCCATCGCCATGATGAACATCGCGCCGATCACCGGATTGATCGGGTTGGTCAGGTTGCCGTTGCCGGGATAGACCGCGATGGCTTCCGGCCCATGATCTGCGACGATCGCCTCAATACGCTGGGCGATTTCCTCAACCGCCTGCGCCATCGGGATTTCGCGGTAACTGCCGTCGGGCATCCGCTTGCGCGGATGAAGCACACGCGTCGGTGAATAATGGGCATCAGGCATGGCCCGACCCTTGGGGCAGGTATAACCGCCATATATAGGGGACTGGCGGTCGCCGATTACCTTGGTCGCACGGCCATTTTCAACCGTCACTTCAACCGGGCACCCTGCCCAGCAGACCTTGCAGATCCCGAAACGCGTCTCGCTTGTTTGAACAGGTTGCGCAGCCATGCCGTTTTCACTTTCCGATCAGGTGCTTGTTCCGGCCACTATTCAAAATAGCCGAATGCCTATGAACGGTGTTGCGGCAACGCGCGAACCTATCACCCGGAAGGAATGGCATGTGGATCGGCAAAACTGTCAACCGATGCCGTACCGCCGTCGATCACCACCACATCGCGTTCTATTGCAATGGACCGGAAAACAATGCGATTTTGGTGCTGCCAGCTTTGCGTCCGTATCGTGTCACCGGGCAGCACGGGCGCTGTAAACCGGGCGGCTAGTGATGACAGGCGCATGGGATCGCCATCGCAATGCAGGTGGACCAAGGCGCGCGCGGCAAGACCAAGCGAGGACAGCCCATGCAGAATGGGCCGGTCGAAGCCTCCGATCCGCGCTGTTTCCGCTTCGACATGCAAGGGATTGCGATCACCCGACAGCCGATAAATCAAGGCTTGTTGCAAGCTGGTCGGCAGGTCGAGACTGTGCGTGGCTGGCGTCTCGGGAACGATGACAGGAGGCGGCCCCGATAGCGCGCGTTCTCCGCCAAAACCGCCGGCTTCACGCAACACCCAAACTTCGGACATATCAGCCACTTTTGCGCCGGATTCGTCCGTGAGTGTGCGATAAATACGCACCAGTGCAGGCTTTCCAGGCCCTTTGTCGGCAATTTCGCCAATCCGGGTGCTGCCGCTGATTTCACCTTGGGCCTGAAGCGGCCGATACAACACAAGCGATTGTTCGCCATGCAATATTCGTGGCCAGTCAAGACCGGCGGCGGGGTCCATTGCCCAGAAGCCCGGTGTTCCCAATACGAAAGCCATGGATGGCAGTGCCTTCAGGTCGCGTTCGAACACGAAGTTGAGGTCGTCAACCTGCGGGGCCAGACCTGCGCCGGTCCCCAAGGCATACAGGATGGTATCGCGCGCATCGTAAAAGTCATGTGCCGCAGGGACTTTATAGCGCAGCAGGCGCTCGATATCGAGGACCGGCATCAGAGTGCCAATGCTCTGCGCAGGGCCAGTCGCTTATCGGCAAGCGCGCGCTGGGAAACCGGCGCATCGGCGGCAATAACATAACCGTGCGGGCACCCCGGATAGATGTGCAGTTCTACTGCAACCCCTGCAGAATTCAGTCGCATTGCATAATCCACATTTTCGTCAAGAAACAGGTCGAGTGCACCGGTGGCGATCAGTGTTGGTGGCAGGCCTTGCAATTGCGTGGCGCGCGCAGCCGCGGCATATGGCGAAACATCCGCGCTGCCCGGTTCGGCATTCAGCAAACAGCTCCAGCCGAAGTGGTTGTCTGCAGGCTGAAAGATGAATTCGCCTGTCACCGGATTTTGCGGACGCACACACGTGCGGTCGTCGATCATCGGCGCGTCGAGCAGTTGAAACGCCAGTGAATACGAGCCGCGATCGCGGGCTAGCAGGGCGAGCGACGCGGCCAGCCCACCGCCTGCGCTTTCGCCCATGACCGCAATCCGCGCAGCGTCGATGCCGAGCGTGGCCGCGTTGTCGTGCAGGTAACCCAGCGCTGCATAACAATCCTCGATTCCGGCAGGAAACGGGTGTTCAGGCGCTAGCCGGTAATCGACCGACAGGATCACGATCCCGAGTTGGTGGGCAGTGACAGTCAGTTCTGGCACGCTCATCTCGGGCACGCCAATGATATAGGCGCCGCCGTGGATATGCAGCAGGGCGGGAACTGCGCCGGTCAGGCCTTCGGGCCGAAGCAAGATTGCGCGCACCTGATGGCCTTCAGGCGATGAAATATGAATTTCCTGCGCATTGACTGGCAGGACCGGAACTGGCGCGCCCTTCAGTAGCGGGTCCATCGCCGCCCGCATTGCAGGCAAAGTTTCACGCGTGGCCTTCAGCGAAGGGAAGGCCTCCAATGCCGGCAACAGATCAGGGTCGACAAGGTGCCGGGTAGTCATGGATTTCCCTTCCGCTTTTGTAAGTTTTACCGCGAAAACGCGGCGCGCAATGCGGCAAGATTGTCGGCCTGGGCCCGGCGTGCCGGTGCGCTGTCGCGCGCCATGCCAAAGCCGTGCATGCAGCCGGGATAGACGTGCAGTTCGGTTGGCACTCCGGCGCGGATCAGGCGGTGCGCATAGTCGAGGCATTCGTCAACAAACAGGTCGAGCGTGCCGACAGCGATGAATGCGGCAGGCAGTCCGGCAAGGTCAGCCGCCCGCGCTGGGGCGGCATATGGCGATGTGTCATCCCCGCCCGGCTCCTTGCCCAATTGTGCGATCCAGCAAAAGTGGCTGCTTTGCCGCGTCCAGACAAATTCGCCAGTGTGGGGATTTGGTGTGGCCGACGTTGCTGTGCGGTCATCCAGCCTTGGCTGTTCGAGGTGCTGGAAGGCAATAGCATATTCGCCCCGGTCACGCGCCAGCAGAGCAAGCCCAGCAGCCAGCGCTCCGCCTGCGCTTTCACCGCTGACTGCAATCCGGTTGCGGTCAACGCCAAGCGCAGCGGCATGGTTGTGCAACCAGCCAAGCACGGCGTAACAATCCTCGATTGCGCCGGGAAAGCGCGTTTCGGGCGAAAGGCGATAGTCGACCGACACAATCAGGCAGCCCAGTGCATCGGCCCACTGCATTAGCGTACCGGCATTCATTTCCGGCATTCCAAGCACATGTCCGCCGCCATGCATATGCAGTATTACAGGTACAGGAGCGGAGCCCGCCACTGCCTCGGGGCGAAATTGCAGGCACCGCACCGCGCGGTCATCTTCGCCTGATGGTACCATCACTTCACTGACTGCAACCGGCAGATCGGGCAGCGGCACTGCTTTGATCATGGCTGGCAGCGCCGCGCGGATCATCGGCAAACTGGCGTCAGACAGCACCATCGGCGGCATAGAGTCGATCAGCGGTAGCAGCGCTGGATCGACCAGGTGGCGCGTGCCCATTCTGGTCAGGACATCTTGCGTTCGTCAAGACCGAGCCCGCGGCCAATGATTTCGCGCATGATTTCCGATGTTCCGGCGAAGATCCGGCTGATGCGCGCATCTGTGTACATTCGGCTGATCCGGTATTCTTCCATATAGCCTGCGCCGCCGTGGAACTGGACGCATTCGTCCATCACCCGGCCTTCAAGTTCGGAAGCGAGCAGCTTGGCACCCGAGGCATCTTCTGCCGAAAGTTCACCTGCGTTGAGCAAAAGCACCAGTTGGTCGATATACGTCTGCGCTGCATCAAGTTCGGTACGCATCGTCGCCATCTTGAACCGGGTGTTCTGGAACGCGCCGATGGGCTTACCGAATGCCTTGCGCTCTTTGACATAATCAAGCGTGATGTCGAATGCGGTCTGCGCGGTTGCCATGAAGCCGATGGCTGCGACCAGGCGTTCCTGCGCAAGAAACCGCGCCAGATAGCGGAAGCCCTGCCCCGGATCGCCGAGCATGTTTGCCTTGGGGACCTTGACGTCGTTGAAGAACAATTCGGCGGTGTCCTGCGCGTGCAAGCCCATTTTGGACAGCTTGCGGCCGCGTTCAAAGCCTTCCATCCCGCGCTCAACCACCAGCAGGCTGAGGCCATGGCGGCTTTCAGGATCGGTGCGCGCAGCGACTACGATCAGATCGGACAGAATGCCGTTCGAGATGTAGGTCTTCGCACCATTCAGCAGCCAATGATCGCCCTTGTCTTCGGCGCGGGTCTTCATGCCTGCAAGGTCGGAACCGGTCGACGGTTCTGTCATAGCCACGGCAAGGATCTTCTCGCCCGAGACGATGCCCGGCATCCAGCGATCCTTTTGTTCATCATTGCCCAGCTTGGCGATGTAGGGCGCGACCAGATCGTTGTGCAGGTTGATGTAAAAGCCGATGTCGCCGTGGCGCATGTTCTCTTCGATGATGATCTGTTCGAAGCGGAAATCCTCGATTCCTGCTCCGCCGTATTTTTCATCGGCCCAAGTGCACAACAGGCCTTGTTCGCCGGCCTTGAGATACAACTCGCGCGGGACCATGCCTTCTGCGCGCCATTTCTCGGCATGAGGGCCGACTTCGGTCTGCATGAACTTGATCACACTGTCACGGAACTGCTCATGTTCCGATTCGAAGATTACGCGCTTCATGCTGAGGTCAACTCCTTGGCAGCCGGCTGATTGGCGGCGGGATAGAAGCCTTCACCCTTTGCAGCCTTCTCGCGCAACCATGCCGAAGGGGCAAAGCGTGGGCCATAGAGCCGGGCGAGCCGGTCAGATTCTGCCACGAATGCGGCAATACCAACCGTATCGATGTAGCTGAGCGTCCCGCCGGTCCATGCCGGGAAGCCCCAGCCATAGATCGCGCCAAGATCGGCGTCCTCTGGCGTTTCCAGCACGCCTTCTTCAAAGGTCTGTGCTGTTTCGTTGGCCTGGGAATAGAGAAAGCGTTTTTTCAGCTCTTCCTGATCGGGTTGGCTTTCGGACACGGGAAATTCCTGTGCCAGCCCTGCCCACAAGTGTTTGCTGCCGGTTGCAGGATAGTCATAGAAACCGCCGCCTGCCTTGCGGCTGCCCCGGCCCAGTTCGATCATCCGGCCCAACACCTTCATGCCGCGTTCGATGGTGTATTTGTTCTCGGTGTCGGCAGAATCGCGCGCGGCCTCGTCTACGATCTTGACCGGCAATTCCATTGTCACTTCATCGAGCAGCGCGAGCGGCCCGATGGGGAAGCCTGCAGCCTTGGCAGCGTTTTCAATGCGCGCAGGCTCTACTCCATCTTCCAGCATTGCCACGCCTTCAAAGATGAACATGCGGAACACGCGGCTGGTGTAGAATCCGCGTGAATCGTTGACGACAATCGGCGTCTTGCGCAGTTGCGCAATGAAATCGAGCGATTTGGCCAGCGTTTCTTTCGAGGTTTGCTTGCCCACGATCACTTCGACCAGACCCATGCGGTCAACCGGTGAGAAGAAGTGGATGCCGATGAACTGGTCGGGCCGTTTGGATGCGGTAGCCAGTGCCGAGATCGGCAGAGACGAGGTGTTCGACGCGAATACGGCGGTCGACGGGATCACCGCTTCTGCCTTGCGCGTGGTTTCTGCCTTGATCGCGGTATCTTCGAACACGGCTTCGACAATCATGTCGCAGCCTTCCAGCAGCGCGTAATCATCGGTCGGCGTGATCCGTGCGAGCACGGCGTCGGCCTTGTCCTGGCTGAGTTTGCCCTTTTCGATCAGCTTGGCCTGCGCCTTGGCGGTATAGGCCTTGCCCTTTTCTGCCGAGGGTACATCCCGGTCCAGCAGCACGACTTCAATCCCGGCGGTTGCCGAAACGAAGGCAATCCCTGCGCCCATCATGCCCGCGCCCAGAACACCCAACTTCTTCACTTCGGACTTGGGCACGCCCGCCGGACGGCGCGCGCCCTTTTCGGCGGCCAGCTTTGAGATGAATGTGGTGCGGATGATGTTGCGGGCGACAGGATCGGTCAGCAATTTGGCGAAATACTTGCCTTCCACCGACAGCGCCTTGTCGAACGGCAATTGCTGCCCTTCGAACACGGCTGACAGGATGGCCTGCGGTGCGGGCGTGTTATAGCCCTTCTGTGCAATCGCGCCTGCGGCCATCATATAGGCAACCGAATCTTCAGGCACGGTCAGGCCCTTTTTCTGCGGCGGCACCCAGCCCTTGACGTCCCACGGCCGGACCGGGTCAGGCCCGGTGGCAAGCCATGCGCGCGCTGTATCGATCAGCTTGTCAGCGGGCACCACTTCATCGACGATGCCCAGCTTCAAGGCTTCGGCAGGACCAACGCTGCGGCCTGAAAGCAGAAGGTCCAGCGCCTTCTTGTAGCCGACCAGAAGTGCCAAACGCACGGTTCCGCCCGAACCCGGCAGCAGCCCGACATTGACTTCGGGCAGGCCGACCAGCGCCTTGGGATTGTCGACCAGAACGCGGTGATGGCACGCCAGTGCCAGTTCGAAACCGCCGCCCAGCGCCAGCCCGTTGATTGCAGCAACCCATGGCTTGCCCGACTGTTCGATCGCGCGGTGCATTGCGGTTGCGCGCTGCGAGAATGCGTAGGCTTGCGCTTTGGTCAGCGTGCCGAAGCCTTGCACCAGTTGGGTCAGGTCAGCCCCGGCCATGAAGGCGGGCTTGCCCGACGTCAGGATCACGCCCTTGATGCTGTCATCTGCCGCGATCTTGGCGGTGGCCTCTTCCATATCGGCAAGGAACGCGTCGTTGACGACGTTCATGGTCTGGCCTGCGGCATCCAGCGTCAGGATCGCGAAGCCGTCAGCGTTCGTTTCAAGTTTGAGGTTCTGCATGGGTTTTCCGCTTAAAAAGACGTGGAGTTAGCGTCAGACGCGTTCGATGATCGAGGCCGTGCCAAGCCCGTTGGCAGCACACAGCGTGATCAGGCCGGTCTGCAAATCGCGCCGTTCCAGTTCATCAAGCACAGTGCCAAGGATCATCGCGCCAGTGGCTCCCAACGGGTGCCCCATGGCGATTGCGCCGCCGTTCACGTTGATCTTGTCGTCGGGCACGCCCATTTCGCGTTGGAAGCGCATGACAACGCTGGCGAAGGCCTCGTTCAGTTCCCACAGGTCAATATCGCCCCGGTTCATCCCCGCGTTCTTCAGCGCCTTTTCCGAACACGCGCCCGGTGCGGTCAGCATGATTGTGGGTTCCGAACCGATGTTGGCATAGGCGCGGATGCGGGCGCGCGGCTTCAGTCCGGCGCGCTCACCGAATTCCTTTGAACCGACCAGCACCATGCCGGAGCCATCAACTATGCCCGAGCTGTTGCCGCCATGGTGGACGTAGTTGAGTTCCTCGATCTGCGGATATTTGGCCTTGGCAACGGCTTCAAACCCGCCCTTGCCATAACCTGCGAACGCGGGCTTGAGCTTGGCGAGGCTTTCCACGGTCGTGCCGGGGCGCATATGTTCGTCATGGTCGAGCAGGACTTCGCCAAGAATGTCCTTCACCGGAACGATCGAGTTCTTGAAATAGCCGTTTTTCCACGCATGGGCGGCCTTGCGCTGGCTTTCGACAGCAAAGCTATCGACGTCTTCGCGGCTGAAGCCGTCAAGCGTTGCGATGATGTCAGCGCCGATGCCTTGCGGGGCATAGTAATTGTGGAAGGCTACCGCCGGATCAGATGTCCATGCGCCGGAATCATAACCCATGACCGTCCGGCTCATCGATTCAACGCCGCCGCCGATTCCGGCCTGAATCATACCCGAATGGACTTGCGCCGCAATCAGGCTGACAGCATCAAGGCCTGATGCGCAGAAGCGGTGGACCTGCTGGCCCGCAACGGTCTGCGCATAACCTGCTTGCAGAACGGCTGCGCGCGCCAGCACACCACCTTGTTCGCCAACCGGCTGGGCCATGCCCAGGATCACATCGTCGAGCAGCGCGGTATCGAGGTCGTTGCGGTCGCGCAGGGCCTGCAGCAACTGGCTGGCCATTTCGACCGAGGTTACCTCATGCAGCGCACCATCAGGGCGGCCCTTACCGCGCGGGGTCCGAACATGATCGTAGATATAGGCTTCCATGAATACTGCCCTGCAAAAATGGATGAGACCAAGTAAGTACAGGGCAACTGTGCTGGCACCGACCGTATAACACCTATCTAACGGAAGGACGCTGGAAGGGCTGAATACCTGTCTGCCACATGGTGCGGCCAGTCGGCTTGGGGGTGTGGGGCATCGTGACCCTCATGACCACGATGCCCCAACGGATCAGACTGCCAGTCCGACCCGTCTCCCGTCCTTGATTGCCTCATCTGTGGCAAAGACGCTCCAGCGTGCCTCGCGCGCGTCGCCGATGATATGTACCGCGGGCAGATCCGCAATCAGCGCATGGTAGAGGTCTTCCTGCGGTGGCTTTGACGTGACCAGAATGGTGTTGTCGATCCCGCTAAGAATGCCCGTCTCGCCCGAAAGGGAACCCCGCACATGGATGTCAGCTTCGTCGATGCGGGTGATCTCGGTCGATGGCATGAACGTCACTTTGGGCAGGAGACGCCGCGCGATGACTTTGTTGAGTCCGAGTTCGGTCACCGACATTGCCATCGCAGAATCGATCGTGACAAGAAACACGTCCTTGCCTTGATTGGCGAGGTGTTCGGCAATACCGGGGCCGACTTCGTAGGACGTGTTGTCATAGACCACGATGCGTTTTCCAACGCGGGCGTGATCAAGGAGCAGGTCTTCGGGCGTCAGCACATGCGGCAAATGCGCGCCGGGCACGCCGGTCAACTGCGCCTTGCTTGCACCAGTCGTGGAATAACGCGCGCCTGTGGCAATGATCACCGCGTCGGGCGATAGCGCCTTTACTGCCTCTGCCGTGGCTTCGGTCCCGGTCTGGATTGTCACCCCGGCCTTGTCCAATTGCAGCTTGAGCCAGCGGATCAGTTCGGCGCGGTCTTCAAGGCCGGGCAACATTGCCTGCATGGTAACATGCCCGCCGATACGGTCTGATTTTTCGAGCAGTGTGACCTTGTGGCCGCGCTTTGAAGCGGTAAGCGCCGCCTGCATTCCGGCAGGCCCTGCACCAACGATGACGACGTTTTTGCTGGTTTGCGCGCGGGGCACCGGCCCTTCATGCTCGAACCCGATGTCTGGATTGACCGTACAGCCAACGGCCTGCCCGAAACACGAGCGCAGGAAGCAGCCTTCCAGATCACCAATGCACGCGCGGATTTCGGCGGTTTGGTCATCGCGGCACTTGTTGGGCCATTCGGGATCGGCAATCACGGATCTGGCCACGAACACCATGTCACAGCGGCCATCGGCAATGGCCTGATCGGCAAATGCAGGCGTCAGGATACGGCCGCCGCTGACCACAGGCAGATTGACAGCTTTCTTGACCGCTTCTGCGGCGGCAAGGTGTGTACCTTCCTGGGCCATATATGACGACGGGTAGTGATACTGCGTCATCTGCGGTTTCTGGCCGCGCGCGGTTATGCGCAGCCAATCAACCATCCCTGTGGCTTCAAGGATCTTGCATTGGGCGATGCCATCATCAATTCCGGCCGCACCCAGAGTGGATTCATCGGCATTCACCGCGATGCCAATCGCAAAATCGGGCCGCACACGCTCGCGGATCGCTTCGACGATTTCAACAATCGCGCGCATCCGGTTTTCCAGACTGCCGCCATACTTGTCGGTGCGTTGGTTGTAGAATTCGGACGTGAACGATCCAAGGCCTGCACCACCGCTAATCGGAAATTCGAAACCATCAGCGCCTGCTTCCTGTGCATGCACGGCAGCAATGGCATGGGCCTCAACCAGTTGTTCAACCTCGGCAGTGGTCATTGACCGCGGTTGGGAATCAGAAAGCACGGTGTGCGGAGCGATGCCCGATGGCTGCGCCGTGTTCGGATCGGCCATCATCCACACGCCCTGCACCGCAATTTTGGCACCATGCCTGTGTGCCGCATCAACGATGCGGCCGATGGCGGGAATATGGTCGGGATTATAGGCTTCGATGAACCAGCCCGGTGGCACCAGAGGCGCTGGCACAACCTGACAACTGGCAATGACCATCATGCCCGCGCCACCCTTGGCGCGCGCTTCGAAATAGCCGACCTGCTGATCGGTGCCGATACCCAGACCGACCATACCGTGCGGTGACATGAAAACGCGGTTCTTGATCTCCAGCCGGCCAAGCTTGAACGGACTGAACATTGTTGGATACTTGCTCACAGGAATCCCCTCGGTTTATGCGCTGCGCATGTGCGAAAATCGCAGCATCTTGATTGTTGGATTGGCCGGAAGACCTACTGGTCGTCAGTAAAGTGCACCGCGAAGATCGTTTCGGCAGCAGCATGGCGGATGGGTATCGCCTTTTGATAGGCCTCGGAATTGTACCAAGCCATCGCCGCGTCATTGTCGGGAAATTTCATGACGACGACACTGGTTCCAGGCGCGTTGCCCTCCAGTACGTCCAGATTTTCGCCCACGATCACCTCGAACGGCAGGCCTTGCAGCGAAACGAAGCCTTGCGCCGAATACTCGCCATATTTGGCAAGGTCGTGCTTGTTCATCATGCTCATGACATAAGAAGCCATCTGTTCAACTCCCTCGTTATGCGTTCTGGTTCATTGCCATTACATCGGCAAAATAGGGCGCGTGGTGGACAATCCCGCCATCGGCGCTGAACACTTGTGCTGTGACGAAGCTTCCTGCGTCAGATGCCAGGAACAGCACCGGGCCAGCGATATCTTCGGGCTTGCTCTGGCGGGGCAAAAGCACGTGGCGCTGGATAAAATCGATCTCGCCTGCAGACATGATCTCACGCGCGCCCTTGCTCAGCACAAGACCCGGCAGCACCGCGTTGCAGCGGATGTTGTAGCGGCCAAGCTGCGCTGCGACATTGCGCGTCAGGGTATGCAGCGCGCCTTTCGAGGTTGAATAGGCTGGGTGGAAAACGTCCCCCAGAACGGCCGAGCCGGAACCGGTGTTGATGATCGAACCGCCGCCGCCTGCAATCATGTGCGGCGCAACATGTTTGATCATCAGCATTGGCCCGCGCGTGTTGATGGCAAAAGTGCGGTCCCACACCTCGGTGGTCATGTCGGGGATCGACTTGTCCTGCGCCATGAAATCGGGCCGCGTGTCAGCGGCGTTATTGTGCAGAATATCGATGCGGCCATATTGCGCCACGGTTGCAGCGACAAGGTCGATGATACTTTGTTCTTCGGCAAGATCGAGAAAGTGGGCCATGGCGCTGCCACCGGACGCCACGATTTCCGCAGCAACCGTCTGTGCTGCGCCAATATTGATATCGGCAACCACGACATGCGCTCCGGCCCCGGCAAGTGCCTTGGCGCAAGCCTCACCAATATTGGCACCCGATCCGGTTACGATCGCCACGCGTTCGTTCAAATTTCCAAACACCATTTACATCCTCTCAAGGTTTTTCGTTTTGTCGGAATATTGGCGCGGTACAGGCGGTAAGTCGCTGCGGCGCAGGCGTTGTGTTTAGGTCGCGCGGCGGTTATCGCATAAGGCAATAATTCAACGCTTGGTCAGGGTGCGGATTCCCGTTCGGGAGAGTGTAAGAAATGCCAAACTGCGGCGAATACCAGCCTGCTGAAACGGCCTCGATCCGGGGGCGACGCACGTCCAATGCCACCACTATTGCCGATATCGTCAACGCCGCCAAGGAAGAGTTCACTGCCCATGGTTTCGACGGCACGACCGTGGATTCAATCTGTCGCCGTGCAAAAGTATCAAAGCAGCTTTTGTACTATTATTTCGGAAGCAAGTCCGATCTTTACACGATCATTCTGAAGGAAGCCGCCGAGAAGACGGCGGCTTTCATCGGGTGCACCGAATATGCTGCTCTTGCCCCCGAAGATGCGCTGAAACAGTTCGTCAAGAACATGTTCCGCGAATTTGTCGAACGCCCGCAAATCGTCCGGATGACCATTGACGAGGCGCAGCACGCTTTTGTCCACGTCGGCAAAGCCAGCCCGTTGACAGCGGTGCTCAGAACCCTGATCGATGACGTGCTGCGACCTATTGTAATTCGCGGATGTGCGGAAGGTGTGTTTCGCGCTGATTGTGATGCGGACCAGTTGTTCTGGGCGATCCACAGCCTCGTCACCACGTGGTTTGCGCATTCGCCCATGATTTCGCTCGTCACGCGCGCGCGCACCGGGGCTGATATGGATGCCGAGGCATGGCAGGACAGCAGCAGCGAATTCGTTTTGGCTGCAGTCCGCATGCGTAAGGTGCCCTGAACCTAGCGTTCGCGGATCGGCTGGAGATCTACTGTAGGCAGGAACGCTGCAGGACCGCAATCGCGTAACATAAACGCCTGACGTTGCAACCAACGGTGGAAATGCTGAACCAGCGCCGCGTCGGCCTCTGCGCCGGCTTTTGCCACCCAGTCGGACAGCCCGGTTTGCGCCTGTTCCCACGTGTTATGCTGCACCCCGGTTAGCGCAGCAACGTCGGCCAGATCGGCGGCCCGCACAGACAGCCCATAGGTATTGAGCCGCCCCATATAGAACGCCTGATGTGCGGCGGAATCGCGCGCATAGTTTTCTGCCGGAGTGCCATCGGCGAAGGCTTCGATATGACGCACCAGATGGCGCGATGCTTGTTCAAAGCCCAGCGGTTGCGCTTGCGGCTCTGGCGGATCGATCAGCGCCACGCCCATATGATCGGCGATGGCGCGGATCATCCAGCGGCTCGTGCCCACGCAATAGTTGAGATAGGCGATGAAGTCCTGTTCGGGCGCGCTGTCAAACATCAGCGGCCACATCAGGAAGCCGTTGACCGCACAGAAACCGGCGGTGTGGAATTCGATCAACTGGCGGGAAATGCGGTCACCGGTCAGTTCCTCGTACCGCGCGACCAGAGCGGTCAGATCACCCAGCGGCTCTGACGAATCGCGCAAGCGCATGCCAGAAAGCTCTGCCGCAGGATCGCCGAGCGAGGACACTTCGAAATCTATCAGGCCGGTTACCGCCCCGTTGTCATCAAACAGGAACTGTCCGCCATCGTAATTCACAAAAGTTGCGCGGGTACGGTCTTGCGGAATGTTGCGATTAAGCCAGCCCCAGGCAAATTCCATAAGCGGCCACGGGCGCCCTGCTATGCGTTCACGGAATATCTCGTGCGAGGGCGCATAGAGATTGAGCGCGATCTCTTTGGGCGTGCGCGGAACCGGCAATTTGGCGGGGGCGAACGCCTCGACCGGCAGGCGATGGACGTCGGCGACGATGCCGATGAACTGCTCGCGCACTTTTGCCTGAATATCTGGATTGGCAATCGATCCGCTGTTGATCCGTCCGGGCAGCATTTCCATGACGATGCACAGCGGATCGGGGATCATCCCGTGAACTCGCGGGGCGGGGATGCCGTGCCGTTCGAATACGTGATGGATTTCCGCTTCCTGGAACATGTCCACCGGCGAGGCATAAGTGTCGCCGCGCGGGCCGCGCACATAAAGCGGCGCACCATTTGCCACCACGTTCCATCCCGGTCGCCACCTCGGCTGCCTCTCAAACGCAGTGACTGGCCCGATATTGCTGGTCAGCCAGTCGTAAACCTTGGCGTCGGTCGGGTCGGTGGGAGGCTGTACTGCTTGCGAGACCATTCGTGCTCTCCCCACCGACCGCGCCGGTTGTGCCGTCAGAATTGTATCCGGTTCAGCTGCCGAAACGATAGCGCAGTTCGACGCCGATGGTGCGCGGTGCACCGATGAAGCCGCTTTGCACGCCCAGAAGGTTCGATCCGACATTGCTTGATGCAAGGTATTCCTTGTCGAATACGTTGCGCACGAACACGCTGGCATCGACATTCGATCCACCGATATCATTGATATCAAGCCGTGCGTTGACGATGCTGTAGGCGGGCAGGATCGCGTCCGAAGACTGGACACTGCTTGAATGATAGAAATCGCCAATGAAAACGGCCTGCCCGATGCTTTCGGGTACCGGCAATGTCCAGCGCACGCCTGCTGTG
This sequence comes from Novosphingobium sp. 32-60-15, assembly GCF_002280675.1. GTDB lineage: Bacteria > Pseudomonadota > Alphaproteobacteria > Sphingomonadales > Sphingomonadaceae > Novosphingobium. The sequence goes on along the minus strand of NZ_NCEN01000002.1, from coordinate 218,700 downwards.
ATCGTCTGCTTGGCAACAAGATTGAAAGGCACTTCAAGCACACGAAGGTAGGATTGAAGCTCACCCGGCACCGTCAGCGCGCGGGTCTTCAGATCGAGGAACGTGGCACCAGCCTCGAACGCCAGTGTAGACGTCGGTGCGATCCGTGCGGAAAGGTCGATGCCTGCCACGCGGGTCGATCCGGCATTGACCAGCAGGGTGCCGCCGCTCGGATCATTGTTGGCATTGCAATCGCCATCTGGTGATCTTGGTGAGTCGGTGCCGCCCGGCGTAACCGTGCTGCAGGTTGCCTGTGTGTTCAGGCCTGAAACCGGCACCTGAACATTGCTATACCAGCCTACAAACGGAGATGCATTGAAGCGGATGGCCACATCGCCTGCCTTCAGGTCCGAACGGATGCCGACTTCGATGTCGTCAACCTTTTCAGGCCGGAAGGACTGGAATTTGGCAAGGCGACCGGCCAGCGTCGGGCTGTTGATGCCACCTGCCCGGTAGCCATGGCGGGTTACCGCATAGAGGAACACCTCGTCCGATGCCTGCCAATCAAGACCTACGGTCCAGGTTGGCGCCTTGGACGAGGTTTTGTTGATGCTGCTGTTGCGGATCGCAGGCACGGCATTGTTGCAATCGGCGGGCGACAGAACCGGATCGGGCGATGTGCCGCCTCCGACGCAAGCGGTGATTTCATCCCAAGTGTGGCGGAAGCCTGCGCTGAAGCGCAAACCGTCGGCAATGCCATCAAGCTTGTAGGTAACATTGCCGAACAGCGCCTTGCTGGTTTCGGTGAAGAAGCCGTAATTGAACGGCGCGTTGGTGAAGCCGGGCAGGATGAAGATCGGAATGTACGTGCCGGTCGGGCCCTTGGGCTTGCTCTTCAGGTAGAACCCGCCGACCAGCCATTCCAGTTTGTCATCCGCAGCTTTGCCGCGAAGTTGCAGTTCTTCGGTGAATTGTTCCACATCGGATGTCTGGCGTCCACCGACGACCATTACCGGCAGACCCCTGGGGATCGCACCGGAGCCATCGGAAATCAGCGTTGGCAATCCGTCGACGCTGGAGAAATAATCGACCTTGGTGTGGCGATAGCCAAAGATGTTGACCAGTTGGATCGCGTCGGAAAGTGTGGCTTCGGTGCGGTTGGTCACGCCCAAACGTTCGGCGCGTTCGAACGCATCGATATCCGAATTGATCACGCGAACCCCGCGTGCGCGTTGCAGCGCAAGTTGCGTTTGGGCCGCGGCCAAGGTCCCTGTCGCGGTCAGCGCGTTGGGCCCGGCGAACACATTGACAAGAACCGATGCGCCGCCGGTTGAACGGTTGCGGTAATAGTCGACGATGGTGGTGTTCTTTAGCCCTTCGACCGGTTCGATCAGCAGCGAACCCCGGATCGCGCGAGAATTGAGGTCGTCTGCGTCGTTGCCGATGCCGATGTTCTTTGTCCAGCCATCGCGCTTTTGGTATTGGCCCGAAATGCGCAGCGCCACCTTCTGGTCGACGAGTGGCAGGTTGATCGCCGCTTCTGCGATCAAGGCATCATAGCTGCCGTAGGAGGCCTGTACATAACCGCCAAGTTCATAGTCCGGTGCGGTGGGGTAATAGAGGATCGCGCCGCCGGTGGTGTTGCGGCCGAACAATGTGCCCTGCGGACCTTTCAGCACCTGCACCGATGCAAGGTCGTATGTCGGGATACTGGAGCCGAGCGTTGGTGCGGGTACATCCGCGAAATAGCTGATCACGCCAGGCGCGCTGTTCCCGGCAAGGGCCTTGGACTGGCCACGGATCGAGAAGTTGGAATTCTCGCGCCCGCCACTGCCTGCAAGGAACACGCCCGGCGTTTTGAACAGCAGGTCCTGCGTATCGCGGACTTGTGCCTGGCGCAGCGATTCCGTGCCGAAAGCGGTCACCGAAACCGGGGTAGACTGGATGTTTTCCGACGTGCGACGCGCGGTGACGATAATGTCGCCATCGCTTTGCCCTGCGGGTTGATCAGTGTCGGTAGTGGTCTGCTGGGCAAGCGCCGGAGTGGCCGTGCTGACCATCAGCAACGCGACAAGGCTCTTCATGCGGACGTTGGAAATCATCTGTCTTCCTCCCGGGTGAATCGGACGTTTTCGTCCTTTGGCGGTTCGATCGCGCCGTTCGGTGCGACCTCAGAACCGCCAATAAACCTGCCGCCGGAAAGGGTAGCATCACCGGCGAACGCAGCAGCATCACGAAGTTCATCCACCCTCGTTGGCTCGGGCAACGCCTCACTTGCGCAAAGCTGCCAACCTTTCGGCAGGTAACCTCAGGCCCAATTCGCGCCTCTATCACGGACAAGCGCCATCAAGGCGACAAGGAGCATGGAACCATGGCGAGGCTGGCGGACAAGGTCTGCATCATTACCGGCAGTGGCAGCGGCATTGGCCGCGCCAGCGCGCAGATGTTCGCCCGCGAAGGGGCAACCGTGATCGTTGCCGATATCCGCGCCGAGCCCGCCGAGTCCGTGGCGCAGGCTGTGGTAGATGCTGGAGGCAAAGCGCGCGCAATCACCGTGGATGTGAGCAACGAGGCCGATCTTGCCCGGATGATCGACACCACCATCGCCGATTTCGGCCAGATCGACGTGTTGTTCAACAATGCGCTTTACACCAATACCGAACACGCCATGCGCGACATGGATTTCCTCGCGTTCGATCCCGAAATCTTCTTTGCCAATTTGCGCGTCAACGTGCTCGGCGCGGTAATTGCGAGCAAACTCGCAATCCCGCATATGCTCGAACGGGGGCGCGGTTCAATCATTGCCACCTCGTCGGGCAGTTCGATGGGCGGAGACATTACCGCTTACAGCTACGGCTCGTCCAAGGCGGCGCTCAACTGGTTCGTTCAGGCGATTGCCGCCACTTATGGCAAGCGCGGTATCCGCAGCAACGCAATCCTGCCCGGTCCCACGCAGACCCCGGCCAAGATCCAGTGGACCACGCCTGAAATGGACCGCCTGTTTCTCGATGTGCTGAACACGCCCTTTATCGGCGAACCTGAAGACATCGCGGCAATGGCGCTGTTCCTGGCGTCAGATGAATCGCGCTACGTCAACGGGATGCTTTATCCCGTCGATGGCGGGCAAAGCTGCACCGTGCCGTTTATCAGCGTCACCCGCGCGCTTTCTGCAGGCAACTGACTTCTAAGGAAAAACCATGGGTATCGAACTGGAAAACAAGGTCCGCACGATGCACGACGCCTGGGGCGACGGCAGCGACGAGGTGCGGCCTGATGTCGAGAAAATCCTGTCGTTCTTTGCTGACGATGCCGAATGGCAATTGTGGGTTCCAGGTGGCCCGGTGATCAGGGGCAAGGAGGCGTTGCGCGCCGAAATCCTGAACCAGATGACTTTTGCCACCAACAACAAATGCAACGAAGTCAACATCGTGTCGAACGACCGCATGGTGATGCAGGAACGGTCAGACACAGCGATCATCATGGGCCGCCCCTGCCCACACCAGATGGTCGCGATTTATGAATTCAACGACGCGGGCCTGATCGTCAAATGGCGCGAATATCTCGACATGGACGATCTGAACCGCAAAATGGGTGTGACCGGTGAAAACAACCCGGCCGGGAACCCGGAACCTGTGGCACCATGACGCTGGCGGCGGCTATCGCGCCTGGAAAATGGGCGTTCATCACGGGCGGATCCGATGGGCTCGGTCTTGCCTTTGCGACTGAATTGGCAGGACACGGCATGAACTGCCTGCTGATCGCACGGCAGGAAGAAAAGCTTGCTGCGGCTGCCGCGGCCGTGCGCGCATTGGGCGTCGAAGCGCGCACCCTGTCGCTTGATCTGGCTGCCCCCGATGCTGTTGCGCAGATCGCGGCTGCCACCGCCGACATCCCTCTCACGCTTGCCGTGTTCAATGCAGGTGCCGAAGCTTCGGGCACGCAGTTCGTCGATCTGCCCTATGCGACATGGGCCGCCACGATCCAGCGCAACGTCCTTTTCCTCACCGAAGCTCTGCACCATTTCGGGCAGCGCCTGGTACAAAGCGGCGGCGGCGGGCTGATCGTGGTCGGCTCTGAAGCGGCCTTCGGCGGCGCGGCGCTTTCGGGCATTTATACCGCGACCAAGGGCTTTGCATTGAACTTGTGCGAAGCGCTTTGGGCAGAGCTCACGCCGCGTGGGGTTGATGTGGTCACCTTGTTGTTCAAGATCGCCGATACCCCGATGCTGCGCGAAACGCTGGCCAAGCGCGGCATTCCGGTCGAAGCCACCGGCGCATCTGACACCGCGATGCTGGCGCGCGGCACGATTGCGGCGCTGGGTTCCGGCCCGATTTACAATCCGGACGAAGTTTCGCCCGAAGATCCGGTGACGTCCAATGCCGCCCGCCGTGAACGCGTCGTCACCAAGAGCGAGTTGCTCAAGTTCTTTTACGGATAAATGCGGCCATCAACCGCCCGGTCATAAGCCTTTGGAGAGAACATCGATGAAAATTGGCATCAGCAGGCCGTTCGCCGATCCCGGTGTGCCCATCAACGACGTCGACATGGGCGAAATCGGGCGTATGGCTGAACAGATCGGTTTCGATTGGCTGACATCGGGCCATCATACGGTCCGGCCCCTGCGCGAAGAGATCAAAGGTCCGCACACCCATGGTGTGCCGTTCTATCAGGACCCGTTGATTGGTGCCGCGCGGGCTACTGCGATGACCACCCGGCTTGAGGTATCGACCGGCGTGTTGATCATGCCGATGAAGCACCCCGTCGATGTTGCCAAGCAAGTTGCTTGTATCGACGCCTATAGCAATGGCCGCTTCATGCTTGGCCTTGGCACGGGCGGCGCAAGCCGGATCGAGATTGAGGCGAGCGGCGGCAGTTTCGAGCGCCGCTGGGCCTATACGATGGAAAGCGTCGCCGTAATGAAGGGTCTATGGACACAGGATTCTTTTGCTTTTGATGGTGAGTTTTTCCAGTTTCCCGAAGTCCAGATGTATCCCCGCCCGGCGCGCAAACCGCATACCCCGATCCTGCTCGGCGGCTATAGCGATGCTGTGCTTGAACGGGTGGGCAAGCATTGTCAGGGCTGGGTTCCCGCTTATGCCGGAACGCGGCTGCTGTCGCTGTCTGAAACCGATATGACCGGGCCGGATCATGTCCGCCAAGGCCGCATCAAGATCATGGCCCATGCACAGGAAGCCGGGCGCGACATCGCGCATTTCGAAATTGGTGTAATTCTGGCTCCGGGCGATGATGCCTTGGATTTGCGCAATGTTTACGAGGACGCAGGTGCCGACCGCCTGGCGTTCAGCCTGCCCCATATAGCAAGCGTCGAAGACGCACGCATCGCCCTCGAAAATATCGCGGCGAACGTTCTTTAAGCACGCCTGCGCACACGGAGACCATGATGAGAGCAGTCCAGATCACCGCTTATGGCGGCCCCGAAGTTGTCATGATCAATGACGTTCCAAAGCCAGTGCTTGGCGCGGGGCAATTGCGTGTTTCCGTGGCTGCAACGGGGGTTAATCCCGTCGACTGGAAAATCCGCGAGGGTTATATGGACGGTCTCGCTATCCCGTTCCCGTTCACCATCGGCAACGAATTTGCCGGATCTGTTACCGAATTGGGCACCGGCGTGACAGAGTTTGCAGTGGGCGATGTGGTCTATGGCTCGGTCGGCCCAATCGGCGTGTTTGCCGATGAACTTGCCGTCGATGCCAATGCCGTTGCCAAGGCGCCTGCCAGCCTGTCGTTGGTGGAATGCGCTGCTCTGCCGGTTGGTATCGTGACCGCACAAGCCGCGTTTGATGCCGAACCGGTGGGCCCAGGAACGCGCCTGCTGGTCCATGCCGCAGCGGGCGGTGTGGGCAGCATCGTCGTGCAGCTTGCCAAGGCGATGGGCGCTGAAGTGACCGCGTTGACTTCGCCCGCGACGATGGAATTCGTGCGCGGTCTGGGGGCTGATCACGTGATTGACCGCACAACGGCTTACGAAGAGGCCATTGGTGATTTCGACATCGTATTGGACGCGTTCGGTCCGGCGGCGCAAGCCCGCTCATGGGGTCTGCTTAAGCCCGGCGGCATCCTGATATCGCTGGTATCCCCGCCCGATCAGGATGAAGCTGCGCGTCGCGGCGTACGTGCGACGATGACCTTCGGCACGCCCAATGCTGCTGCGCTGGCACGCGCCGCAGCCCTTGCCGATGCAGGTAAGTTAAAGCCAACGGTCCAGCGGACTTATCCGGTGGAACAAGCCGTTGCTGCCATGGCCGAGGTCGAGGGCGGTAACGTGCGTGGCAAAATTGTGCTGACGTATTGAACGATGGAAAAGCAATCCCAAACCCTTGATCTTGTCGGCGGCTGCAATTTCCGTGACCTTGGCGGCTATCGCGCGGCCTGCGGCGGAACGGTGCGGCGCGGGCTGATTTACCGTTCAGGTGTTCTGACCTATCTGACGGAAGCGGATCACGTTGCCATCGCGCCACTCGGCATTCGCACAATCATCGATCTGCGCCGTGATGACGAGATCGCGGCAGAGCCGACCCGTTGGCCTGAGCCGGTCCGCAACTTGTCATGGCAACTCGATGAATCGATCGCATCGTCGCAACGCGGCGCGGCGTGGGAAAAGGTGGCCACCGGCCCTGAACTTCGCGCTTGGCTGATGGGGTCTTATCCCACCATGCAGGACTGGCTGGTGCAGCCGTTGCGCGGCCTGTGCGATGCACTGCTGGACGATCAGGGGCCGCTGGTGTTTCATTGCGCAGCGGGCAAGGACCGGACCGGTTTTTGCGCGGCGGTCATTCTTGGCCTTGCCGGTGTGGATGAAGATACCATCCTTGCCGATTATGCCCTGACCGATACGGCGGTCGATCTCTACGCTTTCACACGCACGCACCGCGCCGCCCGCATGGGGCTGACCGATGGCGAACATCCGTTCGAGAAGATGGCGCCCGACGTGCGCGAAGCGCTGATGCGCGCCGACCCGGCCTACCTCAAGGCTGCACTGGATAGTGTGGCCGAGCGGCACGGCTCGATTGCCGGTTACGCGCAGGCGGCGCTGGGCCTCGATGAGGCCAAGATCGCCGCCATTCGCGAACGCTTGGTGGAACCGTAGATCAGCGTCCGACTGGGTAGGTGATGGTCTTTTCCTGCTGGAATTCGCGCAACCAGTCTGGCCCGTATTCGCGCCCGATGCCCGACCGTTTGTAGCCGCCGAAAGGGGCGTAAGCCATCTTGCCGATGCCGCCGTTGATTGCCACGTTGCCGGTGCGCAACTGCAAGGACATTTCATAGGCCTTTGCGGAATCGGCGGTCATGATCGCGCCATTCAGGCCATAGCGTGATTCATTGGCAATCCGCACGGCCTCGTCGTCGGTGTCATATCCGATCACGCAGCCGACCGGGCCGAATACTTCTTCCTGCGCCAGCGTCGACTTGTTATCGACATTGTCGAAAAGCGTAATGTCCACGAAAAAGCCCTTGGACAGCCCCGCCGGACGGGTGCCGCCCGCCACCAGGGTTGAGCCTTCGTCACGGCCTGACTGGATCAGCTTTTCAACCTTGGCGCGTTGGGATTCGCGGATCAGCGGCCCCATCAGGACCGTCGGATCGGACGGATCGCCGACCTTCCAGTGCGCAGCAACGGCCTTGGCCGTGGCGACAAAGCGCGCGCGGATCGAATTGTGGACAAGGAAGCGCGTGGTAATCGCACAGCCCTGCCCGGCGTTTACCGAAAGCACCATGATCGCCATGGTGGCCGCAGCCTCGACATCGGCGTCTTCGCGCACGATCATCGCGGACTTGCCGCCAAGTTCCAGATGGACCCGCTTCAACGTGGGTGCAGCTTGCCCCATGATGGCCGCACCAACTGCTTCAGACCCGGTGAACGTCACCATGTCTACGCGCGGATCGGTGGTCAGCTTCGTGCCGACATCAGGCCCGCCGGTAATGACGTTCAGCACACCGCGCGGCAGGCCGATCTCGTCCGCAATCTGTCCCAGCATCAGCGCCGAATAAGGCGTGAATGGCGAGGGCTTGAGGATCAGGCTGTTGCCCGCCAGCAGCGCGGGCGTCACTTTGGCAAGGTTCAGCAGGAACGGGAAGTTGTAGCCGGTAATCCCGCTGACCACGCCGACGGGTTCGCGGACCACGGTTCCGCCACCCAGAATGCGCGGCCCGGTGGGGTTGATCATGTTGGCGTTCGACGCCACCGGAATCTGGTGCGGCTCTTCGCGCAGCGAATAATCGATGGCCGATTGCAGGTGTTCCAGCGGCGCATCGACCTGCACGTTGCTGGTGACAGCTTGCGCGCAGCCCACTTCCTTGATGATCAATTCCACCAACTGTCCGCGCTTGGCATAGAGCGCGTCGTGAAATTTCTGCATCATCGCGGTGCGCTCAGCCTGTGCCATGCGCGGCCATGGCCCGTTTTCGAACGCATCGAACGACGAAGCAATCGCCGCTTCTGCCGCCGTGGCATCGCCCACCGGCGCTTCGCCGATCACGTCTTCGGTGGCGGGGTTAAGCACCGCTTCGGTGCCCGCACCAGCGTGCCATTCGCCGTCGATGTAAAGGCGATCAATATCGGTAAAGGGAATGGTCATGGGGGGCCTCAAGCGGTCTGGAGGATGATTTCGGCGGCGCGCAGGCCGACGGCCATTGCAGGAGCGTTGGTATTGCCCGAAACAAGCGTCGGGAAAATCGAGGTGTCGCACACGCGCAAGCCGGTTACGCCGCGCACGCGCAATTGCGGATCGCACACGGACTGGTCGTCTGCGCCCATCCGGCAAGTACCTGCGATGTGATAGGCTGTGCCACCAAGCGCGACCGCGTTCTGGAGGATATCGTCATCGTTCTTGACCATATCCCCGGGAAACTGCTCTTCGACGATCCATGGCTTGAGCGCCGGTTGCCGGCCTAATGCACGCAGCCAGTTGAACAGCGACACCGCGGTAATGCGGTCAATCTCGGCGGAAAAATGGTTTGCGTCGATGAACGGCTTTGCATCGGGATCGGCCGATTGGATGCGCAGTTCGCCCTGGCTTTCAGGCCGGGTGAAATAGCCCAGAATCGTCAGCCCGTGATGCTTGTCGGGCACCACGCCCTTGTCGGTCAGGTTCAGCGAATACAGGCTGACGCCAATCTGTGCATCGGCATGGTCCAGATCGGGCCGGGTCTTCACGAAACCACCCACCTCGTGCGCGCCGTGTGTCAGGGCACCCTTGGCGAACAGGCCATATTGCAGCACCGATTTGAGCAGCCCCAGCCCCTGATAGTTCAGGTTCATGCTGTCGCCCTTCACGCGGTATACCGTCTGGACATAGCGGTGTTCGCGCAAGTTGCGGCCCACGTCGGGAGAATCGACGAGCACTGGCACTCCTGCCGCGCGGAGCACTGCCTCCGGCCCGATACCCGACAATTGCAGTAGCTTGGGGGAATGCACCGCGCCTGCGGAAAGGATCACCTCGCGCGCCGCCACGAAGCGCGTGCCGCGCTTGTCACGCAGCGTCACCCCGGTCACGCGAAGGTTTTCGATCTCGACCTTGAGCACATCGGTTTCGACCAATAGATCAAGGTTCGGACGCTCGCGCGCTTCCTTCAGAAAGCCCTTGGCCGAGCTGACCCGCTTGCCCTTGTCGATATTGCGCGTCTGGTAGCCAAGGCCGCCTTCGCGCACGACATCGACGTCGTTGACATCGACAACGCGTTCAACGCCCATTTCTTGTGCAGCGGTGAGGACTGCCTCGCACAAGCCGTTGCGGCTGGGATGGACGCTGACATGGATCGGCCCACCGACCCCGCGCCATTTCGCCTCGCCCAGTTCGTGGTCTTCCAGTTCAACGAAGCAGCGCCCGATCTCGTCCCAGCCCCAGCCGGTGCAACCGGATTCTGCCCAGCCATCGTAATCCATCGGCGCACCGCGAATATACACCATGCCGTTGACCGCGCTCGATCCGCCCACTGCGCGGCCCTTAAGCCACATTTCGGACGGCTTGTTGCCGCCCGGCGATACGTCATACGACCAGACATGCGGATTGCGCGGATCGAGCAGCTTGCCGATGCCGCGCGGCATGGCGATCAGCGGGCTGGTATCGTCCGGCCCGCTTTCCACCACCAGCACGCGCGTTGCAGGATTGGCGGACAGCCGGTTCGCCAGCACACAGCCTGAAGAGCCCGCGCCAACGATAATGTAATCATAGGTGTCCGTCGCTGCGTTCGTCATCTGGAACCATCCTCTCGGGCACGCAGCATTTGGCTGCGCTTGCCAGGGACTCGCCCTCATCGGGACGATTCGCCTGAACCATAAAGAACCATTGGCAATCTATAAGTGGAACTGCAAGTCCCATTTAAGATGATCAGGCACTATCTGTGTCAAGGATAGGTTCGCGGCGCTCACCCACCATACGGCAGGGGCCGCCGATACCGTGCATGATCAGCGCAAAGCCGCGCTCAAACACTGCATCGCTGGTCTCGAAATCGCTGCCTTGCGCGCTGCCTATCATGTTGCAGGCGATCAGGATGTCTTCGGGCATCACATCGGCGCGCAGCAAACCGGCGTCGCGCGCGCGTTCAATCGGTTCGATGAACAGTTCCGCCGTCTCGCGCGATGCCTGAAGCATCATCGCCTTACCCGCCGGACTGGACAGCAGGGTGTCATCCATCGCCCGGTAAATGAACGTCAGCTTGGCCACCGTGCGCATCAGCCCGAACAGCGCATCGGGCCGGTCACCCAGCTGCGCGCATTCTTCAGCAATCGCTTCCTGCTCTGCCGCCTGCACCGCGCGGATCAGATCGAGCCGGTCGGCAAAGTTGCGGAACAGCGTACTGCGCCCAACTTTTGCCTTTGTTGCAATGTCTTCCAGCGAGATGTCGGCGGCACCCGCGCGAAAACACTCGCGCGCCACGGCAATCAAACGGTCCCGATTGCGTGCAGCGTCCTTACGCATTGCGCCTTTTACCCCGTTACATCGCCCAATCGGCCACACCTGCCGTATCGGCCTGCCGGAATAATGGCAATCGGGGGCGCATGGGTAGCGCCCCCGATCAATTTCAGTCCCACTGCAGCTCAAGTTCGGGCACATGCATGATGTTGCCCACGAAGTACTGCACCTTGAACCCGTCCTTGATGCGCCATTCGGGCAGCGTGGTCAGGAATTCTTCAAGCGCGATCTGCAGTTCCATGCGGGCAAGATGCATGCCCAGGCACTTGTGGATGCCCCCGCCCAGCGAGATGTGCGGGGCCTTGCGGTCAAACCGCACCAGCTCTGGTTGATCGTAATACGTGGGATCGTAACCGGTTACGGGCGTTGCTACCGAGATATATTCGCCCGGCATGATCTTCTGGCCGCGGATTTCGATTTCCTTGGCCGCGATGCGGAATGCCGTAACCGGAGCATAGGCGCGCAAAAATTCTTCCACCGCAGTCACGATCAGGCCCGGCTTTTCACGCAGCTCGCGCTGGCGTTCGGGATAACGACCCAGGAAGCAGAAGATGTTACCGAGCAACGACGTCACCGTATCCAGCCCGCCGATGTACAAGTTGAAGCAGTGGCCGAACACTTCGGTGACGTTCCACTTGCGCCCGTCAACCTCGTTGTCGAAGATCTGGCTGATATAGTCTTCGCCGGGGTTCTTCTGGCGTTCTTCGATCACTCCCATCAGATAGGCCTTAACCTTTCTGACGGCATCGCCGCGCACTTGCCAGTCATTGGTATGGAGCATGTCCTTTTCCCACTCAAGGAATTCGGCCATGCGGTCTTGTGGCAAATCCAGCAGGTCAAGGACGATGTTGATCGGGTACTTTTCCGAAAACTCGTCAACAAAGTCGCAATGCCCGCGATCCTTGAACTGGTTGATCAGCACCCGAGCACGTTCGCGAACACCATCACGCAGTGCGGCCATCTTTTGCGGCGCGAACTTGGGGTTGAGCGCAGCGCGATAGGCGGTGTGGATCGGTGGATCAGCCTCGGTCGGGATTACCAGCCAGTCTTCGCCGATATTTTGCGCCCATTTGCCCATCCCGTTCTTGGTGAAATTGTCAGGGTCGCGCAACATGGTCATCGTGTCTTCATAGCTGGTCAGCAGCCAGCCGGGCTGATCGCCGGGGAAGATGTTGGTGACATAGGAAATCGGCGGCAGCGTCGCCTGCAACTGGGGTATCAGCGTTTCCTGCGGACATTCGTCCACACGTTTGCGCGCATAAAGGGGCAGGGTCACGACCAGTTCTTCAGGAACATGGGCGGGCCGCGTTGCGGCGGGGGCAGTGGCCACGGCAGTTCTCCTCATTTTGCCGCCGATTCTGCGAACCGGCTGGTCATGCACATATGAGCACCTCTCCGCGAAATAGCGCCAGCGCAAATGCTGTCGCCAGCCAGCCAATCTTTAGGGACAGCTGGACCTAGACAACGATAGGTTCCGATATCGGGCCGGGCGCGCACCACCGCTTCGGGATACCGGGAGAACAACAGTGCCGTGGGATGAGGTTTTCGATGTGGTGTGCGTGGGCTCGGGGCTGGGTGGCATGTCCGCTGCTCTGACCGCAGCGCAGCGCGGTGCAAGCGCGCTGGTAGCCGAGAAATTCCACTTGCTTGGCGGCGTATCGGCACTCTCGTCCGGGCAATTGTGGCTGGGCCCCAATCACTTGCAGGAACCAGACGGGATGGAGGACAGCGATGCCGCTGCCGATGCCTACCTTGCGCACTTGTCGCAAGGTTATGCCACGCCTGACCGGCGCAAGGTTTTCATCGAGCGCGGGCGTGAGGCGCTGCGCTTCATGACCGACACCATCGGTATCGAAATGACCGTGGTGAAGGGCCTGCCCGATTACTATTACCCGTCGGTCACGGGTTCGAAAATTCAGGGCCGTTATGTCGAGGTTTTGCCTTTCAAGGCCGAACGGCTCGGCGATCTTGCCGATACTGTACTGACCTCGCCTTATGGCGATGGTTATAGCTACACCACGTCAAACGAATGGATTGCCATGCAGGATGGTGGCGATCACGTCGGCGCCTGCCTTGAACGCCATGTCGCGGCGGGCGAACGCTGTGCGGGCGCTGGCCTTGCTGCTGCACAAGTGCTCGCAGCACGCGAGCGCGGCGTTGATATGCGCACGTCAACCGAAGTGATCGACCTTGTGGTCGAGGACGGCGAGGTCACCGGCGTGGTTCTGCGCGATGCACACGGCACCAAGCGCGTTCGCGCGCGGCTCGGCGTGGTGCTGGCCACCGGCGGCTATGACTGGAAACCATCGTTCGTCAGCGCTTTCGATGCGCTGCCAGAAGCAGGCAGCATGGCCCCGCCCACTGTCACAGGCGATCACATCGTCATGGCGGCAAAGGCCGGTGCCATCGCCATCCCCGCCCGCGCGCCTGCGCAAAGCCCGATCTTTGTCGGTTACAAGGTTCCCGCCGAGACAATCTACGGCCAGCCCTCGTACCGTATGTGGTTGCCGGGCGCGCCGCACAGCATTGCGGTCAACCGCTATGGCCGCCGCTTTGCCAACGATGCATTTTACCCCGATGTCGCAACCAAAGTGGGCCGGTTCGACGGACAGGAACAGGGACAGCCCAACTGGCCTGCGTGGATCGTGTTTGATCAGAACATGGTCGACAAATACGGCCTCATGCCAAGCTGGCCCGGCCAGCCCCTGTCGGAGGGTATGGCGACCAGCGCAGATACACTGGGCGAACTTGCAAACCGGATTGGCATGAACGCGATGGGCCTTGAAAACACCGTCAAGCGCTTCAACGGTTTCTGCGTAACCGGCATGGATGAGGACTTCGCGCGCGGCAGCGTGCCATGGGGCCGGATCATGACCGGCGATCCCCGCCTGCTCAATCCCAACCTTGGCCCCATCGAAAAAGCGCCGTTCTATGCAGTGAAGATTGAACGCGTCACGATGGGCGTGCCCACCGCCGGTCTGCCGATAGACATCGACGGGCGCGTGCTGAATGCTAGCGATGCCCCCATCCCCGGCCTTTATGCGGCGGGAAATTCCGCAGCATGGCTCGACATTGGCGGTGGCTACAACAGCGGCATCGCGAACACGCGCGGGCTGCTTTACGGCTACCTCTCGGCGCTGCACATGACCGGGCAGCACGCGACGCCTGAACGAAAGACAGCAGGAGCCTGATCCATGACCATTACGATCTACCAGCTTGAACGCTCGCGCTCCGAACGCGCCGTCTGGTTGATGGAAGAACTGGGCGCGCCCTATGCCATCGCGTTTTTCGAACGTTTACCGACATGGCAGGCCGAACCTGCGTTCAAGGCACTGCACCCGCTGGGTTCGTCACCCGTGCTCGGGATTGGCGACGACAAGATCGCCGAAAGCGGTGCGGTGATTGAATATCTGGCCACCACACAAGGCGGTGGCGCGCTCGCACTGGGGCCGGATTCTCCCGACTATGCCCAATACCTTTACTGGTTCCATTTCGCAGAATCCACATTGATGCCCGCGCTGGTGGGCGAAATCATGGCCCAGTTCGGCGGGATCGAGACGGATCATCCGTTCCGCGTCAATGCCCGTGCCCGCATTGCACAATTGCTGGCTTTCACCGATGCGCGCCTAGCCGCTGTACCGTTCGTGGCAGGTGACCGGTTCACCGCCGCCGATATCATGATGACCTTTCCCTTCACCATGACGCGCCAGTTTGTGCCGGTTGATGTCGAAGGCCATCCGCATATTGCCGCCTATGTCGAACGCATGGAAGCGCGTCCCGGCTACCAACGCTGCCGCGCCATTGTTGACCGGGAGCGCAAGACATGACGCAGGAAGAAACCCCCGGAGAAACAGGCGCAGCGCAGGACGATGCGAAAATCCGTGCCTGGATCGCCGGGAACATTGACGGCACGATCACCGCAGTCGAACGCCTGCCCCGCTGGCGCCCTTCGTGGCAGGTAACAGTCGAGCGTGGCAGTGACACGCTGCAACTTCACGTGCGTGGCGACCGCGCAAGCGGTCTGGGCATTTGCCCGCTGCGCCGCGAATATGAAGTGCTGAAGCTGTTCGAACAGAACGGCATTCCGGTGCCGCATGTTTACGGCTGGATCGCTGATCCCGAAGCTATTGTCATGGCGCATCTGGATGATACCCCGTTCCTTGGCGATCTTGATGGCGATCCTGCTGTTCAGCGGATGGTCGAGGAATACGCAGGCCATCTCGCCGCTGTCCATGCCCTTGATATTGCGCCGTTTGTGGAAGCGGGCCTTGTCCAGGGAGAAACCCCTGAGGCCGTGGCACTTGACTATTTGCTCTTGTCCGAAAGCCATTACGAGCCCGAAGACCAGCCCGACGCTTTGTTGCGCTTCGTCACCGGATGGCTGCGCCGCCACCTCCCGCTGCACCGAAACCGCAATGTCGTTTTGATCGGCGATGCCCCGCAGTTCTTTCACAACCGGGAGCGCGTGACAGCGTTCTATGATTTGGAATTGGCCAAACTGGGCGATCCGATGGCCGATCTCGCGTCGATCCGGGTGCGTGACATCAATGAACCGATCAGCGATGTTGCCGCCGTATTCGCGCGTTATGTGCACGATAGCGGCAACGAAATCGACTGGACGGTGCTGACTTATTACACCGTGCTGCTGTTCATTGCCGTACCGATGATGACCAAGGCCACCTTCCGCAAGGTTACCCCACACCCCGCCTATGTCGAGTACCTGTCATGGGGGATGGGCGCCAGTCGCGCCGCGCTTGAAGCCCTTGCCGAGGGTCAGGGCTATGCGCTTGATCCGGCAGAACCTGTTAGCAGCGCGCCCTTGCGCGATAGTTATGCATGGCGCGATCTGGCGGTTCAGTGCGGTGCCTTGCCAACCGAAGGCTTTTTCCGCCAGCACCCTGCGCAATCGCTGGCGTTCTATCTTCAGCGGCTAGCCGAAAGCGGTGATGCCATCGAACGGGCCGAACTGGACGATGCTCGCAATATCCTCGGAATTGCAGATGCCGATGCCTTAACGCTCGAAGGGCAACTTGACGCTTTTGTCGAACGGGCGAGCCCCGCGCATGATCTTGCGCTTGTGCGCTACTTCCACCGCCGCCAGATGCGCCGGTTGCAATTGTTGCGCGATTACCCCGGTCCCATCGTCACGCGCGGCCTGGCGCCGCTGGACCATGTATTCCCGGGTGCCTATCCGCGTCCGGCTGCCGTATAAGGATGCGTTTGCGATGCTGAAGCTTCATCACCTCAACCACAGCCGTTCGTTCCGCGTGTTCTGGCTCCTTGAAGAATTGGGGCTGCCGTTCGAAGTGGTCCATCACGCACGCCATCCCGAAACCCGGATGGGGCCACCCGCGCTCAAATCC
Organism: Novosphingobium sp. 32-60-15; assembly: GCF_002280675.1. GTDB lineage: Bacteria > Pseudomonadota > Alphaproteobacteria > Sphingomonadales > Sphingomonadaceae > Novosphingobium. The sequence goes on along the minus strand of NZ_NCEN01000002.1, from coordinate 202,424 downwards.
GCACATCCCATCGGCAAATCTCCGGCGCTGGAAACCGAAGACGGCACAATCGTTGAATCCGGCGCGATCATTGATTTCATCCTGCGCCGTCACGGCGGCGGCGCACTGGCCCCTGCAAACGACAGCCCGCACTTGCTGCGCTATCTCGAATGGATGAACATTGCGGTGTCCATTGGCACCACCCCGATCATGCTCAAAGTCTATGGCTTGGCTGCCGGCCTTGCGGGCACCGAATTTGATCAGCGCGCCGATGCCGAATTTACCGGCGTCCTGAATTACATCGAACAGTCGCTTGAGGGGCATGACTATCTGGTGGGCGATGCCTTCACCGCTGCCGATATCCAGGTCAGCTTCATCGCTGAACTGGCGCGCGCATTGATCGGTATTGCTGCATATCCCAACATGTCGGCATGGCTGCAACGCCTGCATGCCCGCCCAGCCTTCCGCGCATCAATCGAAAAAGGTGGCGAATATGCTTACGCGTCGTGAACTGATCCACCAGCAATAGCATTGCCTGTCAACCGCCGGGTAACTTTGGTCAACAGCGGCTGGCGCGCAATTGCCGGTCCACGCACGCGCGGATCGTCAATCGTACGCCAGATGTGCAGCGTATCGCCGAATTCCTTGTATTGCGTGATCCGGCCATCCTGCACTTGCAACTGGAAGATATAGATGTTGCGGTAATCGGCCCCGCCGACCAGTTTGGCAGCGCTTTGCGCCTCGAACCAGACCCGTTCTTCTTGCGCCACCATCTCGCCAATTTCGAACATGATCGGCCCGTCGAGCGGCAGCACGGCGGTCTGCGCAAAGAACGCATCGACATCCATCCACCCGCAGAACGGCATGTCTCCGGCTACGAATATCCGGCAATCAGGCGCGAACAGCGCGCGCAAACCTGCCGCGTCTCCGGCCACTGCCGCCTCAATCCATGCGCTGGCAACCGCCTCCGGGCTCATGGCTTTGGAGCTGCCTGATGAAACGCATCGGTTCCCGCGATGGGCGGCGCATCTGTCAGCAGCATGATGCCGGGCTTAGCTGCCACCACATAAGGCACGGCATGGATCGCGTGCATCGCGGTCGCCATACAGGCGTCGTCGGTTGGCATCACGCTGTCCGATCCGATGTCGATCCGCGCATTGATCGTCGGCTCACCCTCCAGATCGATCAGCCAGCCGTGGCCTTGCGGCCATTCGGGCGCGAGGTCTTCGGCCATCCGCGTGTAGTGCTGAAGGACAATCCGCTCACGCCCGGCCGAGATAACCCGCACACCAAAGTTCATTGCGCCGACAGTCCCGGCCCGGATCGTGCCTGCTGCCACATGCAGATCGCGCGGAGTGATCGCCACATTGCGGAAGTTTTCGATCCGGTCGATCGGCAGGCCCAGCACGTCGGCCACCAGCATGCCTGAATGACGCCATGTTTCGCCCACAAGGTCCACATTGGCAAAGGCGGGCGTGGGATCATCGGGCGCATAGCCAAAGCCCATCAGATCGAACATCTGATATGTGCTGGGATATTTGTCATACATCAGGGTTTCGGAAGCCACCATCCGGTCCACCCGCCGCGACAGCCGCGCCAGATAGAGCGGCACCGATTCAGCCAGAAAGCCGGGCATAATCCCCAATCCGTGGAAGGTGGAGCCCCCCTTCACGCAAGCAGCGGCCAGCGCTGCTTCAACATCCGGTCCTAGCGATTTGGGATAGATGAAGTTCGCCGCCGTGGTCACGACGTTCTTGCCCGATTCCAGCAGCGCGCAAATATCGGCAATGCTGCCCGGTACATCGTTTTCTGCGCCTGCCAGAAACAGCACGCAATCGGCCTCAAGCGCCATTATCGTCGCCCGGTCATTGGTCAGCGCCACGCCCACCGGGCCTGTCCCCGCCACAGTTCCAATATCCTGCCCTGCCTTGTCCGGGTTATAAGTGAACCCGCCAACGATCTGGTAGTCAGCACGCTCTGCCGTAGCGCGAATCACCATTTTGCCGGTGTGGCCCGTTGCCCAGTGAATGATCCGCAAAGCCATGGACTTCTCTCCCACGTTGATTTTTACTCATGCGCTGCAAGCCAATCACCAGCCCTTCCCGCTTGCGGGAGGGGCGCGAGACTTAGTGAGCCAAAGGCGAACCTAGTCGCAGCGGGGTGGGCACTGCGACACTCGCACCCAACCGCTATTGCGCGGTCCAGCCGCCATCGACCGGCAGGACGTGGCCCGTCACCATTGCCGCCTGATCGCTGCACAGCCACGCAATTGCATCAGCCTGTTCGGATGTGGCGATCACCCGCTTGATAGGCTGGTTGGGCAGGAGGTGGTCGATCACCATCTGCCCCATCTCCGGGCCCGCCTTGTTATAGGCCTCGGTCGGTGTCACGCCGGGTGCGATGCAGTTCACGCGCACGCCGCGCCCTGCATAAGATACCGCGGCAAATTTGGTCAGCCGCACCACACCGGCTTTTGATGCGGCATAGGCTGCGCCTGCAGCGCCGACATAAAGCAGCCCCGCCAGCGAGGTCACATTGCAGATCGCGCCGCCACCATGTTCGATCATGTGCGCAATCTCGTGCTTCATCGAAAGGAACACGCTGCGCAGGCTGACCGCCTGCGTGTATTCCCACGATTCCAGGCTCTGTTCATGAAAGTCCGCGCCTGATGCATCGCGGTGCGCATCGCCCACGATGTTTGCCGCAATGTTCAGGCCGCCGAACGCAGCCACAGTGCCGCGCACCAGCGCGGCAACGTCATCCTCGTTCGTGGCGTCGGCACGCAGAAAACGCACGTCATGTCCTTCGGCGCGCAACCGCTCTGTCGTGGCCTCACCCGTTGCGGCATTGATATCCGACAGCATCACGCTTGCGCCGCGCCGGGCAAAGCCTTCTGCGGTTGCCATCCCGATGCCCGCGCCTGCCGCGGTGACCAGCGCAACCTTGTCACTGTAGATCCCGCTCATCCCCACACCACATGCAAGGCGCGCGGGCCGCGCAGCTGCGCGCCGACAATCATCGGCGGCGGCTGGTCCGGATCAAGCCGCAAGTTCGGCAGATCGAGCAAGGCGTTGAGCATCGCTTCCATCTCGGTTTTGGCCACCGGCATCCCCAGGCACATGTGCACGCCCGCGCCGAAGCCGACATTCACCTTCTGCGGCCGGTCGATGTCGAATTCGTCGGGATTTTCAAAAACCGTCTCGTCGCGATTGGCCGATCCCGAACAGAGCGAAAGCGCCGCCCCTGCGGGCACTTTCACGCCGTGGAACTCCACATCGACGGCGGCTTGCCGCGCAAGGAACTGCGACGCGGTTTCCCAGCGCATGCCTTCGTTCACTGCCTTGGCCACAAGTGATCGATCATCGCGAATACGCTCAAGCAGCGCCGGGCGTTCCAGCAGCGCGACCAGCATGCTGCCGAACGAGCGCGTCGTGGTTTCGGCGGCGGCAGGCAGCATTTGCCGGATTAGTTCGGTAATATGCGCATCGTCCAGCATTTCGCCATCGGCCTCGGCACGTAGCAGATAGCCGATCAGATCCTCACCCACCGATCCTTCAGCGCGGCGCTGGCGCACCACATCCAGCGTATCGTCATACAATTCCTGCGCAGCGGCAAAGGCTGCGGCCATGCTGGCCTTGGCCTTTTCGGGATCGCGTTGTGGCCCAACCAGAATGCGCATGCCGCGCGCTGCAAATTCCTGTGTCTTGGCCTCGTCCTTGGGGAAACCGATGATTTCATAAATAAGCCGTACCGGCAGCGGAAGCAGCAGGTCTTCCATCAGTTCCGCCTTGCCGCGCGGCGCAAGCTTCGCAACGGCATCTGCCACCACCGGCGTCAGCAGCGCCTTCCACCCGGCAATCGCCTTGGGTGAAAAAGCCGGTGCCAGCAGCTTGCGCGCCACTTTGTGCGTCGCATCATCCATACCCGTCAGCAGGAACCCACCGAGGAACTGGCCGAGTCCCTCCTGCAGCAGCGTGCTGGTAAATGTCTTGGGATCGCGCAGGACCTGCAGCACATCGTCATAGCGGAACAGCGTGAACACTTGCCGGCCAAGGTTGGAATAGTCCGCTTGCGAGGGCACGTTCCACTTGGCCAGAATATCGCCGACCATGATTGGCTCATGTTTGCGGGCTTCGCGATAGACCGCGTGCGGGTCTTCGGTATCGGTCCCGTAAACGCTGCTCACTTCGGCAAAGTCGCGGGAGATTTCGCTCACCTCTGATGGCTTTCCGGTCATTGCGTCAAACTCCCTGCGGCAAACGCACGTGCAGTGCCGCCTCGCCGATCGACGTCGGGCCGAACACTTGCAGCCGCCGACCCTCAATGGCTCCCAGCAAGGTCAGGAGGCCTGCATCCTGTTCAGGCCCGGCTTCCAGCACGAAGGCCTCCAACGCCGCTTCGGCTTCGCCCCAGCGCGCAAAGTCCTTGCCAAGGAATGCGCTTACATCGGCGATGTTCTGCGCCACCATGGCCGCGCCATAAGCATCGGCACGGGCAACCCATTCGATCAGTTCGGCAGCTTGCCCTTTCTGCCCTTCGGCGATCGCATCTTTGGGCACGATGCCCGAAAGCGTGTCGGTCAGTTTGGCGATAAGCGTCTTGTTGTCGCCCGTCCGCTCCACCAGCGGTGGCAGTTCAGGCAAGTCCACCCCGGTCAGCTTTGACAGCGCCAGCAAGATCGAGCGGCGCAGTGCCAGATCGAACTGGAGATAAACCGAATGGGGATCGGCGGGGCGCGGATCGGCGACCGTGCCGGTAAACTGCATCGTGCCCAGTAGTGAAAACTGCAGCACATGGAACAGGACCGCATCATGATCGACCGGTTCGCCGCTGGCTTCGGCGTAATAGCCATAAAGCTCGGCCAGCGGCGCGCCCATCGGCTCGATTGTGTTGCGCATGCCCATCGTGGCCAGATCGACCATCGGATCGCCGATCATGCTGAATTCAAAGTCATACAACTGCGTCATGCGCTGGTCGTGGACAAGGAACTGCCCGGAATCGAACTGGATGAAGGCCGCGCGGGTGCGGTGCTTGGGCACATTGCGGCGGATCCACTGGATAACGAATTCCAGCAATGGCTCGGGCCGCTTCTTCGTGCGTAAATATTGCGGCATATAAGTGTTGAGGCCGACAAGCGCGACTTCTTCGGCGCCCTGCGGCACACGCATGTCGCCGACCTCGGCGAACGCCTCTACCGGCAGCGCGTGCATTGCGGCCACCGCCGTCATGTATTCGCGGCCCACGATGCTCTGTTGTTCCGGCGTAAGACCAGACAGATCGCGCGTGCCCTTGATCGATTCCATCACGATGCATGGCGGCTCAGCCAGATAGCCGTACACTTGCGGCACCGGAATACCTTGGGCATGCAATACGCGGATAATGTCCGCCTCGCGCTTCAAGTCGGGAAAGATCGCCACGTCGCCGGTGCGGTCGCCGCGCAAGTGCAGTTCCACCAGCTTGCCGTCCACCTCGACGTCGGCAAACCACGCCGGACGCCAGCGCACTTGCTGCTCCATCCGCACGATCTTGCCGCCCATCGTCGCTTCGACAAAATCGCGGATGCGCTGGACTGCGGCATCGTCATATTCAGGAACGCCGGTTGGTTCAGCCATCACGCGGCCCCGCTATCAGCAGGCGCGAACGCAGCCGCCGCAGCGCGTGTATCCATATATTCTTTGCCTGAAACGATCAGCCCGTCGCGCACGATCAACACGTTGTGATACTCGTTGCGGTAGACGGTGTTCGGGAAAGTCATTTCCCCGCGCACTTCGACCGCCACCCGGTCACCCTCGGCGGTGATTCCGATGATATCGGCGACGCGCTTGTTCGCCGTTAACAGCCCGTCACGCACGCTATCGATGAAGGCCTGGCGCGTCATGTCGCCAAAGCCCAAAATCCACCACGTACAATCGGGGTGCTGCAAAGCTTCGATCGTGGCAATATCGCCATCGACCACTGCCTGCATATAGCGGCGCGCTACGTTCTTGTTCGCTTCGACGTCAGTCATTGTCAGGCTTTCCCATTTCCGTAAAACAGGTCGGCGATGCCGGCCGTGTAATAGGCGATCTTGTCCGGCTCCAGTCCGTAGTGCGGGATCACCGGAGTGCAGGAGTCAGCGTATTCGACACGCTCGTGGAAGCGGCGCAGCACTTCGTCCTTGGGGCCGACCAGCGCGATGCTTTCGACCATTTCATCGGTGCAGGCAGCAACCATTCCGGCAAGATCGCCAGCGGCAAAGCAGGCCTGCAAGGCGCGGGCCGGATCGCCCATACCGATGCCATCGAAATAGCGCAGATATTGCGGCGACTGGCTGTAGAACGCAATGTTGGCGCGCGCATCGTTAATTGCCTCGCGCTTGTCCGGGTTCACGGCCACGAACATTTGCAGGTTGACTGTGATGGCCGAGCGCGGCCGTCCCGCCTTGTCGAGGCCCCGCTTCAGTGCCGGTGCGGCAACATCGCGGATCCATTGTGCATTCCACAAAGGATGACCCAGCAGGCCGTCGGTGATCTCGCCTGCCATTTCACAGGCGTTTTGAAACACGGCGGGCAGGAAGATCGGAATTTCGGTGCGCACGGGGGCTGAAAGCGTGCGGAAATGCGTCAGGTCGAGTTTGTGGTACTCACCCTCCAGCACACCCAGTTCGCCGGTATGCCCCTTGGCCACAATAGCGCGGATCATGCCGATCACTTCGCGCATGTGCGCCAGCGGCTTGCCATAGGTCGATCCGAACGCGCCTTCGGTCAGGCTCTGCGCGCTGGAGCCAAGCCCCAGAACCGCGCGCCCGCCGCTGATCAAGTCCAGATCCATGATGTTGCACGCGGTTTCCAGCGGGCTTCGCACGAAGGCCAGCGCAATCCCGGTGCCAAGCTTGAGGTTCTCGCTGACCGCAGCCGCAGCTGATAGCGGCAGAAAAGGTGCGCCGAAGGTCTGTGAAGACCAGATGCCATCCAGCCCGGCAGATTCATAATGCTGAACGGCTGCTGCCAGTTGCTTTGCGGGCGTTGGTGGCAGTTGCGCCCAGATGTGTTCAATTGCAGTCATGCCCCGGCCCCAGTTCTAAACGTCATAAAGTTCATCAATTTTCAGATCTTTGGCCGCAACGCAGAACCGTTCGAGCGATGGCAGCGTCGCTTCCTTGGGATTGATGTTGGACTGCCACGAGACCAGCCCCCACACCATCCAGCGGCGATATTCGGTCCACGCCGTGTCAAAATCGATCGCAATGCCGTGCGTCGCCAGCACGGCCAGATAATGCTTCAGCAAATCGCGCTCGCCCGCCCGCCGGTCGGCAATCGTGATCGACCCTGCCGCGAAGTAGCTGTAATCGCGCCACGGATGGCCCTTGCGCACGATCTGCCAATCCAGGAATAGCCGCCCGCCATCGCCCAGACCATAACTGTTGCCGAGATGGGCATCGCCGTGGACCAGACACAACGGCGAGGTATCGGCCATATCGTGCGCGCAAAGTTGCAACCACGCGTCGCGCAGCTTCTGCGGATTATCGGCAAACCACGCCGGGAACATCGCCACCCGTTCGGGCAGGCGGTTCACCTTGTCGTAGTGGTCGGCCATCATCGCCCAGTAATCATCGCCTGCATGGTCGGGCGCCATTGCGCGCTGCAACCAGCCCGCTTCGTCCAGCCGGGGATCGCCCCAAGTGCTGGCATGAAGCGTGGCGAGTGCTGCCACGCCGCGCATTGCCTGATCAAGGGTGATCGGCTCAGCCGAAGTGCCGAACTTGCCGTCCCAGCCCTCCATGTCTTCCAGCACCAGCAAGCCCTGCTTGCCTTGTGCATCGTCATCCCAGTCGGCATAAAAGCAGTGCGGTGCGGGCAATTGCAGCCCCTCGCACAAGTCCTTGTAGAACCGGGCCTCGTTGACATTGGCCTCGCCGCTTAAGGGGCTGCCCGACCAATTTGATTTCAGGCATAGCTGCCCCGGCAGCACCGCCGGATCGGGTCCGGACACGGCCACGCGCACTTTGGTGGTGTGGCCCTGGATGATCTCCACCACTTCCATCGCGGTGATCGTGATGCCGGGATAGCGGTTGCGCAAAACACCTTGCAGCCAACCTGCATCCACCGCTGCAAGGTCGGTTGGAAGCCTTTGCGCCCGCGCCGGGAAACCACGCTCCGTGCCCTTGCTTGTGCTCATCCGATCAGCCCTTCTGTCCGGCGGCATAGTCCATCATATCCATGACATGGGCATGGTGCGCTGACATCCCGCCATCGATCACGATGACCTGCCCGTTGATATAGCGCGATTCACTTGACCCAAGGAACGCTACCAGCGCTGCAATGTCAGCCGGTTCGCCAAGCTCGCCCATCGGCATATGCCGGGCGATGATGTCAAATTCCTTGCCCGCCACCTTGCGCGAATGGGGTGTGACAATCGGGCCGGGTGCAATCGCGTTGCAGCGGATTTTCTGCGCGCCATGCTGCGTCGCCATGTAACGGGTCATGGAAATGACCGCCGCCTTTGACGCGCCATAGGCAATGCGCGCCGAATCACCCAACATGCCCGAACCCGATGCAAGGTTCACAATCGCCCCGCCGCCTGCTGCGGCGATATGCGGAATGGCGTGGCGGCAGCAATAGAGATAGCCGGTGGCATTAATGTGCAGGGTGCGCTCCCACACATCGTTGGGAATGGTCACCGCATCTGTATCGCCCATCATCGTGGCCATGTCGGTCAGCGCCGCATTGTTGACCAGCACGTCAAGCCGGCCAAACGCGGCTATTGTGGCATCGATAGCAGCCTTGACCGCCGCTTCGTCGCCAATATCCAGCGCAAAGCCCGCCGCCTTGTCACCATAGGCACCGGCAACTTCTTTTGCGGCGTCACCAAAAATGTCGGTCACGGCAACGCGCGCACCTTCGTTAATAAGGCGCTCGATCACGGCCTTGCCGATGCCGCCCGCGCCGCCGGTCACAAAGGCGACTTTTCCGTCAAACCTGTTCATGCATGGTGATCCTCTTCCATGGGGGACGCCCGGCAGTTGTTTCTGCCGTGGTCGTCCCGAATTTCATCTGGCTCTAGACCTTTGGCATGATCTCTTCGGCCACCCAGCGCAGTCGCTCGATATATTCCGACTTGTCGGTGATGCCAGGCGGCAGCGGTACGATGGTTTCGGTAATGCCAAGGTCTTTCAGCCAGCCGATTTGGTCGATAATCTTTTGCGCATCGCGCGTGCCCGGTGCGCGCGGATCGTCCATCACTTCGTGATGAGCGCCAACGTTGAGCATTTCGAGCGCGAAGAATACCTCGATGGGCCTGCCATCATATTCGGGCTGTGATTTGATCAGGTCGATACAGGCAGGAAATGTCTCGGGCGGGGTCCGGAACGGCGACCAGCCATTGCCGAACTTGGCCACGCGCTTCAGCACCGGCTCGGCATCGCCACCCAGCCAGATCGGAATATGCGGTTTCTGTAGCGGTTTGGGTTCAAACCCTGCATTCTTGAAATTGACGAATTCACCTTCAAAGCACGGACTGTCCGATGTCCACAGTTCGATCATGGCGGCGAGATATTCATCCGCCATGCGCCCGCGCTTGTGGAAATCGACGCCCAGCATGTCGAATTCGTCTTTTAGCCAACCCACACCGAACAGCGCTTCGGCCCGGCCCCCTGTCAGCCAGTCGAGTGTCGACCACGCCTTGGCCTGGACAATCGGGCTTTGCAGCGGCAGGATCGAAACTGACGAAGACAACCGCAGGTTTTTGGTGCGTCCGCCAAGATAGCCCAGCGCCACGACCACGTGGAAATAGTGATAGCCGGATAAGTCATGATGCTCTGGTGGGATCACGAAATGTTCGCCCAACATGCACTTGTTAAATCCCAGTGCATCGCCTTGCGCAATCAGGTCGCCAACGTCGGCCCCTGACAGTGCAAATTCCCAAGGCTGCACCATCGCCTTGACGTGCATGGAATTGGGAACGCCCATATTGAGCTTCATCGTCTGTCCTCCGCCGGTTCGCACTGATCCTGACCGGAGCAGCGCTGTTTGCGAAAAGGATCATGCGCAGAGGCCCCGCGCTCACCACCTTCCCAAAGGAAGGGCACTTTGCGCAGCGGCAATATCGTCTGCCGTATCGATGTCGATCGCCAGCCCTTCACGCCGTATTACGGTTGCATGGGGCAGGCGTTGCACGTGCAATGCAAGGCTGCCCGGTCCAAAAGCAAAGCCGACACACACAGCCTCGCGCATTGCCAGTGCATTGGTGCCCGTGCCGTGCCGGTCGGTCGCGATCGCAGCCCCCGCAGCGTCCGCTGCCATGATCAGCGCAGTAATGTCTTCAGCGCAAAGCAACGGCAGGTCTGCATGGATGACCAGAAGGCGTTTGCCTGCAAGTGCTGCGCAGACCCGGTCAAGTTCCGCGTTCAAACCTTTGCCGTGGTCCGGCTCCCACACCGTGCCGGGAATATCGCCCGGTTCAGGCGAAAGTACCCAGATTGAAGCAATGGCCGGGACGCTCGCCAGCGTGGCCATCACATGATCCGCCATGCCTTCTGCCAGCGCCGCCTGAGCCCCGCTGTCCAGCGCGCCTGTTAGACGGGTCTTGCGATCCGCTGCCGCCTTAAGCGGAACGATAGCGGTCCAGTTCATTGGCAAGAAAGGCTGGTGGCAAGGTCCAGTGCCGCTTGCGCCACGCGTGCCTTGTCATCATCATCGCGCATCAATGTGGCCGTCTGCGCAATCGCGATGCCATCGGGCGCATCATCGCCTTGATTGATCACGAGTCCGTCGATGAAATCGGCATAATGCGCAGCGATCGAGGCATTGGCGAGACGGATGCCCAATTCTTCCATCAGCTTGGCGGTTGGTCCTTTCACGGCCCTTCCGGCAATGATCGGGGATACTGCCACCACCGGCGCTTTTGTAAGCGCCAACGCGCTGCGAATGCCGGGCACTGCAAGCAATGGATCGATGCTGAGGAACGGATTGGACGGGGCAATCACCACCGCATCTGCACTGGCAATCGCTGCCAATACGCCGGGGGCGGGAAGCGCTGTATCCGCGCCGTCGAATCTGATGCGGCTTACTTGCGGAACACAACGGCGCGCTACGAAATAGTGCTGGAAATCCAGCAATCCCTCGTCTGTTTCAAGCCGCGTTGCCACCAGCGCATTGGCCATCGGCAGGATCGTTGCGCCAATCCCGAAGCGGACCGCAAGATCGGCGGTTATTGCGTCAAGCCCGTCGCCGTTTGCCAGCCGTGTGGTGCGCAGTACATGCAAGGCCAAGTCGCGGTCGCCCAACTGGAACCAGTCCGGCCCGCCAAGATCGCGAAGCGTCTCAAGGAAGCTCCAGCTTTCATCTGCCCGGCCCCAACCCTGTTCGCGATTGGCCTTGCCCGAAAGCGTATATAGCAGCGTGTCTATGTCGGGCGAAACATGCAGGCCAAGATGGCGGAAATCGTCGCCAGTGTTGACGATGGCCGTTACGTCGGCTGCAGGCAACACGCGCAACAGCCCCAGCACCAGCTTGGCCCCGCCCACGCCGCCTGTCAGCACCGTTACTTTCACTGGAACAAATCCTCGGCCAGTGACCTTGTCAGATCGGCCGCCGGACGCGCCGCACCGGCCACGGTATAGCCGCGCACGATCACAGCAGGGATCCCCTCGCCGCCCTCGCCCATTACCAGCGCTGCCGCGCTTGCCAGCAAGTCGGCAACGGCAATTTGCGTCACTTCCAGTTTGCGCCCGTCACGATCCAGCAGCCCGCGCCGGTCATCAATGGCGGGAAGACCCGCGGCGCCGATGCCCACCGCCACCACGCCCATGCGCCACGGCCTGCCGAAACTGTCGGAAATGACCACCGGACACCCCAAGGCTTGCGAAATCCGCTCTGCCGAAGCATCCGGATCGACCGGTAGCAACAGGGCGCGCGCGTCATCCCCTGCTCCGATGTTTGACCGGTCGATGCCCGCATTGGCCATGACCAGTCCCAGCTTGTGCCGCACGATCAGGACGTTGGGCACCGCGCGCACGACGTCAGTCGATTCTTGCAGGACGAGTTCAACCAGCCGCGCATCTTTGCGCGTCACTTCAGCCAGCCGCACCGCTTCGGCACTTGGCACAACATCTGCCAATACAACCGAACGTCCCTCTGCCTTCGACACGATCTTCTGCGTTACAATCAGGATATCGCACGGTCCCAAAGCGGTTCCGGCGCTTGCCACTGCCCGGCCAAGCGTTGCGGTCAGGTCTTCACCTGCCCCCACTTCGCCAATGGCGGACAGCGGAATGATCTCGATTGCAGACACGTCGTGCGCGTTCCTTCAGAGTTCCAACCCTCACGCTCAGTCAGCGGGAGGGATCAGTTCTCCTGTGATGCGAATCCCAGCGCCGTCAACCTTATAGGTCTTGTTCATGAAAATCAGGATCGAGGTCATTGCCTCGGCTGCAGCGGAATTGACCAGCGCGCCTGCGTGCAATCCGCGCAAGCCCATCGCATCGGCCAATTCAATTACTTGCGCCCGCGCGGCCTTTTCATCGCCAAACACCAGCACATCGCAGCCGACGTCGATATCCTGAGCCAGCTTGTGCGCTGCCACATTGTGAAAGCCCGAAACCATCGTCACGCCTTCGCCCAACAGGCCCTGTGCGCGGACCGCTGCCGAGCCTTCGGCGGGCAATTGCACGCGCATTACCTTGGGCGGCACTAACGGCACGGTGGTATCCACCACGATCTTGCCTGTCACGTGAGGCTTGATATCGGCCAATGTTGCTTCCTGCGCGGAAAACGGCACGGTCACGATGATCAAGTCGGCCTGCGCCGCTGCATCGGCATTGGCCATGCCGACAAGGCCGTGGCCCAGTTCAGCCGCCTTTTCCTGCGCCGCCTCGGCCTTGCGCGATCCGATCAGGACCGTGCGGCCGGCACGCGCCAGACGCCAAGCAATCGCTGCGCCCAGATTGCCGGTGCCGCCGATGATGCCAATGATCTGCCCGCTCATGCTGCACCTGCCGCAGCATGGGCCATGAAGCGTTGCATATCGGCATAGACGCCAGAGTGTGCTGTAAACCCGCCATCTGCGACGATCGACGCGCCGGTGATGTAGCGCGACTGGTCCGACGCCAGGAACGCGGCCACTTCGGCAATATCGTCGGGCGATCCAAGGAAGGGCACAAGATTGTGCTCTTTCATCAGCGCCTGCGCCTCGGGCGGCAGGTTTTCGTCAAGTGCTTCGGTCATCACCAGTCCCACCACGATCACGTTGGCGCGGATGTTCTGCTTGCCATATTGCGTAGCGACATAGCGCGACAGGCCAAGCAGCCCGGCCTTGGTCGTGCCGTAAGCCGGATAGTCAAGATCGCCTGCCAGCCCTTTGCCGGACCCTGTAAAGATGATCGAGCCTGCGCCTTGCTTGATCATATGCGGGATCGCATGCTTTGCCGCCAGCATCGAACCGGTCAGGTTCGTGGCGAATGCCTTGTTCCAGAATTCCACGGTCATATCGGTGATCGCGGCATCTTCGAACATCGCGCCGGTCTGCGCCGCGTTGCTGTGCAGGATATCCAGCTTGCCGAAGGTTTCGACCGTGCGCGCAATGCCCGCCGCAATCGATGCCTCGTCAGTCACGTCCATACCGATGGCCAGACCTTGGCTACCTAGCGCCTCGATTTCGGCGACGACGCCCGCAAGCTTTGATTCGGTCCGCCCCGTGATCGCCACTTTGGCTCCGCGCGCAGCAAACATCTTGGCCGTTGCCCGGCCAATGCCGCTGCCGCCGCCGGTAATAATCGCAACCTTGCCCTCAAGCGGACGGTTCAGATCCAACATTCCATTACTCCGTCATCGCCGGACGATAGTCCGGTACCAATTCATAAAGCGTCGTGCGCTGGCGCGCCGGGCGGCCTGCACTGCGCGCGAGTGCGATCATCTCGGGCGGTCCGAATTCTTGCCCGTTAACCCCGCCTGCCGCGCGCGTGATGGATTCGTCCATCAGCGTCCCGCCAAGGTCATTGGCGCCCGCCGCCAGCACTGCCGCCGCAGCTTCAGGCCCCAGCTTGACCCAGGAGACCTGGATGTTGGTCAGCACCGGATGCAGCACGATCCGCGCAATGGCGTGCATCAGCACCGCCTCGCGGTAGCTCGGTCCAGAGCGGGCCAGCCCCTTGCGCCAGATCGGCGCTTCCATGTGGACGAAGGGCAGCGGCACGAATTCGGTAAATCCGCCGGTTTCTTCCTGCAAAGCGCGTACTTGCGCCAAATGGCGGGCCCAGTGGCGGTATTGCTCGACATGGCCGAACATGATTGTCGCCGTGGTGCGAAGGCCTACACTGTGCGCCGCGCGCATGACCTCAAGCCATTCGTGCGCAGTCACCTTGTCCGGGCACAGAATTTCGCGGACTTCGGGATCGAGGATTTCGGCTGCCGTCCCTGGAAGCGTCGCAAGCCCGGCGTGTTTCAGGCGCGTCAGAAAGTCTTCCAGTGAAAGCCCCAACGTCCGCGCGCCGTGCATCACTTCCAGGGGCGAAAACGCATGGATGTGGATGCCGGGTGCGGCGGCTTTCACTGCTGCAACGATGTCGAGATAAGTATTGCCATCGTAATCGGGGTGGATGCCCCCTTGCAGACAAACCTCGGTCGCACCGCGTTCCACCGCCTCGGCGGCACGCCGCCCGATTTCTGCAAAGTCCAGCCGGTAGGCCGGTCCGCGCATTGCCTTGGTGCTGCCTTTGGAAAAGGCGCAGAACCCGCAGCGATAAAGACAGATGTTGGTGTAATTGATGTTGCGGTTGACCGCGTAAGTAACGGTATCGCCCACCACTTCGGCGCGTAAGCCATCGGCATGCGCGCACACCTTGTCAAAGTCGTCGCCGTCAGCCGTGAACAGCTTGGCAATTGCTGCTTCGTCCAGCCGCTCTCCATAGCTGGCCTGCTCAAGAATCTTTGCAATTGCCGGTGTGGCAGGCGCTGGCGCCAGTTCCGGCACGGCATCGCCATGGCCGACTGCCCAGTCGCTGTCCTTGGGCAGGCCGCGCCCGTCCACCGCCCGCAACACTGCAGGCGCGATGCGCGGATCGCACCACCGCGTCGCTTGCTGGGCATGGCGCGGGCCTATCGCCAGCCGCTGGCGCAATGCGCGCCCAGCATCGGCAGTGGCATCGGCCAGTACTTCAAGATGTGGCCACGGTGCATCGGGGTTGACGTGGTCAGGCGTCAGCGGCGACACCCCGCCCCAGTCGTTCACACCGGCGCGGATCAGATCGCCCAGTGCTGAACGGTCATGCAGGTTAGGCGGCGCCTGAATGGTCATTTGCGCGCCAAGAATCAGGCGCGCCGCAGCGATCGTCCAGACATGGTCATCCAGCGTCGGCTCTGCGCGGTCCGCCATCTTGGTGCCGGGTTTGGCGCGGAAGTTCTGGATGATCACTTCCTGGATGTGGCCATAACGGTCGTCCAATGCACGGATCGCCAGCAGTGCCTCGATCCGCTCAAGACGCGTTTCCCCGATGCCGATGAGCAAGCCGGTGGTAAACGGAACCGCCGCTTCGCCCGCCGCTTCGATGGCGGCCAATCTGCGTGCAGGCTCTTTGTCGGGCGATCCGAAATGGGCCTCGCCCTTTTCGCAAAGGCGCGCCGATGCCGATTCCAGCATGATGCCCATCGATGCGGAATGCGGTCGCAAAGCTGCATAGTCCGCTGCGTCCATCAGGCCGGGATTAAGGTGTGGCAGCAATCCCGTTTCATCAAAGACCAGGGCGGCGACTTCGGCCAGATAGGACAGAGTCGTTTCATGACCCAGCTTGCCGAGCGCTTCACGCGCGGCGGAATAGCGTGCTTCGGGTTTGTCTCCCAAAGTGAAAAGAGCCTCGCGGCACCCCATCGCTGCCCCGGCCCGCGCAATCGCCAAAACGGCGTCCCGGTCCAGATAAGCCTCTGCAACTTGCGCCGGAGTATGGGCGAACGTGCAATAATGGCACACATCCCGGCAAAGCTTCGTCAGTGGAATGAAGACCTTGCGCGAGTAAGTTACGATTGCCCCGTGGCCATCAAGCGTCAGCGCCTCTGCCGTGTCGAGAAGCGTGCCGAGCGGCAAAGCGTCAAGCGCTGCGATGATGTCGTCCGCCTTGGCGGCACGGTCCTGCCAGATGGCCATCATCCCGACACCCTTCCCGCGACGCAGGAACAGCGCATGCCGCGAAGCTCCCGAGCGTTGCCGGCCGCGCTGGCCGATCTGTGCACCATGCTTTTCTCTCCCGCAGTCCAGTAACTGCCCGTCGCCAGACGAAGCTGCAAACGAAGACTTTGCTTGGACAACCCTTTCGCGTTGCTGACCCGTCAAAAGATAGGTTGTCGCGCGATAGTGCAGGAATGTTGAGTCCTGCCACCTGAACGTCTGCCTGACATTCAAAGTTGATGAAACACATGCGGCGTTGTGCGCTGGATCGTCACGATTTGATCTTGATCAATTACGAAAGCCCGATCGCATGGTTTTATGAACACAATATACAGAAACTGTTCATTCAGTATCAGATGTTTTAACGGAGAGAACTTTCATGGCCACCATGCTGAAAGATGCCCTTGAACCCGATTTCGCGATGCCTGATTACAATCGGGCTGCGGAAAAGGAGTTTATTGCCAAGGCCCGCGCGCTTCAGCCCATGCTTTTGGCCAATGCCGGGTATGGCGATGACAACGGCGTTCTTCATCCGGACGTGTTCCGCGCTTTGACCGATGCAGGCTTCTGGGCAATGGCTGCGCCCCGCCGCTGGGGCGGAGTTGGCACCAGCGCGCGTGCCATGGCGCTGGTCGGTTATGAACTGGCCAAGGGTGATCCGTCGGTAGGCTGGGTCTATACTGTGCTGCACGGCACCACCTGGGTTGCCAGCCTTGGCCCTGATGCGCTGCAAGAAGCGATCTTTGGTGCAGGAGCGCAACACCCGGTTATCTGCGGCATCGCCAATCCGCCAGGCACGCTTGATGAGGTCGAAGGCGGTTATATCGTCAACGGACGCTGGCCTTACGCTTCGGGTTCGGCCCATGCCGGGTGGGCACAGCTTGGTGTTGCCATTCGCAAGCCCGATGGAACTTTGGAGCACGGCGGCTTCGCCTATCTGCGCCGGGACCAGTACACGATCGACACCACCTGGCACATGATGGGAATGAAGGGCACCGGTTCGAACACCATTGTGGCCGAAAACGTGCTGATCCCGCGTGACCAGTTCTTCCACGTCGCCAAGTTGGGCATCGGCGGACACGAGGCGGGCAAGCGCCATGTCGGCGAACCATCGGACTACTGGCCGTTCATGCCCTTTTTGCGGGCCACTGCGCACGCGGTCGTCGCCGGAGCAGCATCGGCCATTCTGGAGCGGGTCCGCGATGCTTCCGCCAAGCGGCCCATCGTCTACACATCTTATGCCCGCCAGGCTGATTGTGTGACCATGCAGGTTGAACTGGGCAAAGCTGCCGCACGGATCGCGGCGGCAGAGGCGCTAACGCTCAAAACCTGCGACATGATCGATCAGGCCGGCCTGGAACGCCGCCGCCTGACGCCTCAGGAACGGGCACAAAGCAAAGGCGAAGGTTCGCTTGCCGTCGATTTGTTGAACGAGGCGATTGAGCAGCTGATGTTCCTCGCAGGATCAAGTGCTTATGCCGATTCCAATCCGATCCAGCGTTACTACCGCGACGCCTCGTTTGCCATGCGGCACGTCGCGAACCTGCCCTACGTCGGCTACGAAATCTTCGGCAAATCTCTGTTGAGCGTCGAGCCGAATATCTCGCCCGCCGACTTCATCTGATCAATCCGACATCACGACAATAATGAGAGGACGCACGCAATGCGCATGATTCCAGCCAAGCACATCGTCAACGAAGCCATGTCGCAGATGATCGACCTTGAAAACCGTGAGGTTTCGGTCGCACTGCTGCACGATCAGGAAATCTACGAAGTCGAACTCGAACGCATTTTCGCCAAGGCATGGTTGCTGCTTGGCCACGAAACCGAAATCCCCAATGTCGGCGATTACGTCGTGCGTTTGATGGGCGAGGATCAGGTCATTGTGGCGCGCGCCGCCGATGGACAAGTCCATGTCTCGCTGAACGTCTGCCCGCACCGTGCCATGCATGTGTGCCTGTCGGATTCGGGCAATGCGCGGGTGCACAAGTGTATCTATCACGGCTGGGCTTTCCGCCCGGACGGCAGCTTCATCGGCGCGCCGATCGAACGCGAACAGATGCACGGCAATATCAAGACCAAAGCCCAGCTCGGCCTTAAAAAGGCACGGGTCCAGCTTTATGGCGGTCTCGTATTTGCCACGTGGAACATCGAAGGCCCCAGCCTGGACGAATGGCTGGGCGACATGAAGTTTTATTATGACATGCTGTTCGACCGCACCGACGGCGGCCTTGAGGTGCTTGGCCCCCCGCAGCGGCTGACAATCGACGCCAACTGGAAGACCGCTGGCGAACAGTCGGCCTGCGACGGTTTCCACACCCTGACGCTGCACGGCTCGGTGATTGATATTGGCGCGATGGGCGGCGAACACGATACCGCGCATGAAAGTGCGCCCGCGATGTATGGCATCAACCTTTCTGGCAACGGCCATTCGCTGCGCTGCATTCCGGCGGATACCAGTTGGGCCCTGGCGCATGGCAAGGGCGACCTTACGCCTGATGAACGGCTTGAAGCCTTTCCACCGCCCGGCATCACACCGGAACTTCTGCCCGAACTGCGCCGCAAGATGAGCGCCGAACAGCTCCACGTTCTGGCCAAGGCACCACCAGTCGTGGGCGGCATGTTCCCCAACGCGAACATTCTGTTTATTTACAGTCCATTGCGTGATGGCACGCTTGGTTCAGCATTGGTGCTGCATTCGATCATGCCGCGCGGCGTCCACCAGTTTGAATGGACGACCTATTACTTTGCCGAAAAGGGCACGCCTGAACATATCAAGACAATGATGCGTGCCGCCGCCACGCAGGGAACAGGCACATCGGGCATCATCGAACAAGACGATAGCGACACTTGGCCGCACATGACCGAATCCGCGCGTGGCGTGATCGGCCGGACCGAAACGTTGAAGTATCAGGCGATCCTTGGCGAAAACCGCCCTGCCGACTGGCCTGATAAGGCCAAGGTTTATGAAGGGTTCGGCAAGGACGACGCCCAATGGGAATGGTGGCTGGCCTATCACCGGCTGATGACCGCTGACTGATCTTCGCCGACCGGTTCCCAACCCCGTTCTGTAAAAGGATTCCTGCCATGTCCGCCGTTACCACTGCATCTGTCACATATACCCGCAAGGACCAGCGCCGCGAAGAAGTCGCCTATGGTTCGCCCGTACACAATGCTGTAACCGGGTTCCTGATCCGCGAGGCCCGCCTGCTTGATCACCGCGAGCTGGCAGAGTGGGCCACGTTGCTGGCCGAAGATCTGGAATACAAGGCGCCTGTCCGGATTACCCGTCGCGTCCAGCAGTGGGATCAGGAATTCGGCACGATGGGCCATTTCGACGATGATTATAATTCGATCCAACTGCGCATCACACGGCTGACCACCACCACCAATGCATGGTCCGAAGACCCGGCATCGCGCGTGCGGCGGTTCATCACCAACGTTTCGGTGTGGGAAACCGACATTCCTGATGAGTATGAGGTGTCCAGCTACTTGCTGCTGACGCGCAACCGGGCCGAGGCCAAGGATTACAAGCAACTTTCAGCCGAACGCAATGACCGCCTGCGCATGACCGCAGACGGTTTCAAGATCGCACGCCGGTCTATCATGATAGATCAGGTCGTGCTGGGCATGCCCAACTTCGCCATTTTCCTTTGATCGGCCCCTGCCGCCGCCCGTTTCCTTTCAAGCGATAGGGTCATGGGCGGCGGGAATTGCGCAATGGTGAAAATGAGCGTCGCCCTGCGGCGGCACCTGAGGAGTTGCAACGACAATGGAACAGAACACAGCCGATCCGCTTGATCGCATGGTTTCCGACTATGCGCTGGTGACCAACGGTTATTCCGGAAAGGCGCCTGCCAATCCCTACCCGATGTTCGAAGAACAGCGCGCCCGCTGCCCGGTGATGCACGGCGATCTGCTCAAACAGCATAGTGTGCCAAGCATGGCTGATTATATGATGACCGGCCGGCCAACGGTTACCTTGTTGCGCTACAAGGATATTCATGCGGTCCTCATGGACCCGGAAAACTGGCAGAGCCACATTGTCGGCGACGGATTTGGCGCTGCTGTGGACAACATGCTGATCACCGCAATGGACGGCAAGGAGCACGATCATTTTCGCGCGCTGCTGCAGCGGCCATTCCTGCGCTCGGAAATCCGCAAGCTGATCGACACCCTGATCAAGCCGGTTCTGATGCAGGAATTTATCAGTGAACTGCGTCCGCGCGGGAAGGCCGATTTGTTGCGCGATCTTGCGCTGCCCTTCCCGATCCGCGCGATTTACCAGTACTTCGGTTTCCCGCATGACAAGGAACTGTTGCAGAACCTGGCCAGCTGGGCGATTCAAGTGGTTGCTGCCCCGCAAACCGACCCTGCGCTTGCCGCAATCACCATACCGCAATCCATGGTCGCAGGGCAGGCCATGTATGACACGGTGCTGCCGATCGTGCAGGCCTATCGCCAGCGCGGCGAGATGAAGGCCGATATTCTGGGCCACATGATGCAGGTGAATGACGATGGTCGCACCTTTAGCGACGAACAAATTGCCACATTCATCCGGATGTTGCTGTTGGCTGCTGGTGAAACGACAACGCGCAGCATTGCCAACATGATGGTGCAATTGCTGGAAAACCCCGACGTCATGGAGCAGGTCCGGGCTGATCGCACTCTGGTGCCCAAGGCCGTTATGGAAACGATGCGGCGCGACCCCACCGCAGGTGCGGTTGCGCGCGTTGCCGCCAAAGACATGGAAGTGGGCGGCATAGCCGTGGCCAAGGGTACAGCGGTCCTGCTCTCGATCGCGTCGGCCAATCGCGATCCCGAAGTCTACGAAGACCCGGACCGCCTGTGGCTTAAGCGCCCGATGCGCCCGCTGCTCAGCTTCGGTTTCGGGCCGCACATGTGCATGGGCATGCACATGGCCATCGCAGAAATGGAAGTGGCGCTTGATGCACTGCTTGACCTGCCCAACTTGCGCTTTGATCCTGCGTTTCCCCACCCGCAGATCCGCGGGCTGAACATGCGCGGGCCGGATGCGGTGCCGGTGCTGTGGGACGCCTGACCGCCTGATTTGGCAGTGCCGTAATGAAAAAAGGCCGAAACCGGGGTGATCCGGTTTCGGCCTTTGTTTTGAGAGCCAGATTAGAAGTTAAGTCGGGCGACTACGCCGTAAGTGCGCGGTTCGCCCACTGCGACGGAGTTTACCGGGAAGCTTTTGAGCAGGACGTCAGGTGCAGCAAAGTAGCGTTCCTTGGTCAGGTTGCGCGCGAACACGCCAATGTCGAGCCCGGTGCTGGCAATGTTCTTCCAGTCCAGCCGCATATTGATCAATTTGTAGCCTGGCAGCTTTTCGCCATATTGCCCGCCGAAGTCGTCAGTCATGAACAAGTCACCGTTCAGCACCAGATCGCCACCTGCCGGGTGCAGTGGAAGCGTCCAGCTGGCACCGACCGTGCCCGAGACAGAAGGCGAATAGCGATTGACGTCGCTTGCGGTGAACGAGATGCCGGGAACTGGCGGCAGCGTGAGCTTGTCCACCTTGATATGCGTATAGGCCCCGTTTAAGGTGAAGGTCAGGTCACGTGTCAGGTTGACCGCGGCATCCAGTTCCACCCCGTAAATCGACAGATCAGCCGCGTTGACACCAAACGATCCGTTGGTGGGATTATCCGGCGCGGTCGACGGCACGAGCGCCTGGGCATTGAGGAACTGCAACGCGTTCTTGTACTTGCTGTAATAAACCGCCGTGTTGAGATGCCCGGTTGCACCCGACACGTCGAAGTTCAGCTTTTGCCCGATTTCGATGTCGGTAAGTGTTTCCTTGCCGGTCTTCTGGAAGGGCCGGAGATCCACGCACTGGCCGCTGCCAAACCCGCAGGACGGATCGGTGCCGCCCGTTGTGAACGGGGTTTCGAACAGCGGGGTGTTGATGTTGACCCCGCGATAGCCCCGACGGGTTACCGCATAGAGCAGCAAGTCCGGGCTTGCCTTCCAATCGAGGCCGAATGTCCAGCTTGGTGCCGAACCGCGATTGGTGACAACGCCTACGCCATCAGCAAGGCCGCGCGCCGCGATGGCGCGGCAAGCCTCGTCCGAAGCATAAGTGGTGCCGATTGCGCCGCCACATGCCGACACACGATCCCAGCTGTAGCGCGCGCCTGCGTTCACGGTGACGCTGTCAGTCAGCTTGTAGGTCAACTGGCCGAATGCTGCATAATTGGTGTTGGTCACGTTGGCGGTCACTACCGAAGCAGGGCTGCCGGGCGTTACGAAAGCTTCGAAGGTTGATCCTGAAGGACCGTCGGGCTTGTCATGGCTGTAAAAGCCGCCAACGATGAAGTTGAACTTGTCGAAGCTGCCAAGGAACTGGACTTCGTTGGTCAAGTACTGGCGCTGAATCAACGCGGCGGCGTGGAAGACGGTGAAGGGCACATCGACCGGGCTGCCGAACAATGCGCCCGGCAGGGCCGTGGGGCCCAGTGCGGCAGTGTTGATCAGCTGGTCACTGCGGTTCTTGCGCAGACCGAAGATATTGCGCAGCGTGAAATCACCAAACGTTGCCGAAGTATCGTTCGAAATGCCGAAGTTGCGGCGGTTGGCCCGACCCGAACCCGAACTGTCTGTAAACGCGCCGTAGAAATTCTGCTGCTGCTGGGTGAGATAGCCAGCGGTCTGGGCATCCAGCGCGCCGCCGACAATGCCGCCAGCCACCGGGCCAAGCGACGGCGCAAACAGGTTTGTGAAGCTGAAGTTCTGGCGCAGAAGGTAGTAGCCCGAACCGTATTCGCGGGCCTTGAAGTAATCGACCACGGTGGTGTTGGTCAGCCAGTCGTTGGGTGTAAACAGGATTGAGGCGCGGGCGCTGTCCTGATGGATATTGTTGAAGCCCAGGCCGCCATTGATCGAATATGTCAGCGGATCGGCGCGGCGGATCTGTCCCGCAACGCGAACAGCCAGCACGTCGGGGATAATCGGCACGTTAAGTGCGCCCTGCACTTCGCGGTAATCGAAGTTACCGTACGTGCCCTGGATATAGCCGCCGAAATCCTGCTTCGGGCCTTGCGGGGTGACCAGCACAGCGCCGCCCAGCGTATTGCGGCCAAACAGCGTGCCTTGCGGACCCTTGAGCACCTGAATGCTGCCGATGTCATAGGTTGGAACGTTAGAGCCAAGCGATGCCATGGGCACGTTGGCGAAATAGGTGACAACGCCGGGGGTTACTTCGCCGGTCGGGATTTGGCCGATGCCGCGCAGGGTAACGGCGGTGTTGTCCTTGCCACCTTCCGACGAGAAAGTCAGGCCGGGCGAGATTGTGCGGATATCGGCAATCGTCTGGACGCTGCTGCGCTCAAGCGCAGCGCCAGAAAATGCTACGACCGAGACCGGGACGTCCTGCAGACGTTCGTTGCGGCGGCGTGCCGTGACAACAATGTCGGCGTCCGAAGGCATTTCGTCTGGTTGCGTCGCAACCGTTGCATCGGTTGCCTGTTGCGCTGCGACATCGGCCGGTGCGGCATAGGCCGTTCCTGCAGCAAACAGCAGGGCAGCAAGCGCAGAACCGCAAAGAAGCTGCGTGGATTTGGCACTCATCAGAAATTCTCCCAAAAGCCGCAGCCCGGTCAGGCGCGGCACCTTGCATGACAGCGCGACCTGCGATCGCGTCTGGTTGGATGTCCGCTACAAAACTGCTTCGTCCCTCCCTTCCTATCGAAGGGCAGGGTCTTGGCGCTTCGCTCTCATTCGAGCGAGATTTCTAAAAAAGCGTTGTAAATGTGCAACTTGCTGGCGGTCGAGCGGAGCGGCACCCGCTTTGAAGGCGCACACGACTCAGGGTTCTCCGGTTGGAGTGTGTGAATTGCGTCTGCTGTCAAGGAAGGCAGGCCAGCGCTGCGGCCTGCCCCTCTGCCGGGTAAATTCAGCCTGCGGTTATGCCGCTGTCAGCGGTGTAACAAGCACCATGGACCGAGCGCGCGCGATCTGACGCAAGGAACATCAGAGGCTCGACAATGTCTTCAGGCTGCGCGGGCGGGCGCAAGCCAATGTAACGCGCGATCAGGCTTTGGTCAGCGTCCTGCGGGAATTCCAGCGTCGTGACCATTTCAGTCAGCATGCCGCCGGGCGCGAGCGCGTTGATCCGTACCGGCGAATGCATCATTTCCATCGCCAAGGATTTGGTCAGACTGAGCAGCGCCGCCTTTGTTGCGCCATAGGGCGCAGTATAAGCCTGGCCGAGGAAGGCTGCCGTCGACACCACGTTCACGACATTGCCCTTGGTTTCCACCAGATGCGGCATTGCGGCCTGCATCAGGAAGAACGGCGCGGTAACGTTGGCTGCAAACAGTTTGGCCCAGTCTTCGGTGGTGACTTTGGCCAGTGCGTGGAACCGCAAAATGCCCGCGATGTTGCAAAGCACATCAAGCTTGCCAAATGTCTCTACGGTGATGGCAACGGCGCGCGCGCAATTGGCAGGATCGCCAAGGTCCGCGGCATAGACCGCGCTTTGCCCGCCAGCTTCGGCAATCCGCCGCGCGGTTTCGGCAAGACCCTGGGCGTTGACATCGGCCAGACAAACCTTTGCGCCTTCTGCGGCAAAACGCAGGCTGGCAGCACGGCCAAGACCCGATGCAGCGCCGGTTACCAGCACCACTTTGCCTTCGAATTCCTGCGCAGTCATATCAGTTACCCTTTGCCGGAGCGCAGACCACGGGCGTGATCGCTTTATAAAGATGCGTGGCCATTCCTTCCATCGAGAAGGCTTCGCTCATATGCATGGCACCGGTTTCGACCAGCGACGTGAGGTTTGCCAGCGTCACGTCCGGCGCGTCGGTCTCCATGGTATAGATCGCCATGTATTTTTGCCTGGGCGCTCCTTCGGCATCGCAATCCATCAGACAAAAGCGCTGGGCCGACACGAAGCCGGGAACGGCGACAACGTCTGCAAGATGGCGATTGCTGTACCAGTCGTTGTATTCATCCTCGTGACCCGGAACCGGGTTGCTGTGCACGACATAGGCAAATTGTGGCATGTGATTAACCCCAGACAAGCGGCAGTTTGACCGGTTGGATCATGCCGAGATGATATTCCGCGGTGTGCCCTTCCGCCAAGCGGAATTGCGGAATCCGCTTCAGGAATTCCTCGATCGCGATGCGCATCTCGCGGCGTGCCAGATGCATGCCAACGCACATGTGCGGGCCAAAGCCAAACGAGACGTGCCGCGGGTTCCGGTCGAAGCGGACGACATCAGGTTCGGGAAACTCTTCAGGATCGCGGCCCGCCAGGGTGGTCGACATGGCAACCTTGTCACCCGGCATCATCTTCACGCCGCCGAATTCGGTTTCTTTTGTGCAAGTGCGGAAAGTTGTCACGGCGGCATAGGCACGCATCATTTCGTCGATGGCGTGCTGGATGCGCTGCGGGTTATCCTTGAGGAACTGCTGATCGGCGGGATTGCGCGCCAGATGCAAGAAATGCAGGCCCATGTTGGTCGATACGGTATCCAGCCCGCCGATAAAGAGGTTAAAGGCAAAGCCGACCAGTTCATCGTCATTCAGCTTCTGCCCTTCAACGTCTACACCCAGCGCATAGCTGATAATATCGGTGCCGGGATTTTTGCGCCGCTCTGCAATCTGTTCGCGCAGAAACGCCACGACATTGCGCGTCGCATCGGCCATCTTGGCCATGTCCATTTCGTGCAGCAGGCCGGTTTCCCATTCGAGGAACTGCGCGGTATTGCTGAGCGGGAAATCCATGAGTTCAAGGAATACCTTGATTGGAAATTCGAACGCGAAATCGGCCATGAATTCGCACGAGCCGCGCTCTTTGAATGATTCGATATAGTCCACCGCATAGCCGCGGATACGGTCTTCCAACTTTGCCATGGCAGATGGCGTGAAAAGCGGGTTGATGAAGGCGCGATACTTGCCATGTTGCGGCGGATCAAACTCAACCGGAAGGTTGGTCCAGGTATCACCGACCATCTTGGAATAGGGCGAGAAGTCCTTGCTCGAAAAAGTGTCGGTATCCATATAGATTTTGCGCAAATCGGCCACGCGGCGAACGATCCAGGCCGGAGTGAACCCGGGATAGGCATGGGGTGCGTAAAAGATCGGCGGGCCTTCATGCACTGCCGGTGCCCATTCGCCGAACGGATCGGCATGGGTGCTTGTACCGAACATATACGGGAATGGACGCACAAGATCAGCCGGAACGTGGGCCGGGATCACAGGTTCGGGCAACTGGAAATTCATGGCAATGCTCTCCTTGCGCGGGGCCGTTCTGGCTGCGGGCACAGGGGAAACATTACGCTCCGCTGTGAACGACCTGCACTTCCGGCTTCCATTCGTACCAAATATCGGACAGCATGAATTGCAACAAGTAGGATCAATTTTTACAGGTTAGTATCATGAATGTGCCTATTGCGGAAAACCAGCCTATCTTGAAGAATCAAGAGGTCAAACCCGAAGACTATGCCGAATTACGCAGGGCGCTGACGCTTATTTCGGGGAAATGGAAGCTTGAGATTCTGTGGCTGCTTTATCACCGGGCACATCGCTTCGGAGAATTGCTGCGGACAATTGGCGGGGTGACCCAGCACATGCTGACCCGGCAACTGCGCGAACTTGAAGCCGACGGGTTGGTGACACGCACTGTATTTGCCGAAGTGCCGCCGCGTGTTGAATATGCGATGACAGATGCCACGATTGCGCTTGAACCGGCGATCTGGGCGCTGATGCATTGGTCGCGCGAATTCGGGGGGCGCGCTCGCCCCGAAACTCCGGCGAAAAGCTGACAGTTCTCTGCCCCGCGGTGTTGGCGTGCTTCCCTGAGGAGACAAACCAACACGCGCAGGTGCAGGTATCAAAGACGAGGACGCAAGAACGCCAGAGCGCGTTCGGGCGCACCGACGATGAAGGCGTGGTCGATATCGGGACCGGCAGTCTCGACATTCCAGCCGAGTGCGCGGGCGCGGTCGTGCTGTACCGGGTCCATCACGTCCCCCAGAATGGCGAGATAATCGACAGGCTTGTCGATCGCTTCTGCGCCGTGAGTGACCGGGCTGACCATGCCGCGCAAGGGCATGTCGCTGAGATGGGCGAGTAGCCATTCCTGTCGTTCAGCCGACATCTTCATCGGCTTTTCCTTGGCACCATTGCGCTGCATTTCGTCAACGCCGGTGCCGATCGGGCCTTCGCCCGAGGCGAGCAGAGCATCAAGCCCTGCGGCATCTTCTGTCTTCATATAGCCCACTGCTTCGCCGACGCTTTTGCCGGTCAGCGGCACGATGCCGTCAAAGTAGATTACGCGGGCGATCCGGTCACCTGCGCGGGCGACGACGCCTGGTGCTACGGTCCCGGCATAGCTGAACGCGACCAGCACAACATCGCGCAAGTCTTCATACGTGAGTACGTTGACGATATCTGTCACGTGGACATCATGCGTCACATCGCGTCCGATCAGGTGCGCGCGTTCGCCAAAGCCGGTAAACGTGGGCGTAAACACTTTGTGCCCTTCGGCGCGCAGGGTGTCGGCCAGTTCAGCCCAGACCCAACCGCCCATGCCGCCGCCGTGGAGAAATACTACATTTGCCATCGTTCTGTTGTCCTTGAATATCGATGCAGCGGGCCGGCGTCAGGCGTCCTGAAGTTCGAAATTGGTGATGAAGTTTTCGGGCGGCATCGGCCCCCACAGGAACATCGAGTCCTCGGGCGCATGATTATCTGCGGGCCAGTCATGCCCTGCCGGAATGAAATCGATGTCGCAGCTGTATTCGGCATAGCTGCCCCACGGATCGGGTACGTAGTGGAAGTAGTTGGCGCCCAGCACGTGCTGGCCCATGCCCCATCCCTTTTCGAAGCCCAGGCTCGCCATATGTGATCCGCCGACGCCGACTTCCTGAATGGAACCGACATCCCAGCTGCAATGATGCATGCCCGCGCCGGTCGATCCAACCAGCGCCAGCATGTGGTGGTCGCTGCCATGAATCCCGTGCATGAATGCCACCGCATCTTCGGAACGGTCGGACAGCTTGAAGCCCAAAGTGGCTTCGTAAAATGCGATGTCGCGCAGGACATCACTGCTGAAGATTGCGAAGTGCGACAGGCGGCGTGGCTGAACGCGCGGGGCCTGGCTACGCGCGATTGCAGCGCATTCGCCGGGGCCGACCGATCTGGTCAGGAACTGTGCCTTGGTATCGGGCGAACACTTTTCCGCCTCGATCACCTGCATGGGCATGCCATCGGGATTGCGGAACCAGATGCCGCCGGCTTCACCCATGGCCGGAGTGTCGATAACTTCGATGCCGAGCCTGTCAAATTTCTGGCGGAATGCTCCAAGTTCGCCCTGGAACACGCCGAACGCGACATATTCGAGCTTTTTGCGTGCGCCACCCTGACGGATTACCGCCCAGCGATGCGGATTGCCGAAGGTGTAAAGCTCTAGGCTGTCACCTGCATCGCGCACGTCGAGACCGAATTCGCTGTAGAAAGACCGCGCCGTTTCGAGATCAGGCACGCTTAAGCAGAAATGATCCAGCGAGTGAATGGCGGGGCCGCCGGCGGGCTCGGGATTAGCCATTGTCATTGTCCTCTCGTACGTCAGATTGCGTTGGATTCGGGCGCGGCGATTTGCTGGCGGGAAAAGAAGCCGCGCACCACGCGCAGGAAATCGTCCGGGCGCTGGAACGCGGCGAAGTGTCCGCCGTGCGCCAGTTCCTGCCAGTCCACGACATTGCGGTAAGTGGCTTCGACCAGCGAACGTGGCCAGCGAAACGGCTCGCCCGCAAACCGCGCGACACCGGTCGGCACATCAACCACGGCATGGGCGTAAGCGCTGCGGAAATTGCTTTCGTGATAAAGCCGGAAGCTGGAACCGGCGGTGCCGGTGAACCAGTAGACCGACAGGTTGTCCAGCAAGTGATCAAGGCCGAATACGGATTCAAGATCGCCGCCGTGATCGGTCCATGCATAAAATTTGTCGATGATCCACGCGGCAAGGCCTGCGGGGGAATCGTTCATGGCCACTGCCAGCGTCTGCGGGCGGGTGGACTGGACGAAAGCATAGGCCGAATCGATTGCCATGTGCTGGCCAAGGCGCGCGTATTCGGCAGCCTCTTCGGCATCCAGACCTGCAACCGGGATCGCAGGGTTGTTGGGACCGCCCGGTGCCATGTTGATATGCAACGCAGCGACCCGGTCAGGGTAGTTCTGCGCCATCGCGCTGGTGACGATAGCGCCCCAATCCCCGCCTTGCAGGAAATAGCGCGAATAGCCGAGCGCTTCCATTACGGCGGCGATCATCGCGCCTGCTTTGTGCGCATTGACGCCGGGGTTCAGGGTTGGTCCGGAAAAGCCGTAGCCGGGCAGCGAAGGGACGATCACGTGAAATGCGTCGGCGGCATTCCCGCCGTGCGCTTGCGGATCGGTAAGCGGGCCGATCAGATCGAGGAATTCCACTACCGACCCCGGCCAGCCATGAACCAGCACCAGCGGACGTGCGGACGGGACAGGGGATTTGGCGTGGTAGAAATGCATTTGTTCGCCGTCGGTATTGGCGATGAATTGCGGGTAGGCGTTGAGCCGCGCGGCGAAGGCGCTGAAATCGAAGCCGTCCTGCCAATAGGCGCAAAGCCGTTTGATAAAGGCTTCGTCGATGCCAGAGCCCCAACCGCTATCCGGCAGCCAGTCGGTCCAGCGCGTGCGCGCCAACCGGCTGCGCAAGTCCGCGATGTCGTCTGCTTCGATTGCGACCTCGAAGGGCGTGATGACGGTTGCGCTCACGTCTGGTCCTTGCCGATCAGAGCGCCATGCCGCCTTCGAGGGGAATGACCGCTCCGGTGATGAAGCTGGCCGCGCGACTGGCGAGGAACGCCACCGTGCCGCCGATATCTTCGGGCGTGCCGATACGCTTGCGCGGCACCATGTTAGACATCATCTCGACAATTTCGGGCTTGTCGACCGGGGTCAACGCCGAGGGGAAGAAGCCGGGTGCGATGGCGTTGACGGTAATGTTTTCTGCCGCAAGGCGCTTGGCAAGGCCGCCCGACATGTGGTGCAGCGCAGCCTTGGCGGCCTGATACGAATAGTTTTCCTTCGGCCCGATACGCAGGCCGCCGATTGACCCGATGTTGACCACAGCGGCGTGGGATTCCGCAGAGGCCGCTGCGCGCAATTGTGGCAACAATGCCTGCGTCAGGAAGAACACGGACTTCAGATTGAGATCGACGACCTGATCCCAACCTTCCTCGGTAAAGCTGTCGAGCGGGGCATCGTACATCGTGCCGGCATTGTTCACGAGCAGGTCGAGCCGGGGTTCAAGCGCGGCAAAGGCAGCAGCGACCGCACGCCCGCCTGCAACGTTTGAAAGATCGCCCGGCAGCGCGATGCATGTGCCGCTGGCGGACAATTCAGCGGCAGTAGCCTCAAGCGTCGCGGCGGTGCGGCCGACGATGTAGGTGCGCACACCTTGCGCCACGAGCACTTGCGCGATCATCCGGCCGATGCCGCTGCCGCCGCCTGTGACCAACGCCGTCTTGCCTTCAACCGACAATAGTCCGTTCATTTCCGCTCCGCGTTCCATGCGCCCGGCTGTATCGCAGGCGCGTTTGGAAGGTTCATGCCTGCCATGGCATAACTGGCAACCTTTCTTCTGGCAGGTAGTGCGGGGCCGTTCACTTCACCTCGATGCGCACGTCGGGAAATCGGTCATAATAGAACTGGAACCGTTCGCGGATGGCGGCGGGTTCAATCCCGAAATCTTCGCGCAAGTTGTAGACAAGCTGACCGTGCTTGCCGCGTTGGTTGGCGTCGATTGCCTGCTGGAATGCATCGCGGGTCTGCTGGTCGAAGGGCACCCCTGCGCCTGCATATACCCGTTCAAGCTGGCCGAACGGATCGGCCATCAGTTCGTGAAAATAGATGTCGCAGGATTGCGCCGGATCAAGCTGGTCACGGTCACGCACGCAGGCGCGCAGCAGCCTTTCGTAACGGTCGATCCAGTAATCGGCGATGGCCTGCATATCGACGCGGGTGCGGGTCAGCCGCGCGCCATAGGCAATGCCGGTGATCGCCGACTGGATCGAGGCGACCGGATCGCGGTGATTGATGACAATGTAGGCATCGGGGAAAGCGCCGCGTACCGCCAGCAATTGCTCCATATGTTGCGGGCATTTGGTGACCCAGCGGTTCGGGCCTTTCTGCCAGCTGAGTACCTGCATCGCCTTGCGCACATAGCGCATGACAGACGTCGCATCATGCGCGAACTGGTAATCGCGCCATTCGGGGACGTGAGCGATCCATTCGAAGTAATACCCGCCGAAATCGAGGCCTTGCAGTTCGATGTCTTCGGATATGTGATCGGGCGAAAATTCGTGGATCATCTTGATATAGGGCATGACAGCGTCGGTCTGCGCCCATTCGGCAGCGCACAGATCGTAGCGCGTGTCCTTGCCATCTTTGATCCACGGTGCCGCGATAGGACGCACCGCTTCCCAATGGGGCAAAGAGCGCAGGCGCGGATCGGCGGACATCAACTGGAGCGTGTAAGTCGTGCCTGAACGCGGCAGCCCTGCGATGATCAAAGGCCGCTCAATCGGAATATCGAGAATTTCGGGATGGCGCCGTACGGTATCTTCAAGCTGGAGCCGATTGGAAGCGAGCCGCACTGCTTCGCTGAACAAGGTGCCGCGCCCGGCTGCGCTCAATTCTGTGTCGTTTTCGCCCGCGCGCATCCATACGGCGAGGCGTTCGCGGAAATCGGGTGCGCCGAAATCGGACAGGTCGGTCCCCGCTTGCGCCGTGGCCAACACCACTTCTGGGTCAAGTGTGACGGGATTCGCCTGGCTGAAGGCAAGCGCGCCTGCCTGGACTTCGGTCAGTACGGGATGGGCGAGATCGGTAATGCGGATCTTTTCGGCAACGTCGGACATGATGGCGATCCTCCCTTATGCAACCGTTCCGGCGTCAAGCGCGCGGCGGGTTTCGATGATGGCGCTTTCGAGCCAACCGAGTTCGTCGAATACACGGCCCTGCGTGCGGTCGGCCAAGGCTTCGTAAACGGCCAGTTCGGTTTCGCGTATCACGCGATCGTCGGGCGCAGCGACAACCGCCATCTCGATCAGGTGCAGCGCTTTTTCGACATCGCCAGCGGAAAGGTGTGCGCGCGATTTTTCGGCAAGTACGCCTGCCCCGCCCGCCAGCGCAACCACTTCGGGCCATACCGCGCTGGGCGGCGTGGCATAAAGTTCGCTGGTCCGTTCCTGCCGGAACCAGCCTGCATATTCTTCCCAGATCGCGCGGACATACCAGTTCACCGGTCCGCGCCCATCGCGCAGAACCAGATGCGGCGGAAGCGCGATTGTAGCCATCAGTTCGGGCAGGGTCTTGCCCTCGTTCATGCCGGCGACGGTTGTGTCATGAAGGTATTGCACCGCATCACGCAGCTTCGTGAGGTGTGCGCGCACGGCGGCTGCACCGACAATCGGATCGTCGTGCCCGGTGACCAGCATTTCAGGCCCAAGGTCGATCATCATCTGGCATTCTTCCAGCCAGAACACGATAGAGCGATCACGATCACCGCGTGCGGTATAGAAGTTTGGCGATGCGCCCATGATTGCGCCTGCCCAATTGCCAAAGAACAGCGTCTTTTCCTGCGGCATCCATACGGCGAGAGCATCGAGCGTTTCGCCAGACGGGATTGACAGCAGACGATATTCGCGGCCCGAGACGGTCATGTCATGCGCGTCGGCAAATACGGTGAGGGGTTCGGGATCGCGCGCTTCGAACCAGTACGATCCGGTATCGCCCGGCGGGATCAACGCGGCGAGAACTTTGGCATTACGCCGGGTGAAAAAGCGCCCCATAAGTTTGCGCTCTGCGCAAATCCGCTCAAATTTGCGCTGGACGATGGTTTGTACGCCTTCATCGGCAAAGAACTGCCAGCCGCCGGTGTGATCGGGGTGGCTTTGGGTGAAGACAATCTGCGAGACCTTGAGCGGACGACCGATCAACGCCTCGAAGTTTTTCCGGATCTGTTCCCCCTGCACCGCTGTACCGGTGTTGATCACCACATCGCCGTCATCGCCGGCAATGAGATAGGCATTCGATGTGGCGCGGTTCATCGCGATGTTATCGCCAATCCATTCTGCCGGACGATCAGGTTTCCACGCAATGGCGGCGATCATCGGATGGTCGAGCGTGCGAAAGCGGGTCATGCGCCTCTCCTGGCTGCGTGTATTTTTGCAGGTGGTATCACGACCACTGCAACTCCCACCTATCGTCGGGACAGGTGCCGCGTGTGGCAAGGCCGGTCAGTAGTTGCGGCGCGCCCAGACTATCGCGCTGAAGCCAAGCGGTGATCAGTCCTTCAATATATTCTATAGAATGTATAGTGCTGTTTCCGATTTTGGATTAGAGCCGTTTCCACAAGGTTCCTTCCGCATGAGTCGCCCGCCCCCATGTCGCTTTCGCTCGTCCGTTCCCAGATCCCCGTAACCCGCCGCGATGTGGTGGTTGATTCCCTGCGCGATGCCATCGTCACCGGCGCGCTGGAACCCGGAACGTTCTTGCGTGAAACCGCGCTTGCCGTGCAACTTGGGGTAAGTGCCACACCCGTACGCGAAGCGATGGCTGTCCTTCAGGCTGAGGGACTGGTCGAGATTGAAGCGCACCGCCACAAACGCGTAACCCCCATCGACCTTGCCGCGACGCGCGATTTGCTCGAAGTGCAAGCGCACCTTTGGCGGCTGGGTTATGTGCGGGGCATGCCGCATATGACGCCAGCGCAATTGCGCGAATTGCGCGCTGAAGTTGAACGCTACGCCCGCGTGATCAGTCTGGGCGAGGAATGCCGACCAGAAGGCAAACTTGAGGCGATCCGCGCAAGTCATGCGTTTCACACGACGATTATTGCAGCTGCGGCCAATAGCGAACTGTTGCGCGTAACGCTGGACCGGTTGGCGCTTGTCGCACGGTTTATTCTGCTGCACGGCACCAGTACGATCAGCCCGGCAGGCCTGCGTCTGCATCAGGCGATTTTGGCCGCCATTACCATTGGCGACCAAGAGCAGGCGCTTGCCCATTTCGATTCCCTTGCCGCCCGCATGATCGCGCTTGCCGATCATGGCGTTGCGGCGACCCCTATCACCGGAGACTGACTCATGGATTTTGAACTTCCCGAAGAATACCGCTCGTTCCGCGATATGGTGCACCGTTGGGTTGATGCAGAAGTGCCCAAGGAATGGGCCCGCAAGCTTGAAGCCGACGAACATGCCTATCCTTTTGCCTTGTGGGACAAGTTCACCGAAGCAGGCTTCCACGGCGTTGGCATTTCCGAGGAATTCGGCGGTCAGGGGGGCGATGTCCTGATGCAGATGCTGCTGGCGCGGGAACTGGCGCGTTCGCTGGGCGGCCTTGCATGGATTTGGGGCATCACGTCTTTTGCAGGATCAAAATCCATCGGGCTTTACGGGAGCGACGAGCAAAAGAAGAAGTTTCTGCCGCTGATCGCCACCGGCCAGTTGAAGGCCGCAATTGCCTTTACCGAGCCTGCGGGCGGAACGGACCTGCTCGGCGCGATGACCACCACGGCAGAGCGCGTCGACGGCGGTTGGAAAATCAATGGCGAAAAGATCTGGAGTTCATCAGCCCATGTGGCAGACTATCTGCTGGTCATCGCGCGCAGCGACAAGACTGCGGAGAAAAAGC
This sequence comes from Novosphingobium sp. 32-60-15, assembly GCF_002280675.1. Classification (GTDB taxonomy): domain Bacteria; phylum Pseudomonadota; class Alphaproteobacteria; order Sphingomonadales; family Sphingomonadaceae; genus Novosphingobium. Next base: position 167,612 of record NZ_NCEN01000002.1, on the reverse strand, counting down.
ATCAGGGACTGACCCTGTTCTGGGTGCCTACCAAGACAGCGGGCGTAAAGATTACTCCGCTGGCAAAGCTTGGCATGCGTTCAATGGGATCGTGTTCGATCCACTTCGAAGACGCCTTTGTGCCTGACGAACTGGTGTTGGGCGAGCCGCACAAAGCCTGGTACATGCTACTGCCTACGCTGAACAACGAGCGCATCATGGTTGGCGCATTCTGCCTTGGCGTAATTGACGGCGTGCTTGAAGACGCGGTTGATTACATGAAGCAGCGCAAGGCGTTTGGCGGCATCATCGGCCGGTTCCAAAGTCTGCAACACTACGTGGCCGACATTGCCACAATGCAGAAGACAACCGAACTTATGATGATGTATTGCGCCGACAAGCAAAGCCGGGGCGAGCCGGTCGGTGTCGAAGCGAACATGCTCAAGCTGATGGCTTCGGAAAATGCCAATCAGGCAGCAGACCTCGGTATCCAGATTCTGGGCGGCATGGGCTATTCTGCAGAAACCGACATGCAGCGGTATTGGCGCGATTCGCGGTTGTGGCGGATAGGGCCGATCACCAATGAAATGGTACGCAACGGCATTGCCGAGAGCCTTGGCCTGCCGCGATCGTATTGACCCTGAGCGCCCGGAAAGCTGTCTGCCTATCGGTTGACAGGTTTCGCGGGCGGAGGGACCGCACAACCCACGGTAAAGGGCCGCGCAGCCGGCCAGAGACAACCGGGGTACGATACGATGACGAAGATGAAGGCGCTGCTGCTCGAAACCACTGATGGACCCGAAGCTGTTGCGGTCAGGGAAGTGGATGTGCCCACACCTGGCCAGGGCGAAGTCCGGGTCGCGGTCAAGGCAGCTTCTGTAAACCACCGCGAACTGTTTATCGCGCACGGCCAGTATCCCGGCATGACATTGCCTTCGGTAATGGGTTGTGACGGCGCGGGCGTGGTGGACATGCTTGGTGAGGGCGTCAGCGGTGCCAGCGTGGGCGACGAAGTGGTGTTATATCCGGCCCGCCAGTGGGGCCCGCGCCGCGATACACCTGCTGCAGATTTCGGCCTGCTCGGCATGCCGTTCCCCGGCACGATTGCCGAATATATCTGCGTTCCGGCAGAAAACCTTGCACCAAAACCTGCGTTCATGACGTGGGAAGAAGCGGGCGCAATGCCGCTGACCGCGCTGACATCATGGCGCGCACTGATGTTCAAAGGACAACTTCAGCCCGGCGAAAAGGTGTTGATTTCCGGTATCGGCGGCGGCGTCGCGACATTCGGCCTGGCCTTTGCAGTCGCGCTTGGTTGCGACGTGTGGTGCACTGGCGAAAGCGAAGAAGTCCTTGAAAACGCCCGCAAGATGGGTGCGAAGGACGGGTTGCTGTTTACCGATCCCGAATGGCGCAAAAAGGTTGGCAAGATGACCGGCGGCGTCGATGTTGTGCTTGATGGTGCGCCAAGCCCCAGCTTGCCCAATTATATCCGCGCGATCAATCCGGGCGGCCGTATCGTGATCTACGGTTCAACCGCAGGCAACGAGATCAAGTTCAATGCCACCGACCTGTTCCTGAAAAGCGCCACGCTGCTCGGCAGCCAGGTGGGTGATCCCACCGACTTCCGCGAAATGCTGGCCTTTGCCGACAAGCACAAAATCAAGCCGGTGATCGAACGCACCTTCCCGCTTGCCGAAGCCCGCGAAGCACTGCTGCATTTGCGGGATGCGCATTCGTTCGGCAAGATTTCGGTGGTTATGTGATGTCCGCCGCTTTGTTTGATCTGACCGGCAAAACCGCGCTGGTTACCGGCGGCGCGCAGGGCCTTGGCCGGATGATCGCAGAAGGTCTGCTGTCTGCAGGTGCGACCGTTGCGATCACATCACGCAAGGCCGACGTGTGTGAAGCGGCGGCTGCCGAAATGGCGTCGCTGGGGCGCTGCATTGCACTGCCCGCCGATCTATCGACGCCTGAAGCGGCGGTGGAACTGGTGGGGCGCTACCGCGCTGCTGTCGGTCCGTGCCACATCCTGATCAACAATGCCGGCAAGACGTGGGGCGGAGAGATCGACACTTTTCCCGACAAGGCATGGCCGGGCGTGATGGCTGTGAATGTGCAGACACCTTTTACAATGGTGCGCGAACTGCTGCCCGAACTGTCCGCTGCAGGCACGCCTGACGATCCGGCGCGGGTGATCAACATCGGGTCGGTCGCGGGTATGAAGACCGAGCGGCTTAAGGCCTATAGCTATGCCGCATCAAAGGCTGCTGTCCATATGATGACACGCGACCTTGCCGGGGACTTGGCTGACCGCAACATCACCGTCAACGCGGTTATTCCGGGCTTCTTCCCAACCAAGATGACCGCGCACATGCGCAACGAGGACACCGTCGATCCCACACTGCTGGCGCACATTCCACTGCGCCGCCTGGGCAAGCCCGGCGACATAGCGGCGGTGATACTTTTCCTGTGCGGCAAGGGTGGTGGTTATGTCACCGGCGCGCAGATCCCGGTTGATGGGGGCGTGGTCGGCTGCGGCTGAACGCAGTCCCCTATCGGCGGGGAGGATGGAATGGATGATGCGAGCCGTAATCCATCCTTGCGAAGGATTTGGGGCTTGGCATGCAAATTAAAAAATTGGGGTCAGGGATGACGGATAGGGTTTCAGCGCAAGGTCTTTCAGAAGACTTGTCGCGCGTGCGGATCGCGGCGACGACGCTGGGCGACTTATTGCTGGGTGCGTGCGACCGCGCCCCGGACAAGGAAATGCTGGTCTTTCCCGAAGGCCGAAAAACCTATGCCGCAGTGGTTGATTCGGTGCTGCATAAGGCACGCGCGTTGATGGCTCTGGGTATTGGTCCTGGCGATCATGTCGGGGTGCTGCTGCCCTCTGGCATCGCCTTTGTCGAGACGTTGTTTGCCAATGCCATGGTCGGCGCGGTTTCGGTGTTGATGAACGCGCGCTATAAAGCGCCCGAGATGGCCTATGTGGCCGGCAACGCCGATCTTGTCGCTATCGTCACAGACGATACGCAGACCCAGCATGTCGACTTTACGACCCGCCTTGGCGAAGCTTTCGGCGATCTGGCCGAACAGGGCGATCCTGCTGCGCTGGGACTGGCATCCGCGCCTGCTTTGCGCCGGATCGTTGTGCTGCGCGCCAGTGACGGCTCAGGTTCGGGCAAACTTGCACAGGGCTTTCTGGGTCAGGCCGCGTTCGATGCCGCCGCTGCAACGGTGCCTGTGGCCAATGTCCACCGTCGCCGCCTTTGCGTGCGGCTGCGCGACACCGCGATGATCCTTTACACGTCCGGCACATCGGCCAATCCCAAGGGCTGTCTGCTTAGCCACGAAGCCATTGTGCGCGAAACGATCAACCTTACTGCTAACCGCTGGGCATTCACGCCTGACGAGCGCGCGTGGTCGCCAATGCCGCTATTCCATATCGCCGCAATGCTGGCGATGCTCGGCGCGGTCAATGTCGCAGGCACCTTCATCGGCCAGCCGCACTTTGATCCGGGTGAAAGTCTGCGCCAGATCGAGGCGGAGAAAGTGACAATGATGTTCTTGCCATTCGTCACTTTCCATCAGGCGATGATCGCGCATCCCGATTGGCAAAAAACCGATATGTCATCGGTCCGCCTGCAGAATTCGTGCTTTGCATTCATGCCCGCCAGCGTCGGTCAGGCTTACCGCGACAAGGCACCGGACATGCGGCAGGTTGGCACGTTCGGAATGACCGAAGCGAGCGGCATCGTGACCACCGGCGGCTATGACATGGACCCTGAAATGGGCTTCACGCGGCTTGGCACCCCTTTGTTGGGGGTGGAAGTCCGCATAATCGATAACGCTGGTAACGATGTGCCGATTGGTGAGCGTGGCGAAGTGTTGATCCGTGGCTACAACTTGTTCGACGGCTATTACAAGGACCCGGACAAGACGGCCGAGGCGATTGATGCAGAGGGCTGGTATCATTCGGGCGATATCGGGTCGCTCGACGATGCAGGGCACTTGATGTTCCATGGCCGGTTCAAGGATATGCTCAAGGTCGGCGGTGAGAACGTGGCTGCGGCAGAAGTGGAAGCCGTGCTGGCAGCGCACCCGCTGGTGCGGTTGGCGCAAGTGGTGGGCCTGCCCGATGCGCGCCTTGCGGAAATCCCGGCGGCATTTGTTGAAACCGACGGGCCGATCACATCCTCGCCCGAAGACTTTGCCGCCGAATTGATTGCATTTGTCGGTACGCGCATTGCATCGTTCAAAGTGCCGCGGCACATCCGCCTGATTGACGAATGGCCGATGTCGGCATCAAAGATCCAGAAGTTTAAACTGCGGCAGCAATTGATCGCCGAACTTGGTATCGAAGAATAAGGAACAGGCCCATGCGCTTCATCATAACCGGGGCAGCCAGCGGCATTGGCCGGGCCTGCGCCGAACTGCTGGCCGATGGCAGCGCCATTCCCGGCGATCACCAGTTGCTGCTGGCCGACCGTGATGCTGCAAACCTTGCGGTTGTCGCAGATGCCATCGGTGCGCGCGCAGCGACCGTCGTTGTCGATTTGTCCGAACTGGATTGCGGGACACGTATTGTCGATGCCGCGATTGCGCACATGGGCGGGATCGACGCAGTGATATCGAACGCCGGGATTATCATGGGCGGCGCGCTGGTCGATCTGGCACCCGAACAGTTTGATTTGATCTATTCGATCAACACGCGCGCCACCTGGCTGATCGGCAAGGCGGCGCACCCGTACTTGCGCGAAAGCCACGGCGCGTTCATCGCCACGGCATCAATGTCTGCCACGCAACCTACGCCTGCGTTGGGGTTTTATTCATCAAGCAAGGCTGCGCTGCTGATGCTGATGCGCCAGCTTTCGATTGAATGGGGGCCTGATCGCATCCGCTGCAACACCGTATCGCCGGGGCCAACCTACACCCCGATGACCAAGGCGGGATATGATGACGAGACGCGCCGGAAGCAGCGCGAATCTTCGATTCCGCTGGGCAAGCTTGGAACGGCTGAGGACGTTGCCCGCGCGATCCTGTTCTTGTGCTCACCGCAGGCCGGGCATATCAATGGTATCGATGTGCTGGTCGATGGCGGCATGTCGAATATGCTGATGCCTGCTACCGGAAGTGGCACAGGTCAGGCGAAGTAGCCGCCCGCGTCTTTGCGGCACAAAAAAGGCCCCGCACAAATGTTTGTGCGGGGCCTTTTTTGTGTGTTGATCAAAAGCCGGATCAGGCCGGTTCAATGACCTTGTTTTCGATTGCGCCGATGCCATCGACTTCGCAGCGGATCACATCGCCGACTTTCAGGAACACAGGTGGTTCCATGCCTGCTGCCACGCCTTCAGGGGTGCCAGTGGCGATAAGGTCACCCGGTAGCAGGGTGAACGCCGTCGACAGGTGCGAAATCTGCGACCACACATTCGTGATCATGTTGCCGGTGTTGTTCGATTGACGCAATTCGCCGTTCACATAGCAGCGCAGATCGAGGGCGTGCGGATCGGGAACTTCATCGGCGGTGATGATCCATGGACCCATCGGGCCATGTGTGTCGAATGACTTGCCCATTGTCATCGTCGGTGACTGGAACTGCCAATCGCGCGCCGATACATCGTTTACGACGAAATAGCCGAAAACATAGTCTTTGGCATTTTCCACACTGACCTTCTTGGCCGATTTTCCGATGACAACGCCAAGTTCGACTTCGTAATCGAGCTTTTCGGTTACGCCCGGATCAATCGCGTCGAAAGGCCCGGAAATGCAGGTCGTCTGCTTGTTGAACCAGATCTGGTTTGCAACTCGGGCGATGCCCAGACGGTCGGCTTCTTCAAGATGTTTGGCATAGTTCATGCCGATTGCCATGAACTTGCTTGGACGTTCGATCGGGGCAAGCAGTTTGGCATCTTTCAGCGCCACGGCATCTGTGCCGGTTTCAAGCTGAGCGCGTGCAGCGGCCAGCGCCGCGTCACCGCCTTCGATGATTGCATGCATCGTGGGATATTTGTCTGCGATTGGCGCAAGCGAAACGATCGCCTCCCCGCGGACCAGGCCAAGGCGGGGGGTGCCGCCATCATCGTATCGAACGAACCGCATCAAAGACTCCTCAAGCAAACAGGTGTTATCCGCTTCTAAATGCAGACAAGCCAGCCCCGCCACCTTTCTTTAGATGGGTTTATGCAAGAGTGCTGCCGAAATCGCCGGTTTAGCGCACCCTGAGGACAAATGGCTAAAGATCGCGGCATGCCTGTTCAAAGGCAAGGCGCGGGTTTCGTGGAAACAGCAGGTCATCAGTGCCGTAACCGATGTTGCACAGGAAGTTTGCCTTCCAGCGCCCATCCGGAAAAAATTCGGCCTCAAGCGTATCCTTGTTGAAGCCCGACATTGGCCCTGCATCAAGACCCAATGCCCGCGCCGCAAGCATGAGATAAGCCCCGGCGAGGGTCGAACTGCGTGTGGCGGTATCGGCAATAACGGCTTCCTTGCCTGCGAATGTTTCAGAAAAGTCGCGGGACGGGAAAAGCTGCGGCATAAATTCATAAAACCGCGTGTCATAGGCCACGATTACGCAACATGGTGCGGCCATCGTTTTATCAACGTTTCCAGCGCTCAGATGCGGGCGCAAGCGTTCGCGCGCGGCGGCGCTGCGGATAAAAACAAAGCGGCCCGGATGGGAATTGGCGGTGGTGGGCCCTGTGGATACCAACGCGTAGAGCTGCCGCACGGTCACATCGTCAACCGCGCGGTCAGACCAGCTGTTAAAGGTCCGCGCCTGCGTGAAAAGCTGGTCGAGCGCGGTTTCTGCAAGCGGCTTTTTGTCCATCGTATCCCCATTATCAATCAGGCGGTCACCGACTGGCCGCCTTGCGCCATTGACGTGACCTGTCGCGCGGAGGGGGCCAGATAAGCATCAGGCCCCCTCCGCCGGAAGGTTACCTGCGCCGTTGTGCGCATATTTTCTTTGAAAGATGACAGGCGCGCAAAGCCGCCTTCATGCGAGGAGCGCCATGAACGGACCTGTGAAACTCATTTCACTGCTGCGGCCAGATCGTGCAGTTGAAGCGTGGAAAGATTTTGTGGCAGCGCAGGCAAAGGCATCTCTTCGCGGACTTCAGCGGCTTGTCTTCAACGAAGTGTTGCCGATAAACGTGCGCACGGGCACACCAGACCAGCCAACTTTCGCTGCTGTGGTTGAAGCTTGGTTTGCCGATAAATCCGGCGCTGACGCGCTGGCCGCAAGGATCAGAGCGCAGGGCGATGCAGTGCAGTTAAGCGTAGATGCGCTTCTGATCCACGACAGAGGCAGCCGCCCCCTGCCCCACAAGATCATGGTGACGTTGAAGGGCCTTGCGCACTTGTCTCGGCAACAAGTCCAGGCGCACTGGCGTGGACGCCATGTTGAAATCGGCATGGTTGAACACAACGCGGGCGATTTCCTGCAGCTTTATTACCAGAACCACGTGATTGCCACCGACCAGCCACCAGGGTCGGCAACCGATTATGACGGGATGCCTGAATTCTGGGTCGATCCGGCCGACCTTGCGTTGATCGGTCAGGACGCGCCGGTGATGCGCGCCATTGCCGAGGACGAAGCGCTCTTTGCCGACAAGGCGGCGATCACGACGATGATGGTAACCGAGCACGAGTTGTTTGTGGCGCCGGGCATGCCTGGTGGCTGGCCGGTTGGCTGACGCAATGAGCGATGATCAATCTGAACCGCGCCCGCGCAGCTCGCGTGATCCACAGGCCACGATCCGCAAGATCCTGGCGGCTGCACGCGAAGAATTTGGTGCAAATGGTTTCGATGGCACAAAAGTTGAACACATCGCGCGCCGCGCCAAAGTTAGCAAACAGATCGTTTACTTCTATTTCAAGGGCAAGGACGAGCTGTATTGGGAGCTTCTCAAAGACATCTCGATAAAAACAAACGAACGCCTTTTGCAGATACCGCTGGGCGATCTGGCACCCGATGCTGCCATCCGCGCGTATGTGGAAGAAGTTTATGATATCTATGCCGAAGACCCCGTGCTCGGCATGGTGTCGCTTGACCAAAGCATGCACGGCGGTGCGCAATTGCGGTCGATCCACGAAATCCGGCAACTGCAAAAGACCTTGGCTGACCGTCTTGCCGAAGTGGTGCGGCGTGGTCAGGCAGCAGGGGTGTTCCACGCAGATATCGACAGCAACCGGATCGAATTCATGACCGTGATCATCACGGTAGGGTGCCTGTCATCCACGCAAATGCTCGAACGCTATTCAGGGCGGAAGTGGCAGCGCAACGCGGACGAGACGCGCGCCTTTGCGCTTGATTTCATCATGCGCGCATTGCGGAAATGACAAGGTAGCAGAACGCTGCGCGGTGGGTTTCATCATGGATCATGGGCGCCCTATCGTCAGGCAGGAGAGCATATGTATCAACCGGCCCAAGCACGACTTGGGTCCAAGACCCGAAGTTTCCATCACTCTCGGAGTATTTTCAGCAATGCCGACGCTTATCGTCACCACGCGCGATGGTTCTGAACAGAGCATCGATGCCGGCACCAATGTTTCGGTCATGGAAATCATCCGTGATGCAGGCGCTGATGAATTGTTGGCGCTGTGCGGCGGGTGCTGTTCATGCGCAACCTGCCATGTCTATGTTGATGGACCTTTGGCCAGCCAACTTCCCGAAGTTTCGGCGGACGAAAACGACTTGCTCGACAGTTCGGACCACCGCCAGGCCAATTCGCGCCTGTCATGCCAGATCAATTTTACCGCAGAGCTTGACGGCCTGCGCGTGACCATCGCTCCGGAAGACTAAGGCAGGGACCGGGTGGCGCGGCAAAGTTGCGCCACCTGCCTGCTTTGCAGCAATCTACCGGACTGACCGTCAAGCAAGTCCACCTGCACAACAATCCCGATGATGATACGGCTTGCACCTTGGCTGCAGGACAAGACGGGGAAGAGGCAGGATGGATCAAAATACGCTCGGGACCATGTATGCCGAAGTCGAAAGCGAATTTCGCCGCACGGCCTATCCCGAACATTTCCCTGCCTTGCCCGATCTTGCAGCGGCGCGCTATTTCGATCCTGAATTTTACCGGCTCGAAATGGAGCACGTATTCCGCAAAAGCTGGCTTTGCGTAGGCCATACAAGCCAGTTGCCGCAGTCCGGATCCTACCGCCTGTTTGAACAGTTCGATCAATCGATCATTCTCAGCCGTGGCAGCGATGACCGCATAAGGGCTTTCAAGAACACCTGCCGCCATCGCGGCGCGGCGCTGGTGACCCAGCCCGAAGGTGTGGCCAAGCGGTTCATCTGCCCCTACCATGCCTGGGGCTATTCATCGCAAGGAGACCTGCAATCTGTTCCTGAAGCGCACAATTTTGCGTGCCTCAACAAGGCTGACAAGGCGCTGCATCAGGTCCGTTGCGACACGTGGCGCGGTTTCATCTTTATCAATCTTGATGAAAACGCCGGACCTCTTGCCGATTTCCTGAAGCCCCTGAATGCAGAGATTGCCGACTTTCCGATTGACGACATGGTGGTCAAAGCCGTCCTTGATGTAGAGATTGATTGCAACTGGAAGACCGCGTTCGATAATTTCCTTGAAATCTATCACGTCAACACGGTCCACGCGAAAACGCTGTCACCCTATCTTGAATCAAAGAGCTTTACGGTATCGCTGTTTGAAGGCGGTCATGCGCGCTTCGTCACGCGCAAGCGCGGCGGCCAGTCCTTCTTCTCGGCGGGTCATGATGATGCGGCGCCCGATGATTTTACAACACGGTTCAAGGATCACGTCTTTGCCCTGCCTTGCTTTCCCAACAGCTTTACCGCGCTTGATCCGGTTGGCTTCAATTGGCAGACGTTTTGGCCCAAAGGTCCGGACAAGATGGTCATGTCAAACATGTTCATCGGCTGGAAGCGCGATGACGAGGACGACGCCAAGTTCTGGGAAGGGATGCTGCAGAACCAGCAGACCGTTCTTGCCGAAGACATCGGCCTCTTCCCGACCATCCAGCGTTCCTACCAACAGGGAGACATCACACAGGTTGTGTTGAGCTTCCAGGAACAGTTCATCCAGTGGTACAACGAGGAAATCGATCGCAGGATCGGGCCGGACAATATTCCGCATCCGCTGCGCGTCACCCCGGTGCTGGCCCCGCATGTGAAGCGTTAGAAACGCCGGGTCAATCAGGCGCGCTGAAGCAGTACGCGCAAATCTTGTTCCCGTCTGGATCGAACAAGTACGCGCCAAAGGCGTGTTTTACAGCACCACGCGGCCCCGGAGCGCCAGCATCGGTCCCGCCCGCGCCAAGTCCAGCAGCGTGGAAGGCGCGGACCGCGTCCCGCGTTGGAGCCTTGAAGCTGACCGTGCCACCATTTGCGGCAACTGCTGGCGCGCCATCGAGAGGGCGCAGGATCAGCAGTTCTGCCACCTTGCGGCCATAACCGATCCCCTGGTCGAGAAAGCCGCCCACGTTGTTGATTCCCAAAGGTGCCAATGCAGCGTCGTAAAACGCTTCTGCACGGGCAATATCGTTGCTGCCAAGGCAGACATGCGTGAAGATGCCTATTTTACGCGCTCCTCGTAATCGCGCACGATCCGGTCCAGCGTGGGCCGGTAATCGCCCAGCCCGGGCGGCAGCGAAATGGCATTCCCGTCCTGATCCACCCCGGCGTTGGCCAGAATATTGCGCCGGACCAGCATCACCGCAGCGCCGATCACCGCCTGATTGGTCTCGACGTAAAGGTCTGCTGCGTCCTCGCGCGAAAGACCCCGGTTTTCCAGCATGGTCATGATGTTGACGGCGTAAGCCACTTCCTGGTCAGACTTTTCGCCACCGATCAGGTTGCCGATCATCTCGGGCTTGGACTTGAACATTTCGAAGCACAGTGCGGCATGGCCGCGCAAGACTTCCTGCCAAGTGCCGCCGTACGTATCGGCCAGGGCGCGGGTTGCCATCCGTTCGGCGACCAGTTCCAGCAGATGATCGCGGCCCCGCACATAACCGTATAATGTGGCTACGCCGGTATTCAGCCGTTCTGCCACAAAGCACATTTCCAGCCGGTCTATGCCCACTGCGCAGGCAGCATCGACAATCGCATCGAGCGTCAGCCGACGCGGTCGGCCGACAGACCGCTTCGCTGCGCATGGCAGTTTAGGGGTTTCGGATTTTTCCGGACGGGTTTCAGCGTGACCGCTGACCAACGCTTCTAGTGGTTCCATTCCATCTCCGGGTACGCACGCGTCTTTCGCGCCTTTTTCAAGAGACTGGACCCGATAGGTCGTACGCGCAAGCGCGACTTCTGACGCGTTGTTGACGCTGCATCAAGTTATTTCCGAATCAGTATCGACAATTCGTTCAACCTTGCTTATTTGGCAAAGATAGCGGGGCACCCCGTTACCTTTTGCATTGAAACATTGGTGACAAACATGAAAATTCAATCCGTGTTCGCGCTGGCTCTTGGCCTTGTCGCACTCCCCGCAATGGCCCAGACCGCTGCTCCTGTTGCGGCCGCTGCTGCAACGTCCGCGCCTGAAATCAAAAGCGGTGATATGGTATTTTCGGCTGAAGGCCGTCGAATCGGCCGGGTTGACCGCGTGCGCGGTAATGCTGTTGTTGTCATCCGCGACATGAAAATGATTTCGATCCCGCTCGCCACGCTCAGCGCTGGCGAACGCGGCTTGGTCAGCACACTGACCAACAAGGAAATCAGCCGCCTCTGATTGTTTTCAGCGCCGGTTCGGTAACCGGTCGGTGTTGAACCTTTTTGAAGCCTCAAAAAAAGCGTCGCCGGATAATCTGTCCGGCGGCGCTTTTTGTGCTTTGTGACAGGTTCAGACTTTGAGCAATTCGCCCGCAATCTGGGCGTGGATTGCAGTAGGATCGTTGCCCGCATGGGCACGGGCGGCAGACAAATCCAGCCACACTTGGGTTAATGGTCCATTGCGCTGGATGCCGCGTGCGCCAAGCAACAGCATCATTTCATCCACCAGCACCACAAGCTTGCGCAAATTGCTTGTCAGTTGACCGCGATAAAGCAGCGCTTCATCCAGTGGCAACGCTGTATCCCGCGCTACATGGTCAGCAAGCTTTGCAAAGTTGTCGTTCAATTGGCGTTCGACCGTATCAATTTCAACGCGGGTTCTTCCGATTGCCGAAAGGAACCGGGGGTTTTCGCGCGCTGGCGGTGCTCCCATCGACCCTTGCCGGTCGCGCGTGACCGCGGCAAATGTGGCGAGTGCTCCGCGCGCCGCACCGACTCCAAGATTGGAAATCGACGAAGCGAAAACATATAGCCACGGCAGGCGATACAACGCTGGCAGGCCGGACGAGGCCGGCAACGGCATGATGCCAGCGTCAGGCACGTAAGTGCGATAGGCTGGCACAAATGCGTTGTTGATCACCAGATCGTTGCTGCCGGTGGCGCGCAATCCGAACGTATCCCACACCCGGTCGATTTCAAGGTCGCTCATCGGCACAAGGAACAGCCGCATCTGCGGCTCTGGGCGCGCGTCATCAGGCGGCACCATTCCGCCAACAATCGCCCATTGCGCGTGGCTGCTTCCGCTGGAGAAACCATAGCGCCCGCTGATACGATAGCCGCCTTCGACAGGCGTAACGCGCCCTGTCGGCATGAAGGATGAGCAGACCAGTGCATCGGGATTGTTTGCCCAGACATCTGATTGCGCGAGCGAATCCATGCGCCCGAGCATGAATGACTGCACACAAAGCACGCCGTAAATCCATGCCGTAGATACGCAGACTTGCGCAAACACGTTCTGGATGGCGTATGTATCGCGCGGGTCCAGTTCCAAGCCGCCCCAACGCTTTGGCTGAAAGGCGCGGAAAAGACCCGCCTTTTTGATTGCCGCGATGGTTTCGGGAAGAACATCGGCATTGGCATTGGCCTCGGCACACGCCGCTTTGACCAAGGGCAACATACCTCGCGCGGCTTCGATCAAGGATTGCGGGTTGATCTGTTCGCTTGTCACATTGACGCTTGCCACCGGCAACTCCTTTAAAACACACCGCAAACTCTATACGTCGCCGACGAGACTGTGCCTTTCGTGCGATAGGAGTTGTCGTGCCCTTTAGGTCAGGCGGAACCAGCTTCGTTCGGGATTTCGCGCCGCAACGCATGGGCTGCGCGCAAATAGAAGAATATCGCGCCGAGCAAGACCGATCCTGCTGCCATCATGGCATGCTGGAGCCCTTGCGCTGATGCTTCTCCGCAAGCCCCTCCGACAGATCCGCGCAGACATTCCGTGCGGTAATCTCCCGCATAGGCCTGTGTGGCCAAGCGGTCACTTAGCCATCCCAGCGCGACTGACCCGATACCAAGCCCTGCCACAGTCTGTCCGAATGCGTGTAGTGCTGCGGCCGATGCACGCATGCGCGGTTCAACCAATCTTTGTGTGACTGTCATGATTGCGGGCAGAAAAGCGTTGAGCGAGGCCGCAGAAAAGAACATCAGCACCATGAACCAGCGCCAATCTGATTGCAGGATGGCCAGCACATAAAGCGGCAGCGAGATGACGAGCAGCATGGCAGGCGCCCGCCCGAACCACCCCACATCACGCCGACCCAGCCAATCGGCTGCACGACCGCCACTGTAGTTTCCAATAGCCATCGCGAGGCTGAGCGAGCCTGCAAAAATCATCCCGGCCTGCGCAATGTCCAAACCATAGCGGCGGACGAGCAGCGGGATCATAAACAGGTTAAGACCAAAGCTGACCATGCCGACAAGGCCGCTTGCCGCGGTGAGATAGAGAAACGCGGGCGAACGCCCGACTTTGCGCAAGACGGCCCCAAACGATGGGGTGGCACCCGCATCGCCCGCGTTACGGCGTACCGGTTCGGCAATCGTCAGTTTCAGCACAACCGCAAGCACCAGACCCGGCACGCCCATCGCCACGAAGGCTGTCCGCCAGCCATAGTTCTGCACAACCCAGCCACCGATGGTTGCAGATACTGCCGCGCCCACCGAAACCCAGATGGCGATAGTGGAAAACGCACTGGCCCGGCGATCTTCAGGGAACCTGTCCGACAGCATCGAAATGAGCGCTGGAGTGAACCCTGCCTCACCCACTCCCACGCCCATCCGGCAAAGCAGCAATTGCGCAAAACTGCTTGCCGCGCCTGAAAGTGCGGTCATGACCGACCAGATCGCGGTGACGCTGGCGATAATGCCGACACGGCTGCGCCGTTCGGCCAAACGCGCCAGCGGAATGCCGAGCGCGGCGTAGAACAGTGAAAAAGCAAGGCCTCCCAGCAGCCCCAATTGCAGATCGGACAAGTTGAGGTCACGCCGGATTGCCTCACCCGCAATCGAGATGATCGTGCGATCAACGAAATTCATCATGTAGATCAGCCCGAGCAACACGATGAAATACCGCTCGCTGCCGACCGCTTCGACTGATCCGCTTGTAGTGTGACTGTTCATGCCGCCGTCCCCCGGTAGACGAGATTGATCGCTTCAAGATCGAGCACAACCTCGCCCGCGCCGTTGGTCATTCGATAGGTCATTCTGACCAGACCTCGCCCGGCATCACTAGCCGAAGCGCGACATTCGGCAATCTCGGATTCAAGCGTCAAGCTATCACCTGCGCGCACGGCCTTTCGAAACCGCACGTTTTCCATGCCAACCCCGCAATAGTAATCGATATCGCCATTAAGGTCGTGGTCCATCCGCCGCCACAGAGCCAGCAGATGGGCTCCACTGGCAATCAGCCCGCCAAAAGCAGAGCCCTTCGCCGCCAGTGGATCGATGTGAAACCACTGGGGATCGAACTGCCTTGCGAACGCGATGATCGCCTGTTCGTCAAGCACCCAAGCCGCTGATTTGCGCCGTTCGCCAACGGCAAGATCATCAAAGCGCCGCCTCACCAGATTGCTGACCCCGCCTTATCGACGGCAGACATCGAGAACACCCTGCTTGATATAGGCCTTGATATGCGCGCCGATGGACGACGGCTTACCCACCGCCTCGCCCAGTTCATGGGCAAGCGTCAGGTCTTTCTCGCCTATGCCTGCCTGCACCGCCATCAGATCGCGGCGCGATTGTTCGCCAGGATTGTTGCGGAACGCGATGAAGCCATTCATCGGCGGGGTCATCACGCCGTTGCGCTGCATCACCGCCATCAGTTTATCGATCGGCACACCTGCGGCCTCAGCCAGATCCATCGCTTCAAGCCCCAGCATGATCTGGCTCCACGAAACCAGATTGTTGCAGATCTTGAGGCCCATCGCCGAACCGAGCGGCCCGACCAGCATGGTGTTGGTGGAATAGGCATCAAGCACCGGCTGCACCCGCGCCATGGTCGCTTCGCTGCCGCCCAGCATGCAGAACACGAACGGGCCGTCATTGGTCATTTCGGTGCGCGTGACTGCTGCGTCCATCAGTTCGACGCCCACCGCAGCAGCGCGTTCGGCCAATGCCTTGATCGTATCGGGGCGCACTGTGCTGTGGACCAGGATCACCGAATCGGGCTGCATGGCCGGAATAAGTTCGTCGCAGCATTCGATCACCTGTTTATCGTCCTGCACGCAAATGCCGACAACGTCGCAGCCGCCGAGGTCGGCGATGCTGCCTGCGAGCGTCGCTTTGCCGCGGAACGGCTCCATCGAGGCCGGAAACTTGTCAAATACAGACAGCGGCAATGCAAGCTTGGCCAATTCGCGTGCCTGGGCACCCCCCATGCTGCCAAGGCCGATAAATCCGACGGAACTGATTGCCTTTGACATGCGTGTTGATCCTTTTCCAAATGCGGTTGCTATACAGGAAAGCAGCGCGACCCGTCAGCACGGCAAGTGTGCGCGTGCCTGCCAAAACTAGTGCGGCGCTGCCGTTTACGACCGTGCCACACGTCTGGCCGGTTCGGGCCGGGCATCGTGGCGGTCTGCTCCGTTGCGTTTTACACACCGCGCTGCCAGCGCAAACTGCATTGCTGCAAGCGGATGACACAGCAGCATGATCGACAGCGCCCAACCCAGTGAATTGGACCCGCCGATCATATCGCTGAGCTGTCCCACCACGAACGGCGCAACGCCGAAACCCAGAAGGGTCGCGCCCAACTGAAGAAGCGCGATGGTGAAGCCGCGTACTTGCGATGGCACCACAATCAACAACAGGCCATTGGCCGGGCCATTGTAGCTGTTGAAGAAAAAGGCGTAGCAAGCCACCAGCACCAGCGCGGGCAAGGTGGCTTCGGTTAGCAGCGAACCAATGCCCAGGAACATCGCGGCCACCGACGTTGCCGCAGCGATGACGCCTGATCGCCACGGATTGGACCGTGCATCGCGGCGGCTGCTACGGTCTGCCAGCCATCCGAAAAAGGCTCCGCCCAAAGCGCCCAACAGACCGGTTGTCAGGCCCACGGTCAGCCCGGCTTCTGACAGTTTCAGGCCATGTTGCCGGACAAGGAATGAAATCGACCACGTCGAATAAGACGATATCGCCGCAGCCGTCAGCAGCACGCCCAGCAGGATATGCACCGCCGCAGGTCGCGCGCCTATTTCCGCAAGCGATTGCTTGAACGATAGCTTATCAGCAGGAGCCTGGTCCGATGCAGGTACGCCTGCTAAAGGCGCATCGCTTGCACCGCGTTTGGGTTCGCGAATGACAAGAAACACGATCACGGCCATGATCATGCCTGGCACGCCCGCCAGAAAGAACGCCATGCGCCAGCCATATTCCGCAGCGATCATCCCGCCGAGGATGAACGTCAGGATCGAACCGATGGCAGACGACAGATACCACAGGCCAACCGCAGTCGATCGCTCCTTTGCCGGGAAATAGTCCGATAAAAGCGAAAGTCCGGCAGGCGATCCGCCAGATTCTGCCAATCCGACCATACAACGCGATGCGAGCAACATGGTCCAGCTGGTTGCCAAACCACAAACGGCAGTCATGGCGCTCCAGACAGCAAGGATCGTGGCCAACACGTTTTTGCGGACCGAACGGTCGATCACCATGCCCATGGGCAGAACCGCAGCGCCATAACATAGCCCGTATCCAAGGCTTGAAATCAGCCCCAGCTGGGTGTCGGTCAGATCAAATTCGTGGCGTACCGGCTCCATCACGATGCTCACCACCATGCGGTCCATGATGTGACAACTGTGCGCAAGGGTTAGGACCAGCAAAACCAGCCATCGATAACCTGAGGCACGCTCGGCCTCGATCGACCCGGCCATAAATCCCCTTCCTCAAACGCTTCAGCCAACCATGCCAGAAATTGGGCAGGCAGCTTTGCGCAGATTGCATTGATGCAGACGGTTGAGCAAAACGTGCCGAAGCGAACATACCTTCCGATAGGAAGCGACGCTGCGATCCAGCGGTTAAAGAGGCCCCAACTTGACATGAACCGCACGAATGCGCGGCACCGCCTGCCGAAATGACAGTCCGGTGCCGCACAATGAAAAAAGCGAAGGCCTGAAAAGATGACAGATTTGGCAACGACCCCGCAGGCACCCGCGCGAGAAATGCGCCACTGCGCACTTTATGATCGCAAGGTCATTTATGAAAACCCGCATGAGACGATTGTCCCGGCCATTCATGAAGGGCCGGCGGTTTTCTTTGCCGATAACGTTTCCTTCAACAAACCGGGTTGGGTCGTGCGCCGGGCAGAAGATTTGCGCAAAATCTATGCCGATACTGAAAATTACCACAAGAGCGGCAACACCGGCTTTGCCCAGATGATCGGCGAGACTTGGGACATCATCCCGACCGAACTCGATCCGCCGGTCCACACCGCCTATCGTTCGGCGCTCAATCCGCTTTATTCCCCCAGCCAGATGATGAAGCTGGACGGAAAGGTTCGCGGGCGCGCCCAGGAATTGATCGCCAAATTCAAGGATAAGGGCGAATGCGAATTCGTGCAGGATTTTGCGATCCTCTTCCCGATCACCATCTTCCTTGAGATGATCGACCTTCCGGTCGAACGGCTCGAACAGTTCCTCGAATGGGAAAACCAGCTGTTACGCGGAACAGACGTCACCGTTCAAATCGCCAGCGTGCGGGCGGTAAAGGAACTGTTGATGGAGACCATCGCCGCGCGCCGCAAGAACCCGGGCGATGATCTTATCAGCAAGTGCATGACGCTTGAGGTAGATGGCCGCAAATGGAATGATCAGGAAGTTTTCGGACACGCCTTCAACCTCTATCTTGGTGGCCTTGATACTGTGACTGCCAATCTCAGTCTGCAGTTCCGCCATCTTGCGCAGAACCCGCAAGACCAGCAGACCATGCGCGAGAATACCCCATCGCAGAACGTTGTGGCGGTGGAAGAACTGTTGCGCGCCTATGCCGCGGTTTCAACCCAGCGCATCGTTTCCAAAGAACATCAACTGGACGGACACACCCTGCTTCCGGGCGACGTCGTCTCGATGTCGACACCGCTCGCCGGGCGCGATCCCGAAGCTTATGAAAATCCTCAGGACGTGAAGCTGGACCGCAAGCCGATGCATGTCACGCTTGGCCACAGCATACATCGCTGCCTTGGCCAGCACCTTGCCCGCCGTGAATTGCAGACTGCGATTGAGGAATTCGTCAAAGTGATCCCGATGTTCAAGGTGCAGGACGGTTTCCGCGTGCCTTGGTTCACCGGCAACGTCATCCAGGTCAGCGAATTGCCGCTGCGCTGGGGCTGAAGCTGCTAGGGTCAGGACATAGAGCCCGGTAAACCGTCACAGTTTACCGGGCGAATTTCACCAGCTTCAAACAGGCACCAGACCTGCCTTATGCATGATTGTGGTGTCGAAATATTGCGCTATCCGCGTAATGCGGCCGCCTTCCACCGTTGCAATCAGCAGGAACGGCGTTTCGACCGGGCCACCGGGCGTCTCGCCTTCCAGCGTCGCCTGCTCGACGAAACCGCCGGGATGCAAGTGCACCCGCCGGTCCTTGTAGCGCCGGTTTGGCAAACCGGTCCTGCTGGTTTCTAGCATGGCGCGATAGGCGCCCTTGGTGTGCTGGGCTTGCGGATTGAAGTTGTACCAGACAACGGCATCATCGCAAAGATGCGCAACAATCCGGTCGGTGTCGCCTGACTGGCAGGCCGCCTCCCAACTACGCGCCACCGCTCCTACGCTCTCCAATGCCTGCGCGGTCATGCGTCCTGCCCCCATGTGCTGGCGACATGGGCTTCGAACTGGTCGCGGTTATCGGCGACGTGCGCGAATGCTTTGGTCACGCCGCCATCGACGCGGATAATCTGGCCCGAAACGAACCGTCCATCGTCTGATGCCAGCAGTGCAACCATCGCAGCGATGTCATCGGGGTATCCCAGTTCCGGCGTCATGTGATGCCGTTCTACCATGCGGATAAGTTCGGGCTGGTTTTCGCGCGAAGCGGCTGTTGGCACCATGCCGGGCGAGATGGCGTTGCATGTCACGCCCTGCTTCCCGTATTGCGCCGCGACATAAAGCGTAAGCGCGTTCACGGCGGATTTCGACGCGGCATAGGCCGTGCGCGAAAGATCACCCAGCAGTGAGGCCCCTGAACTGGTGTTGATAATCGCCCCGCTGCCCGACGCGATCAGCGCCGGCAGCGCGTGCTTGATCATCAGCATGGTGCCGCGGGTGTTCACTGCAAACGTATGATCCCACACTGCGATATCCATATCGCCTGCCGCACCATCACGGTTCAGGAATTCGGACTGTGTGGCGGCCCCGTTGTTGAACACAACCTCCAGCTTGCCGTAATGGGCCAGCGTATCTGCAATCAGTTGTGCGATGCTGGCAGGATCGCCAAGATCGAGATGCAGCGCGATGGCATCGCCGCCGTCGGCACGAATTTCCGCCGCCAGCGCTTCAGCCGGTTCAAGCAGGATATCGGCGACCACAACCTGCCCTCCTTCGGCACAAAGCCTGCGCACCGTGGCCGATCCCAGCCCGCCTGCGCCGCCGGTGACGATGCAGGTCCGTCCCGTCAATCTACCCATGTGCTTGCTCCTCAGGTGCTGCCGGTTTGTAGGCATCGACGCCGCCGCGCGTTTCGGCGACGTGCGGGAAATGGGTCGAGATTCCCCCATCGACCGGAATGATCTGTGCCGTGATAAATTTGCCGTCGTCCGAGGCCAACAATGCAACCATCGCGGCCAGATCGTCAGGCCGCCCAAGGCGCGGGGTCAGGTGGTGCGAAAGATACATGTCCAGGTTATGGCCTTGATTCATAGCGGCATTTTCGGTCACGACCAGACCCGGCGAAACGACATTGCAGCGAATCCCCTTTTTGCCATACTGCGCCGCGACATATTCGGTCAGCACGTTGATCGCTGCTTTGGACGAGGCATAGGCGACGCGGAAAAGATCTCCGCGCAGCGACGCGCCCGAACTTGTGTTGATGATCGAGCCGCCACCTTGCCGCACCATATGCGGCAAGGTGTGCTTGATCATCAGCATTGTGCCCCGTGTGTTGATGCGAAAGACGCTATCCCACAGGTCGGCATCCATGAATTCGACCGCGGCGTCCTTGATCATTGTTTCGGCGCGAGTATCGGCGGCGTTGTTGAACAAGACGTCAATCCGGCCGAACCGGGCGACAGTAGCATCAATCAACGCCGCGATGCTCGCCTCATCGGCCAAATCAAGATAATGCACCATCACCTCGCTGCCGGTTTCGCGGATGGTTTGCGCGGTGCGTTCGGCACCTGCCATGTCGATATCGGCCAGCACCACTTTGGCACCTTCGGACGCCAGCCGCCGTGCGGTTGCCGCACCAATCCCGCCGCTCGTGCCGCTAATAACGGCCACTTTGCCTTCCAGTCGTTTCATCGTTTCACTCTCCCGGTGATCGGTGACAATGACATTCGGGCAAGGCGTTTCCTCGCTTCTCCTTGTCGCGTTGCCTTGCGATCCCACCTTTCGGGATTGCCGCAAATACGGATGGCTAAACCCCGTCCAAAGGCAGGTGTGATCAGGCGTGAAAAATCATGCACTATTTAGACCGAGAGAGTCCCTGAGGCCCCGATGCAGGAGTGGCACAATGCCCTATCGCGTAGATATTCCCGCAGACCGTGAACCGTTGGTTCACATCCTGAACCACCTTGGCACGGAAAAGCTGGTGGATACTCGCCAGCGAATGTTCCGAACGATTTACGACGCACCTGAAACGACGCTGACCGCGCGCGAACGCGAAGGGATGCGCATCCTTGGCGCGGCGCGCACCAATTGCCCGATTTGCGCCGGAATGCGTCTCTGGCGCGATTGGCCGGGCTTTGCCGGGGGCGAAATTCCCGAGGAGTTTTATCAAAACGCCGCCGACTGCAATTATGCTTGGGAAGGCTTTACCGAGCGTGAGCGGCTGCTGATCGAATTCGCTGACCGGTTTGAAAGCGACATCGATTCGATCAATGGTGACGACGCCCTTTGGGAGCGCATGCATGCACTGCTGACCGAGCCGGAGATTGGCGATACCGTGCTGATGCTGGCCTGCTGGGTTGGTACAGGCCGCGCACTTAAGGCGCTGGGCATCGGTAGCGTCTGCGTTGTGCCACCCAGTGCAGATACCCTTGCCGCCTTACGCAACGACAAGTTGACCGAACGCGCCGATCTGATTGCGGCACAATGACTTGACGGCCGCGCAAATACAAATGTTTGCGCGGCCTGACCCTAATCCTTCGGCGTGAAATCAATGGGCGGTAATGACATTCCGTCCATATATTCATCGCACCGCGTAACCTGCTGCCCACGCGTGTGAAAAACCATGGCGAACGGCACATCGGTTCGCGTCCCTGCACCCGCGATGGTGATATCGCCAAGACACTGTTGGAGGACGGTGTCATTTTCCATCGGCGTCAAGCGAATGTCTTTGAACGTGATCTCCATGACCTTCAGTGCTTCGACCAGCATGGCGAATTCCTCGTCCTTGGTCAGGTTTTTGCGCACCGTCGCGTGCCACTGGACAAAATCGTCGGCAGCCACGCGCTTCATGCCTTCAAGGTCGCGCGCGCCCCAGAACGCGTTCCACTGCTCGACCGCGATGATCGAATCCGGCTTGGTAGCGGTGCCCGGCTTCATGGCGTTCCCTTTCACGGATATGCGGCGACAAGCGGCGCGTCTGCAATCCTAGCAAGTTGGTGAACCGCTGTTCCTGCCTCTCGGCAGGGAACCTTGGCGACCGGCATGGTCGCTTCCCCTCCGGCCGGTAGGAATTTGCCGGCCAATCCCATGACACGGTACGGCAACGATAAAGGGAGACACAGACATGCGCAGGCTTGAAGGTAAGATTGCAGTCATCACTGGTGGCGCGGGAGGCCTGGGGTCTGCCACGGCCGAACGTTTCGTTAGCGAAGGGGCAACCGTGGTCGTTGCTGATATTTTCGAAGCCCGCGCCAAGGACATTGCACAAGCGATTGGCGGCGGATCGATCGGCCTTCATTTCGACTGCGCCGAACCTGCGTCGATCGAGGCTGGTATCGCCGAAACAATTGCCCGCTTTGGCAAAATCGACATCTTGTTCAACAATGCTGCGGCTACCTCGAAAGAGGTCAACATGCAGGACCGTACAGCGGTCGATATTCCTCTCGAGATCTGGGATCTCGTGATGAACGTCAATGTGCGCGGGGTGATGCTGGGATGCAAATACGCGCTCCCGCACATGATCAAGGCAGGGTCCGGATCGATCATCAATACAGCGTCTGATTCAGGGCTGATGGGCGACAATGTCCGCATCGCTTATGGCACATCGAAAGCCGCTGTTATCGGACTGACCAAATATGTCGCGGCACAGCATGGTCGGCAGGGCATCCGCTGCAACGCGATTCTGCCCGGGCCGATCATCAATGACAGCTTGGCCGAATATCCCGAACTGGTCGCACGGATCAAACGTCAATCGCTGACCAGCCGCATCGGCATTCCTGCCGATATTGCCGCGATGGCCGCATTCCTTGCCGCAGACGAATCCGAATATATCACCGGGCAGGCCTATTCTGTCGATGGCGGCCACCTCGCGCATCAGCCGCAGATGGCCGATATGCGCGAAATTGAATCACCAGAACTGCCCCCGGTGGACACGTTCTGAATGTAGACTTGCGCGCAATTGCCTTAAAAGACCGGGCGTCACGCTTTATGCTTGCGCCCGGTCGCCACGCGCTTGGGCGCCACATCCGGTAAAGTCTGGCCAAGGCTGGATTCGATGAAAGCCACGATCTTGTCGTGGTTGGCACGCCACAATTCAGCCGCTTCATCCACTTTATGGTCAATTACCGCATCAAGGAACCTGCGGTGGTCTTCGTACAAACTGCGTTCGTAGCGCGCCAGTTCACGAAAAGTGTGGCGATAGCGCATCTGCTGGGCATAAAGTTGCGACCACGCGCGGAGCAGCCACTGGTTATCGCACCGTGAAAACAGAATGCGGTGAAATTCATCGCGGTGCTGGACATAGGCATCCATGCTGATTTCATCTTCGCCGACTTGCGCAAGCACGCGTGACGAGATGTGGTACGCTGACAGCAGCGCGCCTTCCCACGCAAAATCGCCAAGGGCGATTGAAGACCGCAACAGCGGCAGCTCGATAGTAAGGCAGGCGTCGGCCAGTTCGCGAAAGCCATCGACGGATAAAGGCGTGGCCCGAAAGCCGCTATTGCGCTCGATCGTGACAAGCCCCTCGGCTGCGAGCCGTGAAAGACCTTCGCGCGCGGCAGCCTGGCTTATGCCCAGTTCCCGCTGAAGTTGGGCAATTTTGAGCCGCGACCCCGGCTTCAACCGGCATGAAATCAGCCCGGCACGAATCTGGATATAGGCCCGGTGCGTAATGCTCTGGTCGTCGTCGTTGCCCACGTGCGGATCAATGCAAAACGCGGGCATTCCGGCAAGGCTGCTCATGAGCGCAGCCCGCAGGTTATGCGCCTCGCTGTTTCATCAGCAAGGCGTTTGAAACGCAAAGCGCAATTGGGGCTGTCGAAACGATCCATCGCCAAAATGCATAGCAACAGCAGCACATGCCTTGTCAATGGCTGCCCATTGCCGAGCGCGGGCCGCTGTTTGCAAACAGAATGGCGCCGATACCTGCCAGCAGCGCGCAGCCGCCGAAGATCAGAAATACACCGGCAGACCCGAAAGTCTGCGAAATCCATCGCGCGATAAACGGAAACGCCACCTGAACCGCGAACATCGCAGACATTGCCCACCCCAGCCCCCGCGCCGTGTTGGTTGATGTTGCCGCGATATGGGAGCTGAGGTTGGGCGTGAAAATTGCCAGCCCGCATGACACGGCAAACATCGCGGCAATGAACAGCGGCAGCGATGGTGCCATTCCTGCCACCAGCAACCCGCCGCCGGTCAGCAACAAGGTCAGCGCGAACAACAACTGTGCACCCAGACGAGTATGAAGCCAGCCATAACTGCTGGTCATGATCAGTGAACCCACCGACATGGCGCTTAATGGCAGTGCCGCAAGGCGCGGGTCGGTTACGCCGATGGTGTGAAGGTAAAATGGCGCAAACATTGGTCCGACGTACATCGTCAAGCCGATGAAACCGGCAAGAACCAGCAGAATTGGCGCAACACCAAGGCCGCTACCCGCCGGCTGGGCAGCTTTGTCCGGGCTTGGGGGTTGTACCTTTTGCACGAATGGCAATGTGAGCGCCAATGGCACGATCGCCAGCGCCAATGTGTGGATGAAGAATGGCAACCGCCAGCCAATTTCTGACAACGCGCCAACTGCCGGGAATACCAAAATCGCACCGACACTCGAAAGCATCGCGTTGCGGCCATACATGCGCGGCCTTGTGGAAGCGGGCAGCGTGCCCAATCCTGCAAGTCCTGCGGTCATGGCCCCCGCAACGCTAACCCCCAGCACAACCCGGGTGGCAAGGATTACTGGCAGGTTGTCCAGCAGCGCCGGCAGCGTTCCAAAGATCGAAAACACAATGAGCGACACAATATAGACGCGCTTATATCCATAACGCCCGATCAGCATGCCGATGATCGGCGAACTGAGCGCAAAGGCAATACCGCTGGCCCCGCCGATCAATTGCGTCAGAAGTTCCGCGTCAGGATCGCCGGGAAAGGCAGCCGCCACCAATGGCAGCGCCGGCCCCATGCCGAACAGGCCCACCATTGGTACCAAGGCGCATACCAGCAAGGCCCAAAGCCCGACCCCACGCGGCATTTCGGCACTTTGTCCAGCGTCATTCTTTACGTCCAAAGCCGCTACTCCCTGCCGCCAACGTTAGCGCAGAATCTACCGCTGGCGCTGTTTGGCTGCGGCGTTCCTGTTTGATACAAAAGGGCTACAGACCGCCTGCCGTGCCGCGCCTATCGCATGATATGCCATTGCCTGAGCGCGCCCGTGCGGATCAGGGGAGACCGGACAGGTCTTGGCCAAAACCGCCTCCTGCCTTGTGACAGGTTCCGCTGATCACCTCTTTGCGATGGTGCTGCCAAACCAGGACAGGGCCTACGATGACAACCGCTGAGAGACCTATTTTCCGTCCGCTGACCGTGCGGGGCGTCACTTTGCGCAACCGTATCGTGATGTCGCCAATGACACGCATGGCCTCGCCCGGCGGGGTGCCGTCCGAACCGATGGCCGCCTATTACCGCCGCAGGGCCGAACACGACGTTGGCCTGATCGTGACCGAAGGCATCGGGGTGGATCACCCCACCGCGCTCGGTTCTGGCTCATTGGCCGAGGCCAACATGCCCGAATTGCACGGCCAGGCGGCGATAGCGCGCTGGAGCGAGATTGTTGCAGGGGTGCATCAGGCAGGCGGGGTGATTTTCCCGCAACTGTGGCATCAGGGTCCCATTCGCGCGCACCGCACAGGCCCATATCCCGAACTGATGTCGTCGCGGCCATCGGGTCTGTGGGGACCAAGGGGGGGCTTCAGCACAGTGCCGGCGCCGTATCTTGAAGAAATGTTAAAGCCCACAGCACCAATGACGGACGAGGATATCGTCGATGTGATTGCAGGCTTTGCGCGAAGTGCGGCCAATGCCCGCGCAGCAGGTTTTGATGGCATCGCCGTGCATGGCGCACATGGCTATTTGCCTGATGCCTTCTTCTGGCATGAAACCAATCTGCGCGATGACCGCTGGGGCGGCACTGCGCTTCGGGAGCGCGCACGCTTCGGGGCAGAACTGGTCAAGGCAATCCGTGCCGAGGCGGGTGATATGCCCATCATGTTCCGCTATTCGCAATGGAAGCAACAGGATTACGAGGGCCATCTTGCCCGGACACCGGCAGAGCTTGAGGGCCTGCTTGGCGCGCTGGCCGATGCGGGCGTGGATATCTTCGATGCCAGCACACGCTATTATCACCACGCTGCCTTCGAAGGTTCGCCACTTACGCTTGCCGGGTGGACGCGCAAGCTGACCGGCAAGACGACTATGGCGGTCGGCGGCATCGGGTTGCTGAACGAACTGAAAAACAGCTTTGCAGGCGAAGTTGGCACCGTGAACAACGTACCCGATGTCGAACAGCGGATGGAAGCGGGCGAATTCGACCTTGTCGGCGTTGGTCGCTCGCTCATCGCAGACCCGGCGTGGGTGGAAAAAGTCAGGGCGGGCGAACCGTTCGCGCCATTCCACCCGCGCGTTCTTGGCGAAATTCACTGAAGCCATTGGGGGAGAAGCGGCATGGGACGACTTGAAGGCAAAGTGATTCTGATAAACGGTGCAGGGTCGGGCATCGGTGCTGCCTGCGCGCTTGAATACGCGCGGCAGGGCGCGAAAGTTGTCGTGGGAAGCCAGAGCCGCTCGTCTGTACAAGTTGCGGCACGGATCAGTGACGAAGGGCTTGAGGCCAAAGCGTTTTCTGCTGATATATCGGATGAGGACCAAGTGCGCGCAATGGTCCGGTTCACGCTGGAGAGCTATGACCGGATCGATGTGCTGCACAACAACGCTGCAATGACCGGTCCTGAAATCATCACGCGCGATGTCGATGTCATTAACATGGACGGCGATTTGTGGGACCGCACCATGGCGGTCAACGTCAAAGGTCCAATGCTTTGCGCCAAACACGTGATCCCGCACATGATCGCGCAAGGTGGCGGATCAATTATCACCACCGGTTCGACCAAGGCGTTGCAGGGCGATATCGCGCAGACGGCCTATGGCGCATCAAAGGTTGCCGTGCATAACCTGACCTACAACATCGCCGCGCAATACGGAAAACTTGGTATCCGCGCCAATGTGTTGATGGTCGGCCTGATCATATCGGGCGCGACTGAGGACAATATGCCGCCACCAGTACGCGACGTGATGCTGCGCCATATGCTCACACCGTTTATCGGGACGCCAGAGGATTGCGCCAAGGCGGCGGTGTTCCTTGCTTCGGACGAATCGCGCTATACCAACGGGCAGAATCTGCATGTGGATGGAGGGTATGCCAGCCACGCGCCATCGCTGGCAGATTTCCGAGACATGATCACGGCGATGCAGGCTGGCACTGCGGCTTGACCCACTGTCAATGCTTCAACAAATCGCCCCGGTCGCGCTGCGCGGTCCCTGCCGCAGCGATGCGTGCGCGAGCGCGCTCTTCGCCGGCAAGGCCAGCTGACGTGGGGTGATGCACGGCATCTTCGGTCATTCGCTCGGTAAGAATATCCCAGCAGGTGACTGCCAGCGAAGCCTGATCGATGAACGGGCATTCGACAAGCGTGGCCGTGCGCCAGTGCGCGCGAGCCGCATCGTCCGACAGGCGCCATATGCCGACGTGATCGTGTTCAGGGCTGAATTCCACAAGCTGGCCGTGGGGATCATAGGCGAGCAATGATGCGCTGATGATCCCCTGTTCGCGAAAGCGGGCCGGAAGATAGGTGTCGTTGTACCAGTCACGGAACTGGGATTCCTGTCCCTGTTTCGCTTTGATCTGTTCAACCACCACGCTGCCGTTCTGAAACGTGCGTGGTGCCTTGTCGCGGTATTGCAGCGGGTAATAGTGGAAATCGTCCATCCGCGACATATCGATGGAATCTTCAACCACCATGCGGGGGGGCAGGGCATTGTCGATATGCTCCTGAACGAATCGTTCAGCGTCAAACACTTCATAGAGCGCCAGATATTTGGCAAAAAAGCGCCCACCCGGAAATTCTTGCACCTGCTCGTCCGACAGACAGAAGCGTTGCTGTGCAATGGAACCGCGAAAGCCCAATGCGTCGCGGGTGTGAATATGGGTGTACCAGTCGTTGAAATCGTCGTCGCGGCCCGGTGTGGGGTTGGTGAAAACGACGAGCAGCGCTTCGATCATGGTATCTCTCTCCCCTCGCCCGGTTCAGCCGCCCACGAAGAATTTCAGCGGCTCGCCCATTACGGCGGTCCAACTGCGCGGCTGTTTGCCGTCGATATCCTTGATCCCGTACTTCGCACCCAGTTCTGCACCGATCAGTGCCTTGCCCGAAAGTGCTTTGCGATCAGGGTCGGCGAGCAGGCCCGCGATCACCAGGCCGGTGAATTCAGGCGTTTCAAACTCTGGCAGGATCGCGCGCAGAGGCTCGGGAAAATACTCATCGGGAATCATTTTCGATTCATCCGTGCGGACATAGCCGGGCCAATAGGACACGATCGACACATCGGTTTGGGCAAAATCGATGGCCATATCATGGACCATCTTGTCAGTGCCGGCCTTGGCCGCGCCATAGGCAGGGCCGCAGAAATAGGACGACGCGCCGTAGAACGAGATATTGGCAATCAGCGATCCGCCGGTGCGGATCATCAGAGGCGCGGCGTAATAGGCTGCCACATAATCGGACCGTAGCCCGACCACAAGCATATCTGCCAGCTTGAGATCCTTGTCCCAGAAGGCGCCCGGCGTTGCCAGTTCCTCTCCGTACACCGCCGCTGCATTGTTGACGAGCAGATCGAGCCGTCCCTGCTCGGCTTCAATCCGGTCGATCACGGCTTTGACTTGCGCATCGTCGCGGTGATCGCAGACAATGGCAATGCCCGTACCGCCTGCCGCATTCACTTCGGCAGCGGCCGCGTCAAGCGCCGCTTCGCTGCGTGCGGTGAGGTATACGATCATCCCTTTGGAGCCGAGCGCGCGCGCTGCCCCCCGGCCAACGCCCTTGCTCGCTCCGGTTACCAGCGCCACGGTCTTGGTCATAGTGTCCTCTTCCACGTCGGTTTTCAGCAGGAACCTGCCAGCCCCGCAAAAGGACTATCCCCCCGTCATACGCGCCCGCCCCTCCCGACCGATAGGGGCACTGCGCCATACCGGGTATCCAGGCCTTAGCGCAGATCAGGCCCGGCTTCGGTGCCCTCCAGAATCTCGACCCATGTGCGCGACAGATAGAGCGAGGCTATGCGCCACTGGCCCTCTGTCAGCACATATGTTTCGTGGTAGTGGCCGCGCCCCTCGATATGGAAACCCGGCATCCTGACGACGTCTTCCATCGCCCAGATTGCTTTGGCGCTGGTGGGCGATGTTATAGTGATGACCGGCGAATGGACCTGATGAACCGTGTCTGCAGGTTCAAGCAATTGCGGCATAAATGCGCGGATCGCCGCCCGACCGGTTACGCGCGGCATAGGGTTGGGTGCCCGCCCGCGCGTCGAAACCGACTGATCCACGTCAAGGATTGCGTCTTCGGTAAAAAGGCTCGCGTATAGGTCCCATTCTTTGAGGTCGATGTGATAGCAATAGCGGGCCTTAAGGTCCTTGATCGCTTCGCGAATACCAAGCTCTTCGAGTGTCATCGTTGCTCCTCCGCTTCAGCCGAGCGCGCGAATCAGCGCTGCGGTATCGTGATCCTCAAACGCCGTTGTCAGGCGCAAGTGGTTGAGAACGCTGATTTCCCACCCATAGTTGGCGATATTGGTGGTCAGCCAACCGATATAGACACCCCAGACCAGGCAGCGCCGGTATTCGTCCCACGTCTCATCCCAGCCAGGCATATCTGACACGCCATGGGCTTTCAGACGGTCGAGATAAAACGCCAGCAAATCGTGTTCGTTATCGCGACGCACATCGATTGGCAGGGCCGTGGTGATCAGATAATTCACGTCGTGCATGTGATGCCCGCGCACCGTCAGTTGCCAGTCAAGCAAGCCTGCCCGTCCACCCGGCAGGAGATAGGTATTGCCGATGTGCGTATCGCCATGCAGCACGGTATGCGGCAAGGTTTGCTGGTGCTGATGCAGACGCGCCACTCCTCGGCGCAGCTCGTCGCCGGTTGTGCGCAGCCGGGCGACAAGTTCACGCTTGAAGTTCTCGGTGTCGATTTCCTGCTGGATCGCCCCCGGAACAAAATCGTGCATGAATGTGGCAAGTTCGCCTTGTGTATGCGTTTCAAGGAACGCAAGATCAGTGGCGAAACGCGGCGATTGCCAATAGCGCGCGTGCAACCGGGCCAGCGCTTCCAGAATTGCGCGGACTTCATCCAGCGTCGTTTTTGACAGCACATTGGGGAAACGTGCGCCTTGGTCATTGAGGTCACCCAGCAGCAGCGCAAAGGCCTGCGTTGCGGGATCATAGGACCCGCCCAGCGTGAACGGGGCCTCGATATCGGTCACTTCGGGCCGCAGCACGTTATAGAAACGCACCTCGTTCTGGTACATTGGCCCGATCATGAAATCGGGCGAGCGGCCCAGCTTCAGCACCAGATTGCGGGGCAGATCTTTGGGCGATCCATCTGCATATTCGACATCGAGAAACGCCCGTGCGGCTGTTGACACCATGCCATCGCCATAGCGCTTTGCGTCTTTTACACGCACAGCCTCGATCTGCACATCCGGTCGCCAGGGCGCTATGATAGCGCTTAGCAAATCGGCGTCGTAAGCTTCTGGATCAAAAGGAATACCTTGGCGGGGAATGATCCCGGTCGGCGGGGTGGCTTGCATTGTTAAATCTCCGGGAGAAAAGCGCTTCAGCAGATCATTGCGCCGTCGATCAAGAATTCCGCACCAGATACATAACTGGCATCGTCCGACGCGATGAACACAACGACGCGCGAGAATTCGTCAGCCCCGCCCACGCGGCCCAACGGGATCAACGCGGCGGCGTTTTCGCGCACGGCAGGGACCAGCGCGGGCGTTTCGATGGCACCCGGGGTTAGCGTGACCACGCGGATATTGTCGGGACTAAGTTCCTTGGCGCCAAGTTTGGTCATGCCGCGCACGCCCCACTTCGACACGCCATAGGCGAAATATCCGGGCAAGCTGGTAAAGGCCAGGCCCGAGGCAATATTGATGATTACCCCGCCGCCATTGTCCTTCATCGGCCCTCGTACCGCTTTCATGCCCAAAAACGAACCGATGATGTTGACGTCAAGCATTCTGCGCATGAACGCCAGATCGGTGTTGTCGAAGGTGTCGGACTTGGTCAGTCCCGCGTTATTGACGAGAATGTCGATCTTGCCAAAGGCTGCCAGCGTCGCTTCGATAACGCGGTCCCAGCCTGCTTCATCCGCCACGTCATGCTCTATCGCGATAGCAGCGGGGCCGATCTCGGCGGCAAGCTGGCGGCATGCATCGCCGACGATATCGGTAATGACCACCTTTGCACCCTCGGCGGCAAACATCCGGGCCTCTTCGGCACCCATGCCGCTGCCCGCGCCGGTGATGATCGCGACTTTGCCTGCAAGCTTCATTCCGGTGACCTTTTCGTGGGGCATCTTTTGGGGGCAATCAATTGAGAGTGGCGTGTGACCCGCCGTCGACGCGGTAATTTGTGCCGGTGATGTATGAGGCGTGCATGCTCGCCACAAAGCAGATCACCGCTGCGATTTCCTCGACCCGGCCCGTGCGGCTGACAAGACTGCGCCACTGTTTGGCAAAGCGGCGTTCGAGCGCGGTGACATCGGTTTCCTCCCAGCCATTGGCCTTGCCGATGATCGGCAGGTTGGCCCGGAGCGCCTCGGTCAGGACGTTGCCGGGGCTGACCGTATTGACCGTGATTCCGGTGTCTGCGAGCGATTTGGCAAGACCCACCGACAGATTGACCAACGCGGCCTTGGACGGGCCATACGTGGGAAATTCGGGCGGTGGTTCAGTATAGGCACCACTGGCGATATTGATGATCCGGCCCCAACCAGCGGCCTTCATGCCATCCACGCTTGCGCGGATCGTGCGCACTGCGGCGATGACATTGGCGTCATAGGTCGCGGCCCATTGCGCAGGGGTGGCGTCCGTCCAGACAGGCGCGAAAGGTTCGTACTGGCCCAGATTGTTGACGAGAATGTCGATCCCGCCAAAGGCTGCATGTGCGGCGCGCATCACCGCCTCTGCGCCATCATCTGTCGAAAGATTGCCCAACGCGATTGCCGCGGTACCGCCAGTTGCATGGATGGCATCGCGCACGGCTTCTGCGCGCGCGTCATTGCGGCCGTTAATGATCACGAGCACGCCCTCAGCCGCGAGCATCTTGACTGTTGCTGCACCGATACCCGAGGTGCTGCCAGTCACCAGCGCGCGCTTGCCTGCGATCCCCAGGTCCATGTCATCGTCCCAAAACTTATGTCAGTGAAATGCCTGGCCCCTTGCGAGCCCTTCTCCGCCTATCCTTGGACTGGCGAAGTTATTGTGCTGCAATCCGGGAGGCTTCGGCATCGTTGACTGCGGCTTCGGACACGGCTGCGAGATGCTTGCACAACGCTTCTTGTTCGCCAAACTGGACGATCTTTTTCGCGCCGCTTTCCATGACTTCCTGCTGCTGCACCAGCGCAAGATTGTCTTCCATCAACGTATCGCGATTAAGCGCGAGCGAATATTGTACGGCAAACTGGTTGCGCAGGCTTTGCGGGCGTTCGAAGTGGTAGACCGCCTCCCAGTAGCACTTGTCCGCTGCGATGGGCCAGAAGCGGTGCAGCCACCAGCCACCAAGCGAAAGGTGAAAAATGAAGTGCGGATAGAGCACGAACTGGTCGTTGCCCCACAAGTTCGAATTGGTCGGGTTGATATCGGGGTGCCCGGCGAAAGTTTCATCAGGGCTGTCCTGCGCGCCGGTATCGGCAATCACCATTTGCTGCGCGTTCATGAACGAAAACGCCTGCACCAGTTTTTCCGGCGATAGTTCATAATCCGGATTGCGCGGCACCGAATTCATCCGGTGTGCGCCAAGAAATTCAACATGCAGCGGGTGGACGAAGGGGTTTTCTTTGGACGACAACATCTTTGAAACAGTGCGTGAATGCAGTGCGCGCACGTGATAGGCCTCGCACTGCGCTTCGATCGCCAGTTTCCAGTTGGCATCAATCAGCGAACCCACGCGGGCGGTATAAGGATAGCTGGCAAACGGCACATTCTTGAGCTTGTCCGTCAACGGGCCAAGATAATCGGCCAGAGGCTGGGTGCCCTCCGCATCGAGATTGATGAAGATCATGCCTTCCCAATGGTCACAGCGCACCGGCGTAAGGCCGCTTGCCTTCTTGTCCACATGCGGAAAGCAGCCTTCATCCGGAATGTGCAGCAGGTCTCCGGCCGAATCGAACATCCAGGCATGATAGGGACACGAAAACCTGCCGCCCCGGCCTTTGTCATCCCACACCAGCTTCATTCCGCGGTGCGAACATATGTTGTGGAAGGCGCGAACCTGCATATCCTTGCCACGCACGATGAGTATTGATGACGAGCGCACTTTTACATCACGCACGATCCAGTCGCCCGCATTCGGGATTTCTGCCGTCTCGGCAATGTTCAGCCAGACCCTGCCAAAGATCTCGCGCTCGACATCAAAGCGTTGCTGCGAGGTGTAGACGGCCAGGTCGACCTTGCCGGTTTCCATGATGAAAGGATCGGGCATCAGCGGGCCGGACCCGAGATCGAACGATGGCAGCGCCGGTTGCTCCATACCCATGGACATGCTCTCCTTTATAACACGCAGCGCGATGCTTTGCCTTTATAATTGGTTTGGTAGCGAGGCTGGTGCCGATTGCCCAACGATCGACGATGACGCGCCGTCCAATCAGGCCGCCCGATCACACCATGCCTTCACCTGGCCGGCCCGCCCGTTTGCTTAACTGTGCAGTATCAAAGTATTCATCCCCGCGGATGATCAGGCCGTCCTTGATCTGCGCGATGAAGCAATAGGGCGATGAAATCGGCACACCATCAAGGATTCCGGTCATCGTCGCCTGAAGCACGAATCCCTCCTCGGTCACTGTGACGCGCGCATTTTCATTTTTCTGGTTGCTGAAGATTGCATGCGCGGATTTCAGCGTTTCGATAAATTCCGCACGGCTACGGTCCTGCGGATCGAAATTATACCACATCACAAAATCATCATGCAGCACTGTCTGGAACTTGTCCGTGTCGTGCTCTTCCGAAACAGTCGCCCAGAAATGCCCGAGACGCAGGGCTTCTTCACGATCAACAGCCATTTGCCTGGCTCCCCGATGTCATTGTTGGCCCGTGGTACGTCCGCTAAAGCGGTGCAACCGGCACCTCCCTCGCGGCAGGTTCAGTCTTCTTCGCGCAATGTGGCAGCGCGCTTGCGCGCCATATCGATACCTTGCGACAGGGCAGTTGTGTTGCCGGCACCGGCATAAAACAACATCAAAAGCTTCATTTCCTCGAACTGCTCGTCCGTGATTTCGCCATTCAGAATGGCACCGGCAATCTGGATCTCCAGCAAGTCGGCCCGGCCCAGCATGGTCGTCGCACCGATCACCATCAATCGCTTGTCGCGTATCGAGAGGGCGCTTGTTGCCCAGATGTCGCCGAACAGGTGCTCGACAGTCTCGGTAAGGTACGGTGATCGCGGCACGGATGCGACCATCTTGGCTGAACCCTTTCCGTAAACTGCGTCGAAAACCTCAACACCCTTGGCCCATTTGTCGGTCAACGCATCTTCTCCCATTTGAACGTGGCAACATCTGCACAATAGTGTGTTGCACCGAAAGCACATGACATGCATCCGGGAAGGCCATTGCCGATCCCCCTGTCGAAAGATGGGTTTGCGCAATTTCAATCAAACGTACCAAGCCGGAGCGACCACAGGGCAGTCGTTGCGAAATGCGATCATGCATGGAATTTCGCAATTTCTGCCAGGTGCGTTGCGATGCTGCAAAGCATGCAACAAAATTGCTGTTTTACGACTGTCTATGGCAGAATGCCTACAAAGTTCACCATGCATAATCTGGCTATGTCAGCCTATGCTTGGGACCACGAGCAACTAGGCGAGATGCGAGGAAGACTTGTCCGGCGGGTGTCGGAGAGGAATTCATCGCCTGCTGCGAAACAACCGCCGGGCACGCCAATGCCCGAGCTTAAAATGGGAGGGATTACCGTGAAGAGGTTCTCAACTTATACTCGAATTCTTTTGGCGACGGCTGCACCTGTTGCAGCATTTGCGTTTTCCGGCGCAGCGCTGGCACAAGACAGTGCGCAGACGCAGACTGAAAGCGATCAGGGCAGCACTGGCCTTGCCGACATCGTCGTTACCGCACGCCGCACCAGTGAAAACATTCAGACGGTGCCTGTTGCTGTTACCGCGTTGAGCGCAGAAACGCTGCAGGAACGTCAAGTCCTGCAAGTTACCGACCTTGCGCGCACAGCGCCAAGCCTTTCGATCGGTACCGGCGGTACGGGTCCTGCCACCATCGTTTACCTCGCCATTCGTGGTCAGGCCCAGAACAGCCCGAACTCGTATTCGGACGCTGCTGTCGGCATTTACATTGACGGCGTTTATGTCGCCCGTCCAATGGTCGGCAACCTCGGCTTCCTTGATGCTGCGGGCGCCGAAGTGCTTCGCGGTCCACAAGGGACGCTGTTTGGTCGCAACACGACCGGTGGTGCGCTTAACCTGACCACCATGCAGCCACAACTGGATGCGACTGAAGGTTATCTGAAGGTCGGTTTCGGCAACTATTCGCAAAAGGTCACCGAAGGCGTTCTGAACGTGCCTTTGACCGACGAACTGGGCGTGCGTGTTGCTGGTCGTTACAATGATCGCGGCGGCTACTTCCCCAATCTCTCGACTGGCGGCTCCAACGGCGGGATCAAGGGCGAATATTACGCTCGTGGCTCGCTCAAGTGGGCACCAAACTCGGTTCCGCTGACGCTGAACCTGTCGGGCGACTACATGAACTATCGCGACACCGGCAACCCTGTTGCTGTAGCCGCAATCAATCCGGCTGGTCCAATGGCCGCGTTCTACGGCATTTCGCAGGGTGTTCGCGCAGGGCTTATTCCAGGTGCAACGCCGATCCCGTTGTCGGCAACGGTGTCGGTCCCGGCATCGCTGTTCACCAACTTCTCGAAGGGCCCGCTCGGCCCGGTCACGCAGTACCTGAACACCGAGTTCGCGACGGCTGCGCAACAGTCTACGCTGCTTTCACGCGACTGGCGGGTTAACTACTCCGCACCGTTCACTGGCGATCCTACGATCGACGATAGCGGCACGTTCAACGAGGCGTACTCGCTGTCGGGCAACCTTTCGTTTGATGTTGGCGACATCACGATCAAGTCGATCACCGGCTATCGTAACTCGAACACCACCAGCAATCTTGATCTGCTGGGCACCAACACCGGTGCAGGCGCTTTCATCAGCACTTACAAGCAACACCAGTTCAGCGAAGAACTGCAATTCTCCGGCAACGTCGGCAAGCTGCAGTACATCTTCGGCGGGATCTATTTCCGTGAAGCTGGTACTGAACAGTCACGGTCACAGATCTTCTATGCCTCGCCCGCTGCAAGCGGTGGCGACAACACCTTTGGTTCGTTCGTTTCGACCTCTAAGGGCGTGTTCGCGCAGCTGTATTACAATGTGAATGACAACATCCGTCTTACCGGCGGTCTGCGCTACACATGGGATACACGCGAAATCAATCGCCAGGGCACCACGCCAAATGTTCCTCGCCCCGGCCAGGCCATAACCTGCCAAGCTGGTGTCAACCAAGGTCTGCCTGCGCCAACCGGTCTTAGCGCGCCTAACAGCGGATGCAACGACGTGGGCACGGCCAAGTTCAGCTACCCTGCCTGGACTGCTGGCATTGACGTGAAGCTTACACCTGATGTGTTTGTTTATCTGAAGACCAGCGGTGCTTCCAACTCGGGCGGCTTCAACGCGCGTCCGGTTCCACCGCCAAACTCCAGCTCGTTCAAGCCAGAAAACGTGCGCGACATTGAAGGCGGCATCAAGGGTCAGTTCTTCAACAATCGCCTCCGTACCAACCTTGCCGTGTTCCACGCCTGGCAGTTTGACGTTCAGCGCATCATCAACACCACCTTCGTTGATGGCACGGGTGCGACGCGTCTGACGCAGTTCAACACCAATGCCGGCAAGGCAAAGACTTATGGCTTTGAATTCGAAGGCACAGTCATCCCCCTGGATGGTCTGGAAATTGGCGGCAGCGTTGCTTACCTCAACGCTTCCTATGTCAAGGGCAGCCGTATTGAAGCTCAGCTGGTGAACGGCCAGATTGTCCAGGTCGACCGCTCGGGTGAACCGATCACTCAGGCACCGAAGTGGACTGCCAACGCTTCAGTCACACAGACCTTCGAAATGGAAACCGGGAAACTGGTACTGCACGCCGACTATTCGTACATCGCGTCGCGTTACTTCGATTTCTTCACGTCTGGAAATCCGGCGCAGGCTGCTGCAGTGGCCATCGCCAATGAAGCGTCGCGCGTCCGTGCCTATGGCTTGGTCAACCTTCAGGCAAGCTACACGTTCAACGATCCCGCGATCGAAGTTTCTCTCTGGGGCCGCAACGTCGGCAACAAGGCGAACTTCACCAACGTGTTCAACAGCTATACCGGCCTTGGTGCCACCGTACAGTTCCAGGGTGCTCCGCGCACTTATGGTGCAACGGTCAAGTACAGCTTCTAATCTGAACATACTTAACGTCAAAGGACGGCGGTTGCGTAAAGCAGCCGCCGTTTTTTGTGTTTGCGTGAACAAGGGGATATTTGAACGCATTCAAGCGCAACAAAAAAAGGGGCCACCTTGCGGCGGCCCCTCTGGGTCTAAAAGACGGGACGCGATCAGTGCGTAATTTGTGCTTTCATTGTCTTGGCGTCTGTCACGTAGGAAACCATTTCCAGAAAGCTGTACCACTTCCCGTCAACGCGGCGCATGCAATCGCTTTGGCGCAGGGCGACATTGCGCTTTGATCCGTCTTTCATTGTCAAGGTCAGCTCTTGCGTGTCGATCTGCACGCCGAACGTGCCATCGGAATCAACCTCGAACATCGGCATTGTCAGCGAGATACCCGTATAGCTCCCCATGACCGGCGCATAAAAATCGGCGATTTCCTTTTTGCCGATGACAGCCTTGGGACTGAACGCATCATACAGCAGGGTATCATCGCCCGGCCCGTAATAGTTCATCAGCTTTTCCAGCCCGACTGAAGCACCGCCCACATCCATGAACTCCCTGATCTCGGCCTTGGCCTTTTCAGGCGTGGTCGAAACCGGGGCAAGCGGCTGTGCCGACCACGTCAGCGTCCGCGGCTGGATTGGCGCATCGGCAAGGGCATTCATCGTGACAGGATCGACAGGTAACGAAAGGTGCTGCTGCACCACCTGCCACTTGCCATCGATCTTCTTGAACGCATCGAGAACGCGCACATTCATGGCAAATTTGGTGCCGTCCTTCATCTCGGTCTGATAGGCAACCTGGCTGGCTGCGCAGCCGAACGTGCCGTTGGTCGCCACGATCATTTCAGGTGTCGTCTTCACCATAGACTTGATTGCGCCCAGTTGGGGCGCAAAGCCGGCGCGGATTTCAGCCTTGCCCCGGAACACTCCGGGGACAAACAGATCGAGCACCGTGGCGTTGTCGGCATAATGCGGCAGGATCTTGTCGACGTCGAGTTCGGTCGCAAGGATTTCCTCGATTTCCATGATCGCGGCAACGTCTGCGGGCGCATTGAAGGTGGTTTTTGACGCGGTCTGCGCGCAAGCGCTTGTTGCAGCGATAAGCGCCAGGCTTGCCGCCGTGGACAGGAAGCGGATAGCTTTCATAATGCGTTCTCCTTAACTGCCGGGAATAGGCCCCGTTCAGTGATAGGCCTGCATAAAGCCGCCATCGGCGACGATATATTGACCGGCGATATAGCCTGCATCCTGCGAGCACAGAAACGCGACAAGCGAGCCGACTTCTTCGGGTTTGCCGAACCGGTTGGCGGGAATCCGGCGCAGAAATGCTTCCATAAACGGCTCGAATTCCATCCCGGCATCGGCAGCGCACTGTTCAAAGAACGCGCCATAGGCCTTGCCAGTATCGATGAACCCCGGTGCCACAGTGTTGACCGTGATGCCGAACGGACCAAGTTCGTCGGCAAGGCTGCGGCTAAGGCCGAGGCCTGCGGGCCGCACAACATTGGCGAGTACGTAATCAAAATTGAGCACAGAGGCACGTGCGGGAGATTTTGCCGCGCCCGAGCCGATCGTCACGATGCGCCCCCAACGCCGCTCCTTCATCGCCGGCACTACGGCGCGGGCGAAATGGCGGAACGCCTTGACGATATTGGCATAAGCCTCGTCAAAATCACTGTCGTCAAACGCGTCGAACCCGCCCGATGGAGGCGCGACCGGCGTAAAGATGGCGATATCGGGCGCAGCGAATGCCTTGGCCGCTTCGGCAGCAATATAGGCGTACGCTTCGAGATCGGTAAGATCAGCGCTAACGCCGACAGCTTCGCCGCCCTTGGCCACAATCGCAGCGACGGTGGCATCAAGCCCTGCTTGGCCACGTGCCACGACGACCACCTTGGCGCCATTTTCACCAAGGCGTTCGGCAACGACGCGGCCCATGCCCATGGTGCCACCGGTGACCAGCGCCACTTTGCCTTTTATTCCAAGATCCATCGCTTTCGCTCACTCTATTGCCGCGCGCATCAGGCGCATTACGGGTGAGTGGGCACAGGTTTTATCCTGCACCCTCCCAAAGGCTTCAGACAAAGGCCAGTGCCGGATCGCCGACGCGGTCCATCCGGCCATCAAGGAGCGGCTCGACTTTCATCAGCGCGAGGTGATCCTCGGGCGCATCGGGTCCTGCAATGATCAGGCATTGGCGCAGCAGGCGGCGATGCATCAGGCGCAGCAGTTCGGCATCACGCTCTGGCCCTGCTGTGCGGATAAGGTCCACCAGTAGCTTGTCCGCCTCGATCAGATCGGCAGGGCGCTGGCCCAGCACAACCGCGAGTTCATCAAGATCGGCGTCTTCGGCCCAGCGCCGATAGCGCGCTTGGTTGAGCAGGTATTCGGGCACGCTGGCCAGGATGCCGCGCTGCCAGCTGGCGAAAGTTTCGCTCAATGGCAGGCGGTGGAGATCGGCAGCCAGCTTGCCCAGTGCCATTTCTTCAAGCGGTGACGGGCGCGGATCGGGCAGGCTCAGTTCGTCCAGCGCAATGCCTTCAACTTCGGCAAGCGCTTCAAGCATGCGTCGGCCGATGAACGCGCATTGCACAGCAGCTTCCACCCAATCGCCACCGGCATCGGTGCGCCCCAGGGCAAACAGCGGGCCGAAGTAGCCGACCCCCAGGAAAGCCACGGTATGATAAGCAATCACACCCAGATCAAGCGGTTCGCCTAGCGCCTTTTCATAGTGGCGGAACAGTGACGGCAGATCGCCCATATTTTCAACCGGATGGCGTCCGCGGAAGCAGGCAAGATCGTGAAGGTGATCGCCCAGATGGCCGATTTCCACGTCGATCACGCATGTCAGGTCAGGCCCGTCGGACAGGAACTGGCCGCAATCGCCGGTGACGAGCGAAATACGACTGCGGTGCTGCGGAACGTTGCGCCGCAGCCAGCGCGTGGCAAATTCCATCGGCGGATCGACGATTCCCTGCTCATCGTACATCGCCTGAAAGCGTTCGTAGTGCTGCAGCGCCAGTTCAGTGGGGCCTTCGGGCTTGCTGCAACCGATGGCTTCCAGCGCCGGAACCGGAATTTTGTGCATGGCGGCCAGCTGCTCCATATATTGCAGCGAGGCCGACCAGCGATCGGGCGTCATCGTCGATGCGCTCTCGACCGCTTCCATGACAAGGCCGGGGTCGCGGCCACCGCGTACCCAGTCCATCACGATGGCAGGCGGATCATTGCAAAATCCGCGCTGCGGCGGAACGGGAATATCGTGCGCAGCCAGCACGTTAAGTAAGTTCATTTCATGAATGTGGGGATAGGGGTGCGCCGCCCAGACGCGGTCCGCCTTGAACAGATATTCCCGCTCCTGTCCGGCATCTTCCATGCTCACCCGCCATACCGGGCGCCAGCGGCGTTGGCGTTCGATACGGGTCACTTTGCCGCCAAGATTGGCTTCTGCCCACAAAGTGATGCGTTCGAGTTGGTCTGCGCTTTCCGATGCGCCGCGATTTGTTGGATCTTGTGATTCAGCCATCAAGCTCTCCATCATGTGATCCGGCCGCGCCGGAACCATCGTTATGACAAAGGGATACCTATCGCGGCCATGTGCGCTTCCTACCAAAGGGCGGGACATCGGACCGAAGCGCCGTGCCTTATTCATTGCCGAACGGATAATCGGCCCGACGCTGAACACGGACCGACCGATTGGGAGAAACCTGATGGTACCGAAATTTTGTCGCATGGCCTGGCGCGTCGACAATATGGGCAGCTTCACCGAGGCAATGGGCGCGCTGCTCGGCCTGAAATTCTTCACACCGGGGATCATTGCCGAACTCTATCCCGATGCCGGATTCAAGGTGATGTTTGGCGAACATGGCGTTGAGCCGATCCAACCTGGCCCGGAGGGACTGCCTTTTGCCGAAGGTGATCCGCTGATCGAAATCGCGGTCGATGTCGCCGATGCGGAATCTGTGCTCGCGCGGATGACCGCCGCAGGACATTTGCCAATCGCGACCAGCTATTTGCCGGTGCCCGAAGTCAACGAATATCTGTTCGGCCCCGATTTCCATGGCATCAAGTTCCTCGCCTGCACCGAAGGGGTTAACGAGGCGCAAGTCCGGTCCGAACTGCCGTTCGACGCGCTCGACGATGCTGCCCCGCCCAAGATTGGCTGCATGACAGTGGTTTCGAAAAATATCGATTCGCTTGCCGCCGACCTGACCCGGCACTTTGACATGGAATTTCAGGCAACCGATGCAGCAGGCCTTGGCATGCGCGCACTTTGCGGGACACACCGCGTTCGCCTGATCGAAGGCCCGTCAGCGCTGCTAGATGGCATACAAGGCGCGTTGGCATCGGTCGACATGATCCACAATGATGTCGAGGGCGCGCGCCAGCGACTGGAAGCAGCAGGGTATGGGGTTCGCCACGCCCGCGCGCTCA
Organism: Novosphingobium sp. 32-60-15; assembly: GCF_002280675.1. GTDB lineage: Bacteria > Pseudomonadota > Alphaproteobacteria > Sphingomonadales > Sphingomonadaceae > Novosphingobium. The sequence goes on along the minus strand of NZ_NCEN01000002.1, from coordinate 125,498 downwards.
AATCTGGCGGCCATGCCTATTACTTCGGGCCCACCGTCGCGGGCTTGCCGCTCACGCTCTATCCAGAGACGGCAGACGCAGAAATGCTCGGCCTCAACTAGGGTCCTGACCCTAAGGTACTACGCCGGGCCCAAGCCGCCCGGCGCAGCTTCAATCAGAACACTTCGTGCGCCGAATAGACGTGGACGCGCGCAGCGTTGGCACGAGGCGATTGTTCGAGAAGGAATAGCACCGCGCCTGCAATGTCGTCTGGATCGAGCGCCGGTATATAGGTGTCCCACGCAGGCTTGCCGTCTGCCTTCATTGGCTCGAATATCTCGGTGCTGGTGGTGCCTGGCGATACCAGCCCGACTTTGACGCCAGTGCCCGCAAGCTCTATCCGCAGCGCATCGGTGAACATCTCAAGCGCTTTTTTAAGGCCGCCATAGATACCTGTGCCCACCGCCGTGATATTGGCGCCAAGGCTGGAAATATTGATGATGTGGCCGTGCCCTGCCGCTTTCATCGCGCGGGCAAACAAATAGCAACTGCGCACCACGGATTCGTAATTGATCGCAATCATCGGCTGCAAGTGGGCAAGATCGAACTCCTCGACAGAACCCACGTGCAGCACAGCAGCATTGTGGATTACGATATCGGGCGTGCCATTATGCGCTGTGACATGATCGAGCAGCGCCTGCGGAGCATCGGGCAGCGCAAGGTCGGTCGCGAAATATCCGGTCTTCCCGCCCAGTTCCTGCGCCAAAGCCGCCAACCGGTCTTCGCGCCGCGCAGCCAGCACGACCGTTGCCCCGGCAGCGGCCAGCCTTCGCGCAATAGCCTCGCCAATCCCGGAAGAAGCGCCGGTTACCACTGCAATTTTTCCGTCGAGCAATGCCATCGTATTTGCCTTTTTCAAGTGTTCACAGGCGTGCGGCTGGCGGCAAGCAAAATGATTGCCGCGACAACTTCCGAGCCGATTGCTGCGGTAAGCAGCGGGTCATATCCATCCATCGCGATTGACACGATCCGGCCCAAGACAAAGCCTGCAAAGATCACGCCAACGGCCAGGAGCAAGGGCTGCCTGATGCGGACATTGGCCAAACCATACAGGATCAGCCCGCCCATCGCCCAGAACGACCCGGCATAGATCGACCTTGCCTCGTTCATCCCGGCGACGCCCTGCGGCGCAAGCCCGGTCATGGCGGTGACAGTAGTGGTGGCATAGACCGCGTAAAAACCAAACGCGATCAGCGACATGCCGATAAGGGCGGACAATCCTACCAGAAGCTTGCTCATGCAATCTCTCCGACGTGTTGGGCAACATGGGTGACTGCCTTGTGCACGACGACCGGAATGCCATTGAGGACAGCATTGCCCGATATGGCGTCGACCAGCATGCCGGGGCTCAGGATATTGGTATTCGCGCCGGGATGTGCCCGCGCGACAGCGAGTTGTGTCCGGGGATCGGCATGGCCCCAGCCATGTGGCATGGAAACGACGCCGGGACGAATATCGTCGTCGATCTCTACCGGCACGGTGATTGTCCCCGAAGCGGACGTCACGTTGACATGATCACCACCCGTCAGCCCGCGCGCTTGTGCATCAATACTATGCATCCGAAGCGTGCAGCGGTCCTTGCCCTTCACCAGCGTATCGACATTGTGCATCCAGCTGTTCATCGAGCGCAGATGGCGCCGGCTGACCAAAACAAGGGCGGAATCGGCCGCGGCCATCGCCTGTTTGAGCCGGGGAATATCCGAAAGGATCAGCGCTGGCGCAATTTCTATATTTCCTGATGCGGTTTCAAAGCCTTCGCTTGCGCGGGGGATTGCCGGGCCGATGATCAGGCCGTCAGGTTTGTCTTCAAAGCTGGCAAGCGTTAGCCCGCCTTCGACAGCGCCAAACCTGTCCCCGAACGGCCCTGCACGAATTGCAAGGTCCAGAATGCGTTCGGGGCCGCGCACGGGTAATGCGGCCATCGCCGTATCGGGATCAATTCCGCGGCCTGCGGCCAGCGCGCGGAAATATCCGTCGTCCAGCGCATCAATATCCGCGCGCGGTTGCCCGCCGATGATCGCGCCGACACGCGCGACGATGCGCCAGTGATCGGGCCGGTCAACCAGCGGTATCACCGGGGGCGAATAATGACCGCCGCTGGTCAGGCAGAAAATCCACGACCACATATCGTAGTGCGCGCTTTCGAGAAAAGACGGGCTGGGCAGAATGACGTGGGCGTGGCGGGTGGTTTCGTTGATGTAGTTATCAAGGCTGACCATGCATTCAAGCAGCGGCAAGGCTTGGGCAAGCTTTGTGGAATCCGGCGCGCTCAGCGCCGGGTTGGCAGCGAATGTCACCAGTCCCTTGATCTGGCCCGGTCCGGGCGTGGCGATTTCCTCGGCCATGCACGATGCCGGGAACTGTCCCAGCACCGCGGGCACACCGCGCACCCGGCTTTTGCCCATGACTACGGGCATTCCGGCGGGCAGCGTTGCCAGCATATCTACCAGTGATGCGACCGGGCGGCTCCACATTGATCCACCACGCCGATCAAGATTGCCGGTCAGTATTGCCAGCACATCGATCATCCATGATGCCAGCGTGCCGAAACTCTGCGTGCAAGTGCCAATGCGGCCATAGATCGCGGACCGGTCGGTGCGGATCAATTCGTCAGCAAGGCTTTCGATGACCGCAGCCTCGATTCCGCAAAACGGCGCAACTTCGGGCGGGCTGAAACCGGCGGCCAGATTGCGCAAAGGTTCCAGTCCTTCGATCAAGCCGTCGAGTTGGCGCAGCCGCACTGCATCGCGGGCGAACAGGACATGGGCAACGCCCAGCATGAACGCCGCGTCCGTCCCGGGCTTAAGGCCGATCCACTGGTCTGCTGCTTGCGCGGTTTTGGTTCGGACCGGATCGACCACGATCACCCGGCCACCCCTTGCGCGCAGATCGCGCATTGCCCCCATCACGTCCCGGTGTGAAAAGATGCTGCCCTTGGACGCCGCCGGATTGCCGCCGAAAATCACGAAAAGGTCGGTATTGTCGAGATCGGGAATGGGAATTTTCCATTCATTGCCGAACATCAGCATGGCCGACAGGTTTTTCGGATGCTGATCGACAGTGCCCGACGAATAGACTTGCTGGATGCCAGATGTGGCCAGCATCAGCCCGGAATAGCGCGAAAGCGTGGCGTCCTTGCCCGCCATGTTACCGCCGTAAGCTGCAAAGGCATGCGGCCCGTGGCGATTGCGCACGCCGTCCGCCAGTTCCTCCAGCCGTTCCAGCGCCGCGTCCCATGACGCCGATTTCCATTCGCTGCCGTCGCGCACCATTGCGGTGCGCAGCCGGTCAGGATCGTCATGGAGCGCGCCCAGTGTGGTGCCTTTGGGGCAAATATGGCCCCGGCTCCACACATCAGCGCGGTTTGGGCGGACGGTTGTTACCTGCCCCCCTTCCATCGCTACGGTAACGCCGCACATCCCCTCGCACAGGGGGCAAGTACGCTGGTGAAGGCCGTTTTCAAGCAGCGCGCCCGCCCTCATTGTGCTGTCCATCCACCGTCAATCGGCAGGTTGTGGCCTGTGACCATCGCGGCATTGTCCGAGCACAACCATAGAATTCCGGCGGCCTGTTCATCACAGCCAATGGCGCGCTTGATCGGCTGGAACACCACTTGCTCATCAATCAGGACTTTGGCGTATTCGTCACCGAACTTGTAATAGGCACGGGTGGGCGTGACGCCGGGTGCGATGCAATTCACGCGGATACCGCGATCGGCATAACTGACCGCCGCAAACTTGGTCAGCCGGATCACGGCGGCCTTGCCTGCGCCGTAGCCTGCCCCGCCGAACCCGTTGTAGATCATGCCCGCAAGCGACGTAACATTGCAGATTGCGCCGCCGCCGTTTTCGACCATGTGCGCGATTTCATGCTTCATACACAGGAAAGTGGTGCGCAAGCACATCGTGATCGTGTGGTCGAAGGCCTCAACCGGTTGATTGTGAAAATCGGGCCCGGCGGAATCGGGATGCGCATCGCCCACGACATTGGCGGCAAGATGCAGTCCGCCAAATTGTTCGACCGTGTAACGCACAAGCGCGGCCACTTGCGCTTCGTCGGTTGCGTCAGCACGGATATAACGGGCCTGAAACCCATCGGCACGCAAGGCTTCGGCCCGTTCTTCGCCCAGCGCATCATTGATGTCCGCCAAGACAACGCTGGCACCCTCGCTGGCAAAGGCGCGCGCGGTGGCCGCGCCGATTCCGTCCGCCCCAGCGGTGACAAGCGCAACCTTGCCTGCAAAGCGTCCGGCCATATCCTGTCCCTCGTGTTTTTGTCTGTACCGGTAATAATGCCTCGCCCATGCAGGCAACCGGCCCGTCGATAGGGGCCGTCGTCAATCGCGCGCGGCAGCATCGCGGAAAGATCGAGAGGAAAAGCGCGATGGCCAGCGGAAATTTGAGCCTGTTTGCAGTGGGTGACCTGCAACTGATGACGCGAGAACCTCCGGCCGATCTGTTCACGGCCGTCGCGCCGGTGCTTTCACGCGCGGACGTAACGTTCGGCAATTGCGAATGGCCTTATGCTGAAGAGGCAGGGGACACACATCCGGTTGAAGCGCACATCAATGACGATTTTGACCTTGGCGATCTGTTTGCGCCGGGGGCGCCCGAAAGCATTGCGATGATGGGTGCGGCAGGATTCGACGTTATGTCGGTGGCCAACAACCATACCATGCATGGCGGCTACCGCGCGTTCCTGCGCACCATAGCGTTGCTGGAGGAATCGGGCATCGCCCATGTCGGCGGCGGGGATACGATTGCAAGCGCCAGACAACCCGCGATCATCGAACGCAACGGCCACAAAATCGGTTTTCTGGCCTGCACAGCGGGTTTCCTGCCCGGCGCCCATGCCGGACGGCGGACGCCGGGGATCGTCCCGTTGCGCCGCCACACTTATGCCGAGAACAACAGTTGGCAGGATTGGGGCGTGGAACCGGACACCCGCACACTGGTCAATCGTGATGACCTTGCCGCTTTGGTTGAAAGCATTACCGCACTGAAAGCACAGGCCGATATCATAGTGCTGAGTTGCCACTGGGGCATACTGGAGCATGAATCCGCCATCGCAGACTATCAGCGCGAGGCTGCGCGCGCGTTTATTGATGCAGGCGTGGATTTGATCGTCAGCCAGGGTCCGCTGCCGATCAAGGGTTTCGAAGTCTATCGCGGCAAAGCGATCCTTTACAGCATGGGCAAGTTCGCCATGATTTCGCCGTGGTCGCGCGACGAGACGCCCTCGGGTATTTCTGCGCCACTGCTTGATGAAACCAGCCGGGGTCTTGGTGCGTCGGTGACCATTGCCGATGGCGCGATTACCGGGGTACAGATCGTGCCGGTTTATCTGGGCAGCAGCGGACGGCCCCAGATCCTGAATCCGGGCGAGCCACACTATGATGCGATTCTTGGCGTTGTGGCCGAGAGGACCAGCGCTGCTAAGTTGAACGGCATGATGGACGAAACCGGCCGGATCGTGCTGGGCTGATCAATGACAGACCACGCCCCCGACATCCGCACCGAAGACACAGCAAAGCGCCTTGGCCCGTGGCTTTCGGCGCGCTTGCCCGGATCGCCTGTTGTCACCATCACCGACGCGGTTGAACCGGCGCAAGGCTTTTCCAGCAGAACCATTCTGTTTACCGCAAACTGGGAAGAGAGCGGCAGACCCGCCAACCGCCGCCTTGTCGCCCGTATCCAACGCGATGTTGCTGTGCCGATGCTGGCCGATGTATTCCACCAGTACAGAGTGATGCGCGCGATTGCCGCCCATTCATCGGTCAAGGTGCCGAACATCGACTTTGCCGAAAGCGATCCGGCAGTTTTGGGCGCACCGTTTTTCCTGATGGACCGGCTCGACGGGCGGGTTCCGCCCGATTTTCCGAGTTATCATCAAGAAGGCTGGCTGGCTGATCTTTCCGCCGCTGATCGCACACGCTGTTGGTGGAACGGCATCGAGGAAATGGCACGGTTGCATCAGATTGACTGGCGCTGTTTTCCGTTCTTGGCCGATGGCACCCGGCGGGCTCCTGATGCCGTATTCTATCTCGACCAGTTCGTGGGGAAATGGTTCGACTGGGCGCGCAATGGCCAGTCCTTTCCGGTGATCACCCAAGCGCTAGCCACGCTTAAGAACCGCGCTCCGATTGCGGTGCAATCCGGGCTGGTGTGGAACGATGCGCGGCTCGGCAATACGATGTACCAGACAGAGGGTGTCGAAGTGGCTTCTCTGTTCGATTTCGAGGTCGCGACGCTTGGCCCCCCTGAAGTCGATCTGGCGCACTGGGTCTATCTGGACGAAGTATTCAGCGAAAACTTCGGCGTTCCCCGCATTGATGGATTGCCGCGCGGCGCGGAAGCTGTGGCGGGATTTGAACGGATCTACGGACGGCCAATGCCGCATTTCAGCTATTATTTGGCGGTTGCTGCGCTGAAAATCCTGATCCTTTCAGTCCGCAATTACGGCAATGACAAAGACATGGGCGCGCCTGCTGCCTTACCGGACTTTCTGCTGAGCCGGCTTGCGCACTATTTGAACGAATTCGAAGCGGGACTCTGATTAGAGCCAGATGACGTTAGATTGCACCGCCAGGATTGCGTCAGGAAGCTCCTCGGCAAGGAGCGTTGCGCAGGTCGGGCTGGTTTGCCCGGACAAGCAACGCGACGCTGTCCGAGGGGCTTCCTGACGCAACCGCAAAGCGGCGGGCCGATTTTGGCCCATCACAGCGTCTCTCGTCGGTCACTATGCGACGGCATGGCTCCCTCCTCGTTCCTCCTGCTGGGCCAAAATCGGCTCCGTCACGGCGGTACAATCTAACGCCATCTGGCTCTAAAGCCCCGCTTTCCGGTCAATCCTGCTTGAGCATCCCTGCCGAGGACAGCTTCATCACATCGGCATAGGGCGCGGCGTGGGATGTCATCCCGCCGTCGACCGCAAGCGTTGCGCCGGTGATGAAACGCGCGGTGTCCGAGGCAAGAAACGCCACTGGCCCCGCAATGTCCTGCGGATCGGCGACATAGGGCGTCAGGTGGTGTGCGGTAAACAGTTCGATCATTTCAGGGCTGATCGAGGCTGCCAGCGGCGGGGTCATTACCATACCCACGACCACGGAATTGGCACGAATGCCCTGTTTGCCGTACTGCGTGGCAACATTAAGCGCGAGGTTGATCAGCGCCGCTTTCGATGCGCCATATGCAGGCATTCCGAGATCGCCCTGAACACCGCGCCCCGATGCGACCATTACGATTGATCCGCCGCCGCGCGCAATCATGTGCGGGATTGCCGCTTTGCACAGCAGCGCGGGCGCAATGGTGTTGACGCGCAACGTCCGCTCCCATGTGGCCGCGTCCATATCTGCAATGTTGGCGTCCTTGGCCAGCGTGGCCGCATCTGTCACCGCGGCGTTGTTGATCAGGATATCCACCCCGCCGAACGCCTCCACCGCAGCATCGACCAGAACTTGTGCGGTTACCGGATCGGCAAGATCACCAAACGCCGCGGCAACTTTACCACCAGCGTCGCGGATCGATTGGGTGGTGCCTGCGGCGCTTTCAGCGCGACTGGCGCAAACAAGAACGCTTGCTCCCTGCCGTGCCAGTTCATGGGCGATCTCCGCACCGATGCCGGAACCGGCCCCGGTAACGATTGCCACTTTTCCGTCCAGTACGCCCATGTCCATCTCTCTTTTCGTGATTTTATCGCGTCAGACTTTCATCGCTTCACGCGTGAGCGGGCCTATCGCTTTATAGGTGCCGGGCTTGCCTGACACATTCTCTGTGGGGCGCAAGATTTCGAGCAGAGAGTTCAGGAGAGAAACATGACCAAGCCCCTCAGCGACCGCGTCGCCATTATCACGGGTGCCGGGCAAGGCATCGGCGCAGAAGTGGCAGCGGTGCTGGGGACGCGCGGCGCAACGGTGATCCTCAACGATATCATGGCAGACCGGGTCGAAGAAACGGCCGCCGCCCTGCGCGCACAAGGTATCTGCGCAGAGGCATCAGTGTTCGATCTGACGGACGAAGACGACATCTCCCGCGCGGTCAGCGCAATTGCCGCCCGTCATGGCCGGATCGACATCGTTCATAACAACGCCGCGTTCCAGACGAACGAGCAGCGCGCGCGCGACCTTGACGTGATCAACCTGCCTGCCGACGCATGGGACAAGGCATTTGCGGTCAATGCGCGCGGACCGATGCTATTGTGCAAGCATGTCCTCCCGACAATGATCGCAGGCGGCGGCGGGTCGATCATCCATTCCGCTTCGGGCTTTGGCTTGCTGGGTGAAATGACCTTGACGGCTTATGGTGCCAGCAAGGCCGCGCTGATTAACCTTGGACGCTTTATTGCAACGCAGTACGGCAAGCAGGGCGTACGTTCGAACGTGATCGCCATCGGCTTTGTCCTTAGCGAAAACGCAATCGAATCAACTCCGCAAGTGGTCAAAGATGTGCTGCTTGCGCATCATCTTAACCCGGAACTCGGCAGTCCTCGCGATATCGCCAATGTCGTTGCTTTTCTGGCATCGGACGAGTCCCGCTTCATCAATGGTGCGCTCATTCCGGTCGATGGCGGCTTTACTGCCCATCAGGCCAGTATGGTCGATTTCCAGCGCCTGTTTGCAGAAGCAGGCAGCAACCAGCTTTAAGCGGCGGCGCAGATCGCCTGCCCACCCCCAACTCCTCCTGCCTGCAGGCAGGGTGGTTGCCGCGCCGGGCAATCAATCAGCCGCTTCTTTTACCGGCGTCAGGTTGCGCATGAAATCGCGGAAATCGCTGCCAAGCTCGGGCAGCGGGAGCCCCAGCTTTTCCGCGATGTACAGCGTCATGAGATTGTTGTCGGCAGAAGTATTGGTCGCCGCGATGTTGCCCAGCGACACCTGCCGGTCGAAAGCGCCCACCGCCACCAACGCCATGCGCAATGCGACCACGACATCGTAGTAATCGAGATTGCCGACTTTGCGGCCTGCCGCCTTCTCATAGATCGCCACGGTTTCATCGCGCGTGGGCAAGCCTTCCAGCCGGGTCACGCCGAAGCGGCGGCTGAACAGATCGTCGAAATAGAGCCACCACGCCAGATCCAGTTCACGCGGCCCGAGCGCTGCCAGTTCCCAATCGATCAGTGCAGCAACGCTACCATCTGGCCGCCACATCACGTTGGAGGGCGTTGGATCGCCCCACAGCACGCAAGTATCCGTATTGTCCGGGCGGTTTTCAAGCACCCATTGCATCGCCGTATCGACAATCGGCAGCTTGCGCCCCTGACCGCGCGCGGCGTGCCAATCAACCAGATAACCAAGATACTGTTCCAGCCCCGCCGCTCCACGATCGGGACGGTTGAGGAAAGTGAATCCGTCCCGCCAATCAACTTCATGCAACTTGGCCAGTGCCGTCAACGCATTGGTGAAATGCGTCATGCGCTCTGCCGGGCTGCGCTCGGTCAACCAACCTTCAACGTTGTAATTCGGGCGCTGTGTCGCCGCTTGTCCTTCGACCCGGCCCATCACCAGAAAAGGCGCGCCAAGGATGGTCGCATCGTCTTCCATGCCAACCCATGCCGGCACGGGCAGATCGCCCCGCGCATCAAGCGCCGCCATCATGTTGGCCTGAAGCGTGAGATCGCTTTCGAATACCACTTCAAAGGTCTGCGGCTGGCGGCGCACAACCAGCGTGCGGTGTTGGTGGTGGCCGTCTTCGGTATATTCGACATCGACAAAGAATATCTCTGCCGAAAAGCCCGATCCCAGCACCACATCCATCGGCGCGACCGTAAGCCCGTTCCATGACGGCTTGGTGCGGGCAAGCCACGCGGTCAACCGATCATGGACCGTCTTTGCGTCCAGCTTGACCGACATCGCTCTACTTCTCCTGACAATTTGATGCCTCAAGACGATGCATTGCCTTTGCCATGACCTGTCTTCCGGAAGGAGCGCCAAAAAACCGTCTGTCGCCATGATGGGGCCGAGGCTGGTCTGCGCATGTTCGTATTCCGCCAAATGGAGGGTTTGAAGTGACCGAGGAAGCAGATGTCGTCATTGTTGGCGCAGGGCACAACGGCATGGCCGCAGCCGGGTATCTGAGCCGCGCGGGAAAACGTGTGATCGTGGTTGAACGGATGGCCAAGGTCGGCGGCATGACCAGTTCGGGCTATATGATCCCCGAAGCGCCAAGCCATCTTGTCACGCCGTGTGCAGTTGAGCTTCTGTTCGTGCGTGGCAGCGGGCTGATCGAGGAACTGGAGCTTGAGAAGCATGGCCTTCGCTGGGTCGATCCTGATCCGACATATGCCTACCTTGACCCGTCGGGTGCCAGCGTGTGCCTGTTCCGCGACCCCCAGCGCACTGCCGAAGACATGGGTCGTCTGAACCCGCAGGACGGCAAGAACTACTTGAAGTTCCTGGAACTCCTTAACGCCTTGATGGATATCGGCTTCCCGATTATGAAGGCGGAACCGGGCCGACCGGATCTGAAGAATGCGGGTCAATTGGGCCTTAGCCTTATCCGCAACGCCAGGCTCAAGAACGAATTGCAGATCCTTGCTGCCGGCACCGCTGACCAGATTGCAAGCGAATGGTTCCAGCATCCTGCCAACATCGCGCTGCTCACCAACACTGCCGCTGGTGCTGGCCCCGTCGATGATGACGGCAACGGCGCTGCCTATATGATCCTTGCCGCACTACACCGGTTGGGCACGGGCAAACCTATCGGCAGTCTGCAAAGCTTCGCCAATGCCCTGGCAAGCAGCATCGAAGCATCGGGCGCCAAGATCATGCTGAATGCGCCGGTTGCTGAAATCATCATCGACGACGGCGCAGCGCGCGGCGTGCGGCTTGAAGACGGCCGCGTGATCAAGGCCAAGGCAGTCATCGCCAGTTGCGATCCGCGGACCGCTTTTGCCATGACCACGCCCGGCAAGGTCGACCGCCGCCTGCTCGAACGCATCAAACATGCGCCATCGAATCGTTCAAATGCTGCGCCGTTCCTTGCAAATATCGCCATGTCCAAACCACTGACGCTCAAACGCCATCAGGATTTGCGCCACGATGGGGCGGATTTGAACAAGGCGGTCGGCTATATCGGCACACCCGAACAAGTGCGCGAAAGCTTTGCAGCAGCACGGCGCGGCGATATTCCCAAAGAACACGCGGTGTCGGTCACACCGCTGTCCAATTCTGATCCTTCGCAGGCAACACCAGGCGGTGGCCTTGCGTATATCTATGTGCCCGCAATGGCGGTCGACGCGCGCGAGGGATGGTCACAAGAGATCAAGGACCGGACGATGCGCGATCTGATTGCGCAAATGTCAGATTACTACGATGGTTTCGATTCCGAAGTGGGCCGCTTTGTGGAAACCGCGCGCGATCGGGAAAAGCGATTGAACGCCACCAACGGCTGCGTCACTCACATCGACTTCGGATCGCTGCGGGCAGGCCAGAACCGTCCCGCAACGGGGTTCGGCGGGCCAAAGCCTGCAGTGCCCGGCCTCTACATCGGCGGCGCGGGCGCACATCCGGGCGGCGGCATTTCGGGCCTGCCGGGCAAGATTGCTGCCAAGCGCATCTTGCGCACAATCAAGTAGCGGCAAAGGCCTCGGCCTGAGCGGCTCCAATCTGCGTGGCCGGGCCCAACAGCCCGGCCAGCAGCGTATCGGCAAATTCGGCGACACGCTGCGGGACGGCTTCGGGGTTGGCTTCATTGCCCACGCCCAATGCTTCGAGCATGGGAACCGAGGCGAAATAGAACCCCACCCCTTGCACCAACATGGCCATGAAGGCGGACGAGGAAATAGCACGCATCGGGCGTGTGGCGCGCACTTGCACAAACAGCGCATCAAGGCTGAGCTTGAAGGGCTGAATATACAGGCCGACAAGATAATCGAGGCGCCAGGTGCTGCGCCGTCCTTCGGCGTGACTGATGCTGATGAAGCTGGGATTTTCTGCCGCCCAGCCGCAAAACCGGTGGACCAGCAACCGCAACCGGCTTTCAGGATCAAGATCGCTGCGGTCAAACACCGCAAACACCGGCTGCCCGAATTTCGCCACGCGCCAATCCACCGCCTTGCGCCACAAGTCCGCTTTTGACCCGAACCGTACGTTCAAGAGGTTGTGGCTTACCCCAAGCCGCTTTGCCAGATCGCGCACCGTGGTCCCTTCATACCCGGATTCAGCAAAGCTTTCGAAGGCAAGGTGGAGCACGCGTTCTTCGGGCACGGCGCTGGCCGCATCGGCAGGAGGCCTGCCCCGCCGCCGGGCGCTGGGCGCGTCCACTGGATCGGCTTTGGTCATGTCAGCCTTGTTGACAATTAAATTGGCGCGTGTCAATTTGATGTTCGCTGGAAGAGAGTGGTGCTGAAAACATGTCGAGTCCCTGGTGGAAAGTTGCGTTGAGCGAGGAGATCACCTCGACCAAGCCATTTGCGGTCGATGTGGGCGATCAACCGGTGGTGCTGTGGCGTGATGCGCAAGGCATCGCCCGCGCGCTGGAAGACCGCTGCCCCCACCGCCGCGCTCCGCTTTCGCGTGGCTGCGTGCGGGACAACGGCTGGCTTCAATGCGGCTATCATGGCTGGAGCTATGACGGTGAAACCGGCCGGCTCAAAGACATTCCGAACATGAAGGACGAACAAAAGTTTCCTCCGGTTTATAAGGCCGCAGCTTTTGCCGTTTCGGAAAGCGGCGGTTTCGTGTCGGTCAATCTTGATCAGAAAACCGCCATCGCTCCGCCGGTTGTTCCGCAGGGCTTTGACTTGTGCGATACGGCGCACGTCGCACTGGGCCATGACCAATGGATCAATGCACTGTTTGATGATCCCGGCCTTGTCCTGAATATCCGGTCGGTCGAATTTACGCCTTATCTCATGTCAGACCTGCGCGAAGAGAACGGCCTGTTGGTGATGGAGCGGTTTTGTTTGTGGGGCAAAGTGCACTGGCCGTCTTATGCCACTGCTGAATTCCCGATCACCTTGATCACCCGTACGCACCCCGTAACGGGCGAGACTGAAGCAGTGCTGCGTGATGACAGTTTCCGCACCCTGCTCACCGCCCAACTGGCCCCTGTTCCGGCGGCACGGGGCGTGACGCAAGTCCGCTGGCGCGCGCGCCTTGGCGATGATCTGAAGGGTAGCCATGCGGTTGGCCTGCGCCACAAAGGGGCGTTTGCGGTTCGCGAAACAGTCGATGCCGCTGCATTGCGCGTGCTGATCGCATCGGCATCCCACCTTGCCGGTAAGCTTCGTGAAGACATTCGTACTTCAGCGCCCGATACGGCTTCGTCCGTTTCGGCAGCTGCCTGATTTTCGCAGGAGATCCCCATGCTTGAAGTTGCCGATCGCCCCGCTTCGCCTGAAACCGAACACTTTGATTCGTCCGCCCCTGCGGCGCCGAAACGGTCATCAGGCCTGTCGCTCAACGCTGTCAATAACTGGGTTCCGCATGATCTGGTGATGCGTGATTCCTGGTTTCCGCTGGCCCATGACCATGCTGTCGGCAAGACGCCTGTGCGCCGTGCAGTCTATTCGCACCCGTTCTACATCTGGCGCGAAGATGGCAAAGTTGTCGCGTCCGAATTTCACCCGCTCGAAATTGTCACGCGTGACAAAAGCCCGTTTACCGACGCCCGCGGGCGTTATCCGGTGATGGAGCATTACGGCCTTATCTGGGGCTGGTTCGGTCGTCCCGAGGCGGCTGATCCGGCACACCTCCCCAGCCTGCCATTCCTGCCGCCCAAGGGCGGGTTGCCCAAACACATGACCGCCACGATCCGCTTCGATTGCTCGGCCCCGATCAGCCTCGAAAATCTGATCGACCTTACGCATGCCGACTTTCTCCATGCCGACGTGGTGGGTGATGAAAAGTCCGACAGTGAAGAGGTGGAAGTTTACTACGACAGCGAAACCATCACGATGGTGCGCACGCTGGTGAACAAATCGGTCGCCCCGATCATGAAGTTTTTCAGCGGCATCCGCCAGCCCACGCAGAACGTGCGCCAAGTGATCCGCATCTATCTGCGTTCGCACTGCGCTATTGCTTATGGCCGGTTCTCGCCCGGCGACGATGTGCCGCTGTTCCACCCGTGTACACCGGAATCGCGTGATCGCACACGTATGGAAATGGTGATGAACACCTCGAACGCCGGCCCCATGTTCCGCCACGTGATGCCAAAGGCCGGGTACAAGGTTTCGCGCCAGGACAGTTCGATGACCAACCCGCAAAGCCCGCGCTACATGGACCTGTCCCCGCGCAAGGACCTGCATTCCAAGTTCGATCAAGCTGGGCAGCGCTACCGCTTGCTGATGATGGAGCTTGCCGCGCGACAGGACGCAGGCGATTTCGCCTATCGCGACAATGTCAGCACCGATTGCAGCGATATCATCGGCTTGCGCAAGGAACTGTTCCAGTTCTGAGCAATCCTGTCGCGCTATCAAACAAGAAACCAATCATCGCGGATCTGGGCGCATATCGGCCTTGCTTAAGGCAAAGCTGATGCGGCCACACCGCCCTTTCATATAAGGCCCAACGCCATGTCAAAGACCAACGCTGTCGGCGGCCCACGCCGTTTCTGGGGCACCATGCCGGTCCTGCCGGCCGCGCAGTTGACCGAAACGACGCGCCAGATGGAAGCGCTTGGGTTTGAGGGCGTGTTCGTGCTGCAAATCTATGGCCCACCGTTCGTGCCGCTGGCCGCAGCTGCCACTGTGACCGAAACACTCAAGCTTGGCACCGGCATCGCTATTGCAGGGACGCGCAGCCCGGTGGAAACCGCCTATGCTGCAATGGACGTCGACCGGATCAGCGGAGGCCGCTTTATACTGGGCCTTGGCAGCAGCATTCCGTCTGCGGTTGAAGGCATGTACGGCATGCCCAAGGCCAAGCCGCTCGGCCACTTGCGCGAAACGGTCGATGTGGTGCGCTATATCATCGCAAACGGGCATAAGGGCCTCGATCCTTATGACGGCCAGTATTTCAAGGCCGACTTTGCCGAAATGATGGTTACCGCGCCGCCGGTGCGGGAACGCATCCCGATCTGGATCGCCGCGCTTCAGGAAAAGATGACTGACCTCGCCATCGAAATTGGCGACGGGTTGATGGTCCATGCGCTGTGGTCTGCCGAATATACCTCTAAAGTGCAGAAGCCGGTAATTGACGCTGCATTGGTCAAACATGGCCGCAAGCGCGAGGATATCGAAATCAACGCCTGGCCGTGGATCGCGATCAACCCCGACAAGCAGCAGGCCATTAACGACGCCCGCGCAACGGTCGCTGCTTATTCGGGCTACAAGCAGTACGAACCGTTCTTTGAAAAGCAGGGCTTTGGTGATCAGGCCCGCGCGTGTCAATTGGCGCTGGGCGATCACGGCGATGTATCGTCGGTGGCGCATAACGTGCCTGACGAAATGGTGCTCGCGTTTTGCGCCTGTGGTCCGGTTGAGGAAGTGCTCGAACAGCTTGAGCCATACTGGGACGTGGTAGATTCCCTCGCTCCGATGACCCCGTACCGCGACCTCTCTATGGAAAAGCTCATGTATTATTACGGTGGGCTGTTCCAACTTGTGGCCGCAGCCAAGGCGCAGTGACACAGGCTCGTATAAACAACCCATTGGTCATCGCGAACCCGGCGCAGGCCGGGGTCGCAACGACGCAGGATATTGGTTGAGCCAAAGCGCGGTTGGTGTCAGTAATATATTTCCATGCGTCCGCCATCGACCAGCATGTACTGGCCGGTGATGTAGCTGGCGCGGGCTGAGCACAGGAACGCGCAAAGGCCCGCCACTTCATCGGGATTGCCAAACCGCTTCATCGGAATGCGGTCTATCAAACCGGCCATGAACTGCTCATAGGTCTGGTTCACCGCCTTGGCGCATTCACGAAAGAACGCCTCGTACTGTGCGCCGGTATCGATGAAGCCTGGAGGAACAGTGTTCACTGTGATGCCGAATTCGGCCAGCTCGTCTGCGAGACTGCGGCTAAGGCCGAGCGCAGATGGACGCAGGGTATTTGCCAAAACGTAATCGAAACCCAGCGTGGCGCGGCGCCCCGGCAAGCGTCCATGGCCCGAACCGACCGTGACGATGCGGCCCCATTTGCGTTCTTTCATGGCAGGCGTCACCGCCCGCGCGAAATGGGCGAATGCTTTGACCACATTGTCGAACGTGGTCTGGAAATCCTCGTCAGCCATATCTTCAAACCGGCCTGATGGCGGGCCGACGGGGGAAAAGATGGCAATGTCGGGCGCGTCGAACAACGCTGCTGCCTCTGCCACCATGCGCGGATAGCTATCCATATGTGTCAGATCGGCACTGACACCGGCCGCCTCGCCGCCTGCAGCACGGATCGCGGCCACAGTCTCGTCAATGCCCGCCTGCCCGCGCGCGACGACCACTACCCGGCAACCGTTGCGCCCCAGTTCTTCGGCAATCGCGCGGCCAATGCCATGTGTTCCGCCCGTGACCAGTGCGGTCTTTCCTGCAATTCCCAGATCCATGACGCTCTCCCTTGGCATTGTTATTGTACGTACAGGGCGTTGGATGGCGCTGCATCGCACCTGCCGTCGGTCAGGAGTGGACAGGCGCGCGCGCTATCATGTTCGCTTCAACCAAGGGAGCGATGCTGCATGCAACCGACCGAAACCGCCGACAAACTCGCCATAGCAGAACAACTGGCCAATTATGCCCGTGCGATGGACCGGATCGACCATGAACTGGGCTATGCCGTGTGGCATCCTGAAGGCACCGCGCGCTATGGCGCGATGTTCGACGGCACCGGTCGCGACTTCATCAATTGGGTCTGCGGCACACACGCGCAGATGATTGCGCACATGCACCGTGTCTCCAACATCCTGATCAAAGTTGACGGCGATAGCGCTGCCAGCGAAGCCTACGTCCACGCGACACTGCGTTTCGAACAGGACGGCGTGCTGCGGCAAGGCACCGCCTTGGGTCGTTATCTTGACCGCTGGTCCCGCCGCCAAGGCCGTTGGGCGATTGACCACCGCGAATATGTGCAGGACATCGACGAGGTCGTGGACGCCGGTCCTTCGCTGATCGGTGCGTTCGGTGGACGGCGCGACCGGAATGACCCGTCGTATGCGCTGTTTGCAGCCCTAACGCGCTAACCCGCCAGCGCCCTTTGCGCCGCAACGCCTTCGCCCCAGTTGTGAATCCGCGCCCAGAACTGGGTGCGGGTGTGGGCAAAATTGTGCATATGGGCCATGCGCGGACAGACATAGAGCTGGATATCCGATGCGCTCTTGAAGGCCTTGGGTTCGGCCCAGGGATCGGGCACCACGTCGCGCTCACCCACGCCGATGAACACAGGTACGCGGATCGATGCAGCCTCGATCGCCACAGCGCCCGGCGCAACCATGTAAAGCCCGCAAGCAGGCGTCGTCGCCGAGCGCCATTCGGGCAAGGGATCAATTAATCCGGCTGAGGCTTGCATATCCAACGCCACGATGTCCGCTGGCTGGTCGTCGTAATGGAACGACCATTGGAACGGATGCTCCCCCGCGCGTGCGGCTGCTTGCAACGCGGCGGAATCGCCAAGTTGCGGGCCTTGCGATGCCGCCAATTGCGCAAGGTTGAAAATTTTGGGTGCGGCAAGTTTGCTGCGGCGCGAAACCCACGGCCACACCGCCGCCGGCTGGCCGGGCCTTGTTGGCACAACCGTGTGGATACCGCTGTAGCCAAGCACGCCAATGCCATCGAACGTCTCATGATTGCCTTGCGCCACCACGGCAAAGCACCCGCCCATCGACTGGCCGATGCCAAGGCAAGTGGCATTGGCCACTGGCGGCAGGCCATCGGTCAATGTGCCGGTCGCAATCCGCTCCATCACGTGTTTTACAGTCGCATCGTTGCCTGCCGCAATCACATCAAGATCGAGCAGATCATCAGGCGGGATTGTCGATTCACCAAAGCCCAAGTGATCGCAGGCGACGAATATCCAACCGCGCGCGGTGTGGTATGCAGCCTCGCCCCCGCCCTGCCCGTCTGGCATATCGAAGCTGTAATAGCGCCGGTTATAGCCACCGCCAGGGAACGCAAAGCACACCACCGCAGGATCGGCGAGCGCGCCATCATCGGGCAGGAACACGCTTATGGCAGTGTGTGCAGTCATGCCGATGCCGACAGCATCGGTCACGTCCACAGTTAATTCGATGGGATCGCGCAAGGAAATTCTCCGGTAGTTCAGACGCTGGCGGGCGGATAGGTTGGTGTTGCAGCCAGAATTTGAGCATATATTTCCGGCGCTAACCACACGTGTTCGACATAGTGGCCGAGTGTCCGGCGCTCGTCTGTATAGATAAATCGCATCATTTCGCCCAAAGCGCCCTTAAACACGATCGGGTGGCTGTCAAAATCCAGCGACGCGACATGCGCGTCCCAGTTTTCCAACGGGCCTTCGACGCGGAAACACACGTGATGAAACCGGATCGCCAGTTCGGTTCCGCCTGGCAGCACGTCGCTGAACAAAGGCGCGGTATCGCCGATCGGTTCAATCAGTTCGATCTCGACGCCGCCAACGCGCGCCAGTGCGATCCTGAGCTGTTCGCCATTCTCGTCCGAGCCGGAATTGGCGTTGGTAAAAATATAGAATCCCGGCGAATCGTATTCGCGGCGAAAAGTCTCGATCGCGGCATCGAGATCATTGGTAACATAGGCCACCTGGCTGTGCTGTGTATTGGGCCGAGCAAACATCGTCTTGGGATCCTTTCGCTGTCAGTTGGCGAACAGCTTGCCGCCATCAATGACCAGCGTATCGCCGGTGTGATAGCGCGCCGCATCGCTGGCGAGGTAAACCGCCGCACCTTCCAGATCTTCTGGCTGACCTATGCGGCCAAGCGGTACGCGGGCCGAAACCCCCGCTGCCATCATCGCGCCCACTTCGGGGTCGGCAAAGGTCATCTCGGTCTCGATAAAGCCCGGCGCGATCACGTTGCAGCGTATGCCGTGCGGCCCAAGTTCAGCCGCAAGCGCCTTGGCCAGCGAATTGAGCCCGCCCTTGGCGATGCCGTAATGGGCAAGCGTAGGCACACCTTGCGCAATGGAACCGCTGCCGCAAATGATCAGCGAACCGCCCGGATCACCCGCCAGCGCCCGGTCGACCATGTGTTTTGCCACAGCACGCAGCGTAAACACCGCGCCGTCAAGGTTGACGTCGATCAGTTCGCGATAGGCCTCGCGCGTCATGTCGACGAACGGTACCTGCGTGGCGATACCCGCATTGGCGACGGCAATGTCGATCCGGCCAAGTTCCGCCACGGCGCGCGCGACGCCTGCGACAATCGCTGCGTCATCGCGCACATCGACGCTATCGGTCATCACGCGCACGCCAAAGCTGCGCAGTTTTTGCGCGGCTTCTTCATTCTTGTCGGCGCGGCGGCCCCATATCACGATATCGGCACCGGCTTTTGCAAGACCGCGCGCAAAGGCAAAGCCAAGGCCGGAATTCGCGCCGGTGACCAGCGCCACCTTGCCCGCAAGATCGAACATATTCATGGTCAAGCAGCCTCTCCTCGTGTTGTTATAAGCGGTCAGTCTGTCGCATTCCGGCCCGAAGAACCAAGCGCATTCGTCCCCGCATTCAAGCCATTGCTATCGCCGTAGCGCCGTTGGTTCCGATCATTGCCAGGCCGTTTGCCGGTACGCCTTGGGGGTTACTCCTGTCGCCTTGCGAAATGCCGCCGAAAACGCTGCAGGCGTTTCAAACCCGCACCGCCAGGCAATTTCCTTGATCGGCGGACGGGCTTGCACAAGCAGAGCCTTGGCCCGGGCAAGGCGGCGCTCTGCTGCATAGGCGGCAAGCGTCTGCCCGGTCGAAGCGCGGAACAGCCGGAAGAAATGCCGCGTGCTAACATCGCACACCTGCGCAAGCTCGGCCACGCCGGGCAGTTTGCCAGGCTGCTCGATGGCCTCGTCGATCCTGCGCATGTGGGCTGCGCTCAGGCGTGACAGGCTTTCGCCACCGCCGTTCTGTCCCCCGCTGCGTTTGAAATAGCGGTACAGTTCGACCCCCACTTGGGCCAGCAGTGCTTCGGCCAGCAGCGTGCTGCCAAAGTCGGGGTGGGCAATCTCGCGCGCCAACCGCACAAGCGCGTCGCGTACATGCGGGCTGCGCACATCAAGCGATACATCGAGGGTATGGCAATTGGCGAACATGTCGTCCTCACCCCCGACCAGCGCGTCAAACCCGCAGCAGATCGACATCTGCTCACCCTCGCCCCAGCGGGTTTCCAGATCCTGTCCTGCCGGAATGCAAATGATGTCGCCCATCGGCAGCGGGCCTTTGCCGGGCGAGGCGGTATAATGCCCTTGTGGCGCGCCCGGACGGCGTGACAGCGCAAGGTCGAGGAACCCGCGCCCTGAGCGGAAAACCCCGCCCTGCGGCCCGATGAAGCGATAATGATGCACTTCCACGGTGGCTCGTGGCAGCACGATACGCCCGGCCACGCGGCAGTCCATTCCGCTATTGCGGGGCACGTCGTACACCGCCGAAACGTTGGCCCCGGATATGATAGGCATAACCTTTACTCTCCCGGCACCGGCCGATCCGGCGGCAGCCCGATCTTCCCCTTGCGACCACGCTGCCGCGCGGGGGAACAAACCGCAAATAGCCCTGGGCAACGCCCCCCTTTGGATAGGCGAGAAATTCGAATCCGGGTTCATCCTCGCGCAAAAGCAGGCCGTAGCGGCCGGACATAACAAGCCGCCGACCACAAACGGCCGGGAAAAAAGGGATGAGAGCAATGGGTATCGAAGAAAACAAAGCCGTTGTGCGCAGTTGGTTCGACGCGGTCAATCGCGGCGATGAAGCGGCGATCCTGGCGACCACTGCCGAAGAGTTCAACTTCATGACGATGGCGCGCCAGCCCGAATGGCTGCTGTATAACTGGAACCGTGAGCAGTTCTCCAAAGTGCCAACGACAATGTCGACCGTGCTGAAATCGCCGATCCAGCTGACGGTTCTGGAAATGACGGCTGAAGGTGACCGTGTTGCCGTCGAGGCTGAAACCGACATGGAGATGCTCAACGGCCGTCGTTACAACAATGCCTATCATTTCGTGTTCAAGCTGCGCGACGGGAAGTTCACCGAGGTGCGCGAGTACAGTTGCAGCTTCCTTGCCCAAAGCTGCTTTGGCGCGGTGGAACCGGGTGATCCTGCAGCGTCAAAGATGGCAGACGCCTGAACCCCATTCCTTTTGAGGAGAAGTGCGATGCAAACCGACGCCCTGGATCTGCTGCACCGGACAATGGAAGCGCAACTCGTGCGCGCCGAACACCCGGCTGATTTTCCCTACCTGCCGCCCGTCCCGTCAAGCCGCTATACCGATCCGGCGTTTGCCCGGCTGGAACATGACGGTTTGTGGATGCGGAACTGGCTGCTGGCTGGCCACATTTCTGAATTGCCGGAAGCCGGTTCTTATTTCCTGTTCCACCAACTGGACCAGTCGGTCATCATCTCGCGCGCCAAGGACGGCGCAATCCGGGCCTTTCACAACGCGTGCAGGCATCGCGGTTCGGCGCTCTTGCTCGAACAGAAGGGCAAGGCAATGCGCTTTGTCTGCCCTTATCACGCGTGGGGCTATTCACTGGAAGGCGAACTGAAATCGGTTCCGGACCAGCATGACTTCACCTGCCTGAACAAGGCTGACAACAGCCTGAAGCCTGTGCGGTGCGAGATCAACCGCGGCATGATCTTCATCAACTTCGATGAAAATGCCGGGCCGCTGGATGAATTCCTCGCGCCGCAATCAGCGCAGAAGGAAGGCTATCCGATAGAGAATATGGTGGTCAAAGACTGCCTGCTTGTGGAAATGGATTGCAACTGGAAGCTGGCGCTGCACAACTTCCTTGAAATCTATCACGTGGCCACAGTCCACGCCAAGACGCTCGCCCCTTATCTCAATTCGCAAAGCTTTGTGATCGCGCTGTTCGCCAATGGCCACATGCGGTTTGCCACGCGCAAGAAAAAAGGCGATTCGATCTTCGACCAGCAGCTTTACAAGCCTGACAACGTGGCCGAAGTGTTCAGCGAATGCACGATTGCGCTGCCAACTTTCCCCAACACCTTCTTCGCGCTCGATCCTGGTGGATTTTCGCTGCAAAGCTTCTGGCCAGCGGGGCCGGACAAGTCGATCATGGAAGTCCGGCTCATGGGCTGGGACGTCGACACCGAAGCCGACAAGCAGCACTGGCAGGCGATGAACGGCATTGTGCGCAACATTCTGTCAGAAGATTTGTGCCTGTTCCGCTCGATCCAGCGGTCGTTGACGCAGGGCACAATACCGCACCTGACTTTCGGTTATCAGGAGCGCGCGCTCTACTGGTTCGAGGAAGAAGTGGACCGCCGCATCGGTATCGATTCGATTCCTGAAGCCCAACGCGTTGCGCAAGTGTTATCAGGACAAATGGTGCGCTGAAAAAGGATTGGGCTCCGGCGGCATCATGCCTGCCGGAGCTGAATCTGCATCATGCTTCGACGATGGCGAGCGCTGCTTGCGGGCAGGCATCGGCGCCCTCGCGCGCGCGGTCTTCAAGGCCTTCGGGCACGATTTCATCATCGACATAAACGATGCCGTTTTCGTCAAGTTTGTACACTTCGGGGCAGATTTCGGCGCAGACGCCGTAGCCGCAACATGCGGGCTTATCGATCACAACTTTCAAGCGTTTGGACATGGTTTTCTCCTCTCCGCCGACCAATTACAGGTTGAACACATTTCGTTCAACCTGTATAAGCGGCCCAACAGAATTTTTCGATAGATTCGATGGAGAGGATCATGCTTCAAAAAGCAACCTTCACGCTGGCTGACGGCGCGACACTTGATGATCTCGTGAAGCGGGACACCAATGAAGTCATGCTGCGCGTGATGAATGACGAAGAGCTTTACAAGCTTGAGATGGAGCGAATCTTCGCCAAGACTTGGCTGCTTCTGGCGCACGACACCGAAATTCCCAAGGCCGGTGATTTCGTGGTCCGCGACATGGGCGAAGATCAGGTGATCGTGACACGCGATCGCAATGATGAAATCCACGTATCTCTCAACGTCTGCCCACACCGCGGCATGAAAGTGTGCACGGCTGAAGCCGGCAATGCCCACGCCCATCGCTGCATCTATCATGGCTGGGCGTTCCGTCCCGATGGCAGCTTCATCGGTGCGCCGGTTGAAAAAGAGCAGATGCACGGCAATCAGCTGGGCAAAGACCAGCTTGGCCTGAAGAAGGCGCGGGTTCAGGTTTATGGCGGGTTGATCTTCGCCACCTGGGACATCGAAGGCCCTTCATTCGACGATTATCTCGGCGATATGAAGTACTATCTCGACCAGCTTTTCTGCCGCACCGATTCCGGTCTCGAAATGCTCGGCCCCCCGCAGCGCTTCGTTCTGCCTTGCAACTGGAAAATCCCTGGCGAACAATCGGGTTCAGACGGTTTCCACACGCTCACGCTCCATCGCTCGCTGATGGAAGGCGGCGTGATGGGCGGCACGGCTGAATCGATCTATGATAATGCGCCGGGCATGTATGGCGTCGATGTCAGCTGCGAACAGGGCCACTCGTTGCGCTGCCTCGAAGCAGCGCAGACGTTCAAAATGTTTTCGGACATCAGCTTTGAAGGCAAGTCCGTCGAAGAACGCCTTGCGATGCTGCCGCCACCGGGCATCACCAAGGAACTGATCCCGCAGTTGTTCAAGAATCTGTCGGCCGATCAGGTTGAACAGCTTGCGACGATCCCGCCGCAGGTTGGCGGCCTGTTCCCCAACATCCTTGTCGCGTTCATTTTTGCGCCACGCACGGATGGCGGGTCTTCAGGCGCGCTTGCGCTCCACACATATGTGCCGCGCGGGCCGGACAAGGTTGAATTCATCAACTTCATCTTCGCCGAAAAGGATGCGCCGGAACAGGTAAAGCGTGACATGCTGCAAAACAGCATCCAGCAGACCGGAACCTCGGGCATCATCGAGCAGGACGATGCCGACACCTGGCCGCAGATTATGCGCAATGCGCGCGGCCCGGTCAGCCGGGACATGACGCTCAAGTATCAGGCTTTGCACGGCCACGAACGTCCGGAAGGCTGGAAGGGCAACGGTTTGCTCTATCCCGGTTTCACCAAGGACGACACGCAGTGGAACTGGTGGATGGCCTATTACAATCTGATGGCTAAAGCCTGATTTCTGGCAGTCTTGGAAGAGGACGTATCATGGTAAATTATGCGACCGCGGCTGTTGAAAAGGCAGGCGTGATGCGTGGACTGGTCTCCACCAATCGGGTGCCCCTGGGTTCCGAAATCTACAACCGCCTGCTTGAAACGCTCTATGATGAAGCCGCCGCCCTGGATGAGCGCCGGTTCGATGACTGGGTGGCGATGCTGGAGCAGGACCTGCTTTACACAGCCCCTGTTCGCCTGACGCGCAATGGCCCCAACAAGGACCGCGACGTGATGCGCACGATGATGCATTTTGACGACAATTATTCGTCGATCCTGATGCGCACCGGGCGTCTTTCCAAAAGCGCTTGGGCCGAAGATCCACCGTCGCGGACGCGGCGCTTCGTCACCAACACCCGCGTTGCCGAATGCGAGACTGCGGGCGAATACGAAGTATCAAGCTACCTCTATGTCGAACGCAGCCGTTTCGATGTAGCGCACAACGAAACGCTCAGCGCCGAACGCCGCGATATCTGGCGTCTGGTGGGCGGAGCTTATAAGCTTGCCCGCCGCGAGATCATCGTCGACCAGTCCACTCTGGGCATGTCGAACCTGGCAATCTTCCTCTAGTCCGATGGCCGCAACTGCACCCCATGTTGTGGTAGTGGGCAGTGGCCTTGCAGGCTACGGCGTCCTGCGTGAGCTGAGAAAGCTTGCGCCGGACGCCCGTCTGACGCTTGTCACCCATGACGACGGGCATTTCTATTCCAAGCCTGCACTGTCTACTGCGCTTGCCAAGGGCAAGGTTGCCGACACTCTGGTGACCACGCCTGGCGAAAAGATGGCGGCGCAACTTAAGCTTGATTTGCGGTGCGGGCGCGAAGCCGAAGGCATCGACACTGACGGCAAGGTGCTGCTGACTACCGGCGGCCCGATCTTTTACGACAAGTTGGTCCTGGCGCTCGGCGCAGACCCGATCCGCCCGCCAATCGACGGTGACGCAGCCCATTTGGCAATCGCGGTCAATTCACTCGATCATTACCGCGAGTTCCGCGAAAAACTGCCCGATGGCGCGCGCGTCTTGATCATGGGTGCAGGACTGGTTGGCACCGAATTTGCCAATGATCTGATTACCAACGGTTATAAGCCGGTTGTGGTCGACATGCTTGGCCATCCATTGGCCCAATTAATTCCGGTGCAAGTGGGCGATATGGTCCGCGAAACACTGGCAGGACACGGCGTCGAATGGCACCTTGGCCGCAAGGTTGTGGCGTTGAACAAACAGCCTGAAGGCGGTTTTTGTGGAACGCTGGACGATGGCACGCAGATTGCTGCTGACGTTGTTCTTTCGGCCGTGGGTTTGCGGCCGAACACCGATCTTGCCCGCACTGCCGGGCTGGAAGTCGGGCGCGGCATCAAGGTAGACCAGACCGGTCGCACCAGCGATCCTTCAATCTATGCGATTGGTGATTGCGCCGAATATCCGCAAGGTCTTGCAGCTTATGTCACGCCGATCATGGCGGCCGCCCGCGCCATTGCACCCAGCGTGTTGGGCAATCCTACTGACATCCGCTTTCCGACGCTGTCGGTGCAAGTGAAGACCACGACATACCCGATAGTACTTCTTCCCAAGCCTGCCCTTGTTGATGGACTATGGACATTGGCAGAAGAAGGAGAATCGGGACTGAAATATCTGTTTGTCGATAATGAAGGCGTGACGCGGGGTTATGTGCTGACGCGTGATCGCTGCCAGGAGAGAACTGAGTTGGACAGGATGCTGATTGAGCCGCTGCGCGAGAACGTTGCATGACCGGGCTGCTGCAGAACAAAGTGGCTATCGTAACCGGTGGCGCCAAGGGCCTCGGTTACGGCATTTCGCGCCGCATGGCCCGCGAAGGCTCGAATTTGCTGATCACTGGCCGCGATGGCGGCGCGACCGAACGTGTTGCTGCTGAAATCCGCGAAGAATTTGGCGTCGGCGCAGTGGGCATCTCGGCCGACATGGCGGTAAAAGAACAAGTCACCGGCATGATTGATCGGGCCGTGGCCGAATTTGGCGGGCTGGATACGCTGGTGCTTAACGCCTCGGCGCTTTCACCCAACATTCTGCTCGAACACAAGACGGACGAAATGCTTGAGGAAACCCTCAAGATCGGCACGTTTGGCAGCTGGTGGGCGATGCGCGCAGCATTCCCGCACATGAAGGCGCGTGGCGGCGGCTCTATCGTCACGTTCTATTCCATCGACGCCCAGACCGGCGCTTGGCTGCACAGCGACTACAATATGAACAAGGGCGCGATCCTTGGCCTGACGCGGTCCGCAGCCGTCGAATGGGGTCGTTATAATATACGCACGAACGCGATTGCGCCCACCGGCATGGGTCAGGTCTTCGCCGAACTGGTTGAAAAGGTGCCAGGGTTCCTCGACATGGCAACCGCGAGCAATCCGCTGAAACGTGCAGGCGATCCCGAGAACGACATTGGGCCGGTGGTGGTTTTCCTCGCTTCGGAGATGTCGCGGTTCGTGAACGGCGAAATGATCAACGTTGACGGTGGACAGCATCTTCCCGGCTACGTCAGTGTTCCGCACAATCTTGCAGAACTGGAGGCTGCCGGGTGAAACTTCTTCCGCAAGGTGAATGGGGTGGCACCACCGTTGGCGATCAATTCGCCAGTGTCCAGAAGATTCTGGACGGAACCTTGCGCGCTATTCAGACGGTCGGGGCGCGGCGTCTTTCCATGCGCGATATCAGCGATGCCAGCGGCGTTTCGCGCGGCACCCTGTATCGGTACTTTGCCTCGAAGGAAGATGTTCTGGCAGCCGTTTCCGAATACGTCTGTTCCAGTTTTGAACACGGCATACTCGAAGTTGCCGAAGCAATCTCGGACCCGATGGAACGCTTCCACGCGGTCATGCAATTCTTTGCACACTTCACGATCGAGCGCTCTCCTGACCGCATCTTCGAAGTGGAACCAGCGTTTCATCTCGAATTTTTGCGCACGCACTTCTCGCGACACAAAGCCGCCGTGCGCGAGGCGCTGGAACCAACGCTCGATTATATCGAAAACAAGGCAGGCTGCCCGATCAACCGGGACATACTGATCGAATCCCTCGTCAGGCTCCAACTCAGCACGCTGGTCGTCCCGGCGAATGTGGATTGGATGCAAAGCTGGAATGAATCGCCCGAGCACATCCTGCAATGGGCACTGCAGACTGTCGGCTATCAAGCCGGTACGAAAGAAAGGACGAACTAATGGCCACCATTGCCAAAATCAACGTCGATGGCCAATCCAACTTCGCGTCGAAAGACGTCGCGGATGGCTTTGTCGAACTTGCCCGCAACCTGCGTCCGCTGCTTCAGAAAGAAGCGCCCGAAGGCGAACGGCGGCGCGCACCTACCCCTGCGGTCGACGAAGCGCTGAAAAAGCACGGTCTGCTCCGCTTGCTGGTACCCAAGCGCGTCGGCGGATTTGGCCTGTCGACAACCGACTTCTGCCGGGTGCAGATTGAAATCGCCAAGGGTGATCCGGCCGTAAGCTGGGTAATGCAGATCATCAATGGCACCAGCTGGATCACCAGCCTTGCGCCGGATGGCGTTCAGGATGCGGTATTCGGCAATGGCGCACAGCCAGTGTGCGGCGCATACAACCCTCCCGGCAAGGCGCGCAAGGTTGATGGCGGCTGGATCATTAATGGCAAGTGGCCATACATGTCCGGCTCGCGGCAATCGACTTGGGCGCAGCAAGGCGTCGTACTCGAAGACTATGACGGTCCGGTCGTTCCCGGCATCAATATGTGCTACCTGCCAATGGACTCCATGACCATCGTGGACAGCTGGTTCGTTTCTGGCATGCAAGGCACAGGTTCCGATACCGCCATCGCCGAAAACGTGTTCATCCCTGACAGCCAGATGGTGTTGATGAGCGAGCGCGCAGGCCAGATCGACGATACGAAGCGCCATTTCGGCGCACCGTCAGATTACCTCCCTGCCGTCCCTGTTGTACGTACCACCGGCATTGCGCAGCTTATCGGTGCGGTTGAAGCGATGGTTGAAATCGTCGCCGCCGAGGCCCCGAAAAAGCCGGTGTTGACCACGTTCATCCCCACGCGCACCCAATCGGGCGCTTACATGCGCGATCTTGGTGAAGCCGCAGCAATGGTCAACACGGCAAAGTTGATTCTGTTCGACTTGACAGCAAAGCTTGACCGCGTTGGCATGGGCGAAGAATTCACGCTTGCGGAAAAAGCCCAGCATCGCGCTGCAGGTGCGCAAATGATCGAATTGGTTCACGGTGCCAGCGAATCACTGATGTTTCAGGCAGGCTCGTCGGCTTTCGCTCTCGACAAACCGATCAACCGCTATTGGCGCGATGTTTCGATGGCCACGCGGCACATCCAGAACATCCCGACCATCGGCTATGAAATCTATGGCCGCAACATGACCGGAGCCGACGGCATATCGCCCCCCGGCGCTTATTGATCGTGTGAACCGATCCAGGCCGTCCGCGCCACCGCGCGCGGGCGGCCTTTCTTTTGATCAAGGAACTTCGATCCGATGAAGGCCGCAATCATCGCGCCCGGTGGCATCTTTACACTGGCCGAGCACGCCGTGCCGCAAGCCGCAGACGGCGCGCATGTGATCGCGGTCACGGCCGCCGGCATTGGTCCCACCGATCTGATGCGCGCCAAGGGCTTCTTTGGACCGGTTGCGGGGCCTTACATCCCCGGAGGCGAAGGCGTCGGAACTTTGGCGGATGGAACGCGCGTCTACTTCGGCCACAGCATCGCACCATTCGGCGCAATAGCAGAACAAACGCTGGTAACAGACGCCGAGGTTTGGCCATGCCC
This sequence comes from Novosphingobium sp. 32-60-15, assembly GCF_002280675.1. Classification (GTDB taxonomy): domain Bacteria; phylum Pseudomonadota; class Alphaproteobacteria; order Sphingomonadales; family Sphingomonadaceae; genus Novosphingobium. The sequence continues at coordinate 96,481 of NZ_NCEN01000002.1, read as the reverse complement.
TGCACAGCTTGCCGATGACCAGATAATCGCGCTGGCCGTGTCCGGCTTGGGTGCTTTGTTGCCCATGGAGGAAGCCCACGTCCAGCAAGGCGATAACGTGTTAATCCTCGGCGCGACCGGACCGGTCGGGCAGATAGCATTGCAGCTGGCAAGGATGATGGGCGCAGGCCATGTCGTTGCTGCAGCACGCAGCGCTGATAAACTGGCCGATCTTAAGGCGCGCGGTTGGGCCGACGCAACAGTTCAACTGGGCACGGGCGATGATGAAGCAGCGCTGAAAACTGTCGCTAATGGCGGCTTTGATGTGGTTCTCGATGTGATCTATGGCGCCCCTGCAGAGGCCGCGATGCGCGCCACGCGCCCCGGCGCACGCATGATGAGCATTGGCGTACAAGCAGGCCAGACGGTTTCGCTTTCCTTGCGCGATCTTGTCTTTCGCAGCCACATTGGCGTCGGCACCGGACAACGCCCCGCCGCTGAACGCCGCGCCGCATTTGACCGGCTAATGACAATGGCAACAGATGGCTCGCTGGTGGTGGACACAGCCGTCTATCCGTTCGACCGCGCTGATGACGCTTGGGCCGCGCAGGCTGGCAGTCCGCACGCGAAGATCGTGATCCGGCGCTGAGGCTCTCTGGACTTAGGCGATCGCCCCGACCGATCCCCCGTCGACGCGCAAAGCTGCGCCGGTAATATAGGACGCACGTTCCGAAACAAGGAAGCAAGCCGCATCGGCCAGTTCTTCCACCCGGCCCATTCGCGCCAGGGGGATGTTGGCCCGCCAAACCTCGGCAATCACGCGTGCCTCCAGCGCAGCACCGGTTTCGACAAAGCCGTGCGCAGCAGCGCTCTTGTCGATCGACACTTGTGTATTGGGGGTCAGCACCGGGCCGGAAACGAGCGTGTTTACCAGCACACCACTATCGCCCAATTCGGCAGACAATGACGCTGTCATCGAATGCAGCGCGAGCTTGGCTGCCGCATATTCGGGATGGTTGGTCATCGCGCGATAGGCTGCCCCGCTGCTGACGTTCAGCACGCGACCCCACCCGCGTTCGCGCATCGCAGGCACCAAAGCCTGAATCAACTGCACGGCATAGAACGTCGATGTCTGGAATTGCCGCTGCCAAGCATCTGCCGGTCCGTCGAACCACCGATGCGAATCCGATGCCGCACCGGCGCAGTTGATCAGGATATCGACTGGTCCGGTGGCCAGCGCAGCCTGCGCCAGCCCGGCCACATCGGCGGGATCATCAAGCGACGCCAGCAACACAGCCGCTGTGCCGCCGGCCGCAGCGATACCGTCGCACACACCTTGCGCGCTTTCGCGGTTGCGGCCGTGAACAAGCACATCCACACCTTCGCGCGCCAGCGCAGCTGCAATAGCCGCGCCGATCCCGCTGCTGGATCCGGCGATCAGCGCCCGCCGACCGGAGATGCCAAGATCCATCAGGCCTGTCCTTTTACCAACGGTGGCGCCATTGCGAACCACGCAGACGCTTGCGCAATACCTGCTGGCGTTCCTCGTGTGTTACAACGGGAGTATCGGCGGGAAGATGGTCGCGCACTTTGGCCGCATCGACAATCTGCAAGCACGGCACAGGACCATAATTGGCCTGCGTCCAGCGCAGCATCAGTGACCCTGTCAAATGCCCGCCCGGATCAAGCCAGTTGGGAACGCCGGGATCTTCCAGCGCAATCACCGCACGGAACTTGCCATCACTGTCCAGCGTAGCTTGCGCCGCATTCAGGCTGCTTTGGCGGTTGAACCATTCGATGCTGTTCCACAGCGGATCATTCAACTGGATATTCCAATATCGCACCGTTTCGGGAACGGCCGTTTCAAGGATCATCGCTTGTCCCGGTTCCAGTGCGAAGATGCCCTGATAATAGTGCTGGCCTGAAAGTCCGCCGCGCCCTGCCCAGTCGTCATGCTCCAACCGGTTGACCACACCTTGTGCGCGCTGCCTTGCGCCATAGCCCATGGCGAAACCGACATAGCGTTCGACAAAGCCCGAAAGCGCTGTCAGCCGCCGCGCGATTTCGGCTGCATCCAATCGTACCGGCCCTATCGGGCGGTCCACCCGCTCAATCGCGATCTTTGCCTCTTCTTCCACGCCCCAGTTATAATAGGCGCGGCGCACCGCAATGTTACAGGCGCGTGGATCAAGCTGCACCCAATCCCCAGCGTAGCCGTCGGGCCGTTCTGCGCAGATCAGGATGTCAAAGCTGCCGTCCGGACCCAAAGTGCAATCGTCAAGATCGATAAAGCCGACCGACGGCCCGAATGTGTCAAGCACCCCGATTGACCCTGCGTTGATATCGAACAGCACGAACACGCCGGTGCCGCGCTTGCCGCTCAACCGGTAGGTCCCGTCACCCCGGATAGATGCCGAGCCATAGATAAAGTCGGGATTGACCCCGACACTGTTCATGACATTGCTGACCGCACAGGTGAATTCAGGGTGGTCCGGATCAACGAATGTGCTTTGGAACCCAGCCGCCAGCGCCATGAACATCAGGCGGTAGGCCTCCTGCCGTGCCAGCGGGTCGGATGGGTCTGCCAACAGGTCAAGTACGCTGTCAGCCTTGGACAGGAGCCCAAGGTAATCGGCCCACTGCGGCAGGATAGCTGCCTCGGACACGGTCTTAGACGAAGTCACGATAAGTCTCGGTATACCGTGCAAAGCGGCTGCGAACGGTCTGCTCGTCAAGGCCGAATTCCTCAAGACTATAGCTGCGCTTGCCGTGCTTATCGGCAGGATTTTCCGCCAGCCATTGCAATACGCTTGCCGCGCCCTCGTCGCTCAATTCCCGCCCGAACTGTGCATAGGCCTTGCGGATCGTGGCAACCGGATCGGTAATGAGATCCTTGAAGCGCATGTCGTGGATCGGCAGGTCGGGGTTCGCTGCACGATAATCCATCATCGCCTCGATCCCGTCCGACCACAGGTTCAGGAATTCCTGACCGATCTTGTCCTTGCCCGGTTCGTCATAGGCAGGGCTGCGGATCACGTACATAAGCTGTGATATCGACGCGACCACTTGTGCCGGATCGCGGTGCGGTTGGATAAAGATCGCATCGGGATAAACGGTACGCAGTTCGCGCATCTTGTACATGTGCTCCTGGATCTTGAGGACCCAGTGCTTGCGCGGGTTCTTCCAACTCAACTGCTGCAGCCACATCTTGTGAACTTCGTAGCGGAAGGTGGCGTCGATGCCTTTGAACCATTCGTAAAAACGGGGAAGGCGCTGCAACATGCAGACGTTGCTGCTTTGAAACGAACTGGTCATGAATGATCCGCATTCCTGTGGAATCATTGCGCCCAATGGGTGGCCTTTAAGCAATTCCTTGGGATCGCCCCCGAAAGATTCCCACAGATAAGCATCGTACTTTGCAATACGCGGGTCGGTGGTTTCGGTCGCGCGCTCCGGCGGCGGTGAGGGATAAGCAATCTCCCATTGCAGCGGCGCACGTACGTTCGGATCTTCGTTCAGCAAAGCATGCAACACACTGGTGCCGCACCGGGGAAGGCCGACGATAAACAGCGGTTCGCGTATCTCAACATCGGCAATCTCGGGAAACCGGGCACGATCATCGGCAATTTGCTTCAGCCTGCCAAGATCATCGTGAATGCTGAACAACAGGCGCGCCCGCCCGTTCGCATTCAAATCCGTCATCTCGGCAGCGGACAGCAGAAGCATTTCAAGCCCCGGCCGGACATTCTCGCGCAGGTATTCGGGCAATGGATGTTCGTCCAGCAGACGGTCAGCATCAAGAGCCAAAACATCTGGTTGTGAATGTGATGCCATTATTCTCAAGCTCCTTGTGCGGGACCGCAATTCCCATGTGCCAGATCGCGCCCGGCCAGGATGCGGCTCCGTGCGTTGCTGTGATGCTCCTTGTGCAAGCGGGTAGGAACCTATCCGTCGATTAGTCTGCAAAACCGGACTGGCATTTTGGCCGCCAGTCCGGAGTTCAATGCAAGCAGGAGTCGATGGGTGAGCAACCATCCGCAGATGGAAGTTGTTGGCAGGCGCAACTGCCAGGGCCGGAGGCAGGGCCAATTGCCAAAGGGTTCAGGCCCTAGATCGCGCGTCATCGCTCTTTTCCAGCCACGCCCGCCTCGCGGCCGCGCCGAAAGTCGCGTACCAAACGCGGCTTGGCGATATCCGGGTCGGGGGCGCGTCCACCCCCGGCCTGATCCTACATGCCGTCAAGGCCCTTGCTGACCAGCACGTTCACCGCAACCCGGCGGTTTTGCGCTTTGCCTTCATAGGTTTCATTGTCCGCAACCGGATCGGCTTCGGCCATGCCGGTTGGCGTGAGCATGCGATACGGCTTCCAGCGGCAGGCCTGTTGCAGATAGTTGATGACGCTGGCGGCGCGCTTCTCGCTCAACACCTGGTTGTATTCTTCGCTACCCACAGCATCGGTATAGCCCACCACCAGCATCAGGGCATTGTTCATGCCGTCCGCCGTGCTGGCCACCTGGCAAAGCTCAGCTTTGGCTTCTGGCGAAAGCTTTGCCTTACCGGTGTCAAAGTAAACGTTCATCGTGCTTTTGACATTGTACTTGTCAATGTCGGCCATCCGGCCACGCAGTGCTTCTGTCGCTGCAGTCTGCTCGGCAAAACCTTGGGCGGTTCCGTGGCGGATCATTGTGGCGGTCTTGAAATCACCCTTTTTGAACGTGATCTGGCTGGCCAGCAGGCTTGTGCCTGCCTGAAGGGTTTTGACGGTAACGGGCAGGCCGTTGAGCACGGAATCCACACCCAGCTTGCCGCTGCCTCCGCCAAACAGGCCGGAGCTTGCCGAGACCTTGGTGCTTTCGTTGAAGAAAATGAGTGTGCTCGTGCCGTCAGGAGCGGTAACCTTGATCTTGTCAGCACTGCGCGCCGTAATCACGCCTTTGATGTCCGGCCCCTTGGTCATTTCGGCAACGTCGGGCAAGCGTTCACCATTGACGATGATATTGGGATCAGTAGCGTCCTGGACTTGTGCCAAAGCACCTGCAGGAACTGCGGCGGTGACCATGGCAAGCAGGAATAATCCCTTCTGCCGGTTCGTGTTCACACTCATAAAATTGCTCCTTGCGCCCCTGAAAAGCTGCAGATGTTGGCTCTAAACTGTCTGTCAGATTAACGGGTGCATGTCATCAGGTGCTAATGCAGGCAAAAGGCGCGCCAATTGCGACGAACCGTTGCTGCGCGAATTTTCGTGGCACTTGTAATGGGTTGATTACGTCCCGCAATCCTCATAGGTCAGGATCACTGCAGGTTGGTATTAGGGCTGATCGCCGACAGGCTGGTTCCCGACTACAGCGTTACGCAAACCCTGCGCGGCAGGCTTTTACCAACGGGTGTTCGGCGGCGGTCAAGTCCGGGCGGTCGCGCCCGGCAATCAAGCCCAAGGTTCGCCGGAAGTCATAATCGGCTAATGGCACCGCGACGATGCCTTCACGGACCAGCGATTGGGGTGCGGTTGTCACGCCCATTCCTGCGCGCACCATTTCAAGGCAGCGGTCATCATTGGCTGAACGCAGGAAGAAGGGCGGGCGCACACCGCGCTGGGTGAACCAGCGGCTCGTATCGGCCAAAATCTCGCAACTGCGGCGCGCAATCATGGTTTCCGACGCCACATCGTGCGCATCAACCGACAAGGCTCCCGCCAAGACATGACCTTCTGCCAAAAGCAAACGATAGCCTTCTTCCAAAAGCGCCACGGATGGCCGGTGTGCATCTTCCGGCCGCAGCAAGGTGATGATTGCATCAATTTGCCCTTCCCCCAATTTTCGGCGCAATTCAGAGTCAGTTCCTTCGGCTAGCGTGATCGGCTGCGTGCCCGCCCACGCCCCGGCGATGTTTGCAAGTGTGGCCGTGGCGATGGAAGGGATCACGCCGAGTCTCAGGGGAGCTAGCGGCGCGGGGGCATCATCAAACGCAGCTTCAGCCGCGCGGAATTCGCGTTCGATCGCGCGGGCATGGGCAACCAGCTTTGCACCCGCGTCGGTCAAGCGCACTTGCCGTCTTTCACGCTGGAACAGCAGCGTTCCGGCCAGCCGCTCCAGTTCAGCGATGGCCGCAGACAACGTCGGTTGCGCCACGCCAAGACGCTCTGCCGCGCGGGTGAAGTTGCCTGTTTCAACCAGCGCCAGAAACTGGCGGAGATGGGCGCGCTTTATCATAGGGAAATTCTATACTCAGACGCAGCATAAATCAATTTTGATCGTGGAATTGCCAATGATACGAAGGACAGCTATTACCACAAAGAGGAAGCAGCGATGAGCGCCCCTGTCCTGCCCAGTGCCCTGGACAACAATAGCCCCGAGGCAATGGCCCGCGCCGCACACAACCGCGCCCTTGCCGAAGAATTGCGTTCCCGCGTGGCGCAGGCTGCCTTGGGCGGCGATGCGCGCAGCCGGGACCGCCATGTCGCGCGCGGCAAACTGCTGCCGCGTGACCGGGTGGAGCGTTTGCTTGATCCGGGCGCACCGTTTCTGGAAGTGGGCCAATTGGCCGCCAATGGCATGTATGGTGATGAAGTTCCGGGCGCGGGCATCATCACCGGCATTGGCCGCGTCTCGGGCCGCCAATGCATGATCTTTGCCAATGATGCCACGGTCAAAGGCGGAACTTACTTCCCGATGACCGTGAAAAAGCATTTGCGCGCGCAGGAAATTGCACAGGAAAACCGCCTGCCTTGCGTCTATCTGGTCGACAGTGGCGGCGCGAACCTGCCCAATCAGGCCGAAGTCTTCCCCGACCGCGATCACTTTGGGCGGTTCTTCTACAATCAGGCGAATATGAGCGCGCTGGGCATTCCGCAAATTGCCAGCGTGATGGGCAGTTGCACCGCGGGCGGCGCCTATGTGCCCGCCATGTCTGATGAATCGGTGATCGTGCGCGAACAGGGCACAATCTTTCTGGCAGGCCCGCCGCTGGTAAAAGCGGCAACCGGCGAGGAGATTACTGCCGAAGCGCTGGGCGGCGGTGATCTGCACGCGCACAAATCGGGCGTGGTCGATCATCTGGCCGAAAATGACGAACATGCGCTGACGATTGTCAGGGATATTGTCAGCCATCTGGGTGCTGTGAATGGTGTTTCAACTTCGCCCGTCACGAATGGAGGCGAGGTTCGGGAACCGGCTTATCCCGCCGAAGACCTCTACAGCATCATTCCCGACGATGTGCGCGCACCCTATGATGTGCGCGAGGTGATTGCGCGGATTGTCGACGGCAGCGAATTCCACGAATTCAAAGCAGTCTATGGCACCACGCTAGTCTGCGGCTTTGCCCATATCCACGGAATGCCGGTGGCCATTCTGGCCAACAATGGCGTGCTGTTTTCGCAAAGCGCGCAAAAGGGCGCACATTTCATCGAACTGGCCTGCCAGCGCCGCATCCCGCTCCTGTTCCTGCAAAACATTTCAGGCTTCATGGTCGGCGGCAAATATGAGGCCGAGGGCATCGCCAAACACGGCGCAAAGCTTGTGACGGCTGTCGCCACCGCACAGGTGCCCAAGATCACCGTGCTGATCGGCGGCAGTTTTGGCGCAGGCAATTACGGCATGTGCGGCCGCGCCTACCAGCCCCGCTTCCTGTTCACCTGGCCCAACGCGCGCATCAGCGTGATGGGCGGTGAACAGGCGGCATCCGTGCTGGCAACGGTGCATCGCGATGCCGACAAGTGGACGCCGCAAGAAGCCGAGGCGTTCAAAGCGCCCATCCGTCAGAAGTACGAAGATGAAGGCAACCCCTACTACGCCACCGCACGGTTGTGGGACGATGGCGTGATCGATCCTGTGCAAACCCGCGATGTTCTGGGGCTGGCGCTGGAAGTGTGTTTGCAAACACCGGTTGCAGAGGCCCCCCGCTTCGGGGTGTTCCGGATGTGATGGCCCAATCGCAAAATCCTCCCCGGAACGGGGAGGTGGCAGCGCGTAGCGCTGACGGAGGGGTCGGACCGTTGCGCACGCATCACCGTACCGTCGGTGCATCTGCGAACCAAACCGCAGTTGCCCGAAAGCTGCGGCGCGAGATGACTTTGCCAGAAGTGTTGTTGTGGCGCGAATTGCGGGGCAAGCCGCAAGGTATCAAGTTCCGTCGGCAGTTTGCTATTGCGGGCTATGTGGCTGACTTCGCCTGCCTTGACCGTAGATTGCTGATCGAGATCGACGGTATTGTCCACAATATGGGTGATCAGCCACAGCACGATGTTGATCGCGATGCGGCGCTGATTGCTTTGGGATGGACTGTCATCCGCATCCCCGCGGCAGAAGTGTTAAAGGACGTCTGTTCTGCTGCCGCTTCTATTGTTGCTTTTACGGGAAACCTTCGACCCCTCCGCCCCTGCGGGGCACCTCCCCGTTCCGGGGAGGATTTTCTAGGCGACGTGTCATGATCAAATCCCTCCTCATCGCCAATCGTGGTGAAATTGCTTGCCGCGTTATCCGCACGGCAAAGGCCATGGGCATTCGTACCGTGGCGGTTTATTCCGATGCAGACCGGAACGCGCTGCACGTCCGCTCTGCCGATGCAGCGGTGCACATCGGCCCAAGCCCCGCGCGGGAAAGCTATTTGCTGGGTGACATGATCATCGCTGCGGCCAAAGCCACCGGCGCAGAAGCGATCCACCCCGGATATGGGTTCCTGTCCGAAAACGCAGAATTTGCGCAAAACGTGATTGATGCAGGTCTGGTCTGGGTGGGGCCAAAGCCTGCGTCGATTACCGCGATGGGCCTGAAGGATGCGGCCAAGGCGCGGATGATTGCGGCGGGCGTTCCGGTAACGCCTGGCTATCTGGGTGAAGACCAGAGCCCTGACCGCTTGCAGGCTGAGGCCGATACGATTGGCTATCCGGTGCTGATCAAGGCCGTGGCGGGCGGCGGCGGCAAGGGTATGCGGCGCGTGGATGCGGCGGCGGACTTTGCCGATGCTCTGGCATCGTGCCGACGCGAGGCTGCATCGTCATTCGGCGATGACCGGGTTCTGATCGAAAAGTACATCCTCAGCCCCCGCCACATCGAAGTGCAAGTGTTCGGCGATTCCCACGGCAATGTGGTGCATCTGTTTGAACGCGATTGTTCATTGCAACGGCGGCACCAGAAGGTGATCGAAGAGGCCCCCGCCCCCGGCATGGATGCCGCCACGCGCGAGGCCGTGTGCGGCGCAGCAGTGCGCGCAGCCAAGGCGGTGGATTATCAGGGCGCAGGCACGATCGAATTCATCGCCGACGGCAGCGAAGGTCTGCGCGCCGACCGGATCTGGTTCATGGAAATGAACACGCGGTTGCAGGTGGAGCATCCCGTTACCGAAGAAATTACCGGCGTTGATCTGGTGGAATGGCAATTGCGCGTGGCCAGCGGTGAACCTTTGCCCAAGCGGCAGGATGAACTGGCCATCAATGGCTGGGCGATGGAAGCGCGGCTCTATGCCGAAGATCCGGCCAAGGGCTTTTTGCCGAGCATCGGGCGGGTGCGCGACTTCCACTTTCCGCAATATCGCGCGCGGATTGATACCGGTGTCGAAGCGGGCGCTGAAATATCAACGTTCTATGATCCGATGATCGCCAAAGTGATCGTCCACCGCGATACCCGCGACGAAGCGATTGCTGCCTTGCGCGAAACGCTGGCCGAGGGCGTGGTCGGGCCGCTGATTTCCAATAGCGGGTTCTTGTGGCGCTTGTTGGGGCAAGCGGCGTTTGGCGCGGGCACAGTCGATACTGGCCTGATCGAACGCAATCTGGAAGCCTTGACCACGCGGCCAGAACCATCGGGTGAACAACTTGCACGAGCGGCGATGCGGCTTGCCGGAACGCCGGGGCGAACGCCCTGGACGCGCCAATCGGGGCTGCGGCTCAATGCAGCGTCGCTGCACACGGTGATGCTGGCCGATCAATTCGGACGGCAGTTCGTTGCGGATCTGGGCGATGAGCCAGCGATGGATCAATGGCCGCCAGCGCGCGAAACCGCCGTGGATGAAGGCGGTGAGCGGTTTATGGTGCGCATTGCCCGCACCGATGGCGGCGGCGCAAGTGCGGCATCGGATGGCGCGATCCTTTCCCCGATGCCGGGCAAAGTCATTTCCGTGGATGTGGTGGCCGGGCAATCAGTGACCAAGGGCCAGAAGCTGCTGGTGCTGGAGGCGATGAAGATGGAGCACGCGCTGACCGCGCCGTTTGATGGCATCGTGGCCGAATTGAACGCCGTGGCGGGTGCGCAAGTGCAGGTCGAGGCGGTGCTGGCGAAGATAGCAAAGGCGGGGCAGGAACGTGGCGATGACTGACAACACTACGATCATTCTGCACGGCTTCTGGCGATCTACCGCATCATGGCGGGTACGCATCGCGCTGGAATGGAAGGGTCTGGGCTGGAGCAATGTGCCGCATCATCTGCGGCTGGGGGAACAGCGCGCGCCGGAATATCTTGCGCTTAATCCGCAAGGGTTTGTTCCTGCGCTGGAAATTGGCGGCGATGTGCTGACGCAAAGCCTGGCGATTTGCGAGTTTCTTGATGAAACACATGCGCAGCCGCCCCTGTTGCCCAAAGATGCGGTGGCGCGGGCAAAAGTGCGGGCGGCGGCGCAAGTGATCGCTTGCGATACGCATCCGCTGCAGAACCTTAAGGTATTGAAAATGTTGAAGAAACTCGGGCTGGATCAAGCCGCGACAGATGGTTGGGCAGCAGAAGTGATAGAGGGCGGGCTTGAAGTCTTTGCCAGCCTGATTGCCGGGAACGACGGGCCTTATTGCTTTGGCGAGAACGTGACGCTGGCCGATGTGCTGCTGGTGCCGCAATTGGGCAATGCACGGCGGTTTGGTGCGCGGTTTGATTTCGGGCGCATTGTCGAGGTTGAAGCCGCGTGTATGAAGCTGCCCGCCTTTATTGCCGCCGCGCCCGAAAACCAGCCTGACGCCGAATAATCAGATCACTTCGTCAATGATCGGGTTTACCAGCGTGCCGACTTTGCCAATGCTGATTTCGCACACGTCGCCGCCCTTCATGTAAAGCGGCGGATTGCGCTTGTCGCCCACCCCGCCCGGTGTACCGGTGGCGATGACATCCCCCGGCGAAAGCGGCGCGAAGGTGGAGCAATAGGCGATGACCGTAGCAATATCGAAGATGAGGTCACTGACCGGTTGATCCTGCACCAATTGACCGTTCAGCCGGGTTTGCACGCGCTGTTCGGCAAGGTCGGGCAGTTCATCGGGCGTGACCAGCGCGGGGCCAAATCCGGCGGTGGCAGGAAAGGTCTTTCCGGGCGTGAACTGGATATTGTGGCGCTGCCAATCGCGCACCGAACCATCGTGGAATACCGCATAGCCCGCGACGTGTTCCAATGCGGTTTCACGCGAAATGCGGCGGCCCCCTTTCCCGATAATCACGGCAAGTTCGCCTTCATAATCAAACCGGGTTGTTTCAGGCGGGCGGACCATCGGTTCACCGTGCGCGACAAGGCTATCGGCCCAGCGCGTGAAAATGGCGGGATAAGCCAGTTGGTCACGGCCCGTTTCAGCCACGTGCGTCGCATAATTCAGGCCGACGCAAAGGATCTTGGACGGATTGGGTATGACAGGCAGCAGCTTCACATCGGCATAGGCATATGTGGTGGTTGCGGGCAGCGCAGCCAGATCACCGTCAAGCGCATCCTTGAGGTACGCGCTTGTCCCCGCAGTGCCAAGATCGGCCACGGCATCCCCTTCAATCCGGCCAAAGCTGGCGGTGCCATCGGGGCGGAGGAAGCTGATATAGCGGGCCATCTATGCAAACTCCTGAAGCGTTTGCATGGGCCTGCCGCGTTGTCTTTGCCAGTGCAAGGGGGTTGTGCAGGCCTTGCGCTTATCTTCGCACGTGGACATCGGGGTGGTTGCCCAAATTGATTTCATCTGCAATCAAACATCAGACGCAGGAGAGACAGATGGCTGGCATGGTTCGGTTCAATTGGGAAGATGCACTGGGCCTTGACGGCCTGCTGACCGATGATGAGCGGATGATCCGCGATGCCGCGCGCAGCTTTGCCCAGGACCGTTTGCAACCGCGCGTGATTGAAGCATTTGCGACCGAGACAACCGACCCCGAAATCTTCCGCGAGATGGGCGCGCAAGGTCTGCTTGGCCTGACGCTGCCGACGGACTATGGCTGCGCTGGCGCATCCTATGTCGCCTACGGTTTGGTGTCGCGCGAGGTGGAGCGCGTCGATTCCGGCTATCGTTCAATGATGAGCGTGCAGTCGAGCCTCGTCATGTTCCCGATTTACGAATATGGATCAGAAGAGCAGCGCCGCAAATATCTGCCCAAACTGGCAACGGGTGAATTTATCGGCTGCTTCGGGTTGACCGAACCTGATGCGGGGTCCGATCCGGGCGGCATGCGTACCCGCGCGGTCAAGGTTGACGGCGGCTATGTCATCAACGGTGCCAAGACGTGGATTTCCAACGCGCCGATTGCCGATGTGTTTGTGATCTGGGCCAAGAGCGAAGCCCATGGCGATGCCATTCGCGGTTTCGTGCTGGAAAAGGGCATGAAGGGGCTGTCTGCCCCCAAGATCGAGAACAAGGTATCGTTGCGCGCATCGATCACCGGCATGGTGGTGATGGAAGACGTGTTCATTCCCGATGATGCGCTGTTGCCCGATGTCGAGGGGTTGAAAGGCCCGTTCGGCTGCCTGAACCGCGCCCGTTATGGCATATCATGGGGGGCATTGGGCGCAGCGGAATTCTGCTTTTCCGCCGCGCGCCAATACGGGCTGGACCGCCACCAGTTCGGGCGGCCGCTTGCCGCAACGCAGCTTTACCAAAAGAAGCTGGCCGATATGTTGACCGACATTACTTTGGGCCTGCACGCCAGTTTGCGCATCGGGCGGTTAATGGACGAGCACGCCTTTGCGCCCGAAATGATATCCATCGTAAAGCGCAACAATGTGGGCAAGGCATTGGATATTGCGCGGATGGCGCGCGATATGCACGGCGGCAACGGCATTTCGGGCGAATACCAAGTGATCCGCCACATGGTGAACCTTGAAACGGTGAACACCTACGAAGGCACGCACGACGTCCATGCGCTGATCCTTGGCCGCGCGATAACCGGGATTTCCGCGTTTTAGACATGTGAAGCTAAAATTCGCTAAATCTTTCCGTCTCCCCGGGCTTGACTGTACAGCTTGACCCAGGGGTCCCGCTTCTTTGCGACTTTGCAAAAGAAACAGCGGGATCGCGGGTCAAGCCCGGGAAGACGACAATGGAATGAACTTCAGTTCCATGGCTCTAATATGGTGGAATCGAAGTTCGCAACTTTACTGGATAGTCACCCTGAACTTGTTTGGCGAGTATCCCGTCCGCATACGTTACCCCTATTTCGTCACCCTGAACTTGTTTCAGGGTCCATCCATCCAGTCACACGGCGGTTTGTGGGGAGGAATGGATGCTGAAACAAGTTCAGCATGACGAAGAATTTATGAGATGAACTTCAGTTCCATGGCAGTAGGGTCAGATGACTTAAGCCCGATCCAAAACAGGCCCCGCTCGTCTCGAACGGAGATATGAATCAGAGAAACGTCTTCGCGCCTTTGCGCGATCAATTCTTCTCTGCGCGAAACAAACAAGGAAGCCTGACCCCGGGTCGAGCCCCGGGGTGACGGAGTAAGGTGGCGTGCTTCATGTACAGGTGACTAAAGCGCTTCGACGATAGTCACGTTGGCCAGTCCGCCACCTTCGCACATTGTCTGCAGGCCGTATTTTCCGCCGCGCGCGCGCAGGGCGTGGATCAGCGTTGCCATCAGCTTGGTGCCCGAAGCACCCAGCGGATGGCCCAGGGCAATGGCGCCGCCGTGGACATTGAGCCGCGCGGGATCAGCGCCGGTATGGCCCAGCCACGCCAGCGGGACGGGCGCGAAGGCTTCGTTCACTTCGTAAAGATCGATCTCGCCCATGGTCATGCCCGCGCGCTTCAATGCCTTGTCTGTGGCAAACAGCGGTTCTTCCAGCATGATGACCGGATCGCCGCCGGTGACTGTCAGGTTCACAATCCGTGCAATGGGGGTGAGGTTATGGTCCTTCAACGCCTGTTCGGACACGATCAGCACGGCCGAGGCCCCGTCGGTGACCTGGCTTGATGTGGCCGCGGTCAACACTCCGCCATCCATCAGCAAGCGCACACCTGCCATGCTTTCAGCGGTGGCATCATAACGGATGCCTTCGTCCTTGGTATGCACATCGGGCGTTCCGTCGGGCAGGGTGATGTTGACGGGCACGATTTCGTTGGCGAAAAAGCCGCCTTGGGTGGCGGCAATCGCACGGCGGTGGCTTTCAAGGCCGAATGCGTCGAGCATTTCGCGGGTGAAGCCATGTTTTCTGGCGATCATTTCTGCGCCGGTGAACTGGCTGAAACCTGCCACGCCATAGCGTTCAAGCACCGCAGCGGAATAGGGCGAGGCCCCGCTGCCGGGGATCAGCGTTGTGCCCATGGGCACGCGGCTCATGCTTTCCACGCCAGCGGCGATCACCACATCTTGCGTGCCGGACATGATCGCTTGTGCTGCAAAATGCATAGCCTGTTGCGATGAACCGCACTGCCGGTCAATCGTCACGGCGGGGACGCTATCGGGCAGCTTTGATGCCAGCACGGCGTTGCGGCCAGTTTGCGTTGATTGTTCGCCTGCTTGGCCGACACAGCCCATGATCACATCTTCAATCGCGGCAGGATCAATGCCGGTCCGCGCGACCAGAGCGTTCAATACCACCGCGCCCAGATCATTGGGATGCACGCCGGACAAGCGGCCATTGCGGCGGCCCCCGGCGGTTCGAACGGCATCGACGATATAAGCGTGGGCCATGATCAAACCTTTGCAGGAAGAGGAAAAAGGCGGGGGACGCCAAACGCAACGACGCCCCGCCCCCGATTATCAGCGCGGTGCCATGCGGATGGCGCCGTCCAGGCGGACGTCTTCGCCGTTGAAATAGGAATTGCGGCACATTTCCAGCGCAAGCGCGGCATATTCTTCTGGCAGGCCCAGACGTTTGGGGAACGGAACAGACGCCGCAAGCGCGTCCTTCACCTTGTCACCGGCGCCATTCATCAACGGTGTATTGAAAATGCCGGGCAGGATCGTGTTCACGCGGATGCCTTCTGACGAAAGGTCACGCGCGATGGGCAATGTCATGCCGACAACGCCGCCCTTGGATGCCGAATAGGCTGCTTGCCCCATCTGCCCGTCTTCTGCCGCAACGCTGGCGGTGTTCACAATCGCGCCGCGTTCACCAAATTCACCGCGCGGTTCAAGCGTCAGCATGCCCGCCGCCGATTTGGCGATGCAGCGGAACGTACCGATCAGGTTGATCTGGATGATGCGTTCAAAATCGGCCAGCGGGAAATGCTTGGGTGCACCCGTTTCACGGTCACGGCTGGCGGTTTTGATCGCGTTGCCGGTGCCGGCGCAGTTTACCAGAATGCGTTCCTGGCCATTGGCCGCGCGCGCTTTGGCAAATCCTGCGTCAACCGATGCTTCGTCCGTGACGTTTACTGCACAAAATACGCCGCCGATATCGGCTGCCACAGCAGCGCCAGCAGCTTCGTTCATATCGAAAATGGCAACTTTTACGCCAGCAGCGGCCAGCGCCCGCGCGGTTGCTTCACCCAGCCCCGATGCGCCGCCTGTGACCACAGCTGCAATGCCTTCCAACTCCATTACATTCTCCTGCGATAATTTAGTTATGCGGTTAATTATGTCGTCTTAACGCATGAAATTGGCCACGTCGACTATCATTGACGGCCCGCAGCGCAATGCCGAACCTCATCCGAAACAAACCGGACCCTTTCCCCTTCGGCAAGGCCATGCGCCAACCCCGTCATGCTGAACTTGTTTCAGCATCCATTTCTCCCCACAAACCACCGTGTGACTGGATGGATGGACCCTGAAACAAGTTCAGGGTGACGAAATTGGGATAACCTATGCAAAGGGAATAGACGCCAAACAACTTCAGGGTGACTGGGTAAAGGGTTTACAATGCCGAACCTCATCCGAAACAAAACCGTTGTAAAGCGCATTGCAGGCCGCGCGTTGCACTGTCATGGCCGTCATGCTGTTCGTTCGTGAAGGAAGTGCCATAATGCCGACCGCCGCACTTGGCATAGATTTTGGAACCACCAATTCGGTGGTCGCGCGCAGTAGCGTGGACACTTCTGTCGATCTGGTATCGTTTGCCGCGCCCGATGCGGTCACAAACGTGTTCCGGTCAGCCCTGTGTTTCTGGCAGGATGGCGATATGCGGGGCGGGTTGGCGCATGAGGCCGGGCCCTGGGCCATCGCCGAATTTCTCGATTTTCCGCAAGGGTCGCGCTTCCTGCAATCGTTCAAATCGGTGGCGGCCAGCGGCACGTTCGAACATGCCAATGTGTTTGAAAAGCGCCTGCGTTTTGAAGAACTGGGCCAGACATTCCTGCGCCACCTGATCACCCATGCAGGCCCCGCTCTGGCCGATTTGCCCGAACGCGTTATTGTGGGGCGGCCCGTGCGCTATGTCGGTTCGCGGCCCGATGCGGCGCTGGCCCGTACGCGTTATGATGCGATGTTTTCCATGCTCGGCCGTCCGGTGCATTATGTTTATGAGCCATTGGGTGCGGCCTACAGCTTTGCCACGCGGTTGACTGATCCTGCGACATTGCTGGTTGCAGACTTTGGCGGCGGCACCAGCGATTTCTCGATCGTGCGGATTGATGTTCCCGGCGCGGCAAAGCGCTGCGTTCCGCTGGGGTCGGCGGGCATTGGCATTGCGGGCGACCGGTTCGATTTCCGCATCATGGACCACCTGATCCTGCCGCTGCTGGGCAAGGGCGGCACGTATAAATCGTTCGACAAGGTGCTGGAGATTCCCGCCGGTCACTTCACCGATTTTGGCGATTGGTCACGCCTTGCCATGATGCGCAACCGCCGTACGTTGGAACAATTGGCCAAGCTGAAGCGCTCTGCGACCGACCCTGCAGCGATCGGCCGGATGATCGCGGTGATCGAACACGAACTGGGCCACGGGCTGTATGAAGCGGTGGGCAAGTTGAAGCGTGCCCTATCAACGCAGGATCACGCCGAATTCCGCTTTGAAAGCGATGATTTGACCATCGCAGCCGACGTGACGCGGGCGGAGTTTGAAAGCTGGATTGCGCCGGATCTGGCGCGCATTGCCGAAACTGTCGACGGCGCACTGGTTGCGGCGGGGCTTGCGCCTGAACAGATTGACCATGTGTTCCTGACCGGTGGATCGTCGTTGATCCCTGCGGTGCGGGCGTTGTTTGAACAGCGGTTTGGCGCAGGGCGCATTGCGTGCGGGGACGAGCTGACCTCGATTGCTCACGGCCTCGCGCTGATCGGCCAGACCGCTGACCTTAGCGATTGGTTGGCGCCTGCAGATGCCCCTTAGTGATCCTGCCGCAATGTGCGTGCAGCCTTGCATCGCACATTGCAGTGTGAAATAGCAGCTTAAAATTGACATATTCGGCACATTGCCGATAACCAAGGACCAAATTTCATGGCCAAGTTCCTGATCATCGAAGCGCGTTTTTACGACCACCTCAACGACATGCTGATTGCAGGTGCCAAGGCCGCAATCACGGCTGCGGGCCATGAAGCCGAAGTCATCACTGTGCCCGGCGCGCTCGAAATCCCCGGCGCGATTGCGCTGGCCGATGAGTCCGGTGACTTTGACGGGTTCGTCGCAATTGGCGTGGTGATCCGCGGGGAGACCTATCACTTTGAAATCGTTGCAGGCGAAAGCGCGCGCGGGATCATGGCCCTGACGATGGACGGCATCGCCATTGGCAACGGCATCCTGACGGTTGAAAACGAAGAGCAGGCGCTGGTCCGCGCCGATCCTGCGCAAAAGGACAAGGGCGGTGAAGCGGCCAAGGCGGCCATGGCGCTGCTGGCGCTGCGTGAACGCTTCGCCTGATCGGCATTTGCCCGAAATGGCAGGTCTTCGGGACCGGCTATCGCGCCCATAGCAGCGCGATGGCCGGTCCAAGTCTTATCGTCCCGTCACGGGTAACCGTCTGGTATGATGGCGCATGCCCGTTGTGTGTGCGCGAAATTGCGCTGATGCGGCGGTTGGACAAGGCCAAGCGCCTGCATTTCATCGACGCCGATGATCCGGGCGCTGCGTGTCCGGTAGACCGCAAGCTGGCTCTGGCGCGGCTGCATGCGCGCGAAGATGGCCGGTTGCTATCGGGTGCGGCGGCCTTTGCGGCGATGTGGCGGGTGATCCCGCAATTGCGCTGGCTGGGGCTTGCCGCGCAAGTGCCGCCGGTCGGCTGGGCGCTGGAGGGGCTTTACCGCGCGTTCCTTGTGATCCGGCCTGCCGTTCAAAAGCTTTTCAAGGTTCTGGATCGATGAGCGACAACCGTTACCGCAAAGTGCCTTCGCGGCGGCTATCGCGGCTTGCCTCGTTCGGCCAGATCGCGGGCGGCGTGGCGGGCGGCATGCTGGCCGAAGGCGCGCGACGGCTGGTGCGCGGAGAAGCGCCGCGCTTGTCTGACTTGTTGCTGACGCCAGCCAACGCGACGCGGGTGGCAGACCAGCTTTCGCGATTGCGCGGGGCGGCGATGAAGCTGGGGCAGATGATCTCGTTTGATGCAGGCGACGTGCTGCCGCGCGAATTGACCGAAATCCTGTCACGCTTGCGCGATTCGGCGCACTTCATGCCGCCTGCCCAGCTGGAGCGGGTGCTGACGGCTGAATGGGGTGCAGGCTGGCGGTCGCGGTTCAAGCATTTTGAAGCGCGCCCGATTGCGGCGGCATCCATCGGGCAAGTCCATCGCGCGACCTTGCCCGATGGCCGCGTGTTGGCGATCAAGGTGCAGTATCCCGGCATTGCGGGCAGTATTGATGCCGATGTCGATAATGTCGCCACGCTGCTGCGCATGTCGAATTTGCTGCCCTCAACCCTGAATATCGCGCCGCTGCTGACCGAAGCCAAGCGCCAGCTGCATGAAGAAGCCGATTACGTGCGCGAGGCAGAGATGATGCGCCGCTATGCCGAACTGCTGGCTGATGATCCGGCGTTTCTGCTGCCCCTGCCCCATGACGCTTTATGCGGCCGTAACGTGCTGGCCATGGATTTCATTGACGCGCGCCCGATTGAAACGCTGTCCGTCGCCCCGCCTGATGTGCGCAACCGTGTGCTAGGCACGATGATGGGGCTGGTGCTGCGCGAAGTTTTTGAGTTCGGCTTCATGCAGACCGATCCCAATTTCGCCAATTTCCGCTGGCAGCCCGCAACGGAAGGCAGCGGGGGTGAACGTGTGGTGCTGCTGGATTTTGGTGCCGCCCGCGCGATTGAACCGGCAACCACGGCGGCCTATCGCCGGATGATGCTGGCGGGCCTTGCCGAAGATCACGCCGGTTTGCGCGATGCCTTGCTGGAAGTGGGCTTTATCGCGCCGCCAGTCCTCGCCCGCCACGGCGCGGCGTTTGACCGGATGATTTCGGTGCTGTTCGAACACCTTGGCAAGCCCGGTCTGTTCGAATTTTCCGACCGGTCCTTTGTCGAACGCATCCGGGGCGAGGCCGAGACAATCTTTGCCGACCGCGCAGCATGGCACATCCCGCCTGCCGAGGCGCTGTTTGTGCAGCGCAAAATCAGCGGTACGGCGCTGCTGGCGGTGCGGCTGAAGGGCAGCCTGCCGTTGCGCGATATGGTGGAGCGGGCGGTGACTGACGCTGCGCCAACCCCCCCGCTGCTTACAGTAAACCCCTGACCGCGTCATGCTGAACTTGTTTCAGCATCCATTTCTCCCCACGAACCGCCGCGTGCGGTGATGGATGGATCCTGAAACAAGTTCAGGATGACGAAAAAGGGACAAGGTAGACAGGTGCCTTTATCGCAAACCAAAAAAAGGGGGGCCAACTTGCGCTGGCCCCCTGGAAAGTTTTGGGAGAGGATGCCTGAAAGGCAACTCCTATATGGCTGCAGTCGATTTATGCTGCAAGTGCGAAATGTACGTACATAAGTGCAGGAAATGCAATCACTGAAAATCTGGCGATGATCGTTTGGCCGCCAGCACCGTGTTGCTCAGCAAACAGGCGATGGTCATTGGCCCCACACCGCCAGGCACAGGCGTCACCGCTTTGGCGTGATCGAGTTCGTGCGTGGCGCAATCGCCGATCAGCCGGGTCTTGCCATCATGATCGGTCACGCGGTTGATGCCCACATCGATCACCACCGCGCCGGGCTTTACCCAATAGCCGCGCACCAGATGCGGTGCGCCTGCCGCTGCCACGATAATGTCCGCCTTGCGCGCCACATCGGGCAGGTCTCGCGTTTCGATGTGGGTGACGGTGACGGTCGCCTCGCGTTCAAGCAGCAGCATCGAAACCGGCTTTCCCACGATGTTCGATTTGCCGATGACGACCACGTTCAACCCGCGATAATCATCGATCACGCTGTCCAGCAGAAGCATGACGCCCAGGGGGGTGCAGGGCACGAGGCCGCCCGTACCGGTGGACAGGCGTCCGACGTTGACCGGATGGAACCCGTCCACGTCCTTTGCGGGATCGATCCGGTCCAGCACCAGCGCGGCATTGATGTGTTTGGGCAGCGGCAACTGAACCAGAATGCCGTGAACGGCGGGATCGGCGTTGAATTGGTCAATCAGCGCCAGCACATCGGCCTGCGGTGTACCGGCAGGCAGGCGGTGTTCAAGCGACAGGATGCCCGCCTTGCGGCATTGCGCAATCTTCCGCCCGACATAGACCTCGCTTGCCGGGTCATTACCCACGAGGATCACGGCAAGGCCCGGTGCCACACCGCCATTGGCGATAATCTCGGCAACGTCCTTTGCGGTGCGCTCCAGCACTTGCGCTGCAAGCGCCTTGCCATCGATTATCTGTGCCATAGTGCCGTGCATCCCCGCTTGTTTACGGGGCATATTGTATGTGTTGCATACAAATAATTCAACCGGGGATTTTTGTGTTGGTGAGGCCGAACACCCTCCCCCAGCCCCTCCCTCAAGGGAGGGGAGCGCGGCTTATGCAGCCGAAGGCAGAATTGGTCGCAGCGGGGTGGGTTTACGGCCTCTGTGCTTACAAACTGCGAACCTGCGGAATCACAGCCTTCAATACATGGGCCAGCGCCTTGCCGTTCAAGTCCCGCGCCCGCGCCTCGGTTTCGGCTTCGGAATAGCAGCGCAATTCGGGCGCGTTGCCCGACGGGCGGAAATGCAGGATCGCGCCGCTGGCAAAGCTCATGCGGTAACCGTCGGTGGTGTCAATTGCTGTGGGCAGTCCGGCTATATCGCCAAAGACGCGCGCGATGCGGGCCAGTTGCTCACCCTCATCGCCCGTAGACAGGAACGCGATCAGCGCCGCGCTATCGGCCTGCGGGAAATCGGCGACGCGGTCGCTATACGTATAGCGCGGCGGCAATTGTGCCACGGTCTGCGCGATCGGCGTTGCGCGCGCGGCTGAAACTATCGCCAGAATCGGCAACAGCGCATCGCGGGTAGGCAAAGCTGTCAGATCACCCACCGCTGTGCCCAAAAGCACCCCGCCATTGGCTTCATAGCCCACCACACAAGCCGCCGGATCAGCCGTGGCGGCATCCGTCATGGCGGCAATCACATAGGGCGATCCGATGCGCGTGCGCAAAACGCGCGGCACAGCGCCGCTCAATTCCGCAACGGTATTGCTGCTGACGGGCGTCACGATAACGTCTGCACCCACCGCGCGCGCGCACAGCAATCCGACGATATCGCCGCGCAGCCATGTGCCGCTGGCGTCTGCCACCAAAGGCCGGTCTGAATCGCCATCGGTTGAAATGATGGCATCAACGCGGTTTTCCGCCGCCCATTTGGCTGCCAGAGCAATGTCTTCGGCGCGGATCGCTTCGGTATCAACCGGCACGAATTGCTCTGACCGCCCAAATGGCACCGCTGTGCCGCCCAAAGCCTCAACCGCACGGACCAGCAAATCGCGCCCCACCGCAGAGTGCTGATACACGCCCACCGTCAGACCGGCCAAGGCATCTGCCCCGAAATGGCGGACGTAGCGGGCGATATAGGCCTCCTCGACATCCACCACAGCGGGCAGGACAGCGGGATTGATCAGCCCGTCGTCGGCACCATACCGCGCCGGATCGATGGCAATGCTTTGTCCGACTATCCCCGCCTCGTCGCTTTTCAGCACTTCACCATGCGGGCGGTAGAATTTGATACCATTGCGGTCTGCCGGAATGTGGCTTCCGGTGACCATGATTGACGGCATGCCGATGCCCATTGCGTAAAAGGCCAGCGCCGGTGTGGGGGTAAAGCCGCAGAACACCACTTCACCGCCACAATCACGCACCGCCGTAGCGCAAGCCGCAAGGATTCGCGGTGTGCTGATGCGCAGGTCCCCGGCGAGGGCTACGCGATCTCCGGCGGCAAATTCGCCAATGTCGCCAAGGTACTGCAAAAACGCCGTGGCATAGGCGTGACACAACCGGTCGGTCATGGCCGAGGCCAGTCCGCGCACGCCGCTGGTGCCGAAAGGCACGCCGCTGGTGGTCATCAGGTCAGCCACGGTCAGCTTACGAATCTGGCTCAAGTCGTTCATCTGGAATGAGATTCCCATTCTGCTAAGGGCCAAACCACCCCGCCGGACGCCTGCATAGCCTGTCCCCGTTACAAAACGCAAAGGGTGCCAGTGCCTTGCAAAGTAATTCGCGCAGGCAAATCGGGTTCCGAAAATACGTGCAGCGCAGCAACAATTGTTTACGATACATTGCGACATAGACACCAAATCACGCCCATTTGTGCTGCACTTGCGAAACAACGGAAACCCCAATCCCGATGGCCGACACATCTGCCGACCACCACGTTCCAACCTTCCGCGACTTTGCCACGTGGACTGGCAAAGTGCTCGGCCCTGATGCGGGGTTTATCCGGCTTGCGCTGCTTTATGGCGCGGCCATTTCATTGCTGTCTTTGGCCACGCCCATTTCGGTGCAATTGCTGATCAATTCGGTGGCCAATACCGCGCTGCCCGCGCCGTTGCTGACTTTGGCCGCCATCCTGTTCACGTTGCTGGTAATTTCAGGCGTGCTCAGCGCATTTCGCGTGCATTTGCTGGCCATGTTCGAGCGCCGCTTCTTCGCGCGGCTTGTTGCCGAAATCACGCTGCGCGCGGTTCATGCGCAAAATCCGTTCTTTGTCGATTCACGCAAAGGCGATCTGTTCAACCGATTTTTCGATACGGTGGTAGTGCAGAAATCGCTGACCAGCCTGTTGATCGGCGGCTTTACCATCGTTCTGCAAAGCCTTGTCGGGCTTGTTGTCACCAGCTTTTACCACCCGTTTTTCCTTGCGTTCAATGCGGTGCTGGTGCTGCTGGTCCTCATCATCTGGCGGGTGTGGGCATCTGCCAGCTTGCGCACGTCGGTGACCAAAAGCCACGCCAAACACGCCACCGCGCACTGGCTTGACAGTGTGGGCGGATCGAACGGCATTTACAAATCAAGCCGTCACATGGCCTTTGCAATCGCCCGGTCCGAAGAGATGACCGCAAGCTATGTCGATTGCCACCGCCGCCACTTTCGCCACACCTTTGGCCAGACCATCGCGCTGTTACTGCTTTATGCCTTGGCCAGTGCCGGTTTGCTGGCGCTGGGTGGCTGGCTGATCCTGCAGGGCGAATTGTCGATCGGGCAATTGGTGGCGGCCGAATTGATCCTGTCGGGCGTGTTCTATGGCATTGCGCAATTGGGCACATATCTTGAAATATTCTATGACATGGCGGCCAGTCTGGAAGAGCTGCACTTGTTCTGGGAAGTGCCGCAAGAAGCCACGCCCGATAGCGATGCGCCGTCTTTGCCTGATGGTTCCATCCGCCTGCGCGATGTGCGCCACGGCGGCTTTGTGTTCGATTTCGCCCTCGAAGGCGGCGCGCAAGTTGGCGTAATGGCCGCGCCGGGAGTTGAACGGTGCCTTGCATCGCTGCTGAAACGGCTGGAAGTGCCGCAGAACGGCTTTGTCAGCGTGGGCGGGGCTGATCTTGGCACGTTCGATATGTACCGGTTGCGCTCTGACGTGATCGTGCTGGACCGCCCCGCGATTGTCGAAATGACGGTGCGCGAATATCTGGGCCTTAGCGCGCCGGGGCGGCCCGAAGCGATGCTTGAGGCGCTGGAACTGGTTGGCCTGGGCAACAGGATCGGTGATTTGCCGGGCGGATTGGACGCCAAGCTTTCATCATCGGGCTGGCCGCTGTCCGTGGGCGAAACGATGGCGCTGAAGCTGGCCGGAGCGCTGCTTGCCCGCCCGCGCGTGCTGATGCTTTCCCCGCTCTATGACATGCTGCCGCCCGCCTGCCTGAATGCGGTCCTCGCGCACTTGCGCCCGCATGGCACCACGGTTTTGCAATTTACCGCGCGGCCCGAAGGGTTGGAGCGTGACGGGTGGCTGTGGATCGGCAAGCGCGAACAGCGCCGTGCCGATGATCCCGCCAAGCTCCTGCCAACACCCACCACTCAAGAGGAGCGCTGAGCGATGGCTGCTGCCTCTAACAATGCTTCACGCAATTTTGGCGCGTTCACCACTTTGTCCAGCTTGCGCGTTCCGCGCACAACGCGCGCGCTGGGCTGGATGATTGCAACGACGATCCCGGTCATCATCGTGTTCCTGTTCTTTGTCCATTGGGTGCAAACCGCGCCCGGACGAG
This sequence comes from Novosphingobium sp. 32-60-15, assembly GCF_002280675.1. GTDB lineage: Bacteria > Pseudomonadota > Alphaproteobacteria > Sphingomonadales > Sphingomonadaceae > Novosphingobium. Next base: position 71,803 of record NZ_NCEN01000002.1, on the reverse strand, counting down.
GCGAGGTTATCGCGCTGAACCCCGAAGACCGCGTCCAGCAGGTGACCGCACTGGTGCCCGGGCGCGTGGAACGGTGGTACGTGTCCGATGGCCAGTCGGTGAAAAAGGGCGATCCGATTGCACGTATCATCGACAATGACCCGTCATTGCTGACCAGCCTTGCCGCCGAACGGGCGCAAGTGCTGGCCCAGATTGCGGCGGCCGAACAGGCCATGACGGTTGCGCGGATCGATGTGGGGCGTTCGGGCGAATTGCTTTCTGAAGGCCTTGCCGCACGGCGCGATCTGGAAAACGCGCAAATCAAGGTTTCCGATCATGCGGCCAAACTGGCCGAAGCGCGCGCCAAGCTGAGCAAGGTGGATATCGCGCTGGGCCGCCAGTCGGTGCAACTGGTGCGCGCCCCGCGCGACGGGCGCATCCAGGCGCTGAACACCGCTGCGGGTGGCACGTTGATCAGCGCGGGCGATTGGCTGGCAACGCTTGCCCCCGATCAGGCCGAGCGCGTGGTAGAGCTGATGGTGGATGGCCGCGATGTGGCGCTGGTACGGCGCGGACAGCCGGTGCGTCTGCACTTTGAAGGCTGGCCCGCCATCCAGTTCAGCGGTTGGCCGTCAGTGGCGCAGGGCATGTTTGATGGCCGCGTGCGCTCCATCGACCCTTCGGCCCAGACGTCCGGCCTGTTCCGCGTGCTGGTGGAACCGATGCCCGGAAAGCCTGCATGGCCCAAGGACAATTTCGTGCTGCTGGGTTCAAAGGTACGCGGCTGGATCCAGATGGAAACCGTCACCATCGGTTACGAATTGTGGCGCCAGTTGAACGACTTTCCGCTCGAATTTCCGCAGCCGGTCGATACCGGCCCGCGCAAAGGGACTGCGGCAAAGGCATTGTCCGACAAGGAGGCGACCAAGGCCAAGCCGAAAGCAGACGGTTACGGCGAGGACGAGAAATGATCCGCCGTCTGGTGATGGCGCTGGCGTTGTTGCTGGCGCCTGCTGCCCACGCCGCAGAACTGACGCTGGATGAAGTGCTGCGTTCATCCAGCACGCACGCGCCGCAAATCCTTGAGGCGATGGCGCGGCAGCGGCAGGCCGATGCGCGCGCGCTGAGCGCGCAAGGCCAGTTCGATCTGGTGTTCGATGCCGATGCGCAAAGCCGTGCGCTGGGCTATTACGGCGGTACCTTTGCCGACGTAAAGGCATCCCGCCCGCTGCAGAACAATGGCGGCAATATCTATGGCGGCTACCGCCTGTCCGGTGGCAATTTCCCGTCATACGACGGCAAATCGATCACCAACCAGCTGGGCGAAGTGCGCGTTGGCGGGGTGTTTTCGCTGTTGCGCGACCGCGTGATTGATGAACGGCGCGGACGGCGCGAACTGGCCGAGGGCGATATCGATCTGGCCGCGCTGGACCGTGATCTGATTGCCATCGGCGTTCAGCGCCGCGCGATTGAGGCCTATCAGCGATGGGTGGCCGCCGGATTGCGCGTTGCCACTTTGCGCGAATTGTTCGGTCTTGCGCAGGAACGGCAAGCCTCGATTGACCGGCAGATTGAACTGGGCGCACGGCCGGCCATCCTCAGCGTGGAAAACCGCCAGAACATCGTGCGCCGCCAAGCCTTGCTGGTGCGCGCCGAACAGGACCTGACGCTGTTTGCCAATGCGCTGTCCCTGTTTTTGCGCGATGATCTGGGCCAGCCTATTGTGGCCGATGCCTCGCGTTTGCCACGGCGCATGCCCGAAGGCGTCAAGCCCCGGCTGGTTGACCGTGAGGAAGCCATGTCCGGCCGCCCCGACATCAAGGCATTGCTGGCGCGGATTGACCAGAACTCGATCCGCGTGCGCATGGCCGAAAACGAACTGCGGCCAAGGCTGGATCTGCGCGCCGAGGCTTCGAAGGACATCGGCCCCGGATCGCCGGTACGCACGCCAGCCGAAGCCATGTTCGGCTTGCGCTTTTCACTGCCATTGGAACAGCGCGCGGCCAAGGGGCGCATTGCCGAAGTGGCGGCTGAACAGGATGCGCTGTCCATCCGCTTACGTTTTCTGGAAGAGCAGGTGGGCGTGGAGATTGCCAACTTGCGCACGCAAATGGACGGGGCCGAACGCCTTGCCGCGCTGGCCACCGATGAAGCGGCCCTTGCCCGCCGCATGGCCGAGGCAGAACGCCGCCGCTATGCTTTGGGGGCCAGCGATTTTCTGGTGGTCAACTTGCGCGAAGAGGCGCTGGCCGATGCCACCATCCGCGAGATCGACGCGATCTATCGCAGCGCGGCAGCGCGCGCCGAGCTGGTCGCCGCAATGGCGGACCGCGACCAATTGCGATTGTAAAGCGCAAAGGCAGTTATCCTGTTCAGCCACGTAAGTTTCCACCTCCGTCATGCTGAACTTGTTTCAGCATCCATTTCTCCCCACCAACCGCCGTGCGAGTGGATGGATGGACCCTGAAACAAGTTCAGGGTGACGAAAAATGAGCCCCATTTGCAAAGGGGATAACTGCCAAGTGCATAAGGGGAAACCGCTTCAATCGATTTACAGCACGGCAAGTCCGGACAGTTAAGGCCAAGGCCTACACTTTTGCGGAGCCGTCATGTCTGCCAGTTTCAAGGTCCTGCGCGCTTGCGCATTGCTTAGCGCCAGCGCCATCGCCTTTCTGCCCGCTTTGGCCCTTGCCGAAGAAGCGCCCGCCATGGAGGAACAGCCATCGGGCGAGATCGTCGTCACCGCGCAAAAGCGGGCCGAACGCGCCGCTGATGTGCCGCTTTCGCTATCGGTGCTGGGCGGGGAAGCGCTAGATGCCGCGCGGCTGACGCAGGCCGATGATCTGGCCATGCGCATCCCCAACTTGCGCTTTAGTGCAACGGTGGGCGAAAACACGCCGATCTTTGCGCTGCGGGGCGTTTCGATGTCGGACTTCAGCCTGAATCAGGCAGGGCCGGTGGCGGTCTATTATGACGAGGTTTACAAGGGCAACTTCGCGTTTCTGGGTCTTGCGCTGTATGATTTGCAACGCATCGAGGTGCTGCGCGGACCGCAGGGCACGCTCTATGGCAAGAACACCACGGGCGGCGCGATCAATTATCTGGCCGCAAAGCCGGTGTTTGAAAACGCAGGCTATCTGAAAGCGGGCGTGGGCAATTTTGGCCGGGTTGAAGCCACTGGCGCTGCCAATGTGGTGATCAGTCCGACCCTTGCCGCGCGTGTGGCGTTCACAGCCGCGCGCGCCGATGGATGGTTCCGCAACCGTTTGGCAGGTAGCCCCGACCTTTCGGGCACGCGTGAATATGGCGTGCGCGGATCGCTGTTGTGGCAGCCATCCGACCGCGCCGAACTGGTGCTGCGCCTGTCCACCAGCCTGCAAAACCCCACCAATTACGGCAACTATTCCAAACCCGGTGCCGATGGCGTCGGCTCTGGCGTTTATGAGGCCTATGGTGCGGGGCAAAGCTATTTCCGCCAAGGCCTTGGCATCCGCGAGATTGAATCCAATTACACCCCGCGCCGCCATGCGCGCACATGGTCTGCGGCGCTGACCGGCACGTTCAAGCTGGACGATGCGCTGACGCTGACGACCGTTACCGGTTGGGACAAGGGCAGCCTGTTTGTGCCCGAAGACACCGACGGCAGCCCCACCCGTGCGCTGGAAATTCCATACACGGATCGCGGGACCCAATTCGGGCAGGAAGTGCGGCTGACGTATGACAATGGCGGCGCGCTTTCATTAATTCTGGGCGCGCATTATCACCGCGAAGACCTGTTCAACGCCACCGACCTGAACTTCTGGACCGACCTTGACGTTGATGGCAACGGACGGGTCGATGTGGACGATTGCACGGCGAACACCAGCCTTTTCGCCTGCGTCATTTCCAACCGCTTCGATCAGGACAAGCGCAGCTATGCGCTGTTTGGCGATGTGCGCTGGAAGCTTTCCGACAGCACCACATTGCGCGGCGGATTGCGCTTTACCCGTGATACCGGTGCGCAACTGGGGCTTACGTCCGAGATTCGCGGTGTCGATGGCCAGTTTGTCACCACGCTGATCGCGCCGACCGACCGCCGCTTTGCCGCCAGCAACCTGTCGGGCAAAGTGGGCATTGACCATCGGCTTGACGGCGGCGCATTGCTATTTGCCAGCTACAGCCGGGGCTATCGTGCAAGCGGCTTTAACGCGCAGGCCTTTTTCGATGCGTCAGAAGCCGGCGTGGCCAAGCCCGAAGTCCTTGATTCCTTTGAGGCAGGGGCCAAACTTGGCGGGCGCGCCCTGTCGCTTTCACTCACCGGCTTCCATTACCTTTACCGCAACCAGCAGTTCCTTTCGGTGAACCCCGCAGACGCCACGCAAACGCTGGTCAATCTGGACAAGTCACGCATTTACGGGGCCGAAGCCGAAGTGGAGGCACGGCCCGATGACCGGCTGTCCTTGCAACTGGGCCTTGGCCTGCTGCATGCCCGCGCCACCCAAGGCACGATCAGCGGCTTGAACGTGGCGGGCAATACCTTGTCCAACGCGCCATCGCTTACCGCCAATGCCGGGATCGGCTATACCGCGTGGGAGGATGACGCAAACCGGCTCACCTTGCGCGCGGATGCTGCCTATACTTCGGCGCAGTTCTTCGAGATCGTCAACGTGCCGCGCTTGCGCCAGCCGGGCTATGCGCTGCTTGGTGCCGGGATGGACTGGGTGCGCGGCGATTGGACGCTATCGGTATGGGGCCGCAACCTGACAGACCAAACGTACTTCACCGCGCGCATCGATCTTTCGGGCTTCGGCTTTGATTACAACCACGTCGGCACCCCGCGCACCTTTGGCGCCAGCATTCGGCGCGAGTTTTAGAGGGGTGGGGGGCTCTATGCCCACCCCGCTGCGACTAAGTTTGCCTTCGGTTCTTGCACTAACGTCATCCTGAACTTGTTTCAGGATCCATCTATCAACGCACACGGCGGTTCGTGGGGAGAAATGGATGCTGAAACAAGTTCAGCATGACGGGATTTAGAATTTAAGGAGCCGATGGGATGATGACCAAATATGCAGGGCTTGAATCCGGCCTTACTTAATCGGAAAGCTCAACGTAAAAGTTGATCCTTCGCCTTCTACGCTGCGCAGGGCCACTTTGCCGCCGTGCAGGCCCATGTAGAACTTCACGGCGTTCAGGCCGATGCCGGTGCCTTTGGTGCCCCGGGTGTTGCCTGCGCGGAAGAACCGCGTGAACATGCGGCGCATGTCGGCCTCGGGCACGCCGATGCCGTGATCGCTGACCGACAGTTCCACCCGCTTGCCCCGCCGGACGCAGCGCACGTCCACGCCTGCCCCTGCTGGCGAATACTTCACCGCGTTGGACAGCAGGTTATCGAGCGAGCGTTCGATAAGTCCTGCATCCAGCAGCAAGGCAGGCAGTTCGCCCAGTTCGACCGAAAAGGCACGGTCGGGATGGAGCGCGCGCTGGTTTGCCACCGCTTTTTCCACCATCGGGCCAATGTCTGCAAGTTCTGGATGGAACGCCACTTTGCCTTCGGCAATGGAGGACCAGCCCAGCGTCCGGTCTATCGCTTGTGCCATGCGCCGTGCTGTGGCGCGGATGGCGGCGGCGCGTTCGGCAATCGGGCTGTCTGCGCCTGCCATGCGCCCGATCCGCCGCGCTGCGCCATCAATGATCGTCAAGGGCGTGCGGAAATCGTGGCTGGTGACCGACAGGAACAAGCGCTGCGTTTCCACCACCGCCTTTTCGCGGACCAGCGCCTTTTGCAAGCGCCGCTCCATGCGGTGCGCGCGCGTTACATCCTGCTGCGCGATCATCAGCGAAAGCCGACCGGTGACAGGGTCGGTCAGGCGGCGCAATGTGATCTGGTGCATGCGCAAGGCCCGCCCCGTCATGCGCAAAGTGGCATGCGCCGAACCCTTGTCGAGCGCCTTGGCGCAAGGCGGCAGCTTGTGCCGGAACGGCGAACATCGCGCTGAAGTTATCGAAGCCGGGCAAATTGCCCAGTTCCAGCCGGTTGACCAGCGCCTCTGCCGCCGGGTTGTGCATTAACCACTGGCCCTGTTCGGTGGCCATGGAAATCATTAACGGTGAATGGCGCACTGCGGCGATGGCGCGCAGTTCGTACGTGTAATCGGCATTGGCCCAGCCCGCCGCATCGACGTCCGTACCGGCATCAACCAATATGGCGTTGCGTCCGTCTTCCAGCCTGACGCCGGATATACGACATTGCCGCTGGCGCGGTTCTCCGCCTGGAAAAAAGGTCCAGTTTTCAACGCGCGTTGTGGCCGTTTTCAAAGATAAGCGCACATTATCAAGGTGTTCGGCGGTGCCTGCGCCGACGGGCGCGAAATCACGGCCTGCCAGTTCGGCCATGTTACCCGCGCCCCAGAACGCCAGAGCCGCCTGGTTGGCCCAGACAATTGTCGTGCGTTCAAAATCATAAATCCACAACGCACGGTCAATCATTGCCAGCAAAGCCAGCCCTTCGCCATAGCCTGCTGGCAATGCCACGGCGGGGACTTGTTCGTGTCTCGATGCGCCCATCATCGTGTTATCCGCTACGCCTGCACAACCCTAACTTAGCAATTTCCAGCGATATCCGGATGCCAATCGATAGCGGTGTGCAGGTGCTCGCAATTCCCTTTACGTCCAGCCAGAAAAAACAGGTGCCATTGGCGCGCTGGCTGGGCGCGTCCTATCTTCGCACTGCTGTTATCCCGCTTTGCCTAATCGAACTGGGCTTTTTGGCCAGTTACTGGGCGACGGGTAACTTCACGTATGAACGCAATGTGGAAACGGTTAGCCGCCTTTCCGAAAACTACTTAGCCGACATTTCCGCACGCGAAGCAGCCAATATAGAAGCCACGCTTTCAAGCGTCGAAGGCCTTGCCAAAGTGTTTGCCGCCGAAACCGGCGAGGCGTTGAAGCAACCCGCCACCCCGTCCCCTGCCGAGCAAGCGCGCCACCGTCTGGCCAGGGACGGCGTGTTCTATACCACCCGTGGCGGCGTGAACGACAGCGCCAGTTTCTACAGCGGCTTCCAGCCGGTCGGGCCGGAGCAGATCGACAAAGTGTGGCGCACCGCGCGGCTGGACCACACCATGCGCCATTTGAAGGCGGCATCGCCGCTGGTGCAGCAGGTCTATGTCAACACATGGGACAGCTATAACCGCATCTATCCCTATTTCGACGTGCGCCAACAATATGCGCCGCGCATGAACATTCCATCGTACAACTTCTATTACGAAGCGGACGCCCAGCATAACCCGCGCCGCAACGTGGTGTGGACCGATGCCTATGTCGATCCCGCCGGATCAGGCTGGATGGTTTCGGCCATTGCGCCGGTCTATGCAGGAGACAAGCTGGAGGCGGTGGTCGGCATGGACCTGACGGTGGATACCGTGATCGACCGCATCCTGTCGCTCAATCTGCCGTGGCAGGGTTATGCCATGCTGATCGGGCGTGACGGCACCATTCTGGCCCTGCCGCCCGCCGGGGAAAAAGACCTGGGTCTGACCGAGCTGAAAGATCACCATTATGAAAAGGCGATCCATTCGGACACGTTCAAGCCCGAACAATTCAACATCGCCAAACAACCGCGCCTCAAGGAACTGGCAGACGCCGTGGCCAAAGGCCGCCAGGGCGTTAACCGCGTCAGCTTCGGGGGCCATGAAATGCTGGCCGCCAACGCCAAAGTCATAGGGCCGGGCTGGACGCTGGTTGTGGTGGCACCTGCATCTGCCATCTTTGCCGATGCGAACACGCTGTACGATCAATTGATCAAGGTGGGCTTCATCATGCTGGTGATCCTGCTGCTGTTCTATGCCGCGTTCTTTGTTTTCCTGCTGGCGCGTGCGCGGGAGATGAGCGCGCGGGTGGCCGAACCGCTGCTTGCGGTGGAAAACGTGATGAACCGGATTGGCGAGGGCGACTATGATCATGAGGCCCCGCGCTTTGGCGTGACCGAAATCGATAGCCTTGCCGACCGGTTGGTAGAGATGGGCCACAGTCTGGGCTCTGCACACCGCAAGATCGTGGAACAGGAAGACAAGATGCGCAGCGCGCTGGACAGCGAACGCCGCGTGACCGTCGGGCAACGCCGCTTCATCAATATCCTCAGCCACGAATTCCGCACGCCATTGACGGTGATCGACAGTTCCGGCCAGATCCTGAAGCGCCGCGCGGCACGGCTGACCGAAGAAACGGTCATCGAACGGTCCGACATGATCCGCCGTGCGGCTGCACGCATTGGCGAAGTGATGGAAAGCGCGATGCAACTGGTGCGCATGGAAAATGGCGAAACCGTCTGCAAGCCAACCTCTGTCGCGTTTGGACCGTTGGTGCGGCAAGCGGTGTCATCGGCACAAGGCAACCGCGCAGTCGATGTCGAAGTTGCCGAAGAAGCTGAACGCGCGGCCATTTATGCAGACCGCACCCTGGTCCACACAGCGCTTGCCGCGATCATCGAAAACGCCTGCCGCTATTCTCCGGACCACACCGCGATCACCGTGAAAGCCATGGTCGAGGGTGACCGTTGCAGCGTGACGATTACGGACAAGGGGTCGGGCATCCCGGCCGACGAATTGCCGCTGGTGTGCGAGCGGTTCTTCCGGGGATCGAACAGCACCGCCGTTCCGGGTGCGGGCACCGGCCTGTACCTTGCCACCACCTTGCTTGATGCCAATGGCGGCCTGCTGGACATCACCTCATCCACCGATGCTGGCACAACCGTTACCGCCAGCCTGCCTTTGGCCCGCGCCACTGTTACCGAATTGTGGGAAGCTGCATAATGTCTGTCTATTCGCCCCAGCAGTTTAAAGTCCTGTGCATTGAGGACGAGCCGGAAATCCTGCGCGATATTGCCGACGAACTGGCCGATCACGGCTTTATGGTCGATCAGGCCGCCAGCGCCGAAGCAGCGCTTCCCTGTATTGATACAGGCGCGCCCGATCTGATCATTTGCGACATGCAAATGCCGGGGATGAACGGGCTGCAATTGCTGCAAAAATTGCGCGCGCGCGGTGATGCCATGGCCAATGTGCCGTTCGTTTTCCTGACCGCTTTCGGGGATCGCGAAACCGCCATTCACGGGCGCAAGGCGGGCGCGGATGACTATCTGGTGAAGCCGGTGGATTTCGATCTGCTGATCGCGGCGGTGGAAAGCCATTTGCGCAACGCCGCCCAACGTGAAGCGGCCACCCGCACCGCCGCCAGTCTCGATGCCGAACCGCTGGTCCCGGGGTACGATCAACTGCTTGATCACCTTGCCGCACAGCCGGTCGGCACTGCGCTGGCCGTTATCAAAATAGACACCCAGCCCGAACTTTCCCGCCGGTTTGATGGCAAGAACAGGAAACATTTCAACGCCCTGATGCTGCGCCTTGCCAGGGCCAACGAACTGCATGCCTTCCGCCTGAAGCCTCATGTCTGGGTGGCAACGATGGCAGATGCCGCCCGCCTTCACACCGCGCTTGAACCGATGATCCGGATGGATCTGCGTGATCGCGTTTCACCCGGCAACGGACTTGCCCGCATCACCCATTCGGTCGTCTTTGCCCAGACTGGTTGTGATGAAACCCACTCGGCCCTGATTGACCGCATGATGGAATCTGCCCGCTTGCTGCAACGCGAAGGCGGCGCGCGGATGCTGGAGCTGGAAGGGCCGGAATTGTCCGAAATGCGGCTTGCCGGGGCCATCCGGTCCGAGCTGGTCGGCGCGATTGATCAGGGCGAATTGCACGTCCACTTCCAGCCGAAGGTGGATGCCGAAACCGGCCTGCCGCGTTCGGGCGAAGTGCTGGTGCGCTGGCAAAGCCCGCTGCTGGGCCACCTGTCTCCTGCAATGTTCATTCCCGTGGTGGAACGCGCTGGCCTGTTGCCGCACGTCACCGATTGGGTGTTGCAGCAAACCGCGCTGGCGCAAGTGGCGCTGGTGCGCGATGGCCTGCCCGCGCGCCTTGCGGTGAACATTGGCGCCAGCGAATTCAACGCCAACTTGCCTGACCGCATCGCCCGCATTTTTAAGGAATACGGCGCGGATGAAAGCCTGCTTGAAGTGGAAGTCACCGAAACATCCGTCCTGACCGATCCTGCTGCGGCCGAGGCCATTGTCCAGGCGCTTCATGCGCGCGGTATCACCGTGGCGCTGGATGATTTCGGCACCGGCTATTCCTCGCTGTCGCACCTGCAAAACTGCACGATCGACACGATCAAGATCGACCGCAGTTTTGTGACGCGGGTGGCAGAGGCAGGGCCTGAACAGACCATCGTGCTGGGCATTATCGGCATTGCCCGCATGCTGGGCATGGAAACCGTGGCCGAGGGCGTAGAGCTTGAATCACAACGCGCGTGGCTTGCGCTTAACGCTTGCGACACGCTGCAAGGCTACATGATCTCGCGCCCTGTCCGCTTCGAAGATTACCGCGCCTGGCTGAAAGAATACGGCAAGGCCGCCTGAATTACCCCGCGTACCCATTGCACAATCGCGCTGACGGGCATGGCGCCTGCTTGCCGCGCAATCTCGTTCCCCCGATGGATCACGACCAGCGACGGGATGGACCGGATGGCATAGCGCGTGGCAATGGCCTGCTCGGCCTCGGTATCCAGCTTGCCCAAGCGCACGCGCGGTTCAAGCTGCACGGCGGCGGCTTCGAACGCGGGGGCCATCTGGCGGCAGGGCCCGCACCACGCCGCCCAGAAATCCACCACCAGCGGAATATCGCTTTTTGCGGCATGGGCATCAAAGTTGGCAGCGTTCAGCACCAGCGGCCTGCCCATGAACAGCGCGGCCCCGCACTTGCCGCAAGTGCCGCCGCCCAGCTTTGTGGCAGGCACGCGGTTGCGGCTGGCGCAGGCCGGGCAGCAAATGATCAGGGTTTCAGACATGGCACTGGCCTTTGACAGTTCGGATTACCCTGCATACCCTATGCCATCAAGAAGCGCACTATGCGGGATTAGAGCGGGCAGCTGTTGGCAAACGCGCATTTTGTGTGATAATGTACACAACCAAACACAAAGGCCCTGCCAATGACCAGCACAACCATGACAATCCGCGTGCCATTGGCCGTACAGGAACAATTGGCACGCCTGTCCCAAAGCACCAAGCGCAGCCGGTCGTACCTCGCAGGCGAGGCGGTGGCCGCTTATGTCGAACACGAACTGGCGATCATCGAAGGCATCGAACGCGGGCTTGCCGATATGAAAGCCGGCCGCGTCACCCCGCATGACGAGGTGATGGACAGGATCGATGCCGCAATTGAAGCCGCGCAAACCAAAAATGCTGCATGAGACGTGTTCAATGGTCGGATTCGGCGATTGATGATATTGAAGATCAAGTCGTCTATATTGCGCTGGATAATCCTGTTGCTGCCCGTCAGGTGTCAAAGCGTTTACGGGAAACCGGCAATGCGCTTGGCACATTCGCCACCGGCCATCCCGGGCGCGTCAGCGGCACGTACGAAAAGTCTGTTACCCGCCTGCCCTACATCATTGTCTACGCGTTGACCGACAACGACACCGCCGTGACGATCCTTCAGGTCATCCACACCGCACGCAACTGGCCACAAGCAGGCCAATACGAATGAATGGCCGGAATAATGGCCGGACTGCATGGCCGCCTGCCAGACCCGGCAGACACATTCTTAACATTAGCGCGATAGATTGCGCATAAGCACCCACACCCGAACAGAGGCCAATGACCACAACCCCGCCTTTGGCCTTTGAACGATCCGCCCGCAAAGGGGTGATGTTCTGGGCGATGTTGCTGGTTGGCGCGGCGTTCCTCTATGCGGGTTATACCGTCGATCCCCAGAAGAACTGCGATGAAACCGGCAAGGAATGTGCGCCTTGGCTGGTGCCGGTGGCGGCAATGGCGGGTTGGTTCATCGTGGCTGCGGCGCTGGGCCAATTGTGGGTCAATCCGCGCCGGGGATACCAAATCGACGCGCAGACGGGCGATCTGGTGTGGTGGCAGAGCCGTACTTCGCGCACGCAGGGCGATATGGGCCGCATCCATCCATCACAAATCGCCAGCATCCGGATCATATACGATGATGGCATGACCCTTAGCCTGATTGGCCAGGACGGGGAACGCCTCGCCTTTTTCGACGAGGAACTGGTCCCCTGGCCATGCGATAGCTGGGCCGAGACATTCCAGCGCGCCCACCCCCACATCCACGTTGAGAAGCGGGGTTAGAGCGCTTTCCGACCAATCTGGCTCACCGTGACGGAGCCGATTTTGGCCGAGTGCACGGATTGAGGAGGGAGCCATGCCATCGCATAGTGACCGACGAAAGACGCAGCAATCGGCCAAAAGGGGCCCGCCCCGGAGGGGTTGGCGCAGGAAGCCCCTCGGACAGCGTTACCTTGTTTGGACGGGCAACCAGCCCGCCCTGCACAATGTGCCTTGCCGAGGGGCTTCCTGCGTCAATCACGGTGATCCAGATTGGTCGGAAAGCGCTCTAGCCCGCCTCTAGTAGCGCTTTGCCTTACCGGCCAAAAACAGGCGCGCGCTTTTCTACAAACGCGGTCGTGCCTTCGCGGAAGTCAGCGCCTTCGAACGCGGAAGCAAAAATGCGCAAGCTTTCCGCATCATCAGCCACTTGTCCATCCAGAACGCGGCGGACCAGTCCCTTGATGGCCTGTGTCGAAAACGGCGATACGCTGGTCAATTGTGCAACCAGTGCCGCTTCATCATCGGCCAGTTCTTCCACCAACCCGATCGCCCGCGCTTCATCCGCGCTCAACAACATGCCGGTGTACAGCATCCGGCGCGCCTGCCCCGGCCCCACCAGATCGACCAGCAGTTTGATATCATGCAACGGGTAAACCAGCCCCAGCTTGGCAGGCGTAATCCCCAACCGCGCCTTTGGCCCCGCCACGCGAATATCGCAGGCCAGCGCAATGCCGCAGCCGCCGCCCACACAATCACCCTCAACCATCGCCACGGTGGGCAAGGGAAAGCGCGTGAGTTCATATTGCGCGCGGTTCAGCGCCTTCTGGTTTTCCGCGCGCCAGATGGCATCGTCCTTGTTCGCCAACAGTTCAGCAATATCCGCGCCAGCACAGAACGCCCCGCCCGCAGCCGATTTCACAACCAGCACGCGGAGCGCCGGATCAGCTGCCGCCTGCGCCAGCAATTCCGGCAGCAATTGCCACATCGCGATGGTGAATGCGTTGCGTTTGTCCGCGCGGTCAATCAGCAGATGTGCAACCGGCCCGTTCTTTTCCAGACGCAGCGTCATGCCGGATCAACCACGGCCAAGCCTGGTGCAATCTGGTGACGCGTGGCACCCCACCTGTCATCGTGTTTGCGCACATGGGCAAAGCATTGCCCCAGCGCCCAAATCCGTCCCGCGCAGCCAATGATCTGCAAATCCAATCCAAGGCTCATCATCTTCGGGTTCCCCTCGCGTCCTTCACGCAGCACCTGATCAAAGTTGCGCACCGCATAGGCCAGCCACTGCCCGGGGCCAAATGCCTGGTCTGTCCATATCTGCATACTATCGAAATCAACGCGATACCGCATGATTGCAACAGGTTTTCCGGGCACCGTATCGCGGTCCCAGAAGGGAACGTCGGCCGAACAGTCGTGCATCGTTGTGTACAGCTTCAAGAACGACAACTTCGAAGCCGCCATGAAACTTTCGCCAGCGCCGGAAATGTGCATGGAAGACTTCAAAGCCGCAGCCATCAGCCATCAGCCATGATCTGTCCAACACGCCGATGGGGAACGCCTGACCCGAACAGGGCGTTTCAGCAAATAACCGGAAAGGGTTAACGCCAATGCCCAAAACCAGACTGCGCCTGACGCTCGTCGCATCCCTAGCCGCGCTATCCACGCCCGCCCATGCGGAATGGATGGACGGCAACCAGCTTCACGATACCTGCGCCACCCCCGCCCCGCTTGATCGTGCGATGTGCCTGTCCTACGTCATCGGCGTCCTTGACGGCTTGCGCTACTTGCCCCAACCCCCGGTCACCCCCAAAGGCGCAACCGCGGGCCAGGTACGCGATGTCGTGGCCAAATACCTGATCGACCACCCTGAAATGCGCGATCAACAAGCGCGCATACTCGTCCGCGCGGCAGTAGCATCCGCATGGCCGGAATTGCAGCCCAAACCAGCCCAAAAACCAAAACCGCGCATCAAGAAACGCTAAAGCTCGCCCCCTCCCGCCAGCGAGAGGGGGGAACATGCGTCACGACAATTTCCACCTTAAATCAGGCGGATGCTTTCAGCTTCGCCGCTGCTTGGAAAACGGCGGGGTCAAAGTAGAACGGCTTGATTTCGCAGCACTTGCCATCGCGGAAGCGGAACAGTTCGCACAGTTCAGCAGGCGGCAGCGACGGATCGGCAAAACGGAACGACAGAATCGTCACGGCGTGGTCTTTGCCTGCAGTTGTTTCGACGCGGTCAAGCCCGACGACATCAACGATGCCCATCACTTTGCTGTACAATTCGCGCAAAGCTGTCTTGCCACGATAAACGCCCGCCATGGGCAGGCCGTCAGCTTCGGTGATGAAAAAATCATCGGTCAGCATCGTTTCGGCGGTGTCGAAATCGCCCGCGCCGGTCGCCGCGTAAAGATCGTCGACGAATTTGATCATTTCTGCTGCGGTCATGCTCATGGTAAAACCCTCTTCCCAAATTTTGGCAACGATCCACCATGTGTGGCTTGCGCGAAACCTAGCGATATAGCTAGCGCGGCGCAGCGCGCGCAGGCGCTAAGGTGCGGCCCCATGGAAACAACCCGCCAGATCACCCTCGCCCGCCGCCCCACCGGCGTGCCCGTTCCCGCAGACTTTGCGCTGACCACAGCCCCCCGCCCGGTGCCAGGCCCCGGCGAAATCCTTGTAAAGATGCGGGTTTGTTCGTGCGATCCGGCCATTCGCGGGTTTCTGGACGACAGGCCAAGCTATTTGCCGCCGGTTGCACTGGGCGCACCGATCAATGGCATGTCGCTGGGCGAAGTGGTCGAATCGAACAACCCTGATTGGCCGGTTGGCACGCTTCTGCGCACCTTTGCGGTATGGTCGGAATACTATGTGGTTGGTGCAGATGCCCTTGGCATCGAAAAGGTCGAGCCTGTGTCCGGCGTGCCGTTGCAGCACTATATGGGCGCGCTTGGCCCGGTTGGCCTGACGGCATGGGTCGGCCTGTTTGAAATCGGCAAGGCCAAGGCGGGTGAAACCGTGCTGGTCAGCGCCGCTGCGGGCGCCACGGGAAGCACCGTGGTGCAACTGGCCAAGGCCGCCGGATGCCGCGTGATCGGCCTTGCCGGTGGTCCGGCCAAGGCGCAAATCGTGGCCGATCTGGGCGCAGACGTGGCGATTGATTACAAGGCCGAGCCTGACCTTGCCGCCGCTATCGCCAAGGCCGCACCAGAAGGCATCGACGTCTATTTTGACAATGTCGGCGCAGAAACGCTTGAAGCGGTCATGCCGCTGATGCGCCTGCATGGCCGGATTGCGGTGTGCGGCATGATTGCGCAATATAACGATGCCGACAACCCGCACGGCAACCGCAACTTGTGGCAACTGGTGGTCAACCGCCTGACCATGCGCGGCTTCATCACGTATGATCATCCCGAAGTGCTGGGCGAAGCGCAAGCCATGCTGGATCGCCTGTTCATCGAAGGCAAGCTGAAGCCGCTGGAGAACGTGCGCGAGGGACTGGAAAAGCTGCCCGAGGCCTTCATCGATCTGATGAGCGGGCGGACAACCGGCAAGACGCTCGTCCTGATTTAAGGCGTAGAGCAAGGGCTCTATGTCGTTTGCAAACACGATACTTTCGGCAACGTAAATCCCCATCCCCGTCACCCCGGACATGATCCGGGGTCCATTTCTCCCCCTAGCACCGCCGCTTTGAATGGAGAGATGGACCCTGAAACAAGTTCAGGGTGACGAAAAAGGGGTAACACATGCAAGCGGGAAAAACGCCGAAAAAAAGGGATAGGGTAATGGGAGTTCTGGACGGCAAGACCGCGTTCGTTACTGGCGGCGCATCGGGCCTGGGTGAGGCTATAGCCCGCGCTTATGTCGCAGAGGGCGCAGATGTCATCATCGCCGACATCGACAGCGAACGCGCGCAAGCATTGGCCAGCGAACTGGGCACATGGTTCATCACCTTGGACGTGACGCAGGAGGCATCATGGGCCAACGCCGTCGCCACGTGTGACCGGATCGATGTGCTGGTCAACAATGCCGGGATAACCACGCTGGGGTCGATTGAAGAGGTTACGCTGGACCAGTTCCGCCACGAACTGGATATCGATGTGCTGGGCGTGTTCATGGGCATTCAGGCCGCACTGCCCAAGATGAAGGCGCACGGTGGATCGATCATCAACATGTCGTCGCTGTCGGGCATCAAAGCTGCGTCCAATCTGGTCGCCTATAACGCGGCCAAGGCAGCGGTCACGCTGATGACCAAATCGTGTGCGCTGCACTTTGCCGAAAAAGGCTACAACATCCGCTGCAATTCGATCCATCCGGGCGCGATCCACACCCCGATCATCGACAAGGTGCTGGCGCAATCTGACAACCCCGATGCGCTTTACCGCAGCTTTGTCGATGTTCACCCCGTGGGGCGTCTGGGACGGCCCGAGGAAATCGCAGCCATCGCCGTCTATCTTGCCAGCGATGCCAGCGCCTTTGCCACCGGTGCCGAATTCCGCATTGATGGTGGCGCGTCGATATGACGGCCGCGCTCCCCATCCGGCAGGTTGCGTTCTTTGTTGAAGATGTGCGCAGCGCCGCGCGCGCCCATCACGCCGCTTTCGGATCGGGGCCATTTTTCGTGGCGGACAACATTCCGCTTAAACGCGCGGTCCATCGCGGCACCGAACGCTTGCTCGATCACACGTCTGCCTATGGCCAGTGGGGCGATGTGATGGTGGAATTTGTCGCGCAGAACAATCCCGGCCCATCGCCATTCCGCGACATCTATCCTGAAGGTTCGGGCAAGTGGGGCATGCATCACGCGGCTGTCTTTGTGGACGACGTTGACGCCGAAATCGCGCGGTTTGAAGCACAAGGCGCGGCCTGTGCCTTGCGCGCAGAGATGAACGACGGCTTCCTCTTTGCCTTTGCCGATACCACTGCAACGCTGGGCCTGATGACCGAACTTTACGCCCCTACCAAAGCGCTGGTTGATTTCTATGCAATGGTCGCGCAAGCCGCAAAGGACTATCGCGGCACTGACCCGATCCATACCATCCGCATGACTTGAGGACTTTTTGTGAGCGAGACCTGGCATTCCCTGATCCCCGAGGCTGAATTTCCGGCAGAAGGCAAGATTGCTGCAAAGCTGGGCGGCTGGCATGTGCTGGTGGCCAAAACCGATGACGGCCTGTTTGCGGTAAATGACCGCTGCACGCATCAGGCCGCGCTGGTTTCCACCGGACGCATCCGCCGTGGTGCGGTCATGTGTCCGCTGCACGGCGCGCGCTTTGAAATGGCGACGGGGCGTTGCGTGGGCGGCGCTTACAAGGATTTGCGTACGTTCGCCGTGCGCGTGGAAGGTGGCCAGATCGAAGTGTGCGTGCCCGACGCGCAACCCGGCATGGATGAACTGCCGATCCAGATCTAACCAATCCCACAGGTTCA
Source organism: Novosphingobium sp. 32-60-15 (assembly GCF_002280675.1). Classification (GTDB taxonomy): domain Bacteria; phylum Pseudomonadota; class Alphaproteobacteria; order Sphingomonadales; family Sphingomonadaceae; genus Novosphingobium. Next base: position 54,222 of record NZ_NCEN01000002.1, on the reverse strand, counting down.
CAAGGGCCGGTGCCGCGTTACTCTCTGCCAATACCAACGATAAGATGGAGAGAAACCGATGCCGTTCACTGGCCCTGCCGAAGACCGCCTTGCCATTCGCGAACTGCTTGAAACTTATGCCGATGCGGTGACGCGCATTGACGCCGATGATTGGGCGGCAACCTGGGCTGAGGACGCGGAATGGTCGCTTCCCGATTATCCCGAGCTTGGCACGACGCGGGGCCGCGCCGCGATCAAGGCGATGTGGATAGAGGCGATGAAGGGCTATCCCGGCATCATGTTCGAAGCATGGCCCGGCTCTATCGAAGTGACCGGCGATACCGCCGTAATGCGCAGCTATACCGCAGAGGTTTATGACCAGAACGGCATAACCATGCGCGATCGCGGGCAGTATGACGATACTTGCGTGAAGATTGACGGCAAATGGCTGTTCAAATCACGCAGCTTCCGCAACATCCACCGCCAGCACGCGCCCAAGGGCTGCTGAACCGGACAGGATTTATCATCCCCGAAGTTGTTTGGCTTCTATCCCGTCAGCAAACGTCATCCCTATTTCGTCACCCTTGTAACTTGTTTCAGGGTCCATCCCTCCATTCAGACCGCCGGTGCTTGGGGAGAAATGGACCCCGGATCAAGTCCGGGGTGACGGGGCTGGGGATTTACATTGCCAAACAAAAAAGGCGGAGCTTGCGGGCTCCGCCTTTTTCTTTGCGTCTGAACCAGTGCAATCAGAAGCGCTTGGTCACCGTTACCTGCACGGTGCGTGGCAGGTTGCCGAAGCCCAGCTGGTCGGCGCGGATGCCTGCTGGCGTTCCGGTGCCGCCACCGGTCGACGGGCCATCAACCACACCGCTTACGAAGAAGCGGTTGGTCAGGTTCTTGCCGATTAGCGCGATCTGCCAGTTATCGTCTTCTGCGCCAAAACGGATACCGGCATCAAGCACGGCATATTTGCTTTGTTCAGAGAACGGATTGCCGAAGCCCGATGCGAGATAAGCGCCGGAATAGCGCGTATCGACATTGAGACCCAGCTTCATGCCGTTGCCCATTGCCGCATCATAACCGATGCCGAAAGCGCCGGTCCATTCAGGCGCAACCGACAATGGCTTGCCATTCAGGTTCTGGCGCGGAGCACCGGCCACCAGCGTGCAGCCCTGTGCAGGTGTCTGGCCTGCATAGCATGGTGCCGAGGGGAAGTTGGTGTAGCGGGCGTGAGTGTAATTGACCGAACCATGCACGTTCAGACCATCAAGGCTGCGCGGTGCATATTCGAATTCAACTTCGATGCCCTTGGTGCGCGCATCGGCGGTCAGCGTCTGGAAGGCGAAGATCGGCGAGTTGAAGAAATCGACCTGCAAATCATCATAGGCATAGCTGAACAGGCCAAGGTTCAGGCGCAACTGGTTGTCCAGAACGGTTGACTTGATACCGAATTCAAACCCGCGCGCCTTTTCAGGGTTGAAGGTCAGATCGGCCAGCGGATCAGCCGAGAACTTAGAGTTGATACCGCCGTTCGAGAAACCGCCCGACTTATAGGCCGTCTTGTACGCACCATAGACCAGCACGTCATCAACCGGCTTCCACGTCAGCGTGACTTCAGGCGACCAGTCGTTGAAGGTTTGCTGCGCGGTGATTTCGCCCTGGCCATCCGGATCAGCCTTGTCACGGAAGATGCCCTGCACGCCGATGTTGTTGTAAGGCTGCGTGAAATAGCTGTCCTTGGTTTCATGCGTGTAGCGCACGCCGCCTGCCAGTTCGAGCCGGTCAACGATTTCCCATGTTACCTGACCGAACAGAGCGGTGGTTTCACCATCGGTGAAGCTGGTCTTGGACGAGGCGACATAGCGGTTTGCCGCCGATGCTGCATCGTCGCGCAGGCCTGCGAACATCACATACTGTGCAAATTCGCGCTTGGTCTTCTGGTACAGGCCGCCAACCATCAGGTTGATTGGCCCATCGAACGCAGTCTGCGCACGCAGTTCCTGCGAGAACGCGCGCCATGTGGAATTTTCCGTCGCCCACGTGCCGTTGTTGCTTGATTGGAAATCGCAGGCGCAGGCCCAGCGGTTGTTGTTGGTGTTGTAATTGGTAACCGAGCTGATCGTCAGGTTATCGTTGACGGCATAAGTGATATTGCCGTTCAGCGCCCATGACCGATAGCGGTTGTAAAGCGCGCCATCGCTCTTTGCGAACGGGAAGTTGGCGGCAATATCAGCCGGCATGTTGTTTTGATTGGTGACGAAATCCGTGCCGCAAGCATAGCCGGTCAACTGGCTGATGCCGTTTGCGTTGCCGCAATTGTACGCCACATAATTCCACGACGAGTTGTTCACTTCGTTGTGATCGAACATGCCCTTGACCGTCACGGTCAGCTTGTCGTCCGGCGTGTACTTCAAGGTGATGCGGCCCAGCAGTTCATCTTCGCCCGGCGCATTGGCAGCAGCAGGCAAAGCAAGATGGCCAACAGGATTGCCCGCACCGCCGGTCAGCAGGTTCTGGATGTCGAGTGTGGTATAAGTGCGGTTGACCGATACGTTGCGGTAATAGCCCTTGTCCATCATCGAACCGCGCACGGCAAGGCGCACGCCAAAGGTATCGGACAGCGGAACCGACGCGATAAATTCGCCAAGGTATTGCTGCGAGCGGAATTCGTAACCGGCACGCGCGATGAATTCGCGGTCCTGGCCCGGATCGTTGGTGGTCAGCGAAATCACGCCAGCGGTGGCGTTCTTGCCGAAGAACAGCGCCTGCGGACCTTTGAGCACTTCAACGCGCTTGAGATCGAAGAAGCCTTCCTGAATGACGCGGCCCTGGCCATAATAGGCGCCATCGACAACCACAGCGACCGACTGTTCGATACCGATCGAGGTTGATGACGAACCGATGCCGCGCATCGTCAGCTGCGCGCCCGAACCGTTTGAAGCACGACCGACCGAAAGGTTCGGCGTTGCGCCTGCGATCTTTTCGATGCTGGTAATATCGCGCTGCTGGATGACGCGTTCGGAAATGGCGGTGACCGCAACCGGCACCGTCTGGACCGATTCTTCGCGCTTGCGTGCGGTTACGATGATTTCTTCAAGTCCGCCTGCGCTGGCCCCATCTTGCGCTGCGTCTTGGGCAAATGCCGGTGTGGCAGCGCTTAGTGCGCACGTTGCCAACAAAAGCTTTTTAAGTGAACGCATCGTTGTTCCTCCCGTAAATTTTATCACAACCGTTTATCGCGCACGGCTTTAGTTTTTCGCATCGCAAACGACGCCTCACTAATCGACTAGCCTGATCAATTGGCTAGGTGTGGCAAGCTTGTCGTGGCGGCAACCCATGCGATTGAGAGGAATTCTGGATGATCGCAAATCGCTTTTGGCAGCTAGACCGCCATCCCCAAGGATCGGACTTTGCAAGCGCACTGAGCCTGCAAAAGGAAGATTTGGCCGCGCTGGAGGACGGGGAAGTTCGCGTGAAAGTGGGCTGGCTTTCGATGGATGCGGGCACGCGCATGTGGATGAGCCCGCGCACCGATGGTTATCAGCCACCCCTGCCGCTTGGGGCCAAAATGGTGGGCCTCGTCCTTGGCCGTATCAGCGAAAGCCGTGATGCGGCATGGCCGGTCGGCACGCTGGTGCGCGGTTTCGGGCAGTGGGCCGATTACGCAACGGTTGTGCCTGCATTGTCCGGGCTGGAAGCGCTGGACGAGGATGTGGCAGATATCCGCCAGCACTTTGGCGCGCTGGGCATGAATGCGTGGACGGCCTATGTGGGCGTCAAGGAAGTGGCCGCAATCAAGCCCGGCGAATGGCTGGTCGTATCGGCGGCGGCGGGCGCAACCGGATCGCTCGCCTGTCAGGTCGGGCGCAACCTTGGCGCGAAAGTCATCGGCATTGCAGGCGGGCCTGACAAGTGCCGCTACCTTACCGACCAGTTGGGCGTGGACATGGCGATTGATTACAAATCCGAAGATGTCGCCGCCCGCCTCGCCAGCGTGGACGGCGGCGTCCATGCCTATTTCGACAATGTGGGCGGTCCGTTGCTGGATGCCGTCCTGCCCAACATGGCGCACTATGGCCGCGTGGCAGTGTGCGGCATGGTGGCGGCCTATGATAACGATGCGCCCCTGCCCGGCCCTGCGCGGTTCGATCAGGTGCTGATGCGGCGCTTGCGCATCGAAGGCTTCTTCATCCCCGATTTCCTGCACCGTGGCGCTGAATTTCTGCCTGTGCTGCGTGGCTGGGAGGCTGAGGGACGCCTGACGGTGAACCTTGATGAGACCGCAGGGCTTGAAAACACCCTCACTGCTTATGCCCGGATGTTGACCGGCAAAGCCATCGGCAAAGTCATCGTGAAAGTCGGCCCATAATGCCGATCATCCACCATCGCGCACCCCTGAAATGCCTTGTTGCGGTGCGCGGCCATCCGTTTGATCGCACGGCATTTGATGCGATGTTTCAGGCGATGGACGGGATCACCGCAACGATGGTCGATCAACCCGCCGCAGCGCGCCTGATGAACCCCGAAGGCATGCGCGGCTTCGATGTGCTGGTCCTTTACGATATGCCCGGCCTCGATTTCGAAGCTCCGGAAAATGCGCCGCTGTACCTTGAACCCGATGATGCGCTGAAATCCGGCTTTCGTGCGTTGCTGGAACAGGGCACCGGCGTTGTCGCGCTGCATCATGCGCTGGCAGGCTGGCCCACATGGGCCGAATATCACGAATGGCTGGGCGGGCAGTTCCACTATCACCCCGGCACATCGCGCGGGCATCGGGTAAGCGACAGCGGCTATTGCCACGATGTAACCCATGAAGTGACCGTCGCCGCCAATCATCCTGTCACCGCAGGCTTGCCCGCCAGCTTTACGCTGACGGACGAACTCTATCTCGGCCAAGTCTACGAAGACAGCGTCACGCCATTGCTGCGATCATCGGCCAGCTTCACCCGCGATCACTTCTGGTCCGCAGAAAATGCGTTGCGGGGCGCCATGTATTCACGCGAAGGCTGGGAACACCCGCCCGGATCGAACCTTGTCGGCTGGGCGAAAAACGCCATCAACAGCCGTGTGGTCTATTTGCAACCCGGCGATGGTCCGGCTGCCTATGACAGCCCGGACTATCGCCGGTTGGTAGAAAACGCGATCCGCTGGGTGGCTTAAAGAGCGGTCATACCGCCATCGACGACCAGTTCGGTGCCGGTGACATAACGCGATTCATCTGACGCCAGGAACAGGTTCATGTTCGCGATGTCCAGTGGATCGCCCATGTAACCCATTGGCACCAAAGCCAGCGTGGCATCGTAATTGGCAGCGTTGTCTTCCATCGCCACGCCCTGGATGTTGGTCAGGATCATGCCGGGGTGGACCGAATTGACGCGGATGCCGTCCTTTGCGGTTTCCACTGCGATGGTCTTTGAAAACAGCCGCACACCGCCCTTGGCCGCAGCATAAGCGCCACATGCAGGCACACCGATCAAGCCCGCAACGGACGAGATATTGATGATCGAACCCTTGGTGCCGGTCTTGCGCATCATCACCACGGCACGTTTGGTGCCCTGAAACACGCTTTCAAGATTGACCGAATTCTGCAAACGCCAGTCCGCCGTCGTCATGTCCTCGATTGGCCGCAAAACCGCGATCCCGGCGTTGTTCACGCAGACGTCCAGCTTGCCGTCTTCAGCTTCGATAGCGGCAAACACGGCATCCCACTGCGCTTCATCGGTCACATCGTGCAGCATGGCCTTGGCCTGTCCGCCCGCTGCACGAATGCCTTCGGCCACCTTTTCGGCACCGGCCAGATCACGGTCGGTCAGCCACACCTTGCAGCCTTCTTCGGCAAAGCGCTGCGCGGTAGCGCTGCCAAGACCGGGGACAGACGCGCCGCCGGTGATCAACGCAATTTTACCGGAAAGACGAGACATGGGCTGCAACTCCAAAAGAAAGCGGGAGGAGAGACAAAGGAGCAAACCTCCATGCCCCTCCCCCCGACAAGGTGGATTAACTCAGGCGAACGATAGGCCTCAGTATTTGAAGCCGATCGTCGCGCCATACGTGCGTGGCTCAAGCGCCATGGCAAAGGACCACAGGCCCGCCACGGTGAATGCGTGAGTCGATGTGCGCTCATTGCCAAGGTTGCGTCCGAACACGCGGACATAGGCCTTGGTGTTGTTCAGATCGAAGTTGAAGGTAAGGCTGGCATCGATCAGGTCCTGCGTGGTTGTGCGCACGCGCGGATCGTTGCCGTTGACCGTAACCTTCGTCACGTTGCCGCCCACAGTCGTTGGCGTCAGCGATGCTGCCGACAACTGCTGGTCGTATGGCGTGATGTGGCGCCAGCCCAGATTTGCCGAAATATCGCCAAAGCTGGTGGGCTGGGTATATTCTGCACCCAGCGAAGCAGTGAAATCAGGCGCGTAGATCAGACGGTTTGCCGAATAATCGAAGGGCACGATGGCCGTTCCGAATACGCCATTGGCCACGAAGTTGCGGAACTTTGAATCCAGCACTGCCAGCGATCCGGTAAGGCGCAGATTGTCGGTAATGCGCAGCGAACCGTCAAGTTCGACGCCCTTGATCAACGCGCCACCAGCCACGTTGCCGGTCACTGTCTGGTTGCCGGTGGGGCCGCCGGGCAGGGTCAGGTTCTGCTGCATGTCCTTATAATCGGACACGAAGCCTGCAATGTTCACTTCCAGACGGTTGTCGAGGGCAGAGAACTTTGCACCGACTTCATACGAATCAACCGTTTCCGGCTGGAATGGCGTGCTGGCGGTTGCAGCGGTTGCAGCGCGCGGGCTGAAGCCGCCCGAACGATAGCCGCGCGACCATGATGCATAGACCATCACGTCGTTGCTGGGCCGCCAGTCAATGCCTACCTTTGGCGTGAACTTGCTGAAATTGGCGTTGCCTGTACCCACCGGCACATACTGGCTGCGCTGGACAGTGTTCGGATCAATCAGCTTGCCACCGGCAAAACCGTTGAACAGCTGCTTGTTGTCATGGCTCCACCGGCCACCGAATGCCAGACGTACGGTATCGGTCAATGCCCAGTTGAAGTCACCGAAGAACGCATAGCTTTCGGTTTCACCTTCAACATGCTGTGAATTGAGGTCAAACGTGGTGGGCGGAGTGTTCGGGCTGAAGCCGAATACGCGGCTCCATTGGGTCAGATCGTACTTCGATTTGAAGTAGAATGCGCCAACCACGTAATCGAAACCGTCAAACATTTCACCCGCAGCGCGGATTTCCTGGCTCCACTGTTCGTAGTGCTGGCGACGGTCAACATAGTAAAGATCGGTCGATGAACCGTCGAAATCCTGCGTCTGGGCTTCGGTGCTCTTGCGCCAGCCCGTGATCGAGGTCAGCTTTACCGCGTCCAGATCATAGTTCAGTTCCAGCGTCGCATCAGGCGCGCTGTACGTGCTTTCAGCAGGCGCGCTGAACACGGTGTACAAGTCGCTGGTGGTGTTGCGGTTGCATTCGCGCGTGGCGATGAAGCCGCAGAATACTTCGCTGCTATTGGTGATGTTGGCCACCACCGGATCGAACTTCTGCTTGACGTTTTCGATGGTGAACTGGGCTTCAAAACCGGTGCCGGCGGGCTTGAACAGCAATGATCCGCCGTATGTGTCGCCCTTGCTCCAACCGCCATTCTTGCCCTGGATGACGTTGTTGTAAAAGCCGTCGGTTTCGTTGTGGAAATAGAACGCCTTGACGCCCCACGTGTCACCATCGCCGTAATTGGCAATCGCCTTGACCGCCAGCGAGTTGAACCGGCCATACGTCACCTCGGCCTTGAGGCCCGGCTGCATCGTCGGCTTTGAACGGGTGATGCTGATAACGCCGCCGATGGTGTTGGCACCGAACAGCGTGCCTTGCGGGCCGCGCAGGACTTCAAGCTGGGCAATGTCGAATGCGTCCTGCAACTGGCCGGTGTTGGTGCCAATCACCACGCCGTCTACCAGCACGCCAACAGTTGGCGTCTGCGACTTTTCAATGTCGGCGTACGTCAGGCCGCGAATGGAAATGTTGGCTGCTTGTGCGCCTGAATTCTGTTGTGTGATCAACAGGCCCGGTGCCGCGCCTTGCAGATCGCCGATGTTTACGGCGGCCTTGGCTTCGAGCATCGCGGTGTTGACGGCGGTGATTGCCACTGGCGTTGATTGCAGCGTTTCCGAACGGCGACGCGCGGTGACGATGATCGCGCCGGTTTCGGCAGGCGCTTCGCTTACAGTATCGGCCTGTGCCGCGTCCTGGGGTCCGTCCGCAGCGTAGGCAGGCATAGCCAGACCAAGCGCGGTTGTGGACAATGCAACGGCAAGCATATGCCGCGTAGTATGGGCTTTCATCGGTATCCTCCCTGATGGGTCGCCTCGCCTCATTTCGGACGATGACTCGTTACCTTAATCCACGTTGCTGTTTCCCGATCCAACTGCGACTTGTTACAGGTGCGATCCACAAATCATCCTGCATCCTTGCGCCAACAACCCGGAGAGAGCCCGATGACTGTAAACCGCCGATTCCTGCTGGCCAGACGCCCTGTCGGCACCCCGGTCCCCGATGACTTTTCATTTGTAGAACAACCAGTTCCCCAAGCTCCCAAAGGCGGCTTCGTGGTCCGCAATTGCTACGCCTCGCTTGATCCGGCGCAGCGTGGGTGGATGGATGATGCGCCCAGTTACATGCCGCCCATTGCGTTGGGTGATCCGGTGCGCGCCACCACGGTTGGCATCGTCGCCGCCTCGGATACCTCCGATTTCGCTGTGGGCGATTGGGTTTTGGGCATGAACGGGCTTGAGGATTACTCGATCAATCACGCCGGCGGCTTCACCATGAAGGTTGATCCGGCCATCACTGATTCGCCATCGCGGTTCCTTTCAGCGATGGGCGCGGTTGGCCTGACGGCCTATTTCGGGCTGACTGATGTCGCAAAGCCACAGCCGGGCGAAACCCTGCTCGTTTCGGGTGCGGCGGGCGCGGTCGGATCAGCGGTGGGCCAGATCGGCAAGATCATGGGCGCGCGCGTGATCGGCATTGCCGGTGGCGCTGAAAAATGCCGCCGCCTGACAGAAGATTACGGCTTTGACGTCAGCATTGATTACAAAGGCAAATCGGTCGAGGAACTTAGCGCCGAAATCCGGCAGGCCGCACCCGATGGCGTTGACGTTATCTTTGAAAACGTGGGCGGCGATGTGTTTGATGCCGAACTGCTGAACCTTGCCAAGCATGCGCGCATCGTATTGTGCGGATTGATCAGCGAATACAATTCCCCCACCAAAATCGGCATCCGCAACTTGTGGCAAGTGCTGGCGCAACAGGCCACGATCCACGGCTATCTTATCATGGATTATGTGCCGCGCTTTGCAGAAGGTGGTGCGGTGATGGCCGAATGGATGGCGCAGGGGAAACTGCGCATCGATGAAGATGTGCAGGACGGCCTCGAAAACGCCTATGCCATTTTCATGCGACTGTTCACTGGCGCAAACACCGGCAAACTCGTGCTGAAAATCGCCGATGGCCTTTGAACCGATGGCAGGCCGATTGAGCGGTCGCCGCGCGATTGTCACCGGCGCAGCTTCGGGCATTGGCGCGGCCACGGCGGCACGGTTGCGCGCAGATGGCGCGCAAGTGTTCACCGCCGATACGGCACAAGGCGTTGATTTCGTGGCGGACCTGACCGGCGCAAACGCGAATGCGAGGCTGGTCGAAGCTGCCGTCGCCGCGATGGGCGGGCTGGATACGCTGGTGCCTTGTGCCGGAATAAGCGCCTTCCACCCGCTTGAAAACCACGACGATGCCTATTTTGCGCGGGTGCTGGAAGTGAACGTGATGACCGTCTTCCGGCTTGTGCGTGATGCGGTGCCGCATCTCAAGGCGGCGGGCAAAGGCCGCATCGTCACCATCGGGTCCACCACCTCCAGCCACGGCGATGAAGGGCTATGCGCCTATTCCGCATCGAAACACGCCGTGCTGGGCTTTACCAAATCTGCCGCGGCAGAACTCGGGCCGTTCGGCATCACCGTAAACTGCGTGCAGCCCGGGGCGATTGCCACCGCGATGACCGCGCCTGCATTCGAACAGATGCCCGAATTCAAGACGTTCTGGGAAAACAAGGCCCCGCTGCGCCGGTTGGGCCAGCCCGAAGACATCGCCGATGTTATCGCATTCCTGTGCAGCGATGATGCGCGCTTCATGTCGGGCCACGGGGTCTGGGTCGATGGCGGCGCGATGGTGCGGCACTGATGCGATCCCCCTTCCGGCACGGCGGAAGGGGGCATCGATACCACGCCTACCCCTTCATCACCGGCACTGGGGTCTGCCCCGTTTCATCAAGGTAATAGGCCACCCATTTGTGGAAGAACTGGTTGCCCGGTTCGTTGCGCCCGAACGTCTGGTGCGTCATCGCGCCTGATTCCAGCCCGTTCTGCACTTTCAGGCCGAGGAAATAATCCTCTTCTTCCACCACATCGAAGAAGAAATCACACATCTTGTCCAACTGTTCCAGCGCCGCTGGCGTGTCGGGCGTTACCGGAAAGATGTAATTCATCACGGTGGTATTCTGGTTGGCGTCCGGCCCCGGAAACAGTTGCGCCAACTGGCCCATTTCGGGCGCAAGGAAGAAGCTCATGTTGGGAAACAGCATGCGGATAAAATCATAGCCGTTGTTTTCCTGATGCCCCCATTGGTCACGCGGCAGGTCTTTCAGGCGGGTGATCGAATTTTGCGGAAAGCCCAGCCGGATGTGCGGGCCGAACCCTTCGTAACTGGCCCGGTTAGAAGGGCTGCGCGTTGCAACCGTATTGGTGTGCGCGGCCTGAAAATGATAGCCTTCAAGATAGCCGTCATAGGCCACCTTCCAGTTCGCCCCCTTCATCGCCTTGCTCTTGTGGTAATACCACGTTTCCAGCTTCAGCGCGGCAAAGTCTTCGTACATGCCACCCATCCATTCCACCGCATTGATCGGCAGATCGGGCGTCAGAATGACAAAGATCAGCCCCGCTGCCTCATCGCAGGGCAGTTCGGTCAGGTGCAGGGTCGACCGGTCGGGATCGCCGAAGGTGCTGGCCTCGGCAATGCCGATCAGCTTGCCGTCATTGGCATATGTCCAGCCGTGGTACTGGCAGGCAAAGCGCGCGCAATTGCCCTTGCCCTCTGCTGCCAGATGCATGGCGCGGTGCTTGCACACATTCAGGAACGCGCGCGCCTTGCCATCCTTGCCGCGCGTTATCAGCACCGGCTTGCCCATCACATCCATCGCCTTGTAATCATTGGGCTTTTGCAATTCGATAGTCAGCGCCAGCATCAGCGGCAGCCGCTTGAAGATGCGCTCGATCTCGCGGTTGAAGCGGCCTTCATCCAGATAATCGGCCACCGGCACGCGCATGATGTCAGACGCCTGATCGGTCGTCTTTGTCTCGACAAAATGCAGCATCCGTTCGGCGGCATTGGCGTATTTATCGTAAAGTTCGGTCATGGCGTGGCCCTCAAGCGTTCAAATAGCGGTCAAGCGTCTGGTGCAGGTGGCGGATGCGCACTTCCTGATAATCGGCGAGTTCGACGGCCTGATTTTTGGAAGCCTTCAGCCCTTCGTGGCACAATTCCATGTTCTCGCTGTCCTGATCCAGCACCGCGCCCAGCACGCCCAGTTCCGGCGCATCGGCCCAGATCTGGTCATCGCGAAGCATGTGCATCGGCACACCGACTGGACGCGCTTCACCCTGCGGTACGCGGGCGATGACGCGGACTTCCATCAGGCATTTGTCCTGATCGGGCCAGGGCCGCCAGCGATAGACGATGTTGGGCATGAACCCGCCCCACGGCGCAAAATTGGGGAACACGTTGTAAACCAGCGCATCCAGCAACTCGCTTTCCGATACGCCCGCGTAATCGCCGCCGTACTGCTTTTCGGAAACTTCGCGCATCATTGCGCCCAGTGCGGCGCGCGCGGTGCTGCCTTCTGGCACGGTGATGGCGTAATTGTCCTTGTCCGCGTCATAATTGTCGGCGCTGCGGCCGTTGTATTTGCGAAATTCGTCAATGATGCGCTGCTCGGGCCAATGTTCGGCCTTTGCCTGCGCCTCGATATGCGGGCTGATCACGCCGAACGGGGTATAATTGACGTTCACGTGCGTTCCCAGCACGTGATAGGCCGCGTTGGCATCGCCGGTGAACGGCATCAATTGCGGGTGTGTTATCAGTGCATGGTAGCTTTCCATGAAAGCCTCCATCGTGATTTTCCAGTTGGCCGGGATCACTTTGGCAACCCATGCCACGGTCACGCATCCTTCGTGCTTCCAGCGTTTGAAAAATTCGGGCAGCGGGGCCAGGAACTCCTCGATGGTCGGGCCATCCTCAGCCTCGCGCACAAAGATATAGCCGCCCCATTGCGCAAGGCTGGCTTGCGGCAATTGCATCTTGCTGTCGGTCAGATGGGCAAAGTCCCAGCGGCACGGAATGTTGCGCAATGATCCGTCGGGGTTCCACGAAAAGCCGTGGAACGGGCACAGGAACTGTTCGGCGCTGCCGCTATCGGTTTTCAGCTTGCGTCCGCGATGCAGGCAGACGTTATGGAAGGCTTTTACGCTGCCATCCTCCTGCCGCACGATCAGGTAGGACCGGCCTGCGTTATCATAAGTGACGTAATCCCCCGCTTCGGGCAGGTCTTCCTCGCGCGCGGCAAATTGCCACACGTTGGGCCACATCTTCTCGCACTCGGCCTTGAAAAATTCGGGGCTGTAATAGCGCGCCGCATCAATCGCCTCAGACCCCAGATATTCGTACCGGTCTTCGGTCATGAACGCAGGCGGCTGCACATCATCATTGCGCAGGATGTCTTCCCAGCTTGTACCGGGGCAGCGTGCGGCCTGAAAGTCGCCGGGATCGCGGTCAGCCATGATTTTCCTCTCCGTTTGTTACGAAGCGGATTGTCTCATGGACTGCGCTATCACCGTTTGATCAAGGTCAAGAACGAGGGGCCCACACCCCTGCGCTTTTGGCTAGGGACTGGCGTTTTGACGAGGCCCAGAAGCCTGACCCCAACCCCTCAGTCCGGCGTGATCACGCCTTCGCCCGCCCGCCACACAGGGTGGATCTGTTCATGGTCATAGATTTCCATGATCTCGAAGACATTGCCGAAGAAATCGCGGCAATATGTGGCGGCATAGCCATGTTTGGTGCCGTCTGCGTCAACCGTTATGCCGGGTAAGGAAGGTGGCGCATGGACCCGGATGCCCGCTGCTAACAGGCGTTCATAGCAGGCCTGCACATCTTCAACCTGCACCGCAAAATGCGTGTAACCATAGCGGTTTACCCCCTGATCCGGGTCTTGTGGCGCTGGTTGCGGGGAGGAATATTCGAACACTTCGATAAAGGCATTGCCCAACCGGCACATAAACTGCCGCGCCGCGCTGTCTTTCAATCCGACAATCGCATCGATGAACGGATTGGCCCGCCATTGCAGAGGCGTGCCCACCTCTACCGCGCCCAGCAGATCGATGTAGAATTCGCGCGCTTTTGCAAGATCGGGGACAGAAACGCCGATGTGCTGGATTGCCACCGCACCCACGTTTCCGGCCCCGCTCGTCATAATCGCTATTCCTTAGAACTGCACGCGCTTGGTGAAGCCGCCATCGACGACCAGATTGGTGCCCGTCGTATACGATGAAGCCGGACTTGCAAGGAATACCACAGCCTTTGCCACGTCATCTGGTGCACCGAAACGGCCCAGCGCGAACCCGGATTCAACCGATTTATACAATTCGGGAACGGCGCCTTCGATCACGTCCCAGCTGCCGCCGGTAAACTTGATCGGGCCGGGCGAAACCGCATTTACGCGTATGCCCTTGGGGCCAAGTGCCTGGCTCAGCTGGCCGGCATAAACGATCAAAGCGCCCTTCAAGGCATTGTAGCCCTGCGGCACGATAAAGGTTTCCAGCCCTGCGGTGGACGAAAGAATGACAATCGAACCGTCTTCCGATTTTTCAAGGAACGGTTCCAGCACTTCAACGCCGATGACCGAACCCATGATGTCGTGATCAAGGCCCTTTTGCCAATCGCCGGTCTGGCCCGATCCCGAAGTTGAAATCATCGGGATGAAGATATCGCAGCCACCCAGCTTTTCGGCAGCATCCGATAGCCAGGCACGGTAAGCGTCAGGGCCTGAATCCATGTCGAAGGCCGAGCCGAACACTTTACCGCCGTGCTTGCCAAATGATGCCGCTGCTTCGGCAACCTGTTCGGCATTGCGTGAACAAAAAGCTATATCCGCGCCTTCTGCCGCAAGAATTTCCAACGTCGCCCGGCCAATGCCGCGGCTGCCGCCGGTAAGGATAACCTTCTTGCCTTTTAGACCCAGATCCATGCGCTTTGCTCCTCAAATCCCGAAAATACGTTGCTACCTTCCTTGAAGGGGGCACGGCAGCGCCACTACTCCCCTTTTGAACAGGAACAGCGATTGCGCGCCCGATGATAGCATGAATGAAACACGGATCGGGAGATACTGCATGAAACGTCTGGATGGCAAAACCGCCGTAGTGCTTGGCGCCAGCAGCGCCGGAAACATGGGACAGGTCATCGCACAGCGCCTGATGGATGAAGGCGCAACCGTCCTTGTCGCAGGCCGCAAGGAAAGCGTTCTGGCCGATTTTGCCGCCGCCACCGGCTGTTTGTGGGCACCTTGCGACATTACCGATGAAGCCAGCGTCAACGCGCTTGCCGATACCGCTGTGGCGCAAATGGGCGGCATTGACATTGCCGTCAACGCCACCGGATGGGGCCTGCTCAAACCGTTTCTTGATGTGACGCGTGAAGAGCTGGACGCGATGACCGCGCTGCAATTGGTCGGCCCGCACCAGTTCTTTCAGGCCATGGTTCGCAAAATGGCCACGTCGCTTGGCGGACGCGGCGGATCGCTCATCACCATCAGTTCGGCCACCGCAACGATCATGCTGAACGATCACGCCATTTACATGGGCACAAAAGCGGGCACCGATCACATCGTGCGCTGCATCGCGCATGAATTCGGCAGC
Source organism: Novosphingobium sp. 32-60-15 (assembly GCF_002280675.1). GTDB lineage: Bacteria > Pseudomonadota > Alphaproteobacteria > Sphingomonadales > Sphingomonadaceae > Novosphingobium. The sequence continues at coordinate 39,214 of NZ_NCEN01000002.1, read as the reverse complement.
GAAGGCATCCGCGCCAACTCGATCTCGCCCGGCCTTACCGACACGCCGATGAATGAAGCTGCCAAGGGCGTCCCCGGCCTGTTTGAAAGCTTCCGCAACAGCTATCCGCTTGGCCGCTGGGGCACGTCCGAAGATGTCGCTGCCGCCGTGGCATTCCTTGCCAGTGACGAATGCTTCATGACCGGCGAGAACCTGCAAGTGAACGGCGGCCTCACCCTGCGCCGCAACCCGACGCGCGAGGAAATCAGCGCCAGCGTGGCAAAGGCGACGGGCAAGGAGTGAACCCATGACGCAAAATGCTGATATTCCGGCCGTGATCCGCCCTGCCGATGTTGCACAGTGGGACGAGGAAGTTGACGTTGTCGTCGCGGGCCAAGGCGCCGCCGGCACTTGTGCCGCGCTTGAGGCCCATCGCGCGGGCGCAAAAGTGCTGATCATTGAACGTGCCTCAGGCGGCGGTGGCGCAAGCGCGCTGTCATCGGGCATCTGGTATCTGGGCGGTGGCACTGCTGTGCAACAGGCCGCAGGCTATGATGATGATGCCGAACAGCTCGCCGCCTTCCTGCTGGCCAGCTGCGATCCGCTCGATCCGAATGCCGCGATTGCCTTCGCCAACGACTGCAAGGACCACTTCGACTGGCTCGAAGCGCAAGGCGTCCCGTTCGAGCGCACATACTTCCCCGGCAAAGCGGTCTGGCTGGAAGACACCACGTGCCTGATGTGGACCGGGAACGAAAAGGCGTGGCCTTATCGCGAAGCCGCCCGTCCCGCCCCGCGTGGCCACAAAGTTGCAGGCGTGGGCGAAAATGCCGGATCGGCAGGCATGAAGCCGCTGCTGGAACGCTGCGAGGCCGAAGGCATTGCCGCCATTTACGACAGCGCGGTCATCGCACTGGTGCAGGACGAGGCTGATGGCAGGGTTATCGGCGTCAAGGTGAAGCAACCGGGCGCGGAACTGTTTATCAAGGCGCGGCGCGGGGTGATCGTGGCGTGCGGCAGCCACAACATGTGCGAACCGCTGATCAAACAGCACTTGCCGCTTTTGACCGAAACCAGCGAACCGCTTGGCATACCCAGCAACGACGGCGCGGGCGTGCGCCTTGGCCTTTCGGCGGGCGCACATGCCGTGGCGATGGACGGGGTGATCCCCACCGCGTCAATCTATCCGCCCGGCCAGCTGATCAAGGGCATCGTCATCAACCGCAACGGCGAACGCTTTGTCAGCGAGGATGTCTATCACGGCCGCCTTGGCAACTTTGTGATGGAGCAACCGGGCCAGACGGCATACCTGATCGTTGACAGCGAAATCTTTGCCTATCCCGAAAACCCGCTGGCCAAGCATACGCTGGTCGATGGTTGGGAAACGGTCGAGGAAATGGAAGCGGGCCTTGGCCTGCCCGCCGGATCACTGGTGCAAACCATGCGCACTTACAATGCCGATGCCGCCAAGGGACAGGATTCGCGCTTTCACAAGCACCCTGACTGGATCAAGCCGCTCGATCAGGGGCCATATGCCGCCTTCGACATCAGCTTTGACAAATCGCACTACCTGTTCATCACGCTGGGCGGGATCAAGACAGACGCGCTGGGCCGCGCGCTGGACCTGCATTCGAACGTGGTTCCGGGCCTCTACGTTGTAGGCGCAAGCGCGGCACACATCCCGCGCACCGGCAAAGCCTATGCCAGCGGCCTCAGCCTCGGGCCGGGCAGCTATTTCGGCCGTCGTGCCGGGCGCCATGCCGCCGGGGCAAACTGGGGCTGACAAATGCGCGGCAAAGCGGCGGTTCGGGCCTGAACCGCCGCTTCATCCCGCTGCCAGCAGATCCTTGATTGCAGCGCGCAACTGGTCCTTGCGCACTTTGCCGCTGGCAGTGCGCGGGAAATCGTCGACCATCTCGAAGCGTTCGGGGATTTTCTGTTTGGCCATGCCCGATGCGCCCACATGTGCGGCCAGCGCGGCTGCATCGGCATCGCCGCACAGGATAACGTAGGCGCACACGCCCTCGCCCAACCGGTCATGCGGCATGGCAACAACAGCGGCTTCGCGCACGGCGGGGTGGCTGTGCAGCACGTCCTCGATCTCCTTGGCCGAGATATTCTCGCCGCCCCGGATGATCAGGTCCTTCTTGCGTCCGGTGATGGTAATCGCGCCATCGGCGGACAGCACGCCCAGATCGCCTGTCCGGAAATAGCCATCGGGCGTAATCGCTTCTGCTGTCTGCGCCTGATCGGCATAGCCCATCATCATCCCCGGCCCACGCGCCAGAATTTCGCCCTCGGTCCCGCGCGGCAGATCATGGTCATTATGGTCCACAATCCGCACGTCATAATCCACCACTTCGCCATCGGTCGTCGCGGCAAGGCGTTCATCCTGCGGCCACCCGAATGATACCAGCGGCACTTCAGATGCACCGAACACACGGAAAGCGCGGGCGTTTTCAAACGCGGCATTGGCTGCGGGGATCAGGTCTGCCGGAACCGCCGCCCCGCCACAGGCAAAGAAGCGGAACTTGGGCAAGCCCTTGCCCGCCGCGCGCGCCGCTGCTGCCAGTTCCACCAGAAACGGCGTTGCCGCCACGGTGCCCACGCAACTGTGCTGCTCGATCAGCGCCAGCGCCTCGTTCGCGTTCCACGCCTCCATCAGCACCGACCGGATGCCGCAAATGAACGGCGCTTCCAGCCCGTTGGCATAGCCCGATACATGCGTGACCGGCGAAGGCATCAGCGTCGCCTCGCCCGCCTGCATGCCCCAGTGCCGCCCGCTTTGCGCAACGATGTGTGCCAGCGTGCAATGGCTGTGCAACACGCCCTTGGGCCGTCCCGTAGTGCCCGATGTGTAAAGCACCATCTTTACGCCCATGGGGTCCACCACCGGCGCGAAAAATGCTGCACTTTCGCCCGCAGCAACCAGCGCAGCAAAATCGTCCGGACCATCGCCGCGCACGGTGAAAACATGCTCAAGATCGGGCAGCGCATCGCGGCAACGGACCGCCATTGCGGCATAGTCCACCCGCCGCCATTGCTGCGGCACAAAGATCGCCTTGGCGCGGCAATCGCCCAGCATCATCAGCATTTCAGCGTCGCGATAGATCGGCACAATCGGGTTGACGATCATCCCGCCGATGACCGCCGCCAGATTGATCACCGCCGCCTCGCGCCAGTTCGGCACCTGAAACGCGATCACATCGCCCGCGCCAATCCCGCGCGCCTGCAGCGCTGCGGCCAGGCTTTGCGCCTGCGCCAGCACTTGCGCAAAAGTATAGCTGCCCTCGCCATCGATAAAGCACACGAAATCAGGCGTTTGCTGCGCCCGTTCGCGCGCCAGATCGGCCAGCGTCTTCATCCCCCAAACGCCATCACGGGCAAAAGCCAGTTGATGCGGTGCCGGAATCGGGAGCCAGTCCCACGGTTTTGCAGTATCTTTGATCATAACCCCCTGTCCCCCGCCCGCCCGTTGCCCTGCAATTGGCGAAAAGGCGAGTTCGGGCCTTCTCCCACGCCCTTCCCGTAAAGGCAGCCCGTCAAACCCAAAACCTAACCCCTGTCACAGCTTCCCCCGCGCGCGCATGCAAGGCATGGTTGTCATCTGAACCCGCCAAGCGGGCACGGAGAGGCCATACCAGATGAACAGAATTGAGCGTATCGGGAATGTCGCCGCCATCATGCGCGACTATGTCGAAAACAAAGAGACCTTCCTCACCGATACTACCATGCGCGTACCGGCCCGCAGCTATACTGATCCCGATCAGTGGAAGGCGGAAATGGAGCTGATTTTCAAGCGCGTGCCGCTGATGCTCGCCTTCACCGCCGAATTGCCCAATGCGGGTGATTACAAGGCGATGGATGCCGTTGGCATGCCGGTGCTGATCAACCGCGACAAGGCGGGCAAAGTCCGCGCGTTCCTCAACGTGTGTTCGCACCGTGCCGCGCCCGTAGCCTCCGAAGGCCACGGCAATTGCCCGCGCTTCACCTGCAAATACCACGGCTGGACTTATGGCGCCGATGGCAAGTTGATCGGCGTTTCCGAAGCCAGCAAGTTCGGCGAAGTGCAGAAGTCTGAAATGGGCCTGCGCGAATTGCCGTGTGAAGAGCGCGCGGGCATGATTTTCGTCGTGCTGACGCCCAATGCACCGATTGACGTTGATGCCTATTTCCGTGGTTTCCTTGACGATTTCCAGGCCCTCGATTTCGGCAACTGGACCTATATGGGCAGCCGCACGATTCACGGTGCCAACTGGAAAGTGGCCTATGACGGCTATCTTGAAGGCTATCACTTCGCATCGTTGCACCCCGAAACCATTTTCCCGCGCACGCCATCCAATTGCATGCATTACGAAGGTTTCGGCCCGCACCAGCGCATCGGCTTTCCGCACCACCGCATTGCCGAAGCGTTGAAGGACGTGCCGCGCGATAATTGGGGCACACAGGAAAACAACGGCTTTGATTTCGTGCGGATCATGTTCCCCAACGTGTCGGCCTTTATCGCGCCCGAAATCACGCAAGTGGCACAGCTTTTCCCCGGACCCACGCCGGGCGAAAACCGCACCGTCCTCAATTACCTCCGCCGCGAACCGATCCGCGATGAGGAAGACCGCGCCAATGTCGAAGCGGCGATGAACTTCTTCCGCGATGTGACCTACACCGAAGATTACGTGATCGGTCTTGAAATCCAGAAGGGTCTTGAATCAGGCGCGCATGATGAACTGATGTTCGGCCGGAACGAACGCGGTAACCAGTTCTTCCACGAATGGCTGGACTGGTACTTGCAAGATGACAAGGACTTGCCCGAACCTGTGATGTGATCAGGGTGATGAACCCGATCTCGTTCGCATCGGGCATCGTGCCCGAATTTGGCCCGGTTGATACCATCGAAGCTGCCCGCGCGGGCGGCTTCGATATGGTCGGGCTGTGGGTCGATCCCCTTGAATGGACCCCCGCCCACACCCGCGATGCCCGCGCCGCGCTGGCCGCAACCGGCCTGCCGCTGCTCGATGTCGAAGTGGTCTGGATCAAGCCCGACAGCATAATTGACGATCACCGCAAGATCATCGACGTGGGCGCAGAACTGGGCGCGGCCAATGTGCTGTGCGTATCGTCCGATCCCGATCATGCCCGCACCGCCGCGCATCTGGCCGCCTTGTGCCGCCACGCCGAAGCATCGGGCATGCGCGTCGCCTTGGAGTTCGGCATCTTTACCGAGGTGAAGAACCTGGCTACGGCACTCACCATCCTTGATCAGGTGGCGCACCCCTTGCGCGCGTTGCTGATTGATCCGATCCATGTTGACCGGTCAGGCACCACCGTGGCGCAAATCGCCAAAGTGGACCCCGCTCTGCTGCCTTACGCCCAATTCTGCGATGCCCGTGCCCTGCGCCCCGATCCCGCAGATTTCGACGCGGTGATCCACGACGCCATCAACTTGCGCGAACAATGCGGCGAAGGTGCGCTTCCGTTGGCCGCGCTCTACCACGCACTTCCCGCCAACATCCCGCTGGCCATCGAATTGCGGTCAGAGGCCCTGCGCGATGCCTTCCCCCACCCCGCCCTGCGCGCCCGCGCCGTGGCCGATGCAACGCGCCGCTGGCTTGAGGCTTATGCATGACGGTAACCGTGCTCACCCTGCTCAAACGCCGCGAAGGCATGACCAAGGCCGATTTCATCGCGTACTATGAAACGCGCCACCGGCTGATCGGTGAGAAAGTCCTGTCGGGCTGGGCCACGCGCTATGTCCGCAAACACCTGCACCCGCTGGACGGAACAGACGCCGCGCTCGATTTCGACGTGGTGCTGGAGATCGACTTCCCCGATCAGGCCACTTGCGACGCCTGCTTTGCCGCGATGGCCGATCCGGCAACAATGGCCGAAATCGTTACGGACGAGGAGCGCCTGTTCGACCGTTCGCGGATGCGCACTTACGCGGTTGAGGCACACGCATCAGCGCTGCCGCAAGTTTAGGTAATTTATAGCTGCACTCGGTTAGCGCGTTCCCCATTCGCCTACGTTATCCCCATTTCGTCACCCTGAACTTGCTTCAGGGTCCATCTCTCCAATCACACGGCGGTGCGTGGGGAGGAATGGATGCTGAAACGAGTTCAGCATGACAGGATTGGGCGACTGCCTTGCCGAAGGGGATAACGGCCAACGGGTACCAAAATAAACTCACCGCAGCGGCGATATGCTTCCCCAAGCCATCAAGATATTACCGCGTCAGATAACCCCCCTCAACCGCCAGACTGTGGCCGGTGACATAGCTTGATGCGTCCGAACACAGCCACGCGCTGGCTTCGGCCACTTCTTCAGGCCGTCCGAAGCGCCCGAACAGGCTGAGCGCGGGGGCAAAGTCTGCTTCGGTAAAGCCGGTGGTTTCCAGCGCGCCGCGCAGCATCGGCGTATCAATCGCACCGGGCAGCACTGCGTTCACGCGGATATTGCGGCCGGCATATTCAAGGCTGCCGGTCTTGGTCAGGCCGATGACGCCGTGCTTTGCCGCAACATAAGCCGCGTTGTTGGGCTGGGGCCGGAATGAGCTGACCGACCCGATATTGACGATGGAACCGGCAGAGCCCTGCGCCAGCAACTGCCGGATTTCATACTTCATGCACAACATGACCGAGCGCAGATCGACATTCAGCACACGATCAAACACCGCCATATCCGCTTCGTGGATGGGCAGGATGTCGGGCGTAATCGCGGCATTGTTCACCGCGCAATCAAGCCGCCCGTACGTGGCAACGGTTTGCGCCACCAGCGCCTCGACTTGCGCTTCGTCAGCCACGTTGGCCATGACGAAATGCGCCGTGCCGCCATCAGCCCTGATCGCAGCAACCGTTTCAGCGCCAGTTTCATCGTTGATGTCCGATACGATGACTTCGGCCCCGCGCGCTGCCAGCAGGCGCGCGGTTGCCGCGCCCATGCCAACGCCCGCGCCGGTGACGATGGCGACTTTTCCGGCAAGGTTCACAAGATTGGCGTTCACGGTTTTGCTCCCTCCGCAATCCACTGGCGGACTTTGGTGATCTGTTCAGGGGGTAAAGGCGGCGCGCCGAACGGCATTTGCCCGCCCGATCCGCCATTGGCCAGATGCGTGCCTTCCAGCTTCATTACCAGATAGCTGGCATCAGGATTGCCTGCCACCACACGCATGATGGCGGGTGCTTCCTGCGATGGTTTGCCGACCAGGAAATCACGCGCCACATCGCCCACCAGCGACATGCCGCCCGCTTCCTCACCCGTCAGATGACAAGTGGCGCACTGGCTTTCGAGCAGCGGCACGATGTCCGCCTGATAGGAAACTGCAACCGAGGCAGCGGGAACCGCCGCCACTTCGGCCTGCGCGCTGCACGCAGCAGCCAGCAACGCCGCGCCGCCAAGGGCAATACGCCTCATGCCTTCACCGCATGGTTTGCCGCGATATAGCCGAAGGTCACAGCCGGACCGATCGTGCCGCCTGCGCCCAGATAGGCCTGGCCGGTGGGTGCAGAAATGCAATTGCCCGCAGCATATAGGCCGGGGATCGGCTGTCCGTTTGCCGCCAGCACTTGCGCATTGGCGTTGATCTGTGGCCCGCCTGCGGTGTCGAGCGTGCCCGGCGCAAGGATGATCGCATAATATGGCCCCTTGGGCGCGAACGGGTGCATCGTATTGTTGGGATGCGGGTTTTCGGGCTGGGTCGTGCCGGCGCGACGGGCCGAAAACAGCAAGTGCCATTCGCGGTCATACAGATACTTGCCGCGCCCGAATTCAGGATCGACACCCTTTTTGGCATAAGCGTTGAAATTGCTGATCGTCTGTTTGGCATTGCCCGCAAATTCGCTCGCAAGCCGCGCGCCGCCGGTGCGGCCGGTCCACTCGGCCAGTTGTGCATCAATCTTGGTGAACACTTCGTCCCAGCTCATCCCTTCAATAAGGTGCGGCTGTTCGGCCTTGTTGGCAGGGAACGGGAATGCGCCGCCGAAAGCATCGATGCTGCGTTCGTCAAACAGCATGAACATCAGGTGGTTGGGATATTCCTCATGCGCCGGATCATAGCTGAAATGCGCTTGCGTGCGGTCATTGTAATCGCGCTTTTCGTTGACCACGCGTTTGCCGTATTTGTTGACAAGGATCATGGAATCGCCCGGCAGCACAAATGCACCAAGGCCGATGGCGCGGGTCTTCAACGCCTCGCCCAGCACCACTTGCGTGCGCCAGCCCAGCCCCAGATTGCCCATCATCGCGCCAGCTTCCTGCGCAATCGGGATGAAATCGCCGGTCGATCCCGGCGTCGAGCATGATCCGTAAACCGCTGGCTGGTGCACATCGCACAATTGCACATTGTGGCTGTAACCGCCGGTGCCGAACACCACGCCCTTGTTGGCCTTGATGCGCAGCGTCTTGTCGCCCTGCACCGCTTCTGCGCCAATCACGCGGCCCGATGCGTCCTTGATCACGCGCGTCACGCGGGTGCGCGTCAAGATCGGCACGGCCTTGGCCTTCAGATAAGCGTGCATCTGGCTGGCAAGGCTGCCGCCGCCCTGCGATGATCCAGACCCGACCGCCGGTTCCAATGCGCGGCCTGTCGGCACCTTGTTTTCGGGCAGATGGTCGGCATAATCGGGCGCGGGCTTGTCCACCTGAAACAGGCGGAACTGCTTGAACTGCACCGCGTCCAATGCGCGCAAATGGTCCACCGCCGCCGATCCATGATCGTAGAACGCCTCAACCACGCGGAAGCGGTTTTCATCAAGGCCCAGCGTCGGGCTGTCGGGATTGTACTGGCGCGGATAGCCATAACGCACGGTATAGCGCAGTGCATCGGCCTTGGGATCGGCAATGCCCTGTTCGCGGAAAATGAAGTGATTGAACACCCATGTCACGCCGCCCGATTTGGCGGTGGTGCCGCCAAGAATGGGCATCTTTTCAACCATCATCACTTTGGCCCCGGCGGCCAGCGCGGTGACCGCCGCCGTACCCGCAGCCGCGCCGCTGCCAATGCACAACAGGTCACATTCGTGATCCCAGGTTGACGATGATCCTGCCGCTGCCGGTGCATCTGCCGCGCGCGCCGCAGTGGCAATTCCGCCCGATGCGGCGGCGGCTGCCGCAATACCAGCACCTGCCAGAACCTGACGGCGGCCAACCTTGGTGGTCTTTTCAGTCATTGGAAAGTTCTCCCGTTGTCATTTTGGCGCTTGTGTCGTTTGCAAACATCACTTCGTCATTGCGAGGAGGCGGAGCCGACGAAGCAATCCAGAGTTGTTACACACCGCTCTGGATTGCTTCTCCCCGCTTCGCGGGGCTCGCAATGACGAAAGTAAGGGTCGTATTTGCGAACAACATAATCCCGATTATTTCATGGTATCGGCCGATCGCCTCAACGCCGCCCTTCAAGGTAATCGTTGATCACTTCATGAAAGCGCCCGACGCGCGTTTCCTGTCCGGCAAGATAGGCTTGATCATGGCCCAGCGAATGCAGGCCCTGCTGCTGCGTCACCGCCACTTCCAGATCCTGAATCAGGAAATCGCCCTGCGGAATTTCGGCGGTATAGGCCGCAAAATCGCCGGTCTGGTGTTCGGCTTCCTGCCACGGACGCAAGCCATAGAGCGTCGGCACATCAGCGCCGCCTGCCACTTCCGGTGCCAGATACCAGTAATCGAACGTGGACCAGTTGGGGTCTTCCATATCGGGTTCGGTGCGGAACACGTGCAGACCTTCGGGTGTCCCGGTCAGCGTCAGGTTGGGGAAGCAGGTGTGGTGGAACTGGTCGGTCAGTTCGTCATCGGTCAGTTTGTCAAAGTGGGCAAAGCCGCGCTGCGGCCCCAGCGTACGCCGCGCCTGCTGCAAGGCGATGCGCGCTTCTTGCGCACGGCCTTCAAACGCTGCCGGATCAAGATCCCATTCGGCCAGGACTTGCGCCCACAGCGGCTTCATCTGCTGCGCATCGGGATAGCGGCTTGATGGTTGCAGCTTCTCGATCATGCGGTTGTGCCCGGTGGGGTACATTTCGAACACGGTGGTCGAATAGTGATCGTCGATCATCCCTTCGAACTGCGGATGCACCGCCGGGATGTGATAGGCTTCGTTGAAGTTGTCGGACGCAAACTTCCAGTTGGTGTTCACCCGCAGCGTGCGCCAGACAACGCGCTTCCAGTTGGCCAGATCGCGGTTGGCCAGCAACGCCGGCACCGGATGCAGATATTCCTGCAACGGCACGGCATTGGGATCAAAGCTGTAGAAGACAAACCCGCCCCATGTTTCGCACGGCACTTCTTTCAGGCGCAATTTTTCGCATGGCGATCCTTGGGGGAAATCCTCCTCGTCCTGCACATGGTCCAGCGCGCCGTCGATGTTCCATTTCCAGCCGTGATACGGGCAGGTAAAGTGATCGGTCACCCCGCCTTCCGACACGCCGACCAGCCGGTTGCCGCGATGGCGGCAGACGTTGTGAAAGGCGCGGATGCTGCCGTCCTTCTGGCGCACCATCATGACCGACTGGCGCATGAAGTTGTGCGTGATGAAATCGCCTGCCTCTTCCAACTGCGCCGCGCGGCCGCCCACATGCCAGATGCGCGTCCACATCTTGTCCCACTCGCGGCGGGAAAAATCCTTGCACCAGTACCGGTCGCCCGTAATCGCATCGCCGCGCGCCTGCGGGAACTGCGCATCGGGATGGGTCGGATAGCTCGCCTGCGGATTGGGAACTTCGATATATGTCGCCATGATGGGCCTCATATGTAGCGCGGCTTAGGCGCAGTGCTTCATCCCCCTCCCGAACGCGGGAGAGGTCAGGGGTGGGCGATCCGGCACTGCACTTTCAGCACAGCGCCATCATACCTGTCCTTATTTGGCGTTTTCCAAAGTGCCGGTCAGCGGCATCAGGAAGTCCATGGTATAGCGCGTGGCTTTCCAGCCAGCATCGGTGCGGACAACGTCAAAGTAATAGCGCCCATTCACCGTCACCGTGCTGCCATCCTTGCCCACACCCATGCCGATGACATAAGCGCGCATCGTGGCGGTATCACCGGCGTAGGCGGTCACCGCAAAGTTGGTCAGGTAATGCGCATGGTGCGTCATATTGGCGAAAACATTGGTGAAGAATTCGCGAATGCCCGCGTGCCCCACTTGCGGCGTCAGGCCGATGCCTGAAAGATCGAACACCGCATCGGGCGTGAACACATCAAGCACGGCGTCAATGTCGCTCACCGTATCCACTGCGTGGGCATAAGCGATCATAAGGTCCTGTATCGCGAACCGGTCTTCAATCGGGCACTGCATGGGCGTCAAATCCTCTCGGGCAAACTTTTGTTTTCAGGCGAAAAGAGGGCGGATCGGATCGGTCACGCCGTCCCAGTCAGCCGCGCCCTGTGCGATCTTCGTGAACGCCTCGGTTTCAAGATCGTCCTGCTCGACAATCTCGATCATGCAGCCAAGCGCAGGCGATGTATCGACATAGCAGAAGCGCATGTTCCCGAACTTGCTGTCCACCGCGACAACAAAGCCCTGATCGACATAACGTTGGCGGCAGGCATCGTAATCGTCGGTATAGATGCAGAAGTGGTGGAAGCCCTGCGCACCTTTGGCAATCGTATCACGATAGGCGCTGGGCCGGTCGCAATGCTGCTGGATCAGTTCCACTTGCATCCCGCCTGATTGCGCCAGCGCCACCGAAAAATCGCACCCCTCACCCGGTTCCCCGCGATAGGTCATTTCGGTCAATTCGATGTGCGGAACCATGTAGAACGGCCCGATGCCGGTCGTGGCGATCCACGCCTTTGCTGCGGCTTCCACGTCATCGACAATGAAGGCCACCTGCATCAGATGGGGGCTGGTCTGCCCCGGCGTTACCGTGATTCCGCTCATCGCCATCAATCCTTGTTCAAGACAAAATCGTTCAGCCGTTCATGGAAGCGTTGCACACGCTTTTCCTGGCCCGGCAGGATGCAGCCCTTGAAGCCGCGCGAATTGAGGCCCTGCTGCTGCGTGGTGCCGATGGACAAGTCCTGATCCGCGACATAGCCGACCGAGACGCCATCGCCGTAAACCGAATGCCGCGTGATCGCGTCATGACGCAGCGGTGCAGGGCCAACCGGCGTGATGACTTCGGTCATCTTTGCGTTCTGCGGATACAGGCACCAGTGCTGGAACACGCACTTTTCGGGGTCTGTCGGGTGCGGTTCGGTGCGCAGGATCTGGCACTGTTCGGGCGACATCGTGATCGTCAGATTGGGGAACAGCGTGCAGTGGAAATAATCGACCAGTTGCTGGTCGGTCATGGCGCTGTAATCGTATCCCGCATCCGCGCCGCGCTCGCGCTTGGCCTTGATAACCGCCTCGCGGATGTCCGCTGTGCGGCCGCGATATTCCTTGGGATCGATGCCCCAAGCTTCGGCGGCTTCATACAGGCCCGGCGGCACATCGCCGCTCACGTAATCCTTGCGGCTCGTGGCCTGATGGCCGATCATCCACATCGAATTGTGGCCGCTTTCATACATTTCAAACAGCGTCGTGGGCAGGCCGTCGTTGATGAAAGTGGCCAGTTCGGGATGGATCGTGGGCAGGTGGTAGCTCTCGTTGAAGTTATCGCGGATGATCTTCCAGTTGAATTCGCAATCTGCCGAAACCGCAAATACGCGCACCCAGTTGTCCAGCTTGTAGCCCGCCAGCCGCTCGGTCAGCGGGGCCAGCCATTCCTTCAGCGGCGCAACATCATCGTCCATGCACCAGAACACGAACGGCCCCCACGTTTCGCAACGCAATTGTGCCAGCTTCACTTTGCCGCAAGGGTTGCCGCCTGCAAAGTCATCGGGGTCCTGCACATGCACCAGCGTGCCTGCCGTATCGAACTGCCAGCCGTGATAACCGCAGGTCAGACGCGGGGCTGATCCGGCATCACCCAGCACCAGCCGGTTTCCGCGATGCGGGCAGGTGTTGTAGAACGCCTTGACCGAGCCGTCCTCCTGCCGGACCATGACGACAGATTCCTTGCCGAAGTTGTGGCGGATGAAATCGCCCTCTTCTTCCAGATCGGCCAGCACGCCGCCAAGGTGCCAGACCTTTGGCCACAAGTGCTTGTTTTCCAGATCCATCCACTCGCGCGTGATGTAACGGTCTGCCGTGATCGTATCGCCGCGCACGGCAACGTCAAAGTCCGGTGAATAGCGGGAAATCTTGTCTTGGACGGTCATCTTGGCATCCTTTTGAAGCGCTTTGTCAGACCGGCCAATCGCGGGTCTGGCTGAAGTCGGTTCCGCGCCGCCCCGGTCTGACCAACGGGTTGCCATCAAGGAAACCGTCAGCCGCCGGGTCGGTACGCGCCCAGTCCACTATTTCGCGACGGCAGCTAATGCGCCACTGCCCATTCTTGCAGGTGTATTCGTCAACATAACGCCCCGCGACGACCAGATCCTTGGCCTCGCCATCCTCAACCGTGCGATGCCAGGCATAGAAATAGACCTCGCCCGATGCCTCATCGCCCCGCACATCGATCTGCGCCTGCCCGATAATGTGCTGGCTGCCGCCCAGATCGGCCAGAAATCCTTGCGCAAAAGCAACGAATTCATCCGCCGTGCCCTGCATCAGCCCGCAATCCACCCAGGCATCGTCATGGAATGCGCTGCGGTGCAGTTCGGGATCAAGCCGGTCCTGCCCGCGCATGTAGCGGCACAGGCAATCGTGAATATCGCGGCGGGCACAAAGATCGCGTACTTCGGCTTCCATATCGAATGCCATCCGCTCAGCCCTCTGCCGCCAGATATTTGTCGATCACCATCTGGAAGTGCCGGATGCGCGATTCCTGATAATTGCCAAGGTTCTGCACGCCGGTGACACTGGCGCGGAAGCCTTGCTGCTGGGCGCGCAAGTTGTCCGTATCCTGATCATAGACATGGCCCATCGCCGCATCAAAGCCTGGCGCGGTCGCATAGCTGTCGCGTTCAGCCACATGGAACGGTTCTGGCGGTTCGGGCGCTTGCCCGTTTTCCGGATTGGGCCGCAGGAACAGGATTTCAAACAAGGTGCGGTTCGGATCGCTGCCGATCGGGCGGAAGCGATAGACCATCGGCAAGGACAGGCCGGGGAACAGCACCATGTTGGGGAACACGTGGTATTCGATGGTATCGATCATCTCGCTGTCCGAAACGGTCGACAGATCGCACTTGTAAACCGCGCCCATCACCTTGCGCAAATGACGGGCCATGACCGTGCGGGCGGTCTCGCCCTCCTTCACATCAAGGCTGTCATCGCGTGAATCCTTGTCGCCAAGAATCATCGTGGCCAGCAATTCCTTTTCGGAAAGCGGCTTGGCCAGGTGCGGGGAATTGACGCCACTGGCGGCATAGAACCGCGTTACCGTGTCGGAATGGCAATCATATTGTACGTTGGCATCGCCCACGCCCTTCAGCAATTGCGGGTGCGTTTCCAGCACGTGGTACGATTCAAGGAAGGCTTCCTGCGCCGTCTTCCAGTTGCACGGCAGTTCCTTGGACACGTGCACCGCAACATGGCGGTTGGCGATGTCCCAATCCTTGAAGTGCTCGGGCAAGGGCGAGAGGTATTCCTCAAGGCTTGGGCCTGAGGCACTGGGATTGATGAAGATGAAGCCGCCCCATTGGCCCACCCGCACTTGCGGCAGCGCGGTCTTGTCAGGATCGATATGGGCAAAATCCCACGCGCAAGGGACAGACTTCAGCGCGCCGTCATTGGACCACGTCCAACCGTGATAGGGGCAGCGCAGGCTGTCACCTGATCCCACGCCCTCGCCGCGCTTGAACTTGGTCGACCGGTGCAGGCACGAATTGACGAATGCGCGGACCGACATGTCCTCCTGGCGCACCACCACATAAGACAAATGCGCCACTTCGTACGTGTAGAAATCGCCCGGTTCAGGGATGTGATCTTCACGGCAGACCCACTGCCATGTCTTTTTCCAGATCTTCTCGATCTCGGCCTCGAAAATGCCCTGATCGAAATAGCGTTCAACCGAAACCGGCGCGCTGCCCAGATAGGCTGGCTGCTCCATTGTCAGTACGGCAGGCGGCGGCATGGCATCGCGACCCACAATTTCCTGAACGCTGGGCGCGCCGGGGCAGCGGATTCCTGCCAGATCATCGGCATCGGCAGGTTCGGGCAGGCCGTGGGGATTGATGGCTTCAAGCATAACTCTCTCCGACGCCGCCAATTAAAACCGGCAGCTTGGCCTGTTTTATGAACTGTACCCCGATTCGCCTCAACCTGTCTCTTGCACTAGGTAGGCCAGACAAGCTCGACCCGGCGCAGCGCACCGACAATGCCGGGCACGGGCGAAAGATCGCTTTGCGCACCGATTGCGAAGTCGGGAATGCGCTTCAGCCACTCCTCCAGCGTGATCGCCACCTCCTTGCGCGCCAGTTCCTGCCCCGGACACATATGCGCCCCGCTGCCGAAAGTGGAATGGCGCGCACGTTTGCGCGCAGGATCAATTACCAGCGGATCGGGGTTTACCGCAGCGTCAAGCCCGTGGACTTGTGTCGGGATGGCAATCATGTCTCCCGCCTTCAGGTGAACGCCGTAAAATTCGGTGTCATGGCGCACCTCGCGCGCAATCGACACCAGCCCGAAGCGTCGGAACAATTCGTTCACCACCGGCAAAGTGTCCGCCCCGCGCGCGCGCAGATCAGCGCGCAACCCTGCGTTGACGGCCAGTTCACACATGATGAAGCCCAGCACGTTGACCACCGTATCAAGGCCCGCCACCAGCACTTGCGTCGACAGTGACAGTGCTTCATCGCGGGTCAGGGTGCGGCCACCGATATCGGCGTTCAGCATCCCGCTCAGCATATCGTCGCCGGGATGGGCGCGGCGGGCATCCACCAGCGGGGCCAGATATTCAAAGAACGCCGCTTTGCCCTGCTCGAACGTCATGTCCATGCCGGGCCGCGTCATGCATTCGGCCCAATGGCGGATCTTGGGCGCTTCGGATGCGTCAATATCAACCAGCGCCATGAACACGCGGATGGGGAATTGTTCGGCAAATTCGGCGGTGAAATTGCAGTGCCCCCGCGCGGCAAACCCTTCGATCAGTTCAATCGCGGTGGCGCGGATGCTTTCGGACAGGCCACGGATGGTTGCAGGGTTCAGGTGCGCGTTCAGCAACTGGCGATAGGGGCGGTGCTGCGGCGGATCGATGGTCGTGGGGATCAACCCATGCTGCTCGCCAATCGATTTGGGCAGCACGATCACGCGCGATGAAAACCGCTCTGAATCAGACTGCACTTCCTGCAGCGCCTCGCCGCCCAGCGCAATCCAGTGGCCTTCATTGCGCGCCGTCCACACCACGGCAGGATTATGCGCGCTCAGGTCGCTCCATGCCTTGTGGAAACCATGCTCCACAAGGCCGGGCGGCATGTAAATGTCGATATCGACAACGCGGTCTTCAGGCACATTGTCCGGGCGCGCAGCAATCATGTCAGGTGATCCTCTTTGCTTGTTTTGCCAAGGATCATGCTTCACTCCGAAGCCGCTGGCGCTTGGCGTTTAGGATAGGGCGTTACCCCTGCCCCGCCCGGTCACCCCATAGTTTCGCCGTTATCGATCACGATGTTCGTGCCGGTAATGTGGCGGCCATCATCGCAGGCAAGGTACAGGACCATGTTGGCAATATCGATGGGCTGGCCCATGCCGTGGTTGTTCGCCTGATCAAGGCCTGCGTGATCGGTGGGCAATTGCGCCAGCGCCTGTGCGGTCATCGGCGTGACAATGCCGCCTGGCGCGATGGAGTTGCAACGGATGCGATAGTTCTGTTCGCGGCAATGCACCGCAATCGAACGGGTCATGCCGATGATGCCGGCCTTGGCAGCCGCATAGGCCGGGATCACGCTGATGCCCTTTATCCCGCCAACCGATGCCATGTTGATGATCGAACCCGAACCATCCTTGCTCATGTGCGGGATCGCCGCCTTGCACCCCAGAAACGTGCCGCCCGCCATCACATCGGTCTGAAGCTTGTACTCCTCGTAAGACAATTCCTCGACCGTGCCGAACCGCACCAGCCCGGCATTGTTGACCAGCGTATCCAGCCGCCCGAATCGCGCGATGGTTTGCGCCACCACTTCATTCCAGCGCGCTTCATCGCGCACATCATGGTGCAGGAACACGCAGCCGGGAATTTCGGCGGCAACAGCCTCGCCAAGATCGGCCTGCATGTCGGTAATCACCACTTTTGCGCCCTCGCGGGCCAACAAACGTGCGTCTTCCGCCCCCAATCCCGAAGCGCCGCCGGTAATCAGCGCAACTTTACCTTCCATTTTGCCCATGTCGGTTATCCTTATGCTGCCCAGTGGGCGTAAACGGGGTCTGCACTGCCAAAGCAGCCACGGTTGGTCAGCGCTTCGTAAAAGCCGTCGCGTTCCATCGTTGACGGGTGCGAATGGGTCCAATCCGCCACGAACGTGCGCGACTGGATCAGCCATTTGCCATCCCGCTTCACATAGCGGTCAATGTAACGCCCGCCGGTCAGCACTTCGGTTCCGGCCTGCACCATTTGCGCAATCGCGTAATGCTCGCCCACCGCTTCATGCCCGCGCACATCGATCCATTCGTTGGCCACCGAATGAAAGCACATTTCAAGGTTGGCCTGCACAAACGCTGCAATATCGCGCGCAAAGTCCTTGCCCGATCCGTTGACGACGCCGGAAATAACCGTGGAATCATCGGTAAATATCGATGCCAGCAAAGCTTCATCGGCGCGGTCCACCCCGCGCGCATAGGCCATGCACAAATCGTGGATTTCAGCTTTGGCCAAAGCTGCTTCAAGCGCAGCTTCGCGGTCTGGTGTGGCAGTCATGTGTGTTCCTCGTGCAGAGGCTGCGTGAAAGGCGAGCAGCGCGCGGCCCGGATCGGCTGCGCCTTTTGCGCCTGCGGGCACATAGTGATCGAGCGCGACGGGCGGATCGGTGCGCACGGCGGTGTTCGGGCGGTTGCTGTTGCCATCCAGCACATATGTGCGATGCGAAAGCCGCCATTGCCCGTCGCGGCATTCGTGGCGGTCAAGGTAGCGCCCGAACACCCAGCGTTGCAGCTCTGCCTCTTCAACATAAGCAATCACATAGGATTCAGACGTGGCGCGGTTGCCATCAACCCTGATCCAGCAATTCGATGTGCGGTGCAACGTGGGCAAGGTGCCCTTCTGCGCATCGGCCAATATCGCCACCAGCGTGGCCGCAGGGCCTGCGAAAAAGCCGTAATCAACGGTGGCATCATCATGATAGGCCGCGCCCAGCAAATTCGCATCGGCACGGTCAACGCCCCGGCTGTGCAGCGCCAGCGCATTGGCAATGCCAGCGCGGGCGATAAAATCGTCAGTCCCGATCAAGGCGGGTGTCCTCATAAAAAGGTGATCATGTCGCTTGCAAACGCGTCCCGTAGCGTCGTCGCCACACCTTCGTCATTGCGAGCCCCGTGAAGCGGGGAGAAGCAATCCAGAGCGGTGTGTAACGCCTCTGGATTGCTTCGTCGGCTTCGCCTCCTCGCAATGACGAGGGAGAGTGTTTGCATAGAGTAAAGCCGCCAAAAAAGTGCCCCGGTTACAGTGAAGCAACCGGGGCCAGGGAGGATTTCAGATCAGAAGTTGAAGCCTGCCGAAACGCCGAACTGGCGTGGCGGGGCGTAGCCGACCAGACCCATGTAACCGGGGCTGTCATAGACGGTCGAGATGTAACGCTTGTCGAACAGGTTCTTGCCCCACAGGCCGATCGAATACTTCTTGTCCGGCCCGTAATATGTCAGCAGCGCATCGACATAGTACGTGGGCTGGATGGTCGAACGCGGGGTGTTGACCACGGCGGTGTAGAACTTCGATGCGGTATACATCCAGCTGACATCGGCCACGATGCTGCTGTCATTGGGCAATTGCGTGGTAAAGTTTGCGCCCAATGTCGATGCCCAGCGCGGCGCATTCTGCAAGGCAAAGCCTTCCAGATCGAGTGTGGCCGCCGCTACCGGATCGAAATACAGGAAGTTCTTGTACTTCGTATCCAGGTAGGCAAGCGATCCGCGCAGCGTCAGGCCTTCAACCGGCACGGCCTGCATTTCCAGCTCGAAGCCTTTGATTTCAGATTGCGCCGCATTGAGAATGCGGTTGCCCTGCACGTTGGTGTCAGGATCGAAATAGATCTGCGCAACCTGCATGTCGCGATAGTTGGTGTAGAACACCGACACGTTGGCGCGGACACGGCGGTCAAAGAAGTCGGCCTTCAGACCGGCTTCGAATGTATCGACCTTTTCCGGACCATAAGGCGTGTCGCCATCTGCTGCCACACCGATACGGCCCGTAAAGCCGCCCGATTTGAACCCGCGCGCCCAGCTTGCATAAAGCAACTGGTTCTGCGCCAGTTCGTAATCAAGCCCGATTTTCCAGCCGACATTGTTCCAGCTTTTCTTGCCGCCCACATCAAGGCTGCCGGGGAACACCACATCGAACTTGTCCCACTGCGCCGATGTCAGCGCTTCACTGCCAAGCCCGGTGTCGAGCGTTGAGCGCGCATCGATCTTGTCATGCGTATAGCGGATGCCTGCCGAAAGCTTCAACCGGTCGGTCAGCTGGGTATAAGTCTGGACAAACGCCGAGAACGATTCCGTGCCCTGATCCTGCACATTGTACTGGATCAACCCTGGCAGCGCGAAGTCCAGATGGTACATCTGGTAGTGGTTATAGTCCGTCTTGAGGTAAAACAGACCGGCCACGGCATTGAAGCTATCACCCACATCGAAGGAACTGCGCAGTTCCTGGCTGAACTGCCAGCCCTGCGTGCGGCGGCGCGTGGCGTTGTTGGTTTTCGCGGTGCCATCCTGATCAGTATATTCGAACAGGGTGAAACGCTTGTAGCCGGTGATCGCCGTAATATCGCCCAGCGCGGTATTGTCGTACTGGATCGTGCCGATAAAGAACTTGGTCGTCATGTCCGACTGGTCAGGCACTTCGTTGTTGCCCGAGAAATATTCGTCAGGCGCAACGCAGGGCTGGTTCGGCACGGCGCACGGGCTGCGATACATCGGCAGCTTGGCACCGTTCCAGAACGTGCCTTCGGGAACGTAATTCGCCTCGCCGGGCAAACCGCCGTTGACGACAACCGGCGCACCATTGCGTGCGGCCACATATTCACCCTGAAGCGTGACCGTCAGATCGGAATTGGGCGTGATGCGCAACTGGCCGCGCACCGCGTCCACGTTCTTGCTGCCCATGTCCTCGCCATTCCAGACGTTCGTTACCCAGCCATCGCGCTGCGTGTGAATGCCCGAAACTTTCAGGCTGACGACATCTTTAACCAGCGGCGCTTCGATAGAAGCGTTCACATCAAACCGGTTCCAGTTGCCATATGTGCCGCGCAGATAACCGCCAAATTCGCCGGTGGGCTGGTTCGTCACGACGTTGACAACGCCGCCTGTGGTGTTTGCACCAAACAACGTGCCCTGCGGCCCGCGCAAGATTTCAACGCGGCCCGTGTCATAAGTATCAAGCAGCGCGCCCATCGAGAAGAACTGCGGCACGCCATCGACCACGATCGACACGGTGTTGCCGGCATAAGGATCGGGTTCGATCACGCCGATGCCGCGAATGGTGAACACCGCATTGTTGGGCGTATTGGCAAAGTTATCGATCTGCACGTTGGGAACCGAACCTTGCAGCGCCTGCAACGTGGTCACGTTCATGGCTGAAAGCTGTTCGCCGCTAACCGCTGCAATCGAGATCGGCACCGACTGGATGCTCTCGGCCTTCTTTTGCGCTGTGACGATGATTTCGCCGATGCCGCCCGTAGTGGCTTCGGCCTGCGCCTCTTGCGCCCCGGCGAACGTCGGCGCGGCAACAAATGCCAAGGCCGAAAGACCGGACATCAGACGAATGGCGTGTCTCGCTTTCATCATTTCCCTCCCATGTAAGGGCGCCAGCATTTCACGCTGGTCGCCTCATTTCTCGAATCACCGAATAACCGGCTAATCTGCCTGTTTTATGATCCAAACCTTGGTTATGTGCCTACTAGCGGTTTTGTCAGGAGGTCTTGGCAAGCGTGAAAAGGCATGACAGGACAATGACGATGCCCGGTTCCACCATGCAAAAGCGAATGCTCGCCGCAATGCGGCCCACCCCGTTGGCTGATGAGCCGGTGCGGTGGCAGCAGCGCAAGTCTGCGCAAACACGGCTTAAAATGCTGGAAGCGGCGGTCGATTGTCTGGTCAGCGGTGGCTACGCAGGTTTGACCACGGCGCAAGTGGCGGAACGCGCAGCCGTGTCACGTGGGGCCATGCACCACCACTTTGCCACCCGTATCGATCTGGTGGCCGCCGTCGTGGATCACATCTTCTACCAGCGCATCCGCCTGTTCCTTGACGATTATCTGGCGGCAATGGCGCAGCGCGGTGATGAAGAACTGATCGATCTGGCAACGCAGGCGCATTGGCGCAGTGTGCAAACGCGTGAATATGCCGCCTATCTTGAACTGGCCGTCGCGGCGCGCACCGATCCTGAGCTCAACGCTGCATTCGAACCCGCCGCACGCCGTTATGACGAGGTGTGGACCGCCGAGATGATTGAATCCTTCCCGCAATGGCGCGACCAGTGGCACGCGATGAAGCTCGGCAGCGATTTTGCCATTGCGGTGCATTCGGGCCTGCTGCTGCATCGCCCGGTATTCGGGCAGGACCGCATTGATATGGTGCTCAAGCTGTCGATGCAGGCCATCAGCGCGCTCTATAAATCATAACGATTACCGGGCATTACGATTACTGGCAGCATTGCCCGGAACGAAAGTGGGAGAACACACCAATGGCTACCATCGCAATTACCGGCGCAGGGCGCGGGATCGGGCTGGAACTGGCAAAGCAGCATGTCGCAGCAGGTGACCGTGTGCTGGCGCTGGTGCGCGATCCGCAAGGTGCAACCGCGCTGGCCGCTCTGGCTGCGTCATCGGGCGGCAAGTTGACAGTCCATCAAATGGACGTCGGCAACGATGCCTCGGTGAAGGCCGGTGCTGCCGACACCGGCAACGATGCTATCGACATCCTCTACAACGTGGCCGGTGTCGCCGGACCAGTAGCGCCTGAACTGGAAAGCGCGGACTGGGCGGCATGGGACGATGCCATGCGCATCATGGTCCAAGGCCCGCTGCGCGTGTTGCAAGCATTCCTGCCCCGTCTGCATGCAGGCGCAAAAGTCATCAACCTGTCCAGCCAGCTTGCCGCATCCACATGGCCTTATGGCGGGTTCTACGCTTATGTTGCAGCCAAGGCCGGGCTTAACCGCATGATGCGCTCTGTCGCGATTGATCTCAAGGATCGCGGCGTGATCATCGGCCTTGTCCATCCGGGCTGGGTGCAAACCGATATGGGCGGCGAAGGTGCCGACATCACGCCGCAAGAAAGCGCCACCGGCATCCGCAATGTCGCGGCCAACTGGACGCTCGAAACATCGGGCGATTTCCTGAAATGGAACGGCGAACCCCACGCCTGGTAAGGAGCCGCAACAATGCCGTTTACCGGACCAATCGAAGATCGCACCGCCATCCGCGAATTGATGGATACCCACGCTCACGGCGTGATGACCAAGGACGCCGACCTGTGGGGATCGATCTGGGCAGAAGACGCCTATTGGGAATTGCCCGACTATCCCGATCTTGGCGGCTTTACCGGCAAGGACGTGATCGTTTCAGGCTGGGTGGAATCGTTGAAGCATTACGGCTTGGACAATTGCACCAAACCGATGATCTACTTCATGCAGCCCGGATCCATCGAAGTGGACGGCGATAAGGCCAATGCCATCGCCTATACCATCGAAATTTACGACGATCCCGCAACGGGCAAACGCATCCACACCACCGGACGCTACACCGACGAACTGCGCAAGATTGACGGCGCGTGGAAATTCACGCGCCGGTCCTACCGCACGGTGTTTGCGGATTGAAAAGGGTGGGGCGGAGCAGCAATGCCCCGCCCCACTTGTCCCATCAAACCTGGCTGAAACCGCCGTCCATCAGGAATTCGGTGCAAGTGACAAAGCTGGCCGCTTCCGAACACAGATAGACCACGCCGCCGCCCATTTCATCAGGGCGGCCCATGCGGCCAATCGGATGATTGGCCACAATGCCCTGCAACGCCACTTCGCGTGATGGCACCGCGCCCAGTTCAACATAACGGTCCATGATCGAACCCAGCATGCCGGTATCGATCCCGCCGGGATGCACAGAATTGACGCGGATGTTGTACCCCAGCGCCGCAAATTCCGCGCCAAGGCACTTTGACAGCATCATCACCGCCGCCTTGCTGGTGCAATAGGCCGCGTTGAAGGCCGCGCCGCGCAATCCGCCAACGCTTGAGAAGTTGACCACCGAAGCGCCACCCTTGCGCGCCTTGCCGCCCTCGCGCAGCAGCGGCAGCAACACCTGGGTGCCGATGATCACCGCATCCACATTCACCGCATTCACGCGGTGAAAGTCGGAAAGCGGCGTTTCATCAAACTTGGTGACGATGGAGATACCGGCGTTGTTCACCAGCGCATCCAGCCGCCCGTACTTTTCCTGCACCAGCGCCGCCACCGCCTGCCATCCGGCCTGGCTGGTCACGTCATGCTGCAAATAATGGTCCGCACCTTCGATATCGGCGGAAGGCGCCATATCCGTGGCGATCACCACGGCATTGGCGGCCTTCATCGCCTTTACCAGTTCGCGGCCAATCCCGCCGGCGGCCCCGGTGACCACAGCCACCACATTGTCCAAAGCGATTGTCATTGCGCCGTATATCCCCCGTCGATCACCAGTTCGGTGCCGGTCATGTAGCTTGAATCTTCAGATGCCAGGAAGAACGCAGCCGATGCCAGTTCCTCCGGTTGGGCCAGCCGCCCAATCGGCGTCATGCCCACCACACCTGCCACCAGATCATCAGGCTTTTCGGCAAAACCCTGATCGACCCAGCGCTGGAAGCCCGCCTTCAGCAACGGCGTTTCAACAAAGCCGGGGTGCAGCGAATTGGCGCGGATCGGCATCTTTTTCTGCGCAAATTCAATCGCGATGCCCTTGGTAAACAGCCGCACCGCGCCCTTGCTGGCGTTATAGGCCGAAACCTCGTTCATCCCCACCAGCCCCATGATCGAGCTAACATTGATGATCGATGATCCACCGCGAAACTCGGTGCCGCTTTGCGCCATCAACGGCACGAAATGCTTGGTGCCAAGGAACACGCCATCGACGTTGATCGACATGATCCGCCGCCAGCCGTCCATCGAAAGCTCTTCAACCGGGCCGGTCAAATCGATGCCCGCATTGTTCACCAGGATGTGGCACTTGCCATGCCGTTCCTTGACCAGCGCAACCGCGCGCTCCCAGTCTTCTTCCTTGGCCACGTTCGCGCTGATATAGCTGGCGGCCTGACCAAGCTGTGCCATCACGCCCTGCACCGTATCGCTGTCTTCAGCGTCAAGGTCCGACAGCACCACTTCGGCACCCTCGGCCAGAAAACGCTGGGCGCAGGCAAGGCCGATCCCGCGAAGACCGCCCGATACGAAGGCAACGCGGCCCTTCAGCCGTTGTGCAGATAATTCCATAATGCTCAAACCCCCATCATTCCGGCGGTTGTCGCGCCATCGATTGCGTATTCCGCGCCGGAAATGAACCCGGCCTCGTCACTGGAAAGATAAGCGACCAGCCCCGCCACTTCATTCAACTGCGCCATGCGCTTCAACGGTGCCATGCCTTCATACATCGCGCGCGCCGCCACAGGATCGGGCTGCGCGTTCATGATCTGCTGGATCAGCGGGGTTTCCACCACGCCGGGCAAAATCGCATTGACGCGGATCTTGTAGCCCTGCTGCCCGCAATGCACCGCGGCTGATTTGGCCAGCGCGCAAACTGCCGCCTTGGTGACGGAATAGGTCACATAATTGCCCAAGGGCCGCGTGGCGTTCATCGATGAATTGACGATGATCGAACCGGCAGGGCCTTCGGGATTGCGCTTCATGCCGAGGATGGCGTTCTGTACGGTCAGCATCACGCCGGTCTGGTTGACCGCCACGACATTGTCCCAGCCTTCGATCCCCACATCCTCGATGCTGCCATCGCCGCTTTCGGTGCCCGCATTGGCAAAGGCGATGTCCAGCCGGCCTTCGCTGGCGATGATTTCATCGATCAATGGCGCCCAGGCTGCTGCATCCTGCACGCGGTGCTTGCGAAAGACCGCGCCGGTTTCTGCCACCAAGGCAGCAGCGGCCTCTTCCTTCGATCCGGTGAACCACACCTTGGCACCCTCAGTGGTCAGCCGCGCAACGGTGGCTGCGCCGATGCCGGTGGTGCCACCGGTGACAAGCGCGACTTTGCCTTCAAGTCTTTTAGACACTGTTCTCTCCCGCGAGAATCCGTAAGAAATTATGGATAGAGTGGTTACGCCTGCCGCGCCCATGTGCAACCTATGCTTTCAGCAAGGTGACTCGGGCGCGCGGGTGGGACAAAACCGGCAGCATTGCCCGAGATGCGGGCGTGAATCGTGGGTGAGGAAACGAAAATGGCTGACAGCGATCCCAACATGGGTGGTGGCAGGGCACGTTGCGAGGCAATCAGCTGGCAGGATCTGCTGGCGCAGGATTCGCGTCCCGCACCTGCCATCCTGACCGAGGAAAGCTACGAATACCGTGGCTCTGAACCCTTGGACGCAGCCCGCTATACCAGCGAGGATTTCGCCCGTCTTGAGCGTGAAAAGATGTGGCCCCACGTCTGGCAATTTGCCGCACGTGAAGAGGACATCCCCGAAGCTGGCGATTACACCGTGTTTGAAAACGCGGGCCGGTCATGGCTGATCAGCCGTCAGGAAGATGGCAGCGTCAAGGCCATGCATAACGTCTGCCTGCACCGTGGCCGCAAGCTGCGCACCGAAGATGGCACGGCGGATAAATTCACCTGCCCGTTCCACGGCTTTGCCTGGAACAAGGACGGCAGTTTTGACGGCATGCCCTGTTCGTGGGACTTCAAGCACTTGTCGGCTGAAAAGATGTCCCTGCCGCAAGCCGAAGTGGGCCGTTGGGCAGGCTATATCTTCCTGCGCGAAGAAGCGGGCGGCCCCAGCCTTGAGGAATACCTTGCCCCCCTGCCCGACTTTTTCAAACGCTGGCGGCATGAAGAATGCACCACCGTCATCTGGGTGGCCAAAGAAGTTCCGGCCAACTGGAAAGTCACCGCAGAAGCCTTCATGGAAGCGTGGCACACGGTCGTCACGCATCCGCAATTGCTACCTTTCACCGGTGATGCCAACAGCGCCTACTGGATCTATGGCGACAATGTGAACGTCAATCATGTGCCGTTCGGGATCATGTCCCCGCACGTCGACCCAGATGGCAAGACGCAGCAGTGGATCGTTGACGAATTCTGCAAATACAATGGCCGCAGCGCTGACAATTATGATGCATCGGGCGATCCTTTCGCCGTCAGCGTACCCGAAGGCATGACGGCGCGCGCAGCCCTTGGTGCTGCGATGCGCGCAGGCTACACCGCGCAAACCGGCTATGACCATGATCACGCCACCGACGCCGAACTGCTGGACGGCCTTGTTTACAACGTGTTCCCCAACTTCGCGCCGTGGGGCGGCTTCATGCCGAACATCGTCTATCGCTGGCGTCCCGGAAAAACGCCTGACACCTGCCTGATGGAAGTGCGCATCCTTGCCCGTGTCAAAAAGGGCGATCCCATGCCGCACGGCGTGCCCATGAAGCTGTTGTCCAACGACCAGAAGTGGACCGATGCGCCCGAACTTGGCGTGTTGGGCCACGTCTTCGAACAGGACATGGACAACCTGCCTTATGTGCAGGACGGCCTCCACGCCTCGAAAACCGGCCAGATCAACCTTGGCGATTATCAGGAAATCCGCATTCGCCAGTTCCACCAGACGCTGGACAAATACATCAACGCAGAGGCCGCTGAATGACCGATACGGCGCATCCCCCCCGCATCAACTGCGTGTTCATCTGTGGCGGCGTGTGGCACGACATGGACTTCGCACGGCTTGAACTGCTCAAGCTGCTGGCCGAGGACCCATCCGTGTGCACCCGCGTGTTCGAGGATTACGAAAACATCGCGGCCATCGAAGCGGCAGACATTCTCATCACCTATACGTGCGATGTCACCCCTTCGCTGAAAGCGCAGGAAGCTTTGCGGGCATGGCTGGAAAAGGGCGGGCGCTGGTACGCGCTACACGGCACCAATTCGGTGCTGCGCCTGCTGTCGGAAGGGCCGAACAAAGGCCTGTGGGATGCGCCGCGCTGGGCCCCCTTGATGATGGACATGCTCGGCAGCCAGTTCATCAGCCACCCGCCCATCGCGCCCTATACCGTCACCGTGGCCGATCCCGATCATCCGCTGACCCAAGGGATCGAACCGTTCGAAACCACGGACGAGTTGTACCACATGGAATGCCACGGGCAACTGCACGTCCTGCTGGAAACCGAATGCACGGCCCCCGGCACCGGCTTTGTCGAGGCCGCAGACGCCATCGGCAACCATCCGGTCATGTACCTGAAGGACCACGGCGCAGGTGCGGTGCTTTATAACACACTGGGCCATTGTCGCGGTCATTATGACCTTCAACCCATGCTCGACTGGTGGCCAACGGTGGATCGCTGCGCTTGGGATCTGCCGGTGTTCTACGACCTGCTCCGGCGCGGAATAGCCTGGCTGAAAGACCGCCCGGCCAAGGCCTGAACCCCTAGCAAACCCTTTAGTTCGTCATTGCGAGCGAAGCGAAGCAATCCAGAGGGTACTGCACCGCGCTCTGGATTGCTTCGCTTCGCTCGCAATGACGAAGTGGTTTTTCCTTCTTTCCCCCCTCCCGCTTGCGGGGAGGGGGCGGGGGTGGGCTTAAAGCCTATGCGCCTCCCTCAAGCCACTTTGGCAAACCGGTCCAGCGCAACTTCGGGATCATCGGGCCAGCGCGAAATCGCCAGCAGGCGTTTGTGGCCTGAACCGATGAACAGTTCATCGGTCACGCCCATGCCGCCGTGGAACTGGATCATCTCGTGCCCCAATTCCACCGCCGCCGGCGCAACAAACGCGCGCAGGCCAAACACAGCAGACGAAAAGCGGTCCGATCCGGCAGACACGATGGCCAGATTGAGCAGCGCGCGCGCCTGTTCGATGGCTGCATATTGCGCGGCCATGCGGTGCTGGATTGCCTGGAAGCTGCCCAGCGTCACGCCGAACTGTTCACGCGTCCGCAAATAATCCAGCGTTGCATCAAACAGGCACTGCATGATCCCCACCGCTTCGGCAGACCGCGCCAGCGATGCCAGCAGATCATTGTCGGCAACGTCTGCCAGCGATCCGCCAAGACGGACAGCAGGTACAGCGCTCAGCGTCAAAGACACCGCAACTGTGCCATCCACCATACGCCACGGATTGACTGACAGCCCCGGCGCATCAGCGGCGACAAAGTACATCGCCACGCCATCAGCACTGGCAGGAGCGCCGCTTTCACGCACTGAAACGATATAGCCGTCCACCCCGGCACCTGCCGGTACGCAAGACTTTGCACCGTTCAACGCGCCATTGGCATCAACGCTGGTTTCAACAAAAGTCCGGCCCCCACGCGCGCGGTGTTCGGCATGGGCCAGCGCGATGCGGCGGCTGCCCATTGCCAGCGCTTCCATCCACGCAGCCTTGATGTCATCGGGCGCCACCCGTTCAAGAAGGCGCGCGGCCACCATCACGTTTTCGATCAGCGGTTCAACCACAAGCCCTGCGCCCAGCGCTTCAAACACCGTGGCAATGGCCGTGGCGTCAAGCGACATGCCGCCGCTCTCTTCGGTCAACGGCGCGGCAATCAGCCCCAGTTCGCCAAGCATTGCCCACATCTCGGGCGAAAAACCATTGGCACCGTTCAGGTAACCGCGACGGGAATCAAAGTCGTAATTATCGGCAACGAAGCGCTCGGCCAAAGCCTTCAGCATTTCCTCGTCTTCGTTCAGGTCAAAATTCACGCAACCTCTCCTCCGAGGCAACCCTTACCACTGTCCAAGGCCCCGCCACGCTGCGCAAAAGACTAGGCAATTTTGCTAATCGCGGCGTTGTTTAGCAAGCCCGCGACCGGTATGGGTACGGCAATAAGAACAGGAGAGGTTTGTGCAACTTTCAGTCGAAGCCATCGACGCAGTCCGGATCGTAAGTCCACAAGACGTGCGCCGCGCGGCCGAGGAACTGCACAAGATCGCCATGGCAGCGGGGCTGCGCGCCGCCCCCGCCCACGATATTGCTGACAAACGCACGCCGGTTGATGCCGATGGCAACATCCTTGCGCGTGACGTTTTTGGCTGGAATGATGAAAAAGTGTGGTGGCGCAATTCGCGCATCGCGCTCGATTCGCCCATCACATCGGCCTGCCGGTTTGAAAGCGAACCCTTCTGGGTCAATGCCAGCGGGTTTCACACGCGCCAGCCCAACCATTACCTGACCGCGATTGACCTGACGAACTTTGAAACCCGCGCGATGACGCGCAGCGCCATCGTTGTGCCGGTGCACTTGCCGTTCGGGCAGATCGGCGCGGTCAGCTTCAATCCGCTGGATTCGTCGATCACCGAACTGGACGATGTGTTCCTCGAAATCGGCGATGCGCTGGGCATTTATGCGCGCACGTTCATCGCCAGCTATGTCCACGCGATGGGTTCGGCCCAAGCCCTGCCATCAGGATCGCGCCTGTCCAAACGCGAAGTGGAATGTCTGCGCTGGGCCGCAATCGGCAAGACCGACCTCGAAATCTCGATGATCATGAGCCGCAGCCGCGCCACTGTGCGCTTCCACATCCACAACGCCTCAATGAAGCTGAACGCGGTCAACCGCAGCCAGACCGTGTTCAAAGCGGCGCAGCTCGGCTACATTTCGCTCGCCACCTGATCTGCCCCACCGGTCTTTGACTTCGCGGCGATCTTTGGCCTTGCGGCGAACCGGCGCGTTCGCGTCCTTAATCTGTCATACTGGTAAAAGGGACAACCCTAGCGTTTTGCAGAGTCGGCAAAGTGGCATTTCAGGTGGCTTAAGGGGACAACTAAAGAATCGCAGTTGATCGGGAGAGTAATGCAGACCACCGGGCACGCCATTGCAGACGGATTGTTCACCGATGAGGCCCAACCCCGGCTGATCGGCGGACAAGACCTTGAGAGCGGGCGGATCGTCTTTCCGTGCCCCCCCGGTGACCGGTTTGCCCCCATCCCGTTGTCCCGCACCGGCACGTTGTGGTCCTACACTATCCAGCGCTATCGCCCCAAATCGCCGCCTTACGCCGGTCCCGAAGCCTTTCGCCCTTGGCCGGTCGGCTATGTCGAACTGCCCGGACAAGTCATCGTCGAAGCGCGCCTCACCAATGTCGATTTTGACGCCATCACCATCGGTATGCCGCTGGAAATGATCCTGATACCGCTCGATCCCGATGCGGCAGAGCCGGTCTGGATTTACGCCTTTCAACCCATCGGAGCCAGCGCATGAGCGGGGACGTCTGCATCGTCGGCATCGGCATTCACCCGTTTGGCCGCACCGATGGCCTGTCCGGGCTTGATCAGGGCGTGGCCGCCGTACGCACGGCATTGGCCGACGCCGGAATAGAATGGCCCGACGTCCAGTTTGCCTATGGCGGATCGGATTCTGCGGGCAATCCCGATACGATGGTCGAACGGCTCGGCCTGACGGGCGTGCAGTTCATCAACGTGCGCAATGGCTGCGCGGCCGGTGGCTCTGCCCTGTTTTCGGCGCAGATGGCGATCAAGTCGGGCGAATTTGAAATCGGCATGGCCGTCGGCTTTGACAAGCACCCGCGCGGCGCGTTCAACGCCCTGCCGTCCGAATATAACCTGCCCGAATGGTACGGCGATGCCGGCTACATGATCACCACGCAATTCTTTGCGAACAAGATCACGCGCTACATGCACGAACACGGGATCAGCCAGACATCGCTGGCGCGCGTGGCCAACAAGGCGTTCCGCAATGCCGTCCACGCCGATCACGCATGGCGGCGCGAACCGGTGGATATCCAGACCATCCTTGATGCGCCCTTGGTGTCTGATCCTTACACCAAATACATGTTCTGTTCGCCCGCAGAAGGCGGCGTTGCGCTGATCCTTGCCAGTGAAAAGAAGGCGCGCGAACTGGGCAAGCCGCTGATCCGGCTCAAGGCCGCCGCGATGCGCACACGCCCGCCCGGCAGCTTTGAAGTATTCGCCCCGTCCATCGACATTGGCGGCGGCAAGGCCACGGCCACCCGCATCGCCAGCGCCGATGCTTTCCGCATGGCCGGCATCGGGCCTGAAGACATTGCCGTTGCCCAATTGCAGGATACCGAAGCGGGCGCCGAAATCATGCACATGGCCGAAAACGGCTTTTGCGCAGACGGCGATCAGGAACGTTGGCTGGCCGAAGGGCTGACCGAAATCAGCGGCAAACTGCCCGTCAACACCGATGGCGGCTGCCTTGCCTGCGGTGAACCAATCGGCGCATCGGGCCTGCGTCAGGTTTACGAAAACGTCGTGCAATTGCGCGGGGATGGCGGCGGACGCCAGGTTCCGGGCAATCCCAAAACCGCATTCACCCATGTCTATGGCGCGCCGGGCGTTTCGGCCGTGACCATCCTCGAACGCTGATAGAACCGATGGACATCAACCTTTCACCCGAAGAACTGGCTTTCCGCGACGAAGTGCGCGCCTTTCTGGCCGCCAAGTTGCCGTCTGAAATCAAGGACGGGGCCGCCGCATCGCCCACCGTGTTCGTCGAACCCGATATCGGCCAGCGCTGGAACGCGATCCTGAATGAAAAGGGCTGGCTCGGGTATCAATGGCCTGTCGAAGCAGGCGGCACGGGCTGGAGCCCGGTTCAGCGCTATATCTTTGAAAAGGAATGCGCACT
Organism: Novosphingobium sp. 32-60-15; assembly: GCF_002280675.1. Taxonomy (GTDB): domain Bacteria; phylum Pseudomonadota; class Alphaproteobacteria; order Sphingomonadales; family Sphingomonadaceae; genus Novosphingobium. The sequence goes on along the minus strand of NZ_NCEN01000002.1, from coordinate 7,351 downwards.
CGCAGGCGCTCCCAACCTGACCGTGCTCGGCCTCAAGCTTGTCGCGCCGGTGATTTATACGTTCGGCACACCCGAACAGAAGGCCAAGTACCTGCCCCGCATCCTGTCGGGCGAGGATTACTGGTGTCAGGGCTTTTCCGAACCCGGCAGCGGATCGGACCTTGCCAGCCTGCAATGCCGCGCCACGCTTTCGGATGATGGCACGCATTACAAACTCAACGGCTCGAAAATCTGGACCACGCACGCGCACTGGGCCAACAAGATGTTCGCGCTGGTCCGCACCGATACCGAAGGCAAAAAGCAGGCGGGCATTTCGTTCCTGCTGGTCGATATGAACCAGCCCGGAATATCGGTGCGCCCGCTGCTGACGCTCGCAGGCGATCATGAAGTCAATCAGGTCTTCCTTGAAGACGTGATCGTGCCGGTGGAAGACCGCGTGGCCCAAGAAGGCGATGGCTGGAAGCTGGCCAAGTTCCTGCTGGAAAACGAACGCGGCGGATCATGCCATTCGCCAAAGCTGGAATACGATCTTGGCCAGATTGAAAGCGCCGCAGCCCACGAACCCGATGGCCGTGGCGGTGTGCTGGCCGATGATGCCGAATGGAAGCGCCGCATGGCCAAAGTGCGCCTTGGCATCCAGTCACTGGAAATGATCGAGCTGAAAATCCTGTCGGAAGTGGCCAAGGGCCGCCCGCCGGGTCCGCAAACGTCGCTGTGCAAGCTGCTGGCGTCAAACTTGCGGCAGGATGTCGATCTGCTGGCCGTCGATCTTTACGGCACCGCCGGTTTGCAGCTTGAATTTGCAAGGCCCTTCTATGGCGACAATGCTCCGGCCCCGGTGCATTCCAAAGCGGCGCAAGTCGCCTCGGCCCGCTATCTGAACAGCCGCGCGTGGACAATTTTTGGTGGAACCAACGAAGTGCAGTCGGGCATCATCGCCCGGACTGTGCTCGGCCTATAAGGGAACTGACAGGATGCAGCTGAGCCGCGAGGCGCTATTGCGCGCTTACCGCCAGATGAAGGTGATCCGCGAATTCGAGGAACGCCTTCATACCGATATCCAGACCGGTGAAATCGCCGGGTTCACCCACTTGTATTGCGGGCAGGAAGCCGTCGCGGTCGGTGTGTGCGAACATCTTTCGGTTGAGGACAAGATCGTCTCCACCCATCGCGGCCACGGCCACTGCCTTGCCAAGGGCTGTGACGTGAACGGCATGATGAAGGAAATCTGGGGCAGCCGCGAAGGTCTTTGCAAAGGCAAGGGCGGATCGATGCACATTGCCGATATCGACAAGGGCATGCTGGGCGCAAACGGCATCGTGGGTGCAGGATCACCCATCGCGGTGGGCGCAGGGATTGCCTGCAAGATCGATGGCAAGGGTCATGTTGCCATCACTTTTTCGGGCGACGGTGCCTGCAATCAGGGCACCACGTTCGAAGCAATGAACATGGCCGTCGTCACAAAAGCGGCCACAATTTTCGTGTTCGAAAACAACCACTATTCAGAACACACCGGCTTTGAATACGCAGTCGGCACGCAGCGCGACATCGCCAGCCGGGCCGAAGCATTCGGCATGAAGGTCTGGCGCGGCGATGGCACCGATTTCTTCAGCGTGTTTGAAACCATGCGCGAAGTGCTGGAATATGTCCGCACCCCCGGCAATGGTCCGGCGGCGGTCGAATTTGATACCGAACGCTTCTTCGGCCACTTCGAAGGCGATCCGCAGCGCTATCGCGGCCCGGGCGAGTTGGACCGCATCCGCGAGTTCCGCGATTGCCTCAAGAACTTCCGCAAGAGCGTGACCGATGCAGGCGTGCTTGACCACGCCGATCTTGATGCGCTGGATGCCGAAGTATTGGAAGCCATCGAAGAGTCCGTGCGCCAAGCCAAGGCAGCTGATCGTCCCACCGCCGAAGACGTCCTGACCGACGTCTATATCTCGTACTAAGCCGGGGAGCGGACTTATGCCAAAAATGATGTACCGCGACGCCGTTGTTACAACGATCGCAGAAGAAATGGCCCGCGACGAAAACGTCGTCTGCCTTGGTGAAGATATTGTCGGCGGCATGGGCACGCCCGGCGGCCCCGAAGCCATCGGCGGCATCTGGTCAACATCGACCGGCCTGTTCGGCAAATTCGGCGCAGACCGCGTGATCGACACGCCCATTTCGGAAAGCGCGATCATGGGCGCGGCAGCGGGCCTTGCGCTTTCGGGCAAGCGCCCGATTGCCGAGCTGATGTTTGCCGATTTCATCGGCGTGTCGCTTGACCAGATCTGGAACCAGCTCGCCAAGTTCCGCTACATGTTCGGCGGCAAGACCAAATGCCCTGCGGTCATCCGCATGGCCTATGGCGCGGGCTACAACGCCGCGGCCCAGCACAGCCAGGCCGTGCACCAGATCCTGACCGGCATGCCCGGCCTGAAGGTCGTCATGCCCAGCACCCCTGCCGACGTGAAGGGCCTGCTGCGCACCGCCATCCGCGATGATGATCCGGTGATCTTCCTTGAACACAAGGCGCTTTACGGGATGAGCGGCGAAGTGCCCGACGATCCTGAATACATGATCCCGTTCGGCCACGCCCGCCTCAGCCGTGCAGGACAAGACGTCACCATCGTTTCCACCGGTCTTCTGCTCGGCTTCTGCGAAGCGGTGGCCGACAGGCTGGCCGCCGAAGGCATCGGCTGCGACGTGATCGACCTTCGCACCACCAGCCCGCTCGATGAAGAAACCATCCTGGATTCGGTCGAAGTCACCGGCCGTCTGATCGTGGTGGACGAAGCCCCGCCACGGTGCAGCCTTGCGGGCGACATTTGCGCACTGGTGGCCGAAAAGGCCTTTGCCGCGCTCAAAGCGCCACCTTTGGCCGTCAATCCGCCACACACCCCCGTCCCATTCGCGCGCGAGCTGGAATCTGCCTACCTTCCTTCGGTCGACAAGATCGAAGCGGCGGTGCGCAAGGTTCTGGCCTACCGCTGAGGAGCCGCGACATGGCCAATATACGCCCGTTCTGCATGCCCAAATGGGGCATCGAAATGACAGAAGGCACCATCGCCGAATGGATGGTCAAGGAAGGGGACGCCTTTACCAAGGGCCAGGTCCTGTGCCTGATCGAAACCGCCAAGATCACTAACGAGGTTGAGGCAGAATATGACGCGGTGCTCAAGCGCCTGCTGACGCCTGCCAGCGAAGACGCGCATCCCGTGGGCGCGCTCTTGGGCGTGTTTGCCGATGCCGATACGCCCGACGCTGAAATCGATGCCTTCATCGCAGGCTTCAAGCCCGCTGAAACATCGGTTGCGGCAAAATCAGGCGGCAGCGCACCTGCGCCTGCCCCTGCTGCCCCCGCTCCGGCTGCGGCAGAACCTGCTCGCGCGCCCAAGAAGATCGTCACCAACCGCGCGATCAGCCCCGAAGCCTTGAAGCTTGCCGAGGCCGAAGGCGTGGACATTGAACCCATCGCCGGATCGGGCCGCAATGGCCGCATTACCTATCAGGATGTGGTCCAGGCCACCCGCCCCGAACGCGCCGCCGCATTGAAGGGCAGCGCCACACTGGTCGAAGACAGCCCCGAAGCTTTCGCATCGCCCCTCGCCCGCCGCCTTGCCGCACACCACGGCATTTCGCTTGCCGGCATCACCGGCACCGGCCCGCGGGGCCGCATTTCCAAGGCCGATGTGCTGGCGCTGGTCAAGCCGGTCACGGCGGCAGCGCCGGTGTTCGGTGCGGCATTCGAACTGGTCGCCAATCCCGCCACGGTCCAGCCGTTCGACAAGATCCGCAAGGTCGTGGCCAAACGCCTTACCGAAGCCAAGCAGACCATCCCGCACTTCTATCTGCGCGCATCGGCGCGGGTGGATGATCTGATGGCCTTGCGCAAAACCGCCAATGTCGTGTTGGGCACGAAGGCATCGATCAACGATTACATCGTCAAGGCCGTCGCCCTCGCGCTGGTGCGCCACCCGGAAGTGAACGTGCAGGTGCACGGCGATGCAGTGCACAGCTTTGCCCATGCCGATGTGTCGATCGCCGTGGCCAGCCCCAAAGGTCTGGTCACGCCCATCGTGCGGCAGGCAGACCGTATGCATATCGCCCAGATTGCCGCCACCACCCGTGCCCTGATCGACAAGGCCCAAGCCGGCAAGCTCGGCTATGAAGACATGGACGGGGGCACCTTCTCCGTCTCCAACCTCGGCATGTTCGGCATCGAAAACTTCGATGCGATCATCAACCCGCCCCAAGGCGCGATCCTTGCCGTGGGCGGGGTGAACCGCGTGGCGACAGAGGCGGAGAATGGCGACATTGCCTTTGAAAGCCGCATCTCCTTCACCCTCTCGGTCGATCACCGCGCAATTGATGGCGCGGCGGGTGCGCAGTTCCTGCAAACCTTCAAGTCCCTGCTCGAAGCACCGGAAGGGCTGTTCGCATGACCCGCAAGATTACAGACCTCGGCCCCGTTGGCCAGCTTGCCTATTTGCCGCAAGACTTTGATTCAGCGGTAAAATACTGGACTGAAACGATGGGCGTCGGCCCGTTCTACCTGATGGAGAACGTGGCGCTGGGCGATTGCAAGTATAAGGGTGTGCCCACCGGCGCAGTCTTCTCCATCGCCATCGCCTATTGGGGTGATGTCCAGATCGAGCTGATCCGCGCGGAAAATGCCGAACCTTCAATCTATACCGGCGAATACGCGGTGACAGACCGCCTGCACCACATCTGCATCTTCGTGGATTCCATCGAAGAAGCGCGCGCGGCCTGTGCCGAGGCGGGCGCGGAAATCCTCGTCGAAGGAACCGTCGGTGCAGATGGCGCGGTGATCTATGTCGATCCGGGCCAAGGCCCCGGCCACGTCATCGAACTGCTGCAGAACATGACCGGTGCCGACGGCATTTTCAAGATGATCAAGGACGCCGGCAAGGACTGGGACGGATCGGAGCCCTTGCGCAAGCTGGGCTGATCCCCCCGCAGCCGCAAAATGCGCACGGAATCATCATGCCCAAACCCGGCGCAGATTGAATTGTAATACGGGGAAAGCGTCTCCCTTCGCGGCCAGCCGGGGCGGCCAGCGAAGGGAGACTGCCGGTGTAGGCGCGCGAGGCAAAGGCACGCCTACGAAGCTTTTGCCCTTAGGATCGAAGGGCCATCATGCGATAAGATTGTGCAGCCCGGCGCAAACACCAACCTGCACTGAACATGAACGGAGCATAGGTTAATTTTTAGTTAATGCAGCACCTAGCGCATCGGAAATGGACTATTACTGATTACATTTATGTAAGCAATCGAATGCATTAGCAAACATGGCCGCAGGCCGCGCGGCGCTGCCAAAAGGCAGCCTGTCCATTTCGGACGGAACGTTTTTGCGCTTGATTCAAACGGAATTCAGCCGGTTAGCATGGCCCGGTCCATGGTCAGCGTTACGATCAATCCGGTACTGGCCCAGTCATAGGCTATCGATCCGCCCAGTTGCCCGGCAACGCTGCGTCGCACCAATTTGCTGCCAAAGCCTTCGCTGCCATCGGGCCTGGTAACTTCGGGGCCGCCATGTTCAGTCCATGTCAGCACAATCTTGCCGTCAACCGCCTCGCTGGCAACATCGAGCGTGCCCACCGGCACCGATAGCGCGCCGTATTTCATCGAATTGGTCGCCAGTTCGTGGATCACCAGCGCAAGGCCGGTCGCCGCGTTTTCGCCCACGCCCATCCGCTCAACCGCCACGCGGATACGGCCCATGAACGCGCCTTTTTCGTCATAAGGGGCCAGCAACAATGACAGCAGATCGCCCAGCAGTGCGGCCTGGCCCTGTCCATTGGGCAGGGGGCGTACCAGATCATGCGCACGGCCCAGCGCCGACAAACGCTCGGTCAATTCGCGCGCCATTTCCTCGCACGTCTTGGCCGATCTTGATGATATTGCGGTCAGTGCCGAGGCAATTGCCAGCAGGTTCTTTACCCGGTGGCTCATTTCACCTGCCAGCAATTCGTGGCCCTCTTCGGCCTGCTTGCGCCCGGTGACATCCAGGAAAATGCCGAACATCGTGCGCCCGACAATGCCCACATCTTCGCCCTGCCCGCGCGCGGCAATCCAGCGCACTTCATCGCCAATCAGGATGCGGAAATCGGTTTCATAGGGGCCCAGAATAACGCGGGTGGCGGTAAAGGCTGATCGCACCCGGTCCCGGTCAGCCGGGTGGACATGCGCCGAAAGCTGTTCGAATGTCACATGGTCATGGGGTTTCATCCCCCACAGTTCGAAACCCATTTCATCCATGGTGAAGGCATCGGTATCAACGTTCCATGCCCACAGCGCCACCCCTGCAGCCGCAACCGCGCGCGCCAATTGCTTTGACGTCCATTCATGCGGCATTGGAGCATTGGCAACCATATGAAATTCCGTAGTTTCCCGCGCCCCTAGCCCGTCTCTAGGCCTTATGTCCGGCAAGGCAAACCGCAAATGCGAAGGCGCCCACAAAGGCAAAGGCTGCGCCAGACCTGCCCCTAAGATCATGCGCAATGGCGCGTATGGAGTGCTGTGAGGGTTGTTACGCATCGGACCCTAACACTGATCTTCAAGGTCGCAGCCTATTCCCTCAGCAAGAAATGTCTACGCGCCGCCACAGATCGCAATTTATTCGCATGTTTCCAAACATCGAAGGGATGTTTCAAGATGCTAGCCTGGTTCGAAGCCGTCGCGCCGATCCGCCAGAAGTTTGGCTTCCTGCTTAAGGCATTAGCGTTTGCAGCTTCGTTGAACTTTGTCGGAATAGGTCTGGCATGGGCTTTCCCCGAAGCGGGACTGGCGGTTTCATTGGGCTTTGCCGCGCTGTCATTCGCGCTGGTCATCACCATCATGGTCATGGCCGCCGAACGCATCTGCACGCCCTATGTCAACACCGTCTTGCGGATGGAGGCATTGGCCGCTGGCGATACCCGCAGCCCGATCCAGTACACCCACCATACCGATTGCGTTGGCCGGATGACCAAGGCCATGACCAAATTCGGTGAAACCATTGAAAAAACAACGGACCTTGATACGCAGCAGCGCATCATCGCAAAGATGAACCATGCGCTTTCGCGTCTGGCAGAAAACGATCTGACTGCTGAAATTCGCGAGCCCTTCCCCGGCGATTACGAAGACATGCGGGTGAACTTCAATCGCGGCCTTGGCACAGTTTCGGCCACCATGTCCAAAATCCGCGAACTGGCAGAGCACGTCCTGCGCGGCAGTGATGAAATCAACGCAGCTTCGGCCGATCTGGCCCAGCGCAATGAGCGCCAGGCCGCCAATCTGCAGGTCGCCTCAAACGCGATGGGCGGCGTTACCGCAGCGCTGACCAATACGGCAGCGCAAGCGC
>NZ_NCEN01000027.1 GCF_002280675.1 Novosphingobium sp. 32-60-15 | reverse complement strand
TGATCCATAACCGCTTAGCAGCGCTGGCAAAGAAATGGGCGCCGCGCCCGCGGAAGGCCAAATAGACTTACGTCAACGCCGCCTTCCGTCGGCGCTTACGTTTAGTCTATGGTTGGTAAATTCAATTTTTCAAGCTTTGGCCCGCGGCTTCCACACAATTACACGCCAGATATAGACCACGACCACGATGACAACCGTGGCAACCGCCACTGGTCCGGTAAACTTCTCCAATTCATCGAAGTTGCGTCCGAGGTAATATCCCGCTCCTGCCAGAATGGCATTCCAGATGGCCGCCCCTGCAAAAGTGAACGCCAAAAACCAAAGATGCCCCATCCGCGTCAGGCCTGCAGGAAGCGAGATCATTGTGCGCATGAACGGCGCAAACCGCACCGCAAAAACCACCCATTGGCCATGTCGCCGGAAAAATCCGACGATGTATTCGATGTCCTCCCATTCAACCGTCAGCCATCGCCCGAACCTGTCTACAAAGGGCTTAAGCCGCTCATAGCCAAGGCTTCGGCCCAGCAAGTACCAGCAATAATTGCCCAGCGTTGATCCCACCGTTCCTGCCACCATCAATGGCCAAAACTCCATCCGGCCACGCGCCACCGCAATCCCGCCAAGGCCCATGATCAATTCCGAAGGGATTGGCGGAAAGACGTTTTCGATCACCATCAGGAACGCAATGCCCCAATAGCCACCGCCCTCGATTAATTGGACAATCCAGTCGTTCATACCGGGGGCAACGCTCTTCGCGCGAAGTGGTGCCCCACCGTTTCAGCGGAAGGGCTTGGGGTGGCGGTATTCAGAAAGTACGCCCCTAAAGCCGCGCTTCAATTGCGTCCCAGATCATCCCCGCCGTGTCCGTACCGTTGAACTTGTCAATCGCCACAATCCCGGTCGGCGAAGTCACATTGATCTCGGTCAGCCATTTTCCGCCGATCACATCAATGCCGACGAAGATGAGCCCCAACCGCTTCAACTCCGGCCCGAGCGCAGCGCAGATTTCCCGCTCTTCCGCAGTCAATTCCGTCTTCTCGGCATAGCCGCCCACAGCAAGGTTGGAGCGGAATTCCCCCTCGCCGGGCCGCCGGTTGATTGCGCCCGCGATCTCACCATCCACCAGAACGATGCGTTTGTCGCCCTTGGCCACTTCGGGCAGGAACGCTTGTACCATGTGCGGCTCGGGCCAAGTCTGGTTGAACACCTCGAACAGAGCGCCAAGGTTCTCACCCTCTTCCGAAACGCGGAAGATCGCTTTGCCACCATTGCCGTGGATCGGCTTGATCACAATCGCGCCGTGCTTTTTCTGGAACGTGCGCACTTCATCCACCGAACGCGTGACCAGAGTCGGCGGCATGAACCTGCGGTAATCAAGCACCATGACCTTTTCCGGCGCATTGCGCACGCTGCGCGGGTTGTTCACCACCAGCGTCTCGGCCTCGATCCGCTCAAGCATGTGGGTGGCCGTGATATAGCCCATGTCAAACGGCGGGTCCTGCCGCATCAGCACCACATCAATGTCACGCCCAAGGTCCAGGCGCCGTTTCTCACCGGCGGCATAGTGATCGCCAACCACATGCTGCACCGTCACTGGCGTCGCATGCGCAATCAGCCGGTCATCCTCGTCCAGTGACAACGAACCCACGTCGTAATGGTAAATCTCATGCCCCCGCTCTTGCGCGCGTAACATCAGCGCAAAGCTCGAATCCCCGGAGATATTGATGGAATGGAGCGGGTCCATCTGGACGGCGACGCGCAGAGTCATGGCTTGTAACACCCTTGGGAGTTTATCTTCCCCCGCGCCTTAAAGCCGATTCATGCTCGGCGCGACAATTTTAACTGGTAAGTGCAAGTCAGCATCACGCGCCGGGTTGCCACGCATTGGCAATCCTGCGCGGCCAGCACCACGGCGCAATCAGGATCACATCGATCTGCATCGTATCGCCTGCCTGCACAAACTTGGGCGCTATCGCCTCTGCTGCCCGCGCCACGCGCCGCAGCCGGTGGGCGTCGATGGCTCCGGCCAAAGCCGCTTCTCTGCGCCGCCACTTCACTTCGACAAACGCCACCGCCCGCCCCCGCCGTGCAACAAGGTCGACTTCGCCCACCGGCAATTTCACGCGCTGCGCCAGAATGCGCCATCCTGTCAGCCGCAACCACCACGCCGCCAGCGCCTCGCCCTTACGCCCTCTACGCTCAGCCTCCGCTCTCGTCAGCTTTGATCGGCTCACTTGAACGTCATCGCCAATGCATAGAGCGCCTTGCGGTCCAGCCCGTGCGCCTTGGCCACCTTCCCCGCCGCCTGCGATGTCGACATTTCCGCCAAAGCTGCGCGCAGTTCCGCCTCGATCACATCCTGCGCCGGTGCCTCCTGCGCCAAGGGCGGCCCCACCAGCAGCACAATCTCTCCTCGCGGCGGATTGGCCGTGTAATGCGCCGCCAATTCCTCAGCAGAACCGCTACGGCATTCCTCATGCAACTTGGTCAGTTCACGCGCCACCGCCACCTCACGCCCCGGCAAGCGTTCAGCCAGCGCTTCTAAAGATGCCACCAGACGCGGCCCCGTTTCATAAAAAACCAGCGTCGCAGGCACGCCCGCCAATTCCGCCAGCACATCGCCGCGCGCCTTGCCTTTTGATGGCAGGAAACCGCCAAACATGAACCGGTCGGTCGGCAACCCGGCCATCGACAACGCCACAACCAGAGCGCTTGGCCCCGGCACTGATGTGACCGCAATGCCACGCGCCCGCGCCTCGCGTACCAGCTTGTACCCGGGATCGGAAATCAACGGCGTCCCTGCATCCGAAACCAGCGCCACGGGATTCTGCGCCATTTCGGCGAGTAATGCTTCACGCGCTCCATCGCTTGCATGATCATCATAACGTCGCATGACTTTGTGCAAACCCAGCAGGTTAAGCAACTTTCCGGTCACGCGGGTGTCTTCGCACGCAATCACGCTACAGCGCTCAAGCGTTTCAATCGCACGACGACTTACGTCTCCAAGATTGCCAATGGGGGTTGCGACAATGTAGAGGCCGGGTTCAAGCTGCGGGGTTTCCATGACACGTCTCATGGACCGACCGGCAAAGTGCGACAAGAGGGTGAGCGCGTAATGTTGAACAGGCACAAAGGCGATCTGCGCGATCAAGGCACTCGCCCCAACCGGCGCTGGATCGTCAAAGGCGTAACCGCAGGCTCTTTGGCGTTGCTGGCTGGTTGTACCGTCATTCCGAAAGGCGGCATCGCACCCGCACCTGAACCCACCGAAAAAGCGCCGGACGCCAACGTCCTGCCAACGGATGCGGGACGCCACCGTATTGCCTTACTCGTGCCCTTAAGCGGTGCCAGCGGCGCAGTCGGCCAATCCATCGCCAATGCCGCAACAATGGCCCTGCTTGATACCAACGCTGCAAACTTGCGCATCACCACGTATGATACCGCAGCCGGTGCAGGCATCGCTGCCAGCAAAGCCATTGCCGATGGCAACAAACTAATCCTCGGGCCTTTGCTGTCTGATGACGTGATCCTCGTCGCCAACGCCGCACGCACTGCAAAAGTGCCGATGATCACCTATTCGAATGACAGCGCGGTCGCTTCGCGCGACGTGTTTGTCATGGGTCAGGCGCCCGGCCAATCCATCGCCCGCGTGCTCGGTTTCGCAAAATCCAGTGGCGTCAGTTCGGTTGCGGCCATCATCCCGACCGGCGATTATGGCCAACGCGCCACCGCGGGCCTCACAGCCGCCGCAGAAGCGCAAGGCGTAACCGTTACGTCGATCGAAACTTATGATCGCGGCAACACTTCCGTCGCCAGCGCCGTTCGCCGCGCCAAGGACAAGGGCAAGTTTGACGCGCTACTCATCGCCGATGGCAGCCGCATCGCGCTTCAGGCAAGTGCAGCCGCTGGCAAAGGCGTAAAGCTGCTCGGCACAGAATTGTGGAGCGGTGAAGCCGCCATCGCCACCTCGCCCGCCATGCGCGGCGCATGGTTCGCCGCCGTATCGGACGCCCGCTTTGGCAAGTTCGAGACATCCTATCGCAGCCGCTTCGGCGCAGTCCCCTCGCGGCTGGCCACTTTGGGCTATGATAGCGTTCTGCTCACGCTCAACATCGCGCGCACATGGAAGCCCGGCACCACCTTCCCCACCGGCAAGCTCTATGATCCCCAAGGCTTCATCGGCCTCGACGGCGTCTTCCGCTTCACAGCCTCGGGCATGGCCGAACGCGCGATGGAAGTCCGCCAAGTCGCTGCGGGCACGTTCACCACAGTTTCACCTGCACCGACAAAGTTTTAAGGATTTCGCGCAGAGGCGCAGAGGAAAAAGAGAGCGCGAAGCTAGTGCTCAAACGGCGCAGCCGCATCTCGCCCGCCCCCCTCTAAAGGATAAACAAGCCTGCGGGTTGACACGACACCTCAGCGCTCTCTTTTTCCTCTGCGCCTCTGCGCGAAACCCACTTCTTCTTAAATTCTAAACGCAAACCCTTTTACCGCCGCATCCTCCACGAAAAGCACCGGATAAGCACACTGCGACGCTTGCGCACGGAATCGCCCGTGTTCTATACCCGTTCGCATGTCCGATGATCTCTTCGACAAACTTCCCGCCAGTACCGCTGGCGAAACCTATGATGGCTCGGCAATCGAGGTTCTCGAAGGCCTTGAACCTGTCCGCCGCCGCCCCGGCATGTATATTGGCGGCACCGATGAACGCGCGCTCCATCACCTCGCTGCCGAAGTGCTTGATAACGCGATGGACGAAGCCGTCGCTGGCCACGCCAACCGCATCGAAGTCTACCTTGAAGAAGAACCTGGCAGTGCAGGCCGCCTGACCATATCAGATAACGGTCGCGGCATTCCGGTCGATGAACACCCCAAATACCCCGGCAAATCCGCGCTCGAAGTCATCCTCACCACGCTGCATTCGGGCGGCAAGTTCTCGGGCAAGGCCTATGCCACCAGCGGCGGCCTCCACGGCGTCGGCGTCTCGGTCGTCAACGCGCTGTCCTCGCTCACCCGCATCGAAGTGGCGCGGAACAAGGAGCTTTACGCGCAGGAATTCTCGCGCGGGCTTCCCACCACAAAGCTGCTGAAAGTCGGCAACGCTCCCAACCGGCGCGGCACGCAAGTCACCTTCGTGCCCGATACCGAAATTTTCGGCACCGATGCCAAATTCAAACCCGCCCGCCTGTTCCGGCTGGTCCGCTCGAAGGCATACCTCTTCGCAGGCGTCGAAATCCGCTGGAAATGCGCGCCTTCGCTCGTCTCGGATGACGTGCCCGCCGAAGCTGTGTTCCAGTTCCCCGGCGGCTTGGCCGATCACTTGGCCGAACAAGTCTCGGGCCGCGAATGTGTCACCACGCTCCCATTCTCGGGCACGCAGGATTTCCCGGCTGGCCCCGAAGGGCAAGAGATGGGCCGCGTCGAATGGGCCATCGCATGGCCACTGTGGTCCGATGGCTCGTACTCGTGGTACTGCAACACCATCCCCACGCCTGATGGCGGCACCCACGAACAAGGCCTGCGCGCCGCCCTGACGAAGGGCATCCGCGCTTTCGCTGATCTGATCGGCCAGAAAAAAGCCAAGGACATCGCGCCCGAAGACATGATCACCGGCAGCGAAATCATGCTCTCGGTCTTCGTCCGCGATCCCCAGTTCCAAAGCCAGACCAAAGACCGCCTGACTTCGCCCGAAGCCGCGCGCATGGTCGAAGCCGCCGTGCGCGATCACTTCGATCACTTCCTCACCGACAATATGGAGCGCGGCAAAGCCCTGCTCGGCGCGGTAATGGAACGCATGGACGAGCGCCTGCGCCGCAAGGCAGAGCGTGAGGTCAAACGCAAAACTGCCACCAGCGCGCGCAAGCTGCGCCTGCCCGGTAAGCTGACCGATTGCACCGGCGAAGGCAGCGGCGAAACCGAACTGTTCATCGTCGAAGGCGATTCCGCAGGCGGCAGCGCCAAAATGGCGCGCGACCGCAAAACGCAGGCGATCCTGCCAATTCGCGGCAAAATCCTCAACGTTGCCAGCGCCTCGGCTGACAAGATCCGGGGCAATCAGGAAATCGCCGATCTCGCATTGGCGCTGGGCTGCGGCATGCGCAAAGACTGCAATCCCGATGCGCTGCGCTATGACCGCGTGATCATCATGACCGACGCCGATGTTGATGGCGCGCACATCGCAACCCTGCTGATGACGTTTTTCTTTCAGGAAATGCCAGAACTCGTCCGGCGCGGCCACCTCTACCTCGCCCAACCCCCGCTCTACCGCATCACCCACGGCAGCACCTCGGCCTACGCGAAAGACGAAGCGCACCGTGCTCAGCTTGAAGCCACCAAATTCAAAGGCAAAAAGGTCGATGTGGGCCGCTTCAAGGGCCTCGGCGAAATGAACCCCAACCAGCTGCGCGAAACAACCATGGCCCCCGCCACCCGCAGCCTCATCCGCATCACCCTACCGCCCGAATACGAAGGCCGCGCGGCGGTGAAGGACCTGGTCGACCGCCTGATGGGCCGCGATCCGGCACAAAGATTCATGTTCATCCAGAACCGGGCGGGAGAGTTGGACCCTGATTTGATTGATGCTTGATGATGGCAGGCTGGATCCGTCTATTTGCTCTAGCACTGCTTGCCGGCTGCACTGAAGAGCGCCCGCCTAATGTGTGCGGCAAGACGTTCTGCATGGCAGAAAAAGCAGAATTGATCGGCAAACAACAGGTTGCCGATTTCAACCTGTATCATGTTCGTTTCGCTGGAGTGCGTTTCGGAATTTATGAAGGGGATTTCCCCGACTTCGATGCAGCCGGAACCAAAATTGTCAGCATTCCCATAGACTCTAACGCACGGCTCTTAATGCAAGACGGGGAATCTCAAGTCCTCGCTATCGTAAGCGCGAGATCACCACGCTATCTTCACGTCACAGGGCCTTGCGCATCCGGCGGAGGCCCATGCCCGTTGTTGGACGTTGCGCGGTCACTAACCAAACAATAGCAAGGGGTAGAAATCGATCCATTAGCAGTCATCTAATACGCCGAACCGGCTCTCCGAAAGCTGCCGACTGATTAACGTGGCGCCAAGCCCAGTAAGGCGCCCCATACCACATCAACCGATCCACCGGCCGACATCCACGGACTTGTGCAACACGCGCCGGATGATGATGCACCCCGGCTCAACATCATAGAACAGACGATGGCTACCATACGGTAGCGAACGGATTGGCGGTCGGAACTCTTCGTGGAGAACACCGATTTCCGGATGCCGCGCCAATAAGGCAAAGCTGCGGTCAAATCCCGCAACATAGGCTTCCGCGCTATCCCATCCGAAGGCGTCCGCCCCATAAGTGAGGATGTTAACAAGGTCGCGGTCAGCCTCTTGGCTGAGTTCAACCTTCACCACGCGCCTGTAACTGCTCCCGCGTCTGCGAGATTATGTCTTCGATTGAACGGGCACTGATCCCGGACGCTCGGCCTTTCGCAATCTCGGCCCGCAGATGCTCCAGTCGCGCAGCCTCTCGCTGATCCTGCCGCACCAGATCGCGCACATAATCGCTGCTGCTGGCAAACGAACCATCAGCCACACGGCCTTCGATCCATTCTTTCAATTTATCGGGCAGAGATATGTTGATTTGCGCCATGCATATAAAATACAAATCCGTGCGCTTATTGTCAATCAGGGGCCTAACCCGCCCCCTCACCCTTGTTCCGCGTAAAATCAAAGCGTATCCGCACCCATTCGCCGATCTGCGGCTTCCCGTTCACGCGCGGTGGCCGTACGAGGAATTGCCACGAGGCCTGCCGTAAAGCCCGCGCCAAACCTGAACCCACCGGAGACTCGCCCATCTCCTGACAGTCCTCGATGTGATACTTCTCGATCGTGCGGCAGGCGATCATCGCCCAGGCGCCCGGCGGGCGGTTGTTCGGCATATAGGGCGCGATTTCGGCGTCGGTCGGTTCGCGATACCATTGCGCGTTGTGCAGCCGCACGCCGCCCGGCCCATCGCCCTTGCCTTCCGCGCCCGCACTGCCGCCGCCCGCTCCTGCCTGCCCGCCTCCTTCGGCGCGCTTCATCTTGCGGATGTCGGCGGCGGCGTAGTCTTGCCTGGAAAGCTCGATAAAGCCTTCGGGCCACTGCACTTTGCCGGGAATGGGCACCGGCGGCGGGGCAACCGGCGTCACCTCAACCGGCACGTCGGCGCTATCGGCCTGCTCTTGCGCCTTCTCCGGCTCGGGGCTGTCCTTCTCGCCCTGCTCAGGCTCTGTCCCCAAATCGATGGCGATCAGGCTGTCGCCGCCCGGTGCGCCAAACTTCGGCACCCCGCCCATCTGCACGATCACGATGAACACCATCGCGCAGATCAGCAGCGCCGCCACAAACGAAACCGCCCGCTCGCGCGGTGAAGCGCCATAGCCTCTGGAATCATGGGAATGGCGGGAGAACAGCATCGCGCGCGGGCCTACACTGCCCTTATGCTTGCCGCAATCGCAGGCAATGCAGACAACACTTTGATACAGCTGTCGATAACTAACACTCACGTCATAAATGAAGCCAAGATTTCTGACGCATGCGTCACTTAATCGCGGCTATGCTGACACTAGCGTCAGAAACTCATCCCCTTGCGTTGGAATGCCCCGCAATCTAACGCCTAACCGTACGATTAATGAGACAGGATTCGCCGATGCGCTTTGAAGGCACCAGCAATTACGTTGCAACCGATGATCTCAAGGTTGCCGTAAACGCCGCAGTTTTGCTCCGCCGCCCGCTGTTGGTCAAGGGTGAACCCGGCACCGGCAAGACCGTGCTGGCCCATGAAATCGCCAAGGCTGTCGGCGCGCCGCTGATCGAATGGAATGTCAAATCCACCACCAAGGCCCAGCAAGGCCTCTATGAATACGATGCCGTCGCACGCCTGCGCGATGGCCAGTTGGGGGATGAACGCGTCCACGACATTGCGAACTACATCAAGAAGGGCAAACTCTGGGAAGCCTTCACTGCGCCCAAGCTTCCGGTGCTCCTGATCGACGAAATCGACAAGGCCGATATCGAATTCCCGAACGACCTGTTGCAGGAACTCGACCGGATGAGCTTCGACGTCTATGAAACGCAAGAGCGGATCACCGCCGTCGAACGCCCCATCGTTGTCATCACATCTAACAACGAAAAAGAACTGCCCGACGCGTTCCTGCGCCGTTGCTTCTTCCACTACATCAAGTTCCCTGATCGCGACACGATGCGTTCCATCATCGACGTTCACTTCCCAGGCATCCAGAAGACCCTGATCGCCAAGGCGATGGAAATCTTCTACGAAGTCCGCGAAGTCCCCGGCCTCAAGAAGAAGCCCTCCACCAGTGAACTGCTCGATTGGCTGAAGCTCCTGCTCAACGAAGACATGCCCCTCGACGTCCTGCAAAACCGCGATCCCACCAAGGCGATCCCGCCCTTGCACGGCGCGCTGCTGAAGAACGAACAAGACATCATGCTGTTCGAACGCCTCGCCTTCATGGCTCGCCGTCCGGGGAACTAAGAAAATCGTTTCGTGCAGAGGCGCAGAGGAAAAAGAGAGCGCAGAGGAGAATGAGGTTGGGGCTTTGCCGATTTTCACCTTTCCCGGCGGTCTCTTTTTCCTCTGCGCCTCTGCGCGAAACCTGACCCGCCAGCCCTATTCGCGCGGCCCCAGCTTCTCCAACTCGACTTGCGCAAACATCGCCTGCACCGCAGGCCGCGCATTGATCTGCTCGATCCAACGCAGCAGATGCGGCGTCGCTTCCTTGTTCACCAGATCGGCAAAACCGAACTGCATGCCGTTGGCGATGGCAAAGTTGCAGATATCGGCAAGGCTGTACATCCCGCCCACCAGCCATTCGTTTTCGGCCAGATGATCGTCTAACCGCCGCACTGAAAAGGCGATCTTTCGCATTTCTTCATCGAGCATGTCCTGCGGAAAGCCCTCACGCGCGCGTCGCCACTTCACCTGCTGCTCCACCACCGGAATCGCAGCAACCTTTTCCTCGAACTCGGCGTCGCTCAGAGCCTTGACCATGTTGCCCACGTAACGGTGCCACCCGATGGTCGAAACGCACCAGCAGAAGTATTCATCCACCCACTTGGTCCACACCCGCATCTGCGCGCGGCCAAAACTGTCAGCTGGTCGCAGAACCACTTGCGTAGGGTATTCGTCCTCAAGGTATTCGCAAATCACCGTAGATTCGGTGATCACTTTGTCGCCATCAACCAGCGCCGGAACCTGTCCGCGCGGATTGATCGCCTTGAACCATTCGCTGTGATGTTCAAACTTTGCCGGATCAAGCCGGTTCTTTTCAACATCCAGTCCTTTTTCAAACACCGTTAGTAACGGCTTCATTGAATTGGCAGCGGGGCCAAAGCTGTAGAGTTTCAGGGTCATCTTGGTATCCTCTCCGTTTGAGAACACCTTAAACAATTGTTTGCCTGCCTAACAATACCCAATGTGACGAGGGCTCTCTGAACCAGCTAACTGACGGTAAAACAATCCTGCCCCGCCCGTTTCAAAGACGCGCAATAAGCATGCGCGCCCGGCGCAGTTGCCCGCAAACGATAGAACTGTCGCTGTCCCACAATCGCCGGGATCACCGCCTTGCGAAATCCCGCAAGCTGCGGGTAGCTTGCAACCAGTGCAGACCACCGCGCCTCGGCTTCACTCACACTTGTCGCCGCGGCCAATTGAATCGTCTGGCCTGTCCCGACGACCGGCAACTGCACCGCAACCGACGCCAACGCTTCACCCGACTGATGCACGCCCCCTGGCATAACCGGCCGCGCAGTTTGCGCATTCAGCGCCAGCGTCACCGCCGCCTCGTTTGACCGCACCGCCTCGTTCGTCACCACCACTGTCGTCGACGCCGCGTTCGTCAGCGCAAACAGCGCGCGTGCAAAGCTGTACGGCAACCGGATGCATCCATGCGACGCAGGATAACCCGGCACGCGTCCTGCGTGGATCGCAATGCCGCGCCATGTCAACCGTTGCATATAGGGCATCGGCGCATTGCTATAGATGTTGGACCGGTGACGCACCCGTTTTTGCAAAATCGGAAACACACCCGCAGGGGTTGAATGGCCGCGCTTGCCGGTGGAGACGGGTGAGGAATCCCACAGCGCGCCGTCTTTGAACACGTACATCCGCTGCGATGCCTTGCTTACAACAATCAGCACGCCCGATTGCAGCACCTGCCCCACCGCAGGCGCTGCCTGAACTGGCAAGGCTTGCGCCTCTACGCGCTGCTCCGCCCCGAACAGCGCAGCATTCGCCAGCGCAAACATAGTCACAACCGCTGCGCAAAGGCCCAAAACCTGTTTCATGGTAACCACCCCTTAACCACGTTCGCAAACGATTAAGCGGCCTCCGCCTGCGCTCAACCGATTCGTTTAATGCCTTCCCTCACCGCACACCCTTGCCGACCCAGCGTTAAGCGTTTAATCAGAAGGTTAAGCCAAAGGAGCGGTCTCAAGTGTTTTTCAACTTCGTCGACGAATTGCGCGCCGCCGGCATATCGGCCAGCTTCAAAGAGCATTTGACACTGCTCGAAGCGCTCGACAAAGACGTGATCGACCAGACGCCCGAGGCTTTCTACTATCTCAGCCGCGCCACCTTCGTAAAAGACGAAGGCATGTTGGATCGCTTCGATCAGGTGTTCAACAAGGTCTTCAAAGGCGCTCTCACCGATTACGGCCAGCGCCCGGTTGAAATCCCCGAAGACTGGCTCAAAGCCATTGCCGATAAGTTCCTGTCCGCTGAAGAGATGGAAAAGATCAAAGCCCTGGGCAGTTGGGACGAGATCATGGATACGCTCAAGAAACGGCTGGAGGAGCAGGAAAAGCGCCATCAAGGCGGTAACAAGTGGATCGGCACCGGCGGGACCAGCCCGTTCGGCAATGGCGGCTTCAACCCCGAAGGTGTGCGCATCGGCGGCGAGGGCAAGCATAACCGCGCAATCAAGGTGTGGGAAAAGCGCGAATTCCAGAACCTTGATAACACCCGCGAATTGGGCACCCGCAACATCAAGATCGCACTACGCCGCCTCCGCCGCTTTGCCCGCGAAGGCGCAGCGGACGAGCTTGATCTGCAGGGCACCATCCAAGGCACCGCGCGTCAGGGCTGGCTCGATATCAAGATGCGCCCCGAAAAGCGCAACGCCGTCAAACTGCTTCTATTCCTCGACATCGGCGGATCGATGGACCCGTTCATCAAGCTTGTCGAAGAACTGTTCAGCGCCGCCACCGCCGAATTCAAGAACATGGAGTTCTTCTATTTCCATAACTGCCTTTATGAAGGCGTGTGGAAAGACAACAAGCGCCGCTGGACTGATCGTACCAACACGTGGGACATTCTTCACAAATATGGCCACGATTACAAAGTCGTCTTCGTCGGCGATGCCGCGATGAGCCCTTATGAAGTCAGCCACCCCGGCGGCAGCGTCGAACACTTCAACGAAGAACCCGGCGCGGTCTGGATGCAACGCGTGGCGCAAACCTACCCCGCCACCGTATGGCTAAACCCCGTTCCCGAAAGACAATGGGCCTACTCCCAGTCCACTAAAATGCTCAAGGACATCCTCGGCGGCTCCATGTACCCCCTTACCCTCGAAGGTTTGGACAGCGCCATGCGCGAGTTAACGCGCAAGAAGCACTAGGACTCTCAATAAAGCAGAAACGCCCGCCGTGCTTCCACCCAAGCGGCTTCATCGCGCCCTGCTATTGCGTCGAGATCGGCTGCGGTTGAGGCCGCATCATCCACCCATTCGCGTAAGACAGGCCCGCCGTTGATCACGTCGATCGCCAGCTTGTCGAACACATACTCATAGGCAAAATCACGCCACAGCGGATAATCGGGATAAAGCTTCCGGATCGCCTTGAAGGCCAGCGCCTGCAGCCGCCATGGACGAAACGCGTGGTGATCATAAAATGTGCCGTCGGCATGGATCATCAGCGCGTTGCACAATGTCTTGGCGTGTTTGTGGAACGTCGGCTCGAACCAGCATTCGCGGATCGCGCAACCCGTCATCCACTGCGGTGCAATGGAGTGCATTTGCGCCAGAACGCCCTTTGCATCCACATCAGGTGCACCAAACAGCACTTCCAGCGGACGGGTTGTGCCGCGCCCTTCCGATACAGTAGCGCCCTCGATCATCACCGTCCCGGCATAGGCGCGGGCCATGTTCAGGCTGGCTGCATTAGGCGAAGGGTTGATCCATATGCGGCTATCAGGCCACCCGAAACCCGGCCCGGCTTCAGGCGCCCAGCCCTCCATCGCAATCACGCGGTAATCCACATCAAGCTTGAAGTGCTTGATAAACCAATGGCCCATCTCGCCCAGCGTCATGCCGTGCCGCATCGGCATCGGCCCTGCCCCCACAAAGCTTTCCCAACCGGGCAGCAACGTGGTTCCCTCAACCGGACGCCCTGCGGGATTGGGCCGGTCCAGCACCCACACCGCCTTGCCCGTGCCACTGGCGGCCTCAAGCAGGTAAAGCAGTGTAGTTACAAAGGTATAGATCCGGCAGCCAAGGTCTTGCAGATCGAACAGGAATACATCGGCGCTGTCCATCATCCGCGCCGTCGGGCGACGGACCTCGCCGTAAAGGCTGAACACCGGAATGCCATAGACCGGATCAAGCTCGTCGGCCGTCTCCACCATGTTGTCCTGCTTGTCGCCCTTCAGCCCGTGCTGCGGCCCGAAAGCTGAGGACAACGTGATCCCCGGACACGCCGCCAACGCATCCAGCGAATGGACCAGACCCTCTGTCACCGAGGCAGGATGCGCAACAAGTGCGATGCGGCGCCCTTCCAGAGGCGCACGCAGGGCGGGGTCGGCCAGCAGCCTATCGATACCGAACTTCATGGGGCAGCAGGTGCCGCAAGCTTTGCTGCGAAGCAAGCCTCGCAGTGGAAATCGGGCTTATCTTCACGATGCGCGATGGCCCAGTAGGACTTGCGCCCGCCTTCCTCCTCGATCACCGCGCTCAATCCATAAGCCCACGGCATAGGCGGCAAAGCGGCTGCGGGAATGGCAGCGTCAAAGATCAGCACCGATTGGCCACGGCGCGGCGTGCACACCGCATCGCGCGGGGTGGGGCGTTCGGCCATGCCCTGGCGGTAAGCACTAAAATCATAAGCGGCCCAAGCTTGCGATGGCGACAAGTTGAACTCGGCATAAGCATCGCCGCCATCCGGCTTTACAAATAGCTCGAAGCACGTCGTCTGCCACAACCCGTCCGCACGGCGCTTGCCCGCAAACGGTGGAAGCACCATTTGCCCGGCACCCTCCACCCGCCACCGCAACGTCAGCCAATGGGCGTCAAGCGAGAGGATCCGCGCCTGCACCGAGGATAAGGCCAGCGGCGGATTGGCCCGATGGAACAATAGCTCATACGTTTCCAAGCGCTGTTCTCCGTGCTACGCGCGCCGCGTTATTATAAGAAGGCCACGATGACCCAGTACCAATCCCCCCTCCTCCGCCTGCTTGATGAGCGCGGCTACATCCACCAGTTGACCGATGCCGAAGGGCTCGACAAATTGGCGATCGAGGGCGTGGTGCCGGGTTATATCGGCTTCGATGCCACTGCACCATCGCTGCATATCGGCAGTCTTGTCCAGATCATGATGCTGCGCCGTTTGCAACAGGCCGGACACAAGCCGGTCGTGTTGATGGGCGGCGGCACCACGCGCATCGGCGACCCCACCGGACGCGATGAAAGCCGCAAGATGCTGTCGGACCAGACGATTGAGGACAATATTGCCTCGATCTTCCAGGTCTTCTCGCGCCTGCTGACTTTCGGCGATGGCCCGACTGACGCCGTGATGGTGAACAATCACGATTGGCTGGGCAAGCTTGGCTATATCGAACTGCTACAGGAAGTGGGCACGCACTTCACCGTCAACCGCATGCTCACCTTTGATTCGGTGAAGCTGCGGCTGGATCGTGAACAGCCGATGACGTTCCTCGAATTCAATTACATGATCCTGCAAGGTTACGATTTCCGCCATTTGAACAAAGCGATGGACGTGCGCCTGCAGATGGGCGGATCGGACCAATGGGGCAATATCATCAACGGCATCGAGTTGACCCGCCGCAAGGACGGTCGCGAGGTGTTCGGACTGACAACGCCGCTGCTAACCACCGCTGACGGCAAAAAGATGGGCAAGACCGCCGCTGGTGCGGTGTGGTTGAACGAAGACGCCCTGCCCGCGTGGGATTTCTGGCAATACTGGCGCAACGTCGATGATCGGGACGTAGGCAAATTCCTGCGTCTTTTCACCGATTTGCCGCTGGATGAGATCAAGCGCCTCGAATCGCTTGAGGGCAGCGAGATCAACAGCGCCAAGGTCGTGCTCGCCAACGAGGTCACCCGGTTGGTACGCGGTGACGAGGCTGCCAAGGCTGCCGAAGCTACTGCGGCTGCTACTTTTGCAGGGGGGGGACTCGGACAGGATCTGCCGACTTTCGACGTGGCTGAAGAAGACATCGGAATCATTGATGCGCTGGTCGGACTTGGATTTGCGGCAAGCCGTGGCGAAGCAAAGCGGCTGGTTGCAGGCGGCGGAGCGCGTGTCGATGGTGAAGCAGTAACTGATGAAGCCTTCCGCATCACGCTGAAAGCCGCAGAAATCCGCGTTTCTTCTGGCAAAAAGAAGCATGGTATCTTGCGCCGCACGTGACAGAAAGTTTCGGCAATCCTAACGGCAACCCCTTGCCGCTACCGGCAAGCAATTGCCGGGGGTTTACGAAATGTTCGGCATTACAATCCTATAGCGCTGTCTCCACACCGGACGCCAAGGAGGAACGATGCGCGGCGGAGCACAGCTTTCAGTCACCGACTTGCGTCGTTCGACCAGGCACCACCTGAACTTGCCGATTATCGGTGAGCATCGCGCTCGCGGTGACATCATGCTGCAACTCGTCAACGTTTCGACCACTGGCTTCATGGCCACGGGGATCGAAGGGCTTGGCAGGGGTGACCGCGTGACCATCCGCTTGCCACAAGTGGGCAAGATCGAGGCGTTCCTTGTGTGGATCGACGGCGAGCGCGCAGGCTTTCAGTTCGAACGCATCGTCCGGTTGGATGATTTCAATAAGATGATCAAAAGCTTCGTACCAAATCCAAAGCTCCGCTCGGCCAACTGAAAAAGCGTCGACCGGCAACGGATTTATGAACACGCACCAGTTTTGCGTGCTTGGCATGACGCCACGACGCTGGCATTGCGCGTGGCGTGATAGACCGCTCCCCATCCGATTTGCCAGTCGTAAAATCGCCGCTCGCGATCCCTGATTACCGCCGATTCTGGATATCGCGCTTCTTTTCCGTTTTGGCGACATCAGGGATGGTCGTGATCCTGGGCTACCAGCTCTACGATCTTGCCCGGAGCGAATACGGCATGACGATTGCCGAAGCCGCGTTCCAGCTCGGGCTGCTTGGCCTTGCACAGTTCTTGCCGCTTTTTCTGCTGACGCCGGTAGCAGGCGTCGTGGCTGACCGGTTTGATCGGCGAATGGTTGCCGGTCTTGCAATCTGCCTTGATATGACAGTCGCCTTATCATTGGCAGTCGTTACGCAATTGGGAATGTTGACGCTGCCATTGCTATTCGGGCTTGCCGCGCTCCATGGCACAGCCCGCGTGTTCATCGGCCCTGCCTTATCTTCGATCGCCCCTAACATCGTGCCGGCTGAATTAATGCCAAAGGCTATCGCGATTAATTCGATGGCATGGCAAATCGGATCAGTGGGTGGCCCAGCAATTGCCGGACTTCTTTTCGCGGGCCATCCGTCCCTCCCGTACTGGACATCAACCGCGCTGCTGACACTTTCGGCAATTTGCGTGTTTGGCATAAGGCGCTTGCCGCCCCCGGCGGGCAATCGCGATGTCCACCCCGTCCGCCAGATCCGTGAAGGATTGTCATTCGTCTGGAATGATCGCTTTCTTCTTGGCTGCATCACGTTGGATTTGTTTGCAGTGTTGTTAGGCGGTGCGACCGCCCTGTTGCCCGTCTTTGCACGCGACATTCTGATGGTGGACGGACAACCAGTGGGGCCTAATGGGCTTGGCATCATGCGCGCAATGCCCGGCGTTGGTGCCGCATTGGTGGCATTCGTGCTTTCTGTCCGGCCAATCGCGAACAACGTCGGCAATAAAATGCTACTTGCCGTTGCCGTTTTTGGCGTGTTCACCATAGGCTTTGGCCTGTCGACCAACTTTTATTTGTCCTTGCTGATGCTCGCCGGCATCGGTGCTGGTGACATGGTCTCGGTTTTCATCCGGTCCACTTTGGTCCAGCTCCACACACCAAACGATGTGCGCGGGCGTGTCTCTTCCATATCGGGCCTCGCAATCTCGGCATCAAACGAGCTGGGGGAAATGCAATCGGGCGTGGCGGCTGCGTTTTTGGGAGTTGTGGGCGCAGTGCTCATGGGCGGTATCGGCGCCATTGCCGTGACTGGCCTGTGGTTTTTATATTTCCCTGAACTCAAAAATGCACGAACCTTTGCAGCGCGCTACAGATCGTCCTAAGTTCGCGCGAAATACTTGAAGGAGCAATGCGATATGAGAGCGGATTCGATCCTCGCCACTATTGGCAACACCCCGCACATTCGCTTGTCGCGCCTGTTTCCTGACCATGAAGTATGGGTAAAAAGTGAGCGCGCCAACCCCGGCGGTTCAATCAAGGACCGCATCGGCCTTGCCATGATCGAAGCTGCCGAAGCGGACGGCAGCCTGAAGCCCGGCGGCACGATTATTGAACCAACTTCGGGCAATACCGGGATTGGCCTTGCCATGGCCGCGGCCGTCAAAGGCTACAAACTGGTCCTAGTGATGCCGGAATCGATGTCGCTCGAGCGTCGCCGCCTGATGCTGGCCTATGGTGCGACATTTGACCTTACGCCGCGCGAAAAGGGCATGAAGGGTGCGATTGAACGGGCAAAGGAGCTAATCGAGCAGACTGATGGTTCGTGGATGCCACAACAGTTTGATAACCCCGCCAATGTCGACATTCATGTCCGAACAACCGCGCAGGAAATCCTTAAAGACTTTGCTGATGAACCAATTGATATCCTGATCACTGGCGTCGGCACAGGCGGGCATCTCACCGGATGCGCCGAAGAATTGAAGCGGCATTGGCCATCTCTAAAAGCCTATGCGGTTGAACCTACGCTTTCGCCGGTCATCTCGGGCGGGCAGCCTGCTCCCCATCCGATCCAGGGCATTGGCGCAGGGTTCATTCCCGGCAACTTGCACACCAAGGCGATTGACGGCGCAATCCAGGTCGATCCGGCAGATGCCAAGGAAATGGCCCGTCTCTGCGCCTCCAAGGAAGGAATGCTGGTTGGCATTTCATCAGGCGCAACACTGGCTGCCATCGCACAAAAGCTGCCCAGTCTGCCAGCAGGCAGTCGGGTGCTTGGCTTCAATTACGATACGGGCGAACGCTATCTTTCTGTCCCCGACTTTTTGCCGGAATAAGCAATAATGGCGATGGAACAAATAGACTACGAAGACGGTGATGTTCAACTGACCGGCTTCCTCGTGCGCCCGGAGGGCAAACCGAAAGCGGCGGTGCTGGTCTTGCCGACCATCGTCAACTGCAACACGCCGATGATCCGCCGTGCGCATATGTTGGCGCAAGCAGGATACGTGGCCATGATCGCTGACTTTTATGGCGTCCAGGTGCGCGATTTCGATCATGCGCGCGAATTGGCAGGCCCCTTGCGCGCAACGCCCGAACATTACCGGCAGCGGCTCCAAGCAGGCCTTGCCGCGCTGGTGAACCATGACGCTGCAGCAGGCTTACCTGTCGCGGCAATCGGCTATTGCATGGGCGGGCAAGCAGCGCTTGAACTGGCGCGTGACGGGGCTGATCTTGTTCTTGCTGCAAGCTTTCACGGACTGCTTGATACGGCACTTACCGCAGGTCATGGCGTCGTCAAACCGCGCATTCTGGTGTGCCACGGTGACGCTGATCCGCTTGTGCCCCGTGCGCAAGTGTTGGCGTTCTGGGAAGAAATGGACGCAGCCGGCGCCAATTGGCACTTTCACAGCTACGCCGGAGTAAAACACGGCTTTACCGACCCGGGCAGCGATGATCGCGGCATGGCAGCCATTGGCTATGACAAAAGTGCCGACCGCCAAAGCTGGTCCGCTTTGATGGAAATGCTTGACGAAGTGCTTGGATAAACCGGGGAAAGCGCCAAACTTTCCCCGGCGGATAATGTTATGCGATGGCGAACTGATCGGCGCTCAAAGCCATGACCGTTTCACTGCCCGCTTCGATTTCACGGCGCAGCGCACCCGCCTCTGTCGCGTGGCGCGTGGCCCAATGGCGGGCACAGGCCAGTTTCGCTTCGTAAAACGCTTTGTCTTCTGCACCATTGGCGATAGCCGCACTGGCGATCTTGGCCATGCGCAGCCACATCAGGCCAAGCGATACGATGCCCGTCAGCGTCATGTAAGGGTACGCGCCAGCACCCAGATTGTTGGGGTTGGCCATTGCGTTCTGCATGAACCACATCGTCGCGGCCTTCATCTCGCCCGTTACCTTGGACAAGCGCTCTGACACCAATTGCACTGTTTCGTCTGTCGAGGCTTCAGCGCATTCGCCATCCACCAGCGCGAACAGGCGCTGTACCGCACGCCCGCCATTCAACGCCAACTTGCGACCTGCAAGGTCCATCGCCTGAACGCCATTGGCCCCTTCATAGATCATGGCGATGCGGGCATCGCGCACAAACTGGTCCATGCCGTTTTCAGCGATGTAACCGTGGCCACCCCAGATCTGCTGCATGTCCGTGGCAACTTTATAGCCCATATCGGTGCCATAGCCCTTGATCACCGGGGTGAGCAGGCTGATCAGATCATCAGCTTCCTGACGGTCCGCCTCGGTCGCACCCTTGTGCGTCAAATCAACCTGAAGCGCACCCCACAGGCACAAGGCGCGCATGCCTTCGACAAAGGTCTTGCCGTCCATCAACATGCGGCGGACATCGGGATGAACGATAATCGGATCGGCGCGCTCTTGCGGTTCGGCTGGCCCCGTCAAGGCACGGCCCTGACGCCGGTCTAGCGCATAGGCCAAGCCGTTCTGATAGGCGACTTCGGCTTGCGCCAACCCTTGCATACCCACGCCAAGCCGCGCCGCGTTCATCATGATGAACATCGCGGCAAGGCCCTTGTTCTCCTCGCCAACCATCCAGCCTTTCGCGCCATCGTAATTCATGACGCAAGTGGCATTGCCGTGTATGCCCATCTTTTCTTCGATCGAGCCCACACTGACGCTGTTCTTATCCCCCAAAGTTCCATCGGCATTGACGATGAACTTGGGCACGATGAACAATGAAATGCCCTTACTGGATTCCGGCGCACCCGGCGTTTTGGCAAGAACAAGGTGGATGATGTTCTCGGTCAGGTCATGATCACCTGCCGAAATGAAAATCTTGGTACCGGTTATCGCATATGAACCATCGGCCTGCGGTTCGGCCCGTGTTCTGATAAGACCAAGGTCCGTACCGCAATGCGGCTCGGTCAGGTTCATCGTGCCGAGCCATTCACCGCTGACCATCTTCGGCAAATACATTGCCTGCTGTTCGGGCGAGCCCTTTTCGCGGATGGCCGAAATCGCCCCATTTGCAAGGCCAGGGTACATTGCAAAAGCCTGATTGGCCGATGCGAGGTAGCACTCCATGGTAAAGCCCATAACGTGGGGCAAACCTTGCCCTCCGTAGGCTTCTGGAGCAGCCAATGTGCCCCAAGCACCATCAATGTATTGACGATAGGCCTCTTTGAATCCGCTAGGCGTGGTGACGCTGCCATCGGCGTGACGCGTGCATCCTTCCTTGTCGCCCGACAGGTTTAGCGGGGCAACGACTTCATTCACAAAGCGGCCTGCTTCTTCAATGATCGCATCGGTCATATCCTGCGTGGCACTCTCGAAACCGGGCAAGTTGCCATAGGATTCAAGCCGCAGCAGTTCGTTAATGACAAAGCGTGTGTCGCGTGTTGGTGCGTTGTAAACGGGCATCTCTCTGTATCCCTTAATGGCTCAGGCTTGGATCACGGCCTTCCGACCGCTCCTTCTGAATGACGAGTTCGACGAAGCTGGTGAGTTCATCGACGGTGGCAGCAATATCTGCCTGTTGGCGGCGGAGTTGTTCAATCCGTTCACGACATTTGGCGATGGTAACCCGGCGCTGTTCGGCGCGGCCATCGTCAACATCATACAAGTCGATCATGTCGCGGATTTCGGCCAGACTGAAACCGACATTCTTGGCCCGCATGATCCACGCCAACCGGGCACGGTCCCGCTTGGAATAAATTCGCGAAAGCCCGACGCGGGTTGGCGCGATCAAACCTTCATCCTCGTAAAAGCGCAAAGCGCGCGCGGTAACGCCGAACTCGTTCGACAAGTCCGAAATTGTGAACTGATCGCGCTTCAACGCATCGGGCTGTTCAAGGTGTCCGGTGTGGTCGCGAGTCGCTGCGGCATGGTGCTGTGACATAACCCCATGCTACCTAACCTTTACGTAAGCGTCAATCTACCACGCGTTCCAGCAATCCTTTGTCACTGATCCGCCGGTAAAAGCAGGTCGGAGCCAGAGTATGACACGCAGGCCCGGCGGGTTCGACGCGCAATTCGAGTGCATCCTGATCACAATCTACCCGGATTTCGATGATCTTGAGCACATGGCCCGAGCTTTCGCCTTTCATCCAGAGCCGCCCTCGGGAACGCGAATGGAAATGGGCAAAGCCGGTTTCAAGGGTTTTGGCGACTGCCTCTGCATCCATGTGCGCTAACATCAACAAGGTGCCCGACCGGTTATCAATTGCAACCGCCGTGAGCAGTCCATTATCATCGAATTTGGGCATGAACGCGGTGCCCTGTTCTCGCATGGCAGTCTGATCGGCGGTGGACACAGGAATAGCGGCCTTTCTTTCCCGACAACACGCTTGCCGGATTTTGTTGCACGATAACCACAATAGAGCAGCAAAATCCACGCCTGAGACATAATCGACTTTCGCAAACAGCATGAATGAACGATTAAGTCTTTGCGGTTTGAGGGAATCGCAGACTGAACAGCCTCAGGGCTCGGCTACCAAACGCCAATGTTCAGGGAAACACATGAGGGGCCGATCGGCAACTCCGCAGCAGGCCAATATTGGCCGCGCGAGTTGCCATCGGACGGTGAGGGAACAGGCGGGTTGGTCAGGGGGCCACCGTATCGCGGACTACGCGAACGCTCGCAGAAATTCGTCACGAAGAACGCCCGGAGCTTTATGCTCCGGGCGTTTTCGTTTGTCCTAGCTGCTGATCTCTTGCTGGTTTCTCGAAGTGTTCAGGGCTTCATCCATCACGCGCGCAAAGCACGCTATCCGGACTTGCACCACACCCGCCTTACGCAACGCAATGATGCAGGCATTTGTTGTGGCGCCGCTCGTCATGACGTCATCCACCAGCACAACCTTGGCGCCTTTCAGCACGTCCAAACGTCGGGGGTACGGCGCAATTGCACCTGACAGCATCCGCGCGCGCGCTTTGCGGTTCAATCCACCCAACGGAGGTGTAGCTTTTGGACGCACAAGACCGTCAACGACCAAGCGTTGCCCGGTCATTCTGGCCAATTCGCCTGCCAACAGCGCAGATTGGTTGAAACCACGTTTCATTATCCGCCAACGATGCAGCGGCACAGGGACAAACAGCCACTGCCCTTCAAGAACCGGCAAGCGCGGCGCAATCATCCGCGCCATCATTGGTGCAAGGCCGATCCGCCGGGCATACTTCAATGCAAGGACCAGTGCCCGCGAAGTGTCGTTATACAACGTTGCCGCAGCGATCCCTGAATGGCGTGGCGGTTCGGCCATACACGGGGCGCAAACCAGATCCGCCCCTTCACCAAACCCCTCACCCAAAGGCCTCTGGCACAAACTGCAACAGGTCCCAGTCGGCACTGCCAGCTTGCCCCAGCAATCAAGACATAGCCCACCATGTTCGGCGACGGGCACGCCGCAAAGCGGACAGCGCGGCGGGAACACGAAATCGATAACCGGCATCAGTACGGCAAGGCGAGACATGGCTTTGGTTGTCCAGCCCACCGGGGCACTTGGCAAGAGCAGCGCAGACGGGCAATGGCGGATTATGGCCACTTCGCCCCCCACTATTTTCGCGCCAAATCGGCGGAAAGCCCTGCGCCGACGCATGGCCCACTTGCAGCATGCTTCCGATGCTCCGCGCTACATTGCTGCCGATATGGTCGATGACGTCCTCGACCGGCTGTCATTTCTGCGGCACGAACCCGAACGCGCACTGCTGATCGGTGATTGGACCGGCGCAATGGCCGCAGGATTGGCGCCCTTGACTGCACAGATTGAAACCCGCGATCCGCTTCTGGTAAATGAAGAGGCGCCCATTTCAACCGATCAGGGCTTCGATTTTATCGCCAGCCTTGGCACGCTCGATACGCTGAACGATTTGCCGGGCGCTCTGGTACATTTGCGCCGCGCACTCAATGATGGCGGATTGTTGATCGCCTGCTTCATGGGCGCAGGATCGCTGCCAGCGCTTCGCAGTATCATGCTTGAGGCAGATGCCGACCGTCCCTCGCCGCGCATACATCCGCAAGTCGATGTGCGTGCGGGCGGACAGCTGCTGCAACGATGTGGCTTTGCCGACCCTGTGATCGACAGTCATCACATCGACGTTCGGTTCAGTTCACTCGCGCGTCTGGTCGGTGATTTGCGCGCGCAAGGGCTTGGCAATTGCCTGGCCAACCCCGGCATACCCCTGACAAAAGCTGCCCTCGCCCGCGCCAAAGCCGCCTTTGCCGCCCGCGCCGAGGCTGACGGCAAAGTGACCGAGCGGTTCGAGATACTGACGCTGAGCGGGTGGGCAAAACCGCTTCGCCCACCCAAGTTCTGATGCCTCAGCCCAGCGCTGCTTGCGCTGCGGCAAGGCGCGCAATCGGTACGCGATACGGGCTGGCTGATACGTAATCGAGGCCGGTCTTTTCGCAGAACGCGATGGAGGCAGGATCGCCGCCATGTTCGCCGCAGATACCAAGCTTCAGGTCTGGCCTGGTCTTGCGGCCACGTTCAGCAGCCAGTTCCACCAATTGGCCGACGCCTTCGATATCAAGGCTGACAAACGGATCGCGCGGGTAAATCCCCTGTTCCACATAGGGGTTCAGGAAGCGCGCGGCGTCGTCTCTTGAAACGCCGAGTGTTGTCTGAGTCAGGTCATTGGTGCCGAACGAGAAGAACTTGGCCTCTTCGGCAATCTCTCCGGCCATCAGCGCAGCGCGCGGCAATTCGATCATGGTGCCAACCATGTACTCCAGCGTCCGGCCCTTTTCGGCGAACACTTCCAGCGCCACCCGGTCTACCAGTGCACGCAGGATTTCCAGTTCCTTGCGGGTAGCGACCAGCGGGATCATCACTTCGGGGATGGGAGCATCGCCGGACTGTTCGGCCACGTCACACGCCGCCTCGAAGATCGCTCGTGCCTGCATTTCATAGATTTCGGGGAAGGTTATGCCCAAACGGCAGCCGCGATGGCCCAGCATCGGGTTGAATTCATGCAATTCGCCCGCACGGCGCTTCAAATGCTCGACGCCAAGACCGGTCACTTTGGCAAGGTCTGCAAATTCGGCGTCAGCATGCGGCAAGAATTCGTGCAGCGGCGGATCGAGCAGGCGGATCGTGACGGGCAGGCCCGCCATGACTTCGAAGATCGACTGGAAGTCACTGCGCTGTTCCGGCAGCAACTTGGCCAAAGCCTTGCGGCGTCCGGCCTCGTCATCGGCCAGAATCATCTGGCGGACCGCTGAAATGCGGCCTGCTTCAAAGAACATGTGCTCGGTGCGGCAAAGCCCGATGCCCTCTGCACCAAACTGGCGCGCTACCTGGCAGTCGAGCGGCGTTTCGGCGTTGGTACGCACTTTCATGCGGCGGTGCTTGTCGGCCCACACCATCAAGGTACCAAAATCGCCAACCAGTTCCGGCTCTACCGTGGCAACTTTACCCGCCATCACATCGCCGTTCGATCCATCAAGGGTGATGATATCGCCCTCTTTGACTTCGCGATTGCCAATGCGTGCGGTGCGGCTGGCCATATCGATGGACAAGGCTGATGCACCCGAAACGCAAGGACGGCCCATGCCGCGCGCAACCACTGCGGCGTGTGACGTCATGCCACCACGCGCCGTCAGGATGCCGCGCGCCGCATGCATGCCGTGAATGTCTTCAGGCGATGTTTCCACGCGGACAAGGATCACGGCATCGCCGCGTTCCGCTTTGGCTTGTGCCGTATCTGCATCAAACACAACCGCACCCGACGCCGCGCCGGGCGATGCCGGCAACCCGCGCGTCAGCACATCACGCGCTGCCTTGGGATCAAGCGTGGGGTGAAGAAGCTGG
This sequence comes from Novosphingobium sp. 32-60-15, assembly GCF_002280675.1. Classification (GTDB taxonomy): domain Bacteria; phylum Pseudomonadota; class Alphaproteobacteria; order Sphingomonadales; family Sphingomonadaceae; genus Novosphingobium. Next base: position 4,780 of record NZ_NCEN01000027.1, on the reverse strand, counting down.
TCAAGCGCCATCGGATCAATCCGGCGGATCGCGGTGGCCTCGTCAATCAGGCCCTCGCCCACCATGTCGACTGCCATTTTCAGCGCAGCCTTGGCGGTGCGCTTGCCCGAACGGGTTTGCAGCATCCACAGCTTGCCCTGCTCCACCGTGAATTCGATGTCCTGCATGTCGGCATAATGCTTTTCCAGCAGGTCGAAAACGGCAGCCAGTTCGCCATAGGCACCGGGCATCGCTTCTTCCATCGAGAGCGGCTTGGCCCCTGCCCGCTCGCGGGCGGCCTTGGTCAGGTATTGCGGGGTGCGGATGCCGGCGACGACATCCTCACCCTGTGCATTGACCAGCCATTCGCCATAATAGGCGCGCTCGCCCGTGGCAGGGTCGCGGGTGAAGGCGACGCCGGTGGCCGATGTTTCTCCCATGTTGCCGAAGACCATCGCCTGCACGTTGACGGCAGTGCCCCAATCTGCAGGAATGTCATTCAGGCGGCGGTAGACTTTGGCGCGGTCCGATTCCCATGAATCAAACACTGCGCCGATAGCACCCCACAATTGTTCATGCACATCCTGCGGGAACGGGCGGCCAAGTTGCTGTGCAACAATCGCCTTGTATTCGTCCACCAGCGCCTGCCAATGTTCGGCCCCAAGTTCGACATCATTAAAGAAGCCGTTGTCTTCCTTGACGATTTCAAGCGCATCTTCAAAGCGGTGATGGTCAAGCCCCAGCACAACGTCCGAATACATCTGGATGAAGCGGCGATAGCTGTCCCAGGCGAAACGCGGATCGCCCGATCCGGCGGCCAAGCCTTCAACCGTTTGGTCGTTCAGGCCGAGGTTCAGCACGGTGTCCATCATGCCCGGCATCGAGACACGCGCGCCCGAACGCACCGAGACGAGCAGCGGGTTCACCGCATCGCCAAAAACGCGGCCGGTAGCGGCTTCAACGTGCTTCACACCATTGGCAACGCCCGCGCGCAGGGCATCATCAAAGGTCTTGCCATTAGCGTTGTAGGCAGTGCAGACTTCGGTGGTGATGGTAAAGCCCGGAGGTACTGGCAGGCCGATGCCCGCCATTTCGGCAAGGTTTGAACCCTTCCCGCCGACAATGGTCTTGTCCTTGGCGCGCGCGTCTGCTGACACGGCCCCACCGCCGAAATGGAATACGTATGCGCTCATGCGGTAACGATGCTCCCTGCAATCTCTGGTTTTGCCGGATCAGCGTCCGGAGTGACAGCCGCTCTTTAGCCTTCGATGTATGAAAAGTCCGCTACTTTGTGCACTGCAGCACGAAAATGGTCGAGCAATGCAAGGCGGCTTGCCCGTTTTGCCGCATCAGGATCATTGATCATCACCGCTTCGAAAAACGCATCAATCGGCCCGCGCAAACTGGCAAGCGCGGCCATGGCGGCGGTGAAGTCCTCGCCAGCAATGGCGGATTCTACCAGCGGTTCTGCGGCGTTCAACGCGTCAATCAGCGCCTGTTCGGCAGGTTCACGGGTGTAGCTTTCGACAGCCGCAGTAACCCCCGCCCCCGGCCCCTCCCCAACGGGGAGGGGGGAAGAGAAGTTTTCCTTCTTCAGGATATTGGCAGCGCGCTTGTACCCTGCGAGGAGATTGGTGCCGTCCTCGGTGGTGACGAAAGCTTGCAGCGCATGGACGCGGGCTAGAAGGCGGACAAGATCATCCTCACCGCCTAGCGCGAACACAGCGTCGATCAGGTCGTGGCGAACGCCTGCTTCGCGTTGCTGGACTTTGAGGCGGTCAACCAAAAATGTCCAAACACTAGAAGGAAGAGTTGCTTTAGCTACAAACCTAGCGCTTGAGTAAGAATCTGCCTCCCGTTGTGAATAAGGAACTTGGAAGGCATCGTCAGACGTCTTTTTATCAAACCAGAAAGTTTCGAGATTATCTGAAAAATTAAAGCTCAGCATCCACCCTGCATCAAAACGAACTGAGCCTTCAAACTCAAAATCGATCTGATAGCAGTGCGGAACGAACTTTCGCTGACGGAATAAATCATCGAAAAGGTAATCACAAACGCGTCCTACATCGACCCGAAGTGAATGCTTGTTGACTAGAGCGATAATCCCCAAAGCAGCCCTTCTCAGCGCGAAGGGATCTTTCGAACCGGTGGGCTTGTCATCAATTGTAAAAAACCCAACCAACGTATCCAGCTTATCCGCCAGCGCCACGGCTACCGTCACCGGCGCGGTCGGTACGTCATCGCCCTGCCCTACCGGTTTGTAGTGATCGCGGATGGCGTCGGCTACGGCGTCGGGGAGGCCTTCGGCGCGGGCGTAGTAGCCGCCCATCAGGCCCTGGAGTTCGGGGAATTCGCCGACCATTTCAGTGACGAGATCAGCCTTGCACAGGCGCGCGGCGAGTTCGGCTTGATTGGCCAAAATCTCCCTCTCCCCTTCAGGGGAGAGGGCCGGGGTGTGGGGGACTGCGGGCGCTGCGTTTGCCGCCCCCTCTCCCAACCCGGGCGAGGGCTTTACAATGCCTTCTTCTACCAGCCAGCGAGCGAGTTTGGCGACGCGTTCCACCTTGTCGGCTACCGTGCCCAGTTTTTCGTGGAAGGTGATGCGCGCCAACTTTTCGGCATGTTCGGAAAGCGGCTTTTTCTTGTCCTGTTCCCAGAAGAAGCGCGCGTCCGACAGGCGCGCGGCGAGGACTTTGCGGTTGCCGTCGATGATGGCCGCGCCGCCGTCAGTGGCTTCGATGTTGGCGGTGCAGACGAAGGCGTTGGCCAATTCTCCCCGCGCGCTTGATGACAGGCCCTCCCCTAGCCCCTCCCGCAAGCGGGAGGGGAATTCACAGACAAAATACTTCTGGTTGATACGGGCAGTTAGCTGGATAACTTCAGGCGGAACCTCAAGAAACGCTTCGTCAAAACGGCCCAGCAAAGGCACCGGCCATTCGGTAAGGCCAGCGTTTTCGATGACGAGGCCTTCGTCTTCCACCAGCACCAGACCGGCAGCTTCCGCAGCAGCCTTGGCCTTGTCGCGGATCATCGCTTCGCGTTCGGCGTGGTCAACGATCACATGGCAGGCGCGCAGCTTTTCAGCGTAGTCATTCGCGCCGCCGATGGTAATTTCACCGTCGTGGTGGAAACGGTGACCGCGTGTGGCATAGCCTGATGTCACGCCGCCCACTTCGCATTCGATCAGGTCTTCGCCAAGGATGGCGACGATGCCTGATAGCGGGCGGACCCAGCGGATGCTTTCGGTGGAAATGGAAGCTGCGCCCCAACGCTGGCTTTTGGGCCAGGGGAACGCACGGATGATGGCAGGGATGGCTTGCGCAAGCACGTCTTTGGTGGCGCGGCCCGGTTTTTCAATCACGGCAAACCACACGCCGTCGCGTTCAACAAGGTGGTCCTTGGTCAGGCCGGTTTTGCGCAGGAAGCCTTCAAGTGCCTGCTCTGGCGCAGAAGTGCGCGGGCCTTTGACTTCTTCGGAAACGGCCTCGGTAGCCAGTGGCAGATCGCGGGCGATCAGGGCCAGACGGCGCGGGGTGGACCATACCGTGACCTCGCCCGCCTTCAATCCGGCAGCGGCCAGTTCCTTGACGAACAGCTTTTCCAGATCGGCGCGCGCGCCAGCCTGCATCCGCGCGGGAATTTCCTCTGAGCGCAATTCGAGGAGGAAATCGGTCACTTGCTCCACTCCGGATATTGGGCAGCCCATTTGTCGGCGTTCGTTTCCATGAATTTCTCGCACGATCCGCGCGCAAGATCGCGGACGCGGCCCATGTAGCTGGCACGTTCCTGCACCGAGATCACGCCGCGCGCCTGCAACAGATTGAACAGGTGGCTGGCCTCGATTGCCTGCTCATAGGCGGCAATCGGTACGTTGTTGGTCAGCGAGAGCTGGCATTCGGCCTCGGCACGGCGGAAACCTTCGAACAGGCTTTCGGTATCGGCCACTTCGAAGTTCCATTTGGACATCTGCTTCTCGTTTTCGAGAAACACATCGCCGTAGGAAACGCCGTGATTGTTGAAAGCAAGGTCGTAGACGTTATCGACGCCCTGAATGTACATCGCCAGACGTTCCAGACCGTATGTCAATTCGCCTGCCACCGGCTTGCAATCGAACCCGCCCATTTGCTGGAAATAGGTAAACTGGGTGACTTCCATGCCATCGCACCAGACTTCCCAGCCAAGGCCCCACGCCCCGAGTGTGGGCGATTCCCAGTCATCTTCGACAAAGCGGATGTCATGGACCAGCGGATCGATGCCGATCTGCACCAGCGATTGCAGGTAAAGTTCCTGCAAGTTGGCGGGGCTTGGCTTCAGGATCACCTGATACTGGTAGTAATGCTGCAACCGGTTGGGATTTTCGCCATAGCGGCCATCGGTCGGGCGGCGGCAGGGCTGCACGAAGGCCGCGCTCCACGGCTCTGGCCCCAGCGCGCGCAAGGTAGTGGCGGGGTGAAACGTCCCTGCCCCCATGCGCATGTCATAAGGCTGGAGGATCAGGCAGCCCTGTTCGCTCCAGAAGCTGTGCAGGCGCAAGATCATGTCTTGCAGGCAAAGGGGTTTTTTTGTGCTGTCGGCCATAGTCGCGCGGCTTTGGCCGATGAAGCGGTGCAAATCAACCTTTTCGGGTCAGAGAAGATGATCGCCCAGCCTGTCTTGCCTGCCTGTCTTGCATGATGAAAACGGTTCGTTCATTTCAGATGGTCTAGGTCACCGACTCATAAATCGCATCCAGATTTTGGCTGAGGCGAGTTTGACGAGGGCGAGGTAGTTTGCGTCGTGCTTCTCGTATCGAGTTGCGACG
>NZ_NCEN01000026.1 GCF_002280675.1 Novosphingobium sp. 32-60-15 | reverse complement strand
TTGTCGATGCACACCACATCGTGCCCGAAATCAGCAAAGCAGGCACCGGACACGAGCCCAACATACCCCGAACCCACCATCGCAATTTTCATAGATCAATTTACCTTCCGATGCGGGACGCAGGTTTTCAATTCTTGTCTGGCACCCAAGTTTGGTCGCTGCGTTAGAGTGCGTAGTGCATTCCAACCGACACCGTATTCGATTTGAAGTTCAGGAAATTGATAGCTGAACTGCGCGCCTGATGCCTGAGAGCAAACTGCAAGCGCAGGCGGTCTTTGATATAGTAACGCGATTCAAACTCGAATTGCCGCTCACGGCTATTGCCCAAAACAAACCCCGGTCCGGCATTGACAACCGAAGGCTTGATCCAGCCAAGCCTTGCCCGCCCGGTCACCACAAAGTTGCGCAGCAGTTCATGATCAACTTTCAAGCGCACTTCGTCTCGCAAGTTGCCCGCAGTTGTGGGTGACACCGTTTCGTCGACGCCGCGTTCACCATCCACATAAATGCTGGTGAGCGGCGTCACGTTCCAACGCAATGTGGCGGAATAGGCGAGAACCTTAAGGTCGCGCACGGTTGGATCGGGGTAGCGGAAGTTCAGATAGCCAACCCGCACATTGGCGGTCAGCAATTGGGTCAATTCGCGCTGGACACCAAATTCCAGGCGGAAGCTGTTTGAGCTGCGATCAACACCCGTGAGCGGATCAAAGCCAACGTCTCCCGGACGCAAATCATAGCGGCGTGCTTCGACTGTGGCCCGGGTGAAAAACTGGGTTATCGGGCTGACGCTGTATCCTGTTTGCAGGCTGCCCGACACAACACTGAAATTGCGGAACGTTTGGTCAAGCAAAGCGCCGCCCGGCAAGGCCACATCTTCGTACCGCCAAATCTGGGCGCGCGCTTCTGCTCTCACCGTCAGATCACCAAGCCCCTGATCAAGACTTAACGTACCACCGAGCGTTGAGAACTTCACCCGCTCAGCAGTGGATTGGAAGCTTCCCAAGTCGCCACGCCGCTCCGCCAACCGGTTGTAATCAACCGAGGCCGCCAAACGCGTCTGACGGGAAATATCGAGGCGTCCATTAGCCGCCACGCCGTATTCGGAAACGTTTTCCGAACTGTTGTCAAAATAAGCCGTCTTTTGATAGCGGCCATTAAGGCGGAAGGAGTGGTTGTTCCAATTGGATTCAACGGAAACTTCAGGGCGTACTGTCGCAATCCCGTCGCTTGTCGAATTCGTCTCGGTTGCCAGAATGTTATCGTTATAAGCAAGATCGAATTGCACGCTTGGCAGGACCAGGAATGACCCCGTGCGCACCCCGCCCTGACGGAGGCGGCTGGCTTCGCGTGACGTCACGCTTGACCCGAACGTGTCGTCTTCCTGGCCAAAGGCTGATGTTGTACAAGCCAGCAGGGCAAAACCACCGAGGGAAAACCTGGAAAAGCCCCCGTCAATTTGACCGATTTTAATTGCGCGCATTGCCATTCCCTTACCGATCAATTGGCGTAATAACCGCGGAATTGCCGCTGGTAGTTATAGATGTCCTGGTGCCCGGTGCTTGCATATTTGGTGATATCAACCTGGCTAAGCGCAACGCCGCTGATCTTTGCGCCAGCGGCCAGCAATATTTCGATGGTCGCTTCAACCGCATCGGCAGATGTCTTGGCCCACCGCGTGATGACCAGAACCCGGTCGGCGCAGGCCGCCACGGCGCGGGCATCTGCAACACCCAGCACAGGCGCGGTATCAAGGATGGTCACCTCGAAACGCTCGCGCAATTCAGCGGTCATTCTGGCCAGATTTTCCGGCGTCAAAGGATCACGCGCATCAGGCTGGGGGGCTGCTGTCCCGAGCAGGTACATGCCGCTTTCTTGATGAAACACAAGCGCTTCATCAAGGGTGGCTTCACCTGCCAGATATTCATACAGGCCCGGTCGCGCTTTGTGGATCAATAGCGCGCTTGATCCGCGCCGGCGCAGATCGCAATCGACCAGCACTGTACTGACGCCGCCCATGGCTGTGGTTCGGGCCAGACACGTCGAGGTTGTTGTTTTGCCTTCCTGCGGCAAGGCCGACGAAATGGCGATTACCCGGCCAGACTTTGCCCCGGTCGTCTTGGTCCCGCCCAGCATCATGAAGGCTTGCAGCGCGCGGAAGCTTTCTGCGAAAATCGAGAACGGGTGCGAGACGACGTATTCCTCTGGCGGCTCGGTCCGCCGCTCTTTGCCAAGCGTGGAATCGAGCGTCGGGATCGCTCCGGCGTAACGCACGCGCAGGCGCTTTTCGATGTCGCTCTTGGTCCGGATGCCGCCGCGCAGATATTCCGATATCGCGATGGCTGCAAAGCCGGCTAGAAAACCGCCCAGAATGCCAACCAGCGCGGCAAGGCGGCGATTGGGGAACACAGGTTCGTCGGCCAGCTCTGCAACACTTGTCAGGCGGGCGTTGGCCTCTTGCAGGCCTTCTTGGGCGCTGGTTTCCTGAAGGCGCTTCAGAAACGTCTCATAGATGCCCTTGGCCGCTTCGGCGCGGCGTTCAAGCTCCATCAGCCCGACCGCGGCTGAATTGTTGCCAGCAAGTGTGCCGTTTGCGCGAGCCCGGCTTCCCCGTAGCGAGCTGAGGCGTGACGATGCCACCCGCACATCGGCCCGCAAGTTGGACAATATGCGATTGATTTCTTGCTGGATCTGCGAGCGGACTTCGGCCAGTTCGCTACGCGCGCGATTCAGATCTGGATGGAGCGGCCCATAGCGCGATTCCATCTCGGCCACTTTGGTGCTGGCCACTGCCTCGCTTTGCCGCAAGCTGCCAATTGTGCCTGAACCAAGCGCTGCACCAACATCGGCACCGCCTCCGCCGGCACGAAGCTGACCTTCTGCTGCACTGAGCCGACCTTCTTTTTCGGCCAGTTCGGCCTCGGCTTGGGCAATCTGCTGGTTAAGCGTTGAAATCTCTTGCTCGGCCATGGTTGAGCCTTGCGCGCTCATCAAACCATTGCTGATCTTATACTGCTGCAACGCAGCATCCGCTGCCGACGCATCCGCGCGCAATTCTGCGGTTCGGGCCTGCAGGAACTTTCCTGCATCGCTGTTAGCGTTCACTTTGGCTTCGCGTTGCGCGGCGATGTATTGCTGCGCAACGAGATTGGCCATGTCGGATGCGAATTGGGGATCGGGCGCTGTCGCCGTCAACTGGATGACGAAAGTCGCGCCGACACGCGCCACTGTCGTGTTGGCCAGAATGACTTGCGCCAGCGCTTCTCGTTCATCCGTTGCGGATTTGGGATCGGCTGGTCGCAACGCAGCATAAGCGGCAGCAGCGCGGCGTGCGACGTCTGGCGAGCCAATCAGCCGCACCTGCGTATCTATCGCTTCACTGTTGGTTGCGATGTCCTTCGTCACGGCCTTTACATCGACCACATCAGGCGTGGCGACTTCGACCAACAGGCTTGCCGTGCCTTCGTAGATCGGCGTTCTGGTCAATGTCCAGGCAGCAACCGCAACGATGACGGCACCTGTGACCAACGAGAAAAGCAGCGCGTTACGGCGAAACATCAACCAGATTACGCGGGGATCAGGCAAAATCCGTGCTGGAGGCGCATCGGCAATGCGTTGATCCTCGGCAGGATCAAGCACCTCGCCGCCAAGAGAATCTACGTCTTTCATTTCCGGATTTCGCCTTATGTGCCATTAAGTTGGGGCGTATAGCCTGTGTGCACAGGCAGCAAAAGTTATGACTGGCGACCTATTGCATTCTGGACCAATCTATCTGCTTTGTGCTCATTCACGTGAGGAAAAGCCGGATGCTGCACGTGCGAATGAAAATGTGGTTTGCGAAACGCGATAGCGTGTTTTCCGCGCCTGTTTTGCAAGACTGCATGGCCAGATACCGGCATCAAATCCATCGCAGACCACAACCCGAAACATGCGTTATGCACCAACGCCATAGCGGCCAAAACACACTGTTGTCGGACAAGCCGGAGCAGGTCGCCGGGCGCTCGCATGAAGAGGAATCCGTGCGGCCTTGCACATCCGAACGAACACCCCCCGGCCAATGCTTACCAAGAGTCTTCCCAGAAAAGACGTGGATCGCAACGGAGTATTTTTGAACCATTCCGGTCCCATATTTAATGAGACAAAATGCGCTTAGCGCGGCTTAGCCGAGTGAATTGTAAGCCACATCGTGCGGCCGAGCTTTGATTAAGCCAAGTATCATTCTGAACAGCCGTCGCCTTTGCGATGAAGGCGCACTCCGCATGCTTTGCGCAGCTATACGAAATCGCTGTCGTTCAAAAGAAGCCGCCATTCTGGCACTGTTGCTCCCCGCAATCCGTCGCGCTTATCCATAAGTATTTCACGCAGAACATGGACCAAATCACCTGGGCGTAAAGCCATCGTCGCAGTTGTGCGGATCAAGCCATGGGCTTGTTTGTCGGCCAAAAACTGTCGATGTTTGATCTTGATCGCGATGGATGCGGCGTGGGCATCAAACATGTCCCGTTCACCTTCCGAAAGCTGGCTTTCAGCAGCAATCCCCAAACAGGCTGCATGCAAGGCGCGCAAATCGTGGATGCTATGCTGGCCGCTGAGTGAACCCGGACGCTCAATCGCGATGTAGCCGCAACGTTGCGACAGCACGAATCGCGCACCACGCGCCATCGCTTTGGCATATAGGATGAAATCTTCGCCAAGCCGGACATCTTCAGCGTAGCGCAAATCATGCAGGGAAAGCAGTTCCTTACGGAAAACGGGCTTCAAAAAGCCCAGTTCACCACGACTTTGCCCCCGCCGCGAGATATTGCGATCAATAAACTCGGCCAAACCAAGGGGACGGCACCGATCGGGAAGCCCATCGAGCACGGCTTCAGGCAAAGGCTCTGCCTTTTGGGATTCGGGCAGAAACAGGATGTTGTCGGCGACAAAGTCCCAGCTCTGGGCAGTTCCCAACAGCGCCTCAAACCTGCGGGGAAGCACCCAATCATCTGAATCGACCATGGCCAGAAACGGTGCCTGAGCCAAAGAAAATCCGTGATTGCGCGCCGCTGCCGGACCGCGATTCTGAGCAAAGCGCTCTACCTTGAGCCTGCTGTCGCCCGCGCCGGCCGCAAATGCTGCATCTGCGGTATCATCGGTAGAACAATCGTCAACGACAATCACCGACGCGACTTCGCGCTGCGCCAAAGACGAAGTAACCGCCCGACCGACGGTTGCGCCAGCGTTGTACGCCGGAATGATGACGTCAATCACAGCGTCGACAAAGTACGAGAGCGATTGGTCGTTCCAGCTTCATGTCACCCAACATCCTGATCTAAAATTTGCGAAACATCAGTTTGAAACGTTACCCTGCCATCCTGGAGCGCGACGAGTGCGACACGGGTCAGGACCAGTCGGTCGCAATAGTTTTGGCCCGTTCGCGCTTCAGATCTGGTTGAAGAGACCGACATGACTCCACACGTAAAATCAATAAACAGGTCTCGGACGTAACCCAAAAATCCGGCTTCGCAAATGCAGCATTGAACACCCTTAGCTGCGCAAAACATCATTAACGAAAGGTGAAAGAATCACCTAGCAATGGTATATTGTTTTTAGTGCGTGAGCAGCCTTGGTAATTATGGTTAACGCCCCTCTGTCAAGGCACGCCAGTGAAGTTTCTCCTTCGAAATCGCCTTACAAAACCCTGTGAATGCTTCAATTTGGAGTAGAAAAGCCCAAAACTCCATCAACTCGCGCAGAACGGTCCACTTCGGCGCATTTTCAACAGATGACGGCAGACGATTGCTGATAACGCAGATATCCGGACGATAATGCATTGCAGCATGATCGTACCGCGTCCGCGAAGACCCTATTTCTGGTCTAAGGTAAGGATGCACAGGAAATGGCAAGATTTCTAACTGATGGCCAGTAAACTCCTAGCGAGGCGAGATGTGGCTCAAAGCAGCATTCTGCGCCCTTGTGACATTGTTCTGTCATTGGCAGCCTTGCTGTTTTTCCTACCGTTGATGCTGCTGATCGCTTTGGTTATTTTGATCACAGGCGGACCTGGGCCGGTCTTTTTCGCACATCGTCGCATTGGTTACGGCGGAAGGTACTACAACTGCCTCAAGTTCCGTTCGATGGCCAAGGATGCAGACGAAAGGCTCCGCCACCTGTTGGAGACGTGCCCTGAATCGCGAGCCGAGTGGGAGATCCACCAAAAGTTGCGGAATGATCCCCGGATCACGAAGGTGGGGCAGTTCCTGCGCAAAACCAGCCTCGATGAATTGCCGCAGTTCTGGAATGTCCTGGTCGGTGATATGAGCCTGGTCGGGCCAAGGCCGATCGTCGATGCGGAACGCCGCCGATACGGCCGATACTTCGAATCCTACCTCCAGGTAAAACCCGGCATCACCGGCCTGTGGCAGATCAGTGGTCGCAATGATGTGAGCTATCGCCGTAGAGTCGCGATGGATGTCGCCTTTGCGCGATCACTCACGCCGACGCTCTATTTCAAGATCCTGTTTTTGACGATCCCTGCGGTGCTGCTCGCGAGGGGATCCTCTTAAGCAAGCGTCGCAACATTTCAGTCGCGACTCACTGGTGGTATCATCCGACAAATACGCAAATCATTTTACCAAAAAGGAATGCTTCACGGCCTGTTCATCATGACCCACGCAAGGACCATCCAGACCGCGAGGCAAAAGCCCGCTGCCAACAGCACAGCTTTGCCTTCGCGCTTGAACTTCGACGTTTCAGCCGACGTTTCCGAAACCTTGATCCGTGTCATTTTCAGGCTTGTGACGGAATGGTTGATGATTGTTGGCGTAACAACGGTCAGCTTCTGCACGGCGATCCTCTCTCAGGCGACTTGTTGTCACCAATTTTTCGTTAACCATAAATATACATCGTGATTCGGGCGCTGGCTATAGGTTTTAACCCGCGGTGTCTTTTTGGTTTACAATACCCCGATTCAAAGGGGGCCGTACCGAATCGAAACATGCGCCGCCCCACTCAGAGCGCCCTATGATTGATGCAATGACCGACACCACTCAAATTGATGCGCTAAACCAATCAGCCGCGCGCAAACGGGTGCTTGCTGCATCCTTCATGATTGCGGTCGCGGTCGGCATAATTGCGGCTGCAATCTTTATCCTTGGTAATGCCTACACGCCAAAAACGGCAGGCGACGGCACCAGCCGCCCCCGAATCAATCAAGCCGGGCAGTTAATTGATATCCCGCTTCCCAAAGTGGAGAGTTTGGCTTGGAAACCCATCGCCGAAGAAGACGCGCGCACCATCAACGCTGCGGTTCCGTTTTCGACTGAGCCCAATCCCCCCGCCGCGCCCTTCAGAATGAAAAATGAAGGCGTTGCGTTTGAACGTGCCGTCGATTGCCTCGCGGCTGCTGCCTTTTATGAAGCTGGCGATGATGTGATCGGCCAGCAGGCGGTGGTACAGGTCGTGCTGAACCGTGTGCGCCATCCGGCATTTCAGCCCAGCATCTGCGGCGTGGTGTTCCACGGGGCCGAGCGGCAAACCGGCTGCCAGTTCACCTTCACATGCGATGGGGCAATGCAGCGCTATCGCCCGTCACCAGCAGCGTGGGAGCGTGCCCGCGCCGTCGCGCGCCTTGCATTGGCCGGCTTTGTCTATCGCCCCGTTGGCCACGCAACCCATTATCACACCGATTGGGTCGTGCCCTATTGGAGCGCAAAGCTTGACAAGATCAGCGCTGTGGGGACGCATTTGTTCTTCCGGTGGGATGGATGGTGGGGAACGCCCCGGGCCTTTTCAGTGCGCCCTGCACTTGTCGAAGCGCCAGTCCTTAAAATGGCAGCCCTTTCACCTGCGCACGGCGATGAAGAGATGCTCGCTTTGTTGCCGGACGAAACCGCCGTCGCCACAGAAGCGGTAGCAACACCGGCGAGTGATTGCGGCGTAAACTGCGCTACTGACACCGGTTTTGAATTGAAGCTTGCAGGCGCCGAAGCCGACATCTTCTTTGTTCGCATTGGCAAAGACGCGGATTCTTCAAGGTTTCCAGCCCTGGCAGCCCAAGCTTGCGGCAAACGCCCACGTTGCATTGTCATGGCGTGGAGTGACCAGCGCTTGATTCCCGCCGCCCTGCCCGCTTCAACGGCGCAATTGCAGACGATGGATTTCCATTATCTGCGCGATCCCATGTTCGTCGAAGCGCGCTACCGGTGGAACTGCGCGCGCTTCACCATCGGCCGTCCGGCCAATTGCCTGAGCCACCAGAGGCTGGGCAACGCAGCAGATGTCGGCCTTGGCAAAGCGGCGCTTTAAGCCAGTTCCAGTCCCATGTGCTGAGCAAGTTCTTTGAGATCGCGCAACGCACTGTCACTGATCAAGGCAGGCTCGGTGCTTTCCAGCGACAATCGGCCAGCTTGAATGCCCAAGGCTGTGCGCTCGATCAACGGCACGCAGCCTGCGGTTAACCTGCGGCACAGCCGTGCGGCAAGGCCCAGTGATTGCGCTTCGGAAAGGTCCGTAGCGGGGGCCAAAAGCGCAAGATCATCAATTTGTCCGCCACGCGACGCGCTGCTTTGCAACGCTGCTGCAAGAACCGCCCGCCCGGATGTTTCAACGCCGATCCAGCGTTTGCGCAGGCCCCATGCACGTGCCGTTTCGCGGCGCAAGTTTGGCTCAACCCGTCCAGCGGCCAGACACAACAACACCGCTGCGCGCCCCAGCGGAGTGCGCGCCATCGGCACCACGCTCTGCATCCATCGGACCGCTGCATCGCCTTGCGCCGCTGTGATGCCCGATTGCCTGACGAAATCGCTGACACCGGCAACCAACGGGTCCTGTGCCTGTTCATCGGGGCCAAGCGCGCTGAACAGCAGCCCTTCACGCAAACCCCATGATGAGAACACGATCCGCCCGGGGGCCAATTGTCGCAACAGGACAGAGATCAACGCGGCGGTATCAGGAATACTGGTCAGGCGATTGGTTGAAACACCCTCGATGGGTTTCAGCGCCTGCCCCCGCCGCGACAGCAGCCGCGCCAGCTGTGCGGCTTTGACCGAATCGAGCGTAAAGCCGTGTGTATCCTCAAGCGGCCAGTTCATCCGCACCATTGCCGCACGGGCAAAAGCGCGCATTGATCCGCCCACCAGGTAAAGCGTGACACCGGGCTCTGCCGCCCAATCTGCCTTGGCCAGCATTGCGCCCACTTTGCGCGAGAACGTCCGGTCCCCGCCTGCGCGCAAGGCTGACAAGCGGAGCGATCCCAAGGGCATGCTGATGCCGTGGCTGGTGCCGCCATCAGCCACATCCACCAGTTCAAGGCTGCCGCCGCCCAGATCTCCCACAATCCCGCTCGCATCGGGGAATGCCCCGATCACACCGGTCGCGCTCGTCTCCGCTTCCTCGACGCCTGAAAGCAAGCGCGGGGCAAAGCCCAGCGCGGTTACACGATCAAGGAACTTGGCCCCGTTCGTGGCATCGCGCACCGCAGCGGTGGCCACAACATCGACCGAGCCGACGCCTGCCAGATCGAGGATAGCCTTGTACCGCGCCAATGCCGCCAGAACATTCGTCATGGCTTTGCCCGAAAGCTTGCCGTCTTCGGCGACGCCTTTGCCAAGCTTGGCCGTCACTTTTTCATTGAGCAGCACGACCGGTGCACGCGGCGGGCCGCCATAAACCACCAGCCGCACGGTGTTAGAGCCGATATCGATTACCGCGCGGGATGACTCCCACGCGAATGTCGGATTATGCGTCAGCGTTTCAATCACTCAACCACGGTGGGCCGCGCCGCGGCGAAGCGCAAGCTTGGGCACTTTTCTTCCACTGGAAAGCGCTGCGCCGCGCCCGGAAAGCGACGGGTTCGTCATGAAATAGCGGTGCAGATTGAACGGCTGCGCGCCTTTTTCAAACCGCGTATATTCCCCGTCACCATGCAACGCCCAGCTTTGTTCGGTATCCAACAGGTTCGCCAGCATCACCTGATCAAGGATTTGATCATGCACCGTCGGGTTGCGCACCGGCACCAGCACTTCCACACGGCGGCCCATATTGCGGCTCATGCCATCAGCGGACGAGATGAACAGCCGTGCCCGCTTGTTCGGCATGCGCGCGCCGTTGCCAAAGGCCCAGATGCGGCTGTGCTCCAGAAAGCGCCCGATGATCGATTTCACCTCGATCGTTTCTGACAGGCCGGGAACGCCCGGCTTCAGGCAGCAAATTCCGCGCACGACCAGCCGCACTTCCACGCCCGCACGGCTTGCGATGTATAGCCGGTCAATCAGATCAGGATCGGTCAACTGGTTCAGCTTGGCCCAGATCGTGGCGGGACGCCCCTTGCCCGCCAGCTCAACCTCGCGATCGATGCATTCATAGAGCTTTTCGCGCAAATTGATGGGCGAGATGGCCAGCAGTTCGGTATGCTTAGGCTCAACATAGCCGGTGACGAAGTTGAACAATTGCCCTGCATCGCGGCCCATGCGCGGATCGGCGGTAAAGAACGACAGGTCAGTGTAAATGCGCGCGGTGACGGGGTGATAATTGCCGGTACCGAAGTGGCAATAGGTGCGATAGCCGCCACCTTCACGCCGCACCACAAGGCTGATTTTTGCGTGAGTCTTCCAATCGACGAAGCCGTAAATCACCTGAACGCCCGCGCGTTCAAGCTGGGCGGCCCACATCAGGTTCTGCTCTTCGTCAAACCGCGCTTTCAATTCGACCACGGCGGTAACAGACTTGCCCGCCTCTGCCGCCGCAATCAGCGCGGCGATTACCGCAGATTGCTTGCCCGCGCGGTACAGTGTCTGCTTGATCGCCACCACATCAGGGTCTGCAGCTGCCTGCCGCAGGAAATCGATCACCACCTCGAAGCTTTCGTAAGGATGGTGAATCACCAGATCCTTTTCCCGAATCGCAGAGAAGCAATCGCCGTCATGTTCGGCCACACGTTCGGGATAACGCGGGTTGTAAGGATCGAATTTCAGTTCCTGCCGGTCTTCATCAACCACCGTGGCAAGGCCGTTGATCGCCAGCAATCCCTTGCTCTTGATGACCAGCGCATGATCCAGACGCAATTGATCGCGCAGCAGTCGTTCGGCATCGGGATCAAAATTGTCCTGCAATTGCAGCATGATGACTTTGCCACGCCGCCGCCGCTGGATGGCTGTGCGGTAATAGCGCACAAGGTCTTCGGCATCTTCTTCGATTTCGATGTCGCTATCGCGTAGCACGCGGAACGTGCCGTGGCCCAGCACCCGGAAGCCGGGGAAGATCAGCATGGCATGACGCCGCACCAGTTCTTCGATGGCAATCCACGATGCACTTTCCCCCGGCAGGCGTACGAAACGCGGCAGCGCGGGCGGGATCAGGATCATCTCGCTGACGCCTGCGCCATCGGCCAAGCGCTGCATCTGAAACAGGATGCCAGTGCCCTGATTGGCGATGAACGGGAAAGGATGCGCTGGATCAATGGCCTGTGGCGTCAGGATCGGGACGACATGTTCTTCGAAATAGGCGCGCAACCAATCCGCTTCGGCACGGGTAAAGGGATCGTTGTCGATCAGGCGGATGCCTGCTTTTGCCAGATCCTGCGACAAGCCCACCAGCACTTCCTGCTGAGCATCAATCAGGTCTTTGACCGCATCCAGCAGGCCGCCCAGTTGCTGCGTCGGGGTTTTGCCATCAATCGAAAGTTCGTCAATCTGGCGGCGCACTTGTCCGGCGATCCCGGCCACGCGCACCATCATGAATTCATCAAGATTGCTGCCGCTGATCGACAGAAAACGCAGCCGCTCCAGCAGCGGATAATCGGGATTGACCGCTTCGGCCAGCACGCGACGATTAAACGACAGCCAGCTCAATTCGCGATTGAAGAATCGCTCTTGTACCGGCGGCAAGCCGCATGATTCTGCGCGCTGATGATTTGGCTGCATGTTCTCGTCCATTGCGCACCGCGCGTTACACTCTTGTGACACCACTGTTTTAGAGGGTTGCTGTCAACCATTCGTCACAGATTTGTCCCTGAACTGTCTCTGAAATTGCACAATGTTGCAACAGCGAAGGTCTAGCGGGAGCGCAACCAGATCAACTGGTTAATGAGGGATCACACCATGCGTACCATCGCCGTGCTGCTTGCCAGCACATCGCTTATTGCCGCGCCAGCCTTTGCTGCTGTTGACGTTGCCCCCGCTGCCGAAACTGCGCTTGCCGCAGATGGCGCTGAAACCGAAATCGTTGTGCTTGGCCAAGGCCAGACCCGCCAGGTTCAGGAACTTTCGACCGCAGAACTGACCATACTCGCCTCGGGCACCAGCCCTTTGAAGGCGATTGAAAAGCTGCCATCGGTCAACTTCCAGTCGGCTGACGCGTTCGGCAACTATGAATGGTCAACGCGCATCACCATTCGCGGCTTCAGCCAGAACCAGCTTGGCTTCACGCTTGATGGCATTCCACTGGGCGACATGTCCTATGGCAATAACAACGGCTTGCACATCAGCCGCGCCATTACTTCAGAAAACATCGGCATCACGCGGGTTTCACAAGGTTCCGGCTCCATCGCCGCGCAATCAACCAACAACCTCGGCGGCACGCTCGAATTTTTCTCGCTCGACCCCAAAGATGCGCTTGGCGTCACCGCCAGCGGTTCATACGGCTCGGCCAACACATTCCGCGGCTTTGCCCGTATCGGCATCGGCACGGAAGATGGCCTGCGCGCCTACACGTCGGTCCAGTACCAGAATGGCGACAAGTGGAAGGGCGATGGCCAGCAGCGCACCTTGATGGTTAACGCCAAGGCCGTTGCGCCACTGGGCGGCGGCGCTGAACTCGATGGCTACATCAGCTATTCGAACCGCGCCGAGCAGGACTATCAGGACCTCAGCCTGGAAATGATCGGTCGTCTTGGTTACGACTGGGACAACTTCGGCCCATCGGGGTATGCCGAAGCAATCACCATTGCCGATATCGCCGCCAATACCGGATACAGCGGTGTAACGCCGACCAACCTCGCGGCAGGCACGACCTACCCATCGCCATTCATTATCGCAGACGATGCTTATTATGACGCATCCGGTCTTCGCAAAGATACCATCGCCTCGGTTGGCCTGACGCTTCCGTTTGCCGATACCGCCGTGTTCAAGATCAAGGGCTATTACCACGAGAACGACGGTCAGGGCACATGGGGTACGCCATATCGCGCCAGCCCATCGGGCGTTCCGATGTCGATCCGCACCACGGAATATGACATCAAGCGTAAGGGTGTTTTCGGTTCGATCTCGAACACTTACGGCATGCACAACCTGACAGTTGGCGGCTGGTTCGAAAAGAACGACTTCGTCCAGTCGCGCAGGTTCTACGGTTATGAAAGCCGCACCAACGCGGGCCGCGATCATCTGAAATTCCAGAGCAACCCGTTTCGCACTGATTGGTCAATCGCGTTCCAAACCGACACCATCCAGTATTACATCACGGACGATATCGAACTGGGCGATCTGAAGGTCAACGTGGGCTGGAAGGGCTATTCGGTAGACTCCAGCTCGTTTGCTTTGGTGAATACCAACAGCAGAGCAACAGGCACGCTGAAAACCGAAGACTGGTTCCAACCGCACGTTGGCCTGAATTACAAGTTGGGCAATGGCCTCGAAGCTTTTGCAGGTTTCACGCAGGTAACACGTGCCTTCCAGGCTTCGACCACAGCTGGACCATTCTCGTCAAACCAAGACGGGTTCAATGCCATCAAAGACAAGATCAAGCCTGAAAGCTCGGATACGTTTGAAGCCGGCCTTCGCTACAACACCGGCGTGATCAACGCATCGCTGGCTGGCTATTATGTCGATTTCCGCGACCGTTTGCTCGTCATTCCGACTTCGCTCGGTATCGTTGGTGCAACTAACGCGCTGCAAAACGTTGGTTCGGTCCGCGCCCTCGGCATCGAAGCGGCTGTTGATGTGAAACTGCCCGGCGGTTTCGGTGCGTTCGCATCGTACAGCTACAACGATACTACATACCGGGATGACGTTGTCATCACGGCAGGTGGCGTCACTACCATCCAGCCAACGGCGGGCAAGACCGTCACCGACGCACCAAAGCACCTGCTGCGCGGTGAACTGTCCTACGACAGCGATACGGTATTCGGTCGTGTGGGCGTGAACTACATGTCGAAGCGGTACTTCACGTAAACCAACGACCAGTCGGTTCCGGGCCGTGCGCTGATTGACGCGACTCTGGGCTATCGCCTCGACATCGGACAGCGTCAGCCTATCGAACTGCAATTGAACGCGGTGAACCTGTTCGACAAACGCTATGTCGCCACAATCGGGTCAAACGGCTTCGGCTTTAGCGGTGATAACCAGACTTTGCTGGCAGCAGCACCACGTCAGGTGTTCGTCACGTTGAAGGCTGGCTTCTGATGAAAAACGGCCTTGCAACCGCAAAGGCCCTCGTCGCGGGCGTCGCACTGATTATCAGTGCGGCGCCCGTCGCCGTTTGGGGCCAGACGCCATCCGCGCCGGTTTTGCTGATCTCCATCGATGGCCTACGCCCCGGCGACGTTCTCGAAGCAGAAAAGCGCGGGCTGAAAATCCCGAACTTGCGCCGCTTCCTGAAAGAAGGTGCCTATGCGGCGGGCGTCACCGGCAATCTGCCCACGGTTACCTATCCCAGCCACACCACGCTGATCACCGGCGTTGCCCCTGCCCGTCACGGCATCGTTTCCAACACCACGTTCGATCCCAGGCAGATCAATTACGGCGGCTGGTTCTGGTTTGCCGAAGATATCACCGCCGAAACGCTATGGGACGCTGCCCGTAAAGCTGGCCGCACCACCGCCAACGTCCATTGGCCCGTCAGCGTCGGCGTCAAATCGCTGACGTACAATCTCCCGCAGATCTGGCGGTCCGGCCACGCTGATGATCGCAAGATGCTCAAAGCAATGTCCACCGACGGGCTGTACGACGCGCTTGAGCACGATTGCGGCGCTTATGCCGATGGCATTGATGAAGGCGTTGATGGCGATGAAGTGCGCGCCAAATTTGCCGTGCGCATGATCGAAACGAAAAAGCCCGAATTCATGACGGTCTATTTCGCGGGTCTCGATCATGAAGAGCACGCCTCAGGCCCCGGTTCAGCTGCATCAAACGCGGTGCTGGAACGGCTGGACAGCGCGGTGGGCAAACTGCTGGCTGCCGAAATGGCGGCGCACCCCGATGCCACTGTCGCCATTGTCAGCGATCACGGCTTTGTTGCCACCGATACCGAAATCAATCTGTTCCGCCCGTTCATCGATGCAGGGCTGATCACGCTGGACTCCAATGGCAAAGTTGCATCGTGGGAAGCCATGCCGTGGCCATCAGGGGGATCGATCGCGGTTGCGCTGGCCCGCCCCGATGACACCGCGCTTACCGCCAAAGTTGGTGCTTTGCTGGCCTCGCTTGCAGCCAAGCCCGAAGCCCGTATCGCGCATGTTGCCGACAAAGCAGAGATCGCCAAGTTGGGCGGCAATCCGCAAGCGGCGTTCTTTGTCGATTTGAAGCCCGGCGCCTTGGCCGGAGCTTTTGCTGCAAACGCACAAATGGTGAAGCCATCACGCAGCAAGGGCATGCACGGCTATTTCCCCACCTTGCCCGAAATGCGCTCAACCTTCCTGATCATGGGCAAGGGTGTGGCAAAGGGTCGCAATCTGGGCGAAATCGACATGCGCGCCATTGCCCCAACTTTGGCCCGCCGGCTCGGCGCTGACTTGCCCGCAGCACAAGTGCCTGCGCTGCGTATCGAGCCATAACAATCACTTGCGGCACTGCGTTTTTATCACCCAGCGGTGACGCGCAGTGCCGCAACGTGTTGCGAGTTTGTGACCAACTTGTGATTTAATGGCGAATCACCCGCCCTCGGTGCAGCAGTCGGCAGACAGGAACCCCATGCACCGAACAATGATGAAACGCGGACTATATCGCACCATCGACAGCTACCTTGGCGAATGCGCCAAGGTGCATGAAAGCGCAGGCGACGCCTATCCGTTCCTGCGGCCCGAAATCTATGACGCGCTGGGTTTTTCGCCAGCTTACAACGACCTGCCATTTTTTGATGTGCAGCCCGGAAGCAATGGCCGCCAGCAATCGCGAGGCTGACTTGCTACGCCCCGTCACTCATGGGGCGGCGCTTGCCGACCGGACGCCATGGCTGACCCAGTTGCTTCTCAAACCGGTCGCGAAAGGTCCACAGCCAGTTGACGCGCCGCTCGGCAATGCCGGGCAGACTGAGCAGGTCCCCGCTTAACCAGGGCACGAACGGATTGCGCCGCGCATAGGACCAGATTTCCACGCGCTCGCCCGGCTTTTCGCAAAACCCGCGCGCGTGGAATCCCACGGTATCAGCAACGACCAGCGTGTTGCCCGCAACTGCCAGTCCTTCGGCGGGTGGCAGGTCCATGGCTGCGAGATCAGCCGCATCGACGCGCGGTGATCCGCGCGCCGACAGCCGGTCAATCGCGGTGGGATCGGCAAGGCTGCGAAGATGCTCCCACGCTAGGCGTTTTGCCGTGAAGCGATGCGATCCGCGCACATAGCAGAACGGCCCTTCATCGGCGGCCACGGGATTCAGGAACAACCATGATTTGAGCGATGCGTGGAAGCTATCGGCATGGATCGTTTCTTGCGGATCCGCGTCTGGCGTGTCGATCCCGCTGACGATGGTTTGAATGTAATGCAGCGGCGTCGTCTTGAAGCTGGCCACGTAGTTGAAAAGTGACACGATATCCTTGCGTGCCAGCAATGTGCGAAGCGCGGGGATTTGGGCAAGCATGGCAGGATCAATGGCCAATCTGCGCGTGATCGCATCGCCCTGCACCATTTCGCGCGCAGGTCCTTCATAAAACAGTATGGCCGCGCGCAATGCCGGAAATTCAGCTGGCGGTACGGCATCGGGAATGGCCACAAAGCCATCGCGTTCAAATGCCGCGAGCCAATCCGGCCTGACATGCCGCGCCAAGCGCCGCCTGCGCCAACGACACAGCCCATCAGCAGCGCGCACCCGCCACACGTGCAGGCCCCGCGCATTCAATCGGCGTGAACCGATCAAAGGATTGTCGAGAAAGCTTTTATAGCCTGTAAAAAGTTGCAGCACCCAGACCGGCGCCATCAAAGCAACCTTGAGCCTTTTGCCCCAAAGACTTGTAACTGCTGCCATTTTTACCGAAGCATCCACATCGCATCAAGGGCCTAGTAACCCTTAACCAATGCGTCAATCGCCTGTAGCCGCGCAGCCAATGGCTCAAAGTCCTCAAGCGGCAATGCATTCGGGCCGTCTGACAGTGCCTTGTCCGGGTCTGGATGTGTTTCCATAAACACGCCTGAAACCCCGGCAGCGACCGCTGCGCGGGCCAGCAACGGGACGAATTCGCGCTGTCCGCCAGACCGTTCACCCAGTCCGCCCGGCTGCTGGACGGAATGGGTTGCGTCAAACACAATCGGACAACCGGTTTGCGCCATGATCGCCAGACTGCGCATGTCCGATACCAGTGTGTTGTAACCAAACGAAACCCCGCGCTCACACAACATAAAGTTGTCCGGCTCACACCCCGCGGCCAACGCCGCATTGCGCGCCTTGGCGACGACTTGCGTCATGTCAGCAGGCGCCATGAACTGACCCTTTTTGATATTCACAGGTTTACCCGAAGCGGCGACGGCGGCAATAAAATCAGTTTGTCGCGCAAGGAAGGCCGGCGTTTGCAGCACGTCAACAACCTGTGCAACAGAACTGACTTGTTCGGCTTCGTGGACATCGGTCAAGATCGGCAGCCCAGTCTCGGACCGGACCTTTTCAAGAATACGCAATCCTTCATACATTCCGGGGCCACGGAACGACTTGTCCGAACTACGGTTCGCTTTGTCGAAAGAGCTCTTGAAAATAATCATCATTGCGAGCTTTTGCGCGGTCATTGCTAGACTTTCCGCAATAGACAACGTGTGCTTTTCGTTTTCTATCACGCAGGGCCCGGCAATTATGAACAAGGGTGTCTCTGTTGAAACATTGCGTCCACAAAGGATCATGTTTTCATTCCAATTTCGATCAGGGCACACACATGCCTAAAGTTAACTTTTTGGGCATAACATTAAGGTTATTGATTAATTGCCGGTAAATTTTGCCG
The DNA here is from genome assembly GCF_002280675.1 of Novosphingobium sp. 32-60-15. Classification (GTDB taxonomy): domain Bacteria; phylum Pseudomonadota; class Alphaproteobacteria; order Sphingomonadales; family Sphingomonadaceae; genus Novosphingobium. The sequence goes on along the minus strand of NZ_NCEN01000026.1, from coordinate 12,202 downwards.
GTGGCAATGAGCAAGCGATGCATGATCAGCGATGGCAAAAGGCTTGGCTTGGCACAAGAGCGTAACTATGGGGGAAGCGTTATGACCAGGTTGAACATGCAGCTTAGAACCGTCGTGCCGCGCTATACAGAATCAGCGTTGAAGACGATTGAGACGGAAATTCAGGCGCTTGAGCAGCTCAAGGGTGTGTTTGACAATGCGTCATTCCGCCATTCGCTGGATTTGGCGATCGAAGCGATGGCCCGCACGGACGGGCGCGTAATCGTAAGCGGAATGGGCAAAAGCGGGCATATCGGCCGCAAAATTGCTGCGACCTTGCGTTCAACCGGTACGCCTGCACTTTTTCTCCACCCCGGCGAGGCAAGCCACGGGGATCTGGGCGTAATCACGGAAAATGATGTTGTTTTCGCGATCACATGGTCTGGCGAAACCAGTGAATTGTACGATATCTTCCATTACTGCCACCGTTTCGGTGTCACTTTAATCGTGGCTACGGCATGGCCCGATAGCACCGCTGCAAAAGCGGCAAATATCTGTCTGTCTTTGCCGCTGGTTCGTGAAGCCTGCCCGAACGATTTGGCACCCACGTCGTCCACCACATTGCAATTGGTTCTGGGTGATGTCTTGGCGGTTGCCTTGATCGAGGCGCGTGGCTTCACGCCTTCGGATTTTCGCGTGTTCCATCCCGGTGGCAAGCTGGGCGCGCAATTGCTTGCTGTCGAACAGATCATGGGCACGGATGGGGCGATTCCCAAAGTGCGCCGGGAAGCAACGTTAAGCAGCGCAACCATTGAAATGAGCCGTAAGCGTTATGGCGCGACGGCGGTCGTGGACAATGGCGACAGATTGATCGGCGTGTTCACCGATGGGGATTTGCGCCGGTGTATCGCTGTGCATGACATGCAGGACAGCATCGGCCTGCACATGTCGCCAAATCCCGTCACCGTCCCGCCCGGCACTTTATGCGCCGATGCCCTGCGCATTATGAACGAAAACGCTGTCTCGGTGATCTTCGTCGAAAATGCGGGCAGGCTGGTCGGGGTTGTGCACATGCACGACATCGTCAGGACCGGCATTGTCTGAATCCGGCAGCATAAGTGCTGAAGGTCCCGGAACAGGCCCTGATTTGATTGTAGTACCAGCGCGGTTCGGGTCGTCGCGCCTGCCGGGCAAACCGCTGCTTAAAATAGCCGGACGCACGTTATTGGAGCGTGTGGTTGCAGTTGCACAATTGGCCGCAAAACAAGCGCAAAATTGTAGCGTTCTGGTCGCCACTGACGATCCGCGCATTGCCGATCATGCGCAAACCATCGGTGCAGATGTTGCGATGACCTCGTCCGATCTGGATTCGGGCACGATGCGCGCTTTTGCTGCGGCCCAGCAGCACTCCTGCCCGCCACGACGGATCATCAATTTGCAAGGTGACGCACCGTTCATCCCTGCCACAATCGTCGCGGATTTGATGCAAACCCTGCGCGCCGGGTATGCTGACGTAACCACGCCGGTGTTTTGCCTTGATTGGGCAAGGCTTGATCGCTTGCGCGAACACAAACGCACCGCCCCGTTCAGCGGCACAACATGCGTGCGGGACAGTCACGGGCGGGCGCTGTGGTTTTCCAAATCGATCCTTCCGGCCATGCGCAATGAACACAAATTGCGCACGGCACCTTTATCGCCAGTTTGGCAGCATCTCGGGCTTTATGGTTACACCATGCCCGCACTCGAATGGTTCGCCACGGCTTCCCCCGGCCACTACGAACAGCTTGAAGGCCTTGAACAACTGCGTTTCCTTGAACATGGCTGGGCAGTTGCCACGGTTGAAGTAGACGTGCCTGCATACGTGTTGTCCGGCATCGATACGCCTGAAGACCTTGCCAAGGCTGAAGAAGCCATTACCCAGTTTGGCGATCCTTATCCCGCGTGAATGGTTTCGATGTTTGTTATAGTCCGCCACGGCAACACTTTCACTGCCGGAGAGTCCCCTCGCAGGATTGGCGCGCGGACCGATTTGCCGCTTACCGACGCTGGCCACGATCAGGGTCGTGCGCTGGCCGCGCACTTTGCGTCGCTGGATTGGCATTTTGGCAAAGCGTTTGTTTCACCTCTTCTGCGCACGCGCCAAACGGCCGAAGCGATTATTGCAGGCCAAACCGGTCCAGTAACACTGGAGACAGCCGACTTCCTGCGCGAGATTGATCACGGCCCGGACGAAAACCAGACCGAGGATGCCGTCACAGCCCGCATCGGCAAACAAGCCTTGGCCGCCTGGGACCAGGACGCGGTCCCCCCAGATGGCTGGTCAGTTGATGCAGAACTCCGCATTGCTGCATGGCACTCTTTGTTCACGAACTCATCAAACGATGATCGACCCACCCTGCTTGTCACCAGCAATGGCGCAGCGCGGTTCGCTCTGTTGGCTGATCCTTGCTTGCGGGCAAGGCTTCACAATTTGCCAACCCTCAAGTTGCCTACCGGGAGCTATGGCATCATCCGCAAGGCATCCGATGGTCAGTTGGAAGTGCCTGTTTGGGGCAAACGCCCGTGACCGGTCTTTGCCTGCTTCGCGCACCGCCATTCCATCGCAACACAGTCATTCTTTCCAAACCTGCTCAGGCTCCCGATGCGCCAGCGCCTGATGTGCTGGACTTGCTCCGTGGTGCCCGCGTCGGCGGGAAATTCTGGCTGCAGCCTGCGAATATTACGGTTCCTGCACCGTCGGTGCTGCGTCCCCGTGCGGGGGACTCCTTGGAACATCTGACAGCCTCGCTATCGCCCGATGTTAAAGCGGCAATGCTCTGCAGCACGCCGCATCTCAAGCCCCGCGCGCTTGCCCGCCTTTGCACGATTCACGGGGGGCACTGGTTTGGCGATGTCGATCCATGGTCTGTTCTGGAGCGTGCTGGTAGCCTGATTGCCCATGGTGATGACGAATGGATCGCCATCGCCCGTATTTGCAGCGTTCCGGTGCGCGTGCTGTCGGCAGGCCGCTATGGCAATCCTGATGATGATGCCGAGGCTCTTGATCATAAGACACTCCAAGCTATCCGCGCGGTTTGCTACACCAATCCTTTCACCCACCAGTCCGCGACAATCGGCCAGACTGTTGCGCTTCTGGCCGAATGGCGAAGTTTGATTGAAAGCAATCGCTTCATCAGTGCCGCCTGCGGCATGGCCTGGTGGAAGCGTGATGAAATCCGGCGCTTTCTGTGGGTGCCGGGGCGCAAGCTCAGCATCGTTTCACGCGCCACAGACGTGTTAAAAATCGCCCGAGAAACCGGTGGTGCAGTGGCCATCTGGCCGTCGCGCGTATCACCCGCCCTGCTAAATGATGCAGCCCGACAGGGCACGGCATTGGTCCGCGTCGAGGATGGTTTCGTGCGCTCTGTCGGGCTTGGCAGCAACCTTGTTCCACCTTCCTCCGTCGTGGTGGACCGGCGCGGCATTCACTTCGATCCATCATCGCCCAGCGATCTGGAACATATCCTCGCAACAACCAGCTTCACTCCGGCCTTGACCCAGCGTGCCAGCGCTTTGCGCAAAACGATCATTGCTGCAGGGATTAGCAAGTATTCGGTCGGTGTGGGTTCTCCTGTACCGCCCCGCACACCGGGCCGCCGGATCGTGCTGGTGCCCGCCCAGGTCGAAGATGATATGTCGGTCATTGCCGGTGGCGGCGGGCTGCAATCAAACCTTGAACTGTTGCGCCGCGCCCGCGCTATGGAACCAGACGCGGAAATCTGGTTTCGCCCCCATCCCGATGTTGATGCAGGACACCGCAAAGGCGCTGTTGCCGATGCGGACGTTTTGCAATTTGCCGATCGTATTGTGCGCGGCGGCGGCATGGCACCCTTGCTTGATGCGGTAGACGCCGTGCACGTGCTCACATCCCTGACGGGCTTCGAAGCTCTCATGCGGGGGCTGGACGTAACATGCCACGGCACGCCGTTCTATGCAGGCTGGGGCCTTACCCGCGATCTGGGTGCCGTTCCCGACCGGCGCGGGCGCGCGTTGAAACTGGATGAACTCGTCGCAGGGGTGCTGATTTTATACCCGCGCTACCTTGATCCGGTTACGGGACTGCCCTGCCCGCCCGAAGTGCTGATCAGCCGCATGTCAGCGGCGCAAACGCCCAATCGCTTAAGTTGGGTTGAACCTTTGCGCCGGATACAAGGGCGGTTTATGGCGCATTTGCGATGACCCGGGTGATCCTTGATATTTCGCGCCTCATTTCGCGCGTGCGCTATTCCACGCCATCGGGTGTTGACCGGGTCGAGATGGCCTATGCACGAGGGCTTATGCGCCTCTATGGCGACGCCTTATCCTTTGCGGCTGTACATCCCACCGGCCTTTACGGACGCATCAGCCACGCAACGGCATCAGCTTATCTGGAAGAACTGGAGCAGCGCTGGGCCAAAGGAGGCGTAGAACCCCGCCAGCGCTCGATCTTGTCAGTCCTGCCTTGGATGGCAAGGCTTTTGCCGAAGCGGGCACGCTTATCAACGGCGGCTGAGCGTCCGGTCTATGTGCAAGTTTCGCCACATCATTTGACCAATGCACGAAAAGTGCAAAGCATTCTTGCCCGCGAGAACGCGCGGTTCCTGTGCATGGTCCATGATCTGATTCCGATTGAATATCCTGAGTACGCCCGGCCGTCAGGTGCCGCGTTGCACAGCCGCCGGATGCAAACGCTGGCCGATCATGCCGATGCTGTGATCGTCAATTCTGCTGCCACCGGCCACGCATTCCGGCCATGGATAGAGCGCAGCGGCCACCAGATTGCATTGCACGTTGCGCTGCTGGGCACCGAACCACTAGCCGATGTGGCACATGGCAATTCGAGCGACGACCGGCCTTATTTCGTGTGCCTTGGCACGATTGAACCGCGCAAAAACCACCTGCTGCTGCTCAATCTGTGGCGGCATTTCGGGGAATTCCTGCCTGCATCAAACATCCCGCGCCTTGTGATTATTGGCAAGCGCGGTTGGGAAAACGAACAAGTTCTCGACATGCTCGACCGCTGCCCCGCGCTGAAATCCCATGTTGAAGAAGTAAGTGGCTGTTCCGATGCGCAATTGGCCGCTTTGCTGCGGGGGGCACGCGCTTTACTCATGCCGTCCTTTGCCGAAGGATTCGGTATGCCGGTGGCCGAGGCACTGTCAGTAGGCGTGCCGGTGATTTGCAGCGACATTCCTGCGCATCACGAAGTTGGCGGCACAGTTCCCGATTACGTTGACCCGCTTGATGGCACGGGATGGAAGGCGCTCATTCAGGACTTCGCGCACTGTGGCCCGGCATATCAGGCGCAACAAAAGCGGATCCCGCGCTGGCATGAACCCACTTGGGCCGATCATATGGAAATCGTTGGCAACGCAATTAGCTTGCTAAGCGACAAACCAGCCCGTGGTTAACCGCGCGGTTTAACCGAACGAATCAACGACCCGAAAACGCGGTCCCAAAACAGCGCTGTTATCGCATAATTGCCGTGCTGGCCTACGTGATGATGACGCATGTGATGGCGTTTGAGCATAAAGGCCAAGCGCCCCTTCATCGGCCATTGGTGGCAGGCATAATGGGTTATGTCGTATGTCACATAACCCGTCATAAAGCCCAGAAAGACCCACGTTCCGGGCGATCCAAGCAGTAGAACCAGCACGCCCCAAACCGCACTAGCGATAGGGATGCTCACGATTGGCGGCATCAGATTGCGCAAGCCATCATTGGGATCGGCATGATGATTGCCATGCATCAGAAAAACGAACTTTTGCACCAATGCCGCGTCCGATTTCCAATGGAACAAATAGCGGTGCATCACGTATTCGAACACCGTCCACACCGCGATTCCCGCGAAGAATAGTGCGATGGCAAGCAATACGCCCGCGCTCCCCCATCCTACCCAGGCGATGAATGGCAAAAGCGCACACCAGATCGCGGCGAATCCACGTGGGGAAATCACCGTCAATCGTTCAAGCTGTTCATTCCGGAACAGCCTAATTTGCTGCGAGTGCGAATTTCGACGTGGCATTGCCCCATTCTCGACAAGACTTGGTGATGCCTGTCAAGAAGTAAACCAACCGACATGACTGAAGAACAAGGTCACTGGTTGAATGGCAGGCAAACACACCCGCTTTAAATCGTCATCGTTGCCGCACTGCAACACAGAGTTACATGCTTCATGACACCAGTCTTTCGGAATTCTGATTGGAAGGGTAAGTCTGAACGGTATGAAGCAATCAATCCTCCGGAATGGATTAAATAATAATCCAAAACCCATCCTATTAATCGGAGCCTCGGGCGAGCTTGGTGGTGCGTTGGCAACACACTACGCAACTTTGGGGGCGGCACTGTGTTTATGGGGCCGCGATGCTGATCGACTTGCAACAATTGCAAATGCTTGCCGAATCGCCGGTGCAACGCGCGTTGACGTCCGCTCGCTCGATTTGCGCGATGTCGACGCGACAATTGCCGCAATCGCCCGTGATGATGACACAGAACCCTTTGATCTGGCCATTATCGCATCAGGGCTTGGCGACATCAAAGCCGTCGGTGCGCTGGTGGAAGATGCCGCACAAGTCGCACAGCTTGGCTTGGTAAACTTCGTTGCGCCCTCTGCCATTGCCGCAGAACTTGGCGCGCGCATGGCAAAGCGAAAACTCGGCAAGATCGTCATTATCGGCTCTGCTGCGGCATTTCACGCGCTGCCATTTGCTATCGCTTACGCCGGATCGAAAGCGGGCCTTGCGCGCTTTGCCGATGCTTTGCGGATCAACTTGCGCCCGCATGGTGTCTTCGTCACGTTGGTTTCACCCGGCTTTATTGATACAGCGGCTGCACGCAAAGTTGCAGGCCCCAAGCCTATGCTCATGTCTCCTGCCCGCGCTGCCCGGTTGATCGCGCAGGCTACCCAGCGCGGGCAAGCACACCTGATAACGCCATGGCCATTTGCGTTTCTGCGGTTGGTTGATCGTGCCCTGCCCCGGTTCGCTCGGGACTGGCTGTTGCGCGCGCTTACGCCGCCGGGCCGCTGAGCAAAGCCAACAACGTGTGATGCAGTTCTGCGGGCGTCAGATCGATACGCTGCCCTTCACCACGGACAATCTGCCCTTCTGCATCAGACCGCAAAATGACATAGGGCGTGTGCCGCGCAACACCGGGCATCGAGACACCCGGGATACTGGGGCGGTGATCACCAAAAAATGCAAGCGTTGCCGGTCGCTTCAATTTCGCCAGTTCATCCCGCAAGGTCACGAGCATGGCATCGCTGTTGCGGACAAGCCGCATGTAACCATCGGTAAGATTGCCCGCGCTTGCTGTCGGCTCCCATGGCCCATGATTCTCGATAGTGACTGCGTAAATCAAGGTCGGGACATCTGCCTTGCCCGCCATATCCAGAATCTCGTAAGCCATTTCCTTGTCGGTAACATAGCGCCCCTCGTCCGGCGCGGGTGGCGCAAATCGGTCTTCCCCCACCAATTCTGCAAATCCACCAGCGCGCATGATCTGTTCGCGGTTATAAAAGCGCATGTCATGCGGGTGAACGAACAGACTGCGCCAGCCTGCGGCCATCAAGCGCGATGGCAGAGCATATGAACCCTCACCCAGCGCCGTCAGATAAGGATCGAAGCGGCGGAAACCCAGTTCTTCCTCGCTTCGTCCGAACAACACGCCATATTCTGTCCGCATTGTATAGGCGCCAAAGCCGCTGACCAGCAGGTCACCCCACTGCCAGGCCTGCGCCCGCGCCGCCTCCAGCCCCTGTAAAGATAGCGCGGGGTCACCAAACACCTCGACTGGGTCGGCAAATGATTCGCACTGGATCACAACGGCCAATTCTTGGGGGTGGGGTAATGTCTGCACCGCACTGGCAGGCAAGGGGTCGCGCGTTTCACGCCACCGGGTGCGATGCAGGACAAGCGTCGCCAAGAGGCCATGGCGCGCGACATCACCCTCAACGTCTGGCACCCGCCCAAGATGCACCCAGGGCGGCAACAAGAGCGATAGCTTGATCAGCAGGCCCCCTGCTGCAAACAGTGCAAATCCTGCCATGTGCAACCGTAAAGACGGCACAAACAGCGACCACAACACACCGGGCACCACCGCCGCCGCAATCACCAGCAGGGCCTTTTGTGACTTTGTCAAAGCTGAAAGATAGAACTGCGGATGTTTGAAAATCGCACCGATCAGCGCAAGGTCAGAGAACACCAGCGGCTCCCCCAACATGGCGCGCTTGGCGTTTGAAACCATCATGAACAAAGCCATCAAGCCCAGGGCCAGCAAGGCCGAAACCCACAGATTGCCGCAAATCGCGAGCATAAGGCCGAACACCGCCGTGAGCAGCAGGCTGTGTAGCCACATCCCGGCAAAACTGCGCAAAAACAGTCGCCCAGACCAATTGAGCCTCGGTCGAACGCAGCTATCGAGCAATAGCGAGCCTGCCAAAACCACCAGACCTATCAGAAACTTGATTATCACAATTCTCAAGACCACAGCGCGCGCAGGTATGCAAAAGATGTGGGTCAGCAGGTACCAAGCAAGGCCATTGCTGTCACCGCAAATCCGGAATTAGCCTAAATTCAAATACGCGGTGGAAATGTGACGACAAGCATCGACCACGCTTAATATTGTCACTACGGGGGAGTCATGTCGTCTTTCAAGCTCTCGTCATCGACCGCCCAAGACAATTTCGCCAATGCGCCGGTTTTGAGACCTAGCGAACATAAGCAGCGCGAAACTCGCAGGGTGTTGCTGCTCCAAGGCCTCATGGGACCGCTGTTTCGTCGCCTTGGCCAAGGCCTGATCAAGGCGGGTCACACGGTCTACAAAGTCAATTTCAATGGTGGCGACCGCCTGTATTGGCGCCTGCCCGGCGGGATCGATTATCGCGGTACGCTTCAGGACTGGCCAAAGGCTTTGGAAAGCATTCTGACCGACAAGCAGATCACCGATGTCGTTCTATTCGGAGATTGTCGCGATCATCACATGGCCGCAGCGCGGGTATGTCGCGAATTGCAGATCCCCGTCCACGTGTTCGAGGAAGGGTACATCCGCCCGGACTGGGTCACATTCGAACGGGACGGGGTAAACGGCCACTCTAATCTCCCCCGCGACCCGCAGTGGTATCTTGAGACCTCTGCCAAACTGCCGCCGGTGCCAGAGCATAAACAAGTCCCTTCATCATTCCGCCGGCGCGCGACCGAGGGGTTGCTGTATAACGTCGCTGACGTGCTTACCCGTTGGCATTACAAGCATTGGAACAACCATCGGCCTTGGCATCCCGTTGTCGAGGGCATGGGCTGGTGGCGCAAATTGCTCCGCAGCAAAGAGCGCGAAGCCGAAGCCGAAGCGCTCATGGCGCGGCTGTCTGCTTCGGACCAACCCTATTTCCTGTTTCCGTTGCAACTTGATTCCGATGCCCAAATCAGGCTGCATTCGCCATTTGCGGGCATTGCCGAAGCGCTGAAAGTTGTGATCTCGTCGTTTGCTGCCAACGCTCCAAAAGGCACACGTCTGGTGGTTAAAGAGCATCCACTTGATAACGGCGTGCGCGATTGGCAATTGATTACGCAGGATATGGCTGATCGGTTCAATGTGAGAGATCGTATCGACTATCTCCCGTGCGGAGATATTGTGCCCGTCGCACGGCGATCGCTAGGCATGGTGACCATCAACAGCACGAGCGGCACTTTGGGGCTGTCCATGGGGATCCCCACTGTCGTGCTGGGTACTGCGATCTACGACATTGCCGGAGTGTGCTTTCAAGGCGGTTTAGATGCATTCTGGCAAGAAATACCGCCACCAGACCAGCGCATTTACGCAGCTTTCCGGCGCGTACTTATCGAACATTGCCTGATACCGGGCGGTTTTTTCTCAAAGCAAGCGCTCGATTTGGTCGTTTGCCACGCCATCGCCCGCTTTGATGGTCATGAATTGCCTCCGGAGTAACTCTCTGTGGCTCAATTATATTTAGAGGGAGTGCAAAACGCGTAATTTTACTGACTGCTTGGTCTTGGCGGTTGTGCTGGTGGGCGCTTAAATAGGCACTGACCCTTCACGTTTTCATGGCCATTCCCCAACAAGCGAAGCTGATGGTACGGCACCGGATTTTGAGGAATTGGAACCCTCCTGTGAGCCGCTGAAAACCGAAGAAGGGGGCTTGCGCGCTCGATCCCCAGAAGCACGGCTTACGCTCTCGCAAAAACTGTCGCCATTGATGTGATATCAATGTTTTATTAGGCGTAAATGGTCAAAGTGCGCCTGACTGATCAAGCACCCAAATCCTCCAGATTGTTGAGGGACTTATATGGCAAACCCCACAAACAATGACGATCTATTGGTCGGCACCTTTGGCGCAGACGTCATATTCGGATTGGGTGGCAATGACACGCTGGACGGTGGTGCTGGCGACGACAGACTTTACGGTCAAGCAGGCGACGACACGTCTTATGGCGGCGATGGTGAAGACCTTATCCAAAGTGACGTCGGCAACGACACCTTGGATGGTGGAGCAGGTGACGATCGGCTTTATGGTGAGGCTGGCGACGATACGTCCTATGGCGGCGATGGCAATGACCTGATCCAAAGTGGCTTGGACAATGACACGCTTTATGGCGGAGCAGGTTCTGACGAATTGTATGGCGAAGCGGGCCACGATCAATCCTTCGGCGGAGATGGTGATGACCTTATCTTCAGCGGTGACGGAAACGATACACTGGATGGCGGTGCCGGGGCCGATGAACTTTACGGCGGTGCGGGGGACGATTATTTTGTAGTCGACAATCTTTCCGAATATGTGTTGGATAATGAGGGCGTAAATACCGGCCTTGTAACTGTCGATTTCTACAAACAGGCAAAAGGTGTTCAATGGACACTGGCAGAGGGCGTCAAGGCTTTACCATACTGGATCGATTCCCTTGTCTTTTCTGGAAGTGAATACATCGATGCACAAAAATCTGTTGCCGAAGGCGTCATTAAATATGCTTTCCCGACAGAAGTACTGGCATCATGGAATGATGACGACAAGCTGGGCTTCACCCCTCTGAATGATGTTCAAAAAGCCTTCATACAGAAAATATTCTCCTACATTGAAACACTTATAAATATTCAGTTCGAATTGGTGACGGATGCAACGCAGCCCGGGGTTCTCACATTTGCCAACAATCAACAGGATGACAGCGCCGGCTATGCTACTGGTGGGCTGAGCTTTAGCAAATGGGGCATCTTTTTTAGCAACAGCAGCAATTCTGCGGCGGGTAATGCCGATCCAAACGATGGTGAATACGCTGCCTACGTCTACATCCACGAGATAGGCCACGCTCTTGGCCTAAAGCATCCCCACAATGAAACTGTTGGTGGATTTTCAGCAGGGGAAGGTCCGTATCTTGATCAACAAGAAGATCGCACCACTTTTACGCAATTAAGTTACACAGCATTCAGACAAGATTTTATTTCAGAATTTCGGGATTTTGATATTGCTTCTTTGCAGTATCTTTACGGTCCAGCACAAACGCCCGGAAGCTCCAATAATCAGACCGGCAGCAACACTTATGCCCTGTTGACCAATCAGCGCAATTTCATCTGGGATGGCGGCGGCACCGATACGCTTGATGCCAGTGCTGCAAGCATGCGCATAGTTTTGAGCCTCGAAGTTGGCGATCACAGCTATTTTGGAAACGTTGCAAGTCAATTCATCACTTCAGCGGGTCAGGTAACGATCAACATCGGCACATTGATTGAAAATGCCATCGGAACAGCATTCGATGACGTGATAACCGGCAATGAAGCTGCAAATGCGATCAACGGACATGCCGGAAATGATGTTATCGCGGGCTATCTTGGCAATGATACATTGGATGGCGGCGGTGGCACAGATACCGCTGTTTACAGCGCTATACGTGCGCAGACGGCAATTTCGCGTGGTGCTGGCGGGCTTATAACGATAACTTCTGGTATCGATGGGACCGATACGCTTTCCGGTTTTGAATTTATCCGTTTTGCCGATCAAGTCATCAGTCTGCGGCGCTTTGATGATCCCGGTGCCCCGCGCGTGGCCAACTTCACTGTCGGCGCGGGCGGATGGTCTTCGCAGGACCGGTTCCCGCGGCAGGTAGCGGACGTCAACGGCGATGGACTGGCGGATATTGTCGGGTTCGGACAGGCGGGTGCGCTGGTGTCGCTGGGTCAGGCCAATGGCACGTTTGCCAATCCG
>NZ_NCEN01000052.1 GCF_002280675.1 Novosphingobium sp. 32-60-15 | reverse complement strand
CTGGAAGGCTGTTCACGGCCGCGCGCCAGGCGCGATCGATATCTCGAAAGCCGATATCCTCATCACCTGCGTCGACACGGCGTCCGCGCGCCGCGCGCTTGGCGCTGCAATGGCGACGGGATCCACGCCACCGACCTATTGGATGGACCTCGGCAACCGCGCCAGCGACGGTCAGTTCATTCTCGGCTGCCCTGGCCGCGAGCACGGGCAGGACCGCAGACGCCTTCCCACCGTCCTCGAATATTTCCCCGAGATCGCTGATGAGCGCCTTCCGGACGACAACAGCCCATCCTGCTCGGTCGCCGAGGCCCTCGAACGGCAATCCCTCTTCGTGAACCGCGTTCTGGCCAGCCACGCTCTCGCCCTGTTTTTTGATTTGATCGGCCGCGGCTCCATCGGCCACGCCGGCGCTTTCATAAATCTCGCCAGCGGACAATGCGTCCCGATTCCGCTGCGAGCGACCGATGGAACGATCGACGATCGCGGGTCAGCCGTTGAGCTGGACGAAAGCGCTGCGAGGCCCCTGATCGGAGCCCAGCGATGAGCGTGCGTTCCTCCAAGGCCGAGGTCCGCAATCCGATTCTTACCCTCCCGTCGGTCGCTCGGCTTCGCGCCCTCAGTCCTGACGCCCGTCTCGCCCTCCAGGACATCCTGCTCGACATCCAGAACGATGCTCGTTTGCGCGCGGAACGCAGCTGGCGGAATCGAAAGCCTCCGGTCGCGGCCTATTGGGCCGCGTGCGGAGTCTATGCGGGACACATTGCTCGCGCCATCGGCCCGGGGCCTGGCCGCCGACAACGAACCGGGGTTCCCAAGATGCCTCCGGCGCCCGCTGCACTGTCCTCCAAGGAGATCACCCGATGTTGATTGAGCTCCGCAAACAGAAGATCATCAAGCACCTATCCCAGGATTGCTCCTGCTATACGGCGGAGCTGTGGATCGATGGCCGGTTGGCGTTCCTCGCCAGCAATCGGGGACAGGGCGGCGCCGATGACTATCGTCAGGTCGGCGTCATCACCGAGGCCGAGGTTGATACCTGGTTGAAGGCCAATCGACCTGCTCGGCCATTCCACGGCATCGTACTGGCGCCCACGCTCGAACATGAAGTGGCCTTCCTCATAGACGAGGCCGAGAACATCGCACAGCTGCGCCGTCGACTGCGGAGCAATGTCATCACGATCGAAGACGGCCACATCTACACCTACCCGCTGAAGAAGCGTCCGGTCGCGGCCGTCATTGCAGCCATCCGTACGAAGAAACCGCAAATCGAAATACTCAACGAAACGCCTGACGACGGTTTGAGGCGAGCGGTTCACATCCTCAGCAAGCAGAGCTCCGAGTTCGAGTGAAAGTGCTGGAATAGCCGATCGGGTGCCTCGCCCGCGGTCATGCAGGCTGACTACTGGCCATAGAGCGGCTCCCTGTCGCCAGTCCTGAGCAGGACGCAGCCGACGACCCGCCACGCCAAGGGCGGTCAATATCCAACCGGCGAAAGAGGAGAGGGGGGCAGGGGTTCCGAGCGTGATGAGCGCTCCAAGCCGGAGGTCCCCATGCACTACGACGTTGCGTTCCGACACCAGCAGGCCCTGGATCCCAGTGCCCTTACGACCATCGCCACGACGCTTCACGCGGTCCAGGCTGCGATCGCCGATTGCCGCAATGCGGGCAAGGATCTGGAGGACGATCCGGCCGTCGTGCTGCTCGTGCGCCACCTCGGCGCGGTCACCCTATCGCGGCCCGGCGACATGCATTTGCGGCATGCATGTATGGATCAAATCGCGGAGATCAGACGCCACCCGACCCTGCTGACGCTCGCTCGCCGGGGGGTCGTCCATGACGAAAACGCGAAACGTGCATTCCACTGCGAAGGCCGCACCGCGATGCGCCGCCTGGCCGAGGCCCTTCACCTCGCCGAGAACAGTTTCGATGTCCGGTCAAATCGAGCCGGTCCCGCCTGCTCGGGAGAAATTACACTTCACGGCGAAGAGGTCTGGGTTCAGCTCGGCCTCGGCTGTCTCGGGCCCGACCATGAAGTGCTGTTCCGCCGCGTGCGCGGCCGCGGCGATAATATCGGCGATCGAAACCGCTGGGCATCCATTCGTGACCTGCTCTCGCCCGACCGCTTTGCCGACCGGCTCCGCCGCGAGTTTCAGCTCAGCGCCGCTCCCGCGTCGCCAACCCGCCTGTTCGCCTGATGGAGGCCGCCATGGACATCGTCTCCTCCCGCACACGCATCGGCCTCGATCAGCCGACCTATGCCTATCGCCTCTACGTGCCCATGTCTGAGCTCTCGCCCGAGCGTCAGCGCCTGATATCCTATCGATCGAACTTCGGCATCGGCGACCGCGACGCGTATCTCGCGAGGGTCGATGCCGTCATCGCGCCGATGACGCATCTCGAGACGCCAGCCGGCCTCGAACGCCACGCGCAAGCCAAGGCGATCGAAGACGTCGCATCTCGGCTATCGGCGATAATATTGCGCGCGCTGTTTCCCGAAATGACGGCCGAGACGCTGCCGTTCCGGTTCCTCGTCCCCTCCGCACCGCCCAATGCCATCATGCGAGCGAGCATCCAGGATCTCACGGCACGGTATGAAAAGCTCCGGACGCTGCTTGCCACATTCACTCCGGAGCTGATCGGCGCGCGGATCGACAGGAACGGCACATGACGTCCGCGTTCGATCCTGCCGATCCGCAGACCTGGGTCGCTCGCGGACGGCGGTCCGACCACGCCGTCATCATGGCAACCGCGTGGCAGACATTTCCCGACTTGCCCGGCGATGCCCGGCGATGCGCCTGCAGAGCTACGCATGGCGCGGACACGCGCACGTGTTCAGGCGATGCGACCCGTGATGGAGGCGATCCAGGCCGAGCAGGAACGCAAAAGGCAGGCGCGCAACTTCGCCTTCACCGAGGACCGCATCGCCAGGTCCGAGGGGGACGAACGCGAGGCCGCGATCTTGCGCGGCCGCGACAACCACCGTTTTGACTGGGACGCCTCGGTCCAGTTCGCGAACGGCACATACGCGGCGCGGGCCGGTTGGGTCTGTCGACCTCCCGAGGCCCGAAGCGGCGTTCCAACCGATATCCGCCTCAACGCCGCCTATATGACGGGCTTTCGTGACGGCGGCGGTGATGCCGACGATCTGTTCGACGTGGCCCGCCGCGCTCGCAACGCCGCGGATCGACCGACTCCGTCTTCGCGTTCGACAGCGCCACGGGCTCGTGCGCGTCCGCTTCCCAGCAACTGGCCGCAACCCTCGGATACGCCGAGGCCGACGAACTGGAGCCGGCGCTTGCTGATCCTCGGCGCGCCTGAAGCCGGCATGCTGTCACCTGCAACGGCGGACGGCAGCAAAGCCCTTGTGACGCTTATGCCGCTGCTGCAGGAACGGCCCGGGGCCGAGCAAGCTGCGCTCGTTGTCGTCTGCGCAGCCGGCTTTCTCTCCGTCACCGAGGCGATCGCCGGCGTTGTAGCTTTGCGAACCGCGGACGGCGTACAGCGCCTGGCAGCCGATCCCGTCCAGCCGGCGAAGCTCAAGGCTTTGCTCGAGGGGCGCGACTTCGACGAGATCCTGGTCGCGGCACAGGGCCTCTACCTCGACGCTGTCGATGCTCATGCGAAGCTTCTGCCGCTCTGCCGTGTCATGGAGCGGACCCGCAATTCGGTGATCCAGCAAAAGGCGCATTTCAGGATCTGGCTCGACCGCGGCGTGCGCTCCGGCGAAACCCTTGGCGCGGGCCATATCCGCTGGGGCAAGGTGGCAAAGGGTCTCACCGCTCGCCTCGGTGAATTCACCGCGCGATACGTCGGCAAAGCACCGGGACGCGGCCATCGCATCGTCGTTCAATTGCAAAACGGCGAAGCGGCTGAAGGCTTCGTCACGGTGCGCGGTGATCGCCTGCAGCCGGAGATCCTGATCACCAATCAGAAACATCTCCGCGCGTCCATGGCCGCGAGCTTGCGCGCCTTTGGCGGTGCGACACGGTTTTCGCGCCCATCGTAGCATCCACGCACCGCCATTGCGGCCGTCCTCAACATCGGTCTCCCCGGATAGAACCATTCTGGATCGAATCTCGGGATTTGGGGCGGTTGACGCCCAGAAAGCCGGAAGATGACCGAGATTCGGACGACAATCGCTGGTTCCGACATCGCGGTGCACGTCGATCGCACGGCTTCACTGGGATGGCGCTTCTGGACTCTCGGCGGGTTTCCGGCGGATCCGATCGAACCGAGGGCTTATGGAGTTTCGCGCTGCTTGCCGCTCGATCGCTCCTTCCGCCTCTTCTGCACCCACCACCTCTTCCCGAGCGCATCGCAAGACGGAGTCGAAAGCTTCGCGCAAGAAATCATTGAGCACCACTCCCGCCAGCCCAGGCTGCTCTGACCAAACGGACCCCGACCATGGAAACGACCCGCAGCCAGCGCTGGCGGGAGCGTCGCGCCCTGTGGGCGCGCGACCTCACCGTCATCGATCCCAAGGCCTATGCCGTCGACATTATCGATCACGGCCCGGCGCGCGCCTTCATTGCGCAGCACCACTATCTGCCGAGCTATCCCGCAGCCCGGGTCGCTATCGGCCTGTTCGGCCGAAACGCCATTCTGGAAGGCGTCGCCGTGTTTGCCGTTCCGACGACGAACGCCGTCATCACCAGACACACGGGGTTCGACGATCCCGAACGCGGCTGCGTTCTTGCGCGCCTCATACTTACCGATGCGGTGCCGCAGAACGGCGAAAGCTTTTTCGTCGCCCGCGCCTTCCGACATCTCCGCCGCGAGCGGCCGAACATCGAGGCCGTGGTCTCTTACAGCGATCCCGAGGCCGGCCATATTGGCCGTGTCTATTGCGCACTGTCGGCTGCGCACCGTGCCGTCACCAAGCCGCGAACGGTCCTGCGTGCCCGCGGAGTGACAATATCAGGTCGAACGGTCTCCAAGATACGACTTGGAGAGCAGGGCCACGCCGGCGCGATCGACCAGCTGGTGGCCCTCGGTCTCCCGAGGCCGACTACACTGGAGCAACCTGCTGCCTGGCTCTGGCGGCTCGAGCGCGAACGGCTCCTCGTTCGTCACCAGCGAGCGGGGCTCTACGCTTACTGTTTCGAGCTTACCCGCGAGGCGCGCCGCCGAGGCCGCGCACTTCCGCGCTTGCCGTACCCGAAAGCGCTTCCGGTCGCGCACCCGACACTTCCGTTCTTTCAACCACAGGAGATGTGACATGGCCGACCTTACGACCTTGCCCGTCATGACTGCGGCCGAAGCCGAGAGCATCGGCTTCGCCCGGTTCAACGACGTCCCGACCCTCCCGATCGATATCCCGGACGGGAACTTCACCATCAGCGCCCGGACGACCGATGGCCGACGCATTACCTTCTTCTTCGGCGAATATCGGCGAGACGCGCCACCAAGTTTCGTCGACATCCAATACCACGATCACAGCGCGACCATCTCGAACGCGAATGGCGGCCGTTCGCCGGTGTTCGACATGCTGACCATCGGTCTTGGCGGTTGCCAGGTCTTCGACAGCCGCCAGCGCGCCGACGACGACAAGCCGTCGATCGCAGTCATCCTCCTGGGCGAGCCGAAGGCGGCCGCCCGGTCAGATCGAGAGGACTAGCCATGTCCATCTATGTCGCCCGCTACACGCGGCTGCATCCCCGTCTCTGGGCGCCCTATTCTCGATCACCGCCTATCCGCACGGCTTCCACAATTGGCCGGAAGATCTCGCCGACCCTGTCTGGAGGCCCAATGCGCGCCTCATCACGCCGAGCGGCGCCGCGTCCCGGCCGCTCGCGGATTGCGCTACGCTCGATGCGGCGATCGAGGCGTGCTGGGAGCATTTCGCAACCCTCGACGAGGTGACCCGGCCATGCTGAACCCGTTCCAACGCGCTTGCGCCGACACCTATGGCGCCGGCGACTTCGCCCATGTCCAGAATGTCGAGGAGGCACGCGAGCCCGGAGACACGCTCTTCACCTTCCTCATGATCGAGCTCGCCTCGAGCGAAGGATGCAGCAGCGTCGAAGAGGCGGTGCGCAGACTCGATATGGCGATCGCCGACATCCAGGGTGTCGCCGAGGCCGTCCAGCGCGGCGGGCCGACCGCGCGCTGACGAGGGGAGGGGGGCCGAAGAAGTGGCGATCTTCCGCCTTTCAAGCCCGAGGCCCCCCATGTCATCCCTCCCGTCCATCCTGTCTGCCGGCGCGCCGAGGCCGGTCGACTATCTCACCGCTGGCGCGCCGCCACCGATCGTTCTCGCCTATGGGATCGGCGTCGATTCCACAGCGCTCCTCGTTGAGCTGGAAGCGCGCGGCGAGGTGCCGGATCTCGTTCTCACCGCCGATCCCGGAGCCGAGAAGCCGGCGACCTATGAGTATCAGAAGCTGATCGCCGCCTGGATGGCGGCGCGGCATATTCCTTACGAGGTGGTCCGCTACGTGCCTCAGCGCTTCAAGCACTGGCCGCCATACTACTCGATCCTCTCGAACGTGCTGACCAATGCAACGCTCCCAAGCATCAGTCTGGGGCGGCACAGCTGCTCGCTTAAATGGAAAGTCGCCCCGCAGGACGCCTTCCTGAAGCAATGGGCGCCGGCCAAGGCCGCGTGGGCGCGCGGGCAGAAGGTCACACGCCTGATCGGCTATGACGCATCGCCCGCCGACACACGCCGCTATGCCCATGCCTCCGCACTCGACGATCCGCTCTTCGATTGCCGCTATCCGCTGCGCGAGTGGAAGTGGACCCGTGATCGGTGCGTCGCGCGCATAGAAGCCGCGGGCCTGCCGGTCCCGCCCAAGTCGAGCTGCTTTTTCTGCGGTGCGATCCGGCCCGACGAGGTGCGGGTGCTCCCAACATGGTGCCTGCGCTTGATCGTCCTCATCGAGGCGCGGGCCGAACCGCGGCTTCGTACGGTCGAGGGCCTCTGGCGCCGGTCGACCAAGACGAAGCCGGGGCGGATCACCGATTTCATTCGCGGCGAGCGGCTTCTCCCCGAGGCCGAGATCGATGCGATCCGCCGCGACGCGCCGACCGACCTTGTCCGCTTCCAGGACGCAGCCAGCATCGTGCCGGTGAGCGAGCGTCCCACGATGGAGGAATGGCTCGATGACTTCAACGCAGGCCTGATGGAGGCAATATGACCGACCAGACATTCCGCATCGCCATGCTCAACGACAGATGCCGCCAAGGCTTCGACCGCAGCGCCCGCGTCGTCATCACCGCCGCCTGCCTCGCAACACTTGCAGGAGAGGACGGCACGGCAAGCGAGATCCTGGCCCAGGCCGAAGTAATGGCCGCAATCCGCCGGTACGTTTTCAAACCCGAGGACGGCTGCGAGCGCGCACGCGGCGACCTTGTCGTCGCCGGCCATGCCGTCCGCTTCACGATCGACTATTACGATCTCTCGCTCGAGTGGGGGTCCGAGGACCCCGCCGACCCGCTGGCCACCACACGGGTGATGACGATCATGCTCCCGAGCGACGATTGACCCTCGGTCATCATTCCAACTGCGAAACCGGAGACCAGCCATGCGACGGATTACAGCGGCCGGGCCCGAACATGGGCAGGCGATAGCAATAGCGGTTGAGCGTCTGCGCGAAGCCCGTACTCTCCTCCGCCAGGCCGGCGCGCGCCAGGCAGCGTCGGCGGCCGGCAAGGCGATCAGCAGCGCCGAAGGCGCCGCGCGGCATGTGCAACACAGGATCCGGAGGACGACCCAATGAGCCGGCATGACCTTCAGCCCAAGGCCGACCAGCCGCACGTCGTCCGCGCGACCGTCGGTTGGGATCGACCGCTCCAGACATTCTTTGCGCAGGTCTTCTTCCGGACGGAAGACGAGCCTGACGAAGGGGAAGCCCTGATCTGGTTCGGCACCGAGCCCGGGGAACTCATGTCGGGCGAGGCCGCGATCGCGATCGTCAGACCCCACGTCGAGGTGCCCGGTGGTCTCGCCGACCAGCTCGACGCCGAGATGCGCGAGACGATCGGCGTGAAGGACGGACACCACCAGACTGCAGCAAAACGGTCGCTTTTCGGCTCGACCCACTGATCAGCCCTTTGACGTCTTCGCCCGACTGATCGCGCGGCCGATACGGCCGGCATCATCCAACTGTCTTCACCCACCCGCGTCGCCGGTCCTGCCGGCAGCGCTCACCGTCGCGTGCCCACGGCGCCGATAATCAAGGAGCCATTATGGCAGACCGTGTTTCAGCATCGATCGTCATCGGTGGATCGCTCTCGGGGTCGGCTTACACCGAGCTTGTCGAGCTGATCGGCAACGAGGGCCTTTCCACCGAATGGGACGGCGAGGCGTTCGAGCCCCATCACCGCACCGTCGGCCAGCCCCTCAGCCTTTACGCGCACGAAGTGGCGTGGGGCTATTTCGACGGGCTCGAAAGCTGGTGCGCCCGAAATCAGGTTCCCTTTACCAGGTGGTCGGGCGGCTATGCCGACCAGTGGGGGCCGGAGCGGATCGTCCACCAAGGCGATGGCACGGTGACCTCCTATGCGGTCACTGAAGACGACACTGTCGTCATCGCGCGCGAAGCGCTCGAAAAGCTCGGCTCGTTCGACGCGATCCTCGCGCATTTCGCAGCCGCCGATTTCGCCGTGCCGCCGCTCGTCCTCGAATGCGATGCCTCCGAGGCCGGGGCACCGACCGACTCCACCTCCGATGCGGAAGGACCAACGCATGTCGAATAGCTACACCAAGGCCGCGTTCAGCCTGGTGGTCACCGCCGCCGAGGCCGATCTTCTGCGTCGTGTCGTCGCCGCCATCGAGATGATCGGCGACGCAGACATCGGCATCGACACGCTCGAGGCGCATCACGCGGCGATTGGCGCGGACTTCGCCTCGCTCTTTCCGCGTACCGAACTCAGCCCGTTCGACGGGCTGCTCGATCTCTTCCCGGACGCGAATTATCCGATGCTCGACTTCGATATCGACTTTGGCGAGCCCGATGCCGCAGGGCAGGTGATCGTCTTCCTCTCGGGCGAACAGTTTGGCATCGAAACGGCCGCCAATCTGATCCAGCGCTGCGCGCGCTCCGCACTCCCGTTCGGCTTCGAATGGGCGTCCGACTGTGATCGACTGCGCGCCGGCGAGTTCGGGGGCGGCTATGTCGTCATTACTGAGACCGCCATCGAATATGGCAGCACCGGGCGGATGCTCGATCGCGCGCTCGCTCGCGTGCATGACGAGGGCGCCGACGGGTTCGTGCTAGCTATGCGGCAGGCCGAGCACGGCCTCAGCTTCTGGAACGACGCGGGCGGTTTCGATCGGCTCGCGCGCGCACGGATCTTCTCCGAGGCCGAGGCCGGGAGCTTCGAGCTGCCGGTCGCGAATGATGAGCCAGAATGGCTCGCCATGCCCGGTCCGCTTCGCCTTTGATCCGCACATCATGGTTGCGCTCGGAGTCCAGACCTATAACTTCGGCGCTCGGAGATAGATGATGGCCTCGATCCCGACCGACTATGACGCCGCGCGCGCAGCACTGACCCGGCTGATCCCACTGGCGATGAGCGACACCGGTCAAGCGCGCCGCGTCGCCAACTTCCTGATGGCGTGGTGGAACGGCCCAGACCTTGGCCATTTCGAGATCGCCGACATGTTCGGCCTCGATGTTGCGGTCGCCAACGACATCACCACCGTCATCGGCTTTCTCGGCCAGAA
>NZ_NCEN01000051.1 GCF_002280675.1 Novosphingobium sp. 32-60-15 | reverse complement strand
GATGCGGCGCGCCCTTCCTCATCGGCGGGTTCTGGACGGAGGCTATGCCCATTCCAGCCGTGAAGTATCGTCGGCAGCTGCGGTCGCAAGCAGCTGGTCGAGCCGGTCAAGATAGGACGTGACGCCGCGCTCGGCAGCGCGTCGCCGGACGGCCGGATTGGCCAGCCGCGCGCGCACCGTGTCGATCGGGATTTCACCCACGCTATCGGGACGCAGGCCGAGGCCCTCGAGCAGTGCGTAGGCGTTGGCGGTCGCCAGATCGAGTTCCACGCCAAGATCGGAGGTCAGGGCGACCCGCATGTTGATCGTGCCGGTCTCCTCGATGCGATAGACGCTCACCCGTCGGCACCGGAACTGAGCCTCTTCGACGACGCTGATGACATCGGTCTGAAAGTTGAAGACGCGCGTCACCGCGGCGAGGGCCAACGGGCAGACGCGTGCCTCGAAATGGTAGGACAGAAACTCGTCTTCGGCGGCGTCCGGATCGAGCAGCACCGTGCCAGTCCGAGCGCTCTCCTCGCGAAGAAATGCTCGGAAGGCGGCAAGCTGACGGGCATTTATGGTGGCGACCGGTCGGAGCTGATCGTCGGCGGCGGTAGCAATGCGGAACGTGATGGACATCTTGTCCTCCCCTGTTGAACCGCAGCTCCATTCCCCCTCCCCTTTCTCCGCTTGGCGGGTCTGGCCCATGATCGGGGGCAATGACTGGCGAGCGCTCCAGCGCTCAGTCTCCGCGGCGCGAACGGGCTCGATGCCCCTGAGCGCCGCATGTCGACACAAAGAAAAAGCGGAGAGGCCCCGGCCAAAGCCAGAGCCTCTCCATGCGCGCTCACGCCCGCTGTGCGGTGCGCTGGTGCGCGAGGCGGACGATGTGCAGCGGGACGCCGGCCTGCCGCAGCTTCTGGGCGAGGTTCTGCTGGATGCCCGAGCCTTCGCAGATGACGGCTTCGACCGGCTTCAAACCCAGGATCCGGTCGTTGCGGACAAAGGCGGCGCGGTTGCCCTGACTGCGGTCCAGGCGGAACTGGATGACCTTCACGCCGCGCGAGGCGGCCCATGCGTGCGCCACGGCATCGCAGCCCTTGGCCTGCGCTGTGGTCGCGAGGATCATTTCCGGGATGCGCGCCTTGATGCCGTCCAGACCCTTCCAGAGCAGGTCGGCGTCTTCCCACGCCTGACCTCCGGAGAAGGCCACCACCGGCCCTTCTGGCGCGAACTGTTCGCGGCGTTCGCGCGCGCGTGAGGCGAGATAGTCGCGGGCATCGATCATCGATGCGTTGAGCGCGCTCGACACCCGACTTCCCCGCACCGGCGAGAAGGGTTTGCCGGTCTCGACACGGTACATCTCGGCGGCGTGGTCGCGCATGCACTCCATCGCCTCCCGGCATCCCTGCAGCGTCTGGCAGAGCAGCTGCGTTTCCTCCAGTTCGGTCGCGTAGATTTCCGAAGGGTCGTAGGCACGGGCGAGTTCGCCCAGCTTCTTCGCCGCGTCATCCTCTCGGCCTTCGATCCGCTTGGCGACGACATGGAAGCTGTTGGCGAAACCCCACACCAGGTCGTTCGCGAACGGCTCCATGCGCGTGTCGCGCAGCACATCAAACATCGTCTGCATCATCATCTCGACAGCAGCGCGCACCTGCTCCGGGTCGGGCATGTCCAGCGCCTCCGGCGCCTCGACGATGCTCAGTTTCGCCATCTCGCTATGCTCGATAAACGCCCCTTCGTAGGTCTGGGTCAGGTCTTCATTTTCGCGCGCGGCGGCAATGTGGCTGGCGAGGTCGGCGAAGTTTGTGAAGTTGGTCATGATAGCCTCCGTGAATCTCATCCATTCGATGAGGCTTCTCATTCGACGTGCGGCGGTCGTGGCGGTCAGGGACGTTAACCGGGAAGCCGGCGCTGCCGGAGCCCGGTTAACGCCGCGCCAGCGGGGAGTGGGGGAGCCGATTTTCTCGCAGGCCAGAGCGGAGCGAAGCGGAGTGGCGGGCTGCGTGAAAATTGGGGGAACCGCTCATCCTTGACGGGCTCGGATCCCCGCACGTCATATCTAGGCATTCAGAGAGAGAGATTTTTTAAGGCACTCCGCTTGCTCCAGGCGCCATTGCAAGGTGATCGTCACCCGCAGGGCGGAGACCGGCACGGGCTCCGGGAGGCGATAGCCGAGTAGAGCGCCGGTCCCGGCAGCGCCGGGATGCGTCGAACAATTTGAGGGTGGTTCACTCTAGTTGCCCAAATGTTGGTCGCACCGCTCATGCTGATCTGACAGAAACGTCTTCATGAGACGAAATCCCTTTGGCTTCACAGAGACCGCCGCCGATCGTTACCTGCGAGAGGAGCGCGAACGCAACAAACTGTTCCGAGACGTCGTCGGCGGTGGCGCCGCGGCCGAAGCGATCCGCCAGGCGACAAAGGAGCAGGAGCTGCTGCGGGGCACAGATTTTGATGCGCCCTATCGTGGGATGCTCGACACCCTGGCGCGCGAGCGGGAAAGTCAGAAGGCGTTCAATCATCTCGCGAGCAACGCCTGGGCACTATCCGTGCAGGAAACAGCGCGGACGATTGCGGAGCAGCATGGCGGGCTGGTCGAGCAGCAGCGCCATCTCGCGAGCAGTGCGCTGGACACGATCAAGGCGTTCGACATCAACCGCGGTGCGGTCGCAACCGCGATCGCTGCGGCAACCGCGGGAGAGACCTACCGGCGCATGGTTGCCGACGCGCTGCCGCGCTTTTCCATGTTCAGCGCCATTGCCGAGCGAATGCTGATGATGGATCTGGGGACGCTTCGCGCGAGCGAAGATGTCGTCCAATCAGCGACCGAGCTTGCCGCCAGATCGGTGATCGAGGCGCAGCGTATCGCCGAAGCGTTCGCCTCGGCGCAGACCGATGAAGAAGGAGCCGTTCTGTACGGCTCGATGCTCGATGTTCTCGCCGAACTGTTTGCGAACCTGGGCCCGAACACGATCCCCGAACTCCGAAGGATGGGGCTCGTGGAGTTCGTGAGCTTCATCTTCGGGTTTCTTGGCCTGGTGCTTGGCGCGGTCGCGCTTATCCCGCAGGACGCAAGCCAGAGTCCGCAGGACAAGGCGGCGTTTGCCGAGTTGACCCAGAAGGTCGACCGGCTTCAGCAGGAAACGAAGGCCTATCACGAGGCCGAGGTTCATAACGACGAAGCCTATGTCGCCAACCTGCCACGCGCGGAGCTATCGCGCGATGCTACGTTTCGGCGCACGCCGGAGCGTAGCGGACAGGTGGTGCTCAAGGCGCCGAAAGGCGCCGTGCTGGCGATTGCCGAGAACCGAGGGCGCTGGCGTCTGGTTGTGTATCGTGATCCGCTGTCGAACCAGCTTGCCCGCGCCTGGGTCTATGAGACCGCCGTGACACTGCTGGCGCCGGCGTTAGGCAGCGAGGAGAGTTAGGGCGGCGCTCGCGCCGCCCTGGCGCGTTCAGAAGAAGTCGATGCTGTTGGCGATGATCTCGCAGCCATAGCGGGTCACGGCGTCCCGGTCCTCCCAGCTCGAATAGTGCAGCCGCCCCGAGATAGCGACGACGTTGCCTTTCTCGCGCGAGGCGGCGGACTTTCCGAGGCCGTTGAAGCACGTCACCTTGTGGAACTCGGTTTCCTTGGCGGTGTAGCCAGTTGCTTCGTCGATGTAGGTCTTGCCGTCCTTGAGCTTCACCCGGTCGGTGGCGACGATGAGGGTGGTGACGCTGCCGCGGGTCTCGGGATCCTTGGCGACGCGACCGGTGATGTTGACGTTGTTCATGGGACTGCTCCTGTCTGGGTCCGACGGCCTTCCCGCCGGTGACACCGAAAGAGCGGCGTGCGGGGGCGCATCGCACCGAAGCGCAGCGCAGGGGAACCCGCGAAGGGAGCAGGCGCGGGCAGCCGCTTCAGCGGCAACACGGGCGACCGGAGGGGGTTGCGATGCGCCCCCGCCCTCCGCAGGTGTCACATCACAGGCGAAGGGAGGCAGGCGATCGGGTAGGAACCAGGCGCAATTCCCAGACATGCGGGAAGCGCCACGGCGTCGAGACTGCAGAGCTGACCATCGATCGCGACCGCGGGTAGCGCGGTCGGCTCAGTCAGTTGCCGGACTATGGCCGTGCCGGATCAGTGCCGATCAACAAGCCAGTTTTCGACGGTAAGCGCGCGGATGCGTGAAAATTCGCCGACGTTCGCCGTCACCAACGTCGCATCGAGCGCATAGGCATGGGCGGCGATGAAAAGGTCGTTCGGACCGATCGGCTTTCCCGCACTTTCCAGTTCGGCGCGGATCCCGCCATATTCGGTGTCGGCCGGCACATCGAGCGCGAGCACCTGTACGCTCTCGAGGATCGCTTCGATCTGCGCCAGCAGTCTGGGCGAACCTTTCTTGGCACAGCCATAGCGCAGTTCCGCCGCGGTGACGATGCTGACGCATATCGCATCCGGTCCGACTTCGGCGATGCGCGACGAGACAACACCCTGGGGGTTTCGCGCCAGTTCGGACACGATATTCGTGTCGAGCATGTAGAGCCGGCTCACAGGTCGATGGCCTTGGTTGGCAGAAGCGTGTCGTCGATATCGGGAAATTGATCTTCTGGTCCGAGCGGCTCGAGGCTCGCCAAAACCTCGAGTATGTTTTTGCGCTTGATCGGTTCAAGTACCAGGCGTTCGCCTTCGCGATGAATCATCACGCGATCACCAGGCAATTCGAAGTCAGCGGGAATACGCACCGCCTGGCTTTTGTTGTTTCGAAAAAGCTTCACTTCGCGAGACTGTGACGCCTGAGAGGAATTTCCGACCATGGGCGGCCTCCTTTGGATATACACGAACATATACAAGGCTGACGATTCGCGCAACCACGCGGGCGGCCTTAGGCAGGAAGAAAGAAAACAGGGCCCGTTTCGCAGTGAGCGAACCGAGCCCTGAAGTGTCCGCGTGCCGGGCAGCGGCACGCGGTGGGAAGAAGTGTTAGTCGGCCATCTCCGGCTGACGACGGCGGCGACCGCCCGCAGCTGCCGGCTCGCTTCCGAATGCGCCATCGACCGAGGATTCACCCAGCCCGTCGCCAGTGGGAGCCGCCGGTGCGTCGGCGCCGGGCAGCGGCGGCAGACCATCGTCGGCAGCAACCATGTCAGTGGGCGCGTCCCGCCGGCGGGTCGGGCGCGACCAGACGACGTTGTACGAGCCATCCTCCTGGCGGAATGCCGAGATGTAGAGCGGCTTGTCGAGGCTGGGGTCCTCGATCTTGCCGTTGAGGAAAGTCTCGCCGGTCGAGTTGGACGAAAGTTCGAACAGCGCACCGACCTGAACCCACTGACGGGCGGCGGAGAGTGCGAGGATCTCGAACTTGGGCGCGCGCGGATTGACGGACTGGACGGTGCGCAGCGCGATCACGATCGCGACGGTTAGCGTCGAGATCTTGCCGGTGTAGGTGCCGCTGGCGTTCTGCTGGATGGTGCCGATGTTCATGGGAAGTCTCCTGAGTTGTGCTGCTCGAACCCCTTGTCCGAACACACTCTCTCACCCCCTCAGCTCCTCGGCCGTTCGGCCGAGTAAGGCGCGCCAGCGCCGCTCCGACCTGGCGCCACTTCGGCGCCGTCGGGTCCGTCCCCGTCGGCGCGACTGGTTCAGCCGTTGTCGCTCGTTTCCGCCGCTGCCTGTCCTTTCCTGCGCCGCGGAGCCTTGGCGACAGCCGCCGGCGCCTCGGCAGCCTTGGGCTTGCGGCCGCGCCGCGGCTTGGGCTGGACGGGGGCTTCAGGTGCAGCTTGCTTGGCCTCGGCGTCGGGTGCCGGTTCCTGCCGCTTGCGGCCAAGGCCGAGCCGCTTGGCAACCTCCCGCCGCTGCTCGGAATATCCCGGCGCGACCATCGGATAATCGGATTTCAGACCGTAGCGCGCGCGATAGTCGGCGGGGGTCAAGCCGTGAGTGCCCAGATGGCGCTTCAAGGATTTGTAGGGTTTGCCATCGATCAGCGAGAGGATGTGGTCGGGTGATGCGAGGCTTTTACGGACCGTGACCGCGGGCGCATATTCGGCCTCGGCGGGCGGCGCAGTTTCAGCCGGTGCCTCGGGCTCCTTGGCAATGCCGGTGATCGCCGCGTGGGTTTTCGTGATGAAATCCGGCACGTCCTCGGGCCGTATGTTGTTATGTGCAACATAGCTTGCGACGACTTCGATCGTCATCACGACGAGGTTATTCTCTTCGGGCATCGGCGTCTTCCCAGGCAAGTCCGCCGTGGCGGTCTTCGCCAGACGGTTGCTCGTTATGCCGCACTATCTGCGCCACGCAACTATTCTACTGACCCGAATTTTCAAGCAACGACCGGTCGGAATGGCTTCCGCCATTCAGTCCCCCGGTGAGGCCGTCGCCGGTTTGCGCCAATGCGCGATGATGTCCTGCATTTCCTCGGCGAAGCCGAGACTGTCGATATAGACTGCGCCGCGATCATTCTGGCCCAGAAAGCCAATGATGCTGGTGATATCGTTGGCAACCGCGACATCGAGGCCAAACATGTCGGCGATCTCGAAATGACCGAGGTCGGGCCCGTTCCACCAAGCCATCAGGAAGTTTGCAACACGTCGCGCTTGACCGGTGTCACTCATCGCCAGCGGGATCAGTCGGGTCAGCGCCGCGCGCGCTGCATCATAATCGATCGGAATCGAGGTCATCATCTGTCTCCGAGCGCCCAAGCTATAGCTCTGCGGCGCGGGCGCAACTGTTCGTGGCGATCAGAAGCGAAGTGGCGCGGGCATGGCGAGCCAATCCGCCTGGGAGGTCGCGATTGGTAGGTCGAAGCTTGCCGCCTCGGCCTCGGAGAAAACCCGCGCTCGTCCAAGCCGATCGAAGCCGTCGGCGTCGTTCCAGAAACAGAGCCCATGCTCAGCGTGCCGGGTAGCGAGCACGAACCCGTCGGCACCCTCATCGCGGATTCGATCGATGGCGCGGTCGAGCATTCTGCCGGTGCTGGCAAATTCGATCGCGGCCTCGGTGATGGCGACATAGCCGCCCCCGAATTCGCCCGCGCGCAGTCGGTCGTGATCAGAGGACCATTCGAAACCGAAAGGGAGCGCGGAGTGCGCACAGCGTTGGATTA
>NZ_NCEN01000008.1 GCF_002280675.1 Novosphingobium sp. 32-60-15 | reverse complement strand
AAAATCCAGGCCGCTGTCTAAACCATCGGAATGGTGGTTCCCTTTTGGACGCCGATCACCCCGCTAGCCGGGTTCCTTTTGCACGCCGATCCACAATTTCGACCAGGCATGTGCCGACCAATTTGCGCCATTCAGAGGTTTGGGTGTGAACGTCTGTTTGTGCCGAGACTTGCCAATCGCGGCATAAAAACTGTCGTCAGCAATGCCAGCACACCGGGTCGCTGTTGTTAAGGGTGGCGAACGACAGCAATATCTCTGACTACTTCATTCCAAGACTAGTGTGTCGATGTGAACGAACGGCATACTTCAACCCTGTCTATTCGAGGGCAGCAACGACCGAAGTTAAGGCCCTTTCGACTCTTGGTTTGATCATACCAAACACACTGCGTTCCAAGCTTCCCGTTCAACCGCTCAGGCTTGATTTTACGGGATCTTTACGCAGCAAGGACCTTATTCCCATGGCGGCTTAACGGCCATCTGCTGCAAAGCCAGTTCTTCATTCCGGAGACTGTCTGTGCAAGCTGCCAACACGACGAAACGCAACTCCCTTGCTGCGCTCACCCTTGGTGCAATCGGGGTTGTCTATGGCGACATCGGCACCAGCCCGCTTTACGCCTTCCGAGAGGCTTTGGCCCAGACTGCCGGAGGCGGAATTTCGCAGATCGAAATTCTCGGCGTACTGTCATTGGCCCTCTGGGCGCTGATCATTGTCGTCACACTGAAGTACGTTCTGTTCCTCAGTCGGATGGATAACAATGGCGAAGGCGGTGTCCTATCGTTGATGGCGCTGGCCAAGCGCGCGACAGGCGGGCGCTGGCTGGTAGTCTTGCTGCTTGGCGGTGCGGGAGCTGCCATGTTCTATGGCGATGCTATCATAACGCCTGCGCTCTCGGTTCTATCTGCGGTTGAAGGCTTGAAGACGATACCCGGATTTGGCGGGATGAGCGAAATGGCGATCCTTGCAGTTACCATCGCGATCCTTGTCAGTTTGTTTGCGATGCAAGCGCGTGGTACGGCCAGCATGGCTGGTCTGTTTGGACCAGTCTGCACGCTATGGTTTCTGGCGCTCGCGGCTTTAGGTATCTGGCATATTGTTGAAGCACCTGAAGTCTTGGCGGCGTTCAATCCACTCTATGCCGCCATTTTTATGACGTCACACGGGGTGACCGGCTTGTTTGTTCTGGGCGCGGTATTCCTGACTGTTACCGGCGCTGAGGCCCTTATCGCCGATATGGGGCACTTCGGGCAAAGGCCGATCCAGCTGGGCTGGCTGGTGTTTGTCTGGCCAGCGCTGACGCTGAACTATCTTGGCCAGGGCGCGCTGGCGCTCAAAGCACTGGCGGTTGCTCAAGCCTCAGGAAAGCCGTTGGCCAATGCGGACTGGTTCTTCATCATGGCCCCTGACAGCTTGCGCGCGCCATTGGTGATCCTGGCAACTCTGGCAACGATCATTGCCAGCCAAGCCGTAATAACAGGGGCCTATTCGCTGACCCATCAGGCCATCGCGCTCGGTTTGCTGCCACGCATGACCATCCGCCAGACTTCAGAACATCAGGTCGGCCAGATCTATATGCCTGCAGTGAACTGGCTGCTTCTGGCAGGGGTGCTGATCCTTGTCATCGGCTTCAAATCAAGCTCTGCGATGGCAGCAGCTTATGGCATTGCGGTAACCGGCACGATGGTCGTAACCACCAGTCTTGCGTTTATCATCGCATGGAAGTTCTGGAATTGGAATCCGGTCTGGACCGCGCTTTCGATTGCCCCGTTTCTCGCACTCGACCTGTTCTTCTTTGGTGCCAACTTCCTGCGTATCAGCGAAGGTGGCTGGGTGCCGCTGCTGGTGGCCGCGATTATTGGTCTGGTTGTCGTGATCTGGCTGAAAGGGCGGAAAACGGCGATGGAACGGGCAAGCGAGCAAGGCACCGCACTTAATGACATGATCACAGCGTTGGCTGCCCGTCCGCCTGTGAGCATTGAAGGCACCGCAGTATTCCTGACGCAAGACCTGGATATGATGCCATCGGCTTTGCTGCATAACCTCAAGCACAACAAGGCGCTTCACCGGACGAATGTCTTACTGAAAGTGGAAACCCAGTCTAAACCACACATCGCGCCAGATGAGCGACTTTCGCTGGAGCGCGTCGATGACCGCTTTTTGAAGGCCCGGCTGCGCTATGGTTATATGGACGCTATTGATGTGCCGAGCGATCTTGCCCGCAACCAAGGGCTGCTGGTGGGGCCGGGAGGAACGTCGTTCTTTGTGGGACGCAGTGCAATCCGCTTTGCGACCAAGCCGGCGATGCCGCGTTGGATGACGGTGATCTATATGTTCCTGCATCGCAATGCCGCCGATCCTACCGCATACTTTTCGATACCTCCTAATCGTGTGGTCGAACTCGGCAGCCAAATCGAGCTATGATGCACAACATGAGAGCCACAGCGACGCCTTACATTGTTGCCTTGCTTGCTGTGGCAGGCGTGTCTTGGCTGAGTTCGGTCTGGCTGGACGTGCTGGGCCTTGCCTCCGCAGCATTGCTGTTCTTGCTGCCGGTCCTTTACGCTGCAACGCGTGGCGGTATTGGACCGGGACTGTTTGCAGCGCTTTTGGGGGCTGGCGCCTTTAACTTCTTCCTTCTGCCGCCACGCTTCACCTTTCGCGTCCATGGGCTGGATAATGTTGTCAGCCTTGTGGTGCTTTTGGCAGTAGCAATCGTTACAAGCCGTCTTGCAACAAGGCTCATGGCTCGTGAGGCAGAGGCTTTGGAACGCGCCAGAATGGGCGAGGAGGCTGCTGAACTCTCCGCTATTCTGGGCGCACATCCAGCCCGATCAGCATTGCAAGGCGGTCTTGATCTGGTCTCAGGACGGTATGGTGATCTGGTTCTTGTTTCAGAAGATGCGCTGCAATCAATCGGCGCTGCCTTTTCGTCACTCGACCTTTCGGCAGCGGCTTGGGCGATCCATAATGGCGATGTTACAGGCCACGGTACACAAGTGATGGGCACGGCCGATTGGACATTCTTTCCGCTTGTCCAGAAAAACCGTCCGGCGAGCGAAGTTGCCGCGCTGGCACGTCCGGCCAATGGTTCCATCAGGCGCGCAAACCAGTTGGAACACGTGCGCCAACTTGCTCTTTTGCTTGGCCAGTGCCGGGACCGCGATATGCTTGAGGCCGAGCGGCGCGAACGGGAAATGCTGGAGCAAAGTGACCACCTGCGCCGTACTTTCATGGCTTCGATGGCGCATGATTTTCGAACACCGCTGACAGTAATTACCGGACAGTTGGCGCTCTTGGCCAATACCAGTGCAGGCGCAGGCGAAGCTTTAGCCGCTGCCCAACGCCTTGAACGAATGATGGCCGACCTGCTTGGTGCAGCGCGTCTTGAGTCACGCTCGCTCACGCCCAGTTTCGAAAGCCTTGATCTGGTCGACGTCATCGCGGCTGCCTGTGACGGGACTACCCTGCCCCCACATCTTTTGCTTACCCGGACACTCCCTGCTGATCTGCCATTTGTGAAAGCCGACCCGGTGCTGTTGCACCATGTGCTTGCCAACCTGATCGACAATGCCCTGCGCCACGCCAAATCACAGGTCGCCCTTGCTGCGACGCAGGAAGACGGCACAGTTTGCCTTGCTATCAGCGACGATGGTCCGGGCGTACCGCAAGCCGAGAGATCCCGTATATTCGATCGCTTTATCCGCCTTGAAGGCAGCGATCAATCGAGCGGCAGCGGGCTGGGCCTTGCCATCGCCAAAGGATTTTCCGATGCCATGGGAATGTCAGTTTCGATCAGCACCGCAACCACTGGCGGAGCGTGTTTTACGCTAGTGTTTCCGTTCGCCGAAAGGCCGTGTGCATGAGCCGTGTGCTGTGCATTGACGACGAACCCGCCATCTTGCGCTTGCTTTCGGTGGTTCTTGAACATGATGGTCATGAAGCCATCTCTGCCGCCAGTGGCCGTGAGGCAATGGCTATGCTGGCACGCGGCGGCATTGATGCGGTTCTGCTCGATCTTGGCCTACCGGACCGGGACGGCCTCGAACTCATTGCATCCATAAGGTCGCAGAGCGCTATTCCTGTCATCGTGGTGTCTGCGCGCGGTGACGTTGCCGAAAAGGTTGCTGCGCTCGATCTGGGCGCGGCTGATTACGTTACAAAGCCGTTCGACGGCGAGGAACTGCGCGCACGGCTGCGTGTGGCATTGCGCAACGGGCGGGCATCGCAAAAAGGCGGCGAATTGGTCCATGGCCCGATCCGCATGATTCCAGACCGCCACGAGGCGGAAATAGCGGGCCAACCCGTCGCGCTTACACCCAAAGAATATGCTGTGCTGCAAGCATTGGTCGAAGCTGGAGGCCGCATCATGACGCATGCAACCCTGCTCGAACGCGTTTGGGGAAAGGCCCACCGCAATGACGTCGAATATCTGCGCGTCGCTGTGCGTGCCCTGCGCCTCAAGATCGAAGCGGACCCTTCACAACCCACGATTATCCGCAACGAACCAGGCATCGGCTATCGTCTGACATAGATAGGTCTTGGCTGAAATGGGAGGATATCGGTGCTTGTGAAAGGCTCGAAGCGCGCGCAAGGACCGAAGCAATGAAAACTGACGGCTTCGTCCCAATTCTGGCCATACGAAGTCTGGTAGTCACATCAAAATCTACTGGCTCGCCATTCAAACAAGACGTTGAAAATCTGAAAACATAATTGTGACCAACATGCAGTGGGCAGGCCAAAGTCTAAACAGCAGAATTCTGTTCGCCATTTTTCAGAGCATTATTCGACAGCCTTCTCCGCTATCGTATTTTTTATGTAAGGTTGTGGTTTGCGCGGCGATCAGTTTATCTGGCGCGGGCGCCAGTGTTGGCTAGCGCACAATCTTTGCGTGGCGCAGGAGATGCTCATTTTCGCGTTCAGCCCATTGGAGCGACTCCATCGAGCACAGGCTTTTGTTCGCAAACGCGACGTTTGATTGGTGACAATCAACGGCAAAGTGCAATTGGCATCGTGCGCCTTTGATTGATGTGGACAGGATCACTTTGCCCTCAGTGTTGATCTTGAAGTCCCCGTTAACGAGGTTTTGACCGAGACGTTCAGGTTGGGTGCTATGCGTGATGGCAAGGCCGTTGGTGGCGACCGAGACTTCATAGCTCTCGATCTGGCCTTCTGTGGCAATACCGTCTGCCAGGGCCTTGGCGAGATCGCCTGCTTCATCCAGCGCAGCATCGACAGCCGGAAGCCGTGATTGTGCGTAGGCTGCATAATCGCCCGCGACAATCAGACCGCCGTCCATCGCATGGGTGTGCCCCGTAGTTTCGTTGAAAAGGCTTAACAGACGCAGTCCCAACAATGGGCCGGTGGTAGATTGCTGGCGCCAATCTTCGACATATGCGCCCGAGGGGGCGTACTCCAGAACGCAATTGCCAATGAAGCTGAGCGTGGCCGGTTCAGGCCATTGATTGCGCGGTTGGTAGCTGCGGTTGATGGTCCAGGATAGCTGTTGCGCGGCGTCATCCCATAACGTGTCCCCCACCCAGCCTTGACGATCCTCTGGGGGTGTAGCGGGGCCATCTGGCAAGCGCAGATCGATGGTGAATGTTTTGGACTGGAACCAGTAAACAACAGTTGTCTCGTCTGTCAGGCCATTGGCGAACGTGATGCTTTTGCGGCGGAATGCGCCGAGCAAGGCTTGCGGAAATGGCATGTCCGAAAGGTTCGATTGGGGAAGTGCCGCAAGCAGATCGGCGAGTGTCATACAGATGCGCGTTGGCCGAAGGAATCAAGCGGCACGGCGTCATTCAGCACAAGTTCGCCACTTGCGATCCGGCGCTTTAGATAAGCGAAAGTCTGGGCGGTTTGATTGTACAAATGCTCACCACATTTGAGCAGCGCGTATCGCGGTGCTTCGCCTTTGACGACAGGCGCGATGACGTGATCATAATTGCAGGCGTGGAACAGCGCGAAGGAATAGCGCTCTTCCGGGACTTTTTTAACGCGGTGGCGTGTGGCGATATAGCGGCCATTGGACATGATCTCCATCATATCGCCGATGTTCATAATCACCGTGCCATCAATCAACGGCACATCGATCCACGCGCCCTGCTTGTTGATAATCTGTAGGCCCGGTGCCGTGGCAAACAGCAGGGTAAAGCATTCATAATCGGTATGCGCACCAATGCCGGGGCAGTCACGCGCGGTGGCATCGTACGGGTAATGGATCAGGCGGAGCTGGCTTGGGGAATGGCTGGTGAGCGCATCGAAATGATCTTCAGCCAACCCCAAGGCAAGAGCGAAACTGCGGAAAAGCGCGCCGCCGATTTGCGTGACATGGCCGTAATAAGCCTGAACATCTTCGCGGAAACCCGGCATGTCGGGCCAGATGTTTGGCCCAAGCAAGGGATTGCGACCTGCCGCGTTTGGGTAATCGCGATTGATGTCGTAAGCCTCTTTAAGGTCGTCAGACCCTTCCCCAAACTGCTCCTCACCCACCGGCACATAGCCGCTGTGGTTTTCAGACAAGCCGATGTAGCTTTGCATCTTGGCTTCAGCTGGAAGCGCGAAATAGGCCTTGGCGCGTGCGATCAGGCGATCAAACAGCGCCGCATCCAATTGCGCGCCGCGGATATATAGGAAGCCTGTGTCTGCGCAGGCGCGGTCCAGCTCTTCGGCAACCGCCAAGCGGTCCTCGATGCGATTGCTGTCGATCCGGGTGATGTCGACAATGGGGAGGACCGGGGCTTTTGTCATCATGGATAAAGGCATAATTGCCGCAGGTCATAGCGATAGACGTGCCCTTTTTATGTTTTTCATTGATTTGATCTATGACCAACTTGCCGGACAGTTTATATGTGCAAATTCAACGGCCTTTTTGAAGTCGGCCTTGCTTAAGGATGATATCGGCGTGAGTGATCGCGTGCCATTGATCGACAAGAAATTTGCCAGCCGGGTTGATTGGAACCTGATGCGCACGTTTGTGGACATCGTCCGCGCTGGCGGCATCGGCGCTGCTGCACGCCAGCTAAACCGCCAGCAGCCAAGCATAAGCGCGGCGCTAAAGCGACTTGAAGATCATGTGGGAGCAACGCTCCTGCACCGTACCGCGACGGGTGTCGAGATGACGTCAGCGGGCAAAGCGATGATGGCCTTATGCGAAGATATGCTGGAATCTGCACGGATGATGCCGCACCAGATTGCCCAGGCAACCAAGCGCGTGGAAGGCTTTGTCCGCATCCAGATCGTGTCCGGACTGGTCTCGCCAGAGTTTGATGAGGCCATCGCCAGTTTTCATCGGCGCAATCCCGACATTCATATTGAAATCCGCGTGTCACCATGGCGGCAAGTGCTCGACGCGCTTGAACAAGGCGATGTGGAAATCGGCGTGAGTTATGATGCCAATGTGCGCGGCAGTTTGATGTACGAGCCTCTATTGGTTGAGCGCCAGCAACTTTATTGTTCGCGCAGCAGCCCTTATTTTGGCCATCGCGTCAGCCGGTTGCACGACCTTAAGGATGAAGGGTTTGTCCTCACCGGCGAAGATGAAATCGAACTGATCACCCATTTGCGCCGCCGCTACCGGCTTGGCTCCAAGGTGAGCGGGATGGCCGAAGACATCAACGAAGCGCGAAGATTGATCACGCAAGGCGTGGGCATAGGCTTTTTGCCAATCCTCGCAGCAGAAAATGAAGTGGCAAAGGGCAGATTGTGGCCCTTGCTGACGGCTGAATTCGAGCCATCTTACGATATCTATTTATTGGCGCGGACAGACCCGGCACGAGACACGGCAACCCAGCTTTTCTGGGACGAGGTGTACCGCCGCGTCCGCGCCCTTCGTAAGCCATAGTTCCAATCTATGCCTTTCATCGGAAAATTGCCCCTGCCCATATGACGCGGCGCAACGCACAGTTCCAACTGTAAATGGAGCCGGTGCATGCTTGCGAGCCTCAAGACAAAAGCCTTCAATATGATCCCGCCTGCGATGATCGCTGCGGTCATATTGTTTTGGGCCTATGCGCCCAAGGCGGTCGTCGATCACTCCTCGGCATTGTTGATCACATCTTCGTTGATCGTCGTTTTTGTTCTGCTGCTTGAATTTGTGCATGAACGGCACACCGGCTGGAGGATGAACCGGCAGGAGTTCTTTACCGATCTGTTTTACGTGGTGCTCAGCGCCACGGTGATTTCGTGGTTGACGCAAACTCTCGCCGAAGACCCGTTACTGGCGGCAAAGTCTGCACTTGGCATCAGCACCAAATGGATGGCTGCGGTGCCATGGTTGGCGCAAGTGGCGATGGTCATCGTCATTCTTGAGTTCGGGCAATATTGGATGCACCGGCTCATGCACAATTGGACGCCGTTCTGGCTGACCCATGCGCCACATCATCACCTTACACAATTGAACGCTGCCAAAGGCGCGGTCGGCAATCCCATTGAATTGTTCCTGATCAGCCTCAGTGTGCTGGCGTTCTTCGATTTCGAAAAGACCGCGCTGTTTGCCGGGCTTAACACGCTGAACGTCATCGCAACGTTTGCCCATGCCAATGTGCGGTCAGATCCGCCGATCTGGTATTCGTTCTTTTTCACGACAATCCGCCATCACAGCTTGCATCATTCCACCGATTATGAGGCAACCCGCTGCAATTACGGCAATTCGCTGATTTTGCTCGACCGCATCTTCGGCACCTATCGTGAAGGCGAAGGTGTTTTGGTGGGCCAGGACGAACGTAAGCGGCTTTCGATCTGGGAGCAGACGATCTTTCCGTTTCAGCCGTTGATTGCAAAAGTGAAAGCTGGGCGCGCTGGTAAGGATGTCGACACGGTTAGTGGCGCGACCACCGCATGAGCGCCATGCGAACCCTGCAAATTCATGCAGCGCAACATCCGCAAAGGACGGACTTTGCAGCTGCGAATCAGCCTAGCCTGATCGGTTTGTCAGCGCTTGCCCGGATTTCCATCGTGAATGCTTTCACCAAGCAATGGGGAAAACTAATGTTGCGACTAAAAACGCTTGCGGTGTTCGCGGTTCTGTCTGGGGCGCTTGCAACCCCTGCTATTGCGGCGAGCAAGCCGAGCACCCGCTTGGTCAAATGTGGTTCGGAAAGCTGCTTGCGTGTGTCTGGTCAACGAACGGATAAGACGTCAGCCGTGCTGATCAATGGCCGAGAAGTATCGGCAAAAGGTACGCAGCGGTGGCATGTGCGCGTGCCGGTCAAGACTGTTCGCGCCTGGTCTGCGCCTTATGCACGGACAATCGCGGTTTCGGTGGCGGGCTCCACACAAGATGTAAAGTTGCCAATCGGCATGATGGGGCACGGCGATCTGGCCATGCTGGTGGTGCGCGCGAAGTAATAACCAGGCAACGTTAGAGTAATAAACTACTGATTTCGC
Source organism: Novosphingobium sp. 32-60-15 (assembly GCF_002280675.1). Lineage (GTDB taxonomy): Bacteria > Pseudomonadota > Alphaproteobacteria > Sphingomonadales > Sphingomonadaceae > Novosphingobium. The sequence goes on along the minus strand of NZ_NCEN01000008.1, from coordinate 157,621 downwards.
GTTGAATATTGAAATTGTCATCGTCTGCGGCTATATCAGCGACAGCGGCCATAGAGCCGTAATCGTTTTACGCAGGAGATGACCTTGAAAACTGCTCTCGTGGCGCTTGCCGCTCTCGCATTCGCAACATCGGCCACTGCCGCAAGTGCGAACTCCAATCCTTTCGCTCAAGACAAGGCGATCCTGAACCTTCAAGGTCTTGATTTGTCGTCGGCCGATGGGCAACAGCGCCTCGCCATTCGCGTGGACCAGGCTGCTCGAGCGGTATGCGGTGATCGCTTTTCAGGTTTGCACCTTGCTGTCGAAGCCAAGGCACAGCAATGCCGGACTGCGGTAACGGCTGATGTGCGCTCACAGATTGAAGCACGGCTTGCCAAAGCAAGCGGAACTGCTGCGGTCCGCGTCGCTTCAGCCCGTTAATTCTAGCATCATCCGCGGCCCGAATGTTCGGGCCGCGGAAGAGATTACATACCGTGCGCCAGAATCGGTTCTGGCCACCATGTGATCGTTTTCACGTCGTGGGCTGATGTCCACAAGCCTGACGATGCAAAGCGCAGCGCGCCGCTGCCCTCGGCTTTGCCCAAGCGGCTGACGACAGTCAGGTTCACCGGATCAATTGCGACGAAGGTTTGCGCTTCGGTCGTGCGCAGCCAGACGAGGCCTGCGCCGGTGTCGATATCACCCCATTTGAGCACTTCGCCAACTTTCACCCGGCCGGTCACATCACCAGTGGTCGGATTAATACGCGCGACAGTGCCGTCACCTTGTTCCTGAACCCATACTGCGCCGACGCCCGATGCAAGGAAGCCGGGGCTATTGCCCAACTCAGTGGTTTTGACGACGGTGTTTGTCTTGGGATCAATGCGTTGGACTGTCTTGCTTTCACTACTGACGGCCCACAGGGCATCATAACCGAACGTAAGGTAGTGCGTTCCAAGGCTGACCTTGATGGTGGCAACGACTTTATTGGTCGCCGGATCAATTCGCGAGACGACCCCCTTCTGGTCACTTGCGACCCAGATTGAACCGGCACCTGCGACGACATTCAATTCCCCTTTGGGATTGGCGATGCCGGTGGCAATTGTCGCCACCTTCTGGGCCTTTTGCGTGTCTATGCGAACCAGCGCGCCTTCCTTGCAATCAGCGACCCACAAACTGCCTGCGTGGATCGCCATGGCACCGCACGGGCGCGTCATAGCAACCTCGGCCAGTTTACCTTGGCGTGACCAACGCTCAACCCTGCCCACGTTGGTTGCCCAAACGCTGTCGCCATCTACGGCGAGAAAATCGGCGGAACCGGGGACTTCGAGCACCTGTTCTTTGTGCGCCAAGGCCATTGTCGGGATGATAGAACCGCTGATCGCCAGCGCTGTGAGCATTGCCTTGAAGGTTCGCATATCGGGTGTCCTTGCCAGAAGCGGAATTCCGTTACTTTTGAGCAATGTAGGCGCGCCAACCGCCAAGATGCGTGATGTCTTCGGCACCTGTCAAAGCGCGCGGTTCGGCGACGAAGCCTTTGACACTGGTGCCATCGGCGAGCGTTACGGTGCCGATTGCCAAAGGCGGCGGCACTTCCACGACGAAGCTGCCGAATTCCGCGACGCCCATTTCATAGACTTCGAGGGCGATAGCTGCGCCATCATCGCTGTAGACCAGCGCGGGCTTTGGCGGGACGCTGTCAGCGATGGCGTAAAGCCTGTAATTCGGGGCGGTTTCGAACGCGCCGACGAACTTTGCGTCGCGCGAGGTGAGCTGCCAGTGGAGCGGCATGTCTTTGAGGTGAGCGCCGACAACGGCCAGTTTCACGGTCTGCATTTTGCCCTCCAGATCGAGCGGGGGTGGTGATGGAAGATCGGCGATGGCGAGATAGGCGTCGGCCGCATCGAGTAGTGCGCGGTCGGTATCTGCAGGGCCGATCAGGGTTATGCCAAAACCGGTGGCATTGGTGCGGGTGCCGGCAGGTACGGCCAAAGCGGCCATATCCAACAGATTGACGAAGTTGGTGTAGTACCCGAAGGCGCTGTTTAGCACGATGGGGGATGCCTGGAGTTCGGCCACGCGGTAGGTTGTTCCGGTTGTGGGAAATACCATTATATCAATGGTTTGCCATAGGTTTTCGGCATAACGCTTTAACTCGGCGAGGCGGTAGATGCCGTTGAACAGTTCAACTGCTGTGGTTCCCTGCCCCACCTCGACGATCTCGCGCACCGTCGGGTCGACCGCTTCGGGATTGCTGGCGAGAATGCCTGCCATCGCGGCGGTGCGTTCTGCCACCCATGGCCCGCTGTACAAAAGCTGCGCGGCTTCTTGCAGCGGGGCGTAATCGATCTCGACCACGTTGTAGAGTTGGCCGAGTTTTTCTATCGCGCGATCAAAGAGATACTCGGATTCAAGATCGCCGAAAAACACGCGCTGGTCGCGGCGCGGGACGCCGATTGTCTTGCGTTCGATGGGCAGATTGGCGAGCGGTCTGGAATAGGCATCGCGCGCATCGAAGCCTGCCACGACGCTGTCAATCAGGCGGGCGTCGGCGGTGTCATCAGTGAAGACGGTGATGCAATCGAGGGTGCGGCAGGCGGGGACGAGGCCGGTGTTGCTCCACCTGCCTTTGGTTGGCTTGAAGCCGATAAGGTGTTGAAATGCGGCGGGAACGCGGCCTGATCCGGCGGTGTCTGTGCCGAGGGCAAAGGCGACCAGACCCGCTGCGGTGGCTGAAGCCGAGCCGGAGCTGGAGCCGCCGCTGACATAGGCCAGATTGTAGGCGTTGCGGGGGGCGCCGTAGGGGCTGCGGGTGCCATTGAGGCCGGTGGCGAACTGATCAAGATTGGTCTTGCCGACGCAGAGCGCACCTGCATCCAGCAAGCGTTGCACAACCGTGGCGGAAGCTTGCGGGCGATAGGCGAAGGCGGGACATGCCGCCGTCGTCTCAAATCCAACAACATCGATGTTGTCTTTTACCGCAAAAGGCACACCAGCCAGCGGAAGATCGTCGCCCGCAGCCACACGGGCATCAATCACACGCGCAGCAGCAAGCATGTCTTCATAGGAAGCACGACTGATCCAAATTTGTGGCTGGATCGCATCGTAAGCAAAAAGCCGCGCATGTATTTCATCAACTAGAGCCACAGCGGTGGTCTGCCCTGTCCTCACAGCATGGGCGATCGCGGTGGCACTCTGGCGTTCAAATGTGGTCATGCGTGCCTCGTGAGTGCCAGAATGGGCGTTCCGGGCTGCACGGCCTGGCGTTCCTGCGCATAAAGTGCCGACACTGTCCCTGCCCCGGGACTTTCGACGCGGCATTCCATTTTCATCGCTTCGATGATGGCGATGGTTTCGCCCGCCAGAACTTCGTCGCCGACGCCGACGAGCATTTTCCAGACACTGCCGCCGAAGGGTGCTTCGACCATGTCCGCGCCATCCGGCACAACTACCGCACCGGCATCGACCACTTCGGCATCGACCGAGTCTGTCCGATCAAATTCGCCGCGCCTTTGCCATTCGGCGCGCTCTTCATCGAAGGCGGCCTGGCGATGGGCTTCGAAGCTGGAAATCTGCGCGGCGTTGTCTGCCAGGAAGGCGCGATAATCGGCGAGGCGGAATTCGGAGGGTTCGATGCGGATCGAGCGGCGACCGGTGGGAAAATCGCGGCGCCATTGCGTAAGTTCATCGGCGCTGACCGGATAGAACCGGATCTGGTCGAAGAAACGCAGCAGCCATGGCTTGCCTTCGATGAAGGCGTCGGTCTGGCGATAAGTGTTCCAGACCTGAAGCGTGCGGCCGAACAACTGGTAACCGCCGGGGCCTTCCATGCCATAGATGCACATGTATGCACCGCCGATGCCAACGACATTGGGTGGCGTCCATGTGCGCGCCGGGTTGTATTTGGTGGTGACAAGACGGTGGCGCGGGTCAACCGGGGTGGCGACCGGTGCGCCTAGATAGACATCGCCGAGGCCGAGGACGAGGTAGTTGGCTTCGAAGATCAGGTTTTCGACCGCCGCTGCATCGGGAAGGCCATTGATGCGGCGGATGAACTCGATGTTATCGGGGCACCATGGCGCATCATCGCGCACCGCGCCCATATACTTTTCGATGGTTTCGATAGTCGCGGGATCGCGCCAACTGAGCGGCAGGTGGACGATGCGCGAGGGGATGGTGAAATCCTCAAGATCGCCAAGCCGTTCTTCTGCTGCGATCAGAGTGGCCAGTGCCGCGCTTTGCGTCATCGTGACGCCATCGAAATGGAATTGCAGCGAGCGGATGCCGGGGACGATATCGATCACACCGGGCAGTGCGAGGCGTTCGAGTTCGGTCATCAAGGCCTGGACGCGGATGCGCAATTCGATGTCGAGCACGATCGGGCCGTATTCGACGAGGATGTTGCGATCCCCCTGCTGGCGATAGACGGTGCGTGGACGCTGCGGGCCTTCGGGGATTTCACCAAGGATCGGGGTGAGCGTTTCGATAGGACGCGCAGGGCCGGTGCTGTGGCCTTCGCCGCTTTCCAGCAAGCGGCGCTGAAAGGTATCGGCCATGGCGGCATCGACCGCATTTACGGGCACGAAGCGCAACTTGTCGCCGGGGGCAAGTTGTCCGATCTTCCAGCGGTCTGCCGCGATGACCACGAACGGGCAGACGAAACCGCCAAGCGATGGACCATCCGGGCCGAGGATGATCGGCATATCGCCGGTGAAATCCACCGCGCCGATGGCGTAAGGATTGTCATGGATGTTCGAGGGGTGCAGGCCCGCCTCGCCGCCATCCTTGCGCGCCCATTGGGGCTTGGGACCGATCAGGCGGACGCCGGTGCGGTTGCTGTTGTAATGGACCTGCCATTCTGCGGCGACGAAAGTATCGACATCTTCATCGGTGAAGAAATCGGGTGCGCCGTGCGGTCCATACAGGACGCGCAAGGCCCATTCGTTGGATAGCGCGGGCAATGTGGCATCGGCCAGCGCAGGTTCTGCGCCTTCGCCTGCGAGGTGGATCGTATCGCCTGCGAGCAGGCGGCGCGCGGCGTGGCCGCCGAATTGCCCCAGTTCAAAGGTGCTGCGGCTGCCGAGATAGGGCGCGATATCCAGCCCGCCAGCGAACAGAATATAGCCGCGCAAACCGCCGCCGACCAAACGGCCAAGGGCAAGGGTTTGGCCAGCGGCCACGTCAATCGCAACGCCCCGCGACACCGGAGTGCCGTCCAGCGTTGCGCCGAAATCAGCACCGGTAAGGCAGATGCGGGTGGCGGTGTTGAAGGTGAGTGTAGGGCCGGTGATCGTGACTTCGAGGCCCGCCGTGCCTTCAGGATTGCCGAGCAGGCGGTTGCCGAGACGGAACGACTGATCGTCCATCGGGCCGGATGGCGGGACACCGATGGACCACAGCCGCTGGCGGCCCGGCCAGTCCTGCACGGTGGTAGCAGTGCCGCCGCTGATGATCTGGAAACTGCGCGGCTGATAGACGATATCGGCCAGCGCGCGGGTTGAAACCTCGCCACTGGTGAAAGCCTGGCTGCGGACCACATCGCGCAGCCAGCGCAAATTGGTTTCGATGCCATCGATGCGCGATTGATCGAGCGCCGCCTGCATCGCCTGAACCGCAAGATCACGCGTGGGGGCGTGGACGATCAGCTTGGCCAGCATCGGGTCATACCACGCGCTGACCGTGCTGCCCGCCATGCACCATGTTTCGGCGCGGATATCGGCGGGGAAATCTACGGCAGTCAGCGTGCCCGAGGTGGGGCGATAATCGAGCGCGGGGTCTTCGGCATAGAGCCGGACCTGCACCGAATGACCACGGGGTTCGCTGGGGGCAGTATCGAGGAAGCCGAACTCCCCTGCCCCGCCGCGCACCATCCATTCGACCAGATCGATGCCCATGACCTCTTCGGTCACGCCATGTTCGACCTGAAGGCGGGTGTTCATTTCAAGGAAGAAGAATTCCTGCCGTTCGGAATCGTAGAGGAATTCAACTGTACCGGCAGAGCGATAGTTTGCCGCTTGGCCCAAGCGGATGGCTGCGGCAATCAGATCGGCGCGCACGGTGGCAGGTAGCAAGGGTGCTGGCGCTTCTTCGACGACTTTCTGGTTGCGCCGTTGCAGTGAGCAATCGCGTTCGCCCAGCGCCACGACTTTGCCTTTGCCATCGCCGAAAATCTGCACTTCAATATGGCGGGCACGGCGGATGTAGCGTTCAAGGAAGACGCCCGCATCGCCAAAATTGCCAAGGCCCTGGCGCGCGACTGTGGCGAAGCCTTCGCGCACGGAGGCTTCATCTTCGCAAATCCGCATGCCGATGCCGCCGCCGCCAGCGGTGGCTTTGAGCATGACCGGGTAGCCGATGGCTTGTGCAGCATTGGCCGCTTCATCTTCATCGGTGAGCAGATTGGTGCCCGGAGCGAGCGGCACGCTATGGGCGGCGGCCAATTCGCGCGCGCTGTGCTTCAGGCCGAAAGTGCGCATGTTTTCAGGCGTGGGGCCGATAAACACGATCCCTGCGGCAGCACAGGCTTCGGCAAATTCGGCGTTTTCGGCGAGGAAGCCATAGCCCGGATGGATTGCTCCCGCGCCGGTTTTGCGTGCAGCATCGAGGATGGCGGCAACGTTGAGGTAGCTCTCGGTCGCGCGGGCCGGGCCGATGCATACGGCTTCGTCGGCTTGCGAGACGTGGAGCGAATCTGCGTCTGCCTCGGAATAGACCGCGACGGAGCGGAGCCCCATGGCTTTCAAGGTGCGGATGATGCGCGTGGCGATGGCGCCACGGTTCGCGATCAGGACAGTATCAAAGCTCATGCGGTGACAATCATCCGGACGGGGGTGGGATTGAAGCCGTTGCAGGGGTTGTTGATCTGCGGGCAATTGGAGACGACGACGGTGACATCCATCTCGGCAAAGAGATCGACGGTGAGGCCGGGGGCGGAGATGCCGTCAACGATGCCCAGCGCGCCATCGGCTTCGACCGGCACGTTCATGAAAAAGTTGATGTTCGAGACGATATCGCGCTTGCCTCGGCCTTCCGTCAGGTTGGCTTCGAGGAAGTTTTCGACGCAGGCATGTTCGGATTTGGTGTGATGACCGTAACGCAAGGTATTGGATTCACACGAGCAAGCACCGCCGATGGTATCGTGGTAATCGACCGAGGTGGAAGCGATGGTCATCATCGCGCGGCCTTCGTTCGAGCGCAGGACCGTGCCCTTGCGCAGGAACAGGTTGGCTTGGGCCGCGACGGTATCTTGCGCGCTGTAACGCTCGGAATCGTCAGATGTGGCATAGAGCAGGAAATCGACGGCCTGATTGCCTTCAAGATCGACAATGCGCAGGGTTTGGCCTGCGGCGATATGGTGCAGCCACGGCGCGCGGGCGGGCACGATTACATCGTGGACGATAGAGCCGGAAAGGCCAGCGAGATGGGGGTCGACGCTCATGGGAAGGTTTCCTTTTTAGCGGCGGAAATAGTCTTCGACGTTGAAAAAGGCGCGCTGGCCTTCGGGCGTCGCATTGCGGACGGGATCATCTTGCTCGGTGACCGGCCCGCGCCAAGCAGTTGCGCGCAAGGGTGTGACTGTCCATTGATCACGCGGATCGAGGACGTGCGGGCAATTGGCGATAACCACGATCACGTCCATTTCGGCGCGCAGCACAACGCTGCGTCCTGGGGCATAAGGGCCGATTTGCGTGACGATTGCGCCGTCTGCGGCAATGGTGGCGGCTTTGAACAGATTTATGCAGGGGTGAACATCGCGGCGTTGCAGCCCGTGTTTTGCTGCGCCCAGCAGGAAGCGGTCACGCCCGTTGGGATAAGGACCACTGTTGCTGCCATCGCCGTACTTTGCAGCATTTGTTGCAGCATTCGAGGTTCCGCAAAAGGCATCATGCGTGCCTGCGGTATCCTCGACAATGCTCATCATGACACGGCCCATATCGGACAGGAGCAGCTTGCCCTGACCGAGATAGGCGTTCCATTGCACCTTCACCGTGTCAGCCACGTTGAGCCGTTCGGTGGGCATTTCGGCGTTGAACACGAGGAGCGAGGCGCAAGCATCGCCTTTGACATCGATCAGGCGGAGGCGTGCGCCGCGCGAAAGGCGGCGGGTGGCGTAACCACCTGCGGCAATGGTTTCCTCCCACACCACATCAGCGGGCGAGACCCCTTCGGGCAGATCGGCGGCGACGGGCGGGAGGACCGGCATGGCTTCGACCACCGTGCCGGCCATGGAGCGGGCGTGATCGCGGGCGGCGTTTGGATCGGCGAGAGGTGCGCTCATGCGGCGGCTCCTTCGGATTGATCGCCTGCGTCCGGTTCATAAAGCGGCGGCAGCAGGGCGGTGGTGGTGACGAGCTGGAGCTGATGGACGCCGCGTACCCGGCGCAGCGCATCGCACAAGGCTTTCAGCCGGACAGCGGGGCCTTGCACCAGCAGGACTTCGAGCGACTGGTCATCTTCAAGAAAGACGTGCTGCGAGGAGATGACCTCTTTGAGGTATTCCGCCTGCGTCTGCGCGAGCTGATGGCGCACGCGGCCGCGATCACCGCGATAGACGATGGTGACGGTGCCCGCGAGCATCTCTTCGGGGCGGGTATAGGCTTCGTGTTCGGCGAGCGCGTGGCGGATCAGTTCGGCAATAAGCTGCGAGCGCGATGGCAGCCCGCGCTCTTCGACCATAACATCGAGCTGGCGGAACAATTCGCCCGGAAGGCTCATCGAAAGCCGGGCAAGGCTGGCGGGTTCTGTGCTCACGTCAGGCGCTTTCTTTGCTGGTTTCGGGTTCGGGTTCTGCATCTTTGCGCAAGGTAAGATCATAGACCGCCGTTGCGCCGAAGCGGTGCGGGGCGTGGGGATCGTGGCGGCGTTTATCGAGCGCGAGGACGCGGGTGCCGAGGCTGAATGCCTCGCGGATATCGTGGGTGACCATGATGATCGTCAGCGCATAATCGCGCCACAACTGCTTGATCAGCAGGTGCATATCGGCGCGTATGCCGGGATCGAGCGCGCCGAAGGGTTCATCGAGCAACAGGATACGCGGGCGCTTGATCAGGGCCTGTGCGATAGCGAGGCGCTGTTGCATGCCGCCGGAAAGCTGGGCGGGGTATTGGTGCAACGAGTCACCAAGGCCGACAGCTTTGAGCATCTGCGTCGCCTCTTCGGTAGCGGCGCGGCGGGCAGAGCCAAACAGGCGGGCGGTGAGCGGGGCTTGTTGGCATTCAAGGCCGAACACGGTGTTGTCCAGCGCGGACAAGTGCGGGAATACCGAATAGCGTTGGAATACCACGCCGCGATCCGGACCACATTCAGGCGCGAGTGGCACACCATCGAGCATGATGCTGCCGCGTGTGGGGCACTCCTGCCCGAGGATGATGCGCAGCAAGCTGCTTTTGCCAGCGCCCGATGGCCCGATGATCGAGACGAACGAGCCAGCTTCTATGTCGAGGTCGACCTTTTCGAGGACGATCTTCTCGCCATATTCGACCCAGACGTTTTGCAGGCTGAGGATGGGGGCGGGAATGGCGCTCAATGGTTTGCTCCATGTGCCCAGGGGAACGCGCGTTTGCTTAACCGGTTAAGGGCCACGTCCATGATGATGGCGAGCAGCGCGATCCATGCGACGTAAGGAATGATGACGTCCATCGAGAGATAGCGGCGGACGAGGAAGATGCGGTAGCCAAGCCCGATGTCCGACGCGATCGCCTCTGCCGAGATCAGGAACACCCATGCCGGGCCAAGCGAGAGACGGACCGTCTGGATCAGGCGCGGCATAGCTTGCGGCAGGGCGACGCGGATCATGATTTGCCATGAACTGGCGCCTAATGTTTGCGCCTTGATGATCTGTTCAGCCGGAAGCGCGGCGACGTGGGCGGCAATATCGCGCACCATGACCGGTGCGATGCCGATGACGATCAGCGCAACTTTTGCTGTCTCACCCAATCCCAAAGCGATGAACAGGATGGGCAGAAGGGCGATGGGCGGAATGACCGCAATTCCGGTAACCAGTGGGCCAAATGTGGCGCGCACCGGGGGCAACACGCCCAATACAAGACCCACAACCAGCGCCGTTAAAGTGGCGATGCCAAGGCCCAAGCCGAGCCGTTGCAGGCTGGCCATTGTATCAACCCAGAACACGAATTGTCCGCTGAGTTGGTCAGCCTGAAACATCAGCGCCAACATGCCTTGTGCCATGCTGGACGGCAGCGGCAGGATCTTGTCCATCGGATTGGCGGCGTGGCGCTGTGCCGCAAGGAACAAGTAGAGCAGCACCAGCAGCAGGATCGGTAGCGCCCCCAGAAGGATGCTATTGTTCCGGCGCACGTGACGGTTGACCCAACGCATGATCGTATTCGTACCTTAGCTAAGCCCGAAGGGTTTCGCGGATCACAGTTTGCCGTCGGCGGCGAGCTTCATGAAGCTATCGTCAAACCGTAGGGTGACGCGTGCGGGATCGCCGAGCGTTTTGGCGCCGGGGAATGCAATGCCCACCGCGTCAGCCGATGTTGCGCCTTTGAACAGGCCCTTCGAAAAGCTGAAGTCGCGCACCATGGTCATCTTGGTAATGAGTTCAGGTGCGGTTGTTGCAGCGACAGCGGCCTTGGGATCACTGTAGAGGAAGGTGGTCTTCAACTGGCTTTCGAACATTTCAGGCGTGGCGCCTGAAAGCTTGGCCATGGCAGCGCGTGCCTCCGCGCCCTTGGCGTCCTGCTGCTGCATAAGTGCAACGGTTTCATACCAGATGCCTGCGAGCGCCTTGCCGAGGTTGGGATTAGCTTTGAGCGTGGCGGTATCAACGACCATCAGATCGAGGATTTCGCCAGGAATATCGGCCGAGCTGAACACCTGGGTGACGCCTTCCCCGCCCTTCATCACAGAAAGCTGCGGGTTCCAGGCTACGGCGGCATTCACATCGGCTGCACCGAAGGCTGCGACGATATCGGCATCTGACGTGTTCACGGTGGGGACGTCTGTCGATTTCAGGCCGACCGATTCAAGCCCGCGCGCGAGCAGATAATGCGACACGGACAATTCAACCAGATAGGTTTGGCGGCCCTTGATATCAGCAAGCGAACTTGCGCCTTTCAACAAGATGCCATCGTTGCCGTTGGAGTAATCACCGACGATGATCGCGCTTGTATCTTTACCGCCAGCGGCGGGAATTGTGAGGGCGTCCATATTGGTGACAGTGACGCCATCAAATTTTCCCGCGGTGTACTGGTTGACCGATTCAACGTAGTCATTGACCTGCACAAGATTGATATTGATGCCGTACTTGTCGGACCACTTCTTAACGATGCCAGCCTGTTGCGCATAAGGCCACGGCATCCATCCGGCATAGATCGACCAGCCGATATTGAACTCGGTCTTCGGACCGGCCTGAGGACTTGGCGACTGTGAACAGCCTGCCAACATGAGTGCGCCAGCCATCAGCACTGCGGTGCCGAATTTGCCAACAAGCTTGATCATGATTCGATCCCCTTTCGCAATGCAGCATCACCCCACAGTTTCTCCTTGTCCATCAAAAATTATTACCACCGCAAAAAAAGGTAATACCGGCGACCGGCCAGACGACTGGACATGAAGGGGGTAGAGCTTTGGGCAAAACCAGTCTTTCTGCCGTGCAGCCTCGCAAGACAGCGCTGAAAACACTGGTTACACAGGGGTAAATCTTGGCGGAAGCTAGTGATCTGCGCAAATCAGCGTATTGACCTGAGGGTTTCCATTCCGTGCTTCGCCCTGCAGCAGACCTTCCGGCGTTCAAGCCGCCTGATCGCACGTCAGAACCGTAGTATTTCCGCCATTTTTGCAGTGCAGCATGAACTTCGGAGCGCAGTGAGCATGTGCAAAATTATTACGCTTGACGAGATATGTAATATCCATAGCGTAGGGACATCGCCATCACGGCGGACAATGAGGGTTGTTAGCAAATCGTAAAGTGAGGGTTCGTGGCTCAATATCTGGCCTGCACATCAATTTTTACAGATAAAGCGCTGCCGATGACGGGCAGCGTGTTTGCGGCAGCCAGCGTCTTATCCCCAGCCCGCTTTTACCCAATCCATACATATGGCGCAGAGTCAAAGCTGAGCCCGACGAAATTCCACCCCGGCAACGGCTTTGGACCTTCGCGTCTTGAACAATACAGGCCGAAAATCGGCTGACAAGGTGCCAATCCGGCCGAAAGGCCAAGGGTTAGAGCACCACTGGGAAGGATGTCACTTAACGACAGGCTCACCATTCAAGGGAGTCGGAGTGACTATGAAACTGTTTCGAAACACACTGCTGGGCGCAACCATGCTGATGGGTGTGGGCGCTGCTCCGGCTTTCGCGCAAGACGCCGCGCCGCAAGCGGTGGACGATGGCAGCGCCGGTGAGATTGTGGTGACGGCAACTCGCCGCGCCACTTCACTTCAAGACGTGCCGATCAATATAAGCGCGGTTGGTGCAGAACAGATCAATCGCCAGCGGTTGGACGACGTGCGCGACATCGGGGACTTCACACCGGGCCTGACCATTGCCGACACCGGGCCGGGATCTACCGGCAAGATCGTGTTGCGCGGCCTGAACGCCTCCGACACGAGCGCGAGCGGTGAGTCTTATGATAATGCCTTGGGCGTTTATCTTGGCGAAGTGCCGTTGTATTATGACTTCAAGCTGCTCGACATTGCGCGGGTAGAAGTGCTGCTTGGCCCGCAAGGCACGCTTTATGGTCTTGGCACTTTGGCCGGCGCGATCCGCAACATTCCCAATCGTCCGAATCTTGATACTGTCGAGATGGAACTGCACGGACGCTTTTACGGCAAAAGCCAGAGCGGCGATGTGGGTCTTCAGGCAGATGGTGTGATCTCCATCCCGATCATCAAGGATCACGTCGCCTTCCGCACCGCCACCGGCTATTACTATGATCCCGGCTTTATCGATTACACGCTGCTTGTGCAGGAACCGGGCGTTTCATTGCCGCAGCCAACCGGCCCTGTCAGCGTCACTCCAGATGCCTACGCGGCTAACCTGACCCGTCGCAATGATCTCAACTTCGAAAAGACGCTTTCCAGCCGCAACCAATTGTTGGTGCAGTTCAGCGAAGACCTGAAGGTGAACTTCACTTACGCCTACCAGGAAACCAAAACAGACGGCGGACAATACAACAGCAACGGTGTTCTTGGCACCGGTCGTTATGAAAGCGCAGCGCGTTTCATCGAACCGGTTTCACGCCGTGCGCATCTTGGCAGCATGGAAATCAACGCAAACATTGCCGATATTGTGGATGTGGTGGCGACAACTGCTTACACCAATGTGCGCAACAAGGCGCAAGGTGACAACACCGACCTGTTGCTCGATCTTGACTACGATTATGAATTGTTCCCCGCGTTTTCGAGCTATAACGAGAGCCAATCGACGCAAAAGCAGTTCAACCAGGAAATCCGCTTGGTTTCGCGCCACGGTGGACCGCTGAACTGGGTATTGGGCGGGTTTTACAACGAGTTGAAGAGCCAGCGCGATTACCGCGAAATTCTGCCGAACCATCCGTTTGTGGACATCACGACGAACCCTGACCAAGTCGAATACGCATCGTTCAACCGGTCGAAGGTGATCGAAAAGGCAGTGTTTGGCGAAGGGACGTTCAGAATCGTTCCCGAATGGCAGGTGACCGCAGGTGCCCGTTACTACAACTACGACATAGACGTAGCTGGTCGGGCAGTAACTCCACTGCTGGGCGATCCCATCAGCCCCTATGATCTCCCGGCGGCGGGGGCACCCGACCAAAACTCCGGGTGGGTTTGGAAGTTCAATACATCGTATAACTTCACGCCGGATATCATGCTCTATGCAACCTACAGCAAGGGCTATCGCATTGGCGGTCCGAACACCGTGGCACCGTGTGTATTGCCGCTGAAACCACCACCGTTCCAGAACGTGTGCGCCCTGCCGAACGAATTGTCGTTTGGGCCGGACACGACCAAGAACCTTGAAGTTGGTGTCCGGGCGCAACTGTTTGACCGCAAACTTACGCTGAACCTCAACGCTTACACCATTGATTGGGAAGGGATTCAGGTCTCTTCTGCAACAATCAACGGAATTGTCGGGATCACCGTGAATGGCGGCAAGGCCAAGTCGGAGGGCGTGGAAGCTTCATTCCAGATGCGCCCTGTTGACGGGCTTTCGATCCAAGGCACCTATTCCTACAATAACGCGCGGTTGACCCAGGACGTGCCCGGCATCATCGCGGTGAACAGTCCTGCCGGTGTTTACCCCAGCAGTCCGATCCAATTGAGTGCGCTGAAGGGTGACCGGTTGCCCGGATCTACCCGGAACAGCGGCAGTCTGGGGGTAACGTACACCACGCCGGTTGGTGACGGAAACCTCGTTGCGGACTGGACCGGCACCTATCGCGGCGATGTTGTCACGCGCCTTGGTTGGGACCGGGCGTTTGGCGACAAGTTGCCGGGCTTTGTCTTGCACCGTGCATCATTCGCCTATGAGACTGACAAATATTCTGTCTCGTTGTTTGCCAACAACATCTTCAACAAGTTCGCCGTGGCGTCTGTCTCGAATGACCGCTCACGCGTCGGCCTGAATGATGGTGTGTTGCTGCGCTACTATCGCCGCAATGTCATCAACCCGCGCACCGTCGGTATTGAAGCGCGGATCAAATACTAAGCTTACGGGGGGAGAGAGGCGCTATTCTGCAAAGGGTAGCGCCTCGAACCGTTTAGAGCGCTTTTCAGGGGTAAAACGGCATGGCATTTCTACCTCGCTTGTCTTGGCCGCATCGCGCTGCGGGGTGGAGTTTGGCGCTTTTGATGGCGAGCAGCGCGGCGGGTGGTGCAGCCATTGCTGCAACTCCGAAGCTGTTTGCGGAACGGTGGATTGACGGGACGAACGGCGTTGAACCCGCTACGCAGGTACAGGCCCTCGATGCTGACATGTTCGTGATCCGGCAATCGGTGAAAACCAATTTTGAAGCGCCGTTTGTTTACCTGATCTTTGGCCGTAAAAAGGCCTTGTTGATCGATACAGGGGCGCAAGACGGGCAAATCCGGCAGGCGGTTGACCGGTTGATCAGCGATTGGCTGGCCCGCAACAATCGCCCGGATATTCCGCTGGTGGTGGCCCATAGCCACAGCCATGGCGATCATATCGCAGGCGACAGCGCATTTCGTGAGCGCGCCAATACGACAGTGGTTGGATTGAAGCCTGCGGATGTTGCGGCCATTTTTGGCATAGCCAAGTGGCCTGAGCAGATCGGCCAATTTGACCTTGGCGGGCGCATGCTGCGCATCCTGCCAACGCCGGGACATCAATCGGCGGCAATCATGGTTTATGATCCGAAGCTGAAGATCTTGCTTTCAGGCGACACTCTCTATCCCGGCCGGCTTTATGTGCCGGTCAATTTTGTGGCGGACAACCGTGCCAGTGTGAACCGTCTGGCTGCGTTTGCGGCAAAACACCCGATCCGCGCGGTTTTGGGCGCGCACATCGAATTGACCCGCACACCGGGGCGCGATTACGCCCATGAAGCGGCAACCCATCCTGATGAGCATCCGCTTGAACTTCCAGCAGAAACGATTGGGGAGTTAAAGGCTGGGATGACTGCAAAGCTCGACACGCCGGATCAAGGCCAAGTCCATGATCATTTCATCATTGTCCCGGTGGCGGCGCGTCCGGAGTGACGACATAGATCCAATCTATGGGATCTATACCATAATGCTGTCTGGCGTGATGGGGCAGTTTTGATAACCGTTTAGTCCAAGTTTTATCATCGTAAGCCCTTAAGCAGATGGGGAAATCCCATGCAAAGGGTAAGCATCGCGAGAGCAAGCGTATGGACGGAGTTCGTGTAGGCAACCGGTTGATAGGCACGCAAGCGCCGGTCACCATTGGTTGGGAAAACATCCCCCGCGTTGAAGGCGGGCCGATCAAACAGTTCGTATTCACGTACTTTCAGCCCGCAGCATTGTTTGCGATGGTCGCTTTCTGGTATTATGCGCCCAATTCGCTTGCCAAAGCATCGACGGCTATCTGGATCGGGATTGCCTTCAAGGCACTGCTGCTGGCGCTGGAGTGGGTCAACCCGCGCTTTGAAAGCTGGCGGTTGACGTGGAAGGAGGCAATGACCGACCTGTTTTATGTCGGGCTTGGTTATACCTTCCTTGATCAGATCGAGAATTTCATTGGCAGCGGCGCGGTCATCGAAGCGGTCCGGAACAGCTATGATTGGGACAAGCTGTCCTGGTTCACCGGGCTGCCGCTGCTGGTTCAGGCTTTCATCATCTCATTCATGTTCGACTTCGGGCAGTACTGGATGCATCGCGGGATGCACAACTGGTATCCGCTGTGGCTGCCGCATTCGGTGCACCATTACATCACCCAGTTGAACATCAACAAAGGCGCGGTCGGCAATCCGATCGAACTGTTTCTGATCGGCCTTGGCATTGGCGGGTTCTTCGATTTCCTGCCGCGCGCCGCGCTTCTGGCCGGGGCGCTGGGACTGACAATCGGGATCTATCAACACATCAACGTGCGCTTCAACACCCCGCGGTGGTGGCGGTTTTTGTTCAACACGACCGAACATCACAGTCTGCACCATTCGCAAGACTTTGAAGCCACGCGCAGCAATTATGCCGGAAGCTACATCTTTATCGATCGCATCTTCGGCACGTGCATAGACGGCGAGGCCGAGCTTCTGGGCATGGAAGGCGGGCGCCGGATGACTGTTCGTGAACAGATGCTCTTTCCCTTCACCGAAGGCTGGAAATCGCTCAAGGCCAAGTATGGCAAAGGAAGCGCCGCCGACAATGAATTCGACCGGCCCGATGCGGTGCCCGCAGAATGACCGGGCAGGCCACTCCTCGCAATTTCGCAGACTTTGGACAACTTGAGCCAGCACCATCCGATGGACACCGTGTGAACCTTCGCCTCATCGACTGGATCTGGAATGTCAGAGGCAGCGTACCACTTGAACCCGGCCAATCGAGCGATGAGGCCTTCAACAAGTTGGACCCGCTATTCCGCGAATACGGCACAACGCATGAGCGGTTCAGTGATACGCTGACTTTCAGCAAAAAGGATCAACCGGCCCAAGACAAAATGTCGGTTTTTGATTCAGGCGTGCTGAAGATCGAACGAGGCGTGGGCGGAGCGGTTCTGCATTACCGCTTGGCCAGCCGGGCGTTGCTATTCTGTTTTTGTTTGCCTGTGTTGTTCTTGCTTTTTGCGCAGGCGACCATTGCTATTGGCGAATATCGCAAGCCTGCGCTGGAAGCGGCGGAAAAGGCGAAGAAGCCCGAGAAGAAAGAACCGGTCGTGCGCGCATTGCACCCGATTGATACATTCCTTGGCGCTCCAGCTCCGGAAAAGCCCAAGAAAGAAGGTGCGGGCAAGCGTGAAGATACCAAGCATTCGCCAACATCGGCCTACGTCTTTGCTGCGCTGTTTACTGCCATGTATGTGATTGGCCGCATCCTTGAAGCATGGCTGGTGAAGTCATTGTTCCGGAAAAAACTGCGGGGCGAGTAGGGCAAGAAACTGGAAATACTCACCTGCGCTGAAAGCATGTGGGGAATGGGCAGGACGGAATGCACCGTGCAAGTTCAAGCGCATGTGGAACCAAGGGGCCGCAGCACAGCCGGACAGCGGCAATGCCACATGCCAATTCGTGCAGGTTAAACGGCTTGGTCACGACCACCGCATCCGGGTCTGTTGCAAAAACTTCACTTGGATAATCAGCCAGAAAGAAGTGTGGCATCGGGCCTTGTTCAAGGATGCGGTGCATCGCGTTGACGCCGCTACCATTGGCCAGAATGCTGTCCACGATCATCATGTCCGGTTTGCACCGTGCGGAAGCCGCTACGGCCTCAGTCTCGGTAGAGATCAACGCGCAGACATGGTGGCCCAACTCTGTCAGCAATTCAGCCAAGTCCATGCCAATCAGGGCGTTCTCTTCGGCAATGACGATTTTAAGCCCGTCCATCATCCGCGGCCCCTTTGCCCCCTGAACTGCCACAGCTGCAATTGCAATTTTACGCCGTCTCACACAAAACGGCGCGCCCGCATAATCGCACATATTTGCTGGATTGGTGAGGCTCGGAAACTACTCATGCCGACCGAACGCGCTATGGATTTGGCAGTTTCTTCAAATAATTGTGCCTGAACCTGGACAGAGGATGCTATCTGCTGAACCATGGCAGAGACAGACGATACGTCCGCAGGCGCAAAGCCCCTGCCCCCTTCCCGGGACGGGGAACTGACGGCATCAGTTTCAGCCACGCCGTTGATGGCGCGCGGCCCGCCCGAGGCAATGCCGATTGTCGTGATCGGAGCTTCTGCTGGAGGCCTGGAGGCCACGTCCAAACTCCTGGACAGTTTGCCTGATGCAACCGGCATGGCGTTTATCATCATCCAGCACCTTGATCCCACCCACAAAAGCATGATGGTGGCGCTGCTGACAAAACACAGCGCAATGAAGATCCTCGAAGCGTTGGATGGAAGTCAGCTCTCTCCCAATCATATTTACGTCATCCCGCCGGGACGCTATCTTTCGGTGCGCGCAGGGACATTGCATTTGTCCCCCAAGCAAACGCAGCAAGGCGCACGTCTGCCATTTGACCATTTGCTCCAATCCCTTGCCAAGGAGTATGGTCCCAGAACAACCGCGATTGTCCTTTCGGGAACCGGCGCTGATGGCAGCGGTGCAATTGGCGCGTTGAAGGCGGCAGGTGGATATATCATCGCGCAACTGCCCGAAGAGGCTGAATACGATGGCATGTCGCGCAGTGCCATTGCCACAGGTCTTGTCGATGAGGTGCTGCCCCTGGCCGATATTCCGGCAGCATTATTCAAACAGCTAATCCGGCCAGTCAAAAAGTCCAACCGGACCAGCGTGGAACAAGAGCAACACGCCAGCGGGCTGGAAGCGATCATCGCCTTGCTAAAAGAAAAGACCTCTCATGATTTCACGCAGTACAAGCCTGGCACGATGGAGCGCCGCATAGAACGGCGCATGGGACTGCTGGCGATGGAGCGTCGCAATCTGTCAGCCTATCTTGAACTTTTGAACAGCGATCCGGATGAGCGCGAGTTACTCGCCAAGGACTTACTGATCAATGTGACCAGCTTTTTCCGCGATCCGGGCGTCTATGATGCCTTGCTCAATTCTGCGATCCCCGAATTGATTGAGCGTTTGGCCGAACACCAGCCGTTGCGGGTTTGGGTTGCGGGATGCAGCACGGGCGAAGAGGCCTATTCCATCGCGATCACGTGCCGCGAGACGATCAAGGCATCGGGCCGCGACATCAAGTTGCAGGTATTTGCATCCGATGTTGATGCCGATGCCATCGCAAAGGCGCGCGAAGGCCTTTATCCGCTCGAAATTGCAGGCGCCATTTCCGCTGAACGTCTGGCCCGGAACTTTATCAAGGATGACGCTGGTTACCGCGTTTCAACCAGTTTGCGCGGAGATGTGGTATTTACGGTGCAGGACCTTCTAACCGATCCGCCATTTTCAAAGATCGATCTGATTTCTTGCCGCAATTTGCTGATCTATCTGAACACCGAGGCGCAAGCGCAGGTCATATCATTGTTCCACTTCGCTTTGCGTGAAAACGGTTTGCTGGTGCTGGGTTCATCGGAAACCATCGGCGGTGGGGAAGACCGGTTTGAACCGATTGCCAAGTATGAACGCATTTACCGGCACATCGCCCGAAGCAGGAGCGCAGAACCGAGAAGCCCGTTGCGCTTTGGCGAGACGTTGCCAGCCATTGGGCTTGGCGACCGGATAGCACCGTTAAGCCGGCAAACGACTTTGGCGGACATTTGCCGTACAGCCGTGCTTGCCACGCATGCCCCTGCAGCGATCCTGATCAACCATAACCGCCAGTGTGTATATTCGATGGGACCGGTGGAGCGCTATTTGCGCATTCCGCCCGGCTATACCACGCTTGACGTATTGGCGATGGCAACCCCTGCACTGCGCACAAGGCTGCGTTTGGCAATTGATGAGGTTGGCCCGAATAAGTCACGCGTTGACGGCGGCAAAACCCGCATGACGTATAACGGCAAGACGGTTTGGTTCAGGACCGATGTTCAGGCGCTAAAAGGCGATCATGAAGAACTTATGCTCGTGTGCTTTACAGAAGTGCATGCAGAGCCAAGAGCCAAAGCATTTGCCGCAAGCCGCAACAATGCACCCCGCGTTGCGGAACTTGAGCTTGAACTTGAAGCGACCCGCGCCGAACTGCAGGCAGCAATCCTGCATCAGGAAATGTCGAGCCAAGAGCAAAAGGCCATCAATGAGGAGGCTTTGTCAGTCAACGAGGAGTTCCAGTCTACCAACGAAGAATTGCTGACTTCAAAGGAGGAACTGCAATCGCTGAATGAGGAACTGACCGCCCTGAACAGCCAATTGCAAGAGACGCTGGAGCGCCAGCGGTTGACGTCTGACGATCTTCAAAACGTATTGTACAGCACGAATGTGGGCACGCTGTTCCTCGACATGGAACTGAAGATCCGGTTTTACACGCCAGCCATCAGATCCCTGTTCAGCATCATCGCGGGCGATATTGGCCGACCGCTGGCTGACTTGCAGCCGATTGCTACCGATCATAATTTGCTGGCAGATGCGCGGCAGGTGTTGATCGACAAGGTCCTGATCGAGCGAGAGATTGATGCCCCCGATGAAACGTTCTTTCTGCGCCGGATATTCCCATACCGCACCCACAATGCCCGAGTTGAGGGCGTGGTCATCACCTTTGCCGACATAACGGAACGCAAGATCGCCGCCAAAGCGCTGGAAACGGCCAAGCTGGAAGCCGAGCGTGCCAATGTGGCCAAATCGCGCTTCCTTTCCGCAGCCAGCCATGACTTGCGCCAACCGCTGCAATCTATGACCTTGCTGCAAGATTTGCTGGCGCGGACGGTTCAAGGCGAAAAGCCCAAGCGACTGGTGGCGCGCCTGGAACAAACGGTGGGCGCGATGTCTGGCATGCTGAACGCACTGTTGGACATCAACCAGATTGAAGCCGGTATTACTGAAGCCCGGCCCATACGGTTTCCGGTGGCTGGCGTGCTTGATAGCTTGCGCGATGAATTTACCTCCTTGGCGCAATCGCGCGGGCTTACCCTGCGTATTTTGAGTTCAGACGCGTTTATAACCAGTGATCCGGCGTTGCTTTCGCAAATGATCCGCAACCTACTGGGCAACGCGGTAAAATATACGCGGCAGGGCAAAATTCTGCTCGGGTGCCGCCGCCGGGGCAACACATTACGCATTGAAGTGTGGGACACAGGCATCGGTATTGCCGCTGACCAATTGCACGCGATTTTCGATGAATTTCATCAGGTCGACAATGCTGCGCGCGAACGCAGTTTGGGATTGGGCCTTGGCCTGTCGATCGTACAGCGTCTGGGCCAACTTCTGGGACATGACGTGGACGTGCGGTCGAAACCCGACAAGGGGTCGGTCTTTACCGTTACGATTGCCGATGCCATTTCACCCATTGCTATAGTCGAGCCTACGACCGTCAAAATCGACACTGACGAAGTGATCAACCACCATAGTTGCAGGATTGTGGTTGTTGACGATGATCCCGATGTGCTTGAATTGCTTGAACAGTTGCTCACGGATGAAGGGCATTCGGTCAAGTGCGCGACAAGCGCAGCCGAAGCGCTGAAAATCATTACGGGCGGAGCGATGCTGCCAGAGATTCTGCTCACCGATTACAGTTTGCCCGGCGGGACATCCGGGCTTGAACTGATGCACCAACTGCGCAGCCGTCTAGCAGCGCCACTGCCAGCAATCATCCTGAGCGGCGATGTTTCGAGCGAAACATTGGCAAAAGTTGCAGCCCAGGGCTGCATGCAGCTGAGCAAACCGGTTAAACCACGCGAACTTCTGTCCGCGATTGAGCGGCTTTGTGTCGGCTCCTGTCCGATTGCTCCAATTGCCGCGCAGACCACCGACAAAAGCGTAGGCGCCGTTGCTTACGTCATTGATGAGGACCCGGATGTTCGCGCGACAATCCGCGAAGTGCTTGAAAGCGATGGCCAGATGGTAAAGACCTTTAGCAGCGCAGAGGCGTTTTTGGCCGCATACGCTCCGGGCGGCGAAGGTTGCCTGCTGGTCGATGTAAACTTGTCGGGGATGACAGGCATTGCACTGCTCCAAAAGCTGCGCGCACAAGGTGATAATCTGCCGGTCATCATGATCGCGGGGAGCGCGGGCACGAAGGACGCTGTGCAAGCCCTGCGCAATGGCGCGTGCGATTTCATCGAAAAGCCGGTGGGGCGCGCCGAACTGATCGGCAGTATCGCGCGCGCGGTCGACCAATCACACGAGATCCGGATTGTTGAGGCCACGCGGGATGCCGCCGCAGCACTTGTGGCTCAACTGACCAATCGGCAGCGTCAAATAATGGAGATGGTGCTGCGGGGGCAGCCGAGCAAAAATATTGCGGCAGACTTGGGGATTAGCCAGCGCACCGTGGAAAACCATCGCGCTGCAATCATGGCCAAGATGGCAGCAAAATCCTTGCCTGAATTGGCGCGCATAGCGCAAGCGGCCGCCGTTGAGCGGAAGGCCTGACGCCGTCTGGCTTTTGATCTGACGAGCCGTACGCAATGAAAAAGGGCCCGGTTCTTGCCGAACCGGGCCCTTTTTCGTTTCAGGCCTTAGCCTCAGTCGTCAGACTTGAGGAAAGCAGGCATGTGATCGGGAGCCGGACCATCTTCACGGTCACGACGTGGGCGATCACCGCCACCGCGTGGACCGCGATCACCGCCGCCACCTTCACGACGGGGGCCACGATCATTGCCGCGGGGCCCGCGACGGTCACCGCCACCGCGATCAGGACGATCGCCGCGAGGTTCGCGTGGTTCACGAGCCGGACGGGTATCTTCCAGTTCAGCACCGGTTTCCTGATCGACAACGCGCATGGAAAGGCGAACCTTGCCGCGCGGATCGATTTCAAGAACCTTGACCTTTACAGCCTGGCCTTCCTTGACAACATCCTGTGGCTTTTCAACGCGCTCGTTCTTCATTTCAGACACGTGGACGAGACCGTCCTTGCCGCCCATGAAGTTTACGAAAGCGCCGAAATCAACGATGTTGACGACCTTGCCATCATAGACTTTGCCGACTTCGGCTTCTTCGACGATGCCCAGGATCCAGGCCTTGGCAGCTTCGATCTGCGACGTGTCGGAAGACGAAATCTTGATCAGGCCTTCATCATCGATGTCGACCTTGGCCCCGGTGGTGGCGACGATCTCGCGGATCACCTTGCCGCCGGTTCCAATGATGTCACGGATCTTCGACTTGTCGATCTGGATCGATTCAATGCGCGGTGCATGTGCCGAAAGTTCGGTACGTGCTTCGCCCAGTGCCTTGGTCATCTCGGCAAGGATGTGCGCGCGGCCTTCCTTGGCCTGCTCCAGAGCCTTTGCCATGATCTCGCGCGTGATGCCCGCGATCTTGATGTCCATCTGCATCGTGGTGATGCCGTTGGCCGAACCTGCAACCTTGAAGTCCATATCGCCAAGGTGATCTTCATCACCAAGGATGTCTGACAGAACGGCGAACTTGTCGCCTTCAAGGATGAGGCCCATGGCGATGCCCGAAACCGGACGATCGATGGGAACGCCTGCGTCCATCATCGACAGACAGCCACCGCACACGGTTGCCATTGACGATGAACCGTTTGATTCGGTGATGTCTGACAACACGCGGATCGTGTAAGGGAACTCGTCCTTGGTAGGCAGCACAGGGTGCAGCGCACGCCATGCCAGCTTGCCGTGGCCGACTTCACGACGGCCCGGAGCGCCGAAGCGACCGACTTCACCGACCGAGTAGGGCGGGAAGTTGTAGTGCAGCATGAAGCGCTGATACGACAGGCCATCAAGACCGTCGATCATCTGTTCAGCGTCTTTGGTTCCCAGCGTGGTGGTGCAGATTGCCTGCGTTTCACCACGTGTGAACAGCGACGAACCGTGCGTGCGTGGCAGGAAGCCGACGATGGCTTCGATCGGGCGGACCTGTGTGGTGGTCCGGCCATCGATGCGGGTTCCGTCCTTGAGGATGGCGCCGCGAACGATGTCCGCTTCGACCTTCTTCATGGTCTTCAAAGCAACCATTTGCGTTTGCGGGGTTTCGTCCGCGAACGCAGCCTTCGCCTTTGCACGCGCGTCGTTAAGCGCGTTCGACCGGGCCGATTTGTCAGTCAGCTTGTAAGCGGCAGCAACGTCCTTGCCGACAACGTCCTTGAGCTTTTTCTTGATGTCGGCAGTGTTGTCCGACAGATCAACGTCCCAAGGCTCCTTGGCAGCCTTTTCAGCCAGTTGGATGATCGCGCCGATAACCTTGCGGATTTCATCGTGCGCGAACATCACGCCGCCGAGCATTTCTTCCTCGGTCAGTTCCTTGGCTTCGGATTCCACCATCATCACGGCCGAATCTGTGGCAGCAACGACGAGGTCGAGGCGACCTTCAGCGACTTGGCTGAGTGACGGGTTAAGCTGGTATTCGCCTTCCTTGAAGCCGACGCGCGCAGCGGCGATCGGGCCCATGAACGGAACGCCCGAGATTGTCAGCGCAGCCGAGGCAGCGATCATCGCAACTACATCTGGCTCAGTTTCGCCGTCATAGCTGAGAACCTGGCAGATCACGTTGATTTCGTTGTAGAAACCTTCGGGGAACAGCGGACGAAGCGGACGGTCGATCAGGCGGGAAACCAGCGTTTCCTTTTCTGTCGCGCCGCGCTCACGCTTGAAGAAGCCGCCGGGGATACGGCCAGCAGCCGAGAACTTTTCCTGATAGTGGACGGTCAGCGGGAAGAAATCCTGGCCTTCCTTGACAGACTTTGCAGCGGTAACCGCGCAAAGCACAACAGTTTCGCCATAAGTGGCGAGGACTGCGCCGTTTGCCTGGCGGGCAACACGGCCGGTTTCCAGAGTGAGGGTTTTGCCGCCCCATTCCAGCGATACGGTTTTGACGTCGAACATTTAGCTTCCTTCAGCCCACGGCCCTATTGCGCGCGGGTTTTTGCTGCCGGGGTTTCCCGTCCCGGTCCGGTGTGGGGCTTTTGCCCCGGACTGGCCGACTTCGCCGAATTGCGAAGTGGGCGGGTTGAGTCATCAGAACGAATGGCCTGAGCCTTATATATCGAAATGATCGGTACTCATTCTTGGCGGTTCGGTATTCTGAACCACCTCTCGGACATCACTACGAATGCTGTCTAAGCCACTTTCTAGGGAGCCTATTTGCGCGGACAACACATCAATCGACTGAACAAGCCGGTCGGTGTCAATTGAGGCGCGGACGGAGGCTTTCTCGATTGCCTCTTTTACACCCCAAGCCGCTAGAAACGGTGCGCAAAAGATCAAGTAGCCGATCCAGTCGCTCACCACCAAGCCCCCCCATAACGCAAAAGCGGCCCACTAGGGGCCGCTCCGCGTGTGTTACTTACGAAGACCAAGCTTCTGGATGAGAGCGTTATACCGCGCCACATCCTTTTTCTTGAGATAGTCGAGCAGCGAACGACGCTTGTTGACCATCATCAGCAGGCCGCGACGCGAGTGGTTGTCCTTATGGTTGGACTTGAAATGCTCGGTCAGGGTCTGGATGCGGCTGGTCAGGATTGCGACCTGTACTTCCGGCGAACCGGTGTCGTTTTCGGCGCGAGCGTGGCTTGCAATGACTTCTTGCCAGTCAGGCTACCGCCTGAAAGCTCAACCAAGGCGACCGGCACAGTGCCTGTCCGCCCCCAGTAAAGCCCGTCATTAAAGGGCAGTCCCGCAAGAACGCGGCCCTGACGGACCGCCCTTGCCTGTTCGGGACCGAGGTTGAGAGCCGGGATGTCGACCAGCCCTGCCTCTAACGGCAAGAGTACGTGTTCAAGGGCCGCGCCTTGGCCGAGTGCGTTGAGTTTGTCCAGCGAAATCGCTTGGGCCAGATCAAACGGCCCTGCCCGCAAACGGCGGAGCATGGTGACGTGGCCCACCGTGCCGAGAGTGCGGGCAATATCGCGCGCCAGACTGCGGATATAGGTGCCTTTGGAGACATGCGCGGTGAGCGTGGCGGATTGCAGCGCGCCTGCCACACCATCGGTCGCATCGAGGGTAAGCGTGTGGATCGTGACGGCGCGCGATTTGATTTCGAACTCCTGCCCTGCCCGCGCGAGATCATAAGCACGCTCGCCATCGATCATCAGCGCCGAGTAAGCTGGCGGCACTTGTTCGATGGGACCGGTAAAGTTGGCAAGAGCAGCTTCAAGATCGGCAAGCGTGGGCCGGACATCGCTTTGCGCGATGACTTTGCCTTCAAGATCGAGCGTGTCAGTCTCAACCCCCAAACCGATGGTGAAACTGTAGATCTTGCTGGCATCCAGCATTCGCCCGCAGAGCTTTGTCGCCTCGCCAATGCCGATGGGCAGGACGCCCGTTGCCAGCGGATCAAGCGTGCCACCGTGCCCGACTTTGACTTTGCCAAAGCCCGCCTGCCGCAAGTTGCGCTTTACCGCTGCCACGCCTTGGGTGGAGCCAAGCCCCAGCGGCTTGTCGAGAATGATCCAGCCATTGACCATGGGTGTTACATCAATTCCGGACCGGCAACCGCCGCAGCCAATTGCGCCAGATGCGCCGCCATCCATTGGACCGGCGGCCCGACAAGCCGTTCAACCAGCCGCAATTCTGGCATTAGATAAGGCAGGATTACGAGGATCGCGAAGACAACCAGCAGGCCGTACCGTTCAATTTTGCCATAAGCGTGCGCAAGCGGGGCCGGCAGGATGCCCATCACGATACGTGAGCCGTCAAACGGCGGGATCGGCAGCAGGTTAAAGGTGCCGAGGAACAGGTTTACGAGGAGGAAGTTGCGCAAATTATCAGCAAGGAACAACACGGGCAGCCCCGGCTCGACCGAACCGTCCGTGGCCCTCACCAGCAGACCAAGCCCGATAGCAGCAACCGCAGCGAGAATAAAGTTAATCCCCGGTCCCGCTGCTGCCACCGCGACCATGCCCCAGCGCGGATTGCGCAAGCGGCGGAAATCCACCGGTACCGGCTTGGCCCAGCCAAACACCGGAGCGCCCGTCAGCTTCAATAGACCCGGCAGAATGATCGTGCCAAACGGATCGACATGGCGCAGCGGGTTAAGGCTCAGGCGGTTCGCCTCTGCTGCGGTGGGATCACCCAAGGCACGCGCCATCCAGCCATGCGCCACTTCGTGAAAGACAATCGCAAGGATCATCGGGATCGCGACCGTGGCGATTGACCAGATTATACCGTCGGGGTTCATCGCATTGCCTCACTAAAATGTTTGCGGCACAGCGCGACATAGCGGTCATTGCCGCCGATTTCGGTTTGCGCACCTGCTCGCACGGCTGCACCGCTTTCATCGACGCGCAAGTTCATTGTCGCTTTTCGTCCGCAGTGGCAGACGGCTTTAAGTTCAACGAGCGAATCCGCAATTCCAAGCAAGGCTGCCGCGCCTTCAAACAATTCCCCCTGGAAATCGGTTCGCAGACCATAGCACAGAACCGGAATACCGGCCTCGTCAGCGATGCGCGCCAGTTGCCAGACTTGCAGTTTTGACAGGAATTGCGCTTCATCAACCAGTACGCACGATAGCGGCTGCGCGGCATGGGCGGCGCGGATGGACGCCCACAGATCGGTCGCGCTATCAAACCGGTGCGCCTGGGCGTGCAGGCCGATACGTCTTTCAATCGCCCGCTCTCCGCCGCGCTGGTCGATTGATGCTGTCCACAGCATCGTCGCCATGCCGCGCTCGCGGTAATTGAATTCCGCCTGGAGCAGGTTGGTTGATTTGCCTGCGTTCATGCTGGCGTAGTAAAAGTAGAGCTTGGCCATTACCCGAAGTGCCATAATGCCATGGCCACGGAACGCCATAGGCTAAGGGCGTTTATTCGACATGGAGTAGCGCATGCACCGACCAATGACGGGACGAGTGGCGTCATTGGTGGCGCTAACGCTTGGTTTGATCCCTAACCTGTCTGCATCGGCGCAGGCACCGCCTCCCTCCACCGAGGGGCAATTGCAATTCACCCTCGATCCTGTGTTGAGCAAAGTCCACGCGCGCGTTGGTTTCCTCGGCCTTGCCAGCAAGACAGCCCGGTTTCCCAAAGTGAGCGGCAGGATCGTGCTAAGCCCCAAGCGGCTCGATACCATCCAGTTAAACGTCGATCTTGACGCGACGGCTTTGGCGGCAAGCGATGCCATCACATTGGCACGGCTGAAAGGCCCTGATTTCTTCGACGTGAAACGCCATCCTAAGGTGCGCTTTGTCGGGCGAACTATGGCGATGACAGGCCCTGTTACGGCACAGATCAGTGGTGATTTGACCGCAAAAGGCATCACCCGTCCGGTTGTTCTCGCAGTCAGTTTTCGCAAACCACCTGCGTCGGCGACCGGCGGAGAACCGATCCAACTGACCGCGCAGACAAAGATCGACCGCACGGAGTTCGGGATGAAAGCCTATCGCTTCATCGTGGCAAAGACAGTGACGATAACAATAAACGCGCAGATGGTACCGCGTTAGATCTCGCCGAGATCGCGCTTCACTTTTGGATCTGCCAGGATCGATTCAATCCGGCTGGCCGTGTCGAAGCTCTCGTCGGGCAGGAATTTGACCTTGGGCGCAAACTTCAGCCGCAGCCGCTGGGCGACCTCACGCTGAAAGAATGCCGTGTTCGTGCGCAAGGCCTTCAGCACGATATCCTCGTCCTCGCCCAACAGCGCTTTGACGAAGACCGAGGCATGCTGAAGATCGGGCGACATGCGTACTTCGGTGACTGAAACGGTATGCGCGCTTAGCACTTCGTCATGCACGACCTGACGCATCAGCAGTTCCGACAAGATGTGGCGCACTTGTTCGCCCACTTTAAGCAGGCGGACGGAACGGGTTTCAGGGGTGGTCTGTTTGGCCAAGTCTAACTCATTTTCGCTAGGATACGGGCGATGGATCGCACATTGCGCGCGGTGCCGCGAGTGCCGAGACGGCGTTCGATGAAAGCACCGGTCAGTTTGCTTTCGCCAACGCCATTGGCAAAGTCGATATAGATGCTGCGGTTGCCGATGGCCATTTTTTCCATGCCGCGCATCGCCTGATCGGCAGCCAGCTTGTCGAACGCCGCTTGATCTGGCTGGGTGCCAAGGAACATGGTGTGGACCAGATTGTCCGCGCCGATGCCGGTGAACGGATTGCCTTCGATGGCTTCGGCCATAGCCTCACGGTTGCGGACGGCGACGAAGCTGTCGAAATCGAAGCGGTCCAGCATGACGTGGGCGAACATGTCTTCGAGGCCGTCAAGCGGGCGATCATCGTATTCGAACAGCAGGTTGCCGCTGGCCACCACGGTTTCAAGGCCGGTCAGCCCTTCGCGCTCAAACGCGTGGCGCAAGTCCGCCATCGTCAGACGATTGCCGCCGACATTGATGGAACCGAACAGGGCAACGTAGCGGGTCAAGCTCAAACTCCATCCGACTGGCATGCCGGGAAGGATGCCTCTTGTCTCCCCTCCCGCCTGCGGGAGGGGCCGGGGGAGGGTTTGTTGGGTAAAGCCGGTTTAGCAGGCCCTCCCCTAACCCCTCCCGCAAGCGGGAGGGGGATTTGCTGTGTTCCGGCTTCGCGGAACGCGTTTTACAAAGTCCGGTCGCGCATTTCGACTTCGAAGACTTCGAGCTGGTCGCCAGCCTTGATGTCGTTCGTGTCGGTCAGCAATACGCCACATTCCAGACCGCCGCGCACTTCGGCAACGTCGTCCTTGAAGCGACGCAGCGACGAAATAGTGGTGCGGCTGACGATGACGTCGTTGCGCGTGAGACGGGCATGAAGGCCCTTGCGGATGACGCCTTCGACGACGAGCAAACCTGCTGCCTTGTCCTTCTTGCCCGCTGGGAACACTTCCTTGACCTCGGCACGGCCAACGACCGTTTCGATGGCTTCTGGCCCCAGTTCACCGGCCATTTCCGAACGGATATCGTCGGTGAGCTGATAGATCACGTCAAAGTACTTCATGCGTACCTTGTTGCGTTCAATCAGTTCGCGCGCCTTGGCGTTTGGACGGACGTTGAAGCCGACAATCGGCGCGCCGCTGGCTTGCGCCAGATTGACGTCGCTTTCGGTGATCGCGCCAACGCCCGATTGCAGGATGCGCACCTTGATCTCGTCAGTCGAAATCTTGTTGAGCGCATTGACAATGGCTTCGACCGAACCCTGCACGTCACCGCGCACGACCAGCGGATATTCGATAACCGCATTCTTGGTGGCAAGCGCCGAGAACATGTTTTCGAGGTTGACCGGTGCCTGAACAGTACGCTTGGCGGTGGCGCGTTCCTGACGGTACGCCGCCACTTCACGGGCACGCGCTTCGCTTTCCACCACGGTCAACGTATCGCCAGCCATTGGCACACCGCCAAGGCCGAGCACTTCGACCGGCAACGATGGACCGGCTTCCTTTACCTGACGCCCCTTGTCATCCAGCATCGCGCGGACGCGGCCAGACTGGGTGCCGACGACGAGGATGTCGCCAACTTTGAGGGTACCACGGTTGATCAGGACGGTAGCCAATGGCCCCTTGCCCTTATCAAGCTTGGCTTCGATCACAGTGGCTTCTGCTGCACGATCAGGGTTTGCGCCCAGTTCAAGCAGTTCTGCCTGAAGCAGGATCTTCTCGATCAGTTCATCAAGCCCTGCGCCGGTTTTGGCGGAAAGTTCAACGTCCTGAACGTCACCCGACATGGCTTCCACCAGGATTTCATGTTCAAGCAAGCGTTCGCGGATTTTCTGCGGGTTGAATTCCGGCTTGTCCGATTTGGTGATCGCCACGATCATCGGCACGCCAGCAGCCTTGGTGTGATTGATCGCTTCAATCGTCTGCGGCATCAGGCCATCATCGCCCGCCACCACAAGGATGACGATGTCAGTGACATTGGCACCGCGCATACGCATTTCGGTGAAGGCTTCGTGGCCCGGCGTATCAAGGAAAGTGATGCGATCACCGCCCTTGGTCTTGATCTGGTAAGCGCCGATGTGCTGCGTAATGCCGCCCGCTTCGCCACGAACCACATCTGTACCGCGCAGAGCATCAAGCAGCGACGTCTTGCCGTGATCGACGTGGCCCATGATCGCCACGACCGGAGGACGCGCTTCCAGCGTCTCATCGGCGTCAACGTCAAACGTGGTGTCAATATCGGCGTCGCTATCGCTAACGCGTTCAATGTTGTGGCCAAATTCGGTGACCAGCAGTTCGGCAGTGTCCTGGTCGATGGTCTGGTTGATGGTGACCATCATGCCCATCTTGAACAGCGCCTTGATCAGGTCTGCAGCCTTTTCAGCCATGCGGTTGGCCAGTTCCTGAACCGTGATTGCATCAGGCACGATGACATCGCGCACTTGCTTCTCACGCGGTTGTGACTGGCCTGCAAAGTGTGCGCGCTTTTCCTTTTCGCGGGCACGCTTCAACGCAGCAAGACTGCGGGCGCGCGCGCCTTCATCATCGTTCAGCGCGCGGGTAACCGTGAGCTTGCCACCGCGACGGTCTTCGACCTTGCGATCACGCGGAGCGCCTGCCGGCTTCTTCGCTGCAGGTTCAGGACGCTTGGCCGGCGCGGTCGAAGCGACGGGGGTAAAGCGGCGTGGCGCAGGAATGGCAGCCGGTTCGTCAGCCTTGACGGCTTCTTCAGCAGGCTTGGGCGCAGGCTCGGCAGCCTTGGCGACTTCCGGTTCTGCCACGGGCGTTGCGGCAGGTGCGGGAGCGGCGACAGGAACTTCGGCTGCAACAACTTCCACTGCCGGTTCTGGCGTTGGCGCAGGTGCAGGCTCAGGCTTTGCGACCACAGCTTCAGCAGGCCGCGCGGCCTCTTCGGCGCGGCGACGCTCGTCTTCTATGGCACGAAGGCGCGCTTCTTGTTCGCGGCGGTTGTTTGCCTCAGCCGCAGCGAGGCGCGCTTCTTCGGCTTCACGCAGCAAACGCGTCTGCATCTCCTGCCGAGTTTCACGGCTGGCTGCGGGCGGCGGAGGGGGTGGCGGCGGGGGTGGAGGCGGCGCAGCAACAGGCGCAGCAGGCGCGGGCGCAGCGACAACAGGCGCGGCAACAGGAGCGGCTTCGCCCGGGCGGCCCACCAGCTTGCGCCGCTTCACTTCGACCACCACTTTGTTGGTGCGGCCGTGGCTAAAGGTCTGCTTGACCTCGCCAGCCTCTACCGCGGTCTTCAGGCCCAGTGGCCTGCGGCCCAAAGTAGGCTTTTTGTCGCTATCGCTCATTTAACTCAGTCGCCCTTCGTATCAATATCATCGTCTGCTGCCATGCCGTCATCGGGCTGTGCAGCATCATCGGTCTCGTGTCCGAGAAAGTGCATCAAGCGCTGCAAAGGCCCGGCGACTCGCTCGGTCGCAATCGGGTCGGTCAGCGCCAAGTGAACGACGTTGTCGCGGCCCAATGCCACAGACAGCGCCGCTCGGTCCAGCGGCAAGATTGTGCCTTTGAGCCCGGAGCCTTCAGCCCCTTCGCCCACACGCCAGGCTTGCGCCAATTTGTTCGGACCATCAGTCCCTGCATCGGAAGCATGGCCGAGGAAAGAGACCGCGCCCGAACGCGCTCCTTGCGCAATACGCTCGGTGCCGAGCAAAACATTGCCTGCGCGCAGTTCAATGCCAAGCCGGTCAGTTAACGTGCGGCGCAGCGCCACTTCAATGCGTTCGCCAAGATCAGCTGGAATTGTGAGCTTCACGCCTTTGAACGCGCGCGTCAGCGCACCCTTAAGTTTGCTATTCGCAAGGGCTTTTTCAAGGTCTGTCCGAGAAACACCAATCCAGGCGCCGCGCCCGGGGGCACGCGCCTGAACATCAGGCAGCACGTCACCATCGGGAGAAATGGCGAGGCGGATCAAATCCCCCCGCTCATCATGACGCCCGGTCAGTACGCACTTACGCTCCGGCGGGGTCTTACCCGCCGGGGTGCGATCAGCAATGTCGGAGCTTAGCGGCTCATTGTGAGGGTTCCGCATGGGCGGCCTCCTCAGCTTGTGGCCCGGAGTCAGCTTCAGGAGCGTCGTCGAACCAGTGGGCACGTGCGGCCATGATGATTTCGTTGCCCTGCTCTTCGCTCAGGCCGAATTCGCCAAGAACGCCGCCCTTGTCTTCGGTGCGCTCTGAACGTTCAGTCCGCTCACGCGGGGCTTTGTCGTTGCGCCGGCGCTGTTCGACGCGCTTCTTGGCGATGAGTTCATCGGTGGCAAGATCAGCCAGATCATCAAGCGTCTTGATGCCAGCCTTACCAAGGATGACCAGCATCGCTTCGGTCAAGTGCGGCAGTTCCGCCAAAGCGTCTTCGACACCAAGTTCACGGCGCTGCGTGCGCAGGGCTTCTTCGCGGCGTTCGATGGCTTCGGTCGCGCGGCTTTGCAGTTCCTGGCCAAGCTCTTCATCGAAGCCTTCGATGGCTGCGAGTTCGGAAATGTCGATGTAGGCCACTTCGTCCAACTCGCTGAAGCCTTCAGCCACCAGCAGTTGCGACAGGGTTTCATCAACGTCGAGTTCTTCCTCGAACATCTTCGAACGCTCGGCAAATTCCTTCTGGCGCTTTTCCGAAGCTTCTGCCTCGGTCATGATGTCGATAGCAGAGCCCGTCAGTGACGAGGCCAGACGCACGTTCTGGCCGCGACGACCGATGGCAAGCGACAACTGGTCATCGGGCACGACAACTTCGATGCGGCTTTCTTCTTCATCGATCACCACGCGGCTGACTGTGGCAGGCTGGAGAGCGTTGACCACGAATGTCGCGGTATCTTCGCTCCACGGAATGATGTCGATCTTTTCGCCCTGCAGTTCCTGCACGACGGCCTGAACGCGACTGCCCTTCATGCCGACGCAGGCGCCGACCGGATCGATGCTGCTATCGCGGCTGATCACGCCAATCTTGGCGCGGCTGCCCGGATCGCGCGCGGCGGCCATGATGGTGATGATGCCATCATAGATTTCGGGCACTTCCTGCGCGAACAGCTTCTTCATGAATTCAGGGTGCGCGCGGCTCAGGAAAATCTGCGGACCACGGTTCTGGCGCTCAACTTTCATGATCAGCGCGCGGACGCGTTCGCCGACGCGTGGCACTTCGCGCGGGATCTGCTGATCGCGGCGGATCACGCCTTCGGCGCGGCCAAGATTGACGATCACGTGGCCGAATTCGACCGACTTGATAACGCCGGTGATGACTTCGCCTGCACGGTCCTTGAACTCGTCAAATTGGCGATCACGTTCAGCATCGCGGACCTTCTGGAAGATCACCTGCTTTGCCGATTGCGCATCGATACGGCCAAGATCAACCGGCGGAAGCGGATCGACAATAAAGTCGCCCATTTGCGCACCCGGCTGCAGCTTTTCGGCCTGCTTCAGGTCAACCTGCTTGAAATAGTCTTCAACCACTTCAACCACTTCGACCACACGCCAAAGACGAAGATCGCCCGTGCGCGGATCAAGCTTTGCGCGAATGTCGTTTTCGGCGCCGTAACGGTTACGCGCAGACTTCTGGATTGCCTCTTCCATCGCCTCGATGACAATCGACTTGTCGATCATCTTCTCGGTGGCGACCGCGTTGGCGATTGCAAGCAGTTCTGCACGGTTGGCGGAAATCGCACTGGCCATGGGTCAGTCTTCCTGTTCTTCGTTGATTTCGCTCAGATCATCTTCTGAACTGAGAATTTCTTCATCAATGCCACTGGTGTCCAGCGGACGAGATGAGGCGATAAGCTTATCAGTCAAGACAAGCTTGGCATATTGCACATCAGCCAGCGGAAAGGTTACGCGGCCAGACTTGCGTTCATCCAGCGTAATTACATCATCTTCCAGCCCGACCAGATCGCCGGTTAGCGACTTGCGGTTGCCGTCAACCGGATTATGCAATGTGATGCGCACTTCATGCCCGGCCCAGGCCAGATAATCTTTCACGCGCGTCAGCGGACGATCAATACCGGGCGATGACACTTCAAGGCGATAAGCTTCGACGATCAGATTCTCTCCGGCATCTTCCAGTTCATCAAATCGGTCTGAAATACGGCGAGAAAGCGCAGCGCAATCCTCAATCACCAGCTGGCCGGTTTCGGGGCGCTCGGCCATGATTTGAAGCGTGTGCTCCTCATCACCAATTTCGCCACCCTTGAACATGCGCACGCGCACGAGATCAAAGCCGAGTGCCTTGACCTCGGGCTCAATAACCTCGGTAATTCGCGCAATATCCGCCATGCAATCTCCAGTAGCCGATCAGAAGCAAAAGCGGTGCCGAGCCGGGACCGTCTGGTTCCAGCCTGACGTTGCTTTCACAATGTCGGGATGAGCGGCAACTACGCGCGATTCCGTTAATTTGCAAGTCGCAATCTACGGCGATGTCGCGATAGAAACTTTCACCCCCACAAATTAGTATATTACACCAGATTTTGGCAATCGGATCACATTGCAATTACCATATTTTCGCAAGAAACCGCGGATTTCCGCAGTTCAGCGCGTTTGGCACAGCCCATGCACAGCATCAAACAACAAGCGAAACGACCAAACAGGAGGACGTGTTCATGACAACCATCGCCCAACGCATCACCGCCGCCGCTACCGCATTCGCGCTCAGCCTCGTGCTGATTGCCGGAACCGTACACACCCCGGCCCCAACCGGCACACCAGTTACAACGCAGGAGATGATTTGATGTCGCAGCTTCGCTTTGATGATTCGGCCGTCCGTCCATTGGAAAAGACCCGCGGGTTCCGCCTTGATAAGACGCGCGGCAAAATGATGGGCGTTTGCGCCGGGATTGCCAACTATTTCGGTCTGGATGTCACGCTGGTTCGCGTCGCCTTTGGCCTTGCAACGATCCTCGGATTTGGTTCGGCGATCATCGTGTATTTGCTGATTGGCTTTATCGCGGACTAGGCCGACCTCGAACGCCCTGCCCCGCCTGAGAACGGCGGGGTTGTGGCGTTGAAATCTAGCCTGCTTTTGCAAATGGCGAAAAATCGGTGCCGGTATCAAAGACATCGGTGCCCTCACGCTTTTTGAGCCATCCGACCACAGCATAGGTGACCGGCGTCAACGCCGCTTCCCAAACCACTTTCATCAGCCAGTTGGTGACCATGACGGTCAGGACCTGGTCAGTGGTCCAAATGCCCAGAAAGGCGATGGGATAGAAGATCAGGCTGTCGATGGCCTGCCCGAATACCGTTGAGCCGATTGTCCGCGACCACAAATGTTTGCCAGCCGTCAAAATCTTCATTTTTGCCAGCACGAATGAATTGACGAACTCGCCCGCCCAAAACGCAGTAACTGAGGCAAGCACGATCCGCCACGTCGATCCGAATACGCTTTCATATGCGGCCTGCCCGTCCCAGCCCGGAGCAGGCGGCATCGCGACGACAACAAAGCTCATGAATGCCATGAAAATCAGCGCGAAAAAGCCCATCCACACACAGCGGCGCGCGTTGGAGTATCCGTAAACCTCGGTCAGCACATCGCCGATCACATAGGACACCGGGAAGAACAGGATGCCCGCACCGAAGGTGAAACCACCGACTTGCGCCAGCTTTGCTGCGCCGATGAGGTTCGACAACAGCAAGATCGCCACGAAAGCAGCCATCACATAGTCGAAATACCGGAAGTGGCGGCGGGCACCGTCGACTCCGTCGATGCGCGAAATGTGGTGATTGTTCATGACACGCTTGCTAACGCGGTTTTCAGGCAACGAAAAGCATGCTTAAGGGAAATCGGCGCGCGCCCTTAGCTCATCTGGATAGAGCGCGAGACTTCTAATCTTGAGGTAACAGGTTCGAGTCCTGTAGGGCGCGCCAATCCATCCCAATGGAATTGTTGGGCAAAATTCGTATTTGCCATCTTTGATCCAAAGGCGTTACCCGCTTGAAACCTGCGTGGATCACTGCGCAGCAAAGTGCCCAATGACCCACAGCAAATTTCAAAAAAGTCGAACGGGATCAGCGCTGGATCAATTCAGATAGAGCGCCCGCAACCGCTCGATCTCGGGCTTGTTGACGCCGATTTCTTTGGCAAGGTAGGCTTCTACGCTGCCGTAATCCCGGTCAATCACTTCAAACAACTGCGCCAGATGGGACAAGCCTTTAGGGCTGTAGAGGGGTTCAGCCTTTGGGCCGCCGGGCTTTTTCAATGATGCCACATAGTACGGGACAATAGGGTTGCCCGGCCAATCTGCTGGATCAAGCGCCGGCATTTCAAACTGTGGACGGCGCAGTTCGGTGGAAAGGTGATAGTCTTCCAGAATAGTTTTGCGATCAACGCCCAAGGCGCTGAGCACCAATGCCGTAGCGATGCCCGTACGATCCTGTCCGGCAGAGCAATTGTAAAGAACGGGGCCCTCAGCCTTAACCAGCGAACGGAAAATAGCCTTGATTTGCGGATTAATCATCGGCCCCATGCTGGCATACATATTTTCACCGCCGTTTTTGCCGATACCGGCCATCAGCGGCTTGAGCGAATAATCATTGCTGACAAAAGTCGCATCGGTGCGATCATCAAGCATTGTCGGCGCAATCATCCGCTCATCTGTCGAACGCAGATCAACAATCGTTGCAATCTTGAGATTTGCCAAGGTTGTGTAATCAGCCTCGGTCAAAAGCGGCATCGCCCCTGAACGGAATATCCGCCCCCACACCACTTGCTTGCCATCAGCACCGATGTAGCCGCCGACATCACGGAAGTTCGATCCTTGCTCCAGCGGCAGGACCCGTTCGGCCACGCGCATCACCGAACCATCGCCGCCATCACGCAAGGTGTAATACCGGCGTTGCGCGGCAGTTGCTGGCAGAACGATGCGGCCAGACCGGTCTGCTTTTGCAACCATCTCGGACGAAGCGTCAGCGCCAGCAGGGTCGGATGAAGCCAAAACGGTAACCGGATCGGCATCGCTCCATTCGATGGCGATGTGCCCGGCATCAATGCGTGTAATCGCCGCCCGGTCTATCGCTGCTGCCGGAGTGGCAGCAGCGATGACGAGGAGCGATGCGGTGGCGGCGATTATCTTGCGCATGGTGGTTTCCTCTTAGCCCTTGATCAGAAGTTGAAGCGCATGCCGAACAAATAGCGCGACCCAATGCGCTCAACCTCGGTCGGCTGTTCCAGAGTGTCCTGATAGGCAATGTATGTTTCGTTGGTAAGGTTGGCAGCATCAGCAAACAAGGTGAAGTTGTCGTTCACCTGATAGCGCAGCGACACATCAAGATTGCCATAGGATTTGCGTGATTCCCCGCTGCCAAATCCGCCAAGGCTGTCCAGCCAATCAGACCGCCATTGGTAGCTGGCGCGCGCCGAAAAACCGTACTTTTCATAGTAAAGCGAGGCATTCCAGATCGTGTCTGACAGGCCCTGGAAGGCAATGCCCTTTTGCTGTGCACCATTCACCACCTGGGTATCAAACTTGCCATCCAGCAAGGTCAAGTTGCCCTGGAAGCCAAAGCCGTCAAGCGGTGAAGGCAAGAACGTGAACTTCTGTTGGTACGTCAACTCAACGCCATAGAGCGTGCCGTTCTGGCCATTAAAAGTGGATGTCAGCAAATAGCCCGAACGATCCCTCCCCCCGGTGTTGAAGACATCGCTGCCAACGATCTGGGCGTTCTGATAGAACACATTATCGACCCAGCGATGAAAACCTGCGACCGAGACCAAGCCATTGCCAGGCAGGTAATATTCGACGCTGCCGTCAAGTCCCCACGTGTACTCGGCCTCAAGCCCCGGATTGCCGCCGGTGATGGTGCCGGGCGACGCCGTATCGTTGATTGATGAACCGACCCGGATCGCACCATACGCTGGACGTGAAACGCCGCGCTGGCCCGAGAGCCGCATCACGAAATCATCGCCGAACGAGAAGCGAGCGTTAATGCTGGGGAACAGGTCAGTGCGCGTTTGCTTCACCGACAGCGGCGTTTGGGTTGTTCCTACCAGCGCAGTGCCACTGTTGATCAGGCGATAATGCTCCAGACGCACACCACCTGTCAGCAACACGTTGTCCAGTTCTGCCGACGCCATGACGTAACCCGCCAAAGTCTTTTCCAACTGGCGATACCGATCCGTAACCGGAATATCGTTGGCTGGATTGTAAAGCCCGGCCGCTGCCAGTTTGGGCAACAAGGTATCAAGCGCTTCGCGCATTGCCCGGTTATCAATATAATTCAGCGTGAAGCCGAGCGGGAAATCCGTAGTCCAAGGCCGGTTGGTGACAAAGCTGTTCACGTCGAACGGCTGCCCCACACGGGTGCCCAAAGCGCCAACGGCAGCGACGTTTGAAAACGAGAAGTTGTTTCCCACAATCGTGCGGTCGGCGTACAAACCGCCAGCTGAAAGCGTCAACCTGTCCATTTTTTTGCTGAGATCAAGCTTAAGCGTGTAGCTGTCGGAAACCGTGGCTTGGCGGGCAGCAATTGCAATAGCACCGGCATTGTTCAAAGACGTTTGATTGAATGCGGTCAAGGCCGTGGTGCCACGCGCTGGCGTGGTTCCATTCAAAACAGTGTTGAACAGCGACACGACCGGGAAGCGCGGGTCTGACCGGTCATAGGTTAGCGATGGCGAATTCAATCCGGACGTGCTGGCCTGCACCAGCGGCAAATACGATGTATTTTCCGTGCGCGCATAGTTCAGGCGAACATTCGCGCTAAAGCCATTGTCGGTGGCGTAATCCCCGCCGATGGCCCCAATGATGTTGCGATTGCGATATTCGCCGTAATTGAACGAACCACGCATCGGAACGCCGACCAGTGCGCCATTATCAAGATTGCGTGTACCGCTGGCTGCACGATCAAGCCGCAATTCGTACTGGTTGCGCTGTTCATCATCGTTGAATTCGGTGAAGATCGCCTTGGCCCAGATCTTCTGACCAGCAACGGGTTCGTATTCAACGCCGCCGAACAGGCCATTGCTCCAACGCTCGATCTCATACTGGCGGATGTCAATTTCCGTCGGGCCGAATGTGGTGTCTGTTGCACTGGATGGCGCGTCATAGGCACCAACTTCGCGGTTGTCGGTAAGCTGCTTGCGGCGATAGTGCGATCCGCCCAGCACGATGCCGACTACATCATTGGCCCAGCTGACGCGCAGCGACGCTTGACGCTGTTCACCTTTGCCAAGGTTCATGAACCCGTAGCCAAGATCACCGACAACATGCAGACCCTTGCGCTCAAGCGGCGACCATGTGCGCAGATCGACATTGGCAACGATGGCATCTGCCGGAAGCTCGGGCGTCAGGGATTTGTTGATCACCATCGACGACAGGATCACAGCGGGAACAGCGTCAAAGCGGAAAGCGCGGGTATCGCCGCCTTCATCCACACCGATCATAGGCACGCCATCAATCATGACCGAAGTCCAGCGATTGGGCGCGCCGCGGATCTGGATGTAGCGTTCCTGACCCTGATCGCGTTGCACGGCAACGGCAGGCAGGCGGGAAAGCGCAGCGGCACTATTCTGGTCAGGAAAACGGCCAACCGCATCAGCCGCCGCAACATCGACAAGATTTACTGCGATCCGCTTTTCACGGATGGAAGCTGCCTGCGATTCAGCGATTGTACCGGTAACAACGATAGGCTCGTTCGCTTCAGCAGCATCGGGTTCAACCATCGCATCCGCAGTCGGTGCAGCTTGGGCAAAAGCAGGAACAGCGCCGAATGCGGCGATTGCGATTGCAGCCGTAGCGCAACCGGTCGAAAAACGATGAAGCATGTAGCAGACCCCTGTCAGCGGCCATCTTGGCCATGCAGGGCGCGCTAGGGCAACAATGCGTCAGTTAACGGACAGTTTGGGGACTCGAAAATTGCAATGTGAAAGCTGTGAGACAGTACAATCCAAATCTTAGACTGCGGTCGCACACGAATGCGTTCCATCGCCGCCACTTACGTCAACGCCCAAGCGGCGGCTATCGCGGATCAGGAATGCGCCTTCCTTCTTCAAAGTGCGATTGCTTACGAATAAATCGCCAAACAGGCCTTTGTAAGTGTAGTAAACTTCAACAAACATTACCGCGCTGTTCGCAGCGGCAGTGATTTTGGTAGGACCGCTTCCCAAGCCCGTTATGATCGGGCCATTCAGCCCGTTAAGGTCGGTGTCGTTGCCATATCCGGATTGGCGCGCAAGGTTGCCAAAGCACCGCTGCCACCGGATGGTTTGCTTACCCGTCGCCGTATCGTGCTCAAGGCTTGTCAATATCACTTTGCCTTGGGCTTGGAAGTTGTAACCAGCAGCCTGTTCCTGCGCCCCGCGCATAACCTCCTTGATGTCGGTTTCATTCACCGTGGGAGTGACATTGACATTGTCGGTTTGCCCGATGCGCGAGGCGTTGTCGGCAAGCGACAACGCGACTTCGCTCATCTTCATGTCGACAGCCGTAAAATAGGCCAGCTCAATGCCATAGCACGCAACCGACAGCATCAAAGGCGCGGCGAGCGCAAACTCGACGAAGGCAACGCCTTTGGTGTCGTAAAGCAGTTTACGCGCGAGCGTGCGGGTTCGAGTGGAGCTTAGCATGTTTTTGGCCGTGCTGAATAACTGCCGCTTTGTTTTCCAAAGGGCTGATTGCGCTTAACCGCCGTGGCGCTGATTTCCCTGGTCGACCAATCCAGCGGGACCATGGGCATGGCAAAGACAGGTTCGTAGGCAACGTTCACCGTGTAAACGATCACGTCGTTGGCGCCACCCTTGCCAGCAGCCCCCAAGTCCTCGTCCCAAGCATCATTGCCATTCAGATCGGTGTAGGCCTCGCCCGGTGAGCAGTCCCCGTCACCGTTCACATCGTCGAGTTCTTCGCCGCGGTTTGCGCTGTTGAAATCAAAATAGCTTTTGCGCGTCGCAGAAACTCTCGCCTCAGGCAGTATTTCCAGAACCGCCCTTTTTACAACACGATCAGCAAGCGTAGTATCGCCGCTTTCCAGTGTTGAATCGCGGGCAGCCTTTTCAACCACGCCATCCAAAACCGACTTGGCATAGACCATCTGGCCAAGATCAA
This sequence comes from Novosphingobium sp. 32-60-15, assembly GCF_002280675.1. GTDB lineage: Bacteria > Pseudomonadota > Alphaproteobacteria > Sphingomonadales > Sphingomonadaceae > Novosphingobium. Next base: position 115,645 of record NZ_NCEN01000008.1, on the reverse strand, counting down.
GGCTTCCAACAATCACCATCAGAAAGATCGGTGCAACCAGGGCGAACTCTACGGCTGTGACGCCTGCGCTGTCCCGTGTTAGCCGCCGCAAAAGCGAAGGTTGTGCTACCCGATGAAGGCTTGCTGGCACCATCCGTTTGCGCTTGATCATTGGTACACCCGCAGCTCGCCAACGCTCTTGGCGATATCCTGAAACGCACTGTTTAATTGCGTTGCGTTGGTTGCGAAAAATGAACTGTTGCTCGATGCGCAATAGGTCAGATCACTGGTGAATGACGAAGCAAAGGCAATCACCCAAACCCGGAATCCTTTGGCCTTGGCGACATCACAAAGCGCGCGGAAGCGGGCCGTGTGGCGGGCAGCCAGATTGCTGTAACCATCATCAGTGATCCGCCGATCATGCCATTCAACGCCATACGTCGATTGGATGGCATAGTTCGGTTCCATCATGCCATCGGTCATAAAAATGATGTGGCGTGCCACTTTGGCGCCGTTGGTTGGCGTGGCGTTGACCAGTTCCTGCCATGGACCTTCAGGCGAGTTGAGGCGCAAGCCCCACATCAGCCCCAGATCATGATATGTCGAACCAGCTGCAACCAGAGAATCCGCATAGTTGTAAAAGCTCGATTGCTCCATTTCCTGCAACAACTGCGCGCGCTGGGGACAGAACGATTGCGCCTTTGTCCCGCGTGTTGTTTCAGGTTCGTTCGTCAGATTGTTGTAAGAGTTCAGCCTATAATAGGCCAGTTCCGGCCACATCGGACCCCATTTGGTTGCTTCATCGCCATCTTGCGGCAGCTTGTCGATATTCAAATCCTGCGCGTCGGATGGCGACATGCCCAGCAAGTTGGAATAGCTGACGCTGCCCGTGGCAACCGTGTCACGCTCTTCAATACAGCCGTTCCACGTATAGCTGATGGGCGTTCCATTGGCCCCGTTGTTGACCGTTGCCGGAGCAAATCGCTTGTAATCAACCGTGCTGAAATTGACCTGCTTGTAGGCCCAATTGCTGAATTCCTGACGCGTACGGGTCTCAAAGATCGCATCAGATGTCGCATATTGATAAGTCAGAAAATTGCGCGTCACGTAGTAGGAAAACACGCGCCAGGGCCGACCATCGTTGTTAGTCCGTTGGCAGGTGTAGCGCGTGCGGATCTGGGGCTGCGTGGTGGTTGTGGTAACCACCTGCCGCCCTGAATTGCTCGTCGTGCTACTGTTCTCGGACGTAGCGCCATTGTCAGTCCACGCCGTGTCGGCAGGACGCGCGGAATTGCAGTTGGTTTGCGACGAGTAATTGGTCGAACTGAACTGCGATGCAGGGCCAGACATTTCGGCGCTGTAGTTTTCCGAACTCGTATAGACAGGTTCATTCCAGCCAACGAACACTTGCTCATTAATGGTCCTGAACACCGGTTCGCGCGATTGGATCGGCCATTGGTCTGCCAGAAAATTCGGATCGCGATCATGGATCAACCGGCCAACATTGACCGAAGAACTATAGGGCACGAACGAGTAACGGACGCGTGCGTTTGATCCCGAAGCTTCCATCGCAAGCGTGTCGTAAAAATTCTTCATCGCTGCGCGCAAGGCCTGGATGCGGGTTTGCGACGTCCCAGAAAGCGTGCTGCCCATCGAACCGGTGGTATCAAGCACCATCGTTATGTCGCTGTTGCCAACGCCCAAGGTCGCCTGACAGCTTACCGAGATGTCGAAGGTGTCAAAGCCCATCGCACCCATGACAGCCATTTTTACCGATGTTTCGGCGGAACCAACAACGAAATTGCCCTGATCAGGTGAACTCGAAACAAAAGTTGTGCCGGTTGCACCAACATCGCTTTCAACAAAATTCGTGTTGAAGTAGGTGCTGGCAACTGCTTGCTCATCGGTGTCGTAGCCATCGTTGGTAACAGCGCGACGGCCTGCCAGTGTCGCGGCATCACAGGCGGTTTGCAGCCGGTTGCGTGCCTTGTAGACACGGCTCATGTCCAAGCCGCTTCCGACCATCGTCAGAATGACCGGCAAAGCAATTGCAGCAAGCGGCAAAATGCTACCTGTGGAATTGAGCTGTAGGCGAGAAAGCCAACCGGTCACTTGCTACCTAACTTTCGTTTTTGGATACTCTTCCAAAAGCAACAGTAAGGCTTGCTAGAATCATAAATTGATTGGTAATTTTTGCGTTAACCGAACATATTTAACCCTATGGGAACTGGTTAAAATCTTTCGAGAATCTGTTCATGATCAACTGGGCCCCGTCGACAACCGTCGTTGCGCGAACCATGGTGTGATCCGCTGCACCGCTTCTTCAATCAGCTGTGTTGAAACGGCAAAGCTGAAACGAATAAAACGATGACCATTGACCGGATCAAAATCGATCCCCGGCGCAATGCACACACCGGTATCGCCAAGCAATTGCGTGCAAAACGCCAAGCTATCTTCGGTAAATTCGCTGGCATCTGCGTAAATATAGAATGCGCCATCAGGCGGAGCGATGTGCCCCAGCCCCATTTTCGGCAACGCTTCCAGCAAGATCGCCCGATTGCGCGCATAAGTTTCGACATGCCCCTTCAACTCGTCACGGCAATCAAACGCAATTAACCCCGCCTTTTGCGCCAAGACTGGCGGGGTGAGAAACAGGTTGCCCATACGCGCCCGTGCAGCGCCGATCAAATCTGGCGGCACCACCAACCAGCCCAAACGCCAACCTGCCATGCTGAAGTATTTCGAGAACGAGTTGACGACCACCGCTTGCGGCAAATGTTCCAGCATCGATGCTGCTCGCCCGCTGTATTCAAGGCCATGATAAATCTCGTCTGACACAACACGTATGTCCTTGCGCCGGCATACATCGGCAATGGCAGACAGCTCTTCAGGCGCAATAATGGTACCCGTCGGGTTTGCGGGACTGGCAATGATCAGTCCGCCGGGCACGGGATTGAGCGCGTCAATCGCAGCCGCCGTCACTTGAAACCGCTCGGCCTCTCCACAATCCAATTCAACAGGTTCAAGGTACATCGCCTTCAATGTGTTGCGATAAGCCACATAGCCGGGACGCGCCAAAGCCACCCTTGCACCGGGACGAAACAGACACGACAGCGCCATGACAAAGGCTGGTGATGCACCACACGTCAGGATTACTTGCTCTGGATCAACTTCCACACCGTAAGTATCTGCATAATGGCGCGCGATCCGGTTCTTGAGCGGCACACTTTCCCAATACCCCATCGCTTCATTATCAAGCACTTCATGGGCCACTGCGATGGCGCGGACAGGCGCACCGGTTGATGGCTGTCCAAACTCCATGTGGATGATGCTATGACCTGCCGCCTCCATGTCATGGGCGAGACGGCTGACGGTGATAGCGTGAAAGGGTTCAACTTGAGCAATCATGGCGTGGTGCTAGTTGCAGGGGATACAAGTTGCAAGGCCGAGCCTGCCCACAAAACCAGGCTTTTTCGGCATGCATCAGGTGGAGTAAAAATCACCCCAATAGACGAGGCGTGTTTCAGAATTTCCGCAAAATACCAAGCAATCGGAACAATCAGCCCCACACCACCATAAGCAGCGGTAGTTGCTTAATCGATGGCGCCGACGACATACAAAATGCCGGCCCAAAGCGCTATCGATAGCGTAACCGGCAATGCCATTCGGACCCAAGCGGGTGCCTTGGTGGCTTTATAGACATAAGCTGATTCTGAGCCGTTATTGGGCTCATCCAACTGCTGCAACTTGTCTTGAAGCATGTGAACGGGTGACGCGATGGGCGAATCTATGTGATTTGCCGCGCGCAGCTTATTCGCCGGCTTGTCGATTACGACAGTCGGTTGCGAGTTTGGAACGATGACTTCGGCGGGCAAAGCTTGCGGTTGGGACATGATGACACCTCGGATAAACCTTACACACCAAATCCTTAACCCAATCTCAACAGCCATTGGGTCCAACTCCTAGCCGCGATTTGCCGTCTCAATCGGTTCGCCCAAAACAGGGTAGCCATAGCCGTCCGGGATCATCAACCAACGCTTACCGTCGCGTATTTCAACAAAAGGGCTAATCGCGTCAATTGGAAATACTTCCGCATGTGCACGAACGGCGTCAAAAGTATCGAACAATGCCAAACGTTCAAGGTTGCGTTGGGTTGGAAAAATAATTCTGATCTTTCCTCTTTCGGCAAGTTCAAGTGCTTCTGCAGCACTAGCCCAGAATAAATGACGGTTTTCAGTGGCATCAACTTCAATGTCGACTGCGCCAGTCCCCAAATCGGCAAGAAAGAAGCGCGTATCAAAAATTCTTTCGGCACGATGCCTCGGCCACCAGCGCGCAAACGGTACAAGTCGATCCGGCACCAAAGTCCAGCCAAAGGCATCAAGCACCGGCGCAAGATTACCTTCAGCCAACAACATACGCCGCGCTTTTGCGGCGATCACACCGTCAACCCGGCCCTCAATGCCTATGACCAGTCCGGTTTCCTCCAGTGTCTCGCGCACGGCGGCAACACGCGCCGCGCCAAGATCGTGATCTCCGCCCAACTGCGCGGCCAGTAGTCGGTCGGCGGGATCCACTTTGCCTCCTGGAAAAACCGTGGCCCCCCCGGCGAACGCAAGGCTGGCGTTGCGCTCAACCATCAGCAACTGCGCCGGTCCCCCAGCAGAATTTCGCCGATAAATGACAACAGTTGCCGCCGGAACTGTTCTGGCCAGCAGGTTTTCAGGTTCAAGATCATGTGTTTCCATCAGACCCACCATGTCTGCTGGAAGGACACTTGCCAAGTCGGCACAGCATGTCGGATTGTTTTACACTTGGTGTGAATCCGTGCGCTGCCCACCGCCTGCTTAGCCCAGTTCCCTTGCCTTTTTAAAGTTTGGCACGGCTCATGCATACTTCCTGCTGTCCCGAAGAGTATGTTCTTCTCGAGGCGGAGCCAGTCCCCCCGGGCAATATGGCTCCGCCTCTCCCGGGCCCCCCCCAAAGTCCGAACAACAAAAAACGCGACCGACAAACTGCCGACCGCGCTTTTGGATAAACCATGAACTTGAGAAAGATCAGGCGGGTTTTACGCCGCTATCTTCCATCAGTTGATGAAGTTCGCCTGCTTCAAACATCTCCATCATGATGTCAGAACCGCCGACAAATTCACCCTTTACATAGAGCTGGGGTATTGTCGGCCAATCAGAGTACGCTTTTATTCCGCCACGGATTTCCATGTCTTGCAACACATCGACGCTGGCGTATTCCACGCCCAGATGCTCCAAAATGGCAATGGCTTTGCTGGAAAAGCCACATTGCGGGAACAACGGCGAACCCTTCATAAACAGGACAACATCGTTGCCGTTGACGATTTCGGCGATACGTTCTTCGGTGGTGTTGGACATGGGGGATCGTGTTCCTTTCGCGCCGTTCTCAGTTGGGAACGGCGGTGGTCAGTTGCAAGGCATGAAGCACGCCGCCCATCCGGCCACCTAGCGCTTCATAAACCAGCTTGTGCTGTTTTACACGCGGGAGACCGGCGAAGCTTGCCGACACAACGCGCGCGGCGTAATGGTCACCGTCTCCGGCCAAATCGGTTATTTCGACTTCCGCATCAGGCAACGCCGTGCGGATCATGGCTGCGATCTCGTCAGCGGCCATCGCCATCAGGATTCGCCCATCAACTGCCGACGTGCGTCAACCGATTTCGCATCAAGTGCGAGGCGGATTTCAGCCTCGTCAATCTCAACTCCGGCAGACGTTAAATCACCCAACAACTTGCGCACGACATCTTCGTCACCCGCTTCTTCAAAATCCGCCTGCACAACGGATTTGGCGTAACCTTCTGTCTCAGCAGCGTCGAGGCCCATGCGTTCAGCTGCCCAAACACCCAAAAGGCGGTTGCGGCGGGCATGCAAGCGGAACATCATTTCTTCGTCACGGGCGAATTTGGCTTCAAAAGCCTTTTCGCGGTCGTCGAAAGTGGTCATGGGCCAATGAATCCTTCAATAGAAGCTCTTCCCTAGCCGATAGTCAGCCCACGCTCGCGCTGCAAGGGACCTGCAAAAGAATTGCAGGCCCGCTACCACAAAAATGATCAAGGCTGGCCACGGCGCACGTCAAGCTGCACGCCGCCTTGACCCGAAACCTCGCAAGAAAACTCGTCACCGCCGCGCAACGTCCCTGCCACGCGATAGCCGCCGCCGCTGCGCGAGGCATCGTAAACTTCCTCAACTTCGCCGCGGCGCGATGCTTCATCGACGCAGCGCTCAACGGCATCGTTGATATTGCGGGTTGCACGCTGGTCAAAGCCACCTTGACCGCCGTTTTGACGCCAATCTTCGCCCTGGTCGGGCGCGCTCGGCACGGGATCATTGCGATATTGCGGGTTCTGCTCGCGATAGTCCTGATCGCGCGGGACAGTGCGATTGTTTGATTTGCTGGCTGCGCTGGCTATGGCTGCGATGCCGCCGATGATCAGCAATCCGGCCAGTACATCGCCGCCATCAATCCCGCGATCCCCGCGCCAATGCCGTCCGCCGCCCCAGCCCGGCCGGGCCTGTGCCTCTGCTGCCAGTGGCAACATGGCCGTGGCCAAACCTGCCATCGCAACTGCCACCTTTGCAAATTTGCCAATCATATCTGTTACCCCCGCCCGAATGCGATAAAGAGATAGGCGGTTCAGGCTTTCACGCACCTGAACCGCCGCTGTCCTTGGCTTTCGCCACCCTTACAGACCGCGAATACCGCTATAGTCGATATCTACCACGCGGCCACGTTCGACCCGGCACTTGAACGATCCGGCATCATAGCCGCGTAGCGAATTGTCCCAGCCGCGATAATCACCGTTCCAGCCACGACCATAGTCACGATCACCACGGCGCCAGTCGCGGCCATTGGCGTTGACGGCGATGCGTCCTCGTACTTCATAGCCCCAGCGCGTCTGGCGGATGTCGCGAACGTCTGTCACATCAGCTCTGCCATAGCTGAAACGCGATGCAGTTCTTTCGGCGTTTCGCACACATTGCTCAATTGCCCCGCGCACATTGCCCTGTCCGTAAAAACCGTTGCGATTGCCGCGATTATTCCAGTCGTTGCGACCGTTCCAATCATCACCATAGCCATAGCGGCCATCATCGTAACGATTGTTGTTACCGGCCGCAGCGGCAATCGCGGCAATGCCGCCGATGACCAGCGCACCAGCAATAATGTCGCCGCCGTCAATGCCGCCGCGGTGATCGCGCGCCATGGCAGGTGCAGCCGAAGACACCGCAACCGCAGCGACGGCGGCTGTTCCGACGAGGGCTTTGGTAAACGTCTTCATGCTTGCCATCCTTCGTATCGGGCGGGGCAATTCCCGCCACGAATGAAGTTCTGCCTGATTCGCCGTGATAGGACGCTGAACCGGCATGACAGCTTTTGTTCACAAAAAGCGATCTTTACATGAACAACCTTATTGCGCGCCCGGTTCGCTTGGCAAGCCTGTCCAGTACGCGAGAAAGGAAAGCACGTCGGCACCGGTACTGATCACTTTGTCGACCGGCTTGCCCGCACCATGGCCTGCCCGCGCCTCGACGCGCAACAAGTGGGGCCGGTCACCAATCTGCGCGGCTTGCAATGCCGCGACATACTTGAAACTGTGCGCCGGCACGACCCGGTCATCGTTATCAGCTGTCGTCACCAGAATGGCGGGATAGGCCTTGCCGCCGGAAATGTTATGATAAGGCGAATAGGCCCGCAGCGTGCGCCAATCGGCCTCACGGTCGGGTCTACCGTAATCGTCGACCCAGAACCTGCCCGAAGTGAACCGGTCAAACCGCAGCATGTCCATCACGCCAACATCCGGATTGGCTGCGGCAAACAGATCGGGCCGTTGATTGACCACTGCGCCCACCAGCAGGCCGCCGTTCGAAGCCCCCTGAATCGCCAGCGCGCCTTTCGCAGCTATGCCTTCACGGATCAGATATTCACCCGCCGCGATGAAATCATCAAAGCTGTTTTGCTTATTTTCGCGCCGCCCCGCCTCATGCCAGTTGCGACCGAATTCGCCCCCGCCCCGGATATTGGCAAGTGCAAAGGCGCCGCCTGCCTCAAGCCAGGCCATCCGCACCGGCGAAAAGCCCGGCGTCAACGATATGTCGAACCCGCCGTAGCCGTAAAGCAGCGTCGGCAGCGCGGTTCCCGCCTTGGCAGCAGAGCGTTTGCGCACGACATACATCGGTACCTGCGTGCCATCTTTTGATGCGAAACGGCGTTGTTCAACCTCAAAGTCTGCCGGATCAAACGCCATCTTCGGTACGGCAAAGGGGGTTACGGCACCGCTACGCAAATCCATCCGGTAAATCGCAGGCGGCGTGGCAAAACTGCTGAACTGATAGAACGTCTCAGGATCGCCCGGACGCCCGCCAAAACCGCTAGCCGTGCCAATACCGTTGAGCGTAATTGCCTTGCCCGGGCGGCCCTGACGGTCAGTCATAACAGCAACGCTTTGCCCGTCCTGCAAGTAGGACAGCAAAAATCGATCACCAATCATCCGCGCGCCTTCAAGCTTGTTGGCACGCTGCGGCACAACCACTTTCCAGCCGGACTTCGCCCGCGCCAAATCAATGTTGACCAGATGAAATTCGGGCGCGGCAAGGTCTGTCAGAAACCACAGCTTATCACCAATCCCGGCCACCATCCGCCAATGGTTGGAAATCTCGGGCACGAGCGGCACCGACACCCACGATCCTGCCTGACGCCCTGTTAGCGGGATCAAATGAACCGCGTTGCGCTTGTCTGTGCTGACTTCGCTGATGATAACTGCCCAGCGCCCGTCACTTGTCACTTGCGCCTTGTGGCTCCATTCGGGATGGTCTGGCGTTGCGAAGACGTGTTGGTCCTCCCCCTGCCCTGTTCCGACGCGATGATACCACACGGCCTTGTTGAAGCGGGGCGCGCGCGGGTCTTCACCTGCCACAGGCGCGGGAAAGCGGGAGTAGAGGAAACCCTCATCGCCAATCCATGCGATCTCCGTGTCATTGGCCCAGGACAGCCGCTCTTCCAGCACTTTGCCTGTTGACACCTCAACCACGCGCAAGGTGCGCCAATCGCTGCCCGCCTCTTGTTCAGCAAAAGCGAGGAACCGGCCTGTCGGTGATGGCTCCCATTGCGCCAGCGCCAGCGATCCGTCTGCGCTCCAAGTGTTCGGGTCCACCAGCAAGCTTTGCGCACCATCTACGCCTTTGCGCACCCACAGAGCAGACTGGTTTTGCAGGCCTGAATTGCGCGAATAAAAGTACCGGCTACCGGCTTTGCGCGGCAGGCCGTAGCGCTCATAATCAAACAGGCTGCGGATGCGCGCGGCGAAGTGGTCGCGGCCCGGCAGATTGCCTAGGTAATCGGTAGACAGCGCGTTCTGGCGCGCAATCCATTTGGCCACATCGGCATCCTTGCCGGGATCAGCCTCAAGCCAACGGAAGGGATCTGCAACGCGCTCACCGAACGGCTGCTCAACCAGTCCGTCTATGCGGGTGACGGGATAGGCGCTGCGCTGCAAGATCATGCGTGATGGCGGAATTGCCGATGATGCGCCGCTTGATCCGGGTAAGCTGGCAATTTCCGCTGCGTTTTCGGCGCGCAATGGCGCGGCTGCCCAAAATAAAGACAGTGCTGCAATCGCACCAATGGCGCGTTGCCTTGTCAGATCCTTTTCCCAAATCATTATTGCTGCCTTCATAGCAGCTTAAGACGAGATCTGCGAGATGAATTGCCAAGTGAACTTAAGATCAGTCTTGTGGTTTCAGGCCGGTCCAGTGGGCAAGAAACGCATAAACGTCAGCCGATTCCTCGATCATTTTTGAAACGGGTGTGCCAGCGCCATGCCCTGCGCGCGTGGCAATACGGATCAGGTGAGGCTTTGGCCCGATGTCCGCCGCTTGCAGCGCGGCAGCATATTTGAAGCTGTGGCCGGGAACGACGCGGTCATCGGTATCGGCAGTTGTGGTCAGGGTTGCGGGATAGGCCGAACCAGATTTCACGTTGTGATAGGGGGAATAGGAGCGGAGCCGCCGCCAGTCGGCCTCCTTTTCGGGGAAGCCATAATCGAACACCCATTCGCGCCCCGCGGTGAACTTGTCGAAGCGCAGCATGTCCATCACGCCGACGGCAGGGTGGGCGGCGGCGAACAGGTCAGGCCGCTGGTTAACTACCGCGCCCACCAGCAAACCACCGTTGGAACCACCTTCAACCGCCAAGCCATCCTTGGCCGTCACACCATTGGCCTTCAGCCATTCGCCCGCAGCGATGAAATCATCGAATACGTTCTGCTTGGTCGCGCCTTTGCCGCCAAGGTGCCACGCCTCTCCATATTCGCCGCCACCGCGAATGTTGGCCACGGCATAGGCCCCGCCCGCTTCGAGCCATGCCATGCGCGCTGCCGAAAAGCCGGGTAGGACCGAGATGTTGAAGCCGCCATAGCCGTACAGGATCGTCGGCAATGGCCCGTCCAAATCTTGGCGGCGGACGACGAACATCGGAATTTTTGTGCCGTCTTTGGATGGATAAAACACCTGCCGCGTTTCAAAGCGCGCGGGATCGAACGTCAGCTTGGGCGCGGCCCAAACGCTGGTCGAAGCGGGGTTGGCAGCATCAAAGCTGTAAACGGTGGCAGGCTGGGTGAAGCCGCTGAACACGAAGTGGCCTTGGGCGTCCCCCGGTTCGCCCTGCACCCCGCTTACACTCCCGATGCCGGGAAGCGCCAGCGTTCCGGCGGGCTTCCCGTCCAGATTGGCAAGCCGCAGTTCAGCCTTCACATCGCGCAAATAATTGAGCACCAGTTTGTCGCCAACAATGCTCGCGCCATCAAGCACAGCTTCATCTTCTGGGACAACGATCATGATCGCCGGTTCCGCGCCCGAAAGATCAACCATCACCACCTGTTTGCGTGGCGCATCCTTGCTGGTCATGAACCACAGCGTATCGCCGATGCCGTCGATCAGGCTCCATTCGTCCTTCAGCAAAGTGACCAACGGTCGCACCGTCCAATCACCCTTGCCGATGGCCGCAACGCCCACCGCATTGCCTTTTTCGCTGCCGGTGCTGGTCGAAATGACCATCCAGCGCTGATCATGGGTGACGGCGGCGGAATGATAGAGGCGCGGGTTATCGGGCGTGGCATAGACCAGTTTGTCTGCCGACTGATCGGTGCCGATCTGGTGATACCACACTGATTGGTTGGAACTCACAGCCTGGAACGCCTCACCCGGTTTCGGCGCGGGGAAGCGTGAATAGAGGACGCCGCCACTGCCAGCCCACGCCAGCGCAGAGAACTTCACGTGCTCCAGCGTCTCGGGAAGGGTGGTTCCGGTGGCGACATCGAGGAATTTGACGGTGCGCCAATCCGATCCCCCATCCTGCACTGTAAAGGCAAGGCGCGCACCATCCTTGGAAGGCTGCCAATCGTCAAGCGCGGTCGCGCCATCCTTAGCCCAAGTATTCGGATCAATCAGTACGCGGCGTTCACCGCTGCCATCAGCGTTGCGGACATAGAGCACGGACTGGTTTTGCAAGCCGGAGTTGTGGCGGAAAAACAGGAGACTGCCCGCCTTTACCGGCATGCCGATGCGTTCGAAATCAAACAGCGTTTTAAGACGCACTTCAAATGCCGGTCGCTCTGCCAATTTGGCAAGGTAATCAGCGGTAAAGCGGCTTTGCGCTTCCACCCACGCGGCCACCGTTATGTCCTCGCGCACATCGGCTTCAAGCCAGCGGTAAGGATCGGCAACCTTCTCCCCAAAAGCCGTTTCAACTGCGCTGCCACGTTGGGTGGCGGGATAGTGCATTATGGCCTCTCCACTTTGCCCAAAAGCTGGCGTGACAACAAGCGTGGCAGCCGAGGCTGCGAGCAAGGTGCGGATGGATGGCATGTAGGCACTTTCAGTTTGGTCTTTCCGGTTGCGAAGGAAACTAGCTGACATTCGTGTTCACGCAAGCAAGCCCGAACGAATTTACACAGCATGGACTATCGACAGAAAGATTTGCGAAACAGCCGTACCGAAAAAATCATGACGGACAATCGAGGTGTGTTTTTTGCCCCCTCTCCCAACGCTCGCCTGTGAAAGAGAGAGACGTCATTTGCCCCTCAGCCCTCTACAACGAAAAACGGGCGGTGGCATTGCTGCCCCGCCCGTTGTTCTAACTTGTTATGAACCGAAGCGCTATTACGCGGCTTCGTATTCGTCTTCGTCAGCGGTCATTACCGGACCTGAGTCCTGACCCTTGGCCGAAGTATCGCGGTCCACCAGTTCGATCACGGCGACTGGCGCGGCATCCGAAGCGCGGTAGCCGGCTTTGATGATGCGGGTGTAGCCGCCGTCACGAGTCGCATAGCGCTCAGCCAGCACTGTGAACAGCTTGGTAAGCTGCGTATCGTCACCCAGACGGGCATGTGCAAGACGACGGTTCGAAAGGCCGCCCTTCTTGCCCAGCGTGATCAGCTTTTCAAGGTAAGGACGCAGCTCGCGTGCCTTTGGCGTGGTCGTGGTGATCTGCTCATGCTTGATCAATGCCGCCGCCATGTTGCGGAGCATCGCCATACGGTGGGCAGATGTACGACCCAGCTTACGCTGGCCAATTTTATGACGCATGGGTATTCCCTTCAGTTCGTAGGGGGGCCGTACAAGGTACCCCGAAACAGGCGGCTATTGCAGGTTGCCGCCAAATCACCCAAAAATCGGGGCGTTCCGAAGAACGCCCCGATTATCTTTAACCCAAAAGCTCTTGTTCGAGCTTCTTGGCCATTTCTTCGATGTTCTCTGGCGGCCAGCCAGGAATGTCCATGCCGAGGCGCAGACCCATCGAGGAGAGAACTTCCTTGATTTCGTTGAGCGACTTGCGGCCGAAGTTCGGCGTGCGCAGCATCTCGGCTTCGGTCTTTTGGACCAGATCGCCGATATAGATGATGTTGTCGTTCTTGAGGCAATTGGCCGAGCGGACCGACAGCTCCAATTCGTCGACCTTCTTGAGAAGGTAACGGTTGAGTTGGTTGGCATCGCTTTCTTCCGGTGCGTGGGTGGCAACGCCGCCCGATACCGAAGGAACATGACCAACAGGAACCTGATCATCGAAGTGGACGAACAGCGACAACTGGTCCTGAAGGATGCGCGCAGCATAAGCCACTGCGTCTTCAGGCGTTACCGTACCATCGGTTTCAACGGTGAGGTTAAGCTTGTCGTAGTCAAGCTCTTGTCCGATGCGGGCATTATCGACCTTGTAGGACACCTGACGGACCGGCGAATAAAGCGAGTCAACCGGGATAAGACCGATTGGTGCATCGACCGGGCGATTGGCAACAGCAGGGACATAGCCCTTGCCGGTATCAACCGTCAGTTCCATGTTGAAGGTTGCGCCTTCATCAAGATTGCAGATGACGAGGTCCTTGTTGAGGACTTCGATATCGCCGGTAACTGCAATGTCGCCTGCCTTGACTTCGCCCGGGCCGGTTGCCGAAAGCTGGAGACGCTTGGGGCCTTCGCCCTGCATCTTCAATGCGATCTGCTTCACGTTCAGAACGATGTCAGTCACATCTTCACGCACGCCGGCAAGCGACGAGAACTCGTGAAGTACGTTCTCGATCTTGATCGAGGTAACGGCTGCGCCCTGCAGCGATGACAACAACACGCGGCGGAGCGCGTTGCCGAGGGTGAGACCAAAGCCACGCTCAAGCGGTTCAGCGACAAAAGTCACGCGACGCTTGGGATCGTTGCCCGGTTTGATCTCGAGATTGTTGGGCTTCTTCAGTTCCTGCCAGTTCTTGATGTTGACAGTCATGGAATTCCCCTGGGGTTTGTGCGGGCTTGCCGGACATCGGACGAATTATCCGTATCCGGTCGAGGTATTGGGTGGGTGAAAGCGCCGGTACCAGCGCCACCACCCACCGAAGGCAAATTAGACGCGACGACGCTTCGAAGGACGAACGCCGTTGTGCGGGATCGAGGTCACATCGCGGATAGCCGTGATGGTGAATCCGACCGCTTGCAGTGCACGGAGCGCGCTTTCACGACCCGAACCGGGGCCCTTGACCTCGACCTCGAGGGTGCGGACGCCGTGTTCAGCAGCCTTCTTGCCAGCATCGTCTGCAGCGACCTGCGCTGCATACGGTGTCGACTTGCGGCTGCCCTTGAAGCCCATCATGCCGGCCGAGGACCACGAAATCGCGTTGCCCTGTGCGTCGGTGATGGTCACCATGGTGTTGTTGAAGCTGGCGTTTACATGCGCAACGCCGCTTGTGATGTTCTTACGCTCGCGGCGCTTAATGCGCTGAGGTTCGCGTGCCATTGATCTCTATCCTCGATAATCTGGGACGGAAGAAAGCCCTTCTCGGGTCTTACTTCTTCTTGCCGGCGATCGGCTTGGCCTTACCCTTGCGGGTGCGGGCGTTGGTGTGCGTGCGCTGTCCGCGGACCGGCAGGCCCTTACGGTGACGCAGACCACGATAGCATGCGAGGTCCATCAGGCGCTTGATGTTCATCGCAACTTCGCGACGAAGATCGCCTTCCACGTTATGATCGGCATCGATCGTTTCGCGGATCTGGAGGACTTCGGCATCCGACAGGTCTTGCACACGACGGCTGTGGTCAATTCCCAGCTTGTCGGCGATCTGCTTGGCCTTGTGAGGCCCGATACCATGGATGTAGGTGAGCGCGATAATAACGCGCTTGTTGGTGGGGATGTTTACCCCGGCAATACGAGCCACTTGATTCTCCGTTTTGCTCCACAGGACACAAGCGACTCGCGCCGCTGGCCCTATCTCATCGCGAAAAACACTCGGGAAACCGGATAATCTGCGGGGTTTCAGGGGTTTAATCCCGATAACGCATACTATGGCCGGAAGTGAGTGAAAGGCGCGCTTAAGCCGTTTCGCAAGCAACGTCAACCGCTCTGCGCATAGATAATAAGAGACAGCGCACCCCAACCCGGCGCGGTCGAACTCTATTATGGAAGCTTGATACCGCAGATCAGGCACAAGGTCAAAATCGAACGTGCGGTTTGTCCGCTTTCGCGTTGCGCCGGTTGTCCCCGCCTTACTTGGCTGCCCCTATGCACAATGCACCACAAACGCTAAGCGGCCGGTCATCCCGTCTGAATTGTGCCAATTATCCGCACCGCTGACCGGAACCTTTGGCACACCTGCGGATAGGGGCATCCATGGCTCAAGACATAACCCTTTCCGTACGGCTTGATTACACAATGCGCGAATGTGCGCCGGTGCTGATGCAAATTGCGGCTGCGGCGCTTCCCGGTCAGGAAGTGCGCACAGCATCGCTTGTCGTCACGCCGCCTGTATCCACGCGGGCTATAGCAGCGCATGACAATGTGGGCGAACGAACGTGGCTTGAACCAGTGAGCGGCTTTACCGTATCCTATGATGCGCAAGTAACGGTCAAGCGTCAGGCTTCGGTACTCGCAGCGCTTGCTGCCGATCCGCTGCCGTCCTTGCCCGCAGGCGTGGTCGAATATCTCCTGCCTTCACGCTATTGTCCGGTTGATACGCTGCACGTAACTGCGATGGACCAGTTCGGTGGGATGAGCGGCGGGATGATGGTTTCATCCGTCACCGAATGGATCGCCGGACACCTTACTTATGTCCCCGGCGCAAGCCATGGAGCGACAACCGCGCTAGACACTTTTCTGTCCCGTGAAGGCGTGTGCCGCGATTACGCGCATTTGTTGATCGCACTGGTGCGTGGTCTTGGAATTCCGGCGCGGATGGTCAGCGCTTATACGCCCGGCGTTACTCCGCCCGACTTCCATGCGCTCGCCGAAGTCTGGCTGGACGGAGGCTGGCATCTGGTGGACGCCACCGGCATGGCTGATCCGGCCAAGACCGTGATCATCGGTGTCGGGCGAGATGCCGCAGACGTCGCGTTCCTGACAATCTTCGGCGCCGCAGAATTGAATGCGCAGTCCGTTGATGTGAAGCTGGCCGGTTAGATCCGCTCGGCCTGTGCCACAGCGTCGCTGGCGCGCAAGGCGCTGACGATCCGGGTCAGATGCGCCAGATCACGCACTTCAAGATCGACTTCATAAGTGTGAAACGGGTTTTCGCGCTGGGTCATCTCAAGATTGACCACGTTGGCGTGATTGTTGGCAAAGATACCCGCCATTTCAGCAAGCGTTCCAGGGCGGTTATACAATTCGGCGCGCAAGCGTCCAACCGCGCCATCGGTACGCGCATCCCACGACAGATCAATCCAATCGGCGTCGACGCCATCGGCCAGTTTCATGCAATCAATCGCGTGGACTTCCACGCCCTTTTCCGGACGGCGCAAACCAACGATGCGGTCACCGGGTACGGGATGGCAGCAATCGGCCAGCTTGAACGCCATGCCCGGCGTCAAGCCACGCACCGCGATGGCGCGTTGCTGGCTGGGCCAGTTTTCTTGCGGTAAATTGGCCGCGCTGCCGGGAACGAGCGCTTCCATCACTTGCCGGTCATCAATTTTGGCTGAACCGATGGCGAACATGAAGTCCTCCTCAGTCGCCATTTTCAAGCGCTTGACCGCATCAGCCAGCGCTTTCTTGCCGATTTTGGTCGATAGCCGCTCGACGATTTCCTCGTAGAGCTTGCGACCGATGGCGGCGACCTCGCCCCGCTCTTTCTGGCGGACAAAGCGGCGGATCGCGGCGCGGGCTTTGCCGGTAACGACAAAGCCAAGCCATGACAATTGCGGTTCGGAATTGCGACTTTTGATGATTTCCACCACGTCACCATTGCCCAGCGCCGTTCGCAGCGGCACGTGACGGCCATTAATTTTGGCACCGACCGCAGCGGCGCCCAAATTGGTGTGAACCGCAAATGCGAAATCAATCGGGGTTGAGCCTTTGGGCAACTGGAACAGCGCACCCTTGGGCGTGAATGCGAAGATGCGATCCTGATAAATCGCCATCTTGGTGTTTTCGAGCAATTCTTCGGCGTCGTGACTGGATTCAAGAATTTCGATCAAATCGCGCAACCAGCCAACTTGCCCGTCCGATCGGCTACCTTGTTTGTAAGACCAGTGCGCCGCCAGACCGAATTCGTTCAATTGGTGCATTTCGCGAGTTTTGATCTGAACTTCGACACGCATCGCATTGGAATATATCAAAGACGTGTGCAGCGAACGATAGCCGTTCATCTTGGGCGTCGAGATGTAATCCTTGAAACGCCCCGGGATCATTTGCCACGCCCGATGCAGCAAGCCCAAGGCCCTGTAGCAATCGTCTTCGTTTTCGGTCAGCACGCGGAAGGCCATGATATCGCTGATCTGTTCGAACGACACGTGGCGTTCAGCCATCTTGCGCCAGATCGAATAGGGATGCTTTTCGCGGCCCGAAATCTCGACCCGCATGCCCTCGCCCGCCAGCACCTTTTTGATTTCCAGCGCGATGGCATCAACTTGCGCGCCCTCTTCGCTGCGGATGGCTGCCAGACGCCCGGTGATCGTAGCATAGGCCTCAGGTTCGATCTGTTCGAATGCGAGCAACTGCATCTCGCGCATATATTCGTACATGCCCACACGCTCGGCCAGCGGGGCATAGATTTCCATAGTTTCACGCGAGATACGACGGCGTTTTTCCTCGCTGCGGATGTAATGCAGCGTACGCATATTGTGCAGACGATCAGCCAGTTTGACGAGCAGGACGCGCAAGTCCTCGCTCATCGCCAGCAGGAATTTGCGCAAGTTTTCAGCCGCGCGCTCGCTCTCGCTCATCGTTTCGATTTTGGAGAGCTTGGTTACGCCATCGACCAGCCGCGCGACATCGGGGCCGAATAAACGCTCGATATCGGCGACCGTGGTCAGCGTGTCTTCGACCGTATCGTGCAGCAGTGCAGTGATAATCGTGTCCTGATCGAGCTTCAGCTCGGTCATCAGGCCCGCGACTTCTACCGGGTGCGAGAAATAGGGGTCGCCGCTAGCGCGCTTTTGGGTGCCGTGTTTCTGGACGGTAAACACATAGGCGCGGTTCAGCATTGCCTCATCCGCATCGGGATCATAGGCAAGCACACGTTCGACAAGTTCATACTGGCGGAGCATCTGTCATGTAAGATGGGCGAAACTGCAGGCAGTTCGCAAGGGCAAACACGCGCTTTGCCCCAATCTTGACGTTTTGCCGCGATCTTCACACTGTATTTGCCGCAGCAGATGGCCTTAGCAGTGTTGGTCTGGGCAATCTGGTGCGGGAGCGCCAATCGGCTTATCAGCCAGTGATCAGCGCGATTTTGGGTGCGGTCTCCTCAGGGTAGAGCCCGCATAGCCTTGGATCGCGATAGACTTCGACGAAACGGGCGATGGGCTTGAACCCTCGCGACATATAGAACGGTACGGCGCGGGGATCGTCATTGGTGCAGGAATGCAACCAGACGCGTGATACCGCTTTGGCCCAAGCCATCTGCAACGCCTTGCGCATCAGCCATTTGCCAAGACCTTTGCCCGTCGCGCCGGGGATCAGTCCGAAAAACACGATCTCGCATTCGCCCTCGGTCCGGAAATCGAGTTCGACAATGCCGATTTCCACGCGGGCACGATCAACAACTGCGAACAGATGCACACGCGAATCTGACAAAATTTCAGATAGTTCGGCATCGTTCTTAATAAGTCGTGACCACCACAACCACGGCCCGCCCACGCGTTTGTAAAGCATTCGGTACTTTTCAGGTGTGCAGTCTTTCCACCGGACAAGCTGGATCGGCACATCATCTTCGGGCGTCAGGCGGCGCAAGTCTGCGGGCGGCTCACGCATTTCAAGCGCGGTGACAATGCAAGCAAGATCACCGGCGCGGACGTTGAAATAGCCCTCGCCCAATGGTTCGCCATCAACCTTCATGCTTTCAGGTCCAGACGGCTTCGGGAGGCAGGCTCATCAGGATTGCGTCGATATTGCCGCCGGTCTTCAGCCCGAACAGCGTGCCCCGATCCCAAACGAGGTTAAATTCCGCATAGCGCCCGCGATATTCCAACTGTTGCAGCTTTTCAGCCGCGTTGAAGTCCATGCCCATGCGACGGCGGACAAGTGTCGGGAAGATGTTGAGGAACGCATCACCGACATCACGGGTAAAGGCAAAGTTCGCCTCGAACGCAGCCTGATCGGCACATTCAAGGTGATCGTAGAAGATCCCGCCAACACCGCGATGAACCTTGCGGTGGGGGATATAGAAGTAATCATCCGCCCACTTCTTGAAACGCGGGTAATATTCCGGATCATGTGCGTCACAGGCCGCCTTGTAACTGGCGTGGAAGTCTGCGGTGTCTTCGTCATACGGGATTGGCGGATTAAGATCACCCCCGCCGCCAAACCAGGCCTTGCTGGTGGTCAGGAAACGCGTGTTCATGTGGACTGCGGGCACATGCGGGTTGGCCATGTGGGCGACAAGGCTGATGCCGGTGGCGGTAAAGCCCGGTGTTTCAGCACTGGCACCGTTGATCGTGCCTGCAAATTCCTGAGAAAATTCACCCTGTACGGTCGAGACGTTGACACCGACCTTTTCGAAGATCTTGCCCTTCATCAACCCCTGGACACCGCCGCCGCCATTGGCGACCGCTTCGCCATCGGCTTCGCGGTTCCACGGCGTATAGGCGAAGCTGGCATCGGAACCTGCCTCGCGCTCGATTGCTTCGAATTCGGCACAGATGCGGTCCCGCAGCGATTCAAACCATGTGCGGGCTTGGGCGGTGTTGGTGGTCCAGTCGGTCATGGATACGGTACTTGCCAAGGGAAACGCCATCCGGCAAGGGGGTGTCATGGTTCCCTTTTCGTTCGCACAACAGGAATTCCGGCTGGGCGCATCCAGAGCATTGTTCTGGGCTGAGGAAAACGCGTTACTGGTGGCCGATTTGCATTTGGAGAAGGCCAGCTTCTTTGCCCGTCATGGCCAGATGCTTCCTCCTTATGACAGCAGGGCGACGCTGGAGCGTCTGGCCGAAGCAGTGAAGGCAACCGGTGCAAGGCGGGTCTATTGTCTGGGCGATTCGTTCCACGACTCGGGCGGGGTGGACCGGCTTGAACCCCACGCTGCGGGCATGCTGGATGCCCTCACCCGCACCATAGACTGGGTCTGGATTACCGGAAATCACGATGAAGACGCCAGCGCGCCCGGCGGAACGGTGGTGGACGAACTTTCTGCACGCGGCATTTTGCTGCGCCATATTGCCCGCAAAGGAGAAGCGGGTTGCGAAGTTTCAGGCCACTTCCACCCCAAATTGCGGGTTAAAGTGCGCGGTCGCTCCATTGCCCGCCCATGTGCCGTAGCCAGCGAAAACCGCCTGATTTTGCCCGCTTTTGGCGCTTTGACGGGCGGTATGGATGCAGCCGATCCGGCCATTCTGGCAGCATTGCAACCTGCCCAAGCAATTGATGCCATCGTTCCGGCCGGTGACCGTCTGGCCCGCTTTGCGCTGTGGCGCTGTGCCGCATGACCAGAATGGTTATGCAATGGGCGTAATGCGCGCTTTATCTAAGCGCACATTGTGATATGAGCGCGCCAATCGACTTTTTGTTTAAACTGCAGGAGAAAGCACAATAGCTCCCCCACCCCGGCGCAGTATGGCGCCCCCCGTCAAGAGCGGGCCTCGCTTTAACCAGATGATCAACGTGCCCAAAGTGCGCGTGATCGACGAAAATGGCGAGAACCTGGGTGTCATGTACACCCGCGAAGCAATCGATCAGGCTGCCTCTGTTGGCCTCGACCTTGTCGAAGTATCGCCTACGGCTGATCCGCCGGTCTGCAAGTTCCTCGATGTCGGCAAATTCCGGTATGAGGCGCAGAAGAAGGCCAACGCTGCACGCAAGAGCCAGAAGACGCAGGAGATCAAAGAGATCAAGATGCGTCCAAACATCGATGACCATGACTACGATACGAAAATGCGTAACGTGGTGCGGTTTATCGAAGATGGCGACAAGGTGAAGATCACGCTGCGTTTCCGTGGCCGTGAACTCTCGCATCAGCAGATCGGCATGAACCTGCTCCGCAAGGTGCAGGACGACGTGGCTGAAATTGCGAAAATTGAAGCCTTCCCCCGCATGGAAGGCCGCCAGATGCTAATGGTTCTTGCGCCGAAATAAGCGTTTAGAGCCGCATTCTGAAGGATTTGGGGCGTGCCGGAAGGTGCGCCCCTTTCCATTGGCCGACAGCGGGGGGCGGCTTGGCGCGTGTTCCCACAACACAGCGCAACCCGCCCTGATCCATGCACGTCCCAACGAAACAAACATGCCCGATGTTTGATCCCGTCCGTATTAGGCATGGTTCGTTAACTAAGGATTCCCTGCATGATTACTTCTGTAAAAGTCATTTCCACCCTTGGCATTATGGCCTGTTCACTTGGCCTCGGTGGTTGCGCCACCAAAAGCTACGTGCGTGAACAGGTTGCCATTGTCGATCAGCGCGTAAGCGCACTGGAAGGCCGCGTTGCTGAAACTGACGGTGTTGCCCGTGCAGCACGCGGTGAAGCTCAGGCTGCTGCCGGACAGGCCCAGACCAATACGCAGCGCCTTGATGCGCTGACTGGCCGCGTCGATGGCGTTGAACAGCGCATGGTTGAAGCGCAGCGCAAGCGTCCGCGCAACTAAGTGAACACAGCTTCCGATCTGCCCGTTTACTGATGATTTGAGTGCGACAATCGATGAACCACGGTATTTTGGCGCTTGCAGGTCTTGCGCTTATCCAATCTGCCCCCGGCACAGCCGCGCAGACGATGATAGCCCCTGTTGCTTCAGAAACGTCGCAAACTCAAACCACAGAAGCGGACAGATCGGAGGCTGCTTTTCGCGTAACACGTTGGGTTGCAACTTCGGGCGATCATGCCCGCCTGCCCTATATCATCATAGACAAGCCGTCGGCGGCGATGTTCCTGTATGACGCCAAGGACAAGCTTTTGGCCAAGGCCCCGGTTTTGCTGGGCATTGCCTTGGGTGACGAGGCGACGCCCGGTATTGGTTCAAAGAATTTATCCGAAATCGGTCCTGCTGAAAAAATGACGCCCGCCGGACGGTTTTTGGCCAAATTCGGCGTGGCGGCAGGATGGCAAAAGGTGTTGTGGGTGGATTATGCGACGTCGGTTGCCATTCACACAATTCCCACCGGCAACTCGAAAGAAAAGCGCCGCGAGCGGATGCTGTCCGAAGCCATCGACGACAATCGCGTGACCTTTGGCTGCATCAACGTGCCCAAGGCGGCTTATGCAAAAATTCGCCAGCAGTTCGGCAAAAAGGGCGGATACGTTTATATCGTACCTGATTCAAAGCCGGTTGAAGCGGTATTCCCGCCGCTGCATGCCCTGCCTAATTTAGCGCGCTAGCCGGCTTGCCCGTTCGCTTTGTGCGCTGGCTCTGCTAGGGCAAGCGCGGGGATGAACGGGGAGCCTTTAACTGGTGATCGACGCGCGCAAGATCGGATTGATTGCCGGACCGCTGGGCATGGTGGTGACGCTCTTGATCGCACCGCCTGCTGGCATGCCCGATACGGCGTGGAGCGCAGCGGGCCTCGTCTGGTGGATGGCCGCATGGTGGATGACCGAAGCTTTGCCGCTGTCGGCCACGGCGTTCCTGCCATTCCTTGTCTTGCCGCTGACCGGCGTTGCGGATGCCAACAAAACGGCGTCATCCTATTATTCGCCGATCATGTTCCTGTTCGTCGGCGGGGCATTTCTGGCCTTGGCAATAGAACGCACGGGCCTGCACCGGCGGCTCGCGCTATTTATCATGAGCTTTGCCGGGGCAAAGCCGGGGCAATTGCTGCTGGGCGTGATGGTAGCCACTGCGGTGCTTTCAAGCTTTATCTCGAACACCTCCACCGCCCTCATCATGATGCCAATGGCGCTGGCGATGCTGGCCGCAGGCGGCGTGCGTGAGGGTGAAACCGCTGGCATGGCGGGCGCTTTGCCGATGGGCATTGCCTTTTCGGCATCACTGGGCGGCCTTGCCACGATGATCGGCACGCCCACCAATGCCATTGCCGCGGGGCTGATCGAAAAGACGCTGGGCACGCAGATCACCTTCCTTGGCTGGGCGATGTATGGCGTACCGATTGCGCTGCTGGCGGTTCCCTTGGCCGCATGGATCATTGCGCGGGTGCAAGGATTGGACAAGGACAGCTTTGATCCGGTGTCAGCGCGCAACGCTATTGACCATTCGGCGCATTGGTCCAGCGCCGAGCGACGTTTGATGCCGGTCGTGATGTTCGCCTTTATCGCGTGGGTGCTGCAGCCATGGCTCGAAGGGTTTTTCCCCAAAGGCGGGCTGACCGATGGCTCTATTGCAGCGATTGCGGGGCTGGTGCTGTTTGTCCTGCCAGACGGTTCGGGCCGTGCGATGCTGACATGGCCAGAGGCGAACCGCGCGCCGTGGGACGTGGTGCTGATGTTTGGCGGCGGCTTGGCCATGGCGATGGGCATGACAGAGTCCGGCTTGACGTTGTGGATGGGCAAGATGTTGCTACCATTGCAATATGTGCCTCTGCCCGTAGTCGCACTCGTGCTGGTCGCGTTCGTTATTCTGGTGACGGAATTTGCCAGCAATATTGCGGCGGCCAGCGGTATTATGCCGGTGGTGGCGGCGCTGGTTGCAGCATTGGGCGCTGATCCCATTCTGCTCGCCCTGCCCGCCGCCTTTGCCGCCACATGGGGCTTTATGCTGCCCGCGGGAACCGGACCGAACGCGTTGGCGTGGGCTACGGGGCATTGCTCCATGCGGTCGATGATCAAGGCGGGATTTGCGCTTGATATTGCGGGCGTATTTTTGCTGACCGGCGTGGTTTGGGGAATTGCCGCGATGACGTGAGGGAGAAGATGGTTATCCGTGCGCGCCGAAGTAGTTTGCGATGGCCACCGCGATGCGAATGTTCAGCGCGTGGGCGCGCTCAATCGGGTCGATGAAGCGTGCGCGGATGGCGCCATAGTCTTCACCGCGATGATCGGGATAGTCGGTGGGTTCGTCCACGGCAAAATCGGTGATTTCAGGTTCGATGACGGGATAGGCGCGGCGCAATTGGGCCAGCGCATCATCCACACGCAGAGACAGCACCATTTCCAGCACATCGTCGCGGCTCACGTCGTTTGATCGCGCAAAAGGCGGGACTTGCACGGCACGGAAGAACATGTGCATCAGCAGCGCAAGACGCAGCGATTGAAGCAAGCCGATGCTTCGGCGATCTGCATCCTGCACCGGATCGCGGCCTTGCCGGTGGCCCGGCACCAGCGAGAGCAAGCGGTGGAGCTTCATCCAATCAACCCGCAACCGCGAGGTCAGGCGGCGGAAGACGCCAGCGCGGTCGTCCTTGGTCAGATACTCCGCCAGTGCAAGGCAGGCGGTTTCCAGCGCGGTTTCAGTGCCGCGATAAGGGCGGCTAGCCCAATAGGCAGAATTGAACAGTTCACCATGCGCCGCCACGGTCTTGATCGAGGCCAGTCCATTGGCCGCGCGCAACAGGCGCACCAACTGGTTGCCACGGTCTGACCGGCCAAGCAGTTCGGCAACCGATTCCATCTCTTCGCCAGCAGCCGTACCCGCACCTGCGATGACGTTTACCGGATAGCCGATCTGCTGAAGGATGGCGTTATGCGGGATGGCGCGGATCTGGCGCAAGCTCATCGTACGGTCACTACCGACATCGGACTGGCGGCGCGAAACGCGGCTGCCAGTGGACTTGAGCAGCCCCAATCCGAACGCGGTCAAAGCGCGGGAATACGTCGCGCTTTCAAGGTGTTCGCGCTGCACCCGGCGGATCGACCGGTAGAAATCAAGGCTGAGATCGGTGCGGTCATAGAACGGGTCCTTGGCCGTCAGATCAAGGTCCTTGCCCTCTGCTTCGGCAATGCGGGTGAGCGTTGCCAACGCCAGATCATCGTTGCGGAAAAACAGATAGCCATCGCCGCCTTGGAAGCTGGCCTCGGGCTCAAGCGTGATCCCGGCACGCGCAAATCGGCGGCGCGCCCAGTTTGACAGCGGCCATGTGAGGCGATCAGCAAGGCCGGATGGATGCGCGCCGCGCCCCATCGATTCCCCGTGTGTATCGAAAATCAACGCAGCAACATCGGTCAGCCCGTTGTTTTTCATCGCTTCGGCAAGGCGGCCCTGCAGGCGTTCAATGGCGAGCGCGGCGGGAAGCTGGCCCATGAAACGGCCAGCATCGGAAAATCCGGTCTGGATCGAGACGCGCCCACGAGCACGAGCATAGGCACGGTACGATTCCTCGGCTAATAGCGCTTCAAGGAAGCGGCCACCGTGTTCCAGCGCGGTTTCCGTTTCGAACAGGGGAGAAACGTCAACTTTGCCTTCGATACCGAACAACTTGGCGAAATAGAGCGCAGCCAAAACGGTTTGCGGCTGTTCGCATTCGGCAATCAACATGCGGATCGGCGCATCGGCATCGATGTGTTGGAGCATCTTGGCCATGACCAGGAACTGGCGCATCGCCGTGCTTGTTTCGATGGCCAGCGCGCCGAAGTTGACGCGCAATGGCTTCACCTCGCCAAGCAATTCACGCAACCGCGACAGTGCGCTTTTGCTGCCTAGGTCAAGCGTGCCTTCAGGGTCAATCCGGCGGCGCAAGGCGTTGTGAAGTTGCGAGGCGTTGACGCGGAAGTGGATCCAGCCAATGCCAAGGCCATCGGCGCGCATGGCAGCAGCAAGCGTTGCCAGCGCAATCGCCTTATCCTCTGAAGCCGCCTTTGCTTCTGCTTCAAGCGCCTCGATCAGCGGAGAAAGGCTGAGCAGTTTGGCAGGATCATCCGCGCTTAACCGGTTGGCTGCAGCGGCCAGATTGTCTGGCGCTTCAAGATTGGTCGAAAACAATTCTGCCATGTCTGCCGAATAGGATTGCGCCGCATCAAGCGTCGCCAGCAAACCATGCGTGTCGTCAATCGCCCTCAGACAAGAGGCGTAACTTGCCAGACGGCGGGCCTTTTCGCGCAAGCGGAAGGCGATGGATGTGGTCCAGCCGATGTCGGTCCGGCCATCCATGTCATAGCCCACCCACGTGGCAAACCGGAATGGCAGCGGGCGGAAATCAAGCCAGCGGCCTGGCCAGCGCTGGCGGGCGTGGGCAAGCAGCGTGGCGTTGATCTTGTCACGTGCTGCCGCCGCGCGTTCAATCGCGGCACAAACTTCAATGTGTTCAAATTCCAGCGTAATCGCAGGACCGACTGACGGGACAGTGCAAACCGTTGATGCCTGCGGATCATCATTAAGTGCAGCGGTGGCAACCGCATCGGCTTGCGCAGGGCTGAGCAGGAACGTGGGATGCGCCGTGAACACTGCGTGGAGCAGCGGCTTTTCCCAGCGGGTGCGGAAGTCCGAAAATCCTGCCTCTTCCGGGTTGATCGCGGCAATGCACGACAGGTTTTCTGCCGCCGCTGTCGGCGCGATCAGACGACGCAGCCGCACAGCGCGGCTTTGCAGCGCCTCGCATTCCATTTCCGCCACAAGGCTGTCGAGATCATCAAGGCTTAAGCCGCCATCTTCCAGCAGGCGCGACAAATCGTGGCTTAACTGGAAAACGGGATTGAACAGCGGCGTTTCGGCCGTCCGCTCATGGAGTTTCTGCAACCTAGCCCTGAGCTTGGCGACCGTTTTCATGTTCGCTGATTTCCTCTGAATTCGTTATCGCCCTAGCGCGACTGCTTCGCGCGCAGCAGCTTCAATCGCCGCTTCATCAGGCATGCCTTTGCCAACCACCCAACTGCCGCCAACACACAATACCGGATCAAAACCCAGCCATTCGGGCGCAGTGGCAGACGTAATGCCGCCGGTTGGACAGAAGCGGCATTGATAGAACGGTCCGGCCAGCGCCTTCAACGCGGGAAGCCCGCCCGATGTGGAGGCGGGAAAGAACTTGAAATGGGTAAGCCCCAGATCAAGACCGCGCATGATATCACCGGCTGACGCGATACCCGGCAGGAACGGAATGCCCGATGCGACGGCCGCTTTGCCAAGATTATCAGTCAACCCTGGCGAAACGATAAATTCGGCGCCCGCATCAATCGCGGCTTTGAGTTCATCGGGATTGGTCACCGTGCCCGCACCAACAATCGCGCCTTCGACAGCCTTCATCGCGTGGATAACATCCAGCGCAGCAGCGGTGCGCAGCGTGACTTCAAGAACGCGCAAGCCGCCCTTGACCAGCGCGCGTGCGATGGGGAGCGCGTGAGCCACATCCTCGACCACCAGAACCGGAATGACCGGCGCTGTCCGCATGATGGTTTCAATCGGCTTCATGGCGTCTCCCTTGCGCAATCGTTCAGCGCATATTCCCTGCTGGAATGCTGGCTTAACGCGAGTGAGACAGATTGTGCACCTGCTAAGAGCGGATGCATAGCTATTCTTGGATCAAATGGCCGAGCTGAATTGCTTCTCTCCGCCACGATAGGCATCAAAAACAGCAGCGATTGAACGCGCATAGGGTTCATTGCCCGCCAGCAATTCAAGACTATTGCCATCAAGCCTGGCAAGACCGCGCTGGATGAAGGGTTCCAGACGGTCGCGGTTGATCGCCAGCAAATCAACGTCGATGGTTGCTTTGCCCCGGCACAGAAGATCGGTGATGATGGCCCCGCGCCGACGGTCATCTGCGGTACGCACCACGCCCTTGCGCCCGGTCAACTGGTCTGCACCAACCAACATCCGATAGCGTCCGGCGTTCTTTTCATTCTGCACGAACACTTCGGGAAATTCGCTGATGGACGAAGCGCCAAGGCCGATGATCACGGACGACTGGTCTTCGGTAAAGCCTTGAAAATTGCGGCGCAATGTGCCGGCCTTGGAAGCGAGCGCAAGGTCATCACCCGGCAGCGCAAAGTGATCAAAGCCAACCGCATCATAGCCCGCAGTGGTAAGGCGCGCATAGCCTTCGGCGGCCATGCGGAAGCGGGCGCGTTGATCGGGCAATTCGCTGGCATCGATGCGCTTTTGGCGCGGGATCATGTGCGGCACGTGGGCGTAACCGAACAGGGCGATCCGGTCTGCACCCATCGCGATTGACTGGTCCAGTGTCTCGGCCAGCACCGCATCATCCTGGAACGGCAGGCCGTACATCAAATCAAAGTTGATCGAAGCCACGCCCGCGTTGCGCAGGCCTTCCACGGCGCGTTCAATATGTTCGCGCGGTTGGACGCGCCCGATGGCGGCCTGGATCCTGGGATCGAGCGTTTGCACGCCAAGGCTGGCCTTGATCACGCCAATGCCGCGCACCGCCATGAACCAATCGGCAGCCAGCCCGCGCGGATCAAGTTCGATAGAGATCACCGGGTTCGACAGGCGGAAATTGAGGGTCAGCTTGTCTACCAACCGCACAAAATCTGTCGGCTTGATCGCATTGGGGCTGCCCCCACCAAAGGCTATACGCGCTATGTGGACCGAGGGATGGAGATTGCGCGCAACCAGTTCAATTTCGTGATGTAACGCTTCGAGATAGGCGGTGAGACGCTGAACCTTGTTCGCGGCACCAGTGTTGCAGCCGCAGTACCAGCAGATTTCCTGACAATAGGGGATGTGGAGATAAAGCGAGACGTTTCCGCGCATGGCTTGCAATGCGGCGCGCTGGCGTTCTTCAAAGCTTTCGTCGACGAATTCTGCAGCGGTAGGATAGCTGGTGTAACGCGGAACCGGGCGTTCCAGCAGTTCGGGATAATAGGCCCATTCGGCAAAGGTTTCGGTCAGGTTATCGCCTTCACGTGACGTCTTCGCTGTCGTCGTCGCTCCATTCCCCAAAGCCGTCATTGTCGTCTTCCCTATCACTGTCATCGCAACAGATATCGGCGGCAAAACGCTTGCGCATTGAGATATGACAAACTTTGCAGCAGGGCTGATTGGTATTGCCGTCTCTTTTTCCGGGGATGCGGATGGGCACCATGCCACCTGCTCCGCCGCATGATGGCACCATCATGAACGAGGCTTGCGCAGGCGCGGGGCTGGCCATCTGGAGTATCGCCAGCGGAGCGAGCAGTTTGAGCAAGCGGCTCATAGCTCGTCATCCTCTTCGATCAGGATGCGCGCTGCAGCACCGTCCAAATCGCCGAATTGCCCACGTTTCAGAGCCCAGAAAAACGCAGCCAATCCGAACAGGCCCATCCCCAGCGCTATCGGCAGCATGATCGCAATGCTGTTCATCTGGCTTCTCCTGAAAGGCGCAAAGAATTGGCAACGACGATCAGCGAACTGGTCGACATGGCGATGGCAGCAACCAATGGCGTTACAAAACCGGCAATCGCCAAAGGCACGGCCAGAATGTTGTATCCGATCGCCAGCACAAAGTTCTGGCGGACCACGCGCATGGTGGCGCGCGATACGCGGATGGCGCGGGGGATGGCGAGGAGCGATTCACCGGTAAACACCATGTCTGCGGCTTGCCGTCCCACATCGCTGGCTGTGCCCGGCGCGATGGATGCGTTGGCCGCAGCAAGCGCAGGGCCATCGTTCAAGCCATCGCCCGCCATCATCACATTCCGGCCAGCGTGTTGCAGACGTTCAATGGCTTCCTGCTTTTCAGCGGGCGATGCTGCGGCTTGGGCGGTAAGGCCTGTGATCCGCGCAATCGTGCCCACTGCGCTGACAGAGTCACCCGAAAGGATGGATGCTTCGATTTTCATCGCGGCCAATTGCGCCAATGCAGCTTCGGCGTCGGGACGCAGCCGATCAGCAAACGTTATGACGCGAACGGGGCTGCCATCAATGCGCAGCGCTGTGGCCATACCCTGTGCCGATGCGGGGCGACCGAGTGCTACAGGAATGCCGTTCCAACGCGCGCTGACTCCTTCACCGGCATCTTCGCGCACGCCTTCCAGTTCGGCTGCGCGCGCGCGCCTCCCGCCAAGCGCCTGGACCAGACCCTGCGACAGGGGATGGCGGCTGTGGCTGGCAAGGGCGAGCGCGACCGAGGCCTCTGCATCGGAGAGTGCGCCAAGCGTAACTTCATCGGGCACTGGTCGGCCAAGCGTTAACGTGCCGGTTTTATCGAGCAGCAGCCGATCAACTTCAGCCATGCGCTCCAGCGCCGAACCGTCTTTGACCAGCACGCCGCGCTTCATCAGCGCGCCTGCCGCCACGACTTGCGCCACAGGCACGGCAAGGCCGAGCGCGCAAGGGCACGTGATGATCAGTACGGCGATGGCGATGACGAGCGAATGGTAGACCCCAGCCCCTGCCAGCATCCATCCGGCAAAAGTCACCGCCGCCAACGTATGCACCGCAGGCGCATAGAGCCGGGATGCGCGATCCGCGATCCGCACGTATTTCGAGCGCGATTGTCCGGCAACTTCCATCAGTCGCGCGATTTCGGACAGCGCGGTGTCCTGTCCCGTGGCGGTGACGCGCACATCGACCGGCACATCGGCGTTAAGCGTGCCTGCATGGACCAGCGCGCCAGGCCCTGCCTTTACCGGCTCGCTTTCACCCGTAAGCAGCGATTGGTCAAAGCGGGTGTTTCCGCGCAGAACTTCCCCATCGGCGGCCAGCCGTTCACCAGCGGCCACGCGCATCAGCATGCCGGGAAGCAGGGATTTTGCATCAATCCAACGGGTAGCGCCATCAGCCTCGATCACCATCGCGCCGGTTGCGGCCTGCCGCAGCAGCGCATCGACGCCCGACCGCGCACGATCCCGCATCATGGCATCCAGCACACGCCCCGCGAGCAGGAACATCAGCAGCATCAGCACGCCATCAAACCACGCTTCAGCCCCGCCGGTCAGCGTTTCATAGAACGACAGGCCGGTGGCGATAGTGACGCCGATAGAGATCGGCACGTCCATATTGGTCTTGCCATGGCGCAAAACCTTGAGCGCCGAGGCGAAGAACGGGCGGCCAGCATAAACGATGGCGGGAACGCCGATCAGCGCGGAAACCCAATGGAATAGCGACCGCATTGTGCCATCCGCGCCCGACCAGACGCTGACAGACATCAGCATCACGTTCATGCAGGCAAATGCCGCAACGCCCAGCGGCGCGAGCAAGGGCTTTACTGCCGATACAGGCTCTGCCTCGGGCTCGCGCACCTGGGCTTCGAAGCCGGTAGCGGCGAGTGCGGCGACCAGTGCTGGCATTTCTACGTAAGGTTCGTGAACGACTTTGACGGTGCGGGCGGTCAGGTTGGTGCGGGCGGAATGGACGCCTTCTACCTTGCCGAACGCGCGTTCGACTTTGCCCATGCATCCGGCGCAGTGCATGGTGGGGACGGCCAATATGGTGTGGATAGGCGCTGTTATCTCAGGCTTTTTGAAGGCGACGACGCTCATAGCACTTCGCCCATCGTGCGCCATGCCTTGCCCTGGGCCTCGACCGTGATGCGCAGGCGCCAGCGGCCTACTTCCAAAGGCGCGGCATAAGTGCCGGGGCGGGTTTCGTGCAGGACCAAAGCGGTTGTGGGGCGACGGCCCAGAGGGTGCTCTGCCACGGCGGTTACCTTGGCTGCGGAGATTGGTTTACTATCCTTATCAAGCAGTTGCAGCGTTGCGCGTCCCTCATCATCGCGGGCAATCGCGCCTTTCCAGCCAAGCGCCTGTTCGGCGCTGGCCTGCTTCAACCAGCCGTTGAATTGCTGGCTGGCGACGTAGGAGTTTTCAACCACGACCCCGCCGAAGGTGGACGAGGCGAAGCGCGCCATCAGGAGGTTTACGCCCACGACAACGGCAAAGAAACTGATGAGAATCAGTGCCATATGCCAGCCGGTGAAAGTGCGGATGCGGCGTGGCGGGATCATTGGCCGTTTCCTTGTGCTGTGGTGAAGGTCGTTTCGCTGATGTCTGTGCCGCCTTCCTTGTCGGTCGCGACAAGGACGAGAGCAAATTCGGCAGGCGCGCTACCACGGGGGACGAGGGCATAGACACGGACCGGTTTGGTGGTGTCTGAGGGCACTTCGACGGTCAATTGGCGGCGTGCAGCGGTGGAATCCATCTCGTCAGTATAGATCGTGCCGTTATCCAGCCCGCGCAGTTCGATGCGGAATGTGCGCGGACGCGATTCCATGTTCCGCAGCTTAAGCGTGTAGGCATTGCGCACCGAGCCGTCGGACAGGGTGACGTATTCGGGGTTGCGATCCTTGGCGATGGAGATGTCCATGCGCTCACGCTGGCCCAGGGCGAACAGCAGCGCGAGGCCGATGCCCGACCATACGCCGAGGTAGACCAGCGTGCGCGGGCGGAAGACTGTCTTCAAAATCGGCACGGAAGTTTCGCCGCGCTTTTCGCGCTCCGCATCGTCCAGCGTACAGTAATCGATCAGACCGCGCGGACGTCCGACATCAGCCATCGCCTTGTCGCAAGCATCAATGCACAATGCGCAAGTGATGCAGCCGATTTGCGGCCCTTCGCGGATATCGATACCGGTGGGGCACACGGCCACGCATTGCATGCAATCAATGCAATCACCCAGCGGGGTGGCGGCCTTGAGCGCCGACTTGACCGAACCACGCGGTTCGCCGCGCCAGTCTTTATATGTGACGAGCAACGACTTTTCATCGAGCATCGCGGTCTGGATGCGCGGCCAAGGGCACATGTAAATGCAAACTTGTTCGCGCATGAAGCCGCCGAAAATGAACGTCGTCATCGTCAGCACAAAAGTGGTGGCATAAGCGACAGGCGCCGCCGTGCCGGTCCAGAATTCGTACTGCAGGGTAGGCGCATCGGCGAAGTAGAAAATCCAAGCGCCGCCTGTGGCGAAGCTGATCCCAAGGTAAATGCCCCACTTCAGACCGCGCCGTGCGATCTTGGCCGGTCCCCATGGAGCCTTTTGCAGCCGCAATTGGGCGTTGCGATCGCCATCGATCAGCCGGTCAACGTGCTGGAACAGATCGGTCCATACCGTTTGCGGGCAGGCATAACCGCACCATGCGCGCCCGACCACGCTGGTAACGAGGAACAGGCCGATCCCCGCCATAATTAGCAGACCTGCCACAAAGTAAAATTCGTGCGGCCAGATTTCGATGTTGAACATGAAGAACCGGCGGTTCGCCATATCGATCAACACCGCCTGATCGGGAGCATAAGACCCGCGATCCCAGCGGATCCACGGGGTGCCCCAGTAGATTGCCAGACACACGGCCATGACCAGCCACTTGAAGCGCCGGAACGCGCCATCAATGGCCTTGGGGAAAACGGCCTTACGTTTTTCGTACATGCCGATTTCGTTGGAGTGGTCCGCGCTCATTTTGGGATCGTGCGCGTTCATGGCCGTGTGTCCTGTTTTCGGTTTATTGGGCTACTGTGGCGGGTGCTACGGGTGCCGCTGGGTCTGCTGCCGGAGCAGGCGCTGCTTCACCGCCGCCCAGCGAATGGACGTATGTTGCCAGCATCTTGACGGTTACCGGATCAAGCCGGTTACCCCACGATGGCATCACGCCGTAACGGGCATTGGTGATGGTTTGCGTCAGAGCCTTGCGATCACCGCCATAAAGCCAGATCGCATCGCTAAGCTTTGGCGCACCGACTGCGCGGCTGCCTTCACCATTCGCGCCGTGGCACACCGCGCAATTGGCGGTATAGATTTCGGCACCACGTTGCGCCGATGCGCTGGGTTTTTCCTCGCCAGCAATCAGGCGAACATGGCTGACCACATCCTGTACTTGGGGTGCTGTCAGGATGCCGTCGCGCCCGAAGGCTGGCATCATGCTCATCCGCGTGGCGTCATCGCCGGGCTGGCGAATGCCGTTGACCAGCGTCTGATGAATGGCCGCAGAATCGCCGCCCCACAGCCAATCATCGTCATTGAGGTTAGGATAGCCTGCGCTGCCCGCTGCGCCGTTGCCGTGGCACTGGATGCAATTGACCTTGAATGCAGCGCGGCCACCATCAATTGCGGCACGGCGCAGGCGGGGATCGGTCGCAATCTGTTCAATCGAGGCTTTATCGAGTTCTGAGCGGATGGCTGCTGTCCGCAAGGATTCAGCCTTCATTTCCTTGTCCAGATCACCCCGGCTGGACCAGCCGAATGTGCCTGCGGTTGCAGTGTTGAGCATCGGAATAGCGGGATAGACCACGCTATAGCCGATTGCGAAGACGATGCAGGCATAGAACGACCACAGCCACCAGCGCGGCAGGGGGTTGTTCAGTTCTTCGATGCCATCCCATTCATGGCCAACGGTTTCGACGCCGGTTGCGTCATCCAGACGTGGTTTAGACATCGCTTTCGTCCTTGAAGATCGAATTGGCAGCATCGCGGTTCATTGGCCGTGCACCGGGCCGGAAGGGCCATGCGCAAAGGCCAAGGAAGATGACGGTCATCATCACCAGCCCCCAGCTGTCGGCCAGATGCCGCAGCAGGTCATACGTGGAGTGCGTGCTCATCGGCCCTTCTCCTTCGCCAGCGCTTCTTGCGCGGCAGGGGCGTTCACATCGACCAGCGTGCCCAGCATTTGCAGATAGGCGACCAGCGCATCCATTTCGGTCAGGCGCTTGGGATCGCCATCGAAATCGCGCGCCTGTGCCTTGGGGTAGCGCTTCTTCAGATCAGTCGCATCGCCATCGGCCTGTGCCTGAACTTTCAGATCGTCATTGGCCTTGGCAATGTCGTCCGGCGAATAGGGCACGCCCACTTGATATAGCGTGCGCAATTCCGCCGTCATGTCGCCTGCGTTCAACTCATGCTCGGCCAGATGGGCATATGTCGGCATGATTGATTCCGGCACCAGGCTGCGCGGATCTTTCAAATGCTGGACATGCCATTCATCCGAATAGCGATTGCCGACGCGCGCCAGATCAGGCCCGGTGCGCTTTGATCCCCATTGGAAAGGATGGTCGTACATCGATTCCGCCGCGAGGCTGTAGTGGCCATAGCGTTCGACCTCGTCGCGAAACGGGCGGATCATCTGGCTGTGGCAGTTGTAGCAGCCTTCGCGAATGTAGATGTCGCGTCCGGCTTGTTCGAGCGGGGTGTAAGGCCGCATGCCCTCCACCTTTTCGATGGTGTTATCGATCCAGAACAGCGGCGCGATCTCTACGATGCCGCCCACCGTCACCGCTGCAAAGGCAGCAAGGCCCAGCAGGGTGACATTGCGTTCCAGTTTCTTGTGGCGTTCCACGATTGTGGTCATGGGATTTTCTCCGGAAAGATCTGGATCAGGCCGCAACCGCGACGAGCGGGCGATCCTTTGCGGGATCGAAGGCGGCATCGCGCATCGGTGCCTCGTCACGCTGGTGGCCAAGGATGGTGCGCCACACGTTGACGGTCATCACCACCGCACCGCTGAGGAACAAGAGGCCACCAAAAGCGCGCAGGAAGTACATCGGTTTCAGCGCAAGCACGGTTTCGGCAAAGCTGTTCACCAGATATCCGTCAGCGCCATATTCGCGCCACATCAGGCCCTGGGTGATGCCGGCAACCCACATTGACGAGGCGTAGAAAACGATGCCCACAGTGGCCAGCCAGAAGTGCCAATTGACCATGCGCAAGCTGTAGAGGCGCGGTTTGGCCCATAGACGCGGCACCATGTAATAGACGCAGGCAAAGGTGATCATGCCGTTCCAGCCCAAAGCGCCGGAATGAACGTGGCCGATGGTCCAATCGGTATAGTGCGACAGGCTGTTGACCGACTTGATCGACATCATCGGGCCTTCGAACGTGCTCATCCCGTAGAACGCCAGCGCCATCACCATCATGCGGATGATCGGATCGGTGCGGACTTTGTCCCATGCGCCGTTTAGCGTCATCAGGCCGTTGATCATGCCGCCCCAGCTTGGCATCCACAGCATGACCGAGAAGACCATGCCCAGCGTCTGCGCCCAATCGGGCAAGGCGGTGTAGTGAAGGTGGTGCGGACCTGCCCAGATATAGAGGAAGATCAGCGCCCAGAAGTGGATGATCGACAAGCGATAGGAGAAGATCGGACGTTCGGCCTGTTTGGGCACGAAGTAGTACATCATCGCCAGAAAACCTGCGGTGAGGAAGAAGCCGACCGCATTATGGCCGTACCACCACTGCACCAGCGCGCCCTGCACGCCTGCGAAAACCGGGAAGCTGCGGCTGCCGACAAAGCTGACGGGCCAGTTCAGGTTATTGACGATGTGCAGCATCGCCACGGTTATGATGAACGAGAGGTAGAACCAGTTTGCCACATAGATATGCGGCTCGGTCCGCTTGATGATCGTGCCGACAAAGACCGCCAGATAAGCGACCCAAACGATGGTCAGCCAGATATCGACGTACCATTCAGGCTCGGCGTATTCCTTGGCTTGCGTGATGCCCAGCAGATAGCCGGTGGCGGCCAGCACGATGAACAGCTGGTATCCCCAAAACACGAAACGGGCGAGGCCGGGGAAGGCCAGCCTCGCCCGGCAAGTACGCTGCACGACGTAGAACGACGTGGCGATCAGCGCGTTGCCTCCAAATGCGAAGATGACAGCAGATGTGTGCAGCGGGCGTAACCGGCCGAATGCGGTCCATTCCAGCCCCAGATTAAGCACTGGCAATGCCAGTTGCAGCGCGATGATCAGGCCCACAAGGAACCCGGCCATGCCCCAGAACACCGTGGCGATGACACCCCAGCGGATCACGTCATCGTCATATCTCCCTTGATCGGGCGAAAGGATGGCGCGGGACAGATCAAGCCCGCGCAAAGTGACGATCAGCCCGATGATGCAGGCTAGGCCGACAATGCCCATGTGGATAGCGAAGCCTGTATCGACTGCGGCAGCGCAGGCGAGTACGGCGATGAGAAGCCCTGCGAGCCAAAGCCCTGAGCGTTTGAGAGCAGATTCCATGGAGCCTTCCTTCCATGAGTGATGTTGATGCCGCGCTGCACCCAACCGGGACTGCGGACATTGATCGACATCAAATCGGCGGAAATCAGGCTTATACTTTGGTCGTAGATGGGAAATCGGGAATTTTGCGCTTCGTCAATGCCGGACGATTCGCTGCGATGCATCAGCAGCTTCAAGCCACGGACAATGTCTGGGTCTACGAGGGGTAGACCAGCCGTGGTGCAGGACATGACCGATGAAAAAGCTGATGACTGCCGCCCTGCCCGCCCTGATTGCTGCTGCCGCACTGGCTCCGGCGACGGCTGTTGCCGGTTCAGCAGACGGCAAGTTGCAAGTGAAGGTGCTGGGCACTGGTGTGCTGCCTGATGGCAAGATCGTTGCGGTTACCAACGATCCGCTGAACCTGACGGTTGGTGCGAACACCAAGGCCAACGATAATTATGTGCCGACGCTGGCGGTGGAATATTTCGTCACGCCAAATATCTCGGCCGAGACGATCTGCTGCTTTACCCAGCATCACGTCAGCGGCACCGGCACTCTGGCTGCGGCAACGAACATCGTAGATCATGTGCTGGTCTTGCCCGCTACGCTGACGCTGAAATACCATTTGCCTACCGGTGGCGGCATGAAGCCTTATCTGGGTGCCGGGCCTGCGATGTTTCTGTATTTCGGCGAAAAGCCCGGCTCAAGCATCGTGCCGCTGGGCGTTACCAAAGTGCGCTTTTCCAACGATGTGGGCTTCGCCCTGCAAGCAGGCGTTGACGTTCCGTTGAATGACAAGGGCCTCGGCCTGAGTCTGGATGCCAAGAAGTACTTCATGGACACGACCGCGCACTTCTTTGCCGGCAATGCCGAAGTGCTGACGACCAAGCATTCACTTGATCCATGGGTTGTCAGTGCGGGCCTTGCCTACCGCTTCTGATAAGCGATTTCACCGGGCCCTGCTCACCCCCATGCGTGCAGGGCCCGGTGATAGCGGGCAGGAAGGTTGAAGGGGTTCTGGGATCACCTCGTCACCCCCCTGCCCGCACCTTTTGCGTCAGGTCAGAATCCGGCCGCCGACTGGCAATACCGGCGCGGGTGCCTTCATTCCCACCGATTGCAACAAGTCGATCTCGATCGTGCGACACATCGCGTCCAGCGGCAGATCGTGAACGGTGTTGGAAAACGGATCTACCAGTTCGTTGCCGATGGCCAAAACCGCCAGGAACATCAACCCGGCGATGGTCGAACCAAGCGGCGTTGCGAAACCCAGCGTCTCCACTAGTCCAAACGGCAAAAGCACACAGAAAACGTGCGCAAAGAGCGTGGGATAGAAACGGAAATGGCTGGGAAGTGGCGTATTCTTCAGCCGCTCCATACCGCCTTGTGCGTTGGCAATGTCGATCAACACGCTTTCAATCGATGTTTGCTGGATCGTATCAATCCACCCCCGCCGTCGCGCGCCATCAATCTCGTGGCTCGTCCCATCCAGAATGGCGTTGGCCACATTGGTGCGGCCCATCGCATCACGTTCTTCCACTTTGGACAGGTAATCTGTTACCTCTGCATCGTAGGGCAAGCGCCGCAACTGGCACCGCAAGGCGTTCACATAAGCAATTTGGCGGAACACGATATCGCGCGCCAGTGGCGTGCCTTGCGGATCGGGCATGAAGCTGATTGTGGCGCGGGCCAGATTGCGACTGGCGTTGATCATGGCCCCCCACAGCACCCGCCCTTCCCACCAGCGTTGATAGGCCGAGTTGCTGCGAAAGCCCAGGAACAGCGCAACAACCGAACCCAGAAGAGTGAGCGGCAATTGCGGCGCGCGAAATGGCAAGACATAATATGTGACCGTCACCACCACGTCCCAGACGAACAGAAACGTCAGCGGCTTCCAGACATTGCGGACGATGGTCTTTACTGACGGGATGGGTTTGACGATCAAGGATCAGACTCCGCATTTGAGCAGCGCTTTGGCCTGCATGGGAACTTGCAGGTAAAATGCCTAAGGCCGACCCATTCAAGCCCTATGGCACAAGGCTGTCAGCCCGCCAAAGCGAGCAGCGCACCACGGTTGACGATCTCAACCTCGCGGCGAGAAGGCAGTTCCACCACGCCATCATTTTTGAGCTTGGTGAATTGGCGGCTTACCGTCTCGATCGTCAGCCCCAGCAAATCGGCCACTTGTTGGCGCGAAAATGGCAGCGAGAACCGTTTGGCAGGGCCAATTGCCCCTGTGCAACTGCTGTCAGCCAGACGGTCAGACATTTCCAACAGGAACGTAGCGATCTTTTCCGACGCATTTTTGCGCCCCAACAGCATCATCCATGACCGGGTGCGGTCCAGTTCGGCCAGCGTGCGCTCAAGCAACTTGTGTTCAAGTTCAGGATGTTCGCGCGCAAACCGGTCAAAATCGTTGCGCGAAAATACGCAGACCCGCGCGTCGGTTAATGCAACGACGCTGGCGCTGCTGGTTTGACCGAACGGGCGTCCGATGAAATCGGATGGATAGGCCACGCCGACAATCTGTTCCCGGCCGTCTTCTGTGCTGGTCGTGAGTTTGAGGACACCTTCGATGACATTGGCGACGAGAAGTGAATCGTCGTCTTCCCAAATCAGCGGTTCGCCAGCCGTAACATTGCGCCGCCGACCGATGTTGTTGAGCGCCACAAGCTCAGCATCGTCAAGGCCAGAGCAAATCGCACGGTTACGGACAACGCAGGTATCGCATGGGGTCATTGGCTTGCGTTACCATTGCACGCAACGTCCCGCAATTGGCGAAAGTGCCAAACCGCTGTTCAATCGCCAAGATCAGGCCTTGGAGGGTCATTTGGATATGAAAAATGGGGCGGTCGGAATACCAGACCGCCCGAGTAGGGGAGAAATCGGCGAAGCGGAGAGGTAGCCCAGAGAGCGAAAGCTCTCCGTTTCGTCGCAGCTATCACTAATGCTGCGCAACTGCCCAGACCTTGACCGATATCAAAAACGCAACCAGATTTCAGCTTCCAGAACGCTTGGCGCTCATCTCTGATCAGCGATTAAACGCCGGGTAAATCTGCCACGTCATGATACTGCCCCCGGAAGAACAGCAGCGGCGTGCCATCCTCGCGTCGATCAAGCGCTTCCACAGCGCCGACCACCAGCAAGTGATCACCGATTTCCTCAACGCGTTCGATCGTACAGTCAATCCATGCGATTGCATCATCGAGAAGCGGTTGGCCTGACGGGCTCTCTCCATGCGCCAATTCGGCGTACTTATCTTCTGCACGCGAGGCGAAACGGTTGCACAAGTCCAACTGGCCTGCTCCCAACACGTTAACGCAGAACCGGCCACTCGCGGCAATTTTTGGCCAGGTACTGGAACGCTTGTCCGGGAAAAAGCCCACCAGCGGCGGTTCGAGCGAGATTGACGAGAATGAACCCACCACCATGCCGTGGCGCTGACCATCGGCATCAACAGCAGTGATAACACATACGCCAGTCGGCCAGGTGCCGAGGACGTTACGGAAGTGGCGAGCGTCGATCATTTCTGCCCCCTGTCGACAAACGCAGGAGACGTCAACTACCTTCCCTTTTGGGCTATTCAAAGAAAGCGATGCACCGCACTTCGATGCTCATTCGCGTTTGCGTATCGGGCAGGCTTGTGTCGTGAAAAGCCGTGTGCGGACAACGCCATGTGACCGAATGATCGCTATCCTGAAATTTGAACAGCAATACATCGTCGGCCGTCATGTTCGAAAAATACCACCACCTGTGCCGTTCACGATGACGAAAGATGGTAGCTGCGATCATTTGATCTTCGCCCTCGACGGGGGCGGTCAAGGCATCACCTGTCGGGAATTCATCCACAACAAACAGGGTATTTGAGGCCGTTTCCTCGTCCCCCACGGTACGCCCATCGCACACTGCCAGCGGCCAGTCCTGCGGCCCCGGTGAAAATGTGCGCCATAGCGAAAAGCAGATATAGCGCTTGTATCCGGGTGCATCGGGGAAACGACCAGCATATATGCGCGCCGCCGATCGGCGGCCGGTCAATTCGTTGTAATCGACATGCGCCTCGCCCGCAGGTGGTTGAATGCCGCCGCTGTGCTGATAGCCTTCGACTTTCTCTTTGGCCCGTGCGGTAAGATCGGCGGAAGTGCGGATCATCCATCCTTGCGCTGCAACCCGCGTGGCTCCGCACAGTCCAGCCACGAGTTCTTCCACTTCATCCAGATACAGCGTATCGACTGTGGACCTGTCGTGGAAATCCTTGATGGCTGTCTGATGCTTGCTGATCATGAAGCCATGGGTATCAAGCACGAAGTGGTCGCGGATGGGCATGCCATCGCGCACGACGCAATCATAATCACAGTATTCGCCGGTGTTGATTTCGGCGCCCTGGCTGACATAGCGGCGGGTTACGTAGTCACCCTCGGCCAGATACCGGATGCGCGCTGGCGCTTGGCGGACCGTATCTTCTACATCGACTGCATCCGCTTGATCGGCCACCAGTTATGTCTCCCGCAAATATAATTTGGTACCCTAACAATTTATACAAATGTCCATTCCATCGCAAGCTGTGGTTTCACACCAACGCCCCGGCAGCATGCCAATTTGAAAAAAAGACAAGCCAAACATGAAATCACCCTGTAAGGGCCGCGCGAACTGCATCGCCAGAGTCTTGTGGGATAAATCGAGGCCAGAGCGATGCGCAGCGGTGACCGCTGCGCAAACAGCCGGCAGACTGACCCTACAAAAACGTGCCGCATAAGTGGCCAGACAAGCGATGACGTATGATTTTTGAAAACTTGCCCGCCCCTCTCGCCAAGGCCCTGGAGAACCACGGCTACACCGCGCTTACCCCGGTTCAAACCTCGGTAAGCCAGCCAGAAGCCGTGGGCCGCGATATGATCGTTTCGGCCCAGACCGGTTCGGGCAAAACGGTGGCGTTCGGTCTTGCCATGGCCAACGAACTGCTCGGCGATGCGCCGACGATGCCATACACCACATCACCATTGGCGCTGGTGATTGCGCCAACCCGCGAATTGGCGTTGCAAGTCAGCCGCGAATTGACGTGGCTTTATGCCCCCACCCAAGCGCGCATCGCCACATGCGTTGGCGGTATGGACGCTTCGCGCGAACGCCGCGCCCTTAGCCACGGCGCGCATATCGTTGTCGGCACACCGGGCCGACTGCGCGATCACCTTGAACGGGGCGCACTTGACCTTTCGGCCTTGCGTTCGGTCGTGCTCGATGAAGCAGACGAAATGCTTGACATGGGCTTCCGCGAAGATCTGGAAGAACTGCTCGACGCGACGCCAGAAACGCGCCGTACGTTGCTGTTCTCGGCAACGATGCCAAAGCCGATCGAGGCGCTGGCCAAGCGTTATCAGCGCAATTCCTTGCGCATTTCCACGGTTGGCGAAGATCGCGGCCATGGTGACATTGCCTATCGTGCGGTTGCCGTCGCACCGGCTGAAATCGAAGCCGCCGTCGTCAACCTGTTGCGTTACCACGAAGCCGAAACCGCGATGCTGTTTTGCGCAACCCGCGACAACGTGCGCCGCCTTCATGCTACGCTGGTGGAACGCGGCTTTACCGCTGTTGCGCTATCGGGTGAACATAGCCAATCTGAACGCAACAACGCACTGCAAGCGCTGCGTGATCGCCGCGCGCGCGTTTGCGTTGCCACAGACGTCGCTGCGCGCGGCATCGATCTGCCCTCGCTCAGCCTTGTGGTTCACGTTGAAATTCCGCGCGATGCCGAAACGCTTCAGCACCGTTCGGGCCGGACAGGCCGTGCAGGCAAGAAGGGCACTGCTGTGCTCATCGTGCCCTACCCACGCCGCCGCCGTGTTGAAATGATGCTGCGCGGCGCACGCATCAATGCCGAGTGGGCCGATGTGCCTTCGCTCGAAATGATCCGCGCGCAAGATCGTGTCCGCCTGATGGAAACCATTCTGGCACCGGTGGAAGTGGATGAAGCCGATCTCGAAATCGGTCGCGTCCTGCTTGAACAGCGCTCGCCCGAGGAACTGGCCGCCGCGCTGGTCCGCGCGCACCGTGCCGCGATGCCGCAGCCTGAAGAAATGCTGACTTCGGGTGGCAACGATGAAGGCCGCCGCCAGCCAACCGCGCATCGCGAAGGCTTTGAAGACACCGTGTGGTTCCGCATGGATGTAGGCCGCCGCCAGAATGCCGATCCGCGCTGGATTTTGCCCACATTGTGCCGCCGTGGCCACGTTTCGCGCCAGGAAATCGGCGCGATCCGCATCACGCCCAACGAAACGTGGTTCCAGGTGCCACGCGCAATCGCAGACAAGTTTGCCGATGCCGTGCGCCGCACAGCCGATCCCAAGGGTGAGGACGAGAACGGCATTCACATCGAAGCATCGCCCGATGGCCCGCGTGAAGTGGCGCGTGACAACCGTCGCGGTGATTCAAACGATGGCCCGCGCGCTCCGCGCAGCCATCCCGGTGGTCCACGTCCGCACCCCGGTGGCCCGCGCCAAGGTCCACGCGGCCCTCGCCCCGAAGGCAAACCCCACCGCAAGGGTCCGCCGCCCAAGCGTTCATAATTTGACCGGCCTCCCCGATCCTGAATCGGGGAGGCCGTGTTTTACATGACAAGAGCGCGATGGCCGGGTTCGCCCACCCATTGCGTTTGCAGGCCCCACACGTCTGCAATAACGCGTTCTGACAATGCCTTGACCGGCGCCCCTGTTGCCGCGACAGTGCCTTTGTCCAGCACGATGACATGGTCGGCGTGATTCATCGCCAATGCCAGATCATGGACAACCACGACAACGCCCCGCCCCTGCGCCGACAATGCGCGTAGGCGCGCTGCCAAGGCTTGCTGATGCGCCAAATCCAGCGCAGCCAGCGGTTCGTCTGCCAATATCCATT
The DNA here is from genome assembly GCF_002280675.1 of Novosphingobium sp. 32-60-15. Lineage (GTDB taxonomy): Bacteria > Pseudomonadota > Alphaproteobacteria > Sphingomonadales > Sphingomonadaceae > Novosphingobium. Next base: position 72,119 of record NZ_NCEN01000008.1, on the reverse strand, counting down.
GCGGCTGTGTGGCGAGGACGCGTGCCATCAATGCTCTTGCGCGCTCCCCTCCTGACAAATCGGACAAAGCCCTGTCTGCCATGCCTTCAAGCTGCATCAGGCCCAACGCTTCGTCAACGGCGCGCGCATTTTCTGCATCACCGGTGCGGTGCGGCATGCGCCCCAACCCGGCCAAAGTGCGGACCGAAATGTTCCAAGCGACTTGCGCTGACTGTGGCAGATAGCCAATCCGGCACGCGCGCTCTTGTGGCGTAATCTGGTCAAGCGGCTTGCTCAGCAGGGTAACCGTGCCGCTGTCGGGAACGATCAGGCCCGCAAGCGCGCTCAACAGCGTTGATTTTCCGGCACCATTCGGACCGCAGATGGCGGTGAGACGTCCGGAATGCAGTTGCGCGGTCACGCCGCTCACCCGTCCCGGAATGGTGATACCGAGAGCTTCGAGCATTATGCAAGTTCCCGGCGGATCTTGAGCAGCAACCGCAAGAAAAACGGCGCTCCGGCAAGGCTGAGGGCGATGCCGAGGCGCAATTCCCCGCCCGCAAGCGGGAGAATGCGGCACAGACAATCGGCAATGAGCAGCAACAGCGCTCCGGCCAATGCCGAGGGGACCAGCGTCGCCGAGGGGCGCTGATCGGTGAACGGGCGCACGAAATGGGGGACCATCAGTCCGACAAAGCCGATCATCCCCGCCACCGCCACACCGCTGCCCACGATCAGGCCGACGCCCACGATCATGAGCCAAAGCAGCCGGGTCGGCTCAACCCCAAGCGAACGCGCGGCATCCTCACCCAGCGTCAACGCATCAAGGCTTGGGGCCGCGCGCCACAGCGCGACGAGGCCAAGAACAGTCAAGGGGGCGGCAAGGCGCACTTCATACCAGCCGCGATCAGCCAGTGCGCCCATCAGCCACGTCACGATATCGGACAAGGCAAAGGGATTGGGCGAAAGGCTGATGGCAAGACTGGTGAGCGCGCCAGCAAGGCTGGCGATCATCATGCCGGCCAGCGTAAACAGCGCAATCCCGCCCGAGCGCCCGGCGATAAGTGCAAGCAAGCCCATTGCACCGCCTGCGCCAATCAGGGCGAGCAATGGCAGGAGCAGCGCTTGCGCTGCAAAACCGGCGTAGAATGACAGCACCGCGCCAAGCGCTGCGGCAGGTGCAATGCCAAACAGGCCGGGGTCCGCCAGCGGATTGCGCAAATAGCCCTGCATCGCTGCGCCCGCTGCGCCAAGGCCCGCACCGAGGATGAGCGCAAGGATAGCGCGCGGAAGCCGCAGCTCCATCAAGATGGCAGTGGCATTGGGCACCGGCGGGCCGAACGGGTCAATCCACACCTGGCCTGCAAGAAGGGAAAGCGGGAGGGTAGCGATGAGAGCAAGGATAAGAGTTTTGGTGAGACTCATTTCGTTGCGCCATGCGGGCGAACAGGCCCACCCCCTCCCGCTTGCGGTCGGTGACCTAAGGAGCGGCGCACTTTGGCCAATTGCCGGGCCGCAGCGATGATGGTGGGGCCGCCGCAATAGAGCAGCTTGGGGTTCAGGTGAGCGCGGTGCGTGGTGGTCAGGGCCCGAAGCGCGGGATGCGATAGAACGCGGTCATCGCCTTTGCCCGTTTCTGCGCTCTGGCCTGCGACGAGAATCAGGCTGGGAGGATCAGCCAGCATCTTTTCAAGCGGCAGGAAATCAGCCTGCCCCAGCCCGCGCGCGGCGGCGAAATTGGTGAAGCCTGTGCGGCGCAAAAGATCAGCGATCAGCGTGCCGTCGCCGGGGACCATGCCACCCGACTGCCAGACTACGGTGGGGATCGGCGGGGTGCTCGCGGGGGGAGCAGCGTTCACGAGTGCTGCATCCATGCGCGCGACCAAAGCCTCGCCGCGATCTGCATGGCCCGCCAGTGCTGCAATCTGGCGGACCTGGGCGCGGCTGTCGGCAATGGTAGCAGCCATGCCGATGGGTTCAAAATGCAGGCCGAGGCGGTCATAGGCACTGGCGCTTGCCGGATCGATGAACGTGCTGCCAAGGACCAGATCGGGGCGCAGCGAAAGCACTTCTTCAACCGTGCCGCGTGTGGATGGCAAACGGCGCGCGGTCGCTTCATCCATCGAGGAGGAGCGCGGGTCTTTGCTGTAGTGCGAGATGGCAAGGATTTGTGCAGGATCAGCCACTTCTGCAAGGATTGCATCGGTGCAAGGGTTCAGGCTGACGATGGTGGGATAGGGTTGGTCTGGTTGATCGGGGGTGGCGCGGGATTGGGGGATGCAACTGGAAAGGAGGGTCGCTGCGGCCAGCACCACCCCCTGCCCCCAACCTCTGACGAGGATGGGGGAAAGAGGGCGTTTCGCCATAAAGGCGGGGTGCCGGTTCAATAGCGCGCCCGGATGCCGATGAATGCTGACCGGCCCCACGTGCCATAACCAGCGGCAGTCTGATATCCTTCGTCGAAGAGATTTTCGACGCGGCCATAAATTTCAACCGCCTTGGTCACAGGAAGACTGGCGCGCAAAGTGGTGAGCGCATAGCCATCAAGACGGCGAGAATTTGACGCGTTTTCAAAGCTATCCCCGACCATGCGCAAATCTGCCCCCAAAGTGAGGCCTGCCAGCGGCGTTGTCCAGTCGCTCGAAACAGTCAGCGCATGACGCGGGCGACGGGCCAAATCGCGCCCATTGTTGGCATTGCCGGGCGTCACATTGCGCGCTTCGAGGTATGTATAGGCTGCGCGCAACTGCACGGTCTCGTTGGGGCGGGCGCCAAGTTCGACTTCAAAGCCTTCTGCGCGGGCTTTGCCGATGTTGTCGTAAAGGCCGAACGGGCGCGTCGCGCAAGCGTTGACGCTGGCGCAAGAGACGAATGCGATCAGGTTGCGGCTGTCGCGGCGGAATACTGTGGCCGAGGCATGCAACGCACCATTGCGGCTGCCCCATTCGAGGCCTGCATCATAGCTTTTTGAGCGTTCCGGAATGAGTGCGGTGTTGCCGTATTCCGAGAGCAATTGATACAGTGTTGGAGCCTTGAAACCTTCACCGTAAGACGCGCGCAGACGCAAACCCTCGGTCAATTCGAACGAACCGTTGGCGCCAAATGTCCACGCCGTGCCAAAGCGGCTGTGATCATCAACGCGGAACCCTGCGGCAAGGCTGGCGCGGTCTGATGTCCATCCAAGCATGGCGTGGCCACTGGTGAGATTGGCGCGGGCTTCGGCGTCGAACGTGCTGGAAAACCGCGTCCATTCGCTATCTGCGCCAAAATCGAGCGTGAAGCTGGCGGGAAGGTTCAACCGTCCGGTCAAGTCTGCACGTTCTGATCGGCCCTCGTACCCGAACGAAGGGGCTGTGCCGAATGTGGGATCAAAGTATTCGCGCTTGGTATCGAACAGGGCAATGCCCGTGTTAAGCGTGAGCAAGTCGGACGAATAGCGTAAGCCGACGCGGCCAGATGCTTGGCGGGTTGTCTGAAATTCAGGGGTGTCGCCAAACACGGTGTAGGTTGGCGGACCAAAGCCATCGATATCAGTAAGACTATCGGCATAACGGGCGGTGGCGACAATCGCGAGATCTTGCGTGATATTCAACCGTCCACGTCCGCCGATGCGCCACTGGCGGAAGCCATCGGGTTCAGTGCCCACTGCTGCTGCCGAAATGCCATCATTGCGGGTATAACCGCCGTTGATAGATAGCGCGCCGAGGTCTGAAGACAGGCCCGCAGCGGCATCAGCGGTGAAACTTTCATTGGCGCCATATTCGGCGCTGGCTTCAACGCCGGTGAAATCGCGCGACTGGACCGCGATCACGCCGCCAATGGCCGCGCTGCCCCAAATGACCGAATTCGAACCGCGCAAAACGTCGATCCGTTCAATCCCGCCGGGGGTAAGCGTACCGAAATCAAACCCGCCCGATGGCGCAGAGACATCTTCAACGCGCACGCCATCGACGAGGACAAGGACTTGTTCGGCATCAGCGCCGCGCAAACGGACGCCGGTAAAGCTACCGGGGCCGCCGTTGCGCGTGAACGTCAGGCCGGGGACCCGTTCGAGCACGCGGGTGATGTCGGGGCCCTGAATCGACTGGATTTCTTGTGCTGTAATGACGGTGACGGGCTGGCCGAGTTGATCGACGCGGGCTTCACTGCCGGTAGCAATGACGGTGATCGTTTCGGCGCGTCGCTGATCATCTGTCAGCGCACCGTCGTCAGCCGAAGCATGGGCCGGAATAGCAAGAACCAAAGCGGAAACGGAAAGCAGATACTTCTTCACAAGACGGACTCCCGGCCACGAACGGAACTGCCGTTCATGGCGAGAGGAACGCTGGGCCAAATTGGCGCGCCTCGTCGCGTGCGCCCGGTACACCCCGCCCGGCCGCGGAACGACGACCATCGGCAGGTTTCCTGGCTCCCGGGTCATCGTGCGTCGCCCGCCTTCCCAGCACCGGGATCGAATCCGGCACCAGTGGCATAACTGGGCAACGCGCTATCCGGTTACAGTTGCGGGGGCAGCACCGGATTTGAACCGGCTTCCCTCTTAGCCCGGATTAGCGGGCACCGTTGGCGTCGGCGGCGGCACTACTCCGAACTTTTGTGCACTGCAAGACCCTACCTTTAACTTCGATCAGACGCCCTTCGAGGAGGTTAACCGGATAGAAGGGGAATGTGCCGCATCGGGACAGGCGGAAATGCGCAGATGCGATGACCCTGCCAAAGGGTTAGCGCGGCCTGTGGATAATTAGGATTCGCCGCACTATCATGCCCTTGGACGTTGCTTACCGACCAGTCGAGCTATCTTGCGCCGCGCCGCAAGAGGAGCGCGTACGACCGGTTGAAGCGCGCCCACGTGATTTTGCAGCGCGTATCCGACGGCGTGACATGCGCTCTATCCGGCGGGCATTGCGGGCACCATCGCTGATAAAGCAGCGCATGGTTGGCATTGCGATGTTCGGATTGCTGGCAATGGTGCTTGGGCCAATGGGCTGGGGCGAACCGGGCGGGATTGGCGCAGCATCTGCGCAAGAGCGCAAGACGGGGCTCCAACCATTTGAGAAAGCGGGAGAAAGCTTTCCAGGTTCGGCGTTCTATTGGCTGGCTGCCGAAGAAACCGGACTGATTGCCCCGACCGAAGCCCAATCGGCGTGGGATGCACGGCGCGACGATGAAGAAGTGCCGGTTGGCGCAATGGCGAGGCCGGTATTGGCAACCGGGACGGGAGAAGACCGCTGGCGCGCGCTGCAATGCCTGACCGCAGCAATCTATTACGAAGCGGCCAGCGAACCGGATGCAGGGCAGCGCGCGGTGGCGCAAGTTGTGCTCAATCGTGTGGCGCATCCCGCATGGCCCAACACCGTCTGCGGCGTGGTCTATCAGGGATCAGAGCGGCCATCGTGCCAATTCAGCTTCGCATGTGACGGATCAATGGCGCGCAAGCCGATGGCAGCGTTTTGGGATCGTGCCCGCCGCGTGGCATCTGATGCGCTGGCCGGATATGTCTATGCGCCAGCGGGCCTTGCCACCCATTATCACACCACGGCGGTCCATCCTTATTGGGCGCCAAGCCTGACTTTCCTTGGTACGATTGGAGCGCACCGGTTCTATCGCTGGGCAGGCAATGCCGGAAAGCCTGCCGCATTTACCGCGCGCTATACAGGCGGGGAACCAGTAGCCGCACCGCATCCGCGCACGTGGACGCCATTGCCCGCCGATGTGGCCGATCCTCTGGCGCTTGAGCGAGCATTCGAACAAGGCCAGATCGCCGCGAACGTAACAGCCCTGCCAACTGCCCCAATGCCTGCGCCAATTTATAGCGCTCCGATCCAGCAGCGTGGCGGCGAAGCGCTTTTCAAAGCAGAACCGGCCAACTCTCCGTTAAGCGGCAGTGGTGCAATCCGGCCTGAATATGAAAATGCTGGCCGTTGGATCGCCCAACCCGGCAGCTGAACGCCTCGAAGAGCCCACCCGCGCTTTCGGCTCATCGTAAAATCGTTTCATACCGAGTGGTTATCGCTTCCTTTACCGTGTCATCCAACGGAAACTTAGTGCGATCGGGCCTAAAGGCGTGGTCGAACAAGACGGCCCAGGCGTAATTTTTGTGGTGCCGTTAAGGAGACAAGACAACTCATGGTGCGATTTGCCCCCCGTTACGGCATTGTTTCCCCCTGCCTCGCCCGCCCCATTCGTGGACGGCATGTGCGTGCGGTGAACGACAATGCCGAAGAATGGTGCGGTTCATGGCTGCAAGAGAGCGAAACACTCGACACTGCGTTACGCATGTTTGCAGCCCATGGATTTTCAGCCGCTTCCCGCGCGTGCGATGCAGCGTCAATCGCCGACATGAGCGGCGATGATGAGCGGTCGCAATTCTGGCTGGAAGTGTGCCGCACGCTTGATCGGCGGCTGGCACAGGATTTCGCAAAGCAACTGAGCCGTTAAGGCATTCCCGTTCAATGGCGCTTCAAGAGGCCCCGGTGTGCATGCCGGGGCCTTAATTGTTTTGATTTGCAGCGCTGTTTGACCGTGATTCACCATCCAGACACAAGCGGTATCGCTATTGCGAAGTGTTATCACAAAAAGGCGGAAACTAGCTATTTTTCGCGGTTGCAATCATCTGCGCGCGCGCTTAGTGCGGCACCCATACGTCAGCACTCCCCTGTCTCGCGGGGCATGGGGGAGGACTGGGACGGTTTTGCCGTGGCGTGTCATTCGTGGCAACCTTGGTGAACCGGTTGTCTTGTATGCTTGTCCCCGCGAACGGGAAAGGACCGTAAAGCATGGCACGCAAGAAGATTGCGCTTATCGGCGCAGGCAATATCGGTGGAACGCTTGCCCACCTCGCTGCCCAAAAGGAACTGGGCGATATCGTCTTGTTCGACGTTGCTGAAGGCGTGCCTCAGGGCAAGGCGCTTGACCTGTCGCAATGCGGTCCGGTCGAAGGTTTTGACGCCAAGATCACCGGTTCGAACGATTATGCCGATATTGCAGGCGCAGACGTGATCATCGTCACCGCCGGCGTTGCCCGCAAGCCCGGCATGAGCCGCGACGACCTGCTCGGCATCAACCTTAAAGTTATGAAGGCTGTCGGCGAAGGCATTGCTGCCAACGCACCTGACGCGTTCGTGATCTGCATCACCAACCCGCTCGACGCGATGGTTTGGGCGCTGCGCGAATTCTCGGGCCTTCCGCACAACAAGGTTGTCGGCATGGCAGGCGTGCTTGATTCGGCGCGCTTCTCGACTTTCCTTGCATGGGAATTCGGCGTTTCGATCCGTGACGTGAACACGTTTGTTCTGGGCGGTCATGGCGATACGATGGTGCCTGTCACCCAGTACTCGACCGTCAACGGCATTCCGGTGCCAGACCTCGTCAAGATGGGCCTGTCCACGCAGGAAAACATCGACGCGATCGTGCAGCGCACCCGTTCGGGCGGCGGCGAAATCGTCGGCCTGCTCAAGACCGGTTCGGCGTTTTATGCTCCTGCTGCTTCGGGCATCGCCATGGCTGAAGCCTATCTGTTCGACCAGAAGCGCATCCTGCCTTGCGCCGCTTATGTCGAAGGCCAGTACGGCGTTGACGGCCTTTACGTCGGCGTGCCCGTGCTGATCGGCGCGAACGGCGTGGAAAAGGTTATCGAGATCGAACTCGATGATGCTTCGAAGGCTGGCCTTCAGGTTTCGGTCGACGCGGTCAAGGAACTGCTGGAAGCCTGCAAGGGCATTGATCCAAGCCTCGTCTGAAAATCAGTTGTGCCCTACCAGTTCGGTAGGGCACTTTTAAATTTCCGCGCTTCCGAAACATGAAGCACGCTCGGAAAGGAACATTATGTCCATTCTCATCGACAAGAACACCAAGGTCATCACGCAAGGCATGACAGGCGCTACCGGCACGTTCCATACGGAACAGGCGCTGGCTTATGGTACGCAAATGGTTGGTGGCGTTACCCCCGGCAAGGGCGGCACGACGCACATCGGTCTGCCCAACTTCAACACCGTGCATGAAGCCAAGGCTGCCACCGGCGCCACCGCATCGTGCATCTACGTGCCGCCTCCGTTCGCTGCCGATTCGATCCTCGAAGCTATCGACGCCGAGATGGAATTGATCGTGGCGATCACCGAAGGCATTCCTGTGCTCGACATGGTCAAGGTCAAGCGCGCATTGGCAGGGTCCAAGAGCCGCCTGATCGGTCCGAACTGCCCCGGTGTTCTGACGCCGAACCAGTGCAAGATCGGCATCATGCCGGGTTCGATCTTCAAGGAAGGCACCGTGGGCGTTGTTTCGCGCTCGGGTACGCTAACCTATGAAGCCGTGTTCCAGACCACCGCGATTGGCCTTGGCCAGACGACGGCTGTCGGCATTGGTGGTGACCCGGTCAACGGCACCAACTTCATCGATATCCTCGAACTCTTCCTTGCTGACGATGCTACCAAGTCGATCATCATGATCGGTGAAATCGGCGGTGATGCAGAAGAAATGGCTGCACAGTTCCTGATCGACGAAGCCAAGCGTGGCCGCAAGAAGCCTATGGCAGGCTTTATCGCAGGCCGTACGGCGCCTCCGGGCCGCCGCATGGGTCATGCCGGCGCGATTGTTTCGGGCGGCAAGGGCGATGCAGACAGCAAGATCGCGGCAATGGAAGCTGCTGGCATCAAGGTTTCGGCCTCGCCATCACTGCTTGGCGAAACGCTGGCTGAAGTGCTGAAAGAACGCGTTTAATCGTACGTAAAAGCTACCGCCCGGATAGGCCACCATACGTAGGTGACCGCCGGGCGGATGCTTGGAATTGGGCTGTTATGGTTAATCCTATCGGATGATACCTGTGGCCACTGGATTTTAACGGGACCAAATTACGGTCTCGTGGGTAAGGTTTCTTTCGCCGGTCGGCGAAGGCGCGATTGTCCGAAGCCCCCAACCTCCCCGGGGGATCAGGAGTTGACAATGGGTTCTGAATTGCACGAATTCGACGTGGATCCCTCACAGGAAGGTCCGCAACCCGGTCCTTCGTGGGCCAGCAAACGCTGGCCCGTTACCGATGCTTTTGCAGGCGATGACCTGACCCAGGCGATGGACCCGATGGCGATGAAAGCCGCCATCGAAAAGGCCGCCAAGAAAGCCGGAACTCCGTTGGACGAAGCCGCGTTGCAACAGGCCGCGCTCGATTCCATCCGCGCCATGACCCTGATCCGCACGTACCGTGTGCGCGGGCATTTGGCCGCTGATCTTGATCCGCTGGGCCTTGCCCGTCAAAAACTGCCCGCCGACATTTCGCCCGAATACCATGGCTTCACCGCTGCCGACATGAACCGCAAGGTTTACATCGGCGGCGTACTGGGCCTTGAATGGGCAACGCTGACCGAACTGGTCGTGATCCTGCGCGCAAATTACTGCGGGCACGTCGGCTTTGAATATATGCACATCGCCGATGTGGAAGAGCGCCGCTTCATCCAGGACCGCATCGAAGGTGGTGACAAGTCGATCGACTTTACCCCCAACGGCAAGAAGGCAATCCTTGCCGCTGTTGTGCGCGGCGAACAGTACGAAAAATTCCTCGGCAAGAAGTACGTCGGCACCAAGCGCTTCGGCCTTGATGGCGGGGAATCGATGATCCCGGCGCTTGAAGCCCTGATCAAGTACGGCGGCCAGTTGGGCGTGCGCGAAATCGTTTACGGCATGGCCCACCGCGGCCGCCTCAACGTGCTCGCCAACGTGATGGCCAAGCCTTACCGCGTCATTTTCCACGAATTCTCGGGCGGCACTGCCAACCCGCAAGACGTCGGCGGATCGGGCGACGTCAAGTACCACCTCGGCACCAGCACCGACCGTGAATTTGATGGTATCAAGGTTCACATGAGCCTTGTTCCCAACCCCTCGCACCTTGAAACGGTCGATCCTGTCGTGCTCGGCAAAGTCCGCGCGCAGCAGGTTTTCCGTGACGACATTGGCGAAGACGTTGGCCCCAATGCGCGCCACAAGCAGGTTCTGCCAATCCTGATCCATGGCGATGCTGCCTTTGCCGGACAAGGTATTGTCTGGGAGTGCTTCGGCCTTTCGGGCGTGAAGGGCTACAACACTGGCGGTTGCATCCACTTCATCATCAACAACCAGATCGGCTTTACCACCAGCCCGCAATTTTCGCGCGGATCACCCTATCCATCGGACGTGGCGAAGGGCGTGCAAGCGCCAATCCTGCACGTCAATGGCGATGACCCGGAAGCGGTGACTTTCGCGTGTAAGATGGCAATCGATTATCGCCAGAAGTTCGGTCGCGATATTGTCATCGACATGTGGTGCTACCGCCGCTTCGGTCACAATGAAGGCGATGAACCTTCATTCACGCAGCCGCTGATGTACGCCAAGATCCGCCAGCATCCGCCAGTGAGCGATGTCTATGCCAAGCGTCTCGTCTGGCAGGGTGTGATTGACGAAAATCACAAGGCCGAAGTCGAGAACCAGTTCACCGCGACACTGGAAACCGAATTTGAAGCTTCAAAGGGCTACAAAGCCAATGAGGCTGACTGGTTTGGCGGACGCTGGTCGGGGCTGAACAAGCCAGCCGACCCGGTAACTGCGCGCCGCAATGTGCCAACAGGCATCGATCAGAAGATGTTCGATAGCCTTGGCCGTACGCTGACCGCCATCCCCGACGATCTGACCGTGCACAAAACGCTGGGCCGCGTGATTGATGCCAAGCGCGAAATGTTCACGACGGGCCAAGGGTTCGACTGGGCAACCGGCGAAGCTTTGGCATTCGGCAGCCTTGTCATGGAAGGTTATGGCGTACGCTTGTCCGGCCAGGACTGCGGGCGCGGCACGTTCAGCCAGCGTCATGCCGTCTGGGTCGATCAGACGACCGAGCGCAAGTATGTGCCGCTAACCACCCTGCCCCATGGCAGCTTCGAAGTGCTGGATTCCACGCTATCGGAATATGGCGTGCTCGGCTTTGAATATGGCTATGCCAGCGCTGATCCCAAAAGCCTTGTGTTGTGGGAAGCGCAGTTTGGCGATTTCGCCAACGGTGCGCAGATCGTGATCGATCAGTACATTGCCGCATCGGAAGCCAAGTGGCTGCGGGCCAACGGCCTCGTCATGCTGCTGCCGCACGGGTACGAAGGCCAGGGGCCCGAACATTCGTCAGCCCGGCCCGAACGTTTCCTGCAGCTTTGCGCTGAAGACAACATTCAGGTTTGCAACATCACGACGCCGGCAAATTACTTCCATGTGCTGCGCCGACAAATGCACCGTCCGTTCCGCAAGCCGTTGATTATCATGACGCCCAAAAGCCTGCTGCGCCATCCTTTGGCAAAGTCGGTCGCGTCCGATTTCATCGGTGAAGGGCACTTCATGCGTATCTTGTCCGACACCAACGGTTCGGCAGACAAGGACACCAAGCGTGTTGTGCTGTGTTCGGGCAAAGTTTCGTACGACCTGATGGAAGCGCGCAATTCAGCCGATATGACGGATACGCAAGTGATCCGGCTTGAACAGCTTTACCCGTTCCCGGGTGAGCCACTGGCAACACGCCTCGCGCGGATGCCCAATCTTGAAGACGTGGTGTGGTGTCAAGAAGAGCCCCGGAACAACGGTTCCTGGTTCTTTGTCGAGCCGCTGATCGAGGAATCGCTGAAGGCTGCCAAATGCAAAGTTGCCCGCGCACGCTATGCCGGTCGTCAAGCTTCGGCCTCGCCTGCAACGGGCCTCGCCAGCCGTCACGCGAGCGAGCAAGGCGCGCTGGTTGCCGATGCTTTGGGGCTCTCGGTACGCGGTGAAATCCGCCGCCAGAAGAAATCCTGATTTTCCTGAATTTTCCTTCTCCCAAGGAATTGCATTATGTCGATTGAAGTAAAGGTTCCAACGCTGGGTGAAAGCGTCAGCGAAGCAACCGTCGGCCAGTGGCTGAAAAAACCCGGCGAAACCGTTGCCCTTGATGAGCCGATTGTCAGCCTTGAAACGGACAAGGTCGCGGTTGAAGTGCCTGCGCCTGCCGCTGGTGTGATGGGAGCATTGGTCGCCAACGAAGGCGATACTGTGGCGGTGGGCGCGCTCCTTGCGCTGATCGAAGACAGCATTGCTGCTGCGGGCAATCAGCCGCCAGCGCCACGAACAGAGGCGCCGGTTGCACCTGCTTCTGATACGATGCCAAAGGATGCTGGCACCAGCGGCGATGCAGCAGTGCTTTCGCCTGCGGTGCGACGCGCGGTTCTTGAATATGGCATTGATCCTTCAAGCGTTAAAGGCACCGGCAAAGACGGCCGCCTGACCAAGGAAGATGTGACTGCTGCGGCACAAGCCAAACAAGCAACGCCTGCTCCGGCGACTTCTGCACCAGTCACAACTGTTGCCGCTGCACCTGTTGCGGGCCGCAATGAAGAGCGCGTGAAGATGACGCGCATGCGCCAGACCATCGCCAAGCGCCTGAAAAGTGCGCAAGAAACCGCCGCAATGCTCACCACGTTCAACGACGTGGACATGGGCGCGGTGATGGAAGCCCGCTCCAAGTACAAGGACGTGTTTGAAAAGAAGCACGGCGTGAAGCTTGGCCTGATGAGCTTCTTTGCCAAGGCTTCAGTACTGGCGCTGAAGGATATCCCTTCGGTCAACGCGCAGATGCAGGGCGATGAAATCGTCTATTTCGATTACGTCGACATTTCGGTTGCCGTCTCGGCCCCGAACGGGCTGGTCGTACCTGTCGTCCGCAACGTCGATAAGCTGAGCTTTGCCGACATCGAAAAGTCGATTGCCGATTACGGCAAAAAGGCGCGCGATGGTTCGCTGACGATGGAAGACATGAAGGGCGGCACTTTCACCATTTCGAATGGCGGCGTGTTCGGCGGACTTATGTCCACCCCGATCATCAACCCGCCGCAGTCCGCCGTGCTCGGCCTGCACCGCATCGAAGACCGTCCGGTTGTCCGCAACGGCGAAATCGTGATCCGCCCGATGATGTACATCGCGCTGTCATACGACCATCGCATCATTGACGGCCGCGAGGCTGTGACGGCATTGAAGACGATCAAGGAAGCGATCGAGGATCCAACCCGCTTGCTGATCGATTTGTGATCTGATGTTTCGCGGCATCCCGCAACAAGCTCAGGATGAGCGGGTGCCGTGTTTCTGACCTGAATCCAAGGCCGCTTATGCTGAGTTTGTCAAAGCATGAGCGCGCAACGGAGGCCGAACATGGCTGAATACGATTACGACGTTCTGGTTATCGGTGCCGGTCCCGGCGGTTATGTTGCGGCCATCCGCGCCGCACAGCTGGGCCTGAAAACGGCTTGTGCCGACGGGCGCGATACGCTGGGCGGAACCTGCCTCAATGTTGGTTGCATTCCGTCCAAGGCGCTGCTGCACGGCTCGGAAATGTTTGATGAGGCCACCAACGGCACGTTCAACACGTACGGCATCAAGACCGGTCCGGTCGAACTCGACCTTACCGCAATGCAAGCGCAAAAGCTGGATTCCGTAAAGCAACTGACCGGCGGCATCGAGTTCCTGTTCAAGAAGAACAAGGTTACCTGGCTTAAAAGCTATGCCGCGTTTGAGGACGCCCACACTGTCACAGTTGCAGGCCAGACTGTTACTGCCAAGAACATTGTGATTGCCACAGGTTCGAGCGTCACCCCACTGCCCGGCGTTACGGTCGATAACGACGCAGGCATTATCGTTGACAGCACCGGCGCGCTGGCGCTGGATCGCGTTCCGAACCACATGGTGGTTATCGGCGGCGGCGTAATCGGGCTTGAACTCGGCTCGGTGTGGCGCCGTTTGGGTGCGAAGGTTACGGTCGTGGAATTCCTTGACCAATTGCTGCCCGGCATGGACGGTGATGTGCGCAAGGAAGCGGCCAAGATCTTCAAGAAACAGGGCATGGACATCAAGCTTGGCACCAAGGTGACCGGCGTTGCTGTCAGCGGCAAGACCGCAACCCTGACGGTTGAGCCCTCCAAGGGTGGCGAAGCTTCGACCATTGAAGCCGATTGCGTGCTGGTGGCAATTGGCCGCCGCCCCAATGTGGAAGGCCTTGGCCTCGACAAGATCGGGCTTGAACTGAACGCCCGTGGCCAGATCGAAACCGATCACGATTTTGCCACCAAGATTGATGGCGTATGGGCAGTGGGTGATGTGATCCCCGGCCCGATGCTGGCGCATAAGGCCGAAGATGAAGGCATTGCGGTTGCTGAAAACATCGCAGGGCTGACCGGCATCGTGAATCACGATCTTATCCCCGGCGTGGTCTATACCTTCCCCGAATTTGCTGGCGTTGGCCTGACCGAGGAAGCAGCGCGCGAGAAGGGTGACATCAAGGTCGGCAAGTTCCCGATGCTCGCCAACAGCCGCGCCAAGACCAACCACGAGCCGGACGGCTTCGTAAAGGTGATCTCCGACGCCAAAACAGACCGCGTTCTGGGCGTGTGGTGCATTGCATCGGTGGCAGGCACGATGATCGCGCAAGCCACCCAAGCAATGGAATTTGGCGCGACGTCGGAAGACATCGCCTATACCTGCCACGCGCACCCGACGCATTCCGAAGCGCTGAAAGAAGCCGCTATGGCGGTGACGGGCAAGCCGATCCACATGTGATTTTTGCGACGACAATTGACAGGGGCCGTCCTTCGGGGCGGCCCTTTTCGTTTGAACGCGTGGCTTCAGCCGCCTAAGTGCAACGCAACGCAATTTGAAGGAACTGCCACGATGTCGATCAAGCTTACCCTGACCGAAGACGAAACAGAGATCCTGATTGATGCGCTTGAAGCGGATATGGAAGGCTATCTCGAAGCGGCCAAGGAAGCGCGCGGCAATACGCGCCGTGAAGAAATGAAGACTTTCACCGATGCGGCAGAGCGCATTGGCGCATTGAAAGCGCGGTTGGAAGCGCTGCTGGGCGAGTAAGCCGGCGCGCGTGCAAATGACCCGCCGCCTTCTTGTTTCAGCGCTGGCTGCCTGCGGTCTTTTGCCCGCAAAGCTGGCGGCGCAAGTTACGGACGGCGGGCTTCATCATCTTCTGTCCCGGCCACTCAATGCGGCCACGTTGGCAAGCTTGCGTCAGGCATTGGGTACGCCGGGAATGGCTCTGTTTTGGCAAACAGGGTCTGCGCCACCGGTCGTCATGGCCGATGGTTTTCGCGCTGCCGGGAACCCTGCTTCTGTAACAACGCAGGACCAGTGGCATCTGGGTTCGATAACCAAGTCACTGACTGCAACGGTGTTTGCCCGCGCGGTGGAGGCAGGCGTCATTGGCTGGGATACGCCGATTGGCAATGTCCTGCCACGTGTTCCGCGTCGGCATCGCACCCTCACCGCCATTGAGCTGCTCAGCCACCATGCGGGGCTGGCCAAAGACATCCCGTTGGGTGAATTGTTCGCCATGCCCATGATCGAGGCAGACGCACGCTCCAATCGCCGCCGCTACGCCGAAATGGCATTTGACATGCGCCCAGTCGGCCCCGCCCACAGTGGGTATTCCTATTCCAACGCAGGCTATGTTTTGGCTGCCCAGATGCTCGAAGAAGTCACTGGCATACCTTATGAAGCGTTGGCGCAGCGTGAAGTGCTGACACCGCTTGGCCTGGCCAGCGCAGGTTTCGGCCCGCCGGGATCACCCGAGCAGTTCGACCAGCCGCGCGGCCACCAGAACGGACAGCCTGTTTGGGCGGATAATCCCGCTGTAATGGCACCGGCTGGTGGCCTGCACATGGCGCTTGGCGATCTTGCCGCTTATCTGCGCGCGCATCGTGACCAGGCACCACTGCTGCGGCCCGAAAGCTGGGCGCAATTGCACACCCCCCGCTTTGGCAGCACGTCAGCGCTGGGTTGGATTGCGGGCCAAGACGGTAGTTTGTGGCACAACGGGTCGAACACCAACTGGTACGCCGAGGTTCTGATTGAGCCACAATCTGGCCTGATTGTTGGCCACTGCGGCAATGATATGGCATTGTTCACACATCAGCGGGCGCTCTTGCCAGCGCTGCGCCAAGCGGCGATGGGCCTGTAATGACACCCGCAATTCCCCAACTGCTCGATCTTGCCGGCATCGCCGTTTTCGCGCTCACCGGCGCACTTTTGGCGGCAAAGTTGCGGCAGACATTTGTAACAATGGCATTCTTTGCGCTGGTTACCGGCGTTGGCGGCGGGTCTGTGCGCGATTTGCTGATCGGTGCGCCGGTTTTCTGGGTGCGTGACCCGTGGGTGGCACCGGTATGCTTGGCCGTCGCACTGGTCGGGTGGTTCACCCCGCGAAACTGGTGGGACAAACCCGTGCTGGAATGGGCCGACGCTGCAGGCCTTGGCGCCTATGCCGTGCTGGGCACGGCAAAAGCTTTGGCATTTGGCGTTGCGCCTGTTGCGGCTGTGCTGATGGGCGTAATCACCGGTTGCGTCGGCGGGATCATCCGTGACGTGCTGGCAGGCCGTCCCTCAATCCTCATGCGGCCCGAATTGTACGTCACGGCAGCCGCGCTTTCATCGGTGCTGTGCGCGGGCGGTATGGCGTTGGGCCTATCGAGCGGGATCGTTTGGCCCACTGCTGCGCTTGCCGGGTTCGGTTTGCGCGGCGCGGCAATCTGGTGGCGCTTGGGTTTGCCAACCTATCGGGCTGATGTTGGATAATCCACCCCTTCAGCCAATCATCTCGACCACGACTTTCCCCATGGCTTGCCGGTTTTCCAGCATCGCAATGGCCGCACTGCCTTCATCAAGCGTGAAGCGCGAAGAAACGCGGGGGTTGATTTTGCCTGCGCGCAGCAAATCAAACAATTCAGCCACTTGCGCCTTGAACCTCTCAGGCTCTCTTGCGATGAACGCACCCCAGAACACGCCGCAAACATCGCATGATTTAAGCAGCGTCAGGTTCAAAGGCAACCGTGCAATACCCGCTGGAAACCCGACCACAAGGAAGCGCCCTTCCCACGCGATGGCGCGCACAGCAGGCTCGGAATAATCGCCACCGACGATGTCATAGACAATGTTTGCGCCAGTCGGTCCGCAAGCCATTTTGAACGCTTCGGCCAGTTCTTTTGACTGCACCTTGTCAAAGGGCGCGCGGCCATAGACGACGACGTCATCGGCCCCTGCTGCACGCGCAACGGCTGCCTTTTCTTCGGACGAGACCCCTGCGATCACGCGCGCGCCATAAGCCTTGGCCAGTTCGATTGCCGACAGTCCCACGCCACCGGCCGCACCCAATACCAGCACCACGTCGCCAGCCTTGATATGGCCACGGTCCTTCAACCCATGAATGGTGGTGCCATATGTCATCAGCAATGACGCGCCCGTTGCAAAGTCAACGTCATCGGGCAGGGCAAACAGGCTGCTGGCAGGTGCCACAATCTTTTCGGCAAGACCGCCGTGGCCAATCATGGCCATAACACGGTCCCCGACCGACCAGCCAGAAACGCCTGCACCTAGCGCCTCAATCGTACCTGCCAGTTCACTGCCGGGAGCATAGGGCCGCTCCGGCTTGAACTGGTACATGTCGCGGATCATCAGCGTGTCGGGAAAATTGATCGAGCAGGCATGAACACGCACGACCACCTCACCCGCTCCGGGCACAGGATCGGGCAGATCATCCAGCACCAGCGTTTCGGGGCCGCCCGCAGCGTGAGTACGCAGTGCCTTCATTGCAATCTCCCAAAGCCTTTCGCGGAATCGCTCCGCCTAAGCCCTTAAGGAAGCAAGTTTTGCGCGGCTTGGAAAGCCTTTTAATTGAGCGCTTAAGCCGCCGCTACGGCATCCGTACCGCGCGCAAGGAATGGCAACTGATCGCGCATCTTGGCCTCATGCGTGGAAATTGCCGTATCACGGGCCATCGTCAGCCCGACTTCATCAAGGCCGTTGATCAGGCAGTTCTTGCGGAACGCGTCAATTTCAAACGAGAAGCGATCCTGAAACGGGGTTGAGACGGTCTGTGATTCCAGATCGATCATCACAGGATCGGTCTGTGCAACTTCCATTAACCGGTCAATCGCTTCTTGCGGCAAGACCACGGTCAGGATGCCGTTCTTGAAGGCGTTGCCCGAAAAGATGTCGGAAAACGAAGGCGCGATGACGGCCTTGATACCCAGATCAAGCAAGGCCCAAGCCGCGTGTTCACGGCTGGACCCGCAACCGAAGTTATCACCCGCGATCAGGATTGGCGAACCGGAAAACTCGGCGCTGTCAAAAATATTGTCAGGATCCGCGCGCAACGCTTCAAAAGCACCGCGCCCGAGGCCCTGCCGTGTAATCGTCTTCAGCCACTTGGCAGGGATGATCACGTCAGTGTCGACGTTCTTGCGTCCGAACGGGATAGCCCGTCCGTCAATCTGGTTCACCGGTTCCATGCCGCCGCTATAGCTTTGCGCGCGATGGATGCAAGGCCGTCAGTCTGTTTCAGGAACGTCTACGGGAGGTGCTTTTGGTGCCGTGCTTTCCGCGCGCTCCTTGCGGCGCGAAGCGTAAAGCAGGGCCGCAGCAAGGGCTGCCGAGCCAACCGCCGCGCCCGCCATGGCAGCTTTGCCAGTCCAGTCGGATTTCTTGCTCACGGTAAAGCTCCTTGATATCGTGGATCATAGATTGACCCGGTGCAGGATAATTACAAGCATCATCAAAGGAATTTCCGCAGAGAAGTCCATTGCTCAAGCTTTGCCTCAAAACAAAGCGCGGCATGCGCGGGGCTGCTGGACGGCAGACGCAGCAATTCAAAAGCCCCTGCTTCCGCCAATTGTGGCGCACCGATCCCTGCGGATTTTGCACCGTTAAAGGCCACGGCGCGCAATGCGGGAAGTGTGGTGACAAGGTCTGCCAGCGCATTGGGGGCTACGTTACGGATCGCCGTATCAAGGCTGCCTTTGCGCGTGGCGCTGCCAATTGAATCCCACAACCCGATGCCATGTTCGATCACTGTGGCCAACCGCTGCTCGTATTCAAGACTGGCGAGATCATGCCTGATCACCGCGCCAAGCAGCCGCCAGAATTGATTGCGCGGATTGGCATAATACCGGCCGGCAGCAAGGCTTGCCTCGCCCGGCAAGCTGCCAAGTATAAGGACGCGGGTCCTGGCATCAACAATCGGCGCGAAAGACGCCTTGCGCTCGATCAGCGTTGCACCAGCGGGCTGACGGGATCGCGGTTCGCCTCCCACTGGCCCCATTTGTCGCCAAGTCCGGGATGGTCGACTGCGCCTTCACGCATCGATGCGGCTGCTTGGGCTGCGGGCAATGGCGGCAATGGCCCGTTATCGCCCATCATCAATTCATCGCCCAATAAACGAAAGCCTTGCGGGCCGGGATGGAATGCCTGAACCACGGTCATCACGTTGCCGCCATATTGCACCACGTCGATTACCAAGGCATCCACTTCGCCCTTGGGCGTGCCCACGCGCACTTGCCGCGCAATGGCGCAATCGGGCCACTGTGCGGCACCGCCGGTGATAAAGGCCTTGGCCTGCGCGTCCTGCTCCAGCGGCGTTGCGCCTTCAAACGTGTTCAGCGCGCGGTTGCCGTCACTGCGCATGCACAGCGATTGCGGCTGATATTGTCCGCCCGGTGGCAGTTCCGAAACGCTCCAGAACGCATGGGCCATCAAGAACCCCGCAAGCTGAAGCGCCGCTATCGGAAGACCTGCCATGCCAGTTTCAGGCCATCAGCTTGCGCACGTCGGTCAACCGGCCGGTCACTGCCGCAGCAGCGGCCATGGCGGGGCTGACAAGATGCGTACGCGCGCCGGGGCCTTGGCGGCCGACGAAATTGCGGTTTGATGTAGAAGCGCAACGTTCGCCAGCGGGCACTTTATCGGGGTTCATGCCAAGGCATGCCGAACAGCCAGGTTCCCGCCATTCAAAGCCCGCTTCCACAAAGATGCGGTCCAGGCCTTCATCCTCGGCCTGTTTTTTCACAAGGCCTGAACCGGGCACGACGATGGCCCATTTGACGTTGTCAGCTTTATGACGCCCTTTCAGGATCGCGGCAGCAGCGCGCATATCTTCGATGCGGCTGTTGGTGCACGAACCGATAAAGATGTTTTGCACTTCAACGTCTTCGAGCAGTTGTCCCGGCGTCAGGCCCATATATTCAAGGCTGGCGCGTGCGGCGTCCTGTTTTGAAGGATCGGCAAAGCTTTCAGGCGCGGGGATGACGCCGGTGATCGGCAGCACGTCTTCAGGGCTCGTGCCCCATGTGACGGACGGCGCAATGTCGACAGCGTCAATCACCACGACCTTGTCGTATTTCGCACCAGCATCAGTGGCTAGGCTGGTCCACCACGCCACGGCCTTGTCCCAATCTGCACCCTTGGGCGCATAAGGACGCCCCTTGAGATAGGCAAAAGTCTTATCATCGGGCGCACACAGGCCCGCGCGCGCGCCGTGTTCGATCGCCATGTTCGAGATCGTCAGACGGCCTTCAATCGACAGATCGCGGATGACCGAGCCGGTATATTCGATGACCGAGCCGGTGCCGCCAGCTGCGCCGAGCACACCGGTGATGTGCAGCACCACGTCCTTGGCCGTAACGCCGGGCTGCAACTGCCCTTCTACGCGCACTTCCATCGTCTTGGATTGCTTCAGCAGCAGCGTCTGTGTGGCCAGCACATGTTCCACTTCGCTAGTGCCGATGCCAAACGCCAGTGCGCCAAGGCCGCCGTGACAAGCAGTGTGGCTATCGCCGCAAACAATCGTTGCGCCCGGCAGCGAAAAGCCCTGCTCCGGCCCGACAACGTGGACAATGCCCTGCTCTGCATCGGCATCACCAATATAACGAATACCGAAAGCGGGCGCATTGCGCTCAAGCGCTTCCAGTTGCTGGGCCGATTCAAAATCGGCGATGGGCACGCGCGCGCCATCAGCGGTACGGCGCGCCGTGGTGGGCAAGTTATGATCGGGCACAGCCAGCGTGAGATCCGGACGGCGCACCTTGCGGCCTGCCGTGCGCAATGCTTCAAACGCTTGCGGGCTGGTCACTTCATGAACGAGGTGACGATCAATATAGATCAGGGCAGTGCCATCATCGCGCTGTTCAACAACGTGGGCGTCCCAGATCTTCTGGTAAAGGGTGCGGGCTGTGTTTGACATAATTCCAGCGGTTAGGCCCGCCCTTCCCGCAATTCAAGCAGGAAAGGACGGGCCATCCGGTGTGCGAACGTAATTTTGTTACGCTCTGCCAGCATTAGCCGCGACGGCCATCACGGTCACGCCTGTCGATCTGCAAGCGGGCGTTGACCGTAGCGATACGGCGCTCCAACGTGCGGTATTCCGAAACGCTCAAACCCCGATTGGCAAAGCGATTGTAGGTCTGCTTGATGTCGCGTGCATCGCGGCGCAGGCCCTGTGCCTCACGCGGGGAAATGGCACGGTTGGCCTGAGCGCGCTGGATGCGGTTATCAAGCTGGTTGATGTCGCGGCGGATTTCAGCATTGCGGGCCGGCGTCAGGTACGATGCCTCGGCGCGGTTACCACCGGGATAGCGGTCATTGTCACGCGCCATCGCCGGGGCTGCGGTGCCTGCAATCATGGTCGAAAGGGCGAGTGCGATAATGGTCTTGCGCATGATGTTCACTCCTTGGTTGCGTTGAGGTCAAACTGCACCACCAAGGCTGAACGCCAGAAAAACAACACGTCGCGACTTTCGGGCAAAGTGTAAGAATGTGTCGCAGTGCGCCTTTCGCAGGTGTAAGAGGGACCCCATGCAAATACTCGCCGCATTCCTCATCATTATCGCCACCGTGCTCGCCATGGAATTCGTTGCATGGAGCAGCCACAAGTACATCATGCATGGCTTTGGCTGGGCCTGGCACCGTGACCATCATGAACCGCACAACAACTTCTTTGAAAAGAACGATCTATACGCGGTGTTTGGCGCAGCCATCTCGATCAGCTTCTTTTGCCTTGGCAGCCCGATCATCGTTGGCGAAGCGGCATGGTGGCCAGCCACGTTTATCGGCCTTGGCGTGCTGGTCTATGGCATCATCTACACAGCCATTCACGATGGCCTGATTCACCAGCGCTGGTTCCGCTGGGTGCCAAAACGCGGCTATGCCAAGCGGTTGGTCCAGTCGCACAAGCTGCACCATGCCACCATCGGAAAGGAAGGCGGCGTCAGCTTCGGCTTCATCTTCGCGCGTGATCCGGTTGTGCTGAAAAAGGAACTGCGCGAACAGCGCAAGAACGGCATTGCGGTGCTGCGTGAGGCGGTGGAGTAACTATTCTTTCCGCGTCCAGATCCACACCCCGACGCTGCCCATGGTCACTGCGGGGATCAATACCCACGGCCAACCTGCGGTCACCGCCGTCAGGACCACACCTGCAGCCATAGCGATCAAGGCGCCCTGCTTGCCTTTGCGTGATATCGCGCGGCGTTCACGCCATTGGCGCAATGGCGGGCCATAACGCGGATGATCAAGCAGGCGCTGCTCCCACACCGGGTTGGAGCGGGCAAAACAGAATGTGGCCAAAAGCAAGAACGGTACCGTCGGCAAAACCGGCAGGAACACGCCAACCGTCCCCAGTCCCACTGCAATAACGCCGCCTGCAAGATAGAGGTGGCGGCGCAACGGGATCAGACCGTTGACGCCAGCCGCGCGGCATGTTCGCGCACCAGCGCAATCATGTTGGGCACGCCCTGCGTCCGGTTTGAGGACAATTGCTTCTTGAGGTCAAACGGCCCGAGCGCTTCGGCAATGTCGGTTGCAGCCACTTCGGCAGCGGGCTTGTCCTGCACAGCGGAGAGCACCAGTGCCACGATTCCCTTGGTGATCGCGGCATTGCTATCGGCAAGGAAATGCAGGCGATTGCCCTCACCCGGCGTCGGATAAACCCACACGCTGGCCGAACAGCCGCGCACCAGCGTCGCGTCAGTTTTCAACGCATCGGGCATGTCTTCCAGTTCCCGGCCCAGTTCGATCAGCAGGCGATAACGCTCGTCGCCGTCAAGGAACTCGTACTCTTCAAGGATGTCATCAAGGCTGCGCATGGCTCGCATCTAGCGATACGCTCGGCCCTCGTCCATCGCCGATAGGGGCATCAGCCCGAAAGTCCGCCCGGACGCGTCAACGCAAAGTAAATCACGTAAAGCCACGACAGCACGCCGTGAATTGCGGCCCAGACAATGGAGTTGTGCAGGTTCCACGATATGGCCACCGCAATCGCACTGCCAAGCCCGATTCCGGCCTTGGCGGCGCCGTCTGTATGCTTGCTCATAGGTCCACTCCAGCAGCGATGGCTTCAAGCTTGCGCAACCGTTCGCGCATGTCGGCAAGGTCGATCAAACGGGCCGCGTCACCGGTATCAGAACGCTCGATTTCCAAGCGCTTCAACGCAAGCCAGCCATCCCATCCGCGCAACGCAGTCATGGCACAGATGCCAAGGCCGGTAAGTGCGGATAATGCTAGGACAATGTCGGAAGTCATGTCTGCAACTCCCTGATAGGGGGTGATTTTACTTTTCGCGCAGGGAATCGATCTCGCGCGAAAGGCGGCGGGCTTCGCCATCTTCGGTGGCGATGCGTTCCAGCACTTCAAGACGCTTGCGCATTTCGGCGACCTCGCGCTCCAGCGCTTCGGTATAGGCCGGATCAATTTCGGCCTGATCCAGCTGCGTTGCGTTGTGCTTGTCCCGGTTCAAGCGGATGATCACGTAAGCGACAATCGCAACAATTGCGACGATGGCTGACCAGTAAGACATCGAACAGGCTTTCCCTAATTGACCTTTTCGCTGCGCAGATTTTCAATCTGTAGCGCAAGGTCGGATTTGTTATCGATGGCAATGC
Source organism: Novosphingobium sp. 32-60-15 (assembly GCF_002280675.1). GTDB lineage: Bacteria > Pseudomonadota > Alphaproteobacteria > Sphingomonadales > Sphingomonadaceae > Novosphingobium. The sequence goes on along the minus strand of NZ_NCEN01000008.1, from coordinate 48,411 downwards.
GTTCCAACACCCGCACCCGTTGCTCCAACCGTTCGGCCTGGGCGGCGGATTGTGCAGCCTTTTCGGCAGTCTGCCTTGAAAGTAATTCCAGTTCACGCTCACGGAAAGCCAGACGGCGCTTGTACATGTCTGAACCCAGACCAAGCACAACCGGCACTACCACCAACATGAATGCAAGCGCTAAAACAACATCAGCGTTCATGGCTGGCCTCCCTGCCCGATACCTGGCCGTTCGCTGCGCAATGCCTCGATCTGGCTGGCAACTTCAAAACCGCGATCCGTCACGATGGCCTCCACATTGGCAAGGCGTTGATGCGTGGCGTCCAGTTGCTGACGCAACATGGCGTTCTCTTCGCGCAGTTTGGCAACTGCTGCATCATCGCCGCGTTGCGTCTTGCCGCCCCATTCGTCTTCCAGCGCATAGCCATGGCGGGCCCGGATCCAGTTGTTTATCACCCAACCGCCTGTGGAAAGCGCGATGATGGCAAGGACAAAGTCTGGCCCACCCCAGTCCATCACGCCCTCCGGTCTTCAAGCGAGGCAGATTCGCGGCGCAGGGCTTCAATCTGGTATGCTGTGTCAAAGCCCTTGTCGGTCACGATGCGCTCCAAAACCCGGACGCGTTCTTCAAGTTCGCGGGTGTGCTGGGCATACTGCGCGGCTTTTTCAGCGCTCAACTCTGCGGTTGCGTTAATCTGCATTTCGGCAATCTTGGTGCGGTGCTTGGTCCAGATCGCAACGATCGGGATGCACAGCGCGATGATCGGTATCAAAGGGCCAAGTGTATCGGGTCCCATTGTATCAGTCCCTCATGAAACGGTTGTCAGCGCAGCTTTTCGATCTCGGCCGAAAGGCGCGGATTGCTGTTAACGTAAAAGCTTTCGATTTCGGCCAGGCGGCGGTCGATATCGCGGAAGCTGGCGCGCACTTCACGTGCGGTGCGCCCCGGCGATTGGCGCACGCCCTGCCAGAACTGTTGCTCTTGCCGGTCGCCATAAAGCCCGGCTGGCTTCTTGTTGGTCAACACGCCAACCACAAAGTAGGCAAAGAACGGCCACCCCATCGAAAAGGCAAGGATCAGAAACCCCAGCCGGATCCACAGTGCATCAACCCCTGTGTAATCGGCAATCCCGGCGCAGACGCCCATGACTTTGCCGTTGACCTTGTCGCGATAAAAACGCGTGCGCGGGCTGTTCATTTCACGATCCTTCCTTGTTCGGCAAACATGCGGTCCAATTCGCGCAGCTTCTGGTTATCGCCTTCACGGTCAGGCAAAATGCGGGCTGGCTTGAAGTCCGGATTGTCAGATGCGACCAATCGCTCCACCGTATCCATGCGTTCATCAAGGCGGCGGGCCAATTGGTACAATTCCTCCAACAGCGCTTCATCCCCGTTGGTCAATGTCGCGCCTGTTTTCCATTTTGTGATGTAATGCAGGATCAGCCACGGCAGGCCCACGAAGATTGCGACGACCGCCGTAAATGGAATTAAATCGTCCATGGCTTAGCCCTCCTTGCCCAGCATGCGCTTCATTGCCTCAAGCTCTTCGTCGATCTTGTCCTGGCCTGCCAAAGCAGCGATTTCATCGGCCAGACCGGGCTTGCCGCCACCTTCGGCAAGGCTCAGCGCATCGGCACGGCCTTCGGCATAGTCGACGCGGCGCTCAAGCTGGTCAAAACGGGCCATCGCCTCGTCAACCCGTTCACTGGCCAGCAGCGTGCGCAGACGGACGCGGTTCTCGGCGCTTTCAAGGCGCGCGGCGATTGCTGTCTGGCGGCTACGGGCTTCGCGAAGGCGCGTCTGCAGCTTTTCGATGTCCAGTTCATAGGCGCGCATCGCATCGTCCAGAACGCCGATTTCGGCCTGAAGCTGCACCGCCATGTCGGCTGCTTTCTTCTTTTCGACCAAAGCCGCGCGCGCCAAATCCTCGCGGTCTTTCGATAGCGCCAGTTGCGCCTTTTCCGACCAGTCAGCCTGAAGGCGGTCCAGCTTTGCCACGTGGCGGCCCATTTCCTTTTGATCGGCAATGGTGCGCGCGGCAGAAGCACGGACTTCGACCAGCGTTTCTTCCATTTCCATGATGATCATGCGGATCATCTTCGAAGGATCGTCAGCCTTTTCCAACAAGTCGTTGAAATTGGCGGCAATGATGTCGCGTGTCCGCGAAAAGATGCCCATCAGGTTTACTCCGGTGTTGAAAGACGATGAGGAAAAAGCGGGGCCAGAAAATGGTGTGCGCGAACGATCATTCGCGCCGGGGTTTGTACGAAGCCGCTCCATTTCCGCGTCAAGGCGGGTGGTGCGGGCCCCCTCGGCGTGGCGAGGGCCGATCGGGTTCAGATCATCACTCATGCAAGTTCGCCTGTAATGGCCGCCGATGATGCCATCACGCTGGGCACAGCATCAACTTGTTGGGTCAGCGCAAAGACGCACAGGACCACAATTGCACCAATGCTGGCGAGGCTGGCGCGTCCGAGCTGGGTGGAAAAGAAGCGGGCGGTGTACATCTTGCGAACCTTTCGGCGGGTGTGTGGCAGAGGCGTTTTGGCGTCTCAGCCGGGATTGTTAATGATACAGCAAGGGGTGTGCCAAACCGCGAACACCCTGGTTTCCCGACACTTTTCGATGGACAGCACTGTTTTGCGTTGGCGCTTATTGCCAATCCTTGGGAAATAGCGCTATTCATTGGCAATGGATCGTGATGTTCAATTTATGGGGCAATCGGGCGCGTTTCTTGACGCGGTCGAACGTGCCAGCCGCGCCGCTCCGATGCGCCGCCCCGTGCTGGTGATCGGCGAGCGCGGCACGGGCAAAGAACTGATCGCAGAACGCCTTCACCGGTTGTCGGCGCGATGGTCCGAACCGCTCGTCACCATGAACTGCGCGGCCCTGCCTGAAACGTTGATCGAAGCCGAATTGTTCGGCCACGAGGCAGGAGCATTCACCGGTGCCACCCGCGCGCGCAGTGGCCGCTTCGAAGAAGCCGACAAAGGCACGCTGTTCCTCGATGAACTCGGCACGCTATCGATGGGTGCCCAAGAGCGCCTGCTGCGAGCGGTTGAATATGGCGAAATCACCCGCATCGGATCAAGCAAGCCGGTGCGCGTCGACGTGCGGATCGTGGCTGCAACCAACGAAGACCTGCCCAAAATGGCCGAGCAAGGCCGCTTCCGCCCCGATTTGCTCGATCGGCTCAGCTTCGAAGTCATCACCCTGCCCCCTTTGCGCGTTCGCGAAGGCGATGTCGCCGTGCTTGCCGATTACTTCGGGCGGCGCATGGCCGCAGAATTGCAATGGGACGCATGGCCCGGTTTTGCCCCGCAAACCCAGCGCGCGCTGGAAGAATATCAGTGGCCCGGCAATGTGCGCGAATTGCGCAACGTCGTGGAACGAGCGGTCTATCGCTGGGACGACTGGACCAACCCCATCGCCAGCGTCCAGTTTGATCCGTTCGAAAGCGCGTGGAAGCCCATTTCGCCGCCGCGCGCGGTTGAAGAGCAGATTGCAACTCCGGCACATTCGGCACCGACGCCGGATCTGGATGGCGTAACCGATCTTCGCAGCGCGGTCGAAGCCCATGAACGCGCGATTGTCGAACACCATTTGGCCCGCAACCGTTACAACCAACGCCAGACCGCCAAAGCGTTGGGCCTCAGCTATGACCAGTTGCGCCACTGCATGAAAAAGCACGGGCTGATGGAGCGGGGGTAATTCAAGAAGAAGGATGTTTCGCGCAGAGACGCAGAGGAAGCAGAGAGCGCAGGGATGTTCTACCTTGCTGCCCGGCAGGTTTGAATATCTATCGCGTTGCCAACCCGGCCTGAACGGGGCTGCGCCCGATCAAAATTTCTCCCCGTTCTCTGCTTCTTCTGCGGCTCTGCGGCTCTGCGCGAACCAAATTCTCCCTTCACTTTGCACCAAACCGCAAAACCCCGTAACGCGACCAACCGATGTCCATCACCCGCCTGACCTTGCGCGATTTTCGCAATCACACCGCCACGCGGCTTGATGGCATGCGTGCATTCAATGTGCTGGTGGGGGAAAACGGCGCTGGCAAAACCAACGTGCTTGAAGCAATCAGCCTGCTCGCCCCCGGACGCGGTCTCAGGCGCGCGCAACCGGCAGAAATGGCAGGGCGCGATGGCAACGGCGGGTTTGCAGTCGCCGCCGATATGGAAGATGGCGCGGTGCAGATCGGAACCGCCACCGATCCGCAAACGCCGGGCCGCCGAACGGTGCGTATCAACGGCGCTGAAGGCCCTGCCGCGCGGCTTGGCGAATGGCTGTCGATCACATGGCTTACCCCCGCGATGGACCGGCTGTTCGCCGAAAGCGCAGGTTCACGGCGGCGCTTCCTTGATCGCCTCGTTCTCGCCCGAGAACCCGGCCATGCCCGCACCGCCACCCGCTATGAATCCGCACTGCGTGAACGCAACCGGTTGCTGGGCGAAGCAAGCGAGCCTGATCCGGTATGGTTAGACGGCATTGAAGCGCAAATGGCCGAAACCGGCGCGGCCATGGCGTCTTCCCGCGCGGACTTGGTGGCAGACCTTGGCCTTTTGCTGGAAACGGTGCCGGAACAGCCCTTCGCTCGCCCCTTGCTGCATTACGCCAGCGCAGCACCGCTGGAAGCAGACGCCTTGCGCGCCATGCTGCGTGAAGGCCGCAGACGTGACCGCGCCGCCGGACGCTCACTCATCGGCCCGCACCGCGATGATCTGGCGGTTACGCTTGCTGCGAAAAACGCCCCCGCCGCCGATTGCTCCACCGGCGAACAAAAAGCCATGCTGATCGCCATCGTCCTGGCCCACGCAAGCCTCACCGCTGGGAAACGCCCCCGCTTGCTGCTGCTGGATGAAATCGCCGCGCATCTTGACCCCATCCGCCGCACCGCGCTGTTTGACCGCTTGGCCCAATCGGGCGCGCAAGTGTGGATGACCGGCACTGAAATCGCCCCCTTTGCCGAAATCGCCGATGCCAGCGCGGTATGGTCGGTGCGCGACGGCGTGGCAGAAACACTCTGAATCCCGTTCGTGTCGAGCAAAGTTTATTTGCTGACCGCCGCCTTCAACGCCGCAGCAACCGTCCCTTGTGTTGCCGCCACAATCCGCTCCACCCCTTGCGCATTGGGATGGACATTATCTTCCAACATCAGCGCCTTGTTCCCCAGAACCGGCTCCAGAAAGAACGGCACCAGTGCAGCTTCATGCTTTTTCGCAAGTTCGGGCCATATCCCATTGAACTGCTTGCCATAACTTTCACCCATATTGGGTGCGGCCATCATACCCGTCAGCACCACCGGAATGCCACGCTTGTCAAATTCGCTCAGGATCGCATCGAGGTTTGCCCGCGTTTCTTCGGGCGGTAATCCGCGCAGCATGTCGTTCCCGCCCAGCCCTACCAGCGCCAGCACCGGCTTCACCTGCTGATTGTCGAGCGTAAACGCCAGCCGCTGCAAAGCCGCTGCGGTGGTATCACCCGAAACACCGGCGTTCACCAACCGCGCAGGCGTTCCCGCCGCCAGTAGGGCCGCTTCCAGCCGTGGCGGATAGCCCTCGCCCGGGTTCAATTGATAACCAGCGTAAAGGCTGTCCCCGAACGCCAGGATAACCGGTGCATCCGCTGGCACCGGTACAGCCGCCTGCGATGCCAAGGGCGCGGGATCGGACGCCTTCTCGGCAGAACAGCCTACAATCAAAAAGGCGGCGACAAGAGAGGCGTAGCGCATTGTAACTCCTGCGGCGCGTCCCCAAGTGCCGGTTGCGCCATGCAACCAATCTATGCCACCTGAGGCTTGTGACAAGCACCCACCCCCAAGTTATCGCTGCATCTGCCCTCACCCTGTCGCTTGGCAATGGTGAAGCGCAGGTGGAAATCCTTCGTGGCATCGACCTTTGCGTGAACGCGGGCGACACGCTGGCCCTGCTCGGCCCCTCCGGCTCGGGCAAGTCCTCGCTACTGGCCATCCTATCCGGGCTTGAGCGGGCCACAGGCGGTACTTTGTCCGTGGCCGGGGCTGATTTTACCGCGCTTGATGAAGACGGCCTTGCCGCCGCCCGCCGCGGGCGCATCGGCATTGTTTTGCAAGCCTTCCACCTGCTGCCCACGATGACGGCGCTTGAAAACGTCGCAACCCCGCTTGAACTGGCCAGTATGCCCGATGCCATGGCGCGGGCAGAGGCGGAACTTGTCGCTGTCGGCCTTGGCCATCGCCTGCACCATTATCCCGCGCAACTTTCCGGCGGGGAACAGCAACGCGTTGCCATCGCCCGCGCGCTTGCGCCAAAGCCTGCCATCCTGTTTGCCGATGAACCCACCGGCAACCTCGACAACACCAATGGCGCGGCAGTGGCGGACCTCTTGTTCGCCCGCGCGGCCGAGGCTGGCGCAACCTTCATCATGGTCACGCATGACGAGGCTCTGGCGGCGCGCTGCCATCGGATCGTGCGCCTTGCCGATGGGCGCATCATTTCGGACAGCAAAGCGTGAACCTTGGCTGGGGTGCAGCCTGGGGTTTGGCAAAGCGCGGGCTGGACTGGCGCTTCAAGGGCTTGCGCCTCCTGCTCGTCTGCCTTGTGCTGGGCACAGCCGCGCTTTCCGCCATTGGCACGCTGACCGGCGCGATTGAGGGCGAACTGCGCACACGCGGCCGCGAAATGCTTGGCGCTGACGTGGAATTTACCCTGGCTGCGCGCCAGCCCACATCCGATGAACGGGCAGCCATTGCCGCCATGGGAGATCTGTCCGAAGGCGCGCGACTTCAGGCAATGGCCACCGTCCCCGGTGCCGAAACGCGCGCCACCCCTGTCGAACTCAAAGCTGTTGACGCCAAATGGCCGCTTTACGGGCGCTTCACCCTTGCCGATGGCAAAAGCGTTGGCCCGCCACAGGGCCTGTCTGCATGGATCGCGCCGGGCGTGGCAGACCGTCTTGACGTCAAAACCGGCGATAGGATTCAAGTCGGTAAAGCCGTCCTTTCCGTGGGTGGCATTATCGGCAGCGAACCCGACCGGCTGGCAGAAGGCTTTTCGCTTGGCCCCACGATCATCATCAGCAAGGCAGCGCTTGATGCCTCGGCTCTGGTCCAGCCCGGATCGATGGTCCGCACCAAATTGCGCGTAAAGCTGCCCGTCAGCGCCGATCCGGTGGCCTTGGGCGAAAGCATCAAAGCCAAGTACCCGCTGGCAGGCTATGAGGTGCGTACGCGCGAAAAAGCCTCGCCCAGCCTTGACCGGTTTGTTTCACGCATGGGCCAGTTCCTCGTGCTGGTCGCGCTGGCTGCGCTTGCCATTGCAGGCATCGGCATTGGCAACGGCGTCAATTCCTACCTTGAAGCGCGCCGCAACAGCATTGCCACGCTCAAGATCCTTGGTGCATCCAGCGGTGATATTGCGCGCATTTTTCTGCTGCAACTCGCGGCGGCGTCCGCATTGGCGATCCTTGCGGGGCTAGCGGTTGGTATCAGCGTTACGCCGTTGCTGGGTCAAGCGCTGAAAGGCTTGCTGCCCATCGAACCCGGCCTTGTGATCGATGCCCGCGCACTGGCCATCGCTGCGGCTTATGGCGCGCTGATATCGTTGACATTTGCCGCGCCGCCGCTGGTGCGCGCGCGGGATTTCCCGGCGATGGCGCTGATGCGGGCGCGGGTCAATCCACTGGCATCACAATGGCGGGCAGTGCTGCTACCGGTCGGGCTTGGCCTTGCAGGGATTGCCGCACTGGCTATCCTCACCGCGCCGCAACCCCTGCTCGCCGCCGGATTTCTGGGCGGAGCCGCCTTGCTGTTTGTGCTGCTGACCTTGCTTGGCAAAGGCCTGACGGCATTGGCCTCACGGATGCCCCGGCCCAAGGGCGCCATCGCGCGCATGGCACTGGCCAATCTCCATCGCCCCGGCGCACAAACATCTGCTCTGGTCGTGGCGCTGGGCTTTGGCCTGGCATCATTCGTCCTGCTGGCGGGCGTGCAGACCAGTCTTGACGGAAATATCGTCAGCCGTGTGCCAACCCGCGCGCCGGATTACTTCGTGCTGGATGTCCCGCGTGACCGGATGGACGCATTTGAAGCCGTTGTGAAAGGTGCTGCGCCTGCTGCCGACATTCGCACCGTGGCTGCATTGCGCGGCTCCATTGTGGCTTATGGACCGGCAAATGCGATGACCCGCGTGGCCGATCTCAAACAAATTCCCGACAACGCCTGGCCGCTGCGCGGTGATCGCGGCCTGACCTATTCGGACGCGCTGCCCGAAGGCAATGTCCTGACCCAAGGAACCTGGTGGACGCAAAACTACACTGGCGAACCGCTCGTTTCGGTCGATGATGATTTGCGCGAAGTGCTTGGCCTGAAGTTGGGTGACCGGATCGCGGTGTCGATCCTTGGCGTTGAACGCAGTGCCAAAATCGCCTCGTTCCGGCAGATCAACTGGGAGAACATGGGGTTCAATTACGTGCTGGTGTTCAGCCCCAACGCCATCACCGATGCCCCGCACAACCTTGCCGCCACCATCAGTTTGCCCGCGCAAGCCAAGTCCCCACAAGTGCGCCGCGCCATCCTGTCCGGTCTGGTCAAGGCCCTGCCTTCCAGCTCTGTTGTCGAAATCGGCCCTGTTCTGGGGCAGGCCCGCGCGATCCTTGCCCAAATGGGCACGGCTATCCTTGCGGCGGCCAGCGTGGCGATCCTTGCCGGAATGGCCGTTCTGGCAGGCGCAATTGCCGCCGCGCGCGAACGCAAGACCTATGACAACACCATTCTGCGCGTACTGGGTGCCAGCCGCCGTCAATTGCTCATCCTGTTGCTGGCCGAATACGGCTTGCTATCGGCTCTGCTGGCAGGCGTTGCCCTGCTGCTTGGCACCGGCGTTGCGTGGGGCGTGATCGTGCTGTTGTTTGAATTCGACTGGCTGCCAGACTGGCCGCGCATCCTTGGTGTGCTAGGCGGCGGCGTCGCACTGGTCATGGGGCTGGCGATTACCGGCTCGGTCGGCCTGCTGAGGACAAGGCCGGCGCAAGTGCTGCGGGAGTTGTAAATGCGCCTGATCCGTTCGTGTCGAGCGAAGTCGAGACACGAACGGAATTAGGTGCAATCTGAGTTCAGCATGCCCTCACCGGAACACATCCACCGGTGAAGGCCTTTTCGGATCCGCTCCGAACCGGTTGGCCCCGCGCGTACCGTCCAGACACATCAACACTAAAAGGGCAAACCAGCCGAACAGCGGAATCAACCACAGCAACAGCAGCCATCCCGTGCGATCCTGATCGTGCAAACGCCGCACCGATACGGCAAGTCCCGGCACCACGCTGACCAGCCAGAACAATCCGCTGATCCAGCCGCCCGACCCGACCAGACGCGTTCCGTAAACGAACGCGCCGCCGCCACGCTCTACATCATTCGTGCCGAATACCGCGTTCAGAACGATCATCACGATGAAATAGAATAGCGCAAAGCCCCAGTATTCCTTGCGCCGCGACCGTCCGCCAAATTCGGCATAGCGGCGGTAAGGCAGGATCATCCAGTTCATGGCAGCGCTTTCAAATTTTGTGAGCGCAGCGCTAGGCCGCGCTCCACCGGTCCATCAGGCAAAAACGTCAGAATTGGTTGGATTCTTTGGATCATTGCCAAAGCGATTGGGACCGCGCGTTCCTTCTAAACACATGAAAATGAACACGATCAGGCCACCCACGTAAGGGATGAAGGCCAGCAAAACCAACCAGCCCGATTTGTCCTGATCATGGAAACGGCGCACTTGCACCGCGACAGACGGAATGAGGCTGCCGAGCACGAAAACGACCAAAAGCGCAACCGCCAACCAGAACAGAGGGCCGGGTTCGGTCTGGCCGCTTTGATCCATCGCCACGCCGCCTGCAATCATCAAAGCCACGCACAGCATGGCCACAAGGGAGTTGAACAGGATGAACATCCAATATTCCTTGCGCTGAAGACGCCCCGAAAAATCGGCATAGCGCCGGTAAGGCATCAACATCCATTCCATCGTCATTCCCCCTTTTGCGTCCCACACTTTCGCGCAGGATTTGAAAATGACCACGAATTGGCCCGGCCTGCAAGTATCGCCCCGCAGCCCTGTTGAAAGAAAAGGGGGCCGCAAAGCCCCCTTCTCCATGCGATCAGGTGTTAATAGGCAATCAGAACGTGAACCGCGCTGAAACGCCATAAGTGCGCGGCTGGTTGGGGTATCCTGACAGCGAGCCATTTTGTGCCGGGCTATCAAAGATTTGCAACAGCGTACGGTCGTTCAACAAGTTGCGGCCCCAGACCGTCAGCGACAAACCGTTTTCCATCGCATACGTCAGTGACGCGTTCACGTCGTTGATATCCTGCCGGAATTCACGCGCTGCCGCCAATGCAAGGCTGGCATTCGGGCTGCCATCGGGATTGCGGAACACAAGCCCCGGCAAACCTTCGACCAGATTGAACGACGCTTCGTAGTGGTAATCGAAGTGCAGCACTACGCGATCACCGTTGCCCAGCGGCTGGTTGTAATCCAGCGCCAGCGTTGTTGACAGCGGCGAAACCCCTGCTGGCGTCGTTCCGCTCAAATCACCGAACGCCGAAAGTTTGAATTCGTCAAACTTGGGCTTCAGATACGTCATGGCGACTGACAATGTCAGCGCATCGGTCGGACGGACCGATCCGTCAAATTCGATGCCGAACACCGACTGCTTGCCCGCATTGGCAAGGAAGAAGCCCGTGCCGGTAAAGATGTTCGACTGGAACCCCTGGATCGACTGCTTGAACACTGCGAAGTTGGCCGAAGCCACGCCCCAGTTGCCCTTCATCCCGAATTCGTAAAGCGTGGCGTCTTCGGCTGCTGCAAACCGGCTGCCCGAGCCAAGATTGGCAACCGCAAGGTTCTGTGCCCGCAGCGCAATCAGGTCAGCTCCGCTTGGACGGCTATCGCGCGAAAGGTTGACCGATGCCGCCTTATAACCCGTCGCATATGTCGCATAGACGTTGACCGTATCGGTCACTTCCCAAGCCAGACGCGCGGTATAGCTGACGTCACCATCGCTGATCCGGCCCGATTCCACGGCATTCGGCACGTTCTGGAACGGCGGGAAGAACTGCAACGGCGTCAGGCCCAGCAGCGGATTAAGCGCCGGATTGGTCGACGCCGCCGTTGCGCCCGCAACAATGGCCTGGAAAATCGGCGCGGTGGCAGGCGCGCTTGCATAAGCCTGCACAGCGGCTGGATCGGCGGGATTAACGCCGCGTCCAATCAGCCCTTGCGCAATTCCGCCAGCACGGGCGAGCGCAACGAAATCAAGTCCGGCAAACACGTCGTTTGATGTGGTATTGGTCGAAAAGCGTTTGCTATCGTGGGTGTAGTTCAGCCCGCCGGTCAGCGTCAGCCCATCGGCGATTTCAAAATCAACCTGACCAAAGGCCGAATAAGCCTCGTTCTTCAGCCGGTAGCTCTCATCAAGTCCCTGCCCGTTGGCAAAGAACGTACCTGCAAGGTTTCGCCCCACCAGCGGTGAAAGCTGTGTTTCAAGCGCTACAACGTTGGTGCAACGCGGGCTTGCCACTGCGCAACCGGTCGCGCCCTGAATAAGCAGGTTTGCATAAGTGCGCGCGTTTGCGCCCCATGCGATGTCGTTGGTCTGGTTGACAGATTCGTTGAAATAGAAGCCGCCCAACAGCGCATTTACGGGGCCGTCCCAATTGGTGGCAGCGCGGAATTCCTGTGTAAACGTATTGAGGCGCAAGTTCTGGAAGTTGCGGCCCAGCAGATCAACCCCGGTGAAATCCGAATCCTGATCGGTCAGCGCATCGGTACGGCGATATGCCGTGATCGACGTCAGGTTAACCGGTCCCAATTCATAATCGATCTGGCCCGAAAAACCCCAATTCGTAATGTCGTTGGACGATGCGATGTTGTTGTAGATAACATCGTTGAACTTGCCCGAAGGCTCATTGATCACTGTGCGACCCGCGCCAATCGCCTTGACGGCACCTGTCGCTGTGGATTGCCGAATGTTCACCACTGCACAGCAGTTTTCGTCAATCTTGGCGTAGTCAGCAATCAAGCGGACTGACAGCGAACTGCTTGGTTCAAGCAGGATCTGCCCGCGCGCGAACCAGCGGTTGCGTTCATTCTCCTGAACACCCGCGCCCAGATCATCAATAAAACCGTCGCGCTTGTTGTAACCGCCCGCAAGGCTGGCTGCGATGGTTTCTGAAATCGGACCGGTGACAACGCCCTTCAGGACAATCGCATTGAAGTTGCCGTAGCTTGCCTCAACATTGCCGCCGAATTCAAACTTGGGCTTTTGCGTGACCAACGAGATCACGCCCGCGCTGGCGTTCTTGCCGAACAGCGTTGATTGCGGGCCTTTCAGCACTTCCACGCGCTGCACATCGGGCAAATCGGCAATCATCGATGCGGACCGCGAACGGTACACGCCATCAACAAACAGGCCGACCGATGGTTCGATACCGGCGTTGTTTGCGCCGTTGCCGAAGCCGCGGATGTAGAAGTTGGTGTTGGCCGAGCTTTGCAGCTGGTTCACTCGCAACGACGGTACTAGCGATGACAAGTCCTTGATATCGCGTATTTACGCACGTTCGATTGATTCCGCGCTGGTCACCGAAACCGCAATCGGCACGTCCTGCAGCGTCTGCTCGCGCTTGGATGCGGTTACGATGATTTCACCGAATGCCGGATCAGTTTCCGCCCGATCAGTTGCAGGCTGCGCTTGTTCGTCGGCAGGCACAGCTTCCTGTGCCTGCGCGTTGGCTGCGACACAAAGCGCAAGACCGCATGCGCTGAACATAAGAGCTGCGCGTCCGGTGCGACCGGCGAAGTTCGACTTCATTACCTTGTATTCCTTTTCAAATTCCGGCTGGCCATCTGCGCTTGCCTTTGCAGCTTGAGCGCACCAGTGCGGAAGGACATCCGATTTCCCTAACCGCACCATTAAAACTCCTGCGCGCAAGGTACAATCCGAATGCATTCAGAATTGGCTGATTTCCGTGCAATTCCACCCTATGTTGCAAAGGTGTCACAGTGGTAATCGCCCATAGCAGAATGCCGTAACGTCACCTGCTCATGCCACCACCAAACACCGCGCTTGCTCAGCATTTTCGCCGGAGCTCAAGCCTTTTCGCATCACTGTGCTTGCCGCAACGCACAATAAAGTATAAGCGCGCGCCGTAGATCGGAGCGGGCCACGCTTGTGCCGAACTCTGACCGAATCCAAATCGAAAGCCATTTCATGTCCGCCCACCAGCGTAATATCGCGATCATCGCCCACGTCGACCACGGCAAAACCACCCTTGTCGACCAGCTCTTCCGCCAATCCGGCACCTTCCGTGACAATCAGCGCATTGAAGAGCGCGCGATGGATTCCAACGATCTCGAAAAGGAACGCGGGATCACCATTCTGGCCAAGTGCACCTCGGTCGAATGGGAAGGCACCCGCATCAACATCGTTGACACCCCCGGCCACGCCGACTTTGGTGGCGAAGTTGAACGCATCCTCTCGATGGTTGACGGCGTGATCCTGCTGGTCGACAGCTCTGAAGGCGCGATGCCGCAGACCAAGTTCGTCACCGGCAAGGCGCTGGCTCTGGGCCTCAAGCCCATCGTCGTCGTAAACAAGATCGACCGTCAGGACGAACGCACGCAAGAAGTGCTCGACGAAGTGTTCGATTTGTTCGTGAGCCTTGATGCCAACGACGAACAGCTTGAATTCCCCGTCCTGTTCGCTTCTGGCCGCAATGGTTACGCCAGCGATGATCCGCTTGCCCGCGAAGGCACGCTGACCCCGCTGTTCCAGAAGATCGTTGATCACGTGCCTGCCCCTTCGGCAGATCCCGATGGTCCGTTCAAGTTCCTCGTCACCTTGCTGGATCGTGACAACTTCCTTGGCCGAATCCTTACAGGTCTGGTCTTCTCAGGCAGCGTCAAGACCAATCAGGCAATCCACGCGCTGGATAACGAAGGCAACGTGATCGAAACTGGTCGCGCATCCAAGATCATGACCTTCCGTGGTCTTGAACGCGTTCCCACCGACGAAGCGGTTGCTGGCGACATCATCTCGATCGCCGGCCTCACCACCGCAACGGTGTCGAACACCATTTGCGATACGAGCGTGTCCGAACCACTGCACGCCCAGCCGATCGATCCGCCAACGCTGTCGATGCGCTTTGCCGTCAACGATTCGCCAATGGCGGGCCGTGAAGGCACCAAGGTGACCAGCCGCATGATCCGTGACCGTCTGGCCCGCGAAGCCGAATCCAACGTCGCCATCAAGGTCACCGAAAGCAGCGACAAGGACAGCTTCGAAGTTGCCGGGCGCGGCGAATTGCAGCTGGGCGTACTCATCGAAACGATGCGCCGCGAAGGCTTCGAACTCGGCATCAGCCGTCCGCGCGTGCTTTATGGTGAAGATGACAACGGCAAGCGCACCGAACCATACGAAACCGTCGTGATTGACGTGGATGATGAATACGCCGGCACCGTCGTTGAAAAGATGGCCACGCGTAAGGGTGAAATGACCGACATGCGCCCATCGGGCGGCGGCAAAACCCGCATCACCTTCTCGGCCCCGTCGCGCGGCCTCATCGGCTACCACGGCGAATTCCTGTCGGACACACGCGGCACCGGCATCATGAACCGCCTGTTTGAAAAGTATGGTCCGCACAAAGGCAAGATCGAAGGCCGCAAGAATGGCGTGTTGATCTCGAACGGCGCTGGTGAAGCCAACGCTTACGCGCTTGGCCCATTGGAAGAGCGCGGCATCCTGTTCGTCGGCGTCGGCACACCTTTGTACGAAGGCATGATCATCGGCGAAAACGCCAAGCCGGATGATCTTGAAGTCAACCCGATGAAGTCCAAGCAGCTGACGAACTTCCGTTCGACCGGCAAGGACGACGCCATCCGCCTCACCCCGCCAAAGGTGATGACGCTGGAACAAGCCATTGCCTACATCGACGACGATGAAATGGTGGAAGTGACGCCAAAGTCCATCCGCCTGCGCAAAGCCATCCTCGACCCGAACGAGCGGAAGAAGGCAGGCCGAAAGAAAGAAGCGGCTTAAGCGAAACAAAAAAAGGGCGGTCCGATCGGGCCGCCCTTTTTGTTTATTCCCCTCCCGCTTGCGAGAGGGGGTGGTCTCTAGCGCTCGCTCAGAAGCGGAAGCCGATGGCGGCGCGCAGGGCGTGCGTGTCGAGGTACTTGTCCTGGATGCGCATGTTGGTGCCGCCACCGTTCAGCAGGAACGGGTTGGTTGGCAGTGCGGTGCCCTGGCCGACCGAGACGTTGTACTTGTTATCGCGGTAACGGCTGTAAAGGTATTCAAGGCCGAACGAGATATTGTTCGTCACCATGATTTCGGTGCCACCACCTGCTTGCCAGCCCCAAACCATCTTGCCGTCATCGTTTTCGGTAAAGCTGTTGGCGGTGTTGGTGGTGGTGAATTCATGATCGATCTTGCCGTAGCTGACGCCGCCGGTGCCATAGAACAGCGCACCGCCGCCGGGGGTGAAGCCTAGCCGGGCGCGGGCCGATACGGCATATTCAAGTCCGCGATCAATGCGATAGGCTGCAGGAGTGCTGCTGAAGGCCGATGCACGCTCGGTCGATTCATTGCCCACGCCTTCGATCAGCGCGCCGACCACAATGTTGCCCATGCGGCGGTCTGCACCGATGCGCGCGCCATATTCAGCGCCCGCTTTGTCATTGGAACAACCGGGGTCGCGATTGGGGCCGCGTGATCCACCATTGCAAAAGCCGGGTGCAAACGCGTTGGCACCGGTGACGGTGGTGACGGTGTCACCGTATGTGCCGTTGCGGTCAGTGTCGAATTCGAATGTGCTGCCGTTTTCGCCAAGCAGGCTGATGCCGCCAAATGCTTGAATATAAGCGCCGTTGAAATGATTATCGCGATCCCATTCGCCTGTGCTCGCATCCTGCGCAAGCGCGGGGACGGCTGCAAGAACAGCGGACATGACAATAGGCAGCGCGAAATGGGTGCGTTTAATCATTTGATTTCCTCATGTTAGACGCCGTTAGGGCGGTTGTTGTCCAAACCGGCGGAGGCAGGATTGGTTTCCTGTCGCGACAAATAATTGTGAGGACGGCAATCGCGCCAAACGCGGTGTCTCGCCATTCGGACAGAACAGGGCTATGGGCCTGCCGATGAACGATGCGACCTCTCCAGCCCACCCGACCGACCTTTCGGGTTTGCGCGTGGCCCTGTTCAGCGGGAACTACAATTACGTCCGCGATGGGGCCAATCAGGCGCTGAACCGCTTGGTCGGTTACATGTTGCGGCAGGGTGCCGATGTCCGGGTCTATGCCCCCAAGGTTGAAAATCCTGCGTTCCCTGCCACCGGCACGCTGGTCGGCATCCCGTCGTTTGCCATTCCGGGCCGCGCCGAATACCGCTTTCCGCTGTCGCTTTCGCCGCGCATCCGCCGCGATCTTGCCGCTTTCGATCCGCACGTGGTCCACGTATCATCGCCCGATGTGGTGGCGCACCGCGCAGTGTCATGGGCGCGGCATCGCAAATTGCCGATCCTCGCATCGGTCCATACCCGGTTCGAAACGTACTTCCGCTATTACAACATGGCTTGGGCAGAACCGGTTGTCGAAGCGCTGATGCGCCGGTTCTACCGACGCTGCGATGCGTTGGTCGCCCCATCGGAATCCATGGCGCAGGTGTTGCGCGACCAGCGGATGAATTACGATATCGACATCTGGTCACGCGGGGTAGACCGTGATGTGTTCAATCCAGCGGCACGCAGCCTTGATTGGCGTCGCGAACACGGCATCGCCGATCATGATGTCGCCATCGGGTTCCTTGGCCGCCTTGTCATGGAAAAGGGGCTCGACGTCTTTTCGGACTCGATCGATCAACTCCGGCGCAAGGGCGTGCAATTCAAAGTCATCGTCGTTGGCGAAGGTCCGGCGCGGGATTGGTTCACCGCACGACTGCCTGAAGCCGTGTTCGTCGGCTTTCAGGGCGGCGCAGATCTGGGCCGCGCGGTGGCAAGCATGGACGTCTTGTTCAACCCCTCGGTCACCGAAACCTTCGGCAATGTCACGCTTGAGGCGATGGCCTGTGGTGTACCCGTGGTGGCCGCCGCGGCAACCGGCAGCCAGAGCCTCGTCGATGACGGCGTTTCGGGCCGCCTGATTGCACCGGGCGCCGTCCGCCAGTTCGCCGAAGCCCTGCGCTGCTATGCCGAAGACTCCGCCCTGCGCGCCCGCCACGGTGCCGCTGGCGAAGAACGCAGCCTCGAATTCTCGTGGGACCGCATCAATCAGGCCGTCGCCGATACCTACCTGCGGCTGGTGCGCCAAAAGGCACAACGCCGCAAAGGGTAGGCTCTACCGCAATACGCCTGATGCAGCCATACGCCGGGAATACCACAGGAAAAACAGCAACGACGCCCAGATGACCGCCGTCATGGTCAACATCGCGCCACTGTTCATCGAAGCAGGCATGGAACTGTCAGTGAACTGGTAAATCTGGCTCACCGCCAGACCAAGCAGCGATAGAGCATACGCTGCTACAGCACGCGCGGATCGCATCAGTAGCAGGATCGATCCGACGAAGGCCCCCCACACGCCGAGTGCCCAGAACGCGGTAAACCATGCGGGGAAAGTCCCCACATACGCAATTTCAGCTTCGCCCATGCCGACCGACTGCATGTAGCCAATCGGATCGACCTTGCTCATCGTGTAGTCAACGCAACCAAAGCTATTCCACAGCAGACTGATCACGCCGACGATCCAAAGATGCGCTGGCGTTGATGCAGGCGATGTTTGCAGATTGTCCACGGCCTTTCCCCCCAGTTGATTGCTTGGAGACAGTACCATGGACAACTCCGGCCTTAAAGCCGCTCGATCTTGCGCGCGGCCTCGTCCAGAATATCGGCGATGGCATGTGCAGTTTCGGTGGCGAACCCCTCGGCCATCGCGCGGTTGCGCAAGACCGCGTGGAGGTTGCCCATGGCGCGCCTGACCGGCGGACTTTCCGAGCGTTCGCGTTGATCGCCCACGGCCTTGAGCCGCGCAATGATGGCGGCAAGTTCTTCTGCCTTTCCAGCCAGTTCGTCGCGCCCCGCCTTGGTTGCGGCAAAGGCCTTGCGCGGCCCTGCATCAGCTTCCTCGACAATCAGCCCTTCGTCCACCAGCAGCGCGAGCGTTGGATAGACAACGCCGGGACTTGGCGCATAATCCCCCCCAGCCAAATCGCCCACGGCACGGATCAGATCATAACCGTGACGTGGTTGTTCGGCGACAAGGTGGAGCAACAGCAAGCGCAATTCACCGCCTGCAAACATCCGCGTACCCCGGCGGCCCCTGCCCCCGCTACCGCTACCGCGCCCACCAAACGGGCCATCTTCACCGAATGGGCCGCGGCCGCCAAAGCGCCCACCCATCATAGCCATCATCTTGGCAGCGCGCCGTTCCAGACCACCACCGTTGCAAGTCCGCACATGGCGGCCATATTCAAATCGCATTTCAATTCCCTTTATCTTGATGGGTCTAAGATATATCTTATAATCATCTTTGCAAGAGGCGGGTGCAATTTAATCTGCAGTCTCCTATCTTTGCCACCAATGGCAGACCTTTTCGCCCCGCAACCGCAGGACCGCCCACCCCCTATCGCCAGCGCCGAAGCGCCGCTGGCTGACAGGTTACGTCCGCATGACTTGTCCGAAGTCATCGGCCAGGACCACTTGACCGGTCCCGATGGCGCGATTGGGCGGATGGTGGCAGCAGGCAAGCTGACATCAATGATCCTGTGGGGGCCACCGGGCACCGGCAAGACGAGCATTGCGCGGCTGCTCGCCGAGGCTGTCGGCATGCGCTATGTGGCCATCAGTGCGGTATTCTCGGGCGTGGCAGACCTTAAAAAAGTATTTGCCGAAGCCGAGGCAACGACGCTGACCGGACGGCGCACATTGCTGTTTGTGGACGAGATCCACCGATTTAACCGCGCGCAGCAGGACGGGTTTTTGCCAGTGGTTGAGAACGGCACGATCACGCTGGTCGGCGCTACCACTGAAAACCCCAGCTTTGCTTTGAACGCGGCAATTCTGTCGCGTGCCCAAGTGCTTATACTGCACAGGCTGGACGTAAACGCGCTTGGCAAGCTTCTGGCCCGCGCAGAAGAAGCTACGGGATTGCAACTCCCCCTTACCCCGCCCGCGCGTGAGGTGCTGGTCGCATCTGCCGATGGCGATGGCCGGTTCCTGCTCAATCAGGCTGAAACGCTGTTTGACGTATCGCTGCCCGCTCCGCTTGATCCAGAAGGCCTTGGCAAATTCCTGATGCGCCGTGTGGCGGTGTACGACAAGGACCGCGACGGGCACTACAACCTGATTTCAGCGCTGCATAAAAGCGTGCGCGGATCAGACCCGCAAGCCGCGCTATATTACCTTGCGCGCATGCTGGTGGCCGGTGAAGAGCCGCTCTATCTGCTGCGCCGTCTGGTGCGGATGGCCGTGGAAGACATTGGTCTGGCTGATCCGCAAGCGCTGCTGCAATGCCTTGCTGCCAAAGATGCCTACGAGTTTTTGGGCAGCCCCGAAGGCGAATTGGCGATTGTGCAGGCGTTGCTATACATCGCAACCGCGCCCAAATCGAACGCCGCCTATACCGCCCACAAAGCCGCATGGAAATCCGCACGCGAAACAGGATCATTGGCCCCGCCTTCAAACATCCTCAACGCACCGACCAAGCTGATGAAAGATATCGGCTATGGCGCTGATTATGCTTACGATCACGATGCACCGGACGCATTTTCAGGCGCGGACTACTGGCCCGAAGGCATGGCGGCACAGACATATTACCGCCCGGTTGAGCGCGGATTTGAACGGGAAGTGGCACGCCGCTTGGAATGGTGGGATCGCAAACGCCGCGAACGGGCAGCACCGTGAATCCAGACAGGTTCGGGCATTTCGTTGCAATTGACTGGTCCGGCGCTGCCGGAGAACGGCAGAAAGGCATCGCTGTCGCCATGGCCACACATGGCCACGACGCGCCAAGGCTGATCCGCGCAGGGCATCGCTGGTCCCGGCTGGAAGTGCTGAACTGGTTGCGTAACGATGTGCCCGACGATGCGCTGATCGGCATGGATCTGGGGATTTCACTGCCCTTTGCCGATAAGGACGCGTTCTTTCCCGGCTGGGCCGAAAGTCCAACGGATGCGCGCGCTTTATGGGCACTGGTTGACCAGATTTGCGCGAGCGATCCCCATTTGTCGGTGAACGCTTTTGTCGATCACCCGGATGCGGCCCAGCATTACCGTCGCCATGGCGGTCGCGAAGGCGCGCAATTCGGCGGGGGTCAGGGGCGTTTCCGCGTGTCCGAAGCCGCACAGCGACGGATGGGATGCAGGCCTTATTCCAACTTCAACCTTGTTGGCGCAGCCCAAGTCGGCAAATCGAGCCTTACCGGCATGCGGCTGCTGCACCAACTGGGCACCAGCTGCTCGGTCTGGCCCATAGACCCCCTGCCCCCGCGCGGACCGGTGGTGTGCGAAATATACACCACCATCGCCGCGATGGCGGCAGGGCGCACCACAGGGCGTTCAAAAATGCGCGATGCGGGAGAGTTGGACGCCGGCCTCGCCGTGCTTGGCAGTGCCGCCTCGGGCATTACAGGACCGCTTGATGATCACAGTTGCGATGCGGTCATAACCGCCGCATGGCTGCGCAAAGTCGCGGCCAATCCACAATTGTGGGCCCCACGCGAACTTTCTGCAAAAATTGCACGCACTGAGGGCTGGACCTTCGGGGCAATCTAACGCTAGAGGCGAATCCACATCGCGTGCCGGCTTAGCTCAGTTGGTAGAGCACCTGATTTGTAATCAGGGGGCCAGGGGTTCGAATCCTCTAGCCGGCACCAGTGTTTTCAGGGACTTACGCTCAACAAGGCAGCGTACAAAACTAAGCCCCAACATTGCTACATGCACCATACATGCACGCGACAAAGATTCGCTTCGATCAACGCGCAAGACTGAAAGCTGCCCTGCCCCCAAATCAGCCGAGCAACCTTTAGTTTGATCATGCGCAAACCCGCACGAAACTGCCATTTTTGAACAATCGAACGTGACAGTGCAAAGCCGGTGATCGCGATAGTTCTTTCAGTTCGGGCTATAGACCAAAGTGCCCCTGCAATAGGGGGGCAACCGCCTGCCATGCACCGGCTGTGCTTGAGATTGCTTCTGTCCCGGATTTCACCGTGCCGAATAGCGCCTTGATCACACCCGTCTTGCGCTCTTCAGGCTTTGCAGATGCCTGGGCCGTCAACAAGGCAATCTGCTCGAGTAATTCGTTCTTGGTCGTCTCAGTCGCATCTTCAGCGACGAGCACTGCGTCTGTTAGCTTCTTCAGAGGTTCTGCAATATCTGCGGAGCCACCTTCTGTGAGGGATTGTAAATTGACTTTGATTTCATCGACGTTGCCGAAGTTGATCGCGCCGACCATGCCGCCTGTAACGGTGACTGTCTGATTGTTGTAATGGAACGGTGCTGGTGCAGGTTTCGGCATCTCAATCTTTGGCGAGGCCGGCAAGCCCATTATCGATTCGATGTCGGCCTGTGCTTGATTTGCTAGACTAGCATACATAGCCATCTGCCTCATTCGGCTAGCCTCAACTTTGTCACTGCAATCAATGCAGAGAAGTGCCCCCCCGTGGGACCAGAATGCTGCCCGCCCGCATTGCATACATAAGGGGCGCTTCGATTCGATTTCGTCTGTCATCAAGCGACTATTGATCTTCGGGAGGCATTTGGAAAGCGCCTGCCACGCTACAGGGCGCGTGCGGCCTGTCGAGGTCACGCGGACACGTCAAAGGCCTGCATCGCGTCTGTGGCCCCTGTCAGGCTGGCAAGGCGGGAATGCTCAGGACGAAATCGCGGGTCCTACCTAGAGGATTTCGGGGACATAAGCGCATGGTCACCGCAAAAAAGCATCGCTTCCCGATTTTTGGGCAATGCTACAGTTTCGAGTTCCAGTCTCAGGGCACAAAAAAGCCCCCGGGCCAGGCACACCGGGGGCAGTCATGGCCCGTGGAAAGCAAGAGGCAAGGGCTTCATTGAAAGGAAAGGGGCACAAAGGGATTGGTCGCGAAGCGCGATCGCGAGCGTGGAATTTGACCACCTCGAGGATCTGGGTCCACCGCCAGTTTTCTTCCCACTCGAGCCACATGGGGCAGCTTGATTTACTGATCGAAACTGCAGGTTGGCGGACATCTTGCAATTGTGCGTTACCTGCAGTTTGAATCGTCAATTTTCTCGGAAATCCTAAGAAAAATGAAAAGGAAAGACTGGGTGTTGGTGCCCTTGCAACCTGCAGTTAGATACGGTGTTGATCGGTAACCTTTAGGATCACAAGGCTCCCTCGATTACGAAATCTGACCGGTTGACCACCTCGAGGATATAGCGAATTAGGCAGTTAGCCAGCGGATGGGACTGATACTACAGCCCTTCCACCGCTAAAGTCCGGAATAGGTGATCAAATGCCTGAAGTCATTCCAGCTGACGTACCTGTCGACGTCGTCATCGCCAGGTCCGCTCTGCATGTCGCGGACCGTGCCGGACCTCTTGTTGCGATCCTCCCGGACAGTGACAACTGGAATGACTACGGGCGCAACTTCTTCGCCAAGCTGCATATACGTCCCGTCGAGGGCGATTCGCTCGATCTCCAAATGAGGATGATGTTCCAAGGGCGCATGAGGAGCGAGCCGGTCTTCACCGAGCTGCTGCAGCAGTTAGGAGAAGTGTTCCCCATAGAAGAGATCCAGGCGCCATTCGTATCGCTGTTTATTGAGGTCGAACACTATCGACAGGTGATCGAAAAGCTTGGTTTCCAGGTCGGCGTCAGCGCGCTTCGCAAGATGCACGACGCAACGGTCGCCCGTACCGAGGGGACCAGCAAGCAATTGCTTGACCTGATCGACGACGAGGAGTTCCATATCGGAGCGCTCCGTAACGGAGGCGCATACGACGCCCTCAGGCGCGGCGGCCGATTTTTCCGGCCAGATACCCCCGATCCCGTCGACGATGCGGCCATCGACTTCGCCTTCTCCGCGCGACTGCTGAGCGCCGACAATCCCTACACGTTGCCATTCCGCTTCAACCGCGAAGGCATCTTCCGCGACCGCGCCTCCGTTCTCATCGGCCGCAACGGCGTGGGCAAGACGCAATTGTTAAAGTCGATCGTCGACGGCCTCCACTCCAACCATCCTCACGGCTACCTGCGACCGCACTTCCTTCCGGCCTTCCGCCCTTCGCGCGTGCTCGTCTTCTCCTCGGTCCCGACCGATCCGTTTCCGCGCTCGATCGGCGCATGGCACGGCATCGACTACGAATACTTTGCCGTGAACGCGTCGGGCGAGAACCGGGCCGACCCACTGCTCGCCGCGCTCGTCGCCTGCAAGAAGTCGGAAGACCGCAGCGGCTTCGGCGTGAACCGCGATAAATCCCGCATGGACGTGATTCAGGATGCGCTCAAGCCCATTGGATTGTGGCACCGCCTTCACTTGCCCCTTCGCGCACGCAAACAGGGTGACGACCTTCCTCACGTCATCGAGCCTGGTGGACATAGCTACTTTCCCATCGACAAGCGCCTTAACGAGCTGAACTCGATCCGGCTGATTCAGCAGATCGACTGGTCCCGCCCGGCTATCGTCCTCGATGATGAGTTGCAGGCGCGCCGCCTCAGCAGCGGCGAATACGCGATGCTGCGCTTTGCAGCGCAGGCGTCCGCCGCCATCGACCAGGGCAGCCTTCTCCTGCTCGACGAGCCGGAGACGCATCTCCACCCAAACTTCGTATCCGATATGATGGAAATCCTCGACAATCTGCTCCAGTCTACAAGATCGATCGCTGTGATAGCTACACACTCCGCGTATGTCGTACGCGAAGCGCCGCGCGACCGGGTCAACATCCTGACTCTGGACCGTCGCGAGGTCAGCATCGACACCCCGCGCATGCAGACTTTTGGCGCCACCATCGACAGCATCTCACAGTTCGTCTTCGGCGACACCAGCATCTCGCACCGCTACCAGAAGACCTTGGCAGGATGGGCCGATCAGACCGGGCGTGAGCTCGGCATTGAAGGCGTCATTGAGCAGTACGGTGCCGAGTTGAACTCGGAGAGCCTGTCGTTCATCGCCCGCCGTCTAGCCGAACCTCCGGCCGCTGAGCCTGAGCCGGAAGTCCCGGAAGCGTTTTGATCCATGCAGTACCTCCCCCTTCCCGTAACGGCCGCCGAGGACGAGGCGGTCGTGAACAAGCTCGCCAAGACGGCCATCTGGGCACCGCACCAGGCCGATTGGATCGCCGCTTATCAAACGTTCCATGCGAACGGCGGAAGCCCGTTCGCGATCAATCCACACGACTTCGGGCCCGGGGTGGGCCACCGTCAATACGCACTGTACGACAGCCGGAAGAGGTCCGGAGAGCTCGGTCGCATGCGCCGCAAGGCGGGGCTGAAGTCATGCCCGGTTTGTGGCTCGCCAGTCACCGGGGACCTGGACCACTATCTCGCCCGTAGCATCTATCCGGAATTCTCGATCATGCGGGCGAACCTCGTGCCCGCGTGCCGGCACTGCAATTCAGGCGTGAAGGGCAATACCATCCATGGCGGAGATCCGCGCCGGTTCATTCACACATATTTTGATCCGTGGGCGGCCCAGGCGATCTGGTTTGTGGAGCCTATCCCACCGTATAAGGCGGCAACGTTCAGACCCCGCCCTATGCCGGGTCTGCCGGCGCCGCAGGGCGAGATCGTCGAGTTCCATCTGGAGAACGTGCTCGGCACGCAGTTCTATCTTTCGATGGCCACCTACTGGTCGTCACTTCCGGGGCAGCTGAAGATGCGGGATCCGGCGCTAACGATAGGGAGCGTAACGCAGCAGATAGATCAGGAACTCCGCGTGGCGCTGCATTCGGGGGGCACTAACTGCTGGCAGGCTGCCCTGCTGCGTGGCATTCGAGACGATGCGGCCGCCATCGAGCACCTGCGGCAGGAGGCCATCGCAGCCGTTTTGCCCCCGTTGCCGCCGATGCCGTGATGGCTGCATAGATGGATGGCAGCTTTTGGCTGGAGCAGTCGTTCACGAGCAGGCTGACAATTGACCTAGTTTGTTTCGAAGGCAGAGGTCGGACCTTGGCCAGTTGAATGTCTGCTAGCCTAGATTGGCCTCCCTATACCCGGAAGGTGGCTAGCTGCTCGATTCTTGAAATTGGAAGGTGGCGGCAAGTCGTTCATTCTTCACCTTTGTGGGCTGTTCGGGCATTGGGCTTCGATATGATAATGCACCCCAGTTTTTCGCGGGTCCTACCGGCGGGATCTCGAAGGCATATGCGCTTCGGGACCGAAGTTTACGTTTAGAACCCCGATGTTCAGCATTTAAAAAGTTTGAAGTTGTAATTCGCCAAGCCGCTCATTGGGGTAGGCAAGCTGTCAGGCTGCACTCGACGCTGGAACGAGCATTCATGACGAGATTGGTCGTTGAAACAGCGTTTTTGGGTGCCTTCAACCTAGCTCTTGATAATGGGATCTCAAGAAGCGCTGGCTCTTTGTGAATGTTGCCACCACGCTCTGCTCGAGCTCGTAGAACCATGCCTCATCACGACAGTTCTCGAGGCGGTCAACATTAAGAGTGAGAATGTACTGCTGCTCATCGCCCCAAGGCGCCCTAGTAAGGACGTATTCCAGATTGCGCTGCAGCGTGTCGTCATCCACATCGAAGATGTTATCATGAACGAGCAGGCCAGGATGACGGGCTCGGGTGTAGTCATTCAACATCAGCGCCACGTCGTAGATGAAGACCTTCTCTCGCTCAACGCTGTGACTGCCGTCATCGTCAATGCGCAGAACAATCTCGACCACTTGTTTCTTATTGGTTACCCGAACCTCGAAGGATGCTTTTTTGTTTCCCTGAATAACCTGATGGATCGAGAGGATCGTCTTCTGGAAAGATCGCAGCCCTTCCGCTGCCGTAGACACGCTAGCCTGCAGAAGGAGCCGCTCGGCCTCAATTTCGCTCTTTTTCGTCTGGCGATCGATGAGAAGCTGATCGTAGCGACCAAAGAAACTCTTGAGCTGCCCAAGTTCATCGCTCTTCGCCTGAAACGACGCATAAGTTTGCCGAAGGTTTCGTAGCTCACCGTCTTGATTCAGCACCCCCAAGAGTTTGGCATATTGACGATCGAACTGCTGAAGCTGCCTGTTGATATCGCGGATTTCTACATCCAACACCTTCGTTTTCTCTTCAAGGAGGTGGCGCTGGAATTGTTCGATTTTAGCTTTGAAGGAGAGGACCTCTCTCAGTTCGCGGACGATACTGGTGCCGAGGCCTGATTTGAGCTGATCGTAGAAATCCTGAATTTCTTCCGCAGGAATTTCAGGTTCAACTGCGATAGGGGCGAGGCTCGATACGCGCCTGGCGAGCACCTCTTTCCGACGCCGTTATTCTTCGAACTTGTTTCGTCGCTTTCGCCGAGAATGATATTCACCCCGGGCTTGAATGCGATCGCTTTGAAGATTTCCGGATCTGTGTAGAGACGCTTAATCCGCATCAGATGCTACCAGATATGGCTCGTCGAATTCGACCAAGCCAACGGCATATAGAAATGTGATGCCGTAGAAGAATGAGTTTGATGAAAACCATGGCTTACGCTTGAAGTGATCCACCACGTCAAAGATGCTTACGCGGCCCTTGCCACTCGCCTTTATAAAACTCGCGATTTCGAAGCCGACGATGGGAGGGGATTTTGCCAACGCCTCGTCTTTCAGGAAGATGTTAGGCACTGATCGTAGCTTTGTTGGGAAAAACATTGCAGGCAATGAGCTGATTGATCAAATAATAGCGCACGGCACCTTCGTCGAAATCAGCTTCCCCTGTACCCATCATTCCCATTATCCGATCGCATAATGCCTGCAGAGCGACCTCGGGATCGCCTTTGAACTCCCTCAGAACCCGATCACTCCAGTTCCACAGATAAACTTGAAGCTTGCGGACACGAACGTGACCCAAGTCGGTGTGAACCTCGACTTCCTTGAGTGCCAGACCGTAAATCTCAAAGAGTTTCACATACTCTTGCTGAAGAAAATCTGCGTGGTTAGCAAACCGATCGCGAATTTTCCCTTCGGGGTCAGGATCTTCGCGGTTATCGCCCGCGTGTATGCCATCTTCTGATGCACTCAGCACCTCTATTAGGCGCATGAGTGTGCGAACTTCATTCGATTGGCGGGGCTCCGACAACCGGAGTTCTTTTCGAAGGAAATCCTGACAAGCTTGCAGCTTGTCCAAGTTCAAGCCGCCGATCTTCCGTAAGAGGTCTTCCACATCCCATACGTCATCTGAGATTGACATCGAGAATGTGCTTTGAGCACCTAGGGCCTGTTCTCGGTAGTTTTTCTTCGTTCCGATAATCAAAACGATTAGGCGATCATATTTGTTTTGCAGATTGGCTTTAATGAAGCCGTCAAAAGTGTGCCTGACCTTCGTAAAATCGGCAGTCGACGTAACTTGGATGGCAATACGAATTGCCTCATCGCCGAGGTCAATCGCTCGGGCATTCTTCTCGGCTATGTTGATGTTGATGAGATCGTAGTCCAGCGCCAGATTGAGAAGGTCGCGGAAAAAAATTTCCGCGTGCACATTTAAATCTTGAAGATTCAATGAATTGGATGCTTCGACGGACATGCGCAGGTGTGAAAGGTAATACGTCACGATCCCCAGCAGTTTGGCCCGGTTCATCGTCTCCGCTCATCCCTCAAATCGTTTCCTCTGGTTAGCGCGCGCCTATGATTCTGGGCAAGGAAAATCGAGCCTAACGCAGCTGCGGTTGAATTTGTTTTGCCTGTCTTGGGTGACCAGCCGGGAGCATAGATATTAGTTGCTCGGTTGCGGGCGTGCTCAACCGGCGGCTAGCCACTGTGAATATGGTAGCGCCCGGCCACATGCTTCCTGAAGCCGGTGGCGATACTTGGCGGGGAGCGTCTTGCCCGTCTTGAACCGGCTGAGTGTCGCCTCAGGGATTCCTGCATCCTTCGCCAAAATCTTGGCGGCGCCGATTGCGGTGATTGCATCGCGGACCCAATCCCGAAGTTCGGAAATTGGGGTCATCGTGGAATCATCATGCTGAGAGGGTGAAATTCCAGAGACAGGAGAGAGCCGTGGAACGGGGGAAGACTGGTTGATTAGATAGGGTGCAATAATCGCACCGCTGGAATCGGTCGAAACACCAGCAATTTCCGCTTCCAGCGTTGCAGTAATCGCATCGTGAAATTTCATGTGCGGTGCAGTCATTGCAACGGATTTCATGTCTGGCGTTGCGGTTACTGCATCGCCGAATTTCATCGGGGTTTTTGTTTTTGCTCGCCCGAATTGCTTCTTGGCACCAGAGGTCGGTCGCCATGCTTGGTATTCGTGCGTGGCGAATTCAGTACGTTTGCCTTCCCCTGTAGACACAAACGTGATGCGATAAGTTCGGGCCTTCGCTTGGCCGTGGTCGGCGCCAGACGTGCATTCGATGAAGCCAAACTGCATCAGTTCTGCCAAGGCCTGCCCGTTGGCCGCGTGGTTTTGATTTCCGAGGGCTTTTCCGATTTGCTTCACCGATATTGCGAGGGTGCCGTTGTTCCAACCATTGTGATGAAACAGAAGGACAAGCAGGATAGAGCGGGCCCGCATGGAAGCGTGCCGCCACGCAACACTTTCCATCACCGCACGCGGCAACATGATGAAGTTCCCGCGGTGGTCTGCTTTTTGTGGCCCGTTCGCCATTATCCCGCCTCAGGATCTGCGAAAACGAGATAGGGCAAATGGCGAGCATCGGCCTGCGCAAGCGCCCAATCGCGAGCAACGGCTACATGGTCGAACAACTCGCGATCTACCGTACGATCGCGGCCACGGATTGAGACGCGCCAAAGCGTGCAACCAGCAACTTCCAGCCGATCTAACCGGACGCCAAACCAATCGGCTGGTATGGGCGGTAGGGTAAAGGTCTCCACCGTTAGGCGGCCTGGCTGGTGCTATTGCGCTTGCGGCTTTCGATCCATTCGTCAAGATCGCGGGGATCATAACGAACGCTGCGGCCCAATTTTACATACGGAGGACCATCCCCACGAACGCGAGCACGCGCCATGCTGCCGGGGTGCCATCCGATGCGAGCGGCGGCTGTTTCGCTGTCTAAGAGTTCGGTCATTGCGTCACCTAGTTGTGATTGGTGACGATTAGTTATCTTGGGTTTTTTGGCAGGGATTGGGGGGAAAGATTGAAGTTGGTCCCGCGCAGCTAGCAGCTACTTAGAGTTTCGCTATGAGTCTAGCGGCGGGCCTTCGTCCTCTAAATCGTTCCAGAGACAGGAAAAACGTTCAACGTAGCGTTGAACTTCCTTGCGTTCGGGAAGCTGGTCACAGTGCAATTGCCGCATGTAATCATTTATGAATTGCCGGATTGGACCAGCCCCTTGATTGAGAATGTCCGGGTTGCGCGCCGCTTCGACGGTAAGCGCAACCTTCACTTCATCCCACTTCCACTGCGTAGGTGCCCCGTGCTTTCTGCGGCCATCAATTGCAGTTGAGACAGCCCCCCACGCCTGCCAGCCGGGATCTTCGGCAAGGGCAAGAAGTTGAGCTTTCGGGAAGTGAATGCCGTATGCGATCTGCGAAAGAGAGACACGCTCATTCTGCAAGTCAGTGGAGTATCGGTCGCGCAAGCGGTACGGGAGTTCGCTGGCTGTCATCTCTGTGATGTGGCCAAGGTTTCCGACCGCAAATTCTGCTTTAGCATTAGCCCCTATCGCCATGCCTATTCGCCAAAAATCGCACGGAATTGAGGTGAAATGTTCAGGTTGAACTTGAAATGCCGAAAGATCAGGACGGTCAATTCGAACGCACGACTCTCGATATTCAGAGACATAGCCAGCCAGACCGCTTTGATCACCGTGCAACGCCACACCGATGAGGAATTTCCGAACGGTTAGTGGCGTGGCGGTCGTGTGCATTTGCCGCACGGCTTCAAAAGCATCGCTTAGAGAAATGTCGATTTCTGGGTCGAAGCCCAAAGGGCCCCTGTCATCCGAATATATCAAGTCCGGTCCGCTCCGGTCCGCCGTAAGTTAGGGGCAGGGAGAGCGGAATTCCCCCGGTTCGGCCGGCCAGCCTAGCCCCCGGAATGATCTACCGCGCGCCGATGGTATTTGCCAACGGCGGCGCGGTGATCGATCCACAGACTATGTCCGTGAAATCTGCCGGGGCTCCCGTTTTCTTCAGGCTGCGCCCGCAGAAACTTTGGGGAATGCGATCACATTGTTAGGCTCTACAGGTGTCACCAGATTGTCGAGGTGCTGAGCCCACTTGCCCAGCGCTTCTCGCTTTTCCGGTGCCCAATCGTATCGTTGATAAACGGCTGAAATGCCCGAACGGCTGGCACCCGACACATGGTTCAAGGTCGCTTCGGTCACTTCGAACCTTACGCCTAGCCGCTGAAAGCCCGTTGCCAGTGTGCGCCGTGCGTCATGTATGCGCCAAGGTGCTATGGTGATTGGGGCCACGCCTTCACAGGCTTCTGCTGCGCCATCAGCTTGGGTCTTTAGTATAGCCGCATCAAGGCAGGCTTTTGCGCGGCTGTAGCCCTTCACATGCGTTGCGCCGCCATCAGTCGAAAACAGGAAACCAGAGCGCGGCCACTTCCCTTCCTGCCCTGCCAGCCGGTCAAGGATGGTCAAAACGGAATCTGCCAACGGGACGAGATGCGCTTTGCCATTTTTCGTTCGGTGACTTGGCAATGTCCACGAGGCAGTCGCCCGATCAAATTCTGACCAATCGGCCCCCGCACATTCTTCGCGCCGTTGGCCTGTCATGAAGAGCAAGAGATACCATGTCCTCAGTGGGTCGTTCAGCATGCCGATCGCGCGAAGGATAAGGGGCAGCTCTTCGTCACTGAGAACGCGGTCTCGGCTTTCCACGGCTTCGGGCTGGTCCATTGTGGCAATCGGACTGGCTTCGATGTCCCGCCGCTTGATCGCCCAATTCATCAGAATACGAACGGTTGCGAAAACATTGCGGCGTACGGCTGGCTGCGATGCTGGAATGCCGTCTAGGACATTGATCAAATCGGCGGTGGTAATCTGAGGTAGGGGTTTGTCCTTCAGCACTGGCACCGCATGGCCACGAAGGCTTTGCGCATATGATTCCTTGGTTCGGTCGCTCATCTTGCTCGGCAAGCCCTTGATAAACGCGTCCACGTAAGCAGAGAACGCCAACTCTTTCAGCAAACGGTCCGCTTCGATCTGAGCGGCCAGTGCTTTTGCCTCATCAGCCTCCTTGGCGCGCTTTGCCTCAATAGGGCAGTTACCGCGCACGACTTCGGCCCGAAGAATTTCTGCTTCCTTGCGCGCCCGATCAGGCGTCCATTCACCATGACGCCCGATTGTATAGCGCTTCAGCTTTCCGGCTCGGCCACCAATGCGATATTGGAAAATATATGTCTTGGTTCCCGATGGCATCGCCAAGAGGCCAAAGCCCTTTGTTTGCGCATCCCAGAGTATGGCCTGTTTGCCCTCCTTGGGCACGGTAAAGGCGTCAACGGTTCGTTTCGAGATGGCGGTAGGCTTTCTATCGCTTGCCGGTTCTTTTGCTTCGATGGTCACTGCCCTGCCCTTACACGCACGCTACATGCACGCTACATGCACGCTACATGCACGAGATGGTCATCAGACGCAATCAGCAGTTATTTGAGGTTATGCAGAAGCCCATATATTCTGGAGTTTCGCAATCAGACTGCCCAGCCCGCCTAGTTTCGCCATCTAATTTGTAATCAGGGGGCCAGGGGTTCGAATCCTCTAGCCGGCACCATGTCTCCCCCCCCCGTTCCGTTGATGCGCTGAACGCCTCAAACGCTGTATCTAGTCTTCTGGCCGGGTGCGAAGCGCGATGATCCGGCCGATGGGGTCGCTATTGCCTTTTGGTGATGGGAGAAATTTCGGCGCTGGTGTGGCTTTTGTGACGGCGGGCGCGGAGCGGGTGCGCAGCTTTATTTTTGCCTCGGGCGACACACCATCCAAGAAGTTGGGCGTAATCTGCCCACCGCGTTCCGTACGCTTGAACGGCGCTTCCTGGCTTTCTGCCTGCGTGGGACTGACAAGCACCAAGGCTGTAAACAACACTGGGGCAAGGCGGGAGCCTGAATGCATCAGGCACAGATAGCATGTTCTATATACCTTTAGTACTATTTATCAGATAACTATAAGCAAATTGAGCCGACGATGGCATTGCAAGCCTGTTTTGCGGGTTGATCGGCCACGCGGCAACAAACGACATCCGTGCAACACATTCGAGATGTAGTCTGGCCTGAAATCACGGCGCGGCACCGACGCTTGTCAAAGGGACAGAATTCGTCGCGCCACCCCTTCACCGCCCAAAACTTTAATAATTTTTTTCGTGCGAAACGATCTCAAGCAAAAATTTGCGGATAAAAATTTACAGCTTTCCGTTGGCAATCGCGTGTTGCCTGAAAAATGCAGTAACTGCCAAAGCTGCAAGCGCCCTTCGCTTAAACTCCTGTTTTTATTAACCTAATTTCTAAGGCTTTAGCCACCTCCGGCGGGAAGTCGAACAGTTCAGACTCTCCAGAATTCGCCAGTTTTCCATCAGAAACTCGCGCCGCAACTGCTCTGGTCCGCCGCTGATACATTTTGGATTTGTTAACCAATTTATGTGAGCTATTACGGCATTCTACTAAGGGCAGATACTCGATGCGTGCTGATGTAAAGACCCTCTTTGACCGTCTTGGCAAAACCGACTTCCAGTATCGCGACTTTGGTGATCGCTTCACCGAGGCGGAAGCTTGGCCCGTCTTTGAAGCAATATTGCGCGATCCACGCGTCCAGCAAACGGTCATTGGCAACGTGGTGGTACCCGCGCGTGAACCCGAACCGGAAGTTCGTGTGCAATCGCCTGCTGCACAAAATGCGTTGCCACTGGGCGCTGCGCTTTCACGCAAATACGGTGGACAGCCGCCCCATACCAACGCGCGCACCGAAACACATGAACCACAAGATGTGCGCAGCTTGCTCGCCCGCATTTCAACGGCCGTCAGCAAGGGGACCATCTGATGCCACTGGTGCTGGTGCAAGGCCTGAGGGGCGGCGTGGGAACGACAAGTGTCGTTGCAAACCTGGCCATCGGGCTCGCGCAAGCGGGCCTTCCGGTGACCGTATTGGATATGGCCGCGCGGAGCACAATGGCTCTGCATTTCGGGCTGGAACCGACTGATCGACTTCCGGCACTGGACACTGCACAATCAAACGATCTGGTTGTGCACGGCGTCACGTTGCGCGATGCCTACACAATCGCAGACCGCGGCGATTTGACGTACGGTCTGGCCGCAGGTGAAATCAATTTTGCCGAGGACATGCTGATGATCGCCGATGTCGGATCAGCAGACATGAGCCTGTTTGAGCAACTGCGCCCATACGCAGCACTGTACATTCTGGTGCTGGCGCCATCGGGCGAATGTCTGGTGGGCCTGCCCGAAGCGTTGGACGCCGCCGGGCCAAACACGCGTTTTGTGCTGAACAAGGCGGACGACACGCGCAAATTGGCGCGCCACGCAGCGGTCTTCGTGCGCGAATTGTTGGGCGACAAACTCCTTGCCACCATTCGTAGCGATGAAGCCGTTGCCGAATCTGCGGCGATGATCCACCCCTTGGTTCGCCACGCGCCCGTCAGTGCCGCGCTTCATGATATCAACACGTTGGGCGAATTGGTCGCTGGCATGGTGCCGCTGGCCCACGCTGCCAGCGCTGTTGCGCACGAACCACCGCGTCGAACCAGCCAGGCTGCATGAACGGATTGTTAAAACGCGCACAAACGGTGCTGTCACTGGCTGCGTTGGCATTCGCCGCAGTCGTTGTGATTGGCGTGCCGCTCGACCTCACCCAGCAATGGCTGATGGCCGGTGGCACGATCGTTGGTACGATCATGTTGAGCCGCACAAGATCACGCAAGATGATCCTGACGCTCGGCATTCTGGCGATTTTGACGTCGACGCGCTACATGTTCTGGCGCACCACGCAGACGCTGTCATTCAACACCCTGCCTGAATTCGTGTTCGGAACCGGGCTGTATCTGGCCGAACTTTACGCATGGGTGCTGCTGCTGCTGGGCTTTTTGCAAACCAGTTGGCCGCTGGAACGCCCCGTCGTCGAGATTGAGGGCGAACCGGACACCTGGCCCACCGTTGATGTCTATGTCCCGACGTACAACGAAAGTTTGGATATCGTCCGGAACACCGTCTACGCGGCGATGGACATGGATTACCCGGCCGATCGCTTCCGGGTTTACATTCTGGATGACGGTCGACGCGCGGATTTCCGCGCTTTTGCGCGTGAAGCGGGCTGCGGATATATCACGCGGGATAACAACCTTCACGCCAAGGCAGGCAATCTCAACGCAGCGATGAAGCAGACCGATGGCGAATTGATCGCCATTTTTGACTGTGATCACGTGCCGGTCCGCTCGTTCCTGCAATTGAGCGTGGGCTGGTTCCAAAAGGATCCGGCGCTGGCGTTGATGCAAACGCCGCACTTCTTCTATTCGCCCGATCCGGTGCAACGTAATATCGCCTCGGCACGCCACATGCCGGGCGAAGGCGACTTGTTCTACAACCCGGTACAAGACGGCAACGACTTGTGGAACGCCACGTTTTTCTGCGGCAGTTGCGCGGTCATCCGGGCAGAAGCTTTGGCGCAAACCAACGGCTTTGCCGGTGAAACCGTCACCGAAGATGCCCACACCGCGCTCAAGCTTCAGCGTATGGGGTGGAACACCGCCTATATCTCCACGCGTCTTTCGGCGGGCTTGGCCACCGAACGTCTGGTCGTTCACATCGGGCAGCGCATCCGCTGGGCTCGCGGGATGACGCAGATCATGCGGATCGATAATCCGCTTATGGGCAAGGGTCTCAAGTGGCAGCAGCGGCTTTGCTATCTGAACGCGATGCTGCACTTTCAGTTCCCGCTGCCGCGCATCGTATTTTTGACCAGCCCGCTGGCTTACCTGATCTTCGGCCAGAACATCATCCAGGCCTCGGCAACATTGATCTTCGCTTATGCGATGCCTCACCTGTTTTGTTCGCAAGTCGCTGCAGAGCGCCAGCAATCTGGCTGGCGGCGGCCATTTTGGGGCGAAATTTACGAAACGGTTCTGGCGTTCCATCTGGTGGCGCCAACTGTCATGACGTGGTTCCAGCCGCGCAAAGGCAAGTTCAACGTCACCGACAAGGGCGAATTGCTCGACAAGACGTTCTTCGATTGGGCCATCGTCAAGCCGCACATGATCACGATTGGCCTGATCTTGGGCGGCGTGCTCCTTGCTGTGTCCAAGTACCTGTTTTTTCAAAGCTACTTCAACGTCCAGCTAGATACGCTCGCGCTGAATCTGGCGTGGGCCCTGTTCAGTCTGGTCTTGCTGACAACAGCGGTTTCTGTCGCGCGTGAATCCCGTCAGGCGCGCAAGGAAATCCGCGTTGACGCAGCTTTGCCGGTGACCGTCCACTTCGCGTCAGGCCATGTCGCCAATGGCGTTACGACCGACATTTCGATGGGCGGCGCGGCCATTCGCATTCCGGCAAACGCAGCGCCAGCTGACACAGTGACGCGCCACATCGTGCTGTCTGCCGGGACCGAGAATTTGGCAATCCCGGTCGATCAGATCCGCCGCAAAGGTGATATGATCGCGGTGCAATTCCATAAGCTTGAACACGTGGCTGCGCGGCAGATTGTGCGCGTGGTCATGGGGCGTGCCGATGCATGGCAGCGCAGTTACGCGCCAGAGCGTGTTTCAGGCCTACGTTCGTTCTGGGACATTATTTTGATTGATATCTTGACCATCAAGCGCGCACTCGGCCTGAATTTCAATGAACGCAAAGCCGAAAAGGCGATGCAGATTGCGCAAACGCCACCAGTTCAAAAGCCTTCTGCCCCAGCTTCATCTGGAACGTCCAAACTGCTGAAGGCTGCAGGTCTGGCCTTTGGCCTCTTCGCTCTTGGCTATGCCTTGGCACCGCAGTTCGTTTTGGCAGCACCTGTAACAGGCCCGGTAGCAGCCCTGCTTGCAGATCCCGCAACTGCGGCTGCAACCCCATCAGACCAACGCACAGAACGCCTGACATTCAAAGACTTGCGCATTCGCAATGCGATCCGCTTGCAAGGCACGCGCGGCGAAATCAGCATCCCGTTCGGGGTGCGGCAGGATCAAGTGGTGAGCGCTGCCTCAATCACATTGCAGACCGCGTGGTCCCCTGCATTGCTGAGTGATCGCAGCCAGTTGGTGATCATCGTCAACGGCGAAGTGGTGCAAGTTGTCCAGCTTCTGCCGCAAAATTCTGGCGGCCAGATCATCACCGTACCGGTCAACCCTGCGCTGTTTCTACCCGGTGACAACCAGTTGAACTTGCGCCTGATCGGCCATTATGCGCGCGATTGCGAAGACCCGTTCCACAGCCTGCTCTGGGCCAATATCAGCAATACGCGGTCCTGGCTGGATCTGACACTGCAACCGCTGCCCAACACTCCCGACCTTGCCCGCCTGCCCTCTCCGTTCTTCGAGAAGGGCATCAACACCGCACTGAAAGTGCCATTCGTATTCCCCGGCCAGCCCCATCACGGCGAACTTGAAGCCGCCGCCTCCATAGCATCGTGGCTCGGCAGCCTTGCCAGCTATCGCGGCTATGCTTTCAAGCCGTCGTTCGGTGCCATCCCCACCGGTAACGCGGTGGTGTTCCTGAACCGCGGCGATGCCATGCCCGAACTCGGCCTTGCGGTTACCGGGCCGTCGGCTGCGGTGATCGTCAATCCCACCGACCGTTTTGGCAAATTGCTGGTCATCATGGGCCGCGATGATATCGAATTGCGATTGGCCGCGGCGGCCATCGCCACGGGCAAAGGTGTGTTTGGCGGCGCACGGATGAGCTTTGACGGCGCACGCATCCCCAGTTGGCCGCGCTATGGCGCGCCCCGCTGGCTTTCAACCGATCGCGCGATCAAAGTCGGTGAACTCGTTGAACCCTACGCGTTACAGGGCATGGGCCTGCCGCCCGGCCCATTGACCGTGCGCTTTCGCGTTGCGCCCGACTTGTTCTTCTGGCCGCGTCAAGGCGGCGAGATCGATCTGCAGTATCGCTATCCCGTGGCCAATTGGCTTGACCGTGACGCATCGCGGTTGGACGTATCGTTGAATGGCCAATACCTGAAATCGCTGCCCGTCACCGGAAGCTGGTGGAGCGGACTGTTCGGCAAAGCCGGGGTGAACAGCGCCGATAATACATCCAGCGTGGTCTTACCGCGCTACAGCCTGTTCGGCCAAAACGAATTGGTGTTCGATTACAATCTGATCGTCGCCAACAAATCTAAATGCACCGGCATGCTGCCTGAAAACGTGCGCGTTGCGGTTTTGCCGGAATCCAGAATTGATCTGACGGCGGCCTATCACGGCATCGAAATGCCTGATCTGGCACCGTTCGCAAGCGCGGGGTATCCGTTCACGATCCGCCCGGACCTTGCCGAAACAACCGTGATCATGGCGAGCGATCCATCGGCCGCAGCCATTGAAGCCTTCCTGACATTGATGGGCCGTTTTGGAGATTCCACAGGCGTGGCGACTACCGGCATCACCATCACGGACCGCGCCGACGCATCCCGCCTTGAAGATCAGGACATTCTGATGATCGGCAGCACCGCGCTTGCCGGGACAGAAGGGCTGTTTGCCCAAGCCCCGTTGCGTTATGAAGGTGACGCCCTGCAGGTCGCGCAAAAAAGCCCGATGCAATATGTCGGCGCGCTCCTCAGCAATCGTCCCCAGGCTGAAACGTCTGAAATTGAAAGCATCGTGCGCAGCGCGCGGGGCTTTTCTGGCATCGTCAGCTTCCGCTCACCCCATGGCAAGGACCGCACGGTGGTTGCGCTTTTGGCCGAAGATACGGCTGAACTGCCCAAACTGGTGGATGGCATGGCCGACGCCAAGATCAACGCACAAATCCAGGGTGATCTTGCGGTTGTTTCGGGCGAAGGAATGGTCAGCTTTGCCGTTGGACCAACGTATTGGGTCGGTTCGCTCCCGGTCTGGATGAAGGTCGCCTACTGGTTCAGCCAGCGTCCGTTCCTGATGGCCTTGTCCACACTGCTCCTCGCTATGGGGCTTACCGGCCCTGCTTTCCTCTTCTTCCGCCGTCAGGCCCGCGCCCGACTGGCTGCCATTGGCGATAAAGGTGAACCGAAATGACGCGCAAATCTGAACTTTTGCAGCGTAGCCTCGTCATGTGCCTTGTTGGCACCATGGCCCAACCGGGCACTGCAGCGGCCGAGGTACCCGGCGTCAAAGCCTTGCTTGAGCAAGCCAAGTATTGGCGATCAAAAGGCCGTAACGACCTTGCCGATCAGGCATTGCGCCGCGCGCGCGCGCTTGATCCCAAAAGCGCGGAGGCAAAGCCGGTAGCGCCAAAACCCGCCCCCAAACCCTTGCCCAAGCCCGCATTCGGCCAAGCGCAAGCGCCTGTTGCCACAGCACGTGTCTTGCGTGCGTCCCCCCCGGCCCCGAAACGCCGAGCCGAAGCCCGCCGTGCCAAACCGACACCAGCGTCAACCGCTGGAACAGCCCGCGTCGCCGGCTTTTCAGCCTTGGACGCAGGAGATATCGACACCGCTGCAGACCGCTTTGAACACGCGC
Source organism: Novosphingobium sp. 32-60-15 (assembly GCF_002280675.1). Classification (GTDB taxonomy): domain Bacteria; phylum Pseudomonadota; class Alphaproteobacteria; order Sphingomonadales; family Sphingomonadaceae; genus Novosphingobium. The sequence continues at coordinate 9,689 of NZ_NCEN01000008.1, read as the reverse complement.
TCGCATCAAATCGCAACGATGGTGATGCATTGGGCGGATTGGGCATCGTGCGGTTGCGCCAAAGCCGCTTTTCCGAAGCACGCGACCTTCTTGAACGCGCTTCGAAGCAGCCCGGCGCGGCACGCTGGGCCGAAGCATTGACCACGTCGCGCTTCTTTGCCGCTGTCGAAGACGCCCGTCGTGCGCTGAACAGCGGCTTGAAGGACAAGGCGCAAGCCATGGCCGAAGACGCTGTGCGGATGAATTACGCACAGCCGCAACCCGCGCTCGAACTTTTGGCTGAAATCTACGAACAACAAGGGCGGTTTGCCGATGCTGCTGATCTTTACAGCCAGGCCGGTGATGGCGGGGCGGCCAATGAAACACGCTTGCGCAGCCGCGCTGCCCGTGGCCGCGCTCTTGCCGCTGCGGCGCAAGGCGATGATTACATGGCCGAACAAGAATTCCACAACGGATTGATGATCGACAGCAACGATCCATGGATTCGCTACGAATTTGCGCGCTTCATGATCCGCAAAGGCAGGCGCGTCGAAGCGGAATCACTGATCGCTTCGCTGTCCCAATCCACGTCGACAGATTCGGTTTACGCAGCGGCTCTGGTCCATCAGGATCTGGGCAATGCGCTCGCGGCCTCGGCACTGATTGATCGCATCCCTGAAGGTCAGCGCACAAATGCGATGCGCAGCTTTGCCATCGGCATCAAGACCGAAAGCGCCATTCAGCGGGCAAAAGCGATGGCCGATGTTGGACAAAAGGCAGGCGCAATTTCGGCCTTGCGGCAGATCGGTGCCATGTCTGCCCTGCCCGCTGCCCGTCGGGCGCAAGTGGCGGACGCCTTGTTCGATCTGAATGACACTGCGGCTGCTTCCAGCATGGCCGCCAACGCGCTGAACGGTGAAATCACCGATCTGGCAGGATATGATGCGGTTGTCCGCGTTCTGGCCAAAACCGGTCGTGAAGATCTGGCGCGCGCGGCTTTGCAGAAGGCATCAGCATTGGGCAACAACTCGCCTGAAGGGCAGCGGGCCGTGGCCAGAATGTCCGCCGGACTTGCTGTTTCGCAGGCTGAGCGGCTGCGTATTGCCGGACAATTTGCCCCTGCCTTTGACTTGTTGCAGGCGGCTTGGAATTCCGCGCCCGATGACGTCGAAGTCCTCTCGGCCGTTGCGCGTCTTTACCAAAGCGGCAAAATGCCTGCCCGTGCGGCGCAATCATTTCAACTGGTGCTTGCGCGCCAGCCGCGCGACCGTGGCGCCTTGCTTGGTCTGGCGGAAACGGCCCAAGCCGCAGGCGACCGCAATCTGTCCGAGCGCGCCAGCGTTAAGGCGCTTGAAGCATGGCCTGAAGATTATCAGGTACGCCTGAGTTTGGCGCGCCTTGCCGAACAGCGCGGCGATAAGAGCGCGTCGGTCCGGCTGCTGAAACAAGCCCGTGCGCTTTACAGCCAGCAATATGGTGCTGGTCCAACCGTGCCTCCGGGCGGCAATCCGTTCTCGGCCAGCAATCTTTCCACCGATGGGAATCCTTTCCGCGCGCAATCCATGACAGCACCGGCGCGGATCAATCCCTTCGCCTTGGGCAACGGCACGCAGCTTCCCTTGGTTGGCGTGGCCAGTTATGATCCGCCTGCCATGGTTGCATCCCAACGCGTGGCATCGGACGGATGGGACAACTCCCCGGCCGCACCAACCCGTTCGCAAAATGGATGGGATAACGCAGCTTCAACGCGGTCACAAAACGGTTGGGACAACCCTGCCCCTGCACGTTCACAAAGCGGCTGGGACAATCCCGCCCCAACCCCGAACCGGTCGCAAAATGAATTTGGCGCAGCACCGTACCAGCCCATGCCGTCACCATTCCCCGGTAGCAGCGGTGGCTATGGTGCAATGCCGATGGGCGGGCCGGTTGACCCGGTGATGTCCGGTATTGAAGCAGACATCCGCGCCCTGACCAAAAGCTCCGGCCCACGCGTTGATTTGCAAACTTCCTATCGCCAACGCAAAGGCGAAACCGGCCTCAGCGCCTTCAGCGAAATCAAAGGCACCGCTGAAATTTCCACCGGCCTTTTGGGTGGCCGCGTCAAGGTGCGCGCAGAAGGGGTGATGATTGATGGCGGACGCCCTGAAGGCTCCGGCCTTGCGCGCTTCGGGCGCAATGCAACCATCGAAGCGCAATCCATCGTCGCCAAAGTGCCATCACCACTGGTGCAAGCCGTCACACAACAGGCGTCCGGTGTCGCGTTGTCGGCAGGCTATGAAAGCGATCTTGTGCAAGCCGAAGTCGGCACCACCCCGCTGAACATGGGGCGCACCAAACTTGCCTTCCGCGCGGCGCTAACCCCGCGCTTCACGCCGAATTTGACGGCGAAAGTATGGGTTGAACGCAAGCCGGTTACGGATTCCATCATTTCCTATGCCGGAACGCGCGATCCCGTTTCGGGGGAACGCTGGGGCCAGGTCATGCGCACCGGTGGCGGCGTTTCAGGATCGTATGATCAGGATGGCAACGGCGTTTACGGTGAAGTGGCCTATAGCCGCTATCGCGGCCGGATTGTCCCGAGCAACTCGTCCATCGAAGCAAACGTCGGCGGCTATCTGCGTCTGGTCAAGGGCGAACATTCGCAACTGACCGGCGGCATCAACGCCAATTACCAGACTTACGATAACAACCAGAACTACTTCACTTATGGTCACGGCGGCTACTTCAGCCCGCAAAACTTCGTCAGCATCGGTTTCCCGATCAATTACACGCTGGCCACCGACAAGCTTGATGTAAAAGCCAGCATTACACCGGGTTTCCAAAGCTTCAAACAAGAAGACACCGCGCTCTATCCGTCCGAACCCGGTTTGCAGGCGCAATTGGACGCGCTCAAAGCGCTGAACACCGATGTACGGTCGCGTTATGACAGCCTCAGCCGCACCGGCTTTGCCATTTCGGCGGGCGGTTCGGCCTACTATCGCATATCGCCCTCTACCGAAATTGGTGGAAACACCTCGTTCAATACATTCGGTAATTTTGATGAATTCCGCTCGACCATCGGCATTCGCCAGTCGATTGGCGGAACGAAATAACGCCAATGCCGCTTACCGCCACGTCCTCTTCTTTAAGCGTGCCCGGCGTTCCCATTTTGCTGGCGCAAATAGTGGCAGAGCTTTCAGACGTGGCACCAGTGCCGCAGATCGAAAGCTTTGTCTTCGCACTGGGTCAGCGGTTGGCAACACGGGTTTATCTGAACGATGCCGCCAGCCTTGCCGAACTGGAAGATCAGGTGAACTTCTTGTGGCGCGAACTGGGCATCGGGCGGTCGCGCATGGCTGCTGATGCAACCGCAATCGTGGTTCACCATGATCCCGGCCATCTGCCCGACGACGTTATCGAAGCGCAAGCGCGCCCCTACCTTGCCGAACTGGTGCGCGGAACATTCGATGCCTGTTTCAGGCGGCTGGGCAGCAGCGACAAAACGCAGACGACCGCAAAATGGGTCAAGCAGATGATCGAGATCCGACATGGCAGTTAACCGCCGAAACTTTGGGCTTGGCCTCGTGTCTGTCCTGACCGTTGCTTGCGCCAAAGTCCCTGAAAGCAATGCCAGAACAGGCGATGGCTTCTGGGCGCAATTTCGTGAACGCTTCATCCTGCCCTCAGGCCGCGTGATCGACAATGGCAATGGCAACATCAGCCACAGCGAAGGGCAAGGCTATGGCATGCTGTTGGCTGCCATCAACAGCGACGAGGCCACGTTTGATGCTTTGGCGGGCTGGACCGAAGATACGCTTGGCCGCGATGACATGCCCCTGCATGCATGGCGATACGATCCGCGCGAGGCCAATCCGATACCTGACCGCAACAACGCCACCGACGGTGATATCCTGATTGCGTGGGCACTGTCGCTTGGCGCGAAGAAATGGCGCAATAACAGCTACGCCGCGCGGTCAAAGGCCATCCGTCAGGCGATCCGTTCACGCCTGATCGTCCAGCGCAATGGTCAACAATTGCTCCTGCCGGGTCTGGTCGGCTTTGTTGAAGCCGAACGCGTGGTCATCAACCCGTCTTATTACATCTGGCCGGCGCTTGATCATTTCCGGGCCATCGATGGCGCAGCGGCATGGGCGGCTGTGATCAATGACGGCATGGCCATCATGTCGCGGGCGCGCTTTGGCGCACACGGTCTTCCGGCGGACTGGCTCCAAGTGGACCCGACCGGAACGTGGATGCCGGCGATAGACAAGCCCGCGCGCTTCGGCTTTGATGCCATCCGCATCCCGCTCTATGCCGTGGCAGGGCGCCGCAAAACCTTGTCGGCACCGGTCATCGCATGGTGGCAATCGGTGGCTGCATCAGGTCAGCAGATCCCGGCGTGGATTGATCTGCAATCGGGACAAGTCGCGCCCTATGGCCTGTCAGCCGGTGGCGATGCAATCAAGGGGCTCGCCCTTGGCCAACCACAGCCAGAAGTTTTGGCAGGCGATTACTACGCCGCCGTGCTGCAACTGTTTGCGCGCTACGTGAAGTAGGCAAAACGCCCTACTTCGCAGGCCCGGCCTTCTTGGCCTTGTGTTCGGCCAGCAGCGTATCAAGCTCTTCAATGCGCAACCGTTCGGGCGTGCCCTTGGGCAGGCCCTTCAGGCGGCACGCCGCCCACAGGCTTTTGCGCTCAGCTTCCAGCGCTTTGAGATAAAGGTCGGCCATCGTTACTTCCTTTTTCCGGATTTGACTGCGCGGCCCCGCCGCTCTGCCATAGTGCCGGTATTGTCCTGATCTTCGTTCGATAGCTTGCGCCAACGCCCTAATCGCGCAACATCAAGCGATCCTTGCGCAATTGCAGCGCGCACCGCACATCCCGGTTCGGCTTCGTGGGTGCAATTGGTAAAGCGGCATTCCAGCGTCAGCGCTACGATATCATCGAACACTTCGGCAAGGCCGGTGGCCGCATCCGACAACTGGAATTCACGCATTCCCGGCGTGTCCATCAGCCACCCGCCCTGATCAAGCCGGTGCATCTGGCGCACGGTTGTGGTGTGGCGGCCCTTCCCGTCCTGTTCGCGCACGGCCTGCGTCAGGATGCTGTCAGACCCGCGCATCGTGTTGACAAGCGTCGATTTTCCAACGCCCGATGAGCCAAGCAGCGCAACCGTCTCCCCCCTGCCGCAGCGCGCGGTCAAATGCGCCACACTCGCCGGATCGCGCGCATTCACCGCCTCGACGGCAAGGCCGGATTGAAGACGATGTGCCCGGTCAATATAGCTTTGCAGATTGTCGGTCAGATCGATCTTGGTCAGCACCAGAACCGGCCGCACTGCCACTTCACGGCACAGCACCAGATAGCGTTCAAGCCGGGGAATGCTGAAATCCTGATTGCACGACGCAACGATGAACAGCGTGTCGACATTGGCGGCGATCAACTGCAAACGCCGGTCATCGCCGGGCGCAGGCCGCTTGAACAGGTTTACGCGCTTCAGCACGCGTTGCGGCTCAAGCGTTTCTCGGTCAATCAGCAGCCAGTCACCCACAGTCGGACGATCCTCCTCGCCATGGGACACCGGCAATCGCGAGGAAATTTGCGCTTCGATGCCATCGCCCGCCACCGCAATTTCCCCGCGATGGACCGCCATGACGCGCACCGGCTGGCAAGTTGCCGCATCTTCCGGCGTCACTTGCGCGCTGAAGAACGGCGTCCAGCCAAGGTCTGCAAGATGGGTTTCAGGCTCAATCATAACGGGTTGGCAGGGGCTTTCATGAATACATGATCACGCAATAGCATTGATCCCGCCCACAAGCACGTGGCAGCGCCCATGGCAATGGCGCAGGACCGGTTTGCGGTCTTATGTGTTACATTGTCCGGCGGGGCGCTGGAGTCAGTTCGCTGGTCTGAAAAGCAAATCAACCTTGCATCCTACATGCGAACGGTCGAACTGGCCTTTCGTCTCAATGGAGTTGCCAAAAATGAGTGTCGCGTTTCGCCGTGAGGGCGATGACGAACATATGGAGCCGAAGTTCGAGCTGCCGATTCCACCGGGACCAAACCTGGTCACCGCGCGCGGATTGGCGCAAATCCGCAGCCGGCTGGTCGAACTCGAAGCACAATTGCCCGGCATTTCCGATGAGGAAGCGGTCAAAAAGGCGCGGCGCGAATTGCGCTATTGGGGCACGCGGCAATCAACCGCACAACTGGTGGACCGGCCCGATGGCAGCGTGGTCGCATTCGGCACAACCGTGACGATACGCCATGGCGGCAAGCTACGCGAAATAACCATCGTGGGCGATGACGAGGCTGATCCGGCAAACGGCCTGATCTCGTTTTCTGCGCCGCTCAGCCGCGCGGTACTGGATGCCGAAATTGGCGAACTGGTCGACTTTGCGGGCAAAACCGAAGCGATCAAGATCGTCAAGATCTGCGTGCGGGACGAATAGCGCAACCGAAACGCTATATACCGCCAGACGGCAAGCTTCCGGTTTGCCGCAAGGCTTCCCCCAGCGCGAGGGCGGTCGCGGTGGCAAGGTTCATCGACCGCACTTGGGGCCGGATCGGCAGGCACACGCGCGCATGGCATGCCTCTGCAACCGCTGCGGGAACACCTGCGCTTTCTTTGCCGAACAGCAGTACATCATTGGCGTCATATTCAAACTCATAAGCAGACTGTTTGCCCTTGGTGGTGAACAGCACCAGCCTTTGCGTACCGATGCTGTCCTGAAATGCCTGAAAATTGGCATGACGGGTGACGCTTACGTGGTCGATATAATCCATGGCCGTCCGGCGGACCCGGCGGTCGTCCCAATCGAATCCCAGTGGTTCGATCAAATCGACAGCCGCCCCCATGCACGCGCCAAGACGCAAGACGGCACCGACATTTCCGGGGATTTCAGGTTCAAACAGGGCAATGCGCATGGGTGCTGATTGGCGCGGGCTGGCGTTTCTGGCAAGCCCCTGACGCGTTTGGCCAGCAAACCCCATACCAATCCGGGGGAAACGCGGGTTCCCATTCTGCGGCCATCCTATACGATAGAACACGCAATCGCGGCCCTTCACGGATAAGTGCAAAAATGACCAAGCAGCCGACCACCATTCTATTTGTGCATCAGAACATGCCCGGACAGTTCCGGCATCTGGCGGCAGAGCTTGCGAAAAATCCGGCCTATCGCGTGGTTTTCCTCACCCTCCGCGAAGGCGTGACAATGCCCAACATCGTGACCGCGCGCTATGCCTTGCCAGAAGCGCCGCCCCCGCCCGCCGAGCCGCTTGTCAGGTCAATCGCCCAATCGGCGCATTTTGGGTCCGCTGTCGCCAAAGCGGCTGTCGACATGACCAAAAAGAACATCGTCCCGGATCTGATCATTGCCCACCCCGGCTGGGGTGAAGCGCTGTTTTTGCGCGATGCCTGGCCCAAGGCCAAGATCGTGACTTACGCCGAATACTATTATCAGGCCTATGATGGCGACATCGGGTTTGACCCCCTGTTTCCGCGTACGTTGCAGGGCGTTTGCAATGCGCGGATCATGAACGCCAACCTGCTGCTCAGCCATGAAGCGGCAGACGCCATGATCAGCCCCACCCACTGGCAAAAAAGCCGCCATCCGCAGTTTCTGCAAGACAAGACGACGGTCATCTTTGACGGGATCGATACGGAACGCGCCGCCCCGCGCGCCGATGCCAGTTTCACCCTTGGCAACGGCCAAGTGCTCACCGCCAAGGACGAGGTCATCACCTATGTGGCCCGCAACCTTGAGCCGCACCGCGGCTTTCACGTCTTTGTCGAGGCATTGCCCAAACTGCTCGCCGCGCGGCCCAATGCGCGGATCATTGTCGTGGGCGGAGATGAACGAAGCTACAGCCCGCCCCCGCGTGGCGGCCACGATAGCTGGCGTAGCGCGCTGATGAACGGGGTCGATCTGGGCCAAGCGGCGGATCGGGTCCATTTCGTGGGCAAGCTGTCCTATGCCGATTATCTGTCGCTGCTCCAGATTTCGGGCGCGCATTTGTACCTGACGTACCCCTTCGTACTGTCGTGGAGTTGCCTTGAAGCGATGTCGGCAGGCTGTGCAATCGTGGCGTCCGATACCGCGCCGGTTGCCGAGGTCATCACGCACGAACAAAACGGCCTTCTTGTCCCGTTTTTCGACAGTTCAGCCTTGGTGGCCAGCGTCTGCAGAATCCTTGATGATCCGGCACTCAGCCAAAAGCTGCGGCAATCCGCAAGGCAAACAGCGATTTCCCGCTACAACCTCGCAGACTGCCTGAAGCAGCAATTGGCATTTGTGAACAGTGTCTTGGCTACGTAACCTCGCGTTTTATCGAGGTTAGATGCTGTTCACCGTCAGCCTTGCAATCTCCGTCGTCAGCGTTCCATCACTGTAAAACACCTGGTCTGCACCAACTGTTTGCGAGAATGATCCAGCCGCAACCGACCAAGTGTCTCCGGCATCGAAGGACAGATCAAGGTGCGAACTGTTACCTTGCCCAACCAGTTGCTGGATGAAGCTCGCATCGATAACCAGGTTCGCGTCTGTGCCGGTGGACCGGAAATCAAGCGTTTCGATCTGGCTCATTTCGTTCAACAGATCGCCTTCGGTCACCACGCCGCTGTTTTCAGCCAGAGCGACCGTATCTGATCCTGCCCCCCCGAAAATCGTCCAGTTGTTGCCAAGCGCCAGCGTGAAACTGTCATTACCGGCAGAGCCGATGACGTTCTCAATTCCCGTCATCGTATCGCCCGCAGCGTCCCCGCTCGTCCCGCTGCCTGTCGCCGCAAGGTTCAGAGTGATGGCGCTGGCTGATGCAGAATAATCCGCAGTGTCGGTGCCAATCCCGCCGGTCAACACGTCAGCGCCCGCCCCGCCGATCAGCGTGTCATCACCATCGCCGCCGCTCAACACGTTGTCATTGGCGTTGCCATAAAGCATGTCGGCCTGCGTTGAACCGATCATGTTCTCAATGCTGGTAAGCACATCGCCTGCCGCATCGCCGCCAGTGCCCGCCGGGCCATCAAGATAGGCGGTGACCGCGCTGGCCGAGGCCGAATAGTCAGCCGTATCGGTCCCGTTGCCACCGGTCAGCGTATCTGCACCAGCGCCGCCCACCAGCGTATCATCGCCATCGCCGCCGCTGATCGCGTTGGCGCTGCCGTTGCCGTAAAGCGCATCGGCCTGCGTGGAACCGATCAGGTTTTCAACGCCGGATATCACATCGCCCGCCGCATCGCCGCCGGTGCCCGCAGCGCCGTTCAGATACGCCGTAACCGCGCTGCCGGAAGCCGAATAATCCACCGTGTCCGTGCCGATGCCGCCCGTCAGAGTATCCGCGCCTGCGCCGCCTGCCAGCGTGTCGTTGCCGTCGCCGCCGTCGATAACGTTGGCGCTGCCATCGCCGTACAGCGTATCTGCGTGGGCCGAACCCGTCAGGTTTTCCAACGTCGCGTAAACATCGCCCAGCGCATCGCCGGTGTTCAGCGCGGTGTTGCCAAGGCTGGCCGTCAGGCCCGCAGAAGCAGTGCTATACGACACAGTATCGCTGCCCGCACCGCCGGTCAGCGTATCTGCACCAGCACCACCCACCAGCGTATCGTCACCATCGCCGCCAGTCAGCGCATTGGCAATGCCATCGCCCACCAGCGTATCGGATTGCGCCGTGCCGATCAGGTTCTCGATTGCAGAAAGCACATCGCCCGCAGCATCGCCGCCCATGCCCGCAGCGC
>NZ_NCEN01000001.1 GCF_002280675.1 Novosphingobium sp. 32-60-15 | reverse complement strand
TTCCGGCACTCGGGTACGGGGCATGGGCTATCTCCAGTCCAACATGCCTCCACCGCGCAGCCTCCGCTCTGCGCCCATTACAATGCGTTTTCCTACAACATATGTTCTTTATATGTTCTCTATCGATTCGGCTAGCGAAGGAATCGACGATGAGACTGAAATTAGGCGGCTTGGCTATGGTGGCAGCCTGCGTATGCAGCGGGCAACCTGCGTTTTCCCAAGAGCGAATCACTGATGCTCTCGAAAACCAGGAACTGCAAACCATGGGCTTTCGCATGGAACAAAGGCCCGACGGGTTTCAACTGGTAACGCATGGAGTGTGGAAAGCCCCGGCAGGCGAACAGGCCCTTGCTGTTGCTCCACCTACCGGACCTAACGCATTCTACGCCCCCAGGCCGAACCCAAGCGCCGGCAAAGGAGGAACAAGCTTCAGGCGGGCAGTGTACCTGCCGCACGTCTATGCCGCTGAGGCACAATTTTCTCTGCCTTCAGGGTTGCTCGATGCGCTCATCTGGACCGAATCCCGGTACAATCCTGTTGCCATCAGCCGAGCTGGAGCGGCTGGCCTTGGGCAGCTGATGCCTGGCACGGCGCGTGATCTCGGTGTTTCGAACCGCTTCAACCCGAAGGAAAACCTCTTGGGAGCCGCACGTTACTTGCGGCAGATGCTCGACAAGTTTGGTGTGGTTCACCTTGCAGTGGCCGCTTACAACGCCGGACCCGGTGCCGTGGAGAAGTCTGGGGGAATACCGCGCAATGGCGAGACACCGGCATACGTCCGCAATGTCCTGAGCTACTGGCGAAATTGAGAAAGGAGCGCAAAGTTGATTCGTGGGCGAATGCGCGTGTCTGGAACACTGAGCCGAGGGCGGCGCGGTTTGAACCTGACCACCGAGCAAGGAGAACTATGGGTACTTGAGGCAGACCAGGACGTCGATCACTTGATCGGTGGACGGGTTCTAGTTGAAGGTATTCCTGAGGGACTGGATCGTTTGCGCGCCGATTGGGTTGGAATTCCCACGGAAAATGCAAATTCGGAATAATCTGAATCACCTTGCCTTTTGACTACTTCAGATCCTCCTTGGGCTGATGCTTTGCGACAAGCTGTAGGACCTCCCTGCCCCAGATCGCCAGAGCTTCTCGTTTCTCGTTCGTATATTGATGACGATGATAAACGCCCGCAACGCCGCCTTTCGCCGACCCAGACTGATGATTCAGTACGGCTTCCGAGACAACCAGCGGGATGCCAAGCCTTTGCAGTCCCGTCGCCACCGTGCGCCGAATGTCATGCATCGTGAAATGGCCCGTTTCATAGCCCAGTTTCTCGTCCACGCTTGCCCGGATCCGCTTCCAGGCCTTTGGCAGGCCACTTATACTGTTTGAGGGGGTGACCCTGGATGCCAGAAGAAGCTTGGACTGCTTGTGGGCTTCGTCAGGATCGATACCCGCTGCCGAGAAGATCGCATTGGCAATCGTGAGGGCCTGAGCCGATAGCGGCACCACATTCGCCTTCCCGTTTTTCGCTCTGTCTCCCGGCACAGTCCATACCTTCGTCTTGAAATCGAACTCGTCGCAGGTCGCTTCGAGAACTTCACCGCGGCGCTGAGCGGTAAGGATCAGCATTTGCACGAGATGACCAAATGGAGAGCCATCCTCAGCAGCGGCTTGCCACAAAGCTGCAAGCTCTCGATCGCTTAGAACACGGTCACGCGGTTCACTTCGTTTCGGTCGCCATGCGTCTCGACATGGATTGGCTGGCAAGTGCTCTAGCCGGGTGAGCGCCCAAACGTAGAAGGTGGAGAGATGGCGAAAAACGATGCGCGCCATCGTTAGAGTTTCTTTTCCTCGCTCAAACGCGATCTTCTCGACGAAACGGCTCACGTCGGTTCTCGTGATGGAGTCGGCGAGCCGGTCTCCGATCTCCGGTTCAATATATTTCCGGAAGACCCGATCGAACTCCTTGGCGCTGCGCTTCTTGCCCTCGATCTGCTGAGTCAGATAGATCTCGTAGAGCTCAGCAACCGTCCCTACGCCTTTAGTCCCCTTTCGCTTTGCTCCTGCCTTCCTGGCGATGTTTTTGCCTTGCTCTACATCGACGAGGAGGTCGCGTGCCTTCCGTCGCGCGTTGGCAAGAGTGAAATTTGGACTGTGTCGGCCGATCGTGACGTTCAACCATTTGCCTTGAACGCGCTTGCGCAAGATGTATGTCTTGATACCGCTTGCGCCCATGCGAAGGCGGAGGCCGGGAACGATGCCGTCGGCAAGCTCCATCTGTCCTGTCGCCGGAGCCTTCAGCCCCGCAATCCGCGCGTCCGTCAAACCAACTTTGTTCGTCATATGTACCTGCTACCTTAGGTAGCTTTTTGTACTGGATACAGGCGAACATATCAAGAACTATGCGGACCATGAATCGCAGAATTCCGCCACTTCTGGACCCAAGTGGACGGTCTAGGACCCACTGATCATCGCTCTTAATCAGCGGGTCCTTGGTTCGAGCCCAAGTGCGTCCACCACTTCTATTGCACCCGCACAAAAAAGCGCCGGAGCTTTTGGCCCCGGCGCGCATTTTTCATTTGTTATGCAGGTCAGAACTTGAAGCCTGCCATCACGCCATAGCGGCGCGGTTCAAGCGTGAAGATGTTGGTGAACAAGCCCGATGATTGGTCAGTCACGTAAAGGCCGGTCGTTGCGTTGTTGTTGGCAATATTCTGGATGTAGCCACGCAGGAACCAGCGGTCATCCCGTCCATTCAACTGGATCTGGGCATTCATCACCGCAAAACCCTTGATGCGGTTGATGCTGCCATTGAAGATCGTACCATAGCTTTCGCCGGTGTAATTGATGTCAAACCTGGGAACGATTGACATCTCTCCTGCTTCCAAAGTGTATTGAATACCGGCAGACCATTTGAACTCGGGCGCTTGTGGCAACTGGTTGCCCCGTACGTTGCGCTCGATACCCGAACTGACGCGGATACCGCCAAATGCGCTTCCCACCGCAGCTGCTTGTTGCGCCAGCACACCACAGATCGAAAACGCACCAGTCGTATTCGTGCCGGGAATGGGCGTTGCCGGGCGCAAGCCCACGCCGCCGTTGATGGTGTTGACAAAGGCATTGGCCGCAGCGGCATTCACCCCTGTAACCGCACAGTTCGAACCCAGCGTGATATCCTTGATGATCACAGTGTCGGATCGCCCTGCGGAAACATCGCGCGTATCGACAAAGAACTGGTCGCCGACCACCTTGGTCTTAAGGTAACTGGCTGAAAGATTGACCAGAAGATTGCGCGCAGGTGCCATGATTGCCTCGGCTTCAAGGCCATAGATATTGGCATCGATATTATCGTTGACGGACGTGCGGGCCGTGATCCGGCTGAGTTGCAAGTCCTTGTAGCGATAGTAAAACGCCGAGAGGTTTAGCTGCAACGCACCAAAGCGGTTCTTGGAACCGATTTCAAACGCATCGACCGTTTCGGGCTTGAAGATGTCATTGACCGAACCGACCGACAGCGGCGGGTTGATCCCGCCCGATTTGTACCCGCGCGAATAGGACACATAGACGAGGTTATCCGGGCTGATCTGGTAATCAAGCACCGCACGTCCGGTCATCCGGCCAAAGCTGACAGAGCGTTCCTGAAACGCCTGCACACCGGCAAGGCCCTTGTCGAAGTCGGCTGTGGCAATGTTGAGCGCATCTTCCAGCGTGTTGGCGCCAACCGGTGCCAGAATTGCACCGCCGCTGGCAAATTCGCTCGACAAGCCGTTGCTGAGCAGGGTTGTGCGGGCACGCGTGGTCTTCTTGTCATGGTTGTACCGCAGGCCCAGCGTCAGCTTCAGCTTATCATTGAACTGGAAGTAGGTTTCACCAAAAATGCCATAGCTGTTCAGCAATCCGCGATCGGTGTTGCTGCGGAAGAATGGCGATGCACGAAAAACCGCCCTGCCCCCCGTCGCACCGGAAGCAGCCGCTGCTGCCCCCAGAATACCGGCGGCGTAATCAAGCCCGAACGAATTGACGAAGTAGCTGTTATTGGTGGTCTCACCGCGCAGATAATTGGCGCCGATCAGGAAATTAAACATCCCGTCGAAATCGGAGTCGATGTGTGCCTCGGCGGCATACTGTTTGTAGGATTGGCTCGATTCATCCAGATCAAGCGAAGTGCGCGCGCAGAGCGGCTGCGCGTTTGCTCCGAAAACACCCACGTTGTTATAATCGATGTCAGACTGGCAAACATTCCCGGTCGGGCCATTGGGGATCAGCCGGGCCGCTATTGGCGCAAATGCGAATGCGGTTGCAGGGTTGGCGGCGAATGCGGCCAGCGCGAACAAGCCGGGGCTTCCGGAAATCGCGCGCTGCGTTGACAGGTTATAATCGGTACGGCTGCGAACAGTGTTGCGGGAATAGCCCGCCGTTACGTTCAGCGTGAACTTGTCGCCCAGTGATTGCTGCAATTTGCCCTGATACACTTCTTCTTCGGCGAAATAGGTGGGCAGATAATCGACGTTGACCGTCCGGACGTCGCCGGGGTTTACCGAACCCAGAAAGCCATCGCCGTCATCGCCGTAGATGCTGCCAAGGCCGAGCGCTGCAAAAGTGGGGGAAACCGCGATCCCGAAGAATTCACGCGACGATAGCAACGATGCCAGCGTGGCATCGCCATTTGGAGATTCGTTGGCCAACTTGTCGGGCAGACAGCCCAGAACGCCGGTCGGATCGCGATGGCACAATTGCTTCTGCACGCGACTGCGGTTGTCGTTCTCGCGGAAATAGTAGGCAGACAGATCGACAGTCGTGTTTGCACTCGGTTCCCAGCGCAGCGATCCACGCAGGGCGTACATGTCGCGTCCATCGATGCGACTCTTGGTGCCTATGTTATAAGTATAGCCATCACGTTTGTTATACATGCCGGCCAGGCGAATTCCGAGTGTTTCGGAAAGCGGCGCGTTGACCATGCCGCGTACACGGACCGAATTGTATTTGCCGTAATCGACATCACCCGAAGCACCAAAGCCTGACAAATCAGGGCGCGCGGTGATGATATTGACCACGCCCGATGTGGCGTTGCGACCGAACAAGGTCCCCTGCGGCCCGCGCAACACTTCAATTCGCTCAAGGTCGAAGAACTCGGTTTCGAACAAACGGCTGGCGACCATGGGCATGTCATTCAAGTGGATGCCAGTCGCCGCATCGCAGGAAACGCCTACGCACAAATCACCAATACCGCGAATGGTGAAGCTGGATGACGTGAAGTTGGTTTTGGTAAAAGTGACGTTTGGCAGGGAAAGCTGCAAGTCGGACGAATTCTGGATTTGCTGCTTATCGAGGTTCTCTGCCGAAAATGCCGAAACCGCAATTGGCACCGCCTGAAGTGATTGTGCCTGACGCTGCGCTGTAACAATGATTTCTTGAAAGCCGATACTATCGTCGGCAGTTTGTCCAATAGCAGGCGACGAAATGGCGGTTACGCACACGCCAACCAACAGGGAAAGCTTGCCCCTCATAAGTCAGACCTCTCTCCAGCGGTGCCCGTCGTTTATCGCGGGTCACGCAGACATCAGAACATAACGGGAGCGCAACTTTGTCAATCGGTTAATTAAAAATATGCCATTCCGTAACGGAAGGTTCGTCCCTGATTGACGACAATTGTGGCCGCACACCCCGATTTGAGCCCCGGAGCCAGCCCGTCATGCACAAATTCAGATAGGAAGGCGCGACTCCAAGCCGATTCGAAATATGCAATCGATTGTTGGTTTGCGGCACCAGGCCACTGCCACCCACCTCATGATCGGACATATTTGCCGGAACGCGCGACCTGTTCTTGGTCAAGACAAGCGGACAATTGCAAAACAAGATCGACTATGAAGCAAGTTCATTACAGAATGAACCAATATGCTTTTCGATATTTTAAATAATAATCAGAGGCTTCTGCTGCTTCAGGCAACAATTACCTCGTATTCCGCGCCATTAAATCCCTGACTAAGTACCTTTACTTAGTATATAACCGAATAGTTAAACGACTTAGGTTGGCAGAATGCTATCTGTGGATTGACGAAGGGGATCGTCATTCCGGGAGCCAACGGGGTGTCATCGGATGAGCCATAACCAGCTACGGGCCAAGGCACGCAGGCTAATTGCTGCCGCCAACGAATTGCTTGCCATCGCACATGAGCTTGAGCTTAACGAGGATGGCCCTGTTTTGGTTGATCAAAACACCCCGTTCAGCGCAAAAGACAGCCCGGCTTGGGCAGAAGTCGCCCGGTCAAGCTATCGCGAACGCCGCCGCAGAAGCGAGATTTTTGCCGATCAAACCCTGTTTGGCGAGCCGGCATGGGACATCATGCTTGATCTGTTCATTGCCGCCAAGGAACGCAAACGCCTTCCCGTCACCAGCGCCTGCATTGGCGCAGCCGTCCCTGTCACAACCGCGCTGCGCTGGTTGACCGTCCTTGAAGACAAAGGTCTCATTGTCCGTGAAAATGACGCCGCCGATGCCCGCCGGGTCTTCGTCCGGCTTTCGGCAGACGGCTATGAAAAGATGATCACCTATTTCAGCAATGTCGCCGGAAACATGCGGCAGGATGAAGAGATCGAGCCGCCTGCATTGCGCATGGCCAACTGATCCTCCAACGAAAAAGGGCGGCCCGTCAGAGCCGCCCTTTTCATTTTAACGCAACTGCTTCAACGCGCTTGGGCTCAGGCACCCAAGCGGCCAAATGCGGCCTTGCCGGCATACCGCGCCGAACTGCCCAGTTCTTCCTCGATGCGGATCAACTGGTTGTACTTGGCAAGCCGGTCAGACCGGGCAAGCGAGCCTGTCTTGATCTGACCGCAGTTGGTAGCAACCGCCAGATCGGCAATCGTCGCATCTTCGGTTTCACCCGAACGGTGCGACATCACGGCCGTATAGCCATTGCGCTGTGCAATGCTCACTGCTTCCAGCGTTTCTGTCAGCGTGCCGATCTGGTTGACTTTCACCAGCAGCGAATTGGCAAGGCCCTTGCCGATGCCCATCGTCAATCGCTTCGGATTGGTCACGAACAGATCGTCTCCAACCAGTTGCACGCGCTTGCCAACCTTGGCGGTAAGCGCAGCCCAGCCTTCAAAGTCATCTTCGCTCATGCCGTCTTCAATCGAGATGATCGGATAGGCATCGCACAGCGCGGCCAGATAATCCGCCATGGCGTCGGGCGAAAGCGACAGCCCCTCGCCGCTGATTTCGTACTTGCCGTTCTTGAAGAATTCGGTGGCCGCGCAATCAAGCGCGATCATCATGTCCTCGCCCGGCTTGAACCCGGCCTTTTCAATCGAGGTCATCACGAAATCCAGCGCATCGCGCGTGCTGGCAAGGTTCGGCGCAAAGCCACCCTCGTCACCCACTGCAGTTGCCAACCCCTTCTCGTGCAGGCCCTTCTTCAACGTGTGGAACACTTCAGCGCCCCAACGCACAGCTTCGGTCAGCGTCGGCGCGCCCACCGGCATGATCATGAATTCCTGAAAATCGATGGGGTTATCAGCATGTTCGCCGCCATTGATGATGTTCATCATCGGCACCGGCAGAACGTGCGCCGAAACGCCGCCGACATAGCTGTACAGCGGCAGTCCGCGCGCATCAGCCGCCGCTTTGGCAATGGCAAGGCTCGTACCCAGGATCGCATTTGCGCCAAGACGGCTCTTGTTTTCGGTCCCGTCCAGTTCGATCATCGCCAGATCGATGTCGCGCTGGTCTTCTGCGTCCATGCCGACGATGGCCTCGGCAATGTCGGAATTGACCGCAGTGACAGCCTTGGTCACGCCCTTGCCCAGATAGCGGGCCTTGTCGCCGTCGCGCAATTCAACGGCTTCATGCGCGCCCGTCGATGCGCCCGATGGCACAGCGGCGCGGCCAAAGCTGCCGTCCTCCAGCAAAATATCGACTTCGACAGTGGGGTTGCCACGGCTGTCGAGGATCTCACGCGCGTGGATGTCAAGGATTGCGGTCATCGGGTGCTCCCTGCAGGGCGGCGCCAAAGAAACTTGCATAAGAATCTTATACGCCAAGGTCTGGCGCGGCCCTATCGTTTGGAACCCAGACAGGCAAGCCGCGTTGGTATCCGAATCTGCAGAACAGCATCAAACCCGTTGCCTTTGTGCTATAGGGTCTAGCAAGATGACACAAACCGCCCATATCGTAGCGGCAACAACCGCACGACATGCTGAAGGGAACATACCATGGCCGACACGACTTTGACCCCCACAGACACTGTCACGACCGATACAGCACTGCCGGACGCAAACGACACGGTGAGCGCCAAGGGCCGCTTCACCAAAGCCATCGAAGAAGCCAAGGCTGGCGCTGAAGCGCTCAAAGGCGAAGCCATCGACAAGGGCGCCGCATACAAGGCTAAGGTCAGCGAAACCGCCACCGATTGGGTTGGCGAAGCCAAAGTATATGCAGACCAGGCCAAGGAATTGAGCGCAACGCTTGCCGTCGAAGGCAAGGCCAAGGCCAGCGATGCACTGAGCACACTGGGCAAGGTCATTTCTGACAATGCCGGCACCATCGATAACAAGCTTGGCGTCCAATATGGCGATTATGCCCGCACCGCCGCACGTTCCATCCAGGAAACAGCCGCCAAGCTTGAATCCAAGGATTTTGGCGAACTGGGCAACGACGTGAAGGAATTCGTCCAGAAAAGCCCCGGCATTGCCATCGGTATTGCTGCAGTTGCCGGTTTCGCCATCGCAAAGATGCTGTCGGGCGGATCGGACGACTGACGGTTTGCGCCGAAGCGACGATTGCGGTCTGATGGCTGATATCGAGAACCCCGTGCCTGTAACGGATGAGGCAAAAGTATCCTCGGTCGGTGACGCTATTCGCGCGCTGATCGAGGATGGCCAGACGTTGCTTGAAGCAGAAATTGCTTATCGCAAAGCACAGGCCACGTTTGGCTTGGGCGAAGCAAAAGTCATTGCGCTTTTATTGGTTTTAGGCCTCGCCTTCGGCTTTTTCACACTGCTGGCATTCGTCGTTGGACTGCTTCTTGCGCTGGCATTTTATGTCGGCGTCTGGGGCGCTTTGGCCATAGTTGGCGGGACTCTGCTTGCCTTGACAGCTTTGTGCCTGTTCAAAGCTGTAAAGCGAATGGGCACTGCCAAGGCAGGCCTTCTGGGCGGGGACAAGGCACCATGAGCGATCCTCGCACTATTGCGGCCGCGCGCGCCCTGCGTGACGAAGCGCTCGGCATTGTCCGGGCCGACCTCGACCTTGCCAAAGCGGAATCCTCGCCTGCGCGGATCAAGGAACGCGCCATCGATGAAGCCGCCCAGATGATCGATACCGTCCGCGATGTCGCGAACGAAAACAAGGCTGTCATCGGCGCGATAGTGGCCGCATTGACCGGCTGGTTCCTGCGGGGACCGCTGATCGATCTGGCCGCCAAAGCGCGCGATGCTGTCCGCTCCGGAGATTGAAATGCCAAAGACCGAAATGAACGACAGCACCCCCGCCGAAAAGACCGACCTGCGCGACAAAGTCGACGCTGCCAAGGCCCGCCTCGCTGAACGGACCGGCAACGCGCGCCCTGTTGAAACCGTCAAGTCCCTGATCGTCGAACATCCGGTCGCCTCGCTCGCCGCAGGCATCCTGCTCGGCGCTCTGATTGCAAAGGCGCTTCCATCATCGGGCCGCTTCCGGAAAAGCGCTGCGGGTCTTGCAACTGTAGCCGGAAAATTCGCGGTTGATTACGCCACGAAAGCTGCCGAAGTTGGCCGCGAGGGCCTGCACAAAGTCGAAGAAGCCGGAAGCAAACTGGCCGATGTTGGCGGCAACGTCGGTGGCCGGATTGCTGAAACCAGCGGCGATGCGCGGCGCAAGGCAAACGATCTGGCCGACGTCGCCCGCGCTGCTGCGATTGAAGCCAGCGAAATCGCGATCCGCAAAATGACCGAACTGGCAGCGCGCATAAAGCACTAATTGTGCCCTTGCTCTCTCCCCTTCAGGGGAGAGATACGCAGGCGTGGCAGCGTGCTGCCTAGCCGGAGTTGAGAGGGGTGTGCCGCGTGGCCCCCTCTCCCAACCCTCGGCCCCTACAGAGGCAAGCGCTTGGTCCACTTCCCGCCATCCAGCACAATCAACCAACGCCCGAAAATCAACCGCCCCCTTTATCGCCCCTCCCCTTATCGTCGCCCCGGACTTGATCCGGGGTCAGGCTTTTCTTTGTCGCGTGCGGCAAGATAAGTGGTTCGCGCAGAGGCCGCAGAGACACTTCGCGCAGAAAAGCAGATGATCACAAACCGCTGGTAGGTTTTTTGACAGGGCATCAAATCACCACATCTCTGCGCGCTTGGCGGTCTCTGCGCGAAAAAAGGCAGGACCCCGGATCACAAGGCCGGGGTGACGGTGGAGTGGCGTCGAGAGTATGGCAGTTGCCCACCGCAGACTTTGTCCTACGCGTGAACTCGGCCGACGCAACCTCGCCAGCTAAGCAGAAATACGACATTGGTCGACTTGCTTTAAACCTATCTTTTTGTATGGGCAAAAGCTTATCCTCCCCAAAGGAACATCGCCAATGCAGAAGTTGCACCTTGTAATGGGCGGGCGGGTAAAAGACCCGCAAGGCCTCGATTTCGTTGATCTCAAGGCGATTGATCTCGTCGGAGTGTTTCCCGACTACGCCACTGCTGAAGACGCATGGCGCAGCGCCGCGCAGCGCACGGTTGATGATGCCGAAATGCGTTATGTCATCGTGCACATGCACAAGCTGCTTGAGCCTGATCTGCCAGCAGCCTGACCAGAATACAAAAAAGGCCCCGGATCGCTCCGGGGCCTTTTTGATATCAACCGTCTTTGTAAACGCAGCTTGCCATGAACCAGACCTAGGCCCCGCTCTCAAAATAGGGCAGCCAGACCGATTAGCCCTGTGCTTTTTTGGCCGTATATCCCCTTTGCATACGTCGGCCCTATTTCGTCACCCTGAACTTGTTTCAGGGTCCATCTCTCCGTCCAAACCGCCGGTGCTCGTTGAGAGATGGACCCCGGATCAAGTCCGGGGTGACGGGATTAAGGGCTTACGTTGCCGAAGGGGATAAATGCCAGATTTTTTACGCGGGATAAGTCTCGCGCCCCCTTTTTAAGGGAGGGGCTGGAAGTGGGTTTACAACGCGTGCGTTTTCATAACGCAAAATCGTGTTACCCATATCGGTAAAATCGGGATCAAATAAATTCGATCTTCTGCACCAGATAGAACTTGTCACCCGCAGGCACGGTAACTTCGATTTCCTCGTCAACCTTGCGGCCGATCAGCGCTTTGCCCAGCGGCGAGTTGTAACTGATCATGCCGTTTTTGGCGTCCGCCTCATAAGGACCGACGATCTGGTAACGGACCGGCTTTTCATCTTCATCAAGCAACGTCACCGTTGCACCGAAGATGATCTTGTCGCCCGAAAGCGTTGCCGGATCAATAATCTGCGCGCGGCTTACCCGATCCTCAAGATCGCCAATCGATGCTTCAACCTGGCCCTGACGCTCTTTCGCGGCGTGATATTCGGCATTTTCCGAAAGATCGCCATGCGCGCGGGCTTCTTCGATGGCATCAACGATCAGGGGGCGCTCTTCACGCAGCGCTTTCAGCTCTGCTGTCAGGCGTTCATAGCCTGCTGCAAGCATCGGCAGCTTTTCCACACTCGCCATCGCTCAAATCTCTTTCTCAATCTGCCCCCTGCCCGCCAACTGGCGTGCAGAGAAAAACTATCCTCGCTGGCCTGCGCCGTATGCGTCGGGCCAGCCCTTCAGTGCCACGATACCGGGGTACATCCCCCCCTGGAAGCTTTGGGGTTCAGCTATAATAGTCTTGCAATGACCGCACTTCAAGTTCGGCAGCGCGCATAGCTTCAATCGCTTCTACTGCAGCAACCGAAGCGGCGGCAGTCGTGAACGATGGAACCCGTGCATTCAGTGCCGAAGCGCGGATCGATGCTGAATCCTTGTGGCTTTGCCAACCTTCGGTCGTGTTGAAGATCAGCGCGATGTCATCATCGCTGATCCGGTCAACAATATGCGGCCGGCCTTCCGCCACTTTGTTCACGCGCTCTACGTTCACGCCCGCATCTGCCAGGTAACGCGCGGTCCCGCCGGTGGCCACAATCCTGAAGCCCAGCGTGATCAACTTGCGCACCGCTGGCAAGACCATCGCCTTGTCCGAATCCTTCACCGAGACGAACACCGTGCCGCCTTGTGGCAGTTTCACGCCGGCACCCAGCTGCGATTTGGCAAAAGCCACCGCAAAGCTGCTATCGATGCCCATCACTTCGCCGGTTGATTTCATTTCCGGTGACAGCACAGGATCGATGCCAGGGAAGCGCGCGAACGGGAACACAGCTTCCTTGACTGCCATGTAATCGATCTCGCGTTTGATCGCAGGCAGATTGGCAAGCTTTTCGCCCGCCATGATCCGCGCGGCAAACTTGGCAATCGGCTGACCAATCGCCTTGGCCACGAACGGCACCGTGCGGCTGGCGCGCGGGTTTACTTCGATGAGGTAAACCTCGCCGTCCTTGATCGCGAACTGGATGTTCATCAACCCGCGCACATTCAAACCCCGCGCCAGCAGAATGGCCTGTCGCTCCATCTCGGCGATAATGTCGGCAGGCAGGCTATACGGCGGCAATGTGCAGGCGCTGTCGCCCGAATGGATGCCTGCTTCTTCGATATGCTGCATCACGCCTGCAACGGTAACCTCGTCACCATCGGCCAGGGCATCAACATCGCATTCAATCGCATCGCGCAGATACTGGTCGATCAGCACGGGGCTATCGCCCGAAACCTTCACGGCGGTGGCGATGTAATCATCCAGTTGCGCAAGGCTGTCGACGATTTCCATCGCGCGGCCACCCAGCACATAGCTCGGGCGGATCAGCACTGGGTAACCGATGCGGCTGGCAACCGCCACAGCTTCATCGCGGCTGCGCGCAATGCCATTCATCGGCTGCTTCAGGCCCAGCTTGTTAACCAGCGCGGCAAAACGCTCACGGTCTTCGGCAAGGTCAATCGAATCCGGCGATGTGCCAAGGATCGGAATGCCCGCGTCCTGAAGCGCTTGCGCCAGCTTCAGCGGCGTCTGGCCACCAAACTGCACGATCACGCCCACAAGTTCCCCGTTCGACCGCTCCAGTTCAAGGATTTCAAGCACGTCTTCGGCGGTCAGCGGCTCGAAATAGAGCCGGTCCGAAGTGTCGTAATCGGTCGAAACCGTCTCGGGATTGCAGTTGACCATGATCGTTTCGAACCCGGCGTCTCCCAGCGCATAACACGCATGGCAGCAGCAATAGTCGAACTCGATCCCCTGCCCGATCCGGTTCGGACCACCACCAAGAATGACGATCTTTTTGGCGTTCGTGGGCGCGGATTCATTTTCCGGGCCACCATCACCGACATTGGCAAACAGCCCGCTCTCATATGTCGAATACATATAAGGGGTTACGGCCTCGAACTCAGCCGCACAGCTATCGATGCGCTTGAACACCGGACGCACGCCCAGCTTGTGCCGCAGCGCGCGCACTTCGTCCTCGCTGGTGGCACCGGCCATCGCGTTCAATACATCATGCAACAGGCCGGACCGCTTGGCTTGGGTTTCGCCAAGGCCGCCTGCAACGCCCACCGAACGCACCGCCAGAGTGGCCAAGCGCTTGTCAGAAAAGCCCATCGCCTTCAACCGGCGCAAACCGGCCGCATCATTGGGCAAGCCGTTGCTTTGTATGACTTTTTCTTCGTCTATGATTTCGGCGATCTGGCGCAGGAACCAAGGTTCATACTTTGTCACTGCATGTACTTCATCAACTTTGAAGCCCTCGCGGAACGCCTGCGCAATCGCCAGAATGCGATCCGGCGTCGCCTTGCTCAGCGCTGCGATGATCTGGTCCCGGCTCGCGCCCTCCAGTTCCACGACGCGGTTGAAGCCATCAAGCCCCGTCTCAAGGCCGCGCAGCGCCTTCTGCATCGATTCCTTGAAGTTGCGGCCAATCGCCATCACTTCGCCGACCGACTTCATAGCGGTGCCAAGATTGTTGTCCGCGCCCTTGAACTTTTCAAAGGCAAAGCGCGGGATCTTGGTCACGACATAATCGAGCGTCGGTTCGAACGCCGCAGGCGTAGCACCGGTGATGTCGTTCATGATCTCGTCGAGCGTGTAACCAACCGCCAGCTTGGCCGCGACTTTGGCAATCGGGAAGCCGGTGGCCTTCGATGCCAGCGCCGATGAACGCGACACGCGCGGGTTCATCTCGATCACGATCATGCGGCCATCAGCGGGGTTCACCGCGAACTGCACGTTCGATCCGCCAGTTTCCACACCGATCTCGCGCAGCACCGCGATGCTGGCGTTGCGCATGATCTGGTATTCCTTGTCGGTCAGCGTCAGCGCTGGGGCGACGGTGATGGAATCTCCGGTATGGACGCCCATCGGATCGACGTTTTCGATGGAGCAGATGATGATGCAGTTGTCGTTCTTGTCGCGGACAACCTCCATCTCGTACTCTTTCCACCCGAGCAGCGATTCATCGATCAGCACCTCGGTGGTAGGCGATGCTTCAAGGCCGCCCTTCACGATCTTGACGAATTCGTCCTTGTTATAGGCGATGCCGCCGCCGGTGCCGCCCATGGTAAAGCTAGGGCGAATGATCGATGGCAGTCCGGTGCGCTCCAGAATGGCAAGCGCCTCTTCCACCGAATGCGCAACGCCCGAACGCGCCGATTCCAGCCCGATCTTGTCCATCGCATCGCGGAACCGCTGGCGGTCCTCGGCCTTGTCAATCGCATCGGCATCCGCGCCGATCATCTGCACGCCATACTTGGCCAGCGTACCATCGTTGAACAGCGCCAGCGCGGTGTTCAGCGCGGTCTGCCCGCCCATCGTCGGCAGCAGCGCATCGGGGCGCTCCTTCTCGATGATCTTGGCGACCACCTCGGGCGTGATCGGCTCGACATAGGTCGCGTGCGCCATGTCCGGATCGGTCATGATCGTCGCGGGGTTCGAATTGACCAGAATGATGCGATAACCCTCTTCCTTGAGAGCTTTCACCGCCTGCGTGCCCGAATAATCGAACTCGCAAGCCTGGCCAATGATGATCGGCCCGGCGCCGATGATCAGGATCGAGGAGATGTCAGTGCGTTTGGGCATTATCGCTCTCGTGTTTCAGCCCCCGTCGCATATCGCTTGCGCCGGAAGAGGGAATACTCTGGATCAATCGCTCAGCCGAGCGACGCTATAAACTTCTCGAACAGGTAGAAGCTGTCCTGCGGTCCCGGCGAAGCCTCGGGGTGATACTGCACCCCGAACGCACGCTTGCCCTTCACCGCAATCCCACAGTTTGAGCCATCGAACAGCGACATATGCGTTTCGATCACGTTGTCGCCCAGCGCGCCGGGGGAGTTGTCCACTGCGAAGCCGTGGTTCATCGAGGTGATTTCTACCACGCCGTCGGCCATGCGCTTCACCGGATGGTTCGCGCCGCGGTGGCCCTGGTGCATCTTGGTGGTGCGGGCACCGGCGGCGAGCGCCAGCATCTGGTGGCCGAGGCAGATGCCGAAAACCGGCATGTCCATTTCAAGCAGCTTCTGGATCACCGGCACGGCATAAGCGCCGGTCGCCGCTGGATCGCCCGGCCCGTTGGACAGGAACACGCCATCCGGCTTGAGTCCGAGGATCGTTTCGAGCGAGGTTTGCGCCGGAACAACCGTAACGCTTGCGCCCGCCTTCACCAGATTGCGGAAGATATTGTCCTTAGCGCCGTAATCGATGGCGACAACATGCTTGCGCGTGTCACGCGAGGACCGGCCAAACCCTTTGCCAAGATGCCATATGGAGCCTTCCCAGACCTCTTGCGCATCGCGGCTGACCACGCGGGCAAGGTCCATGCCTTCAAGACCGGGCCAGTTGCGCGCGCGTTCGATCAGCGCGGGGATATCGAATTCGCCCTTGGGATCATGCGCGATCACCGCGTTGGGAGCGCCCGAAAGGCGGATGCGGCGGGTCAGCGCGCGAGTATCAAGCCCTGCGATGCCGACCTTGCCGAGCTTTTCCATCCACGCCTGAAAACCACCTGCGCTGCGGAAGTTGGCGGGATCGGTCACATCTTCGCGGACCAAGCAGCCCACTGCACCCGGTACGCCGTGGCTTTCCATGTCTTCGGGATTGGTGCCGACATTGCCGATGTGGGGGAATGTGAAGGTGACAACTTGGCCCGCATAGGAAGGATCGGTCATCACTTCCTGATAGCCGGTCATCGCGGTGTTGAAGCAAACTTCACCCACCGCAGTACCGGTTGCGCCAAAGCCACGTCCCCATGCCACAGACCCGTCAGCCAGTACGAGGACTCCCGTCGCGCCTTCTGGTTTGGACGCGTGCGAAAGTGCGGGGTCGGCCATGATTGGGGGCGCTCCGTTGGCAGGGGTTTTGGCGATGTTGCTAAGGGGCGGCGGTTAGACCTCTGTCCCGCACGCGTCAACCTAGCGATTTCCAAAAGTTTCCCCTACATGGGCAAAACGTCGCATGGCGGCGGCCCCATTCACATAATGACCGACACAGGAAACAATTCCACATGATCCGCGAAACCATCAAGGCCGCGCAAATTTCTTCGATGAAATCGGGCGACAAGCCCCGCCTCGCCGCTGTCCGCCTGATCCTTTCCAAGCTGAAGGACAAGGACATCGAATTGCGCACCGCCGCTGTGGTGCCCGACGATGATGTACTGGTGACCGACGTTTTGCAGAAAATGGCCAAGCAGCGCCGCGAATCGATCACCATGTATGAAGCAGGCGGCCGCCAAGAACTGGCCGATGTGGAAAAGGCCGAGCTTGCCGTGATCGAGGAATTTTTGCCCCAGCAAATGAGCGAGGACGACACCCGCACCGCGATTGCTGCGTTGATCGCCGAGACGGGCGCAGCGGGCATGAAGGACATGGGCAAGGTTGTGGCGGCATTGAAGGCCAAACACGGCACGCAACTGGATATGAGCAAGGCCAGCGGACTGGTGAAAGCCGCGCTGGCGGGGTGAGCGTCAGTTAACTCCCCTCCCGCCTGCGGGAGGGGTTGGGCGATAGGTGTCTCGACTTCGCTCGACACGAACGGACTTTGGGATAAATTGATTTCTCGTTTTGATTTGCCCCTTCCCCGTTCGTGTCGAGCGTAGTCGAGACACCTTAAGCCGAGGTTCGATGCGATGGCCTTCTGGACTTACATCCTGCGCTGCGCCGATGGGAAGTATTACACGGGCCACACTGATAATCTCGAACGTCGGATTGCAGAGCATGTGCATGGCGGCTTTGGCGGGTTCACCTCGAAGCGTCGGCCAGTCACTTTGGTTTGGAGCGAAACTTTCGCCACGCGCTATGAGGCACTCACTTGTGAAATGCAGGTTGGCAAATGGTCACGGGCGAAGAAAGAGGCGTTGATCGGCGGGGATTGGAAACTCCTGTCGCACTTCGCACGTCCTCCACGTGAGCGTGTCTCGACTTCGCTCGACACGAACGGAGTTGGGTGCAAAGGGGCGGAACCATGACCCTCACCCCGCAATGGATGGACGAACTGCGCAACCGGATCTCGCTTTCAGGCGTGATCGGGCGGAGCATTCGTGTGACCAAGGCGGGGCGCGAGTTCAAGGCGTGTTGCCCGTTTCACAACGAGAAATCGCCCAGCTTCACGATCAATGACGAGAAGGGCTTTTACCACTGCTTTGGTTGCGGCGCGCATGGTGATGTGATCCGCTGGATGACCGACCATCAGGGCCTGCCTTTCATGGAGGCGGTCAAGGAACTGGCGCTGCAAGCAGGCATGGAAGTGCCCGCGCCCGATCCGCGTGCCGCCAAAGTGGCTGAACAGCAGAAATCCCTGCATGACGTCATGGCGGCGGCCCAGACGTTCTTCGTCAATTGCCTGGCCGAAGAGCGCGGGGCCGAGGCGCGGCGCTATCTTGCCTCGCGCGGTTTTCCGCAAAATATGGTGCGCGAATTCGGCTTCGGCTTTGCACCCGATAGCCGCACCGCCCTGAAAGAGGCACTGTCGGCATTCTCCGATGCCATGCTGATCGAAGCGGGTTTGCGGATCGTGGTAGAAGGAAAAGACCCGTACGATCGGTTTCGCGGGCGATTGATGCTGCCCATCCTAGATCCACGTGGGCGGGTGATTGCATTTGGCGGGCGTATATTGTCTGCGGAGAAGACGGATGCACCGAAGTATTTAAACTCACCCGATACGCCGTTGTTCGACAAAGGCCGCACGGTTTACAACCTGCACCGCGCCGCGCCCGCATCGCGCCAGTCTGGTCGTGTCGTCGTCGTCGAAGGCTATATGGACGTGGTGGCATTGGCCGCTGCGGGCATTGGTGAGGCTGTTGCTCCGCTTGGCACGGCCCTGACCGAGCACCAGATCGAACGGTTGTGGCGATTGGTGGAAACGCCAACACTGTGTTTCGATGGCGATGCAGCGGGGCAGCGTGCCGCAATGCGCGCCATCACCCGCGCCTTACCGATGCTGCGCCCCGGACACAGTTTGCGCATCACCACCCTGCCCAAAGGCATGGACCCCGATGATGTGGTGAAGCGTGATGGGCCGCAAGCAATGGAAGCACTGCTTGATGATGCGCGCAGCCTTGTCGATGTGCTGTGGCAAGTTGAGCGCGATGCCCTCCCCCTCGCCACGCCCGAGGACAAGGCCGGGTTGAAAGCAAGGCTGCTGGCTCATTGCGAGACAATCCAGCACCCGGACATCAAATCGCTTTACCGCCGCGAATTGACCGAGCGATTCGGTGAACTGGCGTTTGCGCGCAAAGAGCGTCCGCCGTTTCAACCGCGCCAAGGGGGGCAAACGCGCCGGAATCAGGGCAAAGGGCCATGGAAGCCCGCCCCCCTGCCCCTGGGTGCCGATGACAAGGCCAAAATGCTCAAGATCGGCAACGGCCCAAGCATAACGCTTCTGGCAGCTGTACTGGCAGGGCTGATTCGACATCCCGACCAGATTGCACGCCACGCCGAATCACTTGTGCGCCTTCAGCCCGAAGATCGCGCGACCGCAGCGCTGCTGGATGCTTTGCTCACAATGGCAGATAGTGGCCAAACGCTTGAAACTGCGGGCCTGGAACCCATATTGGCAGAGCGGGGACTTCGGTCGCCGTCGGCACAGGACTATGCCGGAATGCGATTCGGCTTTTTGACCGGCATCAGCGAGAAAGCGGCGGATGAATTGGCCGAAGCTGTATCGCTGCTGGTTGAACTTCCAGCAGTGGAAGAAGCACTTTTTGAAGCAACAAAACGCGCTGAAACCGAGCTTTCCGACGATAGTTTTGCCGAACAACAACGATTGTTGCAGCGAAGGCTGGCATTGCTTGCCCATTTGGGGCAGATGGGCCGTGCTCGTGCTGCGTTATAATTATAGACACACGCACTTCGGGTCAGTCAGGCCCGGCTCTAGATGGTGGTACCGGGGTTAAATGGCTTCGAACGAAAAGACCGACAACGGCGATGCTCCGCTGATTGATCTCAACGACGCATCAGTCAAAAAGCTGATCGCGCGTGCCAAGCGGCGCGGCATTATTACCTATGACGAATTGAACGAGGCCTTGCCTCAGGACCAGATGTCTTCGGAACAGATCGAAGACATCATGGCCGCCATTTCGGAAATGGGCGTCAACATCGTGGAAAGCGATGAAGACAACGCCGATCCCGAAGACAAGGAAGCCGACGACGCTGAAGAGCCGGAAACCGGCATGGACGACCGACCGGTCGTCGAAAAGCGCAAGGAAACCATTGAACGCACCGATGATCCCGTGCGCATGTACTTGCGCGAGATGGGCGCGGTCGAACTGCTCAGCCGCGAGGGCGAAATCGCCATCGCCAAGCGGATCGAAGCAGGCCGTGACACCATGATCATGGGCCTGTGCGAAAGCCCGATCACATTCCACGCCATTATCCAGTGGTCCGAAGCGCTGAACGCCGGTGAAATGCAACTGCGCGAGATCCTCGATCTTGATGCGATGCTTTCCAAGGAACCTGCGCCCGAAGCCCTGACCGAGGACGGTGAAGAAGCGGGCGAGCCTGAAATCAGCGAAGCGACCGCAGGCCCCACCTTCAAGGAAGAAGAAGAGCCGGAGGAAGAACCCGCCGAGGACGAGGACGACGAACTGCGCGAACGCCGTGCCCGTCCCGCCGAGGAAGAGGAAGAGGACAACACCCTCAGCCTCGCGCAGATGGAAGCCCAGCTTAAGCCTGCCGCGCTTGAGCGTTTTGCCGAAATCACCGCGCTGTTCCGTGCATTTGAAAAGATTCAGGGTGAACGCCTTGATGCGCTTGGCCTCGGCAACGATTTTCCGAATACGCGCGAAACCCAGTACCAGAAGCTGCGCGAAGACCTGACGGCGCAAGTGGAATCGGTGCAATTCCACGCATCGAAAATCGAATACCTTGTCGACAATCTCTACGCCTTCAACCGCCGGTTGACCACGCTTGGCGGTCAGATGCTGCGTCTGGCAGAGCGTCACAAGGTGCCGCGCAAAGACTTCCTCGACATGTATGTCGGGCGCGAACTGGACGATGGATGGCTGCAAAGCCTTGCCACGCGTGACAAAAAATGGGCGGCCTTTGCCACTAACGAAGCTGAGCCGGTTGAACGCATTCGCGCCGAAATCTCGGACATTGCGGCCGCCACCGGCATGTCGCTGGGTGAATTCCGCCGCATCGTCAACATGGTCCAGAAGGGTGAGCGCGAGGCGCGTATCGCCAAGAAGGAAATGGTGGAAGCCAACCTGCGCCTGGTGATCTCGATCGCCAAGAAGTACACGAACCGTGGCCTGCAATTCCTTGATCTTATTCAGGAAGGCAACATCGGCCTGATGAAGGCGGTCGACAAGTTCGAATACCGCCGTGGCTACAAGTTCAGCACATACGCAACTTGGTGGATCAGGCAGGCAATTACGCGTTCCATCGCGGATCAGGCTCGCACGATCCGCATTCCGGTGCACATGATCGAAACGATCAACAAGCTTGTGCGCACCAGCCGCCAGTTCCTGCACGAACAAGGCCGCGAACCGACGCCGGAAGAAATGGCCGAGCGTCTTTCGATGCCGCTCGAAAAGGTCCGCAAGGTGATGAAAATCGCCAAGGAACCGATCAGCCTTGAAACGCCGATTGGCGACGAGGAGGATTCGCACCTTGGCGACTTCATCGAAGACAAGAACGCGATCATTCCGGTGGACGCGGCCATTCAGGCCAACCTCAAGGAAACCGTCACCCGCGTCCTTGCCAGCCTGACCCCTCGCGAAGAACGCGTGCTACGCATGCGCTTCGGCATCGGCATGAACACCGATCACACGCTGGAAGAAGTCGGCCAGCAGTTCTCGGTTACCCGTGAACGCATCCGCCAGATCGAAGCCAAGGCCCTGCGCAAACTGAAGCACCCGAGCCGCAGCCGTAAAATGCGCTCGTTCCTGGATCAATGATCAAAGGATTGGTTAAATGGCAAGCCGCTGGCGCTCTCGCGCTGGCGGCTTTGCTGCATTCGCCAGCGGCCAGCGCCCAAGCTGATCCTGTTTCTGCTGTGGCGGCGACAGACGCCGATCCTGTCAGACTGACCATCGCAAGCGAAATCGTGGCGATTGCCTTTCCGAAGGACAAACGCGAAGCCATATTCGGCAGTGCCATGGACGCGACGCTTGAACAAATGCGCGCCACGATGTTCTCGTCGCTTAAAAACGATGTCGGCGCAGAGAAAATCGTCAACCGCAAGGTCGACAGCTTTGTTGCCGGCAGCAAAATTATCCTGCGCGGCCACATGCAGCATCTGCTGGATGCGCTGGCCATGTCTTACACACGTGAATTCAGCGAAGCCGAGCTTTCGGAACTGCGCGCTTTTGCCAAGACCGAAGCCGGTCGGCACTTTTTCCAACGCAGTTCTGCGGTTATGAGCGACCCAAGCTTCAAGGCTGCAAACGAAGCTTACATGCGCGATCTAATGCCTTCGATCAGCAAAATGCAGACCGAACTGGTCGAGGAATTGACCAGCTACTTTAAGGAAAACCCGCCCAAAGACAGCGCGGAAAGCTGATCCGTCTTTCGGGTCACTGCACACCTCGGACGAACAAATGAATCAGCCAAGTCCGTCATCCAAGAAATGTCCGCTTTCGAACCAATAATTGACGCTTCATCAATCCCCAAAAAGATTCGCCTTGCGCGTTAGATTACCCTCTGTTAGGCATTTTTACATTCAAAATGGGCTGAACTGAGGCGAGAATCGTGTTTCAATGCTACAAACAGTTCCGAAACCGCTCTTTTTATAATCCGATGACCGGCTGCCCTCAATCTTTGATGGAGACAGTTTGTTGGAGTTAGCAAATAAAGATGAACTCTTAGCAGCAAGTTCGACGCGAGAAGTTCTGGCGGTGCAGAGTTTGCCGCACATGCCTGATCTTGACGGTATTCGGGCCATTGCTGTCGGACTCGTGTGTATCGGACACACGCACCTCTTGCCGAAGTTCCCGGCTGGGTTTGGCGTGACGTTGTTTTTTTCTTGAGCGGCTATCTGATCACAACGATGATGCGATTAGAATATGCCAACACCGGTAAATTGAGCCTGAGAAATTTTTATATACGCCGAATTTTGAGGATCAATCCTCCACTTTATATTACGTTAGCCTTTATTGGATATTTGGTGATTGTAGGGGTTCTAAACCAGAGTCCAACTGCGTTGGGCGTTTTGAGCCAGTTTTTTTTCTTTTCCAACTATATGCCAGATCACGGTACTGAAACCGGTCTTCCGTCACCATTATGGTCATTGGCGGTGGAAGAGCATTTTTATCTTATTTTTCCGCTTTGCTTCGTTATGGCGATGAAGTGCATGTCAACGGCACGCTTTGCAGCTCTTTGTGCCGTTGCGTGTGCGGTAGTTCTGGCTGTAAGGTTATTTAACATTATCATTTTGGGGCTCGGCGAGGAAAATTATTACTGGACGCACACGCGGTTTGATTCGATCTTGTTCGGGTGCATCCTTGCACTGTGGGCCAACCCAGCATTGGAAGTGCAACCTTCATGGCAAGCAAAAGGCTGGCAAGCCATGCTTGCAGTTTTGGTAATTATCGGCACGTTCGCAATGAGTTCAATCCTTTTGCGCGAGGGCATCCGATACTCGCTGCAAGGCGCTGCGTTGCTAGTCATCTTCAACTATCAATTGCAGAACCGAAATATCGCTTCAAAATATTTGCGTTGGTCAGTTTTACAGCGAATAGGACTGTGGTCCTACACCTTGTACCTTGTACATTATGCGTTGCTGTACTCCATGCAGAGCATTGCGCCCGACTTTCCGCCGATCTTGTCAGCAATGATCGCGCTTGCAATTTCTTGTGCATATTGTGCGATTATGTACGCACTTGTCGAGAAACCGCTCACCGATGTGCGGCGGCGGTTGACGCCTGCGCGTTAAGGTCAGCAACCGAGCTAATGCGAACTTGATGCCCAACATATTCGGGACATCTGCGAGTTCCGAAGATGGAAGTTCGCATGCCGCGAAAAAATTATTGCTCTAAGCTCAAAAAGTACCTTTCACCCGAGCTGGTTTCCATAATTATATTGCTGCCCTCAGGCGTTAAGGACGAAGGTGAAATCGGCAAAACAGAATGATCGCTGGTTGGTTAACAGGGTGGAACCTCGCGGCGCATCCTTACATGACGACATTTCCACGCGTTCTTTTGCAGTAGTAGCCGACAAAATTATAGCGAAGACGCGTGCAATTATGCCGCAATGGAAGATTAGCGCTTAGATTGAGATAACTCACACTTGTTACGATCAGCCCCAACGGGCAGATCGTAATCGGCGATTTGCAGTGGCTTGTTGCGCTTTGACGGCTTATGGGCCGCCAACGATTCCTGATAAATAGCTGCCGAAACGGATCCCATGCGCATTGCCATCGCCTCTGATCATGCTGCCATAGACCTCAAGACGATCTTGCGCGAATATCTGATCGAACGGGGACATGAAGTAGCAGACCTTGGTCCCGATACCGCAGACCGTGTCGATTATCCTGATTTCGGGTACAAACTCGCCTCGGTCGTGGCTGACGGCACCGCCGAATATGGCGTTGCTATTTGCGGCTCGGGCATCGGCATTTCCATCGCAGTAAACCGCAATCCGGCTTGTCGCTGCGCACTGGTATCCGAACCCCTGTCTGCAGCGCTTGCTCGCGAACATAACAATGCCAATGTCATCGCCTTGGGCGCACGCCTGACAGGTGAGGACATGGCCAAGGCTTGTCTCGATGCGTTTTTAAGCACTGAATTCGGCGGCGGCCGCCATTCCGGCCGCGTTGAAAAACTTTCCAATCCAACGTTTTGAAGGAGCCACATACGATGACCACTGCAACCGCAGCGCCGGAAATCCGTAAAGCGGGTTTCTTTACCGAACATCTCGAAACGGCCGATGCCGAAGTTTTTGCCGCAATCCGTGGCGAACTGGGACGTCAGCAGACCAAGATCGAACTGATCGCTTCGGAAAACATCACCAGCCTTGCTGTGCTCGAAGCCACCGGCTCGGTCTTCACCAACAAGTACGCTGAAGGCTATCCCGGCAAGCGCTATTATGGCGGCTGCGAATATGCCGACATCGTTGAAACGCTGGCAATCGAACGCGCAAAGAAGCTGTTTGGCTGCGATTTTGCCAACGTGCAGCCCAATTCGGGCAGCCAGATGAACCAGGCCGTCTTCCTTGCACTGCTACAGCCGGGCGACACGTTCATGGGCCTTGACCTGAACTCGGGCGGCCACCTCACGCACGGCTCGCCTGTGAACATGAGCGGCAAGTGGTTCAACCCCGTCCCTTACGGCGTCAGCGCCGATACGCACATGATCGACATGGACGAAGTTGCGCGCCTTGCCCGCGAACATAAGCCCAAGCTGATCATCGCAGGCGGCACGGCCTATTCACGCACATGGGACTGGGGTGTGTTCCGCGCCATCGCCGATGAAGTGGGCGCATGGCTGCTGGTTGATATGTCGCACATCTCGGGCCTTGTGGCTGGCGGCGCGCACCCATCGCCCTTCCCCCACGCGCATGTTGTCACCAGCACCACGCACAAAAGCCTGCGCGGGCCGCGTTCGGGCATCATCCTGACCAACGATGAAGCGCTGGCCAAGAAATTCAACACTGCCGTGTTCCCCGGCCTGCAAGGCGGACCGCTGGTCCACGTCATCGCCGCCAAGGCTGTCGCTTTTGGCGAAGCGCTGCGTCCTGAATTCAAAGCCTATGCGCACCAGATCGTCGCAAACGCCAAGGCTCTGGCCGAAAGCCTGAAAGATGCAGGCCTCGGCATCGTATCGGGCGGAACCGACAACCATCTGATGCTGGTCGACCTGTCAGCCAAGGATGTCACCGGCAAGGCTGCCGAAAAGGGCCTCGATCGCGCTTGGCTCACCTGCAACAAGAACGGCGTGCCGTTTGACAAGCGTTCACCCTTCGTCACGTCGGGCATCCGGCTTGGTACGCCAGCTGGGACCACGCGCGGTTTCCGTGAGGAAGAGTTCCGGCAGATCGGCAAGTTGATCAGCGAAGTCGTCGAAGGCCTTGCGCGCAACGGCGAAGAAGGTGATGGTCAGGTGGAACAGCGGGTGCGCGATCGCGTTGCCGAACTGTGTGCACGCTTCCCAGTGTACCCGGAGCTTTGATTCCATGAACGACAACAATGATCTCGCCGCCCGTGCCAAAGACGAAATTTCGGGCATGGCCAAACAGGGCATGGCCCATCCGTCGACAAAGCCCGTTTTGGCTGGTGCCGCTATCGGCGCAGTTGCAGGCGTGCTTCTGCCCGTCGTGTCCTTGCCGCTTGGTCTTGCGGTCGGCGCAGGCTTTGCGTTCTGGCAGCGTATCAAACGCTAAGCGATGCGTTGCCCGTTCTGTGCCCATGACAACAGCCAGGTAAAAGACAGCCGGCCGAGCGAGGATAATACCTCAATCCGCCGGCGTCGGCAGTGCGAAGGGTGCGGGGCGCGGTTCACCACATTTGAGCGCGTGCAACTGCGCGAAGTGCTCGTGGTGAAAAGCGGAGAACGGCGCGAACCGTTTGACCGGTCAAAGATCGAACAATCCGTATCGCTTGCTTGCCGCAAACGCCCTGTGGCGCAAGAACGGCTCGACCAACTGGTTTCCGGCATCCAGCGCCAGATCGAAACAATGGGCGATGCCGAAGTGCCGTCCAAAGTTATCGGCGAGATGGTTATGGAAGGCCTGCGCCAGCTTGACAGCGTCGCCTACATCCGTTTTGCCAGCGTCTATCGCGATTTCACCGAAGCGCGCGATTTCGAGGAATTCGCCAGCAGTGTAAAGGAAGTAAGCGGAATCGGGGCAGGCGAGAAGTGACCGCTATCCAAAGCCGTCAGCCAGTCATTGTACTTGTGCGCCCGCAATTGGGCGAAAACATTGGCAAAGCCGCCCGTGCCATGCTCAACTTCGGTTTGGTCGAATTGCGCCTGGTCACCCCGCGCGATGGTTGGCCCAACCCTTCGGCGGGGCCAGCAGCGGCCGGAGCCGATGTCGTGCTGGAAAAAGCGCAAGTATTCGAATCGCTTGCCGATGCCGTGGCTGACTGCGCCCACGTCTATGCCACGACCGTGCGCAAGCGCGGCGTAACCAAGCCCGTCCTTACCCCGGAAGAAGCGGCGCGCGACATTATCATCGCGCCGGGGCGCAGCGCTTTCGTGTTCGGACCTGAACGGTCCGGGCTGGAAACGGATGACGTCGCATTGGCCCGCGCGATCATTACCGTGCCGATCAATCCTGAGTTTGCCTCGCTCAATCTGGCGCAAGCGGTCATCCTTTGCGCTTATGAATGGTCAAAGCACGCCCGTAGCAGCGTTGAGGGCAATGCAGACCTCGTACAGCCGACGGTCGAGGACATCCTCCCCCCTGCCCCTCAGGAGGATTTTGAGGGCTTTTTTGACCAACTGTGCGCGATGCTTGAGCCGCGCGGTTATTTTGAGCCTGAAAGCCGGGCTGTAACCACACGGCGGACATTGCGATCAGTTCTGACAAAGGCCGGGTGGAATCACCTTGAAGTGCGGACTTTGCGCGGAGTGCTTAGTGTATTGCGGCGCAGGCCCGGATCAAAACCGGGTGATCCTCGCGATTAGGGGCCCGGGCTCTGGGCTTATCGGCTCTTGGCCTGATGGTTCAAGGCTGCCGATGCATCGGCAAGCCGATCCCAAAAATCAACGACAAGGCTTACCGGCACGCCCAATTCAAAGGCTTTGCTGCGGATCGCACCTATACCTGCGCGCCGCTCATCCTCGTCAAGCCATGCGCCTTCGCCAGACGTGCGCGCCAACGCAAAGCGCCGTGACAACAGCAACAGTATTTCCTGATCGATTGCAGCAATGCCGTCAGCGGCGCTATCCGGCAGCGCAGAGGTGTCTTGCTGGGGCGGCATTTCAAGCATCTTACCAGTATAAACGCCCAATTCTTACCAATGTCTATGGCAGGTACCCTTGACATAGGCGGCATTCTCTGTTCTTGGCCGCGCTTCG
The DNA here is from genome assembly GCF_002280675.1 of Novosphingobium sp. 32-60-15. Taxonomy (GTDB): domain Bacteria; phylum Pseudomonadota; class Alphaproteobacteria; order Sphingomonadales; family Sphingomonadaceae; genus Novosphingobium. Next base: position 307,979 of record NZ_NCEN01000001.1, on the reverse strand, counting down.
CAATTGGCCTCGCACTCCCGGTGAAGCGGTGGCCGCATTCTGCAAATGGCGGAATGGTGCGGTTCCGGGACTAGAAACTTCGGCACAGGGCTGAAGCATTGCAAATTGAAGGGTAGCGCATGTCCAAGCGCAAGGCATCTAAGTACAAAATCGACCGTCGCCTCGGTGAAAACATCTGGGGTCGTCCAAAGTCGTCGGTAAACCGTCGTTCGTACGGTCCCGGCCAGCACGGCCAGCGCCGCAAGAGCAAGGTGTCGGACTTCGGCATCCAACTGCGCGCCAAGCAGAAGCTGCGTGGCTATTACGGCGACGTAACCGAAAAGCAATTCAAGCGCACCTATCAGGAAGCGGCGAAGATGAAGGGTGATACCGGTCAGAACCTGATCGGCCTGCTCGAACAGCGCCTCGACATGGTCGTGTACCGCGCCAAGTTTGCGCCAACCATCTTCTCGGCCCGTCAAGTTGTTTCGCACGGTCACATTTATGTGAACGGCGTGAAGTGCAACATCGCCTCGCGTCGCGTTCGCCCCGGTGACGTGATCAGCCTTGGCAAGAAGGCCAAGGAAATGGCCCTGATCGCCGAAGCGCAGACCCTGCCAGAGCGTGACGTTCCCGATTACGTTTCAACCGACGCTGACAAGGCAACCTTTACCCGCGTGCCAACGCTGGACGAAGTGCCTTATCCAGTGAAGATGGAACCAAACTTGGTCGTCGAATTCTATTCGCGCTAAGATTTCTCGTCTTACAACAGATACGGAAAGGCGGGGTGCAAACTCCGCCTTTTTCGTATCTGTGAATGGCGTGTTAGATTTTGTTTTTTATCGATAATTTGCGACGGGTTGTGGGAACCGCCAAGCCTGCGATCCATTATCCAGACATGTCGCATTATCGCTTTGTTACACCGCATCGCACCGGCAAATGGTATCCGGATCTACTCACCGCCCAGCGTCAAGCCTTTGCCATCGGCGCAGGCTTTCTCGACCCGCGATCGGGAATGTTCTATCCTTACAAGGATTCGAAACTGGAAGTGGGCTCACCCGATCTGGAAGGCAACCCGCAAGGCTTGGCAGCCTAACGCGAGAAATAATCCCGGCGGAATTCCGCAGCAAACACAGCAAAGCGCCCTTCGGCAATCGCTGCGCGCATTCCGGCCATCAATTGCTGGTAAAACCACAAGTTGTGCTCTGTCAGCAGCATCGCGCCCAGCATCTCACCAGATTTGATCAGGTGATTGAGATAGGCGCGGCTGAACTTCTTGCAGGCAGGGCATGGGCAGCGTTCGTCCAGCGGCCCCATGTCCTCAGCGTGGCGTGCATTGCGCATGTTCAGCGGCCCGTTCCACGTAAAGGCCTGCCCGTTGCGGCCAGAGCGCGTAGGCAACACGCAATCGAACATGTCAACGCCGCGCTCTACAGCCCCCACCAGATCATCAGGTTTCCCCACGCCCATCAAATAGCGTGGACGGTCTGCCGGTAGCTGCTGCGGCGCAAAATCGAGCGTGGCGAACATCGCCTCCTGCCCCTCACCCACGGCAAGCCCGCCAATGGCGTATCCGTCAAAGCCGATATCCGTCAGCGCATCTGCACTCGCCTTGCGCAGGCCTTCGTCCAAAGCGCCTTGCTGGATGCCGAACAAAGCCGAGCGTTCGGCATGCTCGCCGCCTGCATCAAACCCGTCGCGGCTGCGCCTGGCCCAGCGCATCGACATTTCCATCGATTTGGCGATTACGTCCCGCGGTTGGTCAGCGCGCGGGCATTCGTCAAAGCACATCACAATGTCCGAGCCCAACAAGCGCTGGATTTCCATCGACCGCTCCGGGCTGAGCATGTGGCGCGATCCATCCAGATGGCTGGCAAAGGTCACGCCTTCTTCGGTGATCTTGCGCAAGTCCGACAAGCTCATCACCTGATAGCCGCCGCTATCGGTCAAAATAGGCCGGTCCCAGCCCATAAACTTGTGCAAACCGCCCATTCGCGCCATCCGTTCTGCCCCCGGACGCAGCATCAAATGATACGTATTTCCAAGGATGATATCCGCGCCCGCCGCGCGCACATCTTCCACCTTCATCGCCTTGACCGTGGCAGCAGTGCCCACCGGCATGAACGCAGGCGTGCGGATATCACCCCGCTTCATGCGGATGGTACCGGTGCGGGCTTTGCCGTCAGTGGCGTGAATATCAAAGGCAAAACGGGTCATGGGCTGCATGCTCGGCAAAAAGAGTTTGCGGCCCTTAAGCCTATTCGCCAAGGCGCGCAAATGCTTGACCCTTCGCAGATCGAACTGTGGCTTTACCCTGCACTCACGTGCGTTGCCGTGCTGTCCGGATTCGTTGATGCGGTTGCAGGTGGTGGCGGCCTCATCATGATGCCCATCCTGCTGTCCACCAACCTTCCGCCGCACGTTGTGCTGGGCACAAACAAAGTCCAATCAATGTGCGGCACGACCGTGGCAACATGGCGTTATCACAAGGCGGGCCTGTTCAGCTTCCGTCAAAGCGCGCCACTGGCCGCTGTGGTGTTTGTTGGCGCACTCATGGGTACGCTCGCTATCCAGCGGCTCAGCGCCGATGTGCTCAAGCTGGTGGTGCCGATCCTGCTGATCAGCGTCGCGCTCTACACCGTGCTTTCACCCAGCATGACTGACGAGGATCGCAAACCCCTGCTTAGCGAAAACGGCTTTAGGCCGGTCGCTGCGGGCATTGGCTTTTATGACGGCTTCTTTGGACCGGGCGCTGGCCAGTTCTTTGCCACAACCTTGGTCGGCTTTCGCGGCTTCGGCCTGACCCGCGCGACGGGCCTGACAAAGTTCCTGAATGTCACAAGCAACATCGCCAGCGTCATCGTGTTCACTCTCGGCGGCCAAGCCCTTTGGCTGCTTGGGTTATGCATGGGAGCAGGAGCCATGACCGGTGCCTGGATCGGCTCACACTTTGCCACAAAATTTGGCGCAAAGATGATCCGGCCATTGCTGGTAATCGTCAGCTTGGGCCTGACCGGGCGACTGATCTGGGGCTGGTTCTCAGCTTAGGCTTGGTTCCCACCTTAGCGGTAGCGCGGTACAAGCCCCCACATTGCCGCCCTTCATCTTGACCGGCTGTGACGGATCAAGCGCAAATTCCGGCATTTGCGAAAGCCATTCCCGCAGGAAGACGATCACCTCCATCCGTGCCAGACCGGCACCGACACAACGATGCGCGCCAACTCCCATCGTCGTATGGCGGACCGGGGTAAGATCGCGGTCAAAGCGGACCTCGTCGGGTGCATCAAAGCTGGCAGGGTCAAGGTTGTGAAGGACGCTGGGCAAATAGACCAGATCGCCCTGGCGGATCGTCACGCCATCCATTTCCACATCTGCCACGGCGTTGCGGCTGACGGCGACTGTGGGATAGCGTCGCATCAATTCATCCGCAGCGGCGGGGATCAAATCGGGCTGTTCGCGCAATAGTTTCTGATCTTCAGGATGACGCGCCAGATGCAGCGCAACCATACCGAACATTGCGGCAACCGTATCCAATCCGCCAAACAGCAAATTACGGCACATCCGTCGCGCCTCGTCCTCGGTCCAGCTGCGGCCCATCACCGGTTCGGACAGAATGTGGCTGAACAGATCGTCGCCCGGTTCGACCATGCGTTTTTGAATTGAACCATCAGGCCGCGTCAATTGCACGCCAAGCTCGCGCAACCTAGGGCGATCTTCCAACGGTACATCGATCAACGACAGAAAGATATTCAAAGGGAGGATTTCTGCAAATTCGGCAACGAAATCGCATGATCCTCGCCGCCGCAATTCGGCAATCAGTTCGCGGGCAATTTCGACAACGCGCGGTTCCAGCGCAACAACATAGCGGGAGGCAAGGCCCTTCATCACCGCCATGCGAAAGGCTTTGTGTTCTGCACCATCCTGCTGAAGCGGGATGAATTGCATCACGTCTCCAAGGCCCGGCGTTACTGCGAGGCATTCGTTCGACAGTCGTTCGGAATCGTTCCAAAGGCTGCGGACAACGTCGCCACGCGCACCAATCCAGTGCCCGCCATTCGCCGTGGTCCAGACCAGACCCGGTCCATCGAGCAGTGTTTTCCAGCTTGCGAAGTAATCGTCTTCGACCCCGGGCGGGTTGAAAATATCAAAATTGACGATCCGGTCTGCCGGTACGTGCGCTGGAATCATGCGCTTACCCTCTCTTTGTCTTTTGCGGACAAGCTAGACGTGAAGAGGCAGCGCGAAACTGCGCTTTATGGCAGGAGAAGGCTGGAATCGCCGTAGGAGTAAAACCGGTAACCCTGCGCAATGGCATGAGCATAGGCCGCCTGCATGCGGTCACGCCCCATCAGTGCGCTGACCAGCATGAACAGGGTGGATTTGGGTAGATGAAAGTTGGTCATCAAGCCATCAATCGCGCGGAATTTGTAGCCGGGCGTTATGAAGATCGACGTATCACCCTCGAACGGACGGATCACGCGGTCGTCGCCAGTCGCGCTTTCCAGCAGGCGGAGTGATGTCGTGCCAACCGCAATCACCCGGTTTCCACCAGCGCGTGCAGCATTCAGCCGGTCCGCAGTGCCTGCGTCAATCGTACCCCATTCAGCATGCATGGCATGGTCATCGGTGTCTTCGGCCTTCACTGGCAGAAATGTGCCCGCCCCCACATGCAGGGTAAGCATCTCGGTCTGCACGCCGCTCGCAGTCAGTCCTTCGAGAAGATCTGGCGTAAAGTGCAATGCAGCTGTGGGGGCCGCAACCGCACCGTCTTTTGTTGCGAACATCGTTTGATAGTCTGTACGGTCCTGTTCATCGGTTGGGCGCTTGCCCGCGATATAGGGCGGCAACGGCATTCGCCCTGCGCGCTCAAGCAGCACTTCGACAGGTTCTTCGCCGGGAAAGAACAGCGTCCAGCTGCCATCATCGTGACGCGTTTCGGCTATGCCGGATACGCCTGCGCCAAATTGGATCACATCATCCGGTCGCAACCGCTTGGCGTTGCGTACAAAGGCCTGCCACCGCCGCAAATCGATTCGCTTATGCAGTGTGGCGCCAATCCGCGCATCGCCGCGCTGGCCTTCAAGCTGCGCCGGGATCACCCGCGTATCATTGAAGACCAGAACATCACCGGGGTTCAGCAGCGATGGCAAATCGCGAACAATCCGATCACGAAAAGGCCCCTCTGCCGACACACCCAGCAACCGCGCTGAATCACGCGGACGGGCGGGCCGCAGGGCAATATTTTCAGTCGGCAATTCAAAATCAAACAGGTCAACGCGCATCGCTGCGCCCTAGCCGTATTTGCAGATCAATTCGACTGCGAATTGCTCAACATATCCGCAGTGAAAGCTGGCTTTGTGCTTGGCGCAACAATGGCAGGTGCGGGTTTGTTGTCAGACGCGATAGAGGCCTGCACAACTTTGGTAGGATTCGAAGGCGGTTCGCCGCGCACGATCGCGTCGACATTGTCCATGCCCGAAATCACCCGACCGAAATTGGTGTATTTGTTGTCCAGCGCAAAGCGCGGATAAAACACGATAAAGAACTGGCTATTGGCCGTGTTCGGCTCGTTCGTGCGGGCCATTGAAACGGTGCCGCGCACATGCGGCACTTTGTTGAATTCAGCCGTCAAATCAGGAAGCGGCGAGCCGCCCTGCCCGGTACCCGTGGGATCGCCCGTCTGCGCCATAAAGCCATCAATCACGCGGTGAAAAATCACCCCGTTGTAAAAGCCTTCGCGCGCCAGCTTCTTGATCCGCTCAACATGATTGGGCGCCCATTCCGGCATCAAACGGATCGACACGCGACCGCCATTCGACAAATCGAGCAGCAAGATGTTTTCGCGATCGATGCTTTCATCTGCGTTGATTGCATAATTGAGCGGCTTAGGTGTGGCGGCTGCCGCATCCTTGTCCTGCGCCCGGGCTGGCGAAGCAATTAGGGCGGCGCCAAGCGCAAGACTGGTAAAAAAGCGCAAAACCATGAGACGGGTGAACTCCGGAAAATCTACAGCGCGGATAGGCGCGTCGCGCTTTCGCTGCAATGAACGATTGTGTTTGCGCGCCGTGGCCGCTTCAATAGTCGCCCAAGCGGCCCAGCTTATCAACACGCGCCACAACTTCGTCACGAATGGTTGGCGTGACAAAGCCCGATATATCGCCGCCAAAAAGCGCAATTTCCTTGACCAGTTTTGAGGCTATTGGCTGAAGCCCGACATCGGCCATCAGAAACACCGTTTCGATTTCGGCATCAATCTGCTGGTTCATGCCGGCCATCTGATATTCGTATTCAAAATCAGCCACGGCGCGCAGTCCGCGCACAATCACACTTGCGCCCTGCTTGCGGGCAAATTTCATCAGCAACGCGTTGAAACCCACCACTTCGACATTGTCGATGCCTTGTTCGGAGGCTTCGCGGCGCACCGATGCCATGCGTTCCTCTGGAGTGAACATCGGGTTCTTTGATGGATTGGTCGTCACCCCAATAATCAGCCTGTCCACAAGCTTCGCGCCGCGCCGGATGATATCGAGATGCCCAAGCGTGATCGGGTCGAACGTGCCCGGATAAACGCCGATACGTTCAGCCATCAGTGGTTCCTCTCCACGATGAAGCGCGCAAGTTCGCGCAACAAATCCGCTTCCGGACCATAACTTTGCAGCAGGTCTACCGCTTGCTCAACCAGACGGCGGGCTTGTTCGCGCGCGCGATCAGGCCCCAACAAGGACAGAAATGTCTGTTTGCCTTGCGCTTCGTCCTTGCGCAGCGCTTTACCGGCCGCAGCCTCATCCCCTTCAAGGTCTAAAAGATCATCAGCGATCTGGAATGCCAGGCCAATATCACGCGCGTAACCGCGCAAATGTGTGCGGCCTTCTATGGGAACATGTCCCAATATTGCGCCCATTTCGACCGACGCTGCCAGCAATGCTCCCGTCTTCAATTGCTGCAACCGGGTTACGGTGGGCAGATCGAAGCTTTCGGTTTCAGCGACGATATCCATCATCTGTCCGCCGCACATGCCATTCATTCCGCTGGCCATGGCGAGCGTACGGATCAATTCGATGCGTACAAACGGATCGCCGCTGGTGGCAGGATCAGACAACAGTTCGAAAGCGAAATCGTGCAAAGCATCGCCAGCCAAGACTGCTGCGGCATCGTCGAAGGCGACATGCACCGTTGGCTTGCCGTGGCGCGTTCCGTCATCGTCCATGCACGGCAAATCATCGTGGATCAGTGAATAGACGTGGATCGCCTCAATCGCGGTCCCAACCCGTACCGCGGCTTCACGCGAAACGCCGAACATGGCCGCCGTTGCCGTTACTAACAGCGGGCGAATGCGCTTGCCGCCACCAATCGTTGCGTAACGCATCGCTTCGACCAGCCGGTTGCGCGGATCACCGGGCAGCGGCAACAACAAATCAAAGCTGTGGTCAATGTCCTCGGCAATAGCCTTGAGGGCGGGCTTCAGCAGTCCGATTGCCTGTGACATGGCTTAGCCCCTTAACCTGCTGCTTCATCAAACGGACGCAAGCCCTGCGCTTTGCCATCACGGTCTGCGACAATCGCCTCAATCCGGGCTTGCGCTGAATCGAGCCTCGCCTGGCAATGCGCACGGAGCGCATCGCCTTTGGCGTAAAGCTCAATCGATTCGTCGAGCGGTGCCTCGCCACTTTCGAGCCGCCTGACGACAGATTCGAGTTCTTTCAGGGCCTCTTCAAAGCTGAGGTTCGCGATTTCCGGTGCCATTCCCATGTGGGCAGCATTGACGGGGCACGGGGGGCGGGTCAAGCTTGGAAAAGAAGTTGTCAGGGAGGTTGCCCACACCATGCAGTATTTGATCGCTTATATCGCAGCCGCTGTGGTGTTCGGTGCGCTCGACGCTGTCTGGCTCGGCTGGGCCGGATCCAAGCTTTATCGCCCCGCTTTGGGTGATCTTCTTGCCCCCACGTTCCGCATCGCCCCGGCGCTCGTGTTCTATGTGCTTTATCTGGCGGGCATGATGTGGTTCGCGGTGCGCCCCGGCCTGACTCTAGGGCTTGGCGCCGCGGCGCTGAATGGAGCGGTGTTGGGGGCCATGTGTTACATGACATATGACCTTACCAGTCAGGCTGTCTTGGCGCGTTGGCCGATCCATGTGACGATCATTGACGTCATCTGGGGCACTTTTGCCACCGCCGTTACCGCGACTGCAGCAACATGGGCTGCAACCAAGTTTGCAGGTTAAGACGGCCTTTGCAGGTTAAGACTAGCCACTTTGCGCAGCCCTCGCTAAGGCGCGGGCCATGTCCGAGATCACCGCAGATGTCGTAGCCGCCCATGGCCTGTCCGAAGACGAATTCCAGCGCGTCCTGCACGCGCTTGGTCGTGAACCGAACCTTGTCGAACTCGGCATATTTTCGGTCATGTGGTCAGAGCATTGCTCTTATAAATCAAGCCGCATCCACCTTAAAAAGCTGCCCACCAGCGCACCTTGGGTGATTTGCGGACCTGGCGAAAACGCAGGCGTTATCGACATTGGCGATGGCCAAGCCGCCATCTTCAAGATGGAAAGCCACAACCACCCGTCGTACATTGAACCCTATCAGGGTGCTGCAACGGGTGTTGGCGGCATCTTGCGCGATGTGTTCACCATGGGCGCGCGGCCTGTAGCGAACATGAACGCCCTGCGATTCGGCCGTCCCGACCACCCCAAGATGAAGCACCTTGTCCAAGGCGTGGTTGCGGGCATTGGTGGCTATGGCAATTGCGTGGGCGTCCCGACTGTCGGTGGTGAAACCAATTTCCACCCCGCATATGACGGAAATATCCTTGTCAACGCAATGACCGTGGGCGTCGCCGATCAGGACAAGATCTTCTATTCCGCCGCGACCGGCCTTGGGAACCCCATCGTCTACGTTGGTTCAAAGACCGGACGCGATGGCATCCACGGCGCCACCATGGCCAGCGCAGATTTTGGTGAAGATTCCGAAGCGAAGCGCCCAACCGTGCAAGTGGGCGATCCGTTTACCGAAAAGCTGCTGATCGAAGCCTGCCTTGAACTGATGGCAACCGATGCGATCGTGGCCATTCAGGACATGGGCGCAGCCGGCCTTACCTCATCGTCTGTTGAAATGGCGACAAACGGCAAGGCTGGCATCATCCTCAACATGGATATGGTACCCTGCCGCGAAGAGGGCATGACGCCTTACGAAATGATGCTCTCGGAAAGCCAGGAGCGCATGCTCATGGTGCTCAAGCCCGGCAAAGAGCCGATGGCCGAGGCGATCTTCAAGAAGTGGGAACTGGACTTTGCCGTGATCGGCGAAGTGACGGACACCGGCCACATGGTGCTGACTTTCAAAGGCGAAACCGTGTGCGACATACCACTCGGACCGCTCGCTGAAGACGCCCCGCTCTATGATCGTCCGGCCCTCAGCCTTGTTGATTACAAGGCATGGGCCAATGTCGCGCCGCTCGGCAGCGTGGCGGAAAGCGCCGATCTAGGCGCAGACCTCGTCAAGCTGATCGGCTGCCCCGATCTTGCCAACCGCCGCTGGATTTTCGAACAATACGACAGTCAGGTTGGCGCAGATACGCTGCAAAAATCAGGTGGCGATGCGGCAGTTGTGCGCATTCACGGCACTCAAAAAGCGCTCGCCATGAGCACCGATTGCAGCCCCCGCTATTGCTACGCCGATCCCTACGAAGGCGGCAAACAGGCTGTGGCCGAAACCTATCGCAACATCTGTGCGGTTGGCGCGCGTCCACTGGCAATCACCAATTGCCTGAACTTTGCCAACCCCCAGCGCCCCGAAATCATGGCTCAAATCGTCCAAGCGCTTGAAGGCATGGGCGATGCATGTCGCGCGCTCGATTACCCGATCGTGTCGGGCAACGTCTCGCTCTACAACGAGTCGAAGGCTACCGGTGGCGGATCGGCCATTCTTCCAACGCCTGCCATTGGCGGCGTCGGCTTGATGCTTGATCACGAAATCATGACCACAATCGCCTTCAAGAACAACGGCGATGCCATTTGGCTGGTCGGCGGCGAAGGCACGCACCTTGGCCAATCACTTTATTTGCGCGAAATTGCAGGCCGTGAAGCAGGGGACGCCCCCAAGGTTGATCTAGTAGTTGAACGCAAAAACGGCGAATTGATCCGTGATTGGATTGCTTCGGGCAAATTGACCGCCGTGCATGACATCTCCGATGGCGGTCTGCTCGTGGCGTTGACGGAAATGGCGCTGGCGAGCAACAAGGGTTGCACGCTGACCATCGAACTGGACACTGCCAAAGCCTTCGGTGAAGACCAGTCGCGCTACATCGTCACATCTGCACCCAACGAAGTGCTTGAAGATGCGATCCGGATTGGCACCGTTGGCGGAACGCAAATCGCAGGCGTGGAACTCGCCACCTTGCGCGAAGCCAACGAAGCCTTCTTCCGCGACTGGATGGAAGGTTCAGTTCAGGCCCTCCCCGAACTTGCTTCGGGGAGGATCTAAGCGCTAGGCTGCTTTCTTCAGGTTTTTTCCCAGTAAATCATACGGATCAACGCCGATCTGTGCCCATCTGGCATGGGCCTGTTGATAGTGGACCGCCGGCGTAATGTTCAACTTGCGCCGCACGTCCTCAAGAGGAAGCGGCAGCAAGTCTGTGATTGATTGCTCGCACAAGCGTGGACACGCCTTGCCCAAGCGCTTCCCTTCGCTAACCGCTTTGATCACTGGTGCATTGCTGCGCACCTGCTTGCGGATGTTCAGGCCCGCCATATAACCAATGAACAAATGCGCCGGCGAAGGCTGCTGGCTATACGTGAATGCCAAAACGCATGCTTCTCCAAGCGCATCACGGCCATAACCGGTCAACACGTGCAGCATATCATGCACGTCGCGCATACGGTTCAGATACCAGCGAAACTGGTCTTCAAACTTTTCGTGGTGCTGCGCAAACTTGTCAAATTCGTCGACCAAACCTTGCGCAGTCAGCCCTTCGCGCTCCATGAAATCGCAGTAAGCATGCGCAAGTGATCCGGCAGGCGTCCGGCGCAGCGCTGCGTGATCATCGAGAAGCGTTGGCAGGTTTGGCTCTTTTGCGCGCAACGCCTGCCCCCACGCGGAACGGAGGAAGCGCTCTGCCGATGGTCGCAAATTGCGCCAGGGCAGCGATTCAAAGATATGGAACACCTCTTCGGTGTTTTCCTTATCTTTCATCAGGTTCTGGAAATGCCGCCACGCATTGGCGGGACGCAGCCGAAGTTCAGGACGGCGTTCATCATATATCGGCAAGTCGGCTTGCAGCGCGCCGGTCATAGCATTCACGGCGTATTCTCCCGTTCACCTCGACATGATCATACTAACAGGAGTGTAAATACTCCGTCAATCCAACACCCAGTCTTCGCGGCCTATGCCCAGAAGGGAAAGGATCGAAGTCAGATCACCACGATCAATCCAGCCGTCCGCCGCAGCGCGGGCCTTTGGTTTGGCGCGGTAAGCAATGCCGAAATGGGCGGCCTCAATCATTGGAATGTCATTTGCGCCATCGCCGGTGGCGAGGCTCAACACGCCCTCCCCCAGCCGAGCCGACTCTTCAAGCAGCACTTGCTTCTTCACCGCACTGTCAACGATTCCACCCACCAGGCCGCCAGTGAGCACACCATCATGCAATCCCAGACGGTTCCCAACCACACGTTCAAAGCCAAGCAATTCGGCCACGGGATCAGCAAAGGAATGGAAACCGCCCGTCACCAACACTGTATGACATCCGCGCGCCTTCAAGGTGGAAACCAGCGTCCGTGCGCCAGACATCGGCTGGATCCGTTCATCCAGGCACTGGCGGATTGCAACCTCGGGCAAGTCTTTCAACAAGCCCACCCGCTCACGCAGCGCCGATTCGAAATCGAGTTCGCCTTGCATCGCGCGTTCGGTGATCGCGGCGATGCGGCCTTTCAGACCGGCAAAATCAGCCAGTTCGTCAATGCATTCCTGACCGATCATGGTTGAATCCATGTCGGAAACGAACAGGCCCGGTACATCAATCAAACCTTGCGACAACAGCAAATCGCTTGTCGGGAAGCATTGATCAAGGATGCTGCGAATCCCCACAGGATCGCCTTCAAGCACCTCAAGTTCCAACACATCTTCGCAGGTGTCGAGCATGCCTGCGCCTGCCACTTCCCAATCGCGCGCCTCGATCATTTCCATGGCGAGCGCAAGATTGTCACCAAGCGTCTCAGGGTCTGCTATCAACCGCGCGATGATCACCGAGAATTCCTTTGAAAGCGTAAGCGTGAGTTTGGGGACCGAACGGCCAAGGCTCGCGCTAATCGCAGGGCCGACCGCCAGCGGCAAGAGCGATCTCGCGGTAAAACTTGCTTTGCGAGCGATGACCGACGGACGAGAGGCCGTCATCGTCAACGCCGACAGCGCACAAGTCTATGCCGATTTGCGCGTCCTCAGCGCACGACCATCCGACGATGAGATGCAAGGCGTGCCCCATGTGCTGTACGGCGCATGGGACGGAGCACAGGCTTGCTCCGCAGCGGACTGGGCCAACGCCGCCAAACGCGAAATAGCGGCGGCGCATGCGCGCGGGGCATTGCCGATCCTTGTTGGCGGGACGGGCCTTTATATACGCACCTTGTTGGATGGCATTGCACCAGTGCCGGAAATTGACCCCGTCATCCGGGCTGAGGTCCGCACAATGCCGCAGGAGCAAACTTACAAAGCCCTGCAGAACGAAGACCCGGCACGCGCAGCGCTGCTCGCCCCTGCAGATACCCAGCGTGTGACACGCGCACTGGAGGTTATCCGCTCTACCGGCCATTCGCTTGCCCACTGGCAGAAGCAATTGAGCGGAGGGATCGCTGACAGCGTTGATCTTGACCCTTTGATCCTCCTGCCTGAACGCCAATGGTTGTATAAACGTTGCGATTTGCGGTTTGAATTGATGTGGCAAGGGGGCTCGATTGCTGAAGTTGAAGCCCTGCTTGCGCGCAACTTGCCCGACGATATGCCTGTTATGCGGGCCATCGGTGTTCCTGAAATCAGAATGTATTGTCGCGGCGAGGCCTCTCAATCCGAGGCTATCGCCGCCGGTCAGCAGGCAACCCGCCGTTATGCCAAACGGCAATACACTTGGCTGAACAACCAGAATCCCGGCACTTGGCCCCGCTTAACGTACGAAAATTCCATTGACACCGATCATGTAGCAAGTTTATTGCGCATATAGCCGCTTGACATGGCATTTTATGTCAAGTAGCAGGCCGTCAATTGTCCTTGTTGCGGCGTCCGCAACGCGGATGCCCGAGTGGGGAGAGACGGCCCGGTGCAGCCAGCCTGTACCGGGCCGATAATTTTTGTTTTGCATACACGCAGTCGCGGCTATCGGCCCATCAGGACAGATGCGACGATCAAACGAATGCGACAGGCAGAAGGATTACGTGACGTGACAAGCGAGCGCAGCGGCGCCGAAATCTTGGTCGAAAGCCTCGTTGCCAAGGGAGTCGAGTTTGTATTCGGCTATCCGGGCGGCGCAGTGCTGCCGATTTACGATGCGCTGTTCGGTGATGAACGCATTCGCCACATCCTTGTGCGTCACGAAGCCGGCGCGGCCCATGCCGCCGAAGGCTATGCGCGCGCTACCGGCAAGCCCGGTGTAGTGCTGGTAACGTCCGGTCCCGGCGCTACCAACGCGGTCACTGGCATTGCCGATGCGTTTATGGATTCGATCCCGATGGTTGTCATCACCGGACAGGTCCCTACGGGCCTGATCGGTTCGGACGCGTTTCAGGAAGCCGATACCGTCGGCATCACGCGCCACTGCACCAAACACAACTATCTGGTCAAAGACCCGGCGCAACTCGCGACGATCATTGATGAGGCATTCCGCATCGCCACAGAAGGCCGCCCCGGCCCGGTTGTGATCGACATTCCCAAGGACGTGCAAATTGCAATGGCCGCGTGGAGCGGTGCCGCGCCGCAACAGCGCAACCGCTACAATCCGCAGACCGAAGGCGGCGTTCGCGAAATCGAACAAGCGATCGAAATGATCGCCAATGCCCGCGCGCCCGTTTTCTACACTGGCGGCGGCGTTATCAATTCAGGGCCACAAGCCGCCAAGCTGCTGCAAGAATTGCAGACCCTTGTCGGCGCGCCTGTTACATCGACACTGATGGGTCTTGGTGCGTTTCCGGCTGACCATCCTGCGTGGTTGGGCATGCTGGGCATGCACGGAACATACGAAGCCAATATGACGATGAACCGCGCCGATCTGGTCGTGTGCATCGGTGCGCGCTTTGATGACCGCGTAACCGGCCGGTTGGATGCGTTTTCGCCCAACTCCAAGAAAATCCACATCGATATTGATCGCGCCTCGATCAACAAGACGGTGCGCGTCGATCTGCCGGTCATTGGTGATTGCGGCAAGGTTCTGGCACAATTGATCGATGCATGGCACACACGCGGCTACAAGGCGCAAGACCTTACCGCGTGGATTGCGCAAGTAGACACCTGGCGTGAACGCAAGAGCCTTGGCTATCCGCGCAAGACGGCTGAAATCATGCCTCAACTGGCGGTTGAACGGCTGTATGAGCTGACCAAACATCATGAGCCGATCATCAGCACCGAAGTTGGCCAGCATCAGATGTGGGCAGCGCAATACTTCCACTTCATGAAGCCCAACAAGTGGCTCACGTCTGGCGGCCTTGGCACGATGGGCTATGGCCTGCCTGCCGCCATCGGCGCGCAAGCGGGCTTTCCTGATGCCCTGGTCATCGATATCGCAGGCGATGCTTCCATCCAGATGAACATTCAGGAACTGGGCACGGCCACGCAATATCGCTTGCCGGTGAAAGTGTTCGTGCTCAACAACGAATGGATGGGCATGGTCCGCCAGTGGCAGGAACTCACTTATGAAAGCCGCTATTCCAACTCCTACTCCGATAGCCTGCCCGATTTCGTGAAGCTGGCCGAGGCTTATGGCTGGAAGGGCATCCGCATTACGGACCTGAGTGAACTCGACGCCGGCATCCAGGCGATGATCGACCATGACGGCCCGGTCTTTGTTGATTGCCTCGTTTCAAAGGAAGCCAATTGCTTCCCGATGATTCCATCAGGCGCTGCGCACACCGACATGATCCTTTACGGGGACGAGGTTGCCGGCACGATGGACGACGAAGCCAAGGCGCTGGTCTAAGAAAGCCCTGACATGATGCACATGCACGAAGAGGCGCAAGAGCGCCACGTTCTGACCATTACGGTGGACAACGAAGCGGGCATTCTGGCCAAGATTGCCGGATTGTTCACCGCGCGCGGCTATAACATCGATAGCCTGACCGTGGCCGACATAACCGATGGCCATGAGTTGAGCCGGATCACGATCGTAACGCACGGTCCACCACCGGTGATTGACCAGATCCGCGCACAACTCGAACGGCTTGTGCCGGTGCATAAGGTCACCGACCTCACCGAACTCGGCCCGTTCGTAGAACGCGAACTGGCGCTGATCAAGGTTTCGGGCAAGGGCGAGAACCGTGTCGAGGCATTGCGCCTTGCTGACGTATTCCGCGCAAAAGTGGTAGACACGACCACCGCCAGCTTCATTTTTGAATTGACCGGTGCCCCTGAAAAGATCGACAGCTTCGTGTCTTTAATGAAAGAGCTTGGACTGGTTGAAGTTGGCCGGACAGGCATCGTTGGCATGGTTCGGGGCGCATCAGCCGCCTGACAAGTTTCATATCCACCACCCGTCATCCCTGCCATGCAGGGGTCCATCTCCAACGGGTGCTACTGGACAACATGGCCGGAGATGGATTCTCGCCAAGGCGGGAATGACGAAAACGAGGAAAATTCAATGAAGGTCTATTACGACGCCGATTGTGATCTCAACCTGATCACCGACAAGAAGATCGTTATTCTGGGCTATGGTTCGCAAGGTCACGCCCATGCGCAGAACCTGCGCGATTCGGGCGTCAAGGAAGTCGCCATCGCGCTGCGTCCGGGTTCGGCCAGCGCCAAGAAGGCTGAGGCTGCTGGTTTCAAGGTCATGTCGAATGCTGATGCTGCGGCTTGGGCTGACCTCATCATGATCCTGGCACCTGATGAACATCAAGCTGCGATCTATGCTGACGATCTTGCCGCCAACATGAAGCCCGGAGCAGCCCTTGCATTTGCGCATGGCCTCAACATTCACTTCGGCCTGATCGAGCCACGCGCCGACATCGACGTGATCATGATCGCGCCAAAAGGTCCGGGCCATACCGTGCGCAGCGAATACCAGCGCGGCGGCGGCGTGCCTTGCCTGATCGCGGTCCACCAAGACGTAACCGGCAATGCCCAGGACGTTGGCCTTGCTTACGCTTCGGGCGTTGGCGGTGGCCGTTCGGGCATCATCGAAACCAACTTCCGCGAAGAGTGCGAAACCGATCTGTTCGGCGAACAGGCCGTGCTGTGCGGCGGTGCAACTGCGCTGGTGCAGGCCGGTTTTGAAACGCTGGTTGAAGCCGGTTATGCGCCGGAAATGGCCTATTTCGAATGCCTTCACGAACTGAAGCTGATCGTCGACCTGATGTATGAAGGCGGCATCGCCAACATGCGTTATTCGATCTCGAACACCGCCGAATACGGCGATATCAAGACCGGTCCGCGCATCATCACTGCAGAAACGAAGAAAGAAATGAAGCGCGTTCTGGAAGACATCCAGTCGGGCCGTTTCGTCAAGGACTTCGTGCTTGATAACCGCGCTGGTCAGCCAGAACTCAAGGCCGCGCGCGGCCTCGCCAAGCGCCACCCGATCGAAGAAACCGGTGCAAAGCTGCGTGCAATGATGCCGTGGATCGGCGCCAACAAGCTGGTCGACCAGACCAAGAACTGATCGGATTGATCGTGGCCCGCCCGTAAAGCGGGCCACGTTTCCGACGAACAGACACGTCACCTCGACGAAAGCGGTAGACGAACTGGCTTTGGCTGCTATTCCTCCATTTTGGAGAGAATGCCCAAAAACAAAGGTTCGCACCGTGTATAAAATGTTGATCTGCGGCGTTTTTTTGGCCGCCACGCTCAATCCCCATTCGGGCTACAGCGCTCCTGATGAAATGAGCCAACGCCCTTCCCCGCCCAAACCTGGCACGCGAGCTCCTGATAGTTGCGGATCGCAAGTAATCTCGCGGTTCGTTGGCGCTGACGCGGAACCTGCTGTTCGCAAAGCCGTTGCAACCGCAGTCGGGCATGAACGGATCCGCTGGATCAAGCCGGGCACCGTCATTACTCAAGACTTTCAGGAAAATCGCCTGAATGTCATTCTTGATCAAACCGGCCAAATCCTGACGATGCGCTGCGGCTAAGACCGCTTTGTCGCCAACCTGTTACAAAGTATTAGCGACAGCTTCTCTTGTGCGAATGGCGTGCGTGCGGCATTTCTGTGCTACTTAAACAGAGTCAGGAGCCCCCCATCGTGACCTTCCTCCCCAAAATGCCTCGCGCATTAAAGATTGCGCTACCACTCGCCTTGGTGGCCGCGGCCACACCGATGCTTGCCCAAATGCCGGAAGTGCCCGGCAAAGCTGACAAAACCCGCGTCGTTGCAGGCATCTACACTGCCGATGCCGGCCATTCGCTCGTCGCGTGGAACGTCAATCATTTTGGCTTCAACGATTACTTTGGCCTGTTTGGTGACGTAACGGGTACGCTCGAAATAGATCCCGCCAATCCCGCCGCAGCCAAAGTTTCAGTTAAAATCCCCGTCTCCAACGTTCTGACCGCCAGCCCCGGGCTTACTTCGCACCTGCTGAAACCAGCCGCTGATGGTAAACCTGCCGATTTCTTCGGCGCAGCGCCAACCGATGCCACATTTGTCTCCACGGACGTTGTACCGGCGGCAGACGGCATGTCGGCAACAATCAACGGTAACCTGACGCTGAACGGCGTAACGAAGCCGGTCGCCATCGCTGCAACTTTTGCCGGAGCGGGCAACAACCCCTTCACCAAGGCCTCGACGCTTGGCTTCCACGGCACTGCCGCAATCAAGCGGTCAGACTTTAACATCAAGTATGGCTTGCCGTTCGTGTCGGACGACGTGAAGTTGAACATCACGGTCGCTTTCGAAAAAAAGTAAGCACGACCGCTTAAAGCCTAATGCCGGCCTGATGCTCATTGCGGTGAGCGTCAGGCCATTTTTTGTGGCCGCAAAACGGTTCGAAGATCATTTTGCGCATTCATTCTGGACAAGCGCGAAATGAATCAGCATAGGCTTTTTCCATGAACGCTCGACTGGCCCTTACCCTGCGACTTACACGCCCTTGGGCGTAAGCTGACGTGTCGCATTGCGGCGCGCACGGCGCCCAAGGGAAGCGAGAACCAGTTTCAGGCCATTTTCCAGTCGAGAAGAACTACCCATGACCATGCTGAAAACCCCTTCGGCCAAGTATCGCGCGTTTCCGCAGATCAATCTGCCGGATCGCCAATGGCCCAGCCGCACAATCACGCAAGCGCCGCGCTGGCTGTCCACCGACTTGCGCGATGGCAACCAATCGCTAATCGATCCGATGAATGCGGAAAAGAAGTCACGGTTCTTCGATCTGCTGATCAAAGTCGGCCTCAAGGAAATTGAAGTAGGCTTTCCTAGCGCGGGTGCGACCGAATATGACTTCATCCGTGGTCTGGTCGACAGCGGTCGCATTCCTGATGATGTATTCGTGCAAGTTCTCACCCAATCACGCGAAGACCTGATCCGCACCAGCTTTGAAAGTCTGGCGGGTGCCAAGCAAGCAATTGTCCACGTTTACAATGCGGTATCCCCGCTGTGGCGTCAGGTGGTGTTCGGCATGGACAAGGCTGACGTCAAACAAATCGCAATCGATGGCGCAAAAGTTCTGCGCGATCAGGCCGCACGTTTTCCGCAGACCGACTGGCATTTCGAATATAGCCCCGAAACATTCTCGACCGCCGAAGTTGATTTCAGCATCGAATGTTGCGAAGCGGTGATGAACGTTTTGCAGCCGTCTGCCGAACATCCGATCATTCTCAACCTGCCCGCAACGGTTGAGGCATCGACACCCAATATTTACGCCGACCAGATCGAATACTTCGGCCGCAATCTGCCCAACCGTGACCGCGCGATCATCTCGCTGCACACGCACAATGACCGTGGAACGGGCGTTGCTGCAGCCGAACTTGGCTTGATGGCGGGCGCGGACCGCGTCGAAGGTTGTCTGTTCGGCAATGGAGAGCGCACCGGCAATTGCTGCCTCGTTACCGTTGCGCTGAACCTCTATACGCAAGGGGTTGAGCCTGAACTGGACTTCTCGGACATCGACGATGTGATCCAGACGGTGGAGTACTGCAACCAGTTGCCGGTCCATCCACGCCATCCTTATGGCGGTGAGCTGGTGTTCACGGCATTCTCGGGCAGCCATCAGGACGCGATCAAAAAGGGCTTCGCTGCGCAGGAACAGCGGAACGATGACATATGGTCAGTGCCTTATCTGCCGATAGATCCTGCGGATCTTGGCCGCAGCTATGAAGCGGTGATCCGCGTTAATTCTCAATCTGGCAAAGGCGGTTTTGCTTGGGTTCTCGAACAGGATCAGGGCCTGAAGCTCCCCAAGAAAATGCAGGCGCACTTCTCGCGCCATGTGCAGGAACTGGCCGACGAATTGGGCCGCGAATTGCAGGCGTCTGATATCTGGGGCGTATTCCGCAAGGCCTATCGACTTGATGCACCCCAACATTTCCAGTTGGTCGATTACGAAGAAGCACGCGGCGCTGATGGCACGCGGATTTTTGCCGGAAAGATCGATGTCGACGGCAAAGTGCAATCGGTCTCTGGACGCGGAAATGGCCTGATTTCATCCGTTGTCGCCACAATCAAAGATGGCTTCGGCCTGGAGATCGACATTACCGATTATTCGGAACACGCGATGGGTGCAGGCAGCAACGCCCGCGCAGCAGCATATGTGGAATGCAAAATGCCAGATGGTCGTACCGTATGGGGCGTTGGCATTGACGAAGACGTGGCAACCGCCAGCGTCCGCGCAGTGCTTAGCGCCGCCAACGCGGCGTCCTGATGTGTGATGACGGGCGGCTGCGGTCGCCCGTTTGTCAATCTGGGCACCTTTGACAAGCGACCTTTCCCCGCTTAGGGTTTAATCAAACAATTAACCTTTCTTGCGAGGAACGAGCCGCATGCCTTTGCCAGCGCTATTCGCCAATTTGCGCCTGCCCGTTATTGCGTCCCCTCTGTTCATCATTTCAGGACCGGAACTGGTAATTGCGCAATGCAAGGCCGGTATTGTGGGCTCTTTCCCTTCCCTAAACGCCCGGCCCGTAAGCCAGCTTGATGAATGGCTGCACCAGATCACCGAAGAACTGGCTGCCCACAACCGCGCCAATCCAGATAGTCCGGCGGCACCTTTCGCAGTCAACCAAATCGTCCACAAGACCAACAACCGTCTCGATGACGACATGGCGATGTGTGAAAAATGGCAAGTCCCCATGCTGATTACCTCGCTCGGCGCGCGAGAAGATGTTTACGCCGCCGCGCATCGCTGGGGCGGGATCGTGCTGCATGATGTGATCAACAATCGCTTTGCACGAAAAGCTATCGAGAAAGGCGCCGATGGCCTCGTTCCTGTCGCGGCAGGCGCAGGCGGCCACGCGGGTTCTCAGTCACCCTTTGCCTTGATGCAGGAAATTCGGCAGTGGTTTGACGGGCTTGTGGCGCTATCAGGGGCCATTGCCCACGGCCGATCAGTTCTGGCCGCACAAGCGTTGGGCGCAGACTTTGCCTACATCGGCTCGGCTTGGATTGCGACGCAGGAAGCGCGGGCTGAAGACTCGTACAAAAACGCCATCGTTGATTCCGGCGCTGAAGACATCGTCTATTCCAGCCTCTTTACCGGCGTGCATGGCAATTATCTGCGGTCTTCAATCATCAACGCAGGGCTTGATCCGGATAACCTCCCCGAAAGCGACCCGAGCAAAATGAACTTCGGGTCTGGCGGAAATACCGGGGTGAAGGCGTGGAAAGACATTTGGGGCTCTGGCCAAGGCATTGGCGCAGTCACAGCGATTGAGCCGGTCGCATCGCGAGTTGCTCGGTTGGAGCAGGAATACCGCGAAGCCTCGGCAGCCTTGAACGCCAACAGCGCGCCTTTTCTGAAGTAATACTCAGGCCACTTTTGAAACATCGCTGGTGGCTGACCACAACAGGTCAGCCATTGTATCAAGGTGGCCAAATTCCAACGCAGGATCGTGCGCATTCAGCGGTTTTCGCGACCATGAGCGCGGATCGAGCAGCTTGCGGCGCAAAGCCCGTTGCAACAGATCAAATCGCATCAGCGCTTCAAAATCGGCATTAACGGAACCAGCAGCACGTTTCCGTGCCCACCCCGCCTCGATCTGGCCAGCACGCTCCATTACCAGTTCGTTGTAGCTGCGGTGTGGACCACGGTGGAGCGGAAGCCCGATCCGTCGTGCAGTGACTTCGCAGGCCGGTAGCAGCAGGCCATTTCGGCGGAAATCGTGAAACCCCAGCCGGTCAGTGCCAAGTCTGAATATTATCGTGGCTAACGCTTTAGATCCAAGCAATTGGCGGGGAATAAGGTGGTGCCGTTGCAACCCCGGCGCGTAGCCCGGCTGTCCGGCAACATTCACGCTGCCAAATGGCAGGGCTTTTCTTTCGCCAGATCCGGATTTGCGACTCAGGAACACCTTGCAAGAATAGTTGTGGCATCCCGCGCCTCAAGAAAGACTGCTCCCGTTCCGGCAAGAATTGCATGCGTAGGCTGCGTCACAGGTCCATGGGCCACAAGCCAATCGACCAACCGCACCGCCACGCGGGCCAACTGTTCGGGGCTTGTTCCTGCCTCTCCAGCCAATGAAAATTCCTGTCCGATCAGAAATTTGAGGCCGGTCGTCGCAATCCTACCATCAGTGGACCGTTGCAGCGATGCAAGCGCAATGGCGGGAAACGGCCCACCTTCAAACCAAGGCTGGACGGCCTGACTGAAAAGTTCAGGCGCAACCGCATTTTGTGCGGGAATCCAGCAAATTGCGCGCGGTTGACCAATCTTTGCCAAGCTGACCGCCAATGCTGCCGCTACCCGGATTACGGGCAAAAGCCGCTGCGCTCCTGCAATGTGAGGGCCGGGGCATATTTGCAGCGCCGATAAGCCCTGACTTTGGCCAAGATTAAACCCGACCGCGTGATCAATGACAGGAACGGGCTGGGATTTGCCGCCAGCAAGCCCGCGCAAATCAAAGGTCAGGCCATCGCGGAGCACCTCTGCCCAGCCTTCATCTTCTGGCGGAGCATGGCTCACCGTGAAATCACCGCAATCCGTTGCCGCACCCATCAAGCCAGTGATGCCGGGGACTGAACCGGTATCATAGAGAAGTGAAGCAAGCGGTGCGCAGTCAGGAGTCTGGTCAATTTCGTCCACAAAGACCCCGCTTCAATTTCCTCCGGATTGGCACAACCGTCCCCTTACAGTCGAGTCCGCCAAGCAAACGGGGAAGCTCCTACGTGCTTATAGAGTAACAATTCTAGAAAACCCCTAGCCCGACCCCTCCGGTTAAAGCCTGTCCCAAATCGCAACACATTTGCAATGTTTCATCGGAGAGCGTTTTTCGCGCAAGTATCTCTGCCGGGGTTTGTGCACCAGTTTGGACAATTAAGGGCTCAGCCACGCGCTTCAATCGCCATCCGGTGGCGATGCGGTCTATCTGCCGCTGCGCTCCGCTTCCATCCGTTCCCGCAGCAATCATGGTGGCATAGGCGCGGCCCTCAATCTGGCCCAGCAGCGGATAATAGTTCCGGTCGAAGAACTCCTTCATCAACCCTGTCATTCCTGCCAGATTCTCCGGGCAGCAAAACAGATATGCCGAGGCATTCAACATATGGGACGTTGTCGCATCTTCAGCGCGCATCAGAACACACGGCCCTTCGATCAAGGCTCCCTGATGAGCCGCAAGGGCCATCGCCTCTGCCGCGCCCGTGCGGCTATGCCAGATGATCAACAGCATTGCTTCAACAGCCCCCTGCCCGATTAGAGCGGTCTACATCGCTCATAGGCCTAACCTGCAAACCTCTGAACCGTTCTTCACAGGCTTTGCTCTTTCCCGCGCTATGGGCATGGTATAGCGCGGGATGATGATACCAGTCACTGCGATAACCCGATCCCTATCCGGCCAAGCGTGGCGCTGGCGTGGCGGCAATATGGACATGGGCAGCACAGATGGCGCGCCCGGTGATGACCTTGTGACACAACTGCTCATGTCACGCGGGGTAGCCCGCGAAGATCTTGAACGTCACCGCCGCCCAACCTTGCGTGAGTTCCTGCCAGACCCGTCAATCTTCCGCGATATGGACAGCGCGGCATGCCGGCTGTCCGATGCAATCCTTTCTAACGAACAAATCACGATTTACGGCGATTATGACGTTGATGGTGCAACCAGCGCGGCGCTTCTCATTTTGCTGCTGCGTGATCTTGGTGTACAGGCGCGGCATTACATTCCTGATCGCTTGCTCGAAGGCTATGGACCATCCGGAGAAGCGCTGGTGCGGTTGGCCGGTGAAGGCTCCAGCCTGATCGTCACAGTCGATTGCGGGGCTATGGCACACGAAGCGCTGGCTGCGGCGCACGAAGTTGGCGTTGATGTCATCGTCGTGGATCACCACAAGTGCTCGTCAGAGCTTCCGCTCACCGTTGCACTCGTCAACCCCAACCGCTTGGACGAATGCGATGAGGCGGCATCTTACGGGCATTTGGCGGCAGTCGGCGTCGCGTTCCTGCTCGCCATCGCCACAGTGCGCGAATTGCGCGGGCGTGGACATTTTGAAAAGCGTAAAGCACCTGATCTGATGCGCCTGCTTGATCTGGTGGCGCTTGGTACCGTGGCAGACGTCGCGCAACTCAAAGGCCTTAACCGCGCGCTGGTATCGCAAGGCCTCAAGATCATGGCGCGGCGCGAGAATGTGGGTCTATCCGCGCTGATCGATGCAAGTCGCCTTACCCGCGCGCCCACTTGCAGCGATCTGGGCTTTGCGCTGGGGCCACGCATCAATGCAGGGGGCCGAGTGGGCGAGGCGACGCTGGGCGTACGCCTGCTGACCACACAAGACCCCGACGAAGCGCGCTCGATCGCCGCACAGCTTTCGCTCCTGAATGAAGAACGTCGCGGAATTGAACAGGAAGTGCAGGAGGCCGCCGAAGCACAAGTCGCCGCGCAGCATAACCGTGCCGTACTGGTCCTTGCAGGCCATGGCTGGCATCCGGGTGTGATCGGCATCGTGGCCGGGCGCATCAAGGAAAAGACCGGCAAGCCCGCACTGGTTATCGCGCTTGATGCAGACGAGGCCGGCAATGGCAAAGGCTCGGGCCGCTCGATAGCCGGGGTGGACCTGGGCTCGGCGATCATGGCCGCACGGGAAGCGGGAATGTTAATCGCAGGCGGCGGGCATGCAATGGCATGCGGCCTCACCATCAATCCAGAACGCCTTTTGGAATTGGGTGATTGGCTGGACGAGCGATTGGCCCGCGAGATATCGGGAGCGCGTGCATCGCAATCGCTGCTCCTCGATTTGTCGCTCAGCCCCGGTGGCCTCACTCCTGAACTGGTCGAGACACTGGAGACTGCAGGCCCGTTCGGCATCGGCTGGCCCGGCCCTCGCATAGCAGTAGGGCCGGTGCGATTGGTCAAGTGCGATCTTGTTGGCGCAGATCACGTGCGTATGGTGGCAAGCGGCGCTGATGGTCGCTCGTTCAAAGCCATCGCATTTCGTGCTGCGCAAAGTGACATGGGTCAGGCTTTGCTCCACGGATCGCGTGGTCGCCACTTGTGGTTGGCCGGGCGCGCAAAGATTGATGACTGGGCCAGTCGGCCTGCCGCAGAACTCCATGTTGAGGATGCTGCCTTTGCAGACTGACTTTTTTCGCAACATGCTGCTTGACGCCCCGCCATCCGCCCCTTAGAGGCGCGGACCTGCCCAGCGGTGCAAGCCCAGTGGCCCCTTCGTCTAGCGGTTAGGACGCGGCCCTTTCACGGCTGAAACACGGGTTCGATTCCCGTAGGGGTCACCATCTATTCCGGCTAACGCAGGATAGCAGCAGCAGCACATGCCTTGGGGCTTCCCCATCGGCCCCTTCGTCTAGCGGTTAGGACGCGGCCCTTTCACGGCTGAAACACGGGTTCGATTCCCGTAGGGGTCACCAGGTTTTTCACTCTTCGCCCAAACTTCTGCACAATGCTTGTTTTTGACAGCATCGCACTGCGCTTGCGCAGGGTTGTGGCGCTCGCCTATCTCCGCGCCACGATGCTGACCGCTCCGGTTGGCGATTCGCAAGTTGCGGGCAAACTAAACGGCGTGATTCGATGACTGGCTTGTCGTTGCCCATCCCCAGCATTGTAGTTGCGCTTTGCGCGGCGGTCGTCATGTATTTCGTCGGCGCCGGGTTCTGGCTGTCGCTTTCAATCCTGTTGGTATGGCTGGCAACCTTGTGGCTGGCCCGCCCTGAACCCACGGTTGAAACGCTGACGCGCGACGATGGCAGCGTTTCGCGCCAAACCATGATCGAACTGGTTGAGCCATTCGGCCTGCCGGTGCTCATGCTTGATGGACAGCGCATCGCCGCTGCCAATGCAGCCGCGCGCGAGGAATTGGGTACACACCTTGTAGGGCAGGATGCACGTGTCGCCTTGCGCCACCCCGAAGCCATACGATTGCTGGCAAAACCGGAAGGCCGCGCAATTGTGCGTGGCCTGACAGGTGCTCGCAGCATCTGGCAGGTCAGCCGTGTCCCGATTGATGAGCGGTTTTCCCTGATCGAGATGGTCAACCGCACAGCCGAAGCCGACATCAGCCGCGCGCACACGGATTTCGTCGCCAATGCCAGTCACGAGTTGCGCACGCCGCTCGCCTCGATCATCGGCTATGTTGAAACGCTGGCCGACCCCGACGCGAAAGTCGACGAAGTCACGGCAGCACGTTTCCACGCAACAGTCCTGCGCGAATCGCGTCGTCTCCAAAGCCTTGTCGAAGATCTGATGTCGCTGTCACGTATTGAAGCCGAAAAGCACGAAGTCCCGCGTGATCGCATCGACCTTGGGCAGCTCGTCGGCAGCATTGGTAGCGAAGTCGCCATGACGGCGGGCGATGAACGGATCGAAGTCGACACGACCGAGGCCATTGTCGGCGGTGATCGCCAGCAGCTTGATCAACTGGTACGCAATCTGATCGACAATGCCTTCAAGTACGGCGACCAAACCGCGCCGGTGAAGGTCAGACTTGTTGTCAGTGCAGGCGAGGCGCAATTGACCGTGATTGACAAGGGTGAAGGCATTCATCCTGACCATCTGCCTTACCTCACCCGCAGGTTCTATCGCACAGACCCTGGCCGTAGCCGTACGGCAGGGGGCACCGGCCTTGGCCTTGCCATCGTCAAACACATTGTGGAACGCCACCGTGGCAAGCTTGATATCGCCAGTACGCTGGGCGTAGGGACAACTGTATCGGTTCGCATCCCTCTTGCGGGACCGGCTGTGGCCACAAGCGCTTCACCTGCCGCATCATCACTGTCATAAAGCTGTCACGCTACCGTCGCATTGGCCGCCAAGCCAATAGGGATAGGGTCTAAACCATGTCGATGATTCGTAACATTTCGCTCTCCGCCGCCGCGCTTGGTGCACTTTCGCTCGCAGGGTGCGGATCGCAAGATGGCGGTACACGTGATCAGGTCCGCGCCGTTGGCTCGTCGACGGTCTATCCTTTCGCCAAAGCCGTTGCCGAATCGCTTGCCAAATCTGACGCGACGCTCAAATCGCCAATCATCGAATCGACCGGCACCGGCGCTGGAATGAAGCTGTTTTGCGCAGGCGTTGGCGCACAATCGCCCGACATTGAAAATGCCTCACGCCGGATGAAGAAATCCGAATTCGATGACTGCCAAAAAAATGGCGTCAAAGAAATCGTTGAAATTCAAGTCGGTCTTGATGGCGTCGCCTTTGCCGAAGCCGAAAACGGCCCGGGCATCGCGCTTACGCCCGAGGACGTTTACAAGGCACTGGCCAAGAATCCTTATGGCAAACCTCAGACGGCCAAGACATGGCAAGACGTCAATCCAGCGCTGCCTGCCCTTCCCATCCTTGTTTACGGCCCACCGTCAACTTCGGGCACGCGCGACGCGCTCAAGGAACTGATCCTCGCCAAAGGCTGCGACGAAAACGCCGAAATGAAGGCGCTCAAGGACAGCAACAAAGATTCGCACGAAAAGATCTGCACCGAAGTTCGTGATGACGGTGCCTATGTTGACGCAGGCGAAAATGACAACCTGATCGTCCAGAAAATCGAGGCCAATCCCAAGGCCATCGGCATCTTCGGCTTTTCATATCTCGAAGAAAATTCCGGCCGAATCAAAGGTCTGACGATGTCCGGCGTCACGCCAACGTACGCATCGATCTCGGATTTCAGCTATCCCGGCGCGCGCCCGCTCTACATTTATGTGAAAAAGGCCCATCTCAAAGCAATTCCGGGACTTCAATCATTTGTCACGGAATGGTCAAAGCTTTGGGGCAAGGATGGCACGCTTGCAAAGCTCGGAATGGTGATTGCACCTGATGATGTGCTTGCCGCCAGCGCCAAGACTGTTAACGACCTTCCGGTTCTTGACGGTTCGCAGTTGAAGTAAGGGAATTCCGGGGCTCATGTCGTCTGCCATCCTGTTATTACTAGCCTTCGGGCTGGGCCTTTTTGGTTGGCTGGCGGCGCGGTCCCGCGCATGGGCCTTCCGGCGTTCCGCGCCGGGGGTCCGCCTTCATTCGCTGCCCAATTTCCATGGCTGGTATGTCGCTCTTTGGGTGGCTGTACCGGCTGTGCTGTTTGCGGGCCTGTGGAACGTGATCGGCCCGATGCTGATCACCGCACATGTCCTGGCCGACCCTGCCGCATCGCTGCTGCCAACCTTCGGATTTGAACGCCAGACGCTTCTTGCCGAAGCGCGTGCAGTCGCTGAAGGCCGCGCATTCGGCGTGTTCAACGAAGATGCTCAGGCGCTGGTTGAACCATTCCGCACCGCGATAAACTTCTACGATTCCATTGGCTTGGTTGTGACGCTGATCGTCGCCTTTGCCGGCGGCGCATTCGCGTTCACCCGGCTCAAGCCAAATTTCACCGCCCGCACCCGCGTTGAACGCGCTGTCATGGCCGCCCTGCTGATCGCATCACTGGTTGCCGTGTTGACCACGATCGGCATCATCGCCAGCCTGGTCTTCGAAACCGTGCGCTTCTTCGGCATGGTCTCACCAATCGACTTCCTGTTCGGCACCCATTGGTCACCTGATCCGATGAGTGGCGGCGCGCCCGATGGCAAAGACTACGGCGCGATCCCTTTGTTCTGGGGCACGATCTACATCGGCGCGATCATCGCCATGATAGTTGCCATTCCGCTCGGTTTGATGAGCGCGATCTTCCTGACGCAATACGCTAGCAGCGGTGTGCGCAAGGTGATGAAGCCGCTGCTTGAGATTCTCGCAGGCGTCCCCACCGTCGTTTATGGCTATTTCGCCGCACTCACCGTTGCGCCGATGGTGCGTGATGTCGCCCAGGCAATTGGTATATCAAGCGCTTCTACCGAGAGCGCGGTTGCCGCCGGTCTGGTGATGGGTGTGATGATTATCCCGTTCGTATCGTCGATGGCCGATGATAGCATCGCCGCCGTGCCCCAAGCCATGCGCGATGGCAGCTTGGCAATGGGCGCAACGACAGCTGAAACTATCCGGAAAGTGCTGGTTCCCGCCGCCCTTCCCGGCATTGTTGCAGGCGTGATGCTGGCCATCAGCCGTGCGATTGGCGAGACGATGATCGTCGTCATGGCCGCAGGCGCCTCAGCCAACCTTACCGCCAACCCGTTTGAAAGCATGACCACGGTCACCTTTCAGATTGTGGCCATGTTAACCGGCGAAGGCAGCTTTGATCATCCCGCAACGCTGTCCGCATTCGCACTGGGCATGGTCCTTTTCCTCGTCACACTAGCCTTGAACTTCATCGCCCTGCGCGTGGTCAAACGCTACCGAGAAGCATATGAGTGAGGCCCCGTCGATGAGCGCCGCTCCCCAAACAGATTCTGCCGCTGTGCAGGCCCGCAGGATCGCCATGATGAACCGCGGCCTTGCGCGCCGCAAAGCAGCTGATCGCAACTTCCGTTTGCTCGGCTTTGTCGCCGTTGCTTTCTCGGGGTTGATGCTGTTGCTCTTGCTGATCAACATGACATCTGCCGGTATTGGCGGTTTTCAGCGAAGCGAAATCCGGTTCGACATACCCTTGGCAGGCGCCATGCAGATCGATGCCGAGCGACTGACCCAACCCGATCCACTTGGCGGCCTAGAACTGGTCGGCCTGCCCAAAGTCGTCGAAAACGCTGCGATTTCAGCCTTCGGAGCTGATGCAGGCAACATGTTGGCCGACGGTGCATGGCGCGAAGTCGCCGAGACGCTGATTGCAGACCCGTCCAAACTTGGCGGCACCATCAAGGTTTCCCTTCCCGCCAGCGATGCTTTGGCTTCGGCCCAGCGCGGTGTACGTGATCCTGTTATGCAGGAAGTCGCGCGCAAACTCGTCGCCGAAGGAAAGCTGGTTCGCGCTTTTGATAAGGGCTTCCTCAGCCGCTCAGATGCCACCAGCCCCCAATCGGTGGGCATATGGGGGGCGCTGAAAGGGTCGATGCTGACGATGTTTGTCACGCTGATCCTCGCCTTCCCGGTCGGCGTTTTGTCCGCGCTCTATCTTGAGGAGTATGCGCCCAAGAATCGCTGGACCGAAATCATCGAAATATCGATCAACAATCTGGCGGCGGTTCCTTCGATCATCTTCGGCCTGCTCGGCCTTGCGGTGTTCCTCGTGATCTTCCCGAACTTGCGCTCAGCCCCGCTGATCGGCGGGATGACGCTGGCTTTGATGACCATGCCGGTTATCGTAATCTCGGGCCGCAACGCCATCAAGGCTGTGCCTCCGTCGATCCGTGATGCGGCGCTGGCAATCGGTGCAAGCAAGGTGCAGGTCGTGTTCAATCACGTCCTTCCGCTCGCCCTGCCCGGCATCCTTACTGGAACGATCATCGGCATGGCCCGCGCACTGGGTGAAACCGCTCCGCTCTTGATGATTGGCATGCGCGCGTTCGTCGCCACGGCGCCATCCGGCTTCACTTCGCCATCGAGCGTCTTGCCAGTACAAATCTTCCTTTGGTCCGATGAAATCGACCGCGGCTTTGTCGAGCGCACCAGCGCTGCAATTGTCGTATTGCTTGTCTTCCTGCTCCTGATGAACGGTCTCGCCATTTACTTGCGCAACCGCTTCGAAAAACGGTGGTAAAATGAACACTGAAGCGACCCCGGCCGTGGTTCACACTCAAGTAAAGGCGGATGACACGCCCTACTTCGACGCGCCCTTGAAAATGAGCGCAAAGAACGTTTCGGTGTTCTATGGTGATAAGCGCGCCATCGATGATGTCTCCATCGAAATCCCCCAGCGTTACGTCACCGCTTTCATCGGCCCATCGGGCTGCGGCAAATCGACATTCCTGCGCTCACTCAACCGCATGAACGACACCATCGCCAACGCCCGCGTTGAGGGTGAGATCATGCTCGATGGCGATGATATTTATCGTTCCGGAATGGACGTGGTGCAACTGCGCGCCCGCGTTGGCATGGTATTCCAGAAGCCGAACCCGTTCCCCAAGTCGATCTATGAAAACATCGCTTACGGCCCTCGGATTCACGGCATCACCGGCTCGAAGGCGGAACTTGACGAAATCGTCGAGCAGTCTCTGCGCCGTGCGGGTCTGTGGGACGAAGTAAAGGACCGCCTGAACGACAGCGGCACCGCACTCTCGGGCGGCCAGCAGCAACGCTTGTGCATCGCACGCGCCATTGCGGTCGATCCAGAAGTGATCTTGATGGACGAACCTTGCTCGGCACTTGATCCCATCGCTACTGCACGCATCGAAGAACTGATCGACGAATTGCGCGGGCGCTACGCCATCGTCATCGTCACCCACTCGATGCAGCAAGCCGCGCGCGTGTCGCAAAGAACGGCATTTTTCCACCTCGGAAAAGTCGTCGAATACGGCAAAACTTCCGATATATTCACCAATCCGCGCGAAGAACGTACCAAGGATTACATCACTGGACGCTATGGTTGAGCGACTGGGACAAGGATTGAAACGTGGCTGAACATACCGTCAAGGCTTTCGACGACGACATCACCCGGCTGCGCGGCCTTGTTGCAGAGATGGGCGGCCTGGCCGAGCTTTCCGTGTCCGAGGCCATGGATGCTCTCATCCGGGCGGACCATGAGATGGCCGCAGGCGTAATCGCCCGCGACAAGCGGATTGATCAGCTTGAAGCAGAGGTCGACAAACTGGCCATCCGCGTGCTTGCATTGCGCGCGCCTATGGCAGACGACCTGCGTGAAGTTGTCGCCGCGCTTAAAATCGCCGGCGTCATCGAACGCATCGGTGATTATGCCAAGAATATCGCCAAGCGCGTCGGCATTATCGAAGGCCGCCGCCGGTTTGAGCCGCTGACGCTGATCCCCGCGATGAATGAACTCGCCGCCGAGATGGTTCATGACGTGTTGACCGCCTTTGCTGCGCGCGATCCTATTGCCGCAACCGAGATCGTTCAACGCGACGCCAAAGTCGATGCGTTCTACGATTCGATCTTCCGGAATCTGATTTCGTTCATGGTCGAAGACCCCGCCACGATCAGCACGGCTGCACAGCTTCTGTTTGTTGCACGCAACATTGAACGGATCGGCGATCACGCCACGAACATCGCGGAAATGGTCTATTACGCGGCAACCGGGGCAAAGCTGCCCGAGCGTGAGGAAGTCATCCCGCCAGCTTGATGGCATGCGCTGACTTGCCCGAAATAACATGCGAGTGTTTTGTCATACTGGGGTAACATCTGTCGTGCTTCAGCAAACTGACTGTCATGGAGGTTTGCGTGCCTGCTCCGAAACTACTTCTAGTTGAAGACGATACGGCACTTGCCGAATTGGTTGAATACCGCTTTCGTGGTGAGGGCTATGACGTTCGCACCACAGATGACGGTGATGAAGCATTGCTTCTGGCTGCCGAAGAAGCGCCTGACCTTGTGCTGCTTGATTGGATGATCGGCGGCACCAGCGGCATCGAAGTGTGCCGCCGCCTGCGCCGCAACAAGGAAACCGCGCACGTCCCCATCATCATGCTTACCGCGCGGTCTGATGAAGACGACCGTATTCGCGGGCTTGAAATCGGCGCAGACGATTATGTGACGAAGCCGTTCTCTCCACGTGAACTGATTGCCCGTGTTGGCGCGGTTCTACGGCGTGTGCGCCCCGCTCTGGCGGGGGAGACGATCACGGTTGGTGATCTCGCACTCGATCCCACCGCACACCGCGTGATGCGCCGGGGTACGCCGATGAAAGTCGGACCTACTGAATTCCGCCTGCTGCGCCACTTCATGGAGCATCCGGGCCGCGTGTTTTCGCGCGGGCAATTGCTTGATGCCGTATGGGGCAGCGGCAGCGACATTGAACTGCGTACGGTCGATGTTCACATCCGTCGTCTGCGCCAAGCCGTTGCAATCCCTGGCGTTCCTGATCCGGTGCGGACCGTCCGCTCTGCCGGGTATGCGCTTGAAGGCGTTTAACGGTCCATCCGTTTAAGCGCGATGTTATAATCAAGGATGCCGGGGCCTTCACTACATGGCCCTGGCCGCGCCATCACGCAATAATGCTCTTCGAACAGCGGCTTTTCGGGCGTCATGCAGCCTTTGAAGCGAAAGTCGTTGGGCAGTTCGGACATATGCTCCGCCGGTGTGATCACCACGTTGTAGCGCCGGGTCGTGACATTCATCGCCGCTTGCGAATTGATCAGCATCACCGGCACATCGCGGTTCAGCATCGCGCGTGAAACGAACGGCACATCGCGGATCCGGTAAGTCGCCAAACCGCATAGTCCGGGTTGATTGCGCACCGTCTGGAACGCCCGCAACGGCGCTTTGCCTACTGTCCAGTTGATGCGGAACGGCTCTGTCGCTGCGACTTGCACTGATGCTGCAAGCCAGAGCGCCATGATGGCTGCCTGTGCTTTAGTTGATGAAACACATGCGCGGCGCGTAACCCACCAATTCAACAAATCGACCGAGCCGATCGCCGCGACAAGCACCAGCAAAGAGACGCCGAGCAGGATGAAGCGGTACTCTTTGTGCCCGATTGCCGAATGTACCGCGATCACCGCCAAGGCGGAAATCACCAACATCGGATACCGCTTTGCACCAAGATATACACATGGAATCAATATGATAGCGATGAACTGCCATTGCCATGCCAGCACACGAAGATACCAATCAGGCGTTTCAATACCGTAAGCGTGGCTGCGGTTCTCCACCACATTGGCAAAGACATTGCGCATGATCCACAGCAGCGGCGCTTGCCCCATCACGGCATTGGCCAGAACATCGCAGAGCACCGCCAACGATGCGCCGCCCAACAGCGCTGGCCAAGCCTTGCGGAAATCGCCCCGTCCTGCCCACAGGAACGGTATAGCCAAGGCCGGCCCCGACGGAAACCGCGCAATGAAACCGAGGCCGAGGAGAAACCCCGCCCCCCAGGCCAACCGCGCAAGTCCCGTGTCACGAAAGCGATACAGCAGCGCCAAACCCGGCAGAACCGCCAGCACTGACAAAGTATCGCTGGATGTGCGCGGGGCGAAATAGGCAAAGTCGATCCAGACGGCGGCGACAAAGCCTGCGACGATTGCATGGCTCCGGCTGATCCTCAGCCCCAGCGCCCACCCTGCCCAGACCGAGCCAAGCGAGGCGACTGCCATCGCCAGGCGCGGCAGTATCAGGTGCAATTCGCCCGCAGGGTCAACCAGATGGCCGGACCAGACAGACGGCAACAGGATCAGCGGGATCAACCAGCTGCGAATACCGAGCCGGATGTCCCACGTCCTGATCCAGTCTCCAGTGACCAAGCCGTAAGCAGGTTCGACATATTGCCACACCTCATCGGCGTGGTGATAGACGGTTAGCAAGGCGATGGGTGCGCGTACCGCTAATGCCAGCGCCAATAACGCAAGCAGAGCAGGATCGAATCCTGAGCGTCGGAACCATTGGCGCACCCCCCCGCGCGCCTGTCAGTGACCGATGTAAGTGGTCAGATCGAGATCCGCGACAGTGATCCATTCGTTGAAATAGTTGGCATAGAAGAATGCGAACATGACCGCCGACAGGATCGTTGTGCGGACGACAAGCTTGCGTGCAGAGAAATTGGCCGGTGCGCTGTCAGCCTGACCTTCGACTTTTGCAGTGCCCAACTCGTCACTGGTGCGCACGCCGAACGGCAAGACGATGAAGCCCGCCATGACCCAGAACAGGCCATAGATCGCAAGGATTGACGTCCACTTCATCCCCGTCAGCCTTCCCGCAACAGCACTTGGACAACAGGCTTCTTGCCCGACCAGCGCTGGCCACAGCGGCGCACGGCAAGCCGCACAGCTTCAGCCACGGCGACGCGGTCACGCTTGCGATCACCACGGAGCTTGCTAATTGCCTCTGCCGCTTCAACTTTGGCATCGGCGACAAACGCTTCCATATCCTCGTCAAGCGGAATGCCCATCGAGCCGATATCGACGTCGGAAACCAGCAACCCGTCGCTCCGCACGGCCAAAGCCACGCTGATCAAGCCGTTTTCGGCAATCTTGCGGCGCGCGATGATCGCCTCGCCGTTGGCGGGCGCGATGATGTCGCCATCAAGGATAAGCCTTCCAGCGCGTTCCTCGGACAGCTTTTTAGGGCCATCAGGCGCAAGCCGGATCAGATCGCCGTTTTTCTGGACGATGGCCTTGGGAATACCTTCGTCCAGCCCCAATTGCGCCTGTTCGGCCATATGGCGGATTTCGCCATGCACCGGCACCAATATTTCCGGCCGAATCCAATCGTATAGCGCCACAAGTTCAGGACGTCCGGGATGACCTGAAACGTGGATCATGGACTGGCGGTCCGTCACGATGCGGATGCCCTTGTCTGCCAGCGCATTCTGGATGCGGCCGATTGCCAGTTCATTGCCCGGGATCTGGCGGCTGGAAAACAACACGACATCGCCCTTTTCAAGCCGGATGGGATGCTGTTCCGAAGCGATGCGTCCCAGCGCCGCGCGCGCCTCACCCTGCCCGCCGGTGGCCAGCACCAGCAATTCACCGCGCGGCACATCCATCGCATCATCGATATGAACAAGATCGGGCAAGTCTTTGAGATAGCCGCATGATTTGGCCACGCGGATGATCCGGTCGAGCGAGCGCCCTGCCACACAAAGCTGCCTTCCGGTTGCTTGCGCGACCTCACCCAAAGTCTGCAAGCGTGCCACGTTGGACGCAAAGGTGGTAACGACAACGCGGCGGCCCTTTTGCGCCGCGACGGCTTCCATCAGCCCTGCCCGCACTTCTCCTTCTGACCCGGACGCTTTGGGATTGAAGACGTTGGTGGAATCGCAAACCAGCGCAAGAATACCTTCATCGCCAATCGCGGTGAGTTCTTCCTCGGTGGCAGGCGTGCCGATGCGCGGTTCATCATCCAGCTTCCAATCGCCGGTGTGGAAGATTTTGCCATGCGGCGTATCGATCAACAGCGCGTTGCCTTCGGCAATCGAGTGCGCCAGCGGCACATAGCGGATGCCGAACGGGCCAAGCTCGAACCGGTCAAGATGATCAATGACGTTGAGTTCAACCTCTTTCTCGATCCCTGCCTCAACCAGCTTTTCATGCACCAGTTTTGCGGTGAAGGGTGTAGCATAAAGCGGCACGCCAAGGTCTTGTGCGAAATAGGGCACTGCGCCGATGTGGTCTTCGTGGGCATGCGTGAGCACAACGCCAATCAGATTGTCGAGCCGGTCTTCGATAAATTCAAGGTCGGCAAAGACCAGATCAATCCCCGGATAATGCGGATCGGCAAAGGTCATGCCCAGATCAACCATCAACCATTTGCCGTCACAGCAATAGAGGTTGACGTTCATGCCAATTTCGCCCGACCCGCCAAGGGCGATGAACAACAATTCCTTGGGTGATTTCACTGGGTAAAGCCTTGCTTGAGCGCGACCCGCTCGGCCAGAATGGCAAGGCCATCCAGCGTCAGGTCGGTATCGACATGGTCGAAAATATTGGTGTGTTCGCCAAATAGCACAGCGAGGCCGCCTGTTGCGACCACTTTGGCAGGCCGTCCGATTTCGGCACGCATACGCATGATCAGGCCTTCCATCATCGCAACATAGCCCCAGAACACGCCAATGTGCATCTGGTCCTCGGTGTTGCGGCCAATTACGCTTTTGTTGCGGGTTGGCGCTTCAATGGCGATGCGGGGGAGTTTCGCGGCGGCGTTGACCAATGCATCAAGCGACAGATTGATGCCCGGAGCGATAATGCCGCCTTTATAAGCGCCGTTGAAATCAACCACGTCGAACGTGGTCGCCGTGCCGAAATCTACCACAATCAGATCGCCGGGATAGCGTGCGTGGGCGGCAATCGCGTTGACCGCACGATCAGCACCGAGTGAGCGCGGATCGTCAATATCGGCTTCGAAACCCCATTCTACGGGTGCTTGGCCCGCTACGAGCGGATCGAGGCCGAAATACTTTTGCGAGAGCACCGTCAGGTTATGCAATGCGCGCGGAACCACCGTGGAGATCAGGATCTGCTTCACAGATTTCGGATCAAACCCTTGTAATTGCATCAATTGCAAAAGCCACACGGCATATTCATCTGCCGTCCGGCGCGGATCGGTAGCAACGCGCCAACGCGATTTGATCGCCCGGCCCTGAAACAAGGCAAAGACGATGTTGGTATTGCCGACGTCAACCGCCAGAAGCATGAGAACCCACCATTTCTATATCGCCTGCGTGGATGGCATGGACTGCACCATTCGCCAAGCGCAGAAGGGCCACGCCGTCATCGTCAATGCCGGCAAACGCACCCATAATCTCGCCATGGTCGCGATCTTTGACCGAAACAAGCGTACCGGTGGGCAATGCGCGCGAAAGCCACTGCATGCGCAAAACCGACCATTCGCCAAGATGCCAGCGGATCAGTGCATCGGCAAAGCGTTCGGCAAGGGTCGCGGCGAAACTATCGCGCGCAATGAACTGACCCAGCGCGGATAATGAAGCGGTGGATCGCCCCTCAACCTGCGGGGCTTGGGCAAGGTTCACACCGATGCCCACAACCACGCAATCGCCTTGTCGCTCAAGCAGGATACCGGCCAGTTTGGCATCGCCCACCAGCAAGTCATTCGGCCATTTGAGCATCAGGCCTTCAAGCCCGCTGCAAACCTCGGACACAGCTTCATACACCGCGACACCTGCAACAAGCGCCAGAGTTTGCGGCAAGGGATCAGAGGCGCGCAAGCGCACCACGGTGGACCCCATGAAATTGCCGTAACCATCGGACCAGACGCGGCCCGCACGACCCCGCCCCGCGCTCTGGCGGTCAGCAACGAGCCACTGGCCTTCGGCAACAGGCTCACCCCGACCAAGGCGGGCTAAAAGCTCACCGTTGGTCGAGGGAATATCAGCAATGGTTTCAATCAAGTCGCGCGGCGTATCAGTAAGCGAAGAACAGCGCCGCAGCGGCATTGCCCGCCAGCGTATCAAGGCACTTGGTCAAGAGATAGCCAAGCGGCGAATTGACCAGCAGGGCAAGCACAAGGATGACGGTGTGCGACAATTCGCCTGTGCCCTTCACTTTGTCCACCGCCTCGTCAAAATACATGACCTTGACGACTTTGAGATAATAGAACGCGCCGATAACCGAGGCGGCAATACCGATGGCGGCAAGGATGATGAGATCAGCCTGAACCGCAGCCTGGAACACAACGAACTTGCCCCAGAAGCCGAACAGCGGCGGTATGCCGGCAAGGCTGAACATCACCATGGCCAGCGACAGCGCAAGCCATGGGCGGGTTTTGGACAAACCGGCCAGATCGGAAATCGCTTCGACCGCATCACCATTTTCATCACGCAGCAGCAGGATTACGACAAAGCCTGCGACCGACATCGCGACATAGATTGCCAGGTAGACGAGCATTGCCGAGGCACCTGCCTGCGTTGCAGTGGCGAGGCCGATCAGGATGAAGCCAACGTTGTTGATCGACGAATAGGCCATCAGACGCTTGATGTTGTTCTGGCCGATGGCACCCAGCGCCCCGATCACGATCGAGAGCAGCGAGGCAAAGATCACGACTTGCTGCCAGGCGAAAACCTGATTGCCGAAAGCCTCCAGCGTGACGCGCATCATCAGGCCGAGCGCGGCAACCTTTGGCGCGGTCGAGAAGAAGGTGGTGACGGGCGTCGGTGCGCCTTCGTAAACGTCAGGCGTCCACATGTGGAACGGCGCGGCGCTGATCTTGAACGCCAAACCGGCGAGCACGAAGATCACGCCGAACAGCGCGCCGGTTGCCATTTCGCCAGTCATCGCATCGTGGATGGCGGCAAAGCTGGTGGAGCCGGTGAAACCGTAAAGCAGGCTCATGCCGAACAGCAGGATGCCCGATGCCAGCGAACCCAGCACGAAGTACTTGAGGCCCGCTTCGGCCGAGCGTTCATCGACGCGCAGGAACGAGGCCAGCACATACGAAGCAAGGCTGGTCAATTCGAGGCCGATATAGAGCGTGAGTAGATCCGCCGCCGAAACCATCATGCCCATGCCGATTGAGGCGAACATGATAAGCAGCGGGAATTCTGCGCGCATCGCCTTGACGCGATCAAAGAACGCTGGGGCAACCATCAGGGTGACGCCCGCGCTGGCATAGATCAGGAGCTTGCCATAGGCGGCGAAAGCATCGGCGCGGAACTGACCACCGAACGCTTCGGTTTGCGGCCCCATCGCCCCGCCCCACAATGCGGGAGCGGCGATGATGGCGCAGGCCGTCAGCACGGCGACAGCAGCGATGGAGATGGCGCGGGAGGCCTTGTCACCGGCCCATGCGGCGACCAGCAGCAGGATCAGTCCCGATACCGAAAGCAGCGTTTCTGGGGCGACGAGCGCGAGTGAGCGGGCGAAATCCATCAGTGCGCCCCCCCATGGGCGGAATGTTCTTCAGCAGCGGGCTTTCCGGTTCCGGCCTTCACATCGGCATCGCCATGCGGCTTTGCGTGAGCGAGACGGGCGTCAAGCGTTGCGATATCTTTGCGCATCGGCGCGAGGAAGCTTTCAGGATAGACGCCCATCCACAGCACGACAGCAGCCAGCGGCACCATCATCGCCCACTCGCGCTTATCCAGATCGAGCATGGCAGCGGCATCGGCGTTTTTCTGTTCACCATAAGCGACGCGGCGATAGAGGTAGAGCATGTAGGCTGCGCCAAGGATGATCCCGGTGGTGCAGACCAGCGCAACCCAGCTCGACATTTCATAAATACCCAGCAACGACAGGAATTCGCCGACGAAGCCACTTGTCCCCGGCAGGCCGATGGAGGCCATCGTGAACAGCAGGAAGAAAATGGCGTAGCGTGGCATGTTGGTGGAAAGGCCGCCGTAACGGTCAATCTCGCGGGTGTGCAGGCGATCATAAATGACGCCGACGCAGAGGAACAATGCGCCTGCAACGAGGCCGTGGCTTAGCATCACGATCATCGAGCCTTCGAGGCCCTGAATGTTGAACGCAAACAGACCGACCGTGACAATCGCCATGTGCGCGACTGATGAATAAGCGATCAGCTTCTTCATATCGGTCTGCACCAGCGCGATCAGCGAGGTGATGACGACGGCCGCCATCGACATACCGAAGATCAAGGGCGCGAATTGTGCCGAGGCTTCGGGGAACATCGGCAAGGAGAAGCGGATGAAGCCGTAGCCACCCATCTTGAGCAAGACGCCTGCAAGGATCACCGAACCGCCGGTGGGTGCCTGAACGTGCGCATCGGGCAGCCAGGTGTGGACCGGCCACATCGGCATCTTCACCGCAAAGCTGGCAAAGAAAGCCAGCCACAGCCACGTCTGAGCGTGGGCCGGGAAGTTGTAGGCCATCAGCGTCGGGATATCGGTGGTGCCAGCCTCGTTGACCATCCAGAACATCGCGATCAGCATCAGCACCGAGCCGAGCAGCGTGTAGAGGAAGAACTTGTAGCTGGCATAAATGCGATCAGCCCCGCCCCACACGCCGATGATCAGGTACATCGGGATGAGGCCGGCTTCGAACATGATGTAGAACAGGAACAGATCCTGCGCCGCGAACACGCCGATCATCAGCGTTTCCATGAGCAGGAACGCCGCGTAATATTCACCCTGACGCTTGTCGATCGACAGCCAGCTGGCGCCGATGCACACCGGCATCAGGAACACCGTGAGCGCGATCAGCATCAATGCGATGCCATCAATGCCCAGCTTCCACGAGAAGCCTGCAAACAACGCGGCGCTTTCGGTGAACTGCCACTGCGCACCGCCAATATCGTAATTTGCCCACAGCACCATGCCGAGCGCGAAATCCACGAAGGTTGCCAACAAGGCAACGCTGCGCGCCTGTTCACGCGGCACGACAAGACAGGCGACGGCTGCCACCAGCGGCACCAGCAGCATCAGGGAGAGGATCGGAAACCCGTTCATTGTGCGATCACCCAGCTGATCGCGCCGACAAGTCCGACGAGCATGACCAGCGCATAGCTATAGAGATACCCCGACTGGAGCTTGGCGGCGGCGCGGCTGCCCTGGGCAACGACCCAGGCGGCACCGTTGGGGCCGAACCGGTCAATCACGCCCTGATCCATCACCTTCCAGAACACGCGGCCCAGCCACATGGCAGGCACGATGAACACGGCGCGGTAAAGCTCGTCGAAATACCACTTGTTGAGCAGGAACTTGTAGAGGAACCCGAACTGATCGACGAACGCCGCCGGGAACTTCGTGTTCTTGATGTAGGCATACCAGGCGATCAGCAGACCGGTCGCCATCACCGCAAACGGTGCCCACTTCACCCACAGCGGCACGTCGTGCATCGCGTGAATGGTGTGTTCGGCAAAGATCAGCGAGCCCTTCCAGAAGTGACCGGTGCCTTCGCTGACGAAGGAATGGTGGAACACGGAACCTGCCAGAACCGCGCCAACCGACAGGACGCCGAGCGGGATAAGCATGTTGAGCGGGCTTTCGTGCGGGTGATAGCCCGCCGTGCCGTCGCTGTGCTCATCGTGATGCGCGTGGGCGTGTTCTTCATGCCCGTGAGCATGATCGTCATGACCATGTGCATCGTGGACCGCGTGCTGAATATGCTCGGACTGTTCCCAGCGCGGCTTGCCGAAGAAAGTCAGGAAGATCAGCCGCCACGAATAGAAGCTGGTCAGAAGTGCTGCAAAGATACCAAGGAAGAAGGCAAAATAGCCCAGTTCCGTACCCTTGGCATAAGCTGCTTCAAGGATCGCATCCTTCGAATAGAAGCCTGCAAAACCGAATACATCGACAATGCCGACGCCGGTAATCGCCAGCGTGCCCATCATCATCGCCCAGTACGTGAGCGGGATGCTTTTCCGCAGGCCTCCGTAATACCGCATGTCCTGTTCATGGTGCATCGCATGGATCACGCTGCCTGCGCCGAGGAACAGCAGCGCCTTGAAGAAGGCGTGCGTGAACAGGTGGAACATCGAAGCGCCATAAGCGCCCACGCCCGCCGCAAAGAACATGTAGCCAAGCTGCGAACAGGTCGAATAGGCGATCACGCGCTTGATGTCGGTCTGCGTCGTGCCAACGGTTGCCGCAAAGATGCAGGTCATCGCGCCGACGAAAGTGACCATCGCCAGAGCGGTCGGGCTGACTTCGAACATCGGCGACAGGCGGCAGACCATGAACACGCCAGCGGTAACCATCGTAGCCGCATGGATCAGCGCCGACACCGGCGTCGGGCCTTCCATCGCGTCCGGCAACCAGGTGTGCAGGCCAAGCTGGGCCGATTTGCCCATCGCGCCGATGAACAGCAGGATGCACAGCACGGTCATCGTATCGAACCGGCCGCCAAGGAAGCCGATTGTCGATCCGGCCATGCCGGGGGCTGCTTCAAGGATCGCGGGGATCGAAACGGTGCCGAACACGAGGAACGTGCCGAAAATGCCCATCATGAAGCCAAGGTCGCCCACGCGGTTGACCACAAAGGCCTTCATCGCAGCGGCATTGGCCGATGGCTTTTTGAACCAGAAACCGATCAGCAGATAAGAGGCAAGGCCCACCCCTTCCCAACCGAAGAACATCTGCACGAGGTTGTCCGCCGTCACCAGCATCAACATCGCGAAGGTGAACAGCGAGAGGTAGGCAAAGAAGCGCGGTTGATCCGGCTCTTCGCTCATGTACCCCCATGAGTACAGGTGGACGAGTGCCGAGACGCTGGTGATAACCACCAACATGACAGCAGTAAGTGTGTCGACGCGCAATGCCCAAGTGAAGTCGAGGTTACCCGACTTTACCCAGTCGAGCACTGGCGTGACGCTAGCCTCGGCATGGCCGCCAAGGAAGCCGATGAAGATCGGCCATGACAGCGCGCACGAGATGAACAGCGCGCCGGTGGTGATGACCTTTGCGGGCACCATGCCCAGTTGCTTGTTGCCAAGCCCTGCGATGATCGCTGCCAGAAGCGGCAGGAAAACTATGATCAGGATGGAAGACATTGCGCCCAACTCAGCCTTTCATCCGGTTGACATCGTCAACGGCAATCGTGCCGCGACCACGGAAGTAGATGACGAGGATAGCAAGACCGATGGCCGCTTCACCCGCCGCCACGGTCAGCACAAACATCGCAAAAACCTGCCCCACCAGATCGCCCAGGAAGGCGCTGAAAGCGACGAAGTTGATGTTCACCGACAGCAGGATCAATTCGATCGCCATCAGGATGATGATCACGTTCTTGCGGTTGAGGAAAATCCCCAACACGCCCAGCACGAACAGGATCGAGCTGACGACGAGATAGTGTTCGATGCCGATCATGATTTCATGCCCCAAAACCCACCGCCATTCGAAACCGCAGCCACGTCATCCTGAACTTGTTTCAGGATCCATTGTGCCCTTAACGCAAGTGGCGCATTTAAAGGTGTGATTGTGCCGCCATGCTGACGATCACCCCTTCGGCGCGTGATGAGAGATGTACCCTGAAACGAGTTCAGGGTGACGGAATTATCGTGAGTTGCCGCAGTCATAACGGCTGGAATGCCGATCACAGCTGAACTCCCTTGCCCGTTTCAGGCTGCATGTTGATCGTGGCGTCCTGCGGACGGCGTGCGTTCTGCTTGGCGATGTTCTGGCCCTTGGTCCCGCTCCGCTCACGATGTGTCAGTACAATCGCGCCGATCATGGCGACCAGCAGGACAAGCCCTGCCGCTTCGAACAAGAACAGATACTTGCTGTAAAGCAGCGCGCCGATGGCCTGAATGTTCGACATATCAGCCGCTTGCGCCGCAGCGCCGCTGGCCTTGCCCAATTGCACCCCGCCTGCGCCATGAACGACCAGACCGATGAACAGTTCAACGAACAATACCAGTGCCAGCGCGAGGCCCAGCGGGAAGTTCTTGATGAACCCTGCCCGCAATTCGGCAAAATCGATGTCGAGCATCATCACCACGAAGAGGAACAGCACAGCAACCGCGCCGACATAGACGATGACCAGCAGCATCGCGATGAATTCTGCCCCCACCAGCACCATCAGGCCGGCAGCGTTGAAGAACGCGAGGATCAGCCAGAGCACCGAATGCACCGGATTGCGCGCGAGGATCGTCACGGCACCACTGAAGATGCACAGCGTGGCGAAGAGATAGAAGGCGATTACCTGGATCATCTCAAAATCCTCCCCGGAACGGGGAGGTGGCAGCCGAAAGGCTGACGGAGGGGCCGAAGCCTGTCCGCAAACGCCCAGCTTGATCGACTGGTGCCGACCCCTCCACCATCCTGCGGACGGTCCCCCTCCCCGTTCCGGGGAGGATTATGTCGATTGAAAACATCATGATCGCGGCCCCCTAGCGATACGGCGCATCGGCTTCAAGGTTCGCGGCCAGTGCCCGCTCCCACTTGTCCCCGTTGCTGAGCAGCTTGGCCTTGTCGTAAAGCAGCTCCTCGCGCGTTTCTGTCGCGTATTCGAAGTTCGGACCTTCGACGATGGCATCGACCGGGCAGGCTTCCTGGCAAAAGCCGCAGAAGATGCACTTGGTCATGTCGATGTCATAACGCGTGGTGCGGCGGCTGCCATCATCGCGCGGCTCGGCCTCGATGGTGATGGCCTGCGCCGGACACACCGCCTCGCACAGCTTGCACGCGATGCAGCGTTCCTCACCGTTGGGATAACGGCGCAGCGCATGTTCACCACGAAAGCGCGGGGAAAGCGGGTTCTTCTCGAACGGGTAATTGATCGTCGCCTTGGGCTTGAAGAGATACTTCAAGGTCAGCCAGTGCGCCTTGAGGAATTCCCAAAGCGTGAAGCTTTTGATGAGTTGCGAGACGCTCATGCGAAGTGTCCGGTAGCCATAAGGTAGCCGCTGACGAGAACCACGAACAGCAGCGAGGTGGGCAGGAAAATCTTCCAGCCAAGGCGCATCAGCTGGTCATAGCGATAGCGCGGGACCGTCGCCTTTACCCAGCTGAAGATGAAGAAGAAAAACAGGATCTTGAGCAGGAGCCACACAAAGCCCGGCACCAGATAGAGCACCGGAATGTCGAG
Source organism: Novosphingobium sp. 32-60-15 (assembly GCF_002280675.1). Taxonomy (GTDB): domain Bacteria; phylum Pseudomonadota; class Alphaproteobacteria; order Sphingomonadales; family Sphingomonadaceae; genus Novosphingobium. The sequence goes on along the minus strand of NZ_NCEN01000001.1, from coordinate 263,323 downwards.
CGGCGGCAGGTATCCGCCCCAGAACAGCACGGCGTTCAGCGCGCACATCAGCAGCACGTTGGCATATTCGCCCAGCCAGTAGAGCGCGAAGGCCATCGAGGAGTATTCGGTCTGATACCCGGCAACCAGCTCTGATTCCGCCTCGGTAAGGTCGAACGGTGCGCGCGCGGTTTCGGCCATGCCCGAAATCAGGAACATCACCCACATCGGGAACAGCAGCGGGTTCGCGACGAAGCCGTTGATGATCCAGACGTGCGATTGCTGCGCCTTGACGATGTCGTTCAAGTTGAACGTGCCAGCCCACAAAACGACGCAGATCAGGATAAATCCGATCGAGACTTCATAGGAAATCATCTGCGCCGAAGCGCGCATGGCCGAGAAGAACGGATACTTCGAGTTGGACGACCAGCCCGCGATCACCACGCCATAAACGCCGAGCGAGGAGATCGCGAGAACGTACAACAGCCCGACGTTGATATCGGCCAGCACCGCGCCCGAATTGAACGGGATCACCGCCCAGGCCAACAGCGCGACGGTGAAGGTGATGATCGGCGCGATGAGGAACAGGCCCTTGTTCGCCGCTGTCGGGATGATGGTTTCCTGCAAGAAAACTTTCAAACCATCGGCGAAGGATTGCAGCAGGCCCAGCGGCCCCACCACATTCGGCCCCTTGCGCAGCGCCATCGCCGCCCAGATCTTGCGGTCGGCATAAATGATCATCGCAACGCCCAGCATCAGCGGGAACGCGATCAGCAGAATGCCGCAGATGGTGGAGAGCCCCCAGGCCATCTCGTAGGAGAGGCCAAGACCCATGAAGAATTCTGTCACAATGCGACCCCTTCATTCGTCATTGCGAGCGGCAAAGCCGCGCGGCAATCCAGAGCCGACCAGCGCGGCGCACTGGATTGCGTCGCTACGCTCGCAATGACGAAGGTGTTATTCGTCATCATTCCGCGGCCTCCGCAAAGCTTTCTCCGTGGAGCAATTCTGCCGAGCAGCGCTGCAACGTCGGGCTGGAGCGCGCGATGGCGTTGGTCAGGTAGCGATCCTTGATCGGATAGCCCGCGATCACGCCTTCAGCTTTCGCGCCAGCAGGAGCGGCAGGAACCGCGCCGTAATCGGCCAGACCTTCTGTGCCCAGTGCAGGAACTTCGGCAATCATCGCGGCGCGAAGCTGTTCGAAGCTGTCAAACCCGACCGAAACGCCAAGCGCATCGGCCATGGCGCGCAGGATCGTCCAATCCTGCCGAGCGTCACCCGGCGCGAACACGGCCTGTTCGGCATATTGCACGCGGCCTTCGGTGTTGACGTAAGTGCCGTCCTTTTCGCTGAACGCAGCGGCGGGCAGGATCACGTCGGCAGCATGCGCCGCCTTGTCACCGTGGTGGCCGATGTGGACGATCATGGACCCGGCAAACTTGGCGAAGTCCACCTCATCAGCGCCTAACGAAATCACCATCTTGGGCGCAGCAGCAACCAGATCGGCAAGGCCGCCCTTTTGCGCATAGCCCAGCATCAGCCCGCCCATGCGGGCAGCGGCCATGTGGACGACGTTGAAGCCGTTCCAGCCCTCACGAACCAGATTGAACTTTTCAGCGAAGGCCAGCCCTGCTCCCAGCGCCCCCTTGCCCAGCGCAGCGCCGCCAAGGATGATAGCAGGCTTCTGCGCCGCGCCGAATGCTTCGCTGACGGAAGCAGGCAGATTGCCCATGACCGCCAGATCATCACCGATGAAAGTGGCCGCATACGTCGGGTCCCATTGCGGGCCGACGATGAACACTTTGGCGCCCTTCTTCACAGCCTTGCGGATGCGGGTGTTGAGCAGCGGCGCTTCATCGCGGACCATTGAGCCGACGATCAGGATCGCGTCGGCTTCTTCAATCCCGGCAAGCGTAGAGTTGAAGTTTACCGCGGCAAGGTTCGACGTGTCATAGGCCAAACCGGTCTGGCGGCCTTCGAGCAGCGTGGAGCCCAAGGCCCCTGCCAGCTTCTTGGCCGCAAACATCGTTTCGCAATCGACCAGATCACCGGCCACCACGGCGACCGATGAGCCGGGATTGATCTTTGCAACAGCCTCGAAAGCCTCGGCCCAAGTTGCGGCAACCAGCTTGCCATCTCGGCGCAGCCACGGCTTGTCGAGGCGGCGACGGGTCAGGCCATCGACCACATAGCGTGCGCGGTCAGACAGCCATTCCTCGTTCACGTCATCGTTGACGCGTGGCAAGGCGCGCATCACTTCGCGGCCACGGCTGTCGAGCCGGATGTTCGACCCCACGGCGTCCGACACGTCGATCGACAGCGTCTTCTTCAATTCCCACGGACGCGCTTCAAAGGCGTAAGGTGCGCTGGTGAGCGCACCGACCGGGCACAAGTCGATCACATTGGCCGACAATTCGTGCGCCGCAGCCTTTTCGAGATAGGTCGAAATCTGCATCGTCTCGCCGCGATAGAGCGCGCCGATTTCGTCCACGCCCGCCACTTCTTCACTGAAGCGGACGCAGCGGGTGCAGTGGATGCAGCGCGTCATCGTCGTCTTGATGAGCGGGCCCATGTACTTCTCGGTCACGGCGCGCTTGTGCTCGTGATAACGCGAGGCACCGCGGCCATAAGCAACCGACTGGTCCTGCAGATCGCACTCGCCGCCCTGATCGCAGATCGGGCAGTCGAGCGGGTGGTTGATCAGGAGAAACTCCATCACCCCCTCGCGCGCCTTCTTGACCATCTCGGAATCCGTGCGGATTTCCTGCCCTTCGGTGGCGGGCAGCGCGCAGCTTGCCTGCGGCTTTGGCGGCCCCGGCTTCACCTCGACCAGACACATGCGGCAATTGCCCGCAATGGACAGCCGCTCGTGATAGCAGAAGCGTGGAATTTCCTTGCCGGCCAACTCGCACGCCTGCAGGACAGTAGCGCCTGCAGGGACTTCGAGTTCTACGCCATCGACTTTGACTTTAGGCATTACTCTGCTGCCTTTCGTGCATGACGCACACCCATGGCCATCGCACCGGGAATGTTCGGATTTTCAGGATTAGGGATCAGCACCTGCCGACGCGGGTCAATCAGAAGGTCCATTGATTCCATCGGGATTGCTCCCAGCAGAACCGTGTCGCCCATGACCAGCGCGCCGGTATAGGCTTTCCGGCCAAACACTTCTACGAGGATTGGCCCAACGTAATCAACAACCTGCTTGTTGCCGTCCGCTGTCGTCACTTCGCGCTGCTCAAGCACTTGCAGCTTGAGCTGATTGACAACGTGCTTGGGGATGCACAGATCGATAGCACGTGAATCGACGAGCGCCTTGGCATCCACCTCCTCAAGCTCCGGCCTTGCCGCGTTGGCAATCCTGATCCGCTGATAGACGAGGCCCATTACTCCGCCGCCTCCGACAGTTCTGGCCGCACGTTCTCGGCAATCCGGCGTTCGATCTCCGGGCGGAAGTGCTTGATCAGGCCCTGGATCGGCCATGCGGCGGCGTCACCCAGAGCGCAGATCGTGTGGCCTTCGACTTGCTTGGTCACGTTGTGGAGCATGTCGATTTCGCTGATGTCGGCATCGCCGGTGCGCAGGCGTTCCATCACGCGCCACATCCAGCCTGTGCCTTCGCGGCAGGGCGTGCACTGGCCGCAACTCTCGTGCTTGTAGAAGTAGGACAGGCGGGCGATTGCGCGGACGATGTCGGTGGACTTGTCCATGACGATCACGGCGGCGGTGCCAAGGCCCGAGCCGACCGCCTTGAGGCCGTCAAAGTCCATCGGCGCGTCCCAGATTTCGGACGCGGGGACCAGCGGGACTGACGATCCGCCGGGGATCACCGCCAGCAGATTGTCACGCCCGCCGCGAATGCCGCCGCAGTGCTTTTCGATCAGTTCGCTGAACGGAATGCTCATCTCTTCTTCGACCACGCAGGGACGGTTTACGTGCCCGCTGATCTGGAAGAGCTTGGTGCCCTTGTTGTTGTCACGCCCGAACGAGGAGAACCACGACGCGCCTCGACGCAGGATCGTTGGTGCAACTGCGATGGATTCAACATTGTTGACCGTGGTCGGGCAGCCATAGAGGCCTGCGCCTGCCGGGAATGGCGGCTTGAGGCGGGGCTGACCCTTCTTGCCTTCAAGGCTTTCGATCATCGCGGTTTCTTCGCCGCAGATGTAAGCGCCCGCGCCGCGATGGACGAAGACGTCGAAATCGTAGCCCGAACCGCAGGCGTTCTTGCCGATCAGGCCTGCGTCATAGGCCTCCTGCACGGCGGCAAACAGCGTCTCAGCCTCACGGATATATTCGCCGCGAATGTAGATGTATGCTGCCCGCGCGCGCATCGCATAGCCCGCAACCAGCGCGCCCTCGATCAGCTTGTGCGGATCGTGGCGGATGATTTCGCGGTCCTTGCACGAACCCGGCTCGGATTCGTCGGCGTTGATCACGAGGAAAGAAGGACGACCATCCTTGCTTTCCTTGGGCATGAACGACCATTTCATGCCCGTGGGGAAGCCCGCACCGCCACGCCCGCGCAGGCCCGAAGCCTTGATTTCCTCGATGATCGCGTCTTGTCCGCGTTCCATCAGGGCCTTGGTGTTGTCCCAATCGCCACGCATTTGCGCAGCTTTCAGGTTCCAGGGCTGGAAACCATAGACGTTGGTGAAAATGCGGTCTTTATCAGCGAGACTCACAGGTCAAACCCTCCCCGTTCGCTTCGAGCGAAGTCGAGAAGCCGCGCGCACAGTGTCTCGACTTCGCTCGACACGAACGGATGTTGTTGCACAAGGTTCATGGCTTACCACTCCCCCCGATAATCGTGATTGGCGTCAACCATCGCGGTCAGGTTACTGAGCGCACCCGCCGGTTCCACTGTGTGGCGGCCCGCAAGCTGCGTACCGGTTTTCGGCTGTTTGCCCGCTGCCAGTTCGTCAAGGATGCGGTCCATGTCGGCGGCGGTCAGGTCTTCGTAATTGTCGTCGTTGATCTGGACCATCGGAGCCGAGGCGCAGTTGCCCATGCACTCGACTTCGGTCAGCGTGAACAGACCGTCCGGCGTGGTGTGGCCCTTCTTCAGACCCTTGCCCTTGCAGGCGGCCATGATGTCGTCCGACCCGCGCAGCATGCACGGCGTGGTGCCGCAGACTTGCACGTGGAAGCGGCCAATCGGCGCGATGTTGTACATCGTATAGAACGTCGCCACTTCGACCACGCGGATCACCGGCATGTCGAGGTACTTGGCCACGTATTCCATCACCGGAATCGGCAGCCAGCCTTGCGTGTTCTCTTCTGCGCCAACCTGACGCTGCGCCAGATCGAGCAGCGGCATCACCGCCGAGCGCTGACGCCCTTCGGGATAGCGTCCGACGATGACTTTGGCCTGTTCGGCGTTCGCCGCCGTCCATTCAAAGTTGCCCCAGCGCGCGCGCAATTCGGGGCTGTCAGGTTCGATGTGACGATCAGCCACGAACGGCTCCCTTTCCAAAATCGTCACCCTGAACTTGTTTCAGGGTCCATTTCGCCGCCAGTGCAGAGCGCGCCTTCGCGCACCATGCTGCGGGCTGGTTGCCTCTCCGGAGAAGACCGTGCGTGTGGCCCGATGGACCCTGAAACAAGTTCAGGGTGACGGAACCGGAGAGGTTGGTGTTTGTGGCGTTCATCGGATGAACTCCACCCGAGAGCACTTGTCGCCCTCGAAAGAATAGACTGCGATCACGTCAAACGGCTCGACCAGCGCCGAACCATCGGTGGCGGGGCCGCGCGTGACGTGTTCGCGCATCAAAACATAATTGCCGATGGCCTGCGCCTCGACGATCTCGGCATGGTTCTGCGGCCAGCGCGCGAATGCGACGGCAAGGCCGGAGCGCGTGCCTTCCTTGCCTTCCCGCACCACATCGCCGCGATAGTTCGCCTCGCAGGCGTCGTCGGTCATGTACGAGACGTAAGTGTCCACGTCCTGCGCGTTATAGGCGGCGATCATCGCCTTGGCGGTTTCGAGATTGCTCATGAACGCAGTTCTTTAGGTTCAGGCTTTCCTACGCAAGCCCAGATAAAGGCCGCAATCCAGCCGATTCCAGTCCAGCCCGTAAGCACGTTTAGAAGGAGGACGAACCACTTCTGAACATGGGACCGCTTGAATGCTATGATGCTCGGCAAAAAAGACAGAGGCAACACAACAAAGATGATGATCAAATGAGGAAGTGAAAGGCCACTCACCGGTCGCACTCCCCGAACACCACGTCGATGGCGCCGATGATCGCGGTCACGTCTGGCAGCATGTGGCCGACGCTCATGAAGTCCATCGCCTGAAGGTGCGAGAACGCGGTCGGGCGGATCTTGCAGCGGTAGGGCTTGTTGCTTCCGTCCGACACGAGATAGACGCCGAATTCGCCCTTGGGGCTTTCGGTTGCCACATAGACTTCGCCCGCCGGAACGTGGAAGCCTTCGGTGTAGAGCTTGAAGTGATGGATCAACGCTTCCATCGACTGCTTCATCTCGGCGCGCTTGGGCGGCACAACCTTGCGGTCGGTGCTGGCAATCGGGCCTTCGGGCATGTCGGCGATGCACTGCTGGATGATGCGGGCCGATTGGCGCACTTCTTCGACGCGGACCATGAAGCGGTCATAGCAATCGCCATTGGTGCCCACCGGAACGGCGAAGTCCATGCGGTCATACACATCGTAGGGCTGGCTCTTGCGCAAGTCCCACGCGATGCCCGAACCACGGATCATCGGGCCGGAGAAGCCCCAGCGCACGGCGTCTTCTTTCGAAACGATGCCGATATCGACATTCCGCTGCTTGAAGATGCGGTTGTCGACGACGAGGCTCATCGCGTCGTTGAACAGCGGGTGCAGGCGCGTGTCGATCCAGTCGGCGATGTCGGCCAGCAGCTTGAGCGGCACGTCCTGATGCACGCCGCCGGGGCGGAACCATGCCGCATGCATGCGCGCGCCCGAAGCGCGTTCGAAGAAGTTGAGGCAGTCCTCACGGATTTCGAACATCCACAAGTTCGGCGTCATCGCGCCGACGTCCATCACATGAGACCCTAAGTTCAGCATGTGATTGCAGATGCGTGTCAGTTCGGCGAACAACACGCGCAGATATTGCGCACGCAGCGGCACTTCGATGTTCAGCAGCTTTTCAACCGCCAGCACATAAGAGTGCTCCATCGCGAGCGGCGAGCAATAATCAAGCCGGTCAAAATAGGGCAGCGCCTGAAGATAGGTCTTGTGCTCGATCAGCTTTTCGGTGCCGCGATGCAGCAGGCCGACGTGCGGATCAACGCGCTCGATGATTTCGCCATCCAGTTCCATGACCATGCGCAACACGCCGTGCGCCGCAGGGTGCTGCGGGCCGAAGTTGATCGTGTAATTGCTGATGACTTCATCGCCGGTGGTGGGCGATTGTTCAAGTTGCAGAGTCATGCGACCAGACCCTTCATACCAGCGTCGTCACCCCGGACTTGATCCGGGGTCCAACGTGCGGCTGACGCTGCGTGAGCAGGCGAAAACCATGCTTGCGGATGGATAGACCCTGACACAAGTTCAGGGTGACGAAGAATGGAGAAGCCGGTCACTTGCCATCCTCCTTCTTGTCCGGACGGGATTCCGTCGGCGCAGGTGCTGCGGGCGCATCTTTGGTCGAATCTGCAGGAGGCGTTGCCTTGGCAGCCTCGGCATTGGCCTTCGCGCCAGCGCCGGTATCGGCAGGCTTTTCGGTGGTCTTGGGTGTCGCCGCCGCTGGTGCAGGTGTAGCCTTTTCATCGCCCGGAAGGACGTAATCAGCGCCTTCCCATGGGCTCATGAAATCAAACTGCCGCAGGTCTTGGGCCAGTTGCACCGGTTCATAGACAACGCGCTTGTCCTCTTCGGAATAGCGCAGTTCTACATAGCCGGTGAGCGGGAAGTCCTTGCGGAACGGATGGCCCTGGAAGCCATAGTCGGTGAGGATACGGCGAAGATCGGGGTTGCCGGCAAACAGCACGCCGAACATGTCGTAAACTTCACGCTCATACCAACCGGCGTTGGGCCAAAGCGTGGTGACGGTCGGCACCGGCGTGGCTTCATCGGTGGATACCTTGACCACGATGCGGTGGTTCTTCGTCAGCGAGAGCAGGCAGTAGCACACCTCGAAGCGGTTCACCCGGCTCGGGTAATCGACGCCCGCGATGTCCATCAACTGCTGGTATTCGTGATTGTCGCGCAAACTGCGCAGCGCGTCTTCGGCGCTTTCACGGGCCACTTCGATCACGATTTCGCCATGCTCTTCCTTGGAAGAAACGACCATATCACCGAGAGCGGCGACGAGCGCATCATGGACGCCCTCGTTCGAGGTCCAGCGCGGGGCGGAGTGGAGTACTGCCATGTGCCCGCCCCTCAACGCTCAAGCGTGCCGGCGCGGCGGATTTTCCGCTGCAACTGCATCACACCGTAAAGCAATGCCTCAGCCGTGGGAGGGCAGCCGGGGATGTAGATATCCACAGGCACGATCCGGTCACACCCGCGCACAACGCTGTAGCTGTAGTGATAATAGCCGCCGCCGTTGGCGCATGATCCCATCGAGATCACGTACTTCGGATCGGACATCTGGTCATAGACCTTGCGCAGCGCAGGGGCCATCTTGTTGCATAGCGTGCCTGCCACGATCATCACGTCGGACTGGCGCGGGGATGCGCGCGGGGCAACGCCGAAGCGCTCCATATCGTAACGCGGCATGTTCACGTGGATCATCTCGACCGCGCAGCAGGCAAGGCCGAAGGTCATCCACCAAAGCGAGCCGGTGCGCGCCCATTGGAACAGTTCCTCGGTCGACGTGACGAGGAAGCCCTTGTCCGAGACTTCGGCGTTCAAGCTATCGAAGAATGCCTGATCGGGTGCGGCAACCGCGCCCTGATTGCCACCGACCTGATCGGCAGTGATGAGCGAAGATGTGGCCATGTTGCTCATTCCCAGTCCAAAGCGCCTTTTTTCCAGGCGTAAATGAAGCCAATCACCAGTTCGGCAAGGAACACCATCATCGTGATCCAACCTGCCCACCCCGTTTCACCAAGGCTGACAGCCCAAGGAAACAGGAAAGCAGCTTCAAGGTCGAAGATGATGAACAGGATGGCGACGAGATAGAACCGCACGTCAAACTGGCTGCGCGGGTCTTCGAATGCGGGGAAGCCGCATTCATACTCGCTGTTCTTCTCGGCATTCGGATTGTGTGTGCCGGTCAGACGGGCAACGCCCATCGGCAGAAATACGAATGCCGACGAAAGTGCCAAGGCAATCCCGAGGAATATGAGGATTGGCAGGTATTGCGCCAAATAGCTGGATTGTTCGACCAAAGGGCTGACTCGCCTTGCTAGCAGGTTTGTCTGCGCCCTAGTCCCGCCACCGCCATCGCGCAAGTGGTGTGCACCGCAATAAGCACGGTTTCCACCCACCTTTTCGCGCCCATTCAGCCGTATCGACGGCGATTTGCCATGATGAACTCGTATGCACTACTTACTTCAGCTGCATCTTGAGCGTGCGCGCGGTTGCCTTGCCATAAGGCGGCATCAACCCGGCCAGCCCTGCCACGTTGATTTTCGGCTGGGTATAGACCGCCCGTCCGTGGCTGAAGCTGCGGAAACCCTCGATTCCGTGATAGCCGCCCATCCCTGAAGGACCGATGCCGCCGAACGGCAAATCATCTGCCGAGACATGAAAAATTACATCGTTTATGGTTACGCCGCCAGAGATCGTCCGGTTCAGCACCGCCTCACGCTCTTCAGTATCGTCGCCGAAGTAATACAGCCCTAGCGGACGGTCGTGCGCGTTGATGTAATCAATCGCCTGATCGATGTGGCGATAGGTTTTCACCGGCAGTACCGGTCCGAAGATTTCATCCTGCATCACCTTCATGTCATCATTGACGTTGCGCAGGATCGTCAAGGGCAGCTTGTTGCCGTTCGAACCCTCGAACGTCTCGCTGCCGGGATTGACGACAATAGCTTCGGCCCCCTTGGACACGGCATCGTCAACCAGGCCCACCAAGCGGTCACGGTGACGGCGGTTGATGACCGAGGTATAGTCATCATTGGCCAGCATTGTCGGGTACATTTTGGCGACACTGGCTTGCAGCGCGCCGATGGTCTGCATTTCCAGCGCTTCGGGCACGAGCAGGTAATCAGGCGCAAGGCAGATCTGGCCAGCGTTCATCATCTTGCCCAGCGCGATGCGGTCTGCCGCCTTGGCCACATCAACGCCCTTGCCCAAGACCGTCGGCGATTTTCCGCCAAGCTCCAGCGTAACCGGCACCAGATTGTCGGCAGCGGCATGCAACACATGTTTGCCGATCGATGTGGCGCCCGTAAACAGCAGGTGATCAAACGCCAGCGAACAGAAATCCTGCCCTGTTTGCGGCCCGCCAAGCACTACGGCCACTTCATCCGCCGCGAAGGCCTTGGCGAACAGATCAGCCATCAACTGCGATGTCCGCCCGGTAAACTCGCTGGGCTTGAGCATCGCCCGGTTACCTGCCGCCAAGGCTTGGGCGAGCGGCCCAAAAGTGAGGCCCACCGGGAAATTCCACGGCGCGACAATGCCGATCACGCCTTTGGGTTCATAGCGGACTTCTGCCTTGGCCCCGAACAGCCCAAGCGGGAAGTTCACATGCCGCTTTTCCGGCTTGGACCACGCCTTCATCCGCTTTTGCGAATAGCGGATCAGGCTGAGCGCCGGCATCACATCGGTCAGCATCGATTGTTCATGGCTGCGGTGGCCAAAGTCGGCGCTCATCGTTTTGGCCAGCGCATCACCGTGGTCGAGCAGAATGCGCGCGCAACGTTCAAGCCGGTCGTATCGTGTGGCCAATGGTTCGGGCCGCGCTGCAATGAATGCTGCTTTCTGGCGCTCCAGCATTGCCAACATGGCATCGCGTGTCGTTTCGTCCATGCGCCTCAGGCTCCCCCGCCGAATCAGCTTATCCCAGCCCTTGCAGCAGGAAGATCGGCCATGCCGTAGCGGCAAGGCAGGTTCCCAGCGGCAGGGCCGTATCGGCTGCGATACTACGCTTGCTTACAAGCATGACAATAGCTGCCAGAATGCCGACAATGCTTGCCCCCAGCATCACCTCAACCACACCCAACGGTCCCAGCCACAAGCCGATCGCCCCCATCAGCGGCGGATCGCCAGAACCCATGCCCTCATTCCCGCGCGCCTTTAAATAGAACCGCGCTATCAGCCAGAACAACAGATATCCCAGCGCCCCGCCGGTCAACGACACAATAGCCGGATCAAGCGTCCCGACAGCAATCGTCCGCGCGAGGACCACAACCGCGCCGGTTATGGCCAACCAGCCAACCAACACGCGAGGCAGCCATAAATGGCGCAAATCCAGCAAGCCCAGAAGCAGCAATTGCCACCCGAAAATCATCGCCGCGAGCGCCAGATTGTTACGCGCCCATAACACCGCGCCAATGCCGATCGCCGCGCCGCCAAGTTCGCACACGAATTGCGCAGTGCCGATCGACACCCCGCACGCCCTGCATTTGCCACGCTGGATGGCCCACGACAGCACCGGCACCAGTTCGCCAATCGTCAGCGCCTTGCCACAGCCATCGCATGCTGATCGGCCACGCACCACGGATCGCCCCTCTGGCAACCGGATCAGCACGGCCCCCAAAAAGCTGCCAATTACCGCGCCCAACACTGCCGCTCCGGCCAGTATTGCACCCCAAGGCAGCGTCACGATCAGATCAGTATTCACGCGCCCCTCCGTGCCATGTCCATTTGCTTTTGTTGCGCTGCACACTACATTGATAGCAACATTCCAGTGCATCACAGCACGTAATCAGCAGAGGCCGTCAAGCCATGGCACAATTCTCATCGTCCGATCCTGTCGTCATTCTGTCTTATGCGCGCACCCCGATGGGCGCGATGCAAGGCGCGCTGGCCGACGTTTCCGCTACGGATCTGGGCGCCACAGCAGTCAAAGCCGCGGTCGAGCGCGCAGGTGTTTCACCCGATGCCATCGAACGCATTTATATGGGCTGCGTCTTGCCAGCCGGTCTTGGCCAGGCCCCTGCCCGCCAAGCCGCAATCAAGGCTGGCCTGCCAAAGTCAGTCCAGGCCACCACTGTCAACAAAGTGTGCGGCTCTGGCATGCAAACCATCATCATGGGTGCTGAAGCGCTCGCTTCGGGCAGCGTCGATCTGATCGTTGCGGGCGGCATGGAAAGCATGACCAACGCGCCTTACCTGCTCAAAAAGCACCGGTCGGGTGCGCGCATCGGCCATGATACGGCCTATGACCACATGTTCCTTGATGGTCTAGAAGACGCTTATGACGCGGGCCGCGCCATGGGCACTTTCGCACAAGACACCGCCAATGCTTATCAACTGACCCGCGAACAGCAGGATTCATACGCCATTGAATCGCTTCGCCGCGCGCAAACTGCGGTCTCCGATGGCAGTTTTGAGGATGAAATCGCGCCCGTCACAGTCAAAAGCCGCGCCGGTGAAACAGTTGTTTCCACCGACGAAGCCCCCGGCAAAGGCCGCCCAGACAAGATTCCGTCACTCAAGGCTGCCTTCGCCAAAGACGGCACCATCACTGCTGCCACGTCATCATCCATCTCGGATGGTGCGGCTGCGGTCACGCTTACCCGCGCCAGTGTCGCGACAGCTGCTGGCCTGACACCCGTTGCGCGGATCGTGGCGCTTGCCGCCCACGCGCAAGAACCAAAGGATTTCACAGTTGCTCCTGTCGGCGCAATCAACAAGGTTCTGGAAAAAGCGGGCTGGTCAATCGCCGATGTCGATCTGTTCGAAGTCAACGAAGCCTTCGCCTGCGTCGCCATGTTCGCCATGCACGATCTCGGCATCGATCATGCCAAGATCAACGTCAACGGCGGTGCCACAGCGCTTGGCCATCCGATCGGCGCTTCGGGCACGCGCATTGTCACCACGCTGATCGCCGCGCTCAAAAAGCATGGTCTGAAAAAGGGCGTCGCCAGCCTGTGCATTGGTGGCGGTGAAGCCACTGCGCTGGCTATCGAACTTATCTGATCGCTGAATGTCCCCGGTCGCAAGGCCGGGGACAGGTCGTTCAGGGCGTCTGCGCGCCCCATACGCTATCGGCGCGGATGAAACCTTTGCGTCCGTCGATATCAAATGCGCACCACTGGGCCTCGCATTCGCCAAGCTTGCCAATCACGCCGGGCTCCACACGCCACAGCACGGTTCCACTGCCATCTTTACCAGCGCGAATCTCGGAAACCCTGCCGGTGACAATGCCCGATCGTTCGCGGTTGAGGAATTGCTGAAGGATCCACCCGCGTGATCCATCCTTGTCCTCGACAAGGCGCCAACCGCCCATCACACGCAGCACTTTAAGCGGCACGCCCTTGCGCACATAAGTCCAGCTGATCCGGTAATCACGCCCCGGCCCCACGCGCATATTCGCCTTGGCCTTGCTGGTGGAAACCCAATAAGCGCCTTCACTTTGCGCCATAAGCGGCTGGGCGAGTCCAAGCATCAGCGCCGCAGCTGCGGCAAAGGCGGCAGAAGATCTAAGCGCAGATAATACAGTCATGTCACAGCCGTCGCAAAATTATCAGCCAAGGGCAACACTATGCCCAAGGATGTCCACCACCACAACGCGTTCCGACGCTTGACCACCTCCCCTGCCAGCGCCTAGCCTTGCGCCATTATGACCAGCTCAGCCGACTATCGCCCAACGCGCCGCGTCGAAGGCACCCCCCGCGTAACCGTCACGCGCAAACTTCTGCCCGAAACCGAAGCGCGCATGCGCGAATTGTTCGACGTTACGCTCAGCGCTGATGATCGGCCCATGTCGCGCGATGCATTGGTTGCCGCCATGCAAACCGCGCACGTGCTCGTCCCCACGGTAACTGACGTGATTGATGCCGACCTGATCGGTCAGGCTGGCCCACAACTTGGCCTGATCGCAAATTTCGGTGCAGGCACGGATCACATTGCCCTGAGCGCCGCCCGTGCCCGCAAGATTATCGTGACCAACACCCCCGGCGTATTTACCGATGATACCGCCGACATGGCGATTGCGCTGATCATTTCGGTCACCCGCCGACTTAATTACGGCGGTCGCATATTGCGCGCCGGCAAATGGGAAGGCTGGGCCCCTTCCACGATGCTTGGCCACCGCTTGTCCGGAAAGACGCTGGGCATCCTTGGCATGGGCCGGATTGGCCAAGCCGTAGCTTGGCGTGCCCGCGCCTTTGGCCTGAATGTGATTTACAATAGCCGCCACCGCCTGCCTTTGGCGCAGGAAAGCATGTTCGGCGCACAGTTTGAACCCGACCTCGACAAACTCGTCGCCGAATCTGACATTCTCACGCTGCACTGCCCGGCCAGCCCGGAAACGCACCACATTATCGATGCGCGGCGCATCGCCCTGATGAAGCCCGAGGCCTATCTTGTTAACACCGCGCGCGGCCAGTTGATCGAAGAAGAAGCATTGATCGCGGCATTGGTCGAAGGGCGCATTGGCGGCGCCGGGCTGGATGTGTTCGAACACGAACCGCAAGTCGATCCACGCCTTACGGCCCATCACAACGTCGCCATCCTGCCCCGCATGGGCAGCGCCACGTTCGAAGGGCGGCAGGCCTCGGGTGATAAAGTCATCGCCAACGTCCGCGTCTGGGCGGACGGTCACCGCCCCCCTGATCAAGTGCTTGACGGTCTCGTTTAAGAGGCCAGCCCCTGTTTGGCACAATAATCAATCGCAACCGCGCTTGTGCGCAGCAGTTATATTGCCATAAGGCCTCAGGAGAGAGGTCTGGCACAGGTTCACCCTGTGTGAGGGGGAGGTTTTTAATGCGAAAAATGTTGGCGGGCGCGGTAGCCGCTGCCGCAACGCTTGTGCCGATGCTGGCTTTTGCGCAGGTCGATGCGCCAGTCAGCGTCGAAGATGTCGCCGATACCGGTGATACCGCATGGATCCTTGTCTCCTCGGCTTTCGTTTTGCTCATGGCCATGCCGGGCCTCACCCTGTTCTATGGCGGCCTGGTCCGTGCCAAGGGCTTCCTTGCGGTGTTGGTGCAAGTCGGCGCCATTGCGGCGGTCGCTTCAATTCTGTGGATCATGGTGGGTTACACACTCGCCTTTGGTGATGTCAGCGGTGGCTGGATTGGCAGCGGTAATGCATGGATGCTGCTAAACCTCGGCAATGTCCGCGCCAATACCGCGATCCCCGAAAGCGCCTTTGCGCTTTACCAGATGTGCTTTGCCCTGATCACGCCTGCGCTGATGGTTGGCGCATGGGTTGATCGCGCACGGTTTGGCTGGGTCATCGGGTTCTGCGCGCTTTGGGGCTTGATCGTCTATGCCCCCGCGGCCCACTGGGTATGGGGCGGCGGCTGGCTGTCATCACAGTTCGGCACGCTTGATTTCGCAGGTGGTATCGTCGTTCACACCACTGCCGGTATCTCGGCGCTTGTGGTCGCACTTTTGCTCGGCAAGCGCGCTGGTTTTCCCAAAACACTGATGATGCCCCACAGCCCGTCGCTCACCATGGCGGGTGCTGCGCTTTTGTGGGTTGGCTGGTTTGGCTTCAATGGCGGCTCGGCACTTGCTGCCAACGATGACGCCGCATCGGCCATCATCAATACGCACGCGGCGGCGTGTGTTGCGGCGCTCGTCTGGTTGATCATTGAAAAGTTCACCGTTGGCAAACCCACCTCTGTCGGCTTTGCAACAGGGGCCATTGCCGGTCTTGCGACAGTCACGCCTGCTGCCGGTTTCATCGCTCCGGGTGCTGCCATGGTGCTCGGTGCGCTGGCAGCCATTCTTTGTTACCCGATGATCCAACTGGTCAAACAACGTCTTCACATCGACGATTCGCTCGACGTTTTCGCGGTCCATGGCGTTGGTGGGATGATCGGATCAATCCTCCTTGCGGTGTTCATCGCACCCTCGTTCGGCGGCACAGGCTATGCCGAAGGTATGGATATGACGCGCCAAGTGATTGCCCAATTTGCAGGGGTCGGCGTGGTCGCATTGTGGAGCGCTTTTGCCACCGTCGTTTGCGCCTTGATGGTATCTTTAGTCATCCCGATGCGCGTGACCGAAGACGAAGAGCGCGAAGGCCTCGACATCACCAGCCACGGCGAACGCGCCTGGGAATTTGATTGATCGATTTGCCTCTGGAGGCATAGAAAAGGCGGGTTCGGACAAACCGGACCCGCCTTTTTCTTTGCCCCCTCTCGCAAGGGGGATAGGTTGGGTGTGGGCCTGCTGCTGTTTCCAGCGCTGACCCAAGCCCTGTTCAATCGCCTGTCAAAATCCGTTCCACCAATTGCTTCACCGTCGGGGTAAAGTTGTTCGAATAAAACGGGTCCTGCTTGAAACGGTATGCAGCATGGCCTGCGAACATCAGGTTCTTGTCGAGGTCGCCGCCGTGCGCGATATCCTGCAAGGTCTTCTGAATGCAGAAGCTGCGCGGATCAGCCAAACGTCCGGTCGTATAATCGTCATGGTCTTTCCACGATGAGAACCCGCAGTGCGAAAGGCAGCCCATGCAATCTTTCTGGTCCTGCTGGATTTCCGCGCGCTCGTCCGGCGTTACAAACACAACAGTGTCATCGGGCGTGCGCAACGCATGGGTATAACCGGCACTGAACCACGCCCGAGCGCGATCAAGATCCTTGGCCGTCACCCAGAAGTTCTTACCCTTCACGCCCACATCAAGCTGGACGGTGTGTTCGCCTGCTTCAACCTTTGAATAGGGAATTTGCCGTTCAGACCGCGCTTCGAGCGAACGCAGGAAGGGGTTGCGCACGGCTGAAGAGTAGAAGCCCGTCGGCGAAAAACGGTGCAGAAGCACATCGCCCGGCTCCAATTCGCGCAAGTGGTCTTTCCACCCCTGCGGGATCGGGCTTTCTTCGGTCAGCAACGGACGCGTGCCGAACTGGAACGCAATTGACCCCAATTCCGGGTTATCAATCCAGTTGTCCCATTCGCGCAAAGCCCATACGCCGCCTGCCATCACGATCGGCACGGTATCGGCAATACCTTCGGCGCGCATGACATCGCGTAGCGCCTTCACGCGCGGATAGGGGTCTTCGGGCTTCCTGGGGTCTTCAGCGTTGGACAGACCATTGTGCCCGCCCGCCAGCCACGGATCTTCATAAACCACCGCGCCCAGCAATTCGGGCACTTTGTGATACGCCCGCTTCCATAGCGCACGAAACGCACGGCCCGATGATACGATGGGCAAATAGTGCACGTTGAACCGCGCCGCGATTTCGGAAAGCTTGTAAGGCATACCCGCGCCACAAGTAACGCCGGTAATCAGACCCTTGGTCTGCTCAAGTACGCCTTCCAGAACGGCCTGCGCGCCGCCCATTTCCCACAGCACGTTGATGTTGATCGCGCCGTTTCCGCCAGAAATCTCATGCGCGCGCTTTACCTGTTCGACTGCACCGTCAATCGCATATTGGATCAACTGTTCGTGGCGTTCGCGCCGCGTCAGGGCATCGTACACTTGCGGTACGATCTTGCCTTCGGCGTCATAGCTATCGGCGTTAACCGCGCTGACCGTGCCAATTCCCCCGGCGGCGGCCCATGCGCCTGAACTCATGTGGTTCGTTGCAGCAACACCCTTGCCGCCCTCAACCAATGGCCAAACTTCACGGCCACCATAGAGAATCGGCTTCAACCCCTTGAACGCAGACATTAATTCCCTTTCAGCGCCTCTGCGCACTCACACTTTCGCCGGTGCCAACCGGCACGACTTGATCTTCTTCGGCTCCGGCCTGACCGGTGCTACCACAAATTGCGCATAGTACCCTGCCAACTCGGGCTTACGGTGAAATTGATCCAAACGAAAGCCCGCCGCTTCCATCTCGCAAAACAGCAATGCGGGCGGAATACCGTGGCTTGCTGTGGATTTGTCCACATCCACCACCACCACGCGCCCACCCGGCTTCAGCGATGGCCAAAGCCGCCACAAAAACGCATATGGCTCAGCAACTTCGTGGTACATGTGGACAAGGAATACGCGGTCAAAACTGCGTTCGGGAAGGCGCGGATCATCCGCAGCGCCCGGCTTGATTGATACGTTATCAAGCCGGTCCTTTTCAACGCGTTCGCCCAGCCTGCGCAACGCATCGCCGTCAATATCCTGCGCCAAAACGCGGCCTTTGGCCCCGACACGTTCAGCAAGGCGCACCGTATAATAGCCTTCGCCCGCGCCAATGTCGGCCACGCTCATCCCCGGCGTGACCCCGGCAAGGCTCATCACCTTGTTGGCCTCGTCACGATTGTCGCGCTCAGCCTCGTTCGAAAACTGGGTGCTGACAACCTTGGAAACAGGCCGATCCGCTGTGGGAAATCCGCGTGATGTTTCGGGCCGATTATCTTCAGGCGCTTGATCGCATGCGGACACGACAAACGAAGCCAGCGCCGCCAGCGCAAGAGTGACAAGGGCCGCAGCCCTGCTCAATCGTCGTCCTCCACCGTCACCTTTTCACCGGTCACTTTTTGCGAAAGCGCGGCTGCCATGAACGGGTCAAGCGCCCCGTCCAGCACTTCGCCGGGGTTGGTTGACACCACGCCGGTGCGCAAATCCTTGATCTGCTGATAGGGCTGCAACACGTAGGAGCGGATCTGGTGGCCCCAACCGATTTCCGTCTTGGCCTGATATTCGCCGCTGGCCGCCGCTTCACGCTTGGCCAGTTCAGCCTCATAGATGCGCGCCTTCAACATGCCCATCGCGGTGGCGCGATTCTTGTGCTGGCTGCGGTCATTCTGGCTGGCGACAATGATTCCTGTCGGCACGTGCGTGATACGGACCGCCGAATCGGTGGTATTCACGTGCTGCCCGCCAGCGCCCGATGCGCGATACGTGTCGATCTTGAGGTCCGATGGATTGATCTCGACCTCGATGTTGTCATCAATTTCAGGGTACACCCAGACCGAGCTGAAAGACGTGTGCCGCCGTGCCGAGCTGTCATAGGGGCTGATGCGCACCAGACGATGCACGCCGCTTTCGGTTTTGGCATAGCCATAGGCGTTCTCGCCCTTGATCAGCAACGTCGCGCTCTTGATTCCGGCAGCTTCACCTGCGTGATAATCGACCAGTTCAACCTTGTAGCCGTGCCGTTCGCCCCAACGGGTATACATGCGCTGGAGCATCTCGGCCCAGTCCTGGCTTTCGGTCCCGCCTGCGCCAGCGTGCACTTCAAGGAAGGCGTTGTTGGCATCAGCCTCGCCAGCCAGCAGCGCTTGCACTTTATCATTGTCTGCGCGCGCGGCCAAAGCGGCCAAGGTGGCCAAACCTTCGTTGATGGTCGGCTCGTCGTCTTCGGCCTCGCCCATCTCGATAAACTCGATGGCGTCGGCCATTTCCTGACCGATTTCGTTGACCGTGCCGATCGACGCTTCCAACCGCCGACGCTCACGCATCACTTCTTCGGCCTTCTTCGGATCATCCCACAGCTTGGGATCTTCGACGCGGGCGTTCAACTCGTCGAGACGGCGCACAGCGCGGTCCCAGTCGAGGAACTTGCGCACCAATGCCAAGGCAGCATTGATACGGTCAATATGGGCCTGCCCTTCGGCACGCATGGCAAACACACTCCCGATATTCAAAACATAAAAAAGCCTGCCCGCGCTTAGCGCAGCGGACAGGCATGTAAAGCCCCGAGCGTATTGCTCAGCGATGCAATGCGCGCATTCTCAGGATTTTGCGCCCTTCAACTTGCGCACGGCATCCAGCGTCAACTTTACATGATCGCGATAATCCATATCCGAATGGACCATCGTCACCTTGCCGTTTTTGGCAATGACATAGCTTGTACGCTTGGTCAGTCCTGTCGATATTCCCGCAGGCAATTTCAGCGCAACGTCATAGGCCTTGACCACCGCAGGACTTGCTGCGGCCACAGCAAACTTATCACGGCATGCCTCGGTCGAAAACTTTTGCAATGTTGCAATATCATCGTTCGACATGCCAACAACCGTCGCGCCCGCGGCCTTGAACTCGTCGCTAGCTTCGGCAAAGGCATGGGCTTCCAGCGTGCAACCCTTGGTGAACGCCTTGGGGTAGAAATACAGCACCACCGGTCCCTTTTGCAGGGCTTGCTTTAACGAGAACGAAAACGGCTTGCCCGCCAATGCACCATTGGCCGTAAAGTCAGGAGCCGTGGCCCCGCTTTTAAGCTCGGCAAATGCCGGGGTTGAGGCCAGAAGAGCGAAGGCTGCACCGGCAGCGGCAAGTTTGCGCAAGTTCATGATCAAAGACTTACCAGACATCGCGCCACCCGGCCAATGCCTTTGAGGGCAGTCAGGGGCTCTAGTAAATCCCGCCTTGCTCTTCGATAAAGCTCTCTTCCACCGGCGCTTCTTCTGTCGTCGGGTTGGCAATCCCGCGCGCAGCCCGCGCCTTGCGCAAGGCATCAATGACGGCCTGTTTGGCACTAACCTCGCCTTGCTGCGCGGTACGCTTGGGTTCCGTATCAGGCTTGAAGGCTTCCCAGATGATCGATGCTTTGGCCACGTCATTTTCAGGCGTTCCGCCAAACACGCGCTTGCCCGATACCCGGTCAACTTTCACCATGCGTACGCCTTCGGGTACGCGGAACGGGATGTCCTTCCAGCGGCTGCGCGTTTCTTGCACCAATTGCTTGAACACGGGCGCGGCAATCCGTCCGCCTTGCGCATAACCGCCAAGGCTGCGCGGCTGGTCATAGCCGATATATACGCCCGCAATAATGTCAGGTGATCCGCCGACAAACCACACATTTGTCGGGCCGGATGTCGTGCCCGTCTTGCCAAACAGCGGCAGGCCCAGATCGCGCAGGGTAATCGCCGTACCGCGAACCACCACGCCCTCAAGCATGTGGACCACTTGATAGGCCGTGCGCGGATCGATCACTTGCTTGCCGGTGACGTTCAGGCGCGGCATCGGCTTGCCGTCCCATTGCGCCATGCTGCAACCGTCGCAACGCCGGTTATCCGCCCGCCAGATCACTTTGCCGTTCCGGTCCTGCACATAGTCGATCATCGACGGATCATGCTGCCGCCCCTGATTGGCAAGCGCTGCATAAGCGTTGACCATCTTCAGCACGGTCGTGTCGCCCGCGCCCAATGCCATCGACAAATAGGGCTGATAATCGCCCACGCCCGCCGCCTTGATCGTGCGCACCACTTTGTCCATGCCCACGTCATTGGCCACGCGCACGGTCATCAGGTTGCGCGATTGTTCAAGCCCCCAACGCATAGTGTGGCTGCCCGATCCGCCTTCGTTACCGAAGTTGCGGAAGCACTTTTCGCCCAGCGCCGCGCCCTGATAAACACAGAACGTTCCGTCCACGACCATAGAGGCAGGCGTCATCCCGTTGTCGAGCGCGGTGGCATAGACAAACGGCTTGATCGTCGACCCCGGCTGCCGGTTGGCCTGCGTCGCACGGTTGAAAGAGCCCAGGCGCGCGTCGAATCCGCCCTGCATCGCCAATACGCGTCCGCTTTGCGGATCTTGCACAACCATGCCGCCCGAAACTTCTGGGATGGTCCGCACCGCAAATGTGCCCGAATTAACCGGCGCAACGGCTGTAATATCGCCCGGCTTCATGTTGTCAGGAACGCCGATCAAACCAGCGGTCTTGCCGTCGGAGAAACCGATTTTCCCGCTGTTACCATCGCGGGATAGCAGAACGCCCACACGCCAATTCTGGTAATTTATCGAGATGTTGCTGGTTATCAGCTGTGTTTGCCAATTGCCATCGTCCAGATCGATCCTTGCAATGGGTCCATGCCAAGCGCGCCCACCACCATAGCGCAGCAGGGCCGCGCGCAAGGACTTTTGCGCCGCCGTTTGCAATTGCGTGTCCAGCGACGTGCGCACCCACAATCCGCCCGCATAGATGCTGTTCGGACCATCTTCAGCTTTTTCGCCAAATTTGCCGATCAGGCGGCGGCGCACTTCTTCAAGGAAATAGCCTGCATCTGCGGTATAGCTTTCGGCGCGGCGTGGGCGAAGCCCCAGCGGCATCGCGCCGGCAGCGGCGGCCTCGGCCTGCGTCGCCCATCCGCTTTTGACCATTTGATCGAGCACATAATTGCGCCGTGTGATCGCCATACCTTCAAACTTGGCGCGGCCATAACGCTCTGGCGCCTTGGGAAGAATCGCCAAAAACGCGGTTTCATGCAGCGCAAGATCGCCCACATCCTTGTCGAAATAGGCCCGCGCGGCTGCCTGAACGCCAAAGCTTTGCCGCCCCAGCGGGATTTCGTTGAGATACAATTCCAGAATCTGTTGCTTGGTCAGCACGCCTTCGATCCTGCGCGCGAGGATCATTTCCTTCAGCTTGCGCGTGATCGAATATTCATCGCCGATCAGGATATTCTTGGCCACCTGCTGCGTGATGGTGGACCCGCCGCGCGCGCGTTCATCCGATCCGAACTTGGTCGCATAGTCGACGACAGCGCCTGCAAAACCAAGATAATCAATGCCGCCATGCGACCAGAACGTCTTGTCCTCGGCTGCCAGAAACGCGTTGATCATCGGCTCGGGGAAATCGACAAACCGCAATTGCACGCGACGTTCGCGGGCATAGCTTGATACGATCTCGCCATCGTTGCCGCGCACCATGGTGGGCAAAGGTGGTTGGTATGTCAGCAATTTGTCCGCCGAAGGCAGCGTCCGCGCAACGGTTAGCCACAGCACGAACCAGCCCAGCAGCACCGCGCCCAGCAGATAGTTAGCAAGGCGGAACAAGCGGCTGTCACGCCACTTGCTGCGGTACCACAGCGAAATTCCGCGCCAACGGTTGGTCACCCCGCCGCGCCGCGTTACGAACCGGGTTTGCTCAGGTGTCTCGTCAGCCATCGTGCAGCGCCTCTAGCATGGTCACGCCTCCCCTTGCCAGAGGACTATCGCAGCAACTTGCCAATCACTGCACATCGTTGGGTGCAGCCAGAGCAGGCGCCTGGCGTTCTGCAAGAAAAATCTCGATGGCCCGCGCCACTGTCCGGGCAAAGCTTTTGCGCCACGTCTGGTCACGCATGGCCTTTGCGTCTTCGGAATTGCTGATATATCCGGCCTCGATCAGCGCAGATGGCAAATCCAATGATTTCAGCACCACAAACGCTGCTTCCCGCTGTGGTTGCGTATGAAAGGTGATTGCGTCTGTGCCTTCGCGCACGACCAGTTCGCCAAAGCGCTGTGAACTGCCGCGCATTTCGCGCCGCGCCAGATCGACAAGGATCGACGAGACCGTCTGCCCCTTGCCCGCCAAGGACACGCCGTTCACCGCATCCGCCCGGTTTTCGCGCGCAGCAAGCGCTTCTGCGACCGAATCAGATGCCTTGTCGGAGAGCGTATAAATCGTCGCCCCGCGCGCCTCGGCCGAACTCGCCGCGTCAGCATGGACAGAAATGAACAAATCTGCGTTCAACCGGTGCGCAATATCGGCGCGTTCGGCCAAAACCAGAAAGCGGTCGGTATCGCGGGTCAAAGCCACGCGAACACGCCCGGATGCCAACAAGGCATCGCGCATGGATTGCGCGAGCATCAATGTCAGGTCTTTTTCGCGTTCACCGTCTTGCCCGCTTGCGCCGGGATCATGACCACCATGGCCTGCATCAATAACGACCAACGGGCGGCTTGCATCAGCCGGGCCTTCAACCTTTGGCAAGCCAATGACGCCTGCATCATCCGGCATGGCCAGCTTCACCACATAACGCGGTTCAACATGTGCCAAGCCTGCGGCAAGAACAGCCCATACCGCGGCCGCCGCCACGATCGGTGCCGCCAATGCTGTGCCAAAGATACCCCGGTCAACCATTCTCAATGGCCTATGCCCTGCCACGCTTGCCCCGGTCTAGTCCGAAAACGGCGTTATGGTTAACCGTTCCCTAATATATTGCGTGCGAAGGTTGCCTGCCACATTCCAAGGCGCAAACGTCCGGCATTGTTTTATTTGCTGGTTTGCAATTGGGGTGCTAGCAATGGTCTACCGAGGTACGTCAGTGTCAGTGTGCTTTCCTCTCAAACCGCCAAAAAGCGCCTCATTGCGCTATGGTGGGCAGAGAAATAACATTGCTGACGAAGTCTCGTTATCGTGGGGATGAAGATGCGGTCGCGCCCATTCCCCGCGCCACAAGGTTGATGCCGTAATGATGAGCTGCGTTTCGTTCCTGCCTGCCAGCCCCACCGGGGCAGCATTGGCGTGGACGATGGGCAGCGCGCGCACTTCGCCGCGAGTTATCGTCACAGCAGACACAAACCAACCGCCGCCGGGCGGCGAGCGACAAGACGTGACAGGCGCAAAGCCTCTCGTCCCAACGCTCCGATCCGGCAAACCCGCATTCGCGCGCATTCATGGCAATCGCCCAATCTCAGCATTGGTCCTGCCTAATAGCGCGCGCCTATCTCAAACGATCCGCGCCAGCGACGCAGGGGCAACCCGGCGGCGGCGCGGCTGGAGAATTTATAATGACAACGCGCATGCTTATCGATGCGCGCCACCAGGAAGAAACCCGGGTGGCGGTGCTGAAGGGCAACCGGATTGAGGAATTCGACTTTGAATCTGCGGATCACAAGCAGATCAAAGGCAATATCTATCTGGCCAAAGTTACACGAGTAGAGCCCTCGCTTCAGGCGGCTTTTGTTGATTTTGGCGGCAACCGGCACGGGTTCCTCGCGTTCAGCGAAATCCACCCCGATTACTATCAAATCCCCAAGGAAGACCGTGAGGCTCTTCTGGCTGAAGAAGCCGCCCACGCCGAAGAGGAAGCAGCGTTGCGCGCTGCCGAAGACGGCGATGAAGATGAATATGGCGACGGTGAGGGTTACGATTCTGACGGCTATGAAAACGGGGACGGCGTAACCGAAGTCGACACATCGGAAAAAGACCAGGTCGCCACCATCGAAGGCGGCGTCGTCGAAAACGGCTTTGATCACGAAGGCGAAGAAGGCGAAGAAAACGCCGCTGACGCTGGTGACGAAGGCGAAGACGAAAACGGTGAACAGTCCAACAACGGTCGCCCGCGTCGCGGTCGCCGTCAGGGCGGGCGTGCCCAAGGCAAAGAAGCCGATGAACTGCGCGCCAAGCGTATGGCGCTGCGCCGTCGCTACAAGGTCCAGGATGTCATCCAGCGCCGTCAGGTTCTGCTCGTCCAGGTCGTCAAGGAAGAGCGCGGGAACAAGGGCGCTGCTCTCACCACGTATCTCAGCCTTGCTGGCCGCTATTGCGTGCTCATGCCAAACTCCAGCCATGGCGGTGGTATCAGCCGCAAGATCAGCTCGGCAACTGACCGCAAGCGCCTGAAATCGATCATCACCGAAATGGAACTGCCGCGTTCGATGTCCTGCATCGTGCGCACTGCGGGTCTTCAGCGCACCAAGCCCGAAATCAAGCGTGACTTCGATTACCTCGCCCGCTTGTGGGACGAAATTCGCGAACGTACGATTGGCTCGGTCGCCCCTGCCCTGATCCATTCGGACAGTGACCTGATCAAACGCGCCATCCGCGACATCTACAACCGTGACATCGAAGAAGTCGTCGTCGAAGGCGAATATGGCTATCGCGCCGCCAAAGACTTCATGAAACTGCTGATGCCCAGCCACGCCAAGCGGGTGCAGCAATATGCCGATCCGGTGCCGCTGTTCCAGCGCTATGGTGCCGAAGACCAACTGACCGCGATGTATGATCCGGTCGTGCAGTTGAAGTCGGGCGGTTACCTCGTCATCAACCCGACCGAGGCGCTTGTCTCGATCGACATCAACTCGGGCCGCTCCACCAAGGAACACGGCATCGAAGCGACGGCGGTTTCCACCAACCTTGAAGCTGCGCGCGAAATCGCCCGCCAATTGCGCCTGCGCGATATGGCCGGCCTTGTCGTGATCGACTTCATCGACATGGAATACGGCTCAAACATCCGTAAGGTCGAAAAGGCGATGAAGGACGCGCTGCGCAATGATCGCGCGCGCATCCAGGTTGGCCGCATTTCGGGCTTCGGCCTGATGGAAATGAGCCGCCAGCGCCTGCGCACCGGCGTTCTGGAGGCCACCACCCGTGGCTGCCCGCATTGCGATGGCTCGGGCCTTGTCCGCACCGCATCGTCCGCCGGCCTTTCGGCCCTGCGCATGATCGAGGACGAAGCGGCCAAGGGCAAAGGCAACATCGTTACGCTCTATGCAAGCCAAGAAGCTGCAATCTATGTGCTGAATGCCAAGCGTATTGATCTGGGCGAAATCGAAGAACGCTATGGCGTCACTGTCGAAGTGATCCCTGAAGGTGAAAACGAAGGCGCGAAAATGCGCGTCGCCTCACGCGGGCCGCGTCCTGAATTCGTGCCCCGCTTCGAGCCGATTGTCGAACCTGAAGAAGAGGACGACATCGTCGAGGACGATTACGACGCCGAAGAAGAGGTTGAAGAGCGTGATGAGCGCCCTGCCCGCGGCCCTCGCCCCGAAGGTGAGGACGCTGCAGATCGTGATGGCCGACGCAAACGTCGCAAGCGCCGTCGTGGCCGCAGCCGTGATCGCCGTGATGACGATGGCGCTGCCCCGCAAGGCTCGGATGCTGAAAACGGCGCGCAAGAAGGCGATGACGAAGCTTCGGATGAAGCAACGAACGTCGAAGCTGGCGAACCAGGTCAAGACGCTGAAACCGAAGCCGAACGCGGTCAACGCAAGCGCCGCCGTCGCGGTCGTCGCCGTCGCGGTGGACGTGATGGTGCAGAAGGCCAAGGCACTGAGGGTGATGCCGATCAGGCTGAAAGCGACGAAGGCACTTATGCCGATGCCGTCGAAGCTCAGGCCGAACCTGCCGTTGAGGCCGTTGTCGAGGCTGCGCCTGCACCCGTTGCAGAAGAAGCGCCAGCCAAGCCAAAGCGCGTTCGTCGCAAAAAGGCTGATGCTGTAACCGATACAGCCCCCGCAGCAGAGCCGATCGCAGAAGAAGCGCCAGCACCAGTTGCAGCGGAACCTGTAGCCGAAACGGAAGCCGCCCCGGCCAAGCCGAAGCGCGCGCCGCGCAAAAAGAAAGCTGACGTCGAGGCAGACGCCGCTCCTGCAGCCGAACCGGTTGCTGAAGCTGCCCCTGCTGAGGCCGAAGCTGAAGCGGAAGCCGCTCCAGCCAAGCCGAAGCGTGCTCCGCGCAAGAAAAAGGCTGACGCTGTTGCTTCTGACGCAGCACCTGCTGAAACGGTCAGTGCTGAAGCTCCTGCGGCGGAACCGGTAGCCGAAGAAACGCCAACCGCCTCCCCGCGTCGCGGCTGGTGGCAGCGCACCTTCGGCGAATAGCCGCCGCTAGATTGCTCAACAAAAAGGCCCCCATCGGACAACCGGCGGGGGCCTTTTTTGTGGCGTTCATAACTTGCTCAACCGCACCCGCTGTTGAAAGGGTTTCGCGCAGAGAAGAAGTGGAGACGCGGAGGGGTTTGCCTTACGTCAAAGCCGCTTATTGTTCTTGACGAAGCCAATTCGTGCATGGTCCGATATCTCAAATGCCTGACGGCTCAAGTTTAGGCCTCCGCGTCTCAACTTCTTCTCTGCGTCTCTGCGTTAATCCGGCAAGCGTTGCCAAAGGGGATCACCCCAACGCCTAAACCGGTTTGATTGCCGTGCCCCATTCCATCCACGCCGCCCACTTCGGCATCTTTGGCATGTACTGGTGCCCGGTATGCTCAACGTGGAATCCCGCTGCTTGAACCGGTCGCGTTACCATGCGCGCCAAGTGGCACCCACCCATCAGCGGCTTCCACATCGGCTCAATCCGCCGCTGCCACTTGGCGACGCCCGCATCCGGGCTCAACCCGTGTTCCAAAAACAGCAGCTGCCCGCCACGCCGCAAAATCCGCCGCAATTCACCCAGAACTTTTTCCGGATCTTGCACAGAACACAGTGTGTATGTGCATACCACCGTGTCAAAGCTTTCATCGGTAAAGGGGATGTCCTCTCCTACACCTTGGCGGATGTCAGCCTTCCAACCTTTTTGTGCCGCTGCTTCCCGCGCATAATCCAGCAACTTTCCCGAGGGATCGATCCCGGCGAAGGTGGTGACGCGGGCCGGATCGTAAAACTGTTGATTCAGTCCGCCACCACAGCCGATTTCGAAAACACGTCCTTGCGCACGTGGCACGACGCCCGCCCGCAGTTCCATGATCCCCGGCGACGCACATCCGCACTTGATCATGCGCGGCACAACTTGCGCCTCCCAAATATTCTTCAATCCCATCCCGGCCCCCTTTGTCGTTGGCCAAGAGTGCCCTACCGGAACAAAGCTCGCAAGACTTGGGAGCCGTACGTTTCACGCAACGCAGCCGCCGCGCGAATCTCCCTTCGCACGATCCTCATTAAACACTGTAAACTGCGTAAACTTGCTCAGCTTGGCCAATCCTGACCTGAACAGTCACAACCCCGACCAATGTGCACGCCGCCACCCCTTGCCCAACGCGCTGCAATTGCTAAGGACGACTCACAGACGTATTTTTCGCACGCGCAACACAGGACATGACGATGGCGACCTTTTCGCTTCCGAAGAACTCCAAGATCACCGGCAAGGCACGCCATCACGCGGCGCCCACGCAAGGAAAGGTCCGCAAGTTCAAGGTGTATCGTTACGATCCCGACAGCGGCCAGAACCCGCGCTACGATACGTTTGAAATCGATCTTGAACAGTGCGGCCCAATGGTGCTGGACGCGCTGATCAAGATGAAGAGCGAACAGGATCCCACGCTAACCTTCCGCCGCTCATGCCGCGAAGGCATCTGTGGTTCGTGCGCCATGAACATGAATGGCCGCAACGGTCTTGCCTGCACCACCGCGATCGAAGACCTTTCGGGCGAAGTGCGCATCACGCCGCTGCCACACATGGAAGTGATCAAGGACCTCGTCCCTGACTTTACCCACTTCTATGCGCAATATGCTTCGATTCGGCCTTGGTTGCAGACCGTAACGCCCACGCCATCAGGCAAGGAACGCCTGCAATCACCCGAACAGCGCGAGCAGCTTGATGGCCTTTACGAATGCATCCTGTGTGCATGCTGCAGCACTTCGTGCCCAAGCTACTGGTGGAATTCCGACAAATTCCTCGGCCCTGCCATCCTGCTTCAGGCCTATCGCTGGTTGGCTGATAGCCGCGACGAAATGACGGGCGAACGCCTTGACGAGCTGGAAGATCCATTCCGCCTCTATCGCTGCCACACCATCATGAACTGTGCGAACGTGTGCCCCAAGGGCCTCTCGCCTGCCCGCGCCATTGCTGAAATCAAGAAGATGCAGGCTGAGCGCCTCGTCTAATTCTGTGACAGATCAAGCATTTCGTTATGAACCAGCCGTGGATGACCCCGGCTGGTTCACATGGGACCTGATCGATCAGACCCGCTTCAACCCCCAGGCAATGGGCAAAATGCTTACCCGTGTCGAAGACCTGCCCAATGGCGGCAGAGCCTCGCGGCTGCGCATGTTCCCCGAGCGTAGCCATTCAAATTTGCTTGATGCTGTCCACGGCGGGGTAACCTTGGCCCTGATCGATATTTCCCTGTTTTCAGCCATGCGCACGCTAACCGGTGGTGACGCGGCGGGATCAGTTACTCTGGATTTATCAACGCAGTTCATCGGCGCTGGCCAAATTGGCAGTCCACTTGATGCCGTGGTCGAAATACTGCGCGAAACAGGCCGCCTCATGTTCCTGCGCGGACTTGTTGTGCAAGGGGACAATACCATCGCCGCGTTTAATGGCACCATTCGCAAGCCAACCAAGCGATGAACAGCGTTCTCAATCGCTATAACGAACTGGTCGCAGCCGAGGAATTAAGGCCCGATCCAGAACAAGCCGCTGCGGCGGCAAAGCTGGATGCGCTTCAACAAGAACTGGAAGCGCCAGCACCGGCCTCAGGTTTCTTCGGAAAGCTGCTTGGCCGCAAAGCCGCACCGCCGCCGCGTGGCGTTTACATGTGGGGTGGTGTCGGCCGGGGCAAATCGATGCTGATGGATTTGTTTCATGACAACCTGAACATCACCGCAAAACGCCGCGCACACTTTCATGAATTCATGCTCGACGTTCATGACCGCCTGCGTGAAGAACGCAAAAAGGAAAGCGGCGATCCGATCCTGCCTGTTGCCACGGCAATCGCATCTGAAACGCGGGTGCTTTGTTTTGACGAAATGGTCGTCAATAACAGCGCCGACGCGATGATCATGAGCCGGTTATTTACAGCCCTCATGGTCGAAGGCGGTGTGACAATCATAACGACGTCGAATCGGGCGCCATCCGATCTTTATAGAAATGGCCTCAACCGCGAACACTTCATGCCGTTCATCGCACTGGTTGAGGCGCGACTCGATGTGCTGACGTTAAACGGGCCTACGGATTACCGTCTGCAACGCATGCAGGGCGTCGGAACATGGCACATTCCTATCGGGCCGGTGTCAACCGAAGCCGTGCGCGAGGCATTCTTCCGTTTAACCGATTACCCCCCCGAAGACAGTCTGCATGTTCCCAGCGCGGAACTTGATGTGGGTGGCGGGCGCATGCTGCACGTGCCCAAAAGCCTTAAAGGTGTGGGTGTTTTCAGCTTCAAGCGGTTGTGCGGTGAAGCCCGCGGTGCGGCGGATTACCTGGCAATCGCCCGACATTTCCACACAGTCATCGTCGTGGCTATCCCGCGCCTCGGCCCGGATCTGCGCAACGAGACTGCCCGGTTTATCACGCTGATTGATGCGCTTTACGAGAACAAGGTAAAGCTGATCGCCACAGCTGCTGCGGAACCGGCTGAACTCTATGATTGGAGCGGTAAGGGCGATGAAGAAGGGCGGTTCATGTTTGACCGCACGGTCAGCCGTTTAATGGAAATGCAGAGCGAGGATTATCTGGCATTGGGCCATGGTGAGGACTGATAGCTGATTAGCCCAAAATGGCGAACCGTCTAACTCCGTTCCGATAAATGGTTTGAAAACCACGGAAAACTTGAAAAACTTTCAAGCACCTAAAAATGAAAAACGCTGCATATCTCAATGATATGCAGCGTTTTTAACGCAAAATGGCAATTTCAACTAAAACCAAGGCTTCCGATTAACGGAAGAGCCAGTCCCAAATGCCACGTACCAAAATCGACATCATAAACGCCTCCATCCATGGTTAGACCGTGGATGGTTAACACCGAATTAAGTGGTTAACAAGCATTAACCGCTTTCGCGTATTAGCGTTCCTGCGTGAGTTGCTATTTTTTGGAAATCCACGAACGGCATCGGTCGCCCGAGATGGTATCCTTGCCCTATGTCACATCCTAATTTGATCAGTTTGCGCCATGTAGCTTCATCTTCAATGCCTTCAGCGACGACCACCTGTCCCAATGCGTGCGCGAGATCAATCGTGCTTTGCACGATTTTCAATTCACGCTCGTGGGTCAAGATGCGGGAGATGAATCGCCGGTCGAGTTTCAACTCGTCACTTGGCAAATCGGCAAGGTAAGCAAGACTCGCCTCGCCTGTTCCGAAATCATCGATTGACAGGCGAAACCCAAGGCTCCGCAATTTTGACAGATTTGCAACTGCGGCTGGTCGATTGCGTACGCTGGAGGTCTCGGTGATCTCGATTGTCAATAAAGTCGGATCGATACCGCGTCGCTTGATAATCTCTGTGATGCTGGAAACCAATCCCGGCTTGTCAACCATCTGCGCTGACAAATTGATGCTCATTTGAAAGCGCTGTCCTGCTGCATTGAGCGCAAGTGCAGCAGTAATCGCTTCTTCCATGGTCCAGTATGTCAGTGCGTCAATCCGGCCCGCACGTTCCGCTTGCAGAATAAATGCATCCGGCGGGATCGGACCGCGGGTAGGATGGTTCCAACGGATAAGAGCTTCAGCGCCGCAAATCGAACCAGTTCGGCTGTCCCATTGGCTCTGGAAGGCCAACCAGATTTCTCCATTGCGCAATCCCTCGTCAATGCGGGCATGCAGAGAAAGCTCCCAGCTGGCATCAGCCAAACGATCCGCTTCAAAAAGCTCTATCGCCCTGCCACCGGCGAGTGCATCGTTGGCGCTAGCCAATGCAGAATTTACGCGGGTGAGAGCATCAAACCCTTCATTACGGTCAAGGCCGAAATGAACGTTCGTGTCGAATGTATATGGACCGATCTCTAGTGGCGCAGAAAACAAGGCCCGCAAGCCTTCGAGATGATCAAGTTGCATTTCTAACGGGCGCGCTTCCTCCGCCCATGCGAAATGGCCACCTTCACCATTGTAAACGGTTGATGCACCCGACCCGACGCTGAGCCTTCGGGCGATTTGCCGGGCACATTCACCATGTAAATCTTTTGGGAGGGTGGCGAGAATTTCTTCATATCGGGCGATGAGCGCGACAATCAGGTCCTGCCCGACCGGCATTGGGGTAGCGCTTAAAGCCAGGAGGTTGGGCAGGCCCGATGCACTCGTCAATTGCACACGCCGGATGCGGTATTGCCACATCCGCGAGAATCCATAAATGGCCACAGCCACCAAGCTTGCGCCTGTTTTGACAAGAATGCCCGCTGTCTGGGCAACTGCGGGTATCAAAAACACGCAGACCAAAGCCGAACCGTGCCAGACAGTTTTCCAGCTTTTTCTCTTACTTTGGCTTCCCTTCCAGATCAGGTACCAAACCAGAAAAAGCAAAGGCAACCCATTCAGCGACAGCGATAATGGTTGTTTGAGTGCGGAAGCCCCGGCAATATCAACATCCAGGGGATGGCGACGCCCGCTGCCATAAAGGCCGAGCGGCGCAACAGTACCCTCGAATGTGACAATGACCGTCCTTCCTGTGAGCAGGCCTGGTTTGAAGTTTCCAGCGTCTAATGCACTCGCGCGTATTTTCAGAATGCTGTCTGGATTGAGCAGATAGTCTGGCCTGAAGCTTGATTGCCAACCTGAATCCACTTGCGTCAGAGCTGCTGCAAAAGTCGGGTAAGTCTTGTCACCGAATTTGAAAGAGTATGGCGAAGACAAGGCGTAATCAAAAAAATTGGTGTCCCACGAAGACAAAACCATGGGGACGGATCCGGATAATGCAGCATCGGGGAGGCGGAAGTCTTTCAGTCTGACTTCCGAAGATTCGATGGCATAATTATCATGACGCACGACGAAGGCTGCGTCCGGAGCAAGCCGGTTCACCGCAGCTACAAGTTCGGCGTCACCGACTTTGTCTTGACCAAAGTTCACCGGCGCATCGATGAATACACGATATGGAATTTGACGCCGAACAGCTTCGAGCGCACTTGCCAGCTTGCGGCTTGACGTTGTCGACGTATCCGGACCGCTCGCGCTGCTATCTATGGAAACCACAACAATCGATGGAGGCGTTTCGTGCTTCCCTAACTTCGATCGAGCATTCAGAAAAACATGGTCAAGGGGAGCCAGGCCGTCGCCGTATAGCGCAAGCAATGCTGGCAAGAGCAGCGCGAGGTACAGCGGTGAGCGCAGTTTCTTCAGCATGGACCATCAGCGGTTGTTTCACCGCCGTCGTAGCCCGCAATGGTGAATATCCTCTTACCTGCCTCGTGATGTTAACGCCGCATCAACCAAGCCGGTCCAATGATTTCCGTAACATGAGCAGTTGCCAGATCAACCGGCCGTGGTCTGCCCTGCCTGCGATATGGGCCTCGGCGACTGCATCAATCTGTGATGCGTCAAACCAGCCTGTGCGGGCCAAAGCGCCACTTGATGCCAATCCGCGCGCTTCATTGGCCAGTGGGCCGCGCAGCCATTGCGCGATTGGCGTGACAAAGCCCATTTTTTGGCGGAACAGGACATCTTCGGGCAAGTACCGGCGCATAGTGTCTTTGACCAACCACTTGCCTGTCGTGCCGCGAACGCGCATATTTTCAGGCAGGCGCGCGCCAAACTCGATCAGGCGATGATCAAGCAGCGGCTCGCGCGCTTCAAGGCTGACCGCCATGCTTGTCCGATCCACTTTTGTCAGGATGTCACCGGGCAAATAGAATTTCAGATCAGCATATTGGGCACGGTCAAGGCCACTGCGTACTGGCGCGTGGCGCATCAAATCAACGAATGGCTGCTCTGCGCGATATTCCCCCCGCAAGCGCCGAAAATCGGACGTGTAGAGCGTATCACGCAATTCCGGCGAAGTTACCGCAAGAGATCGCGCGTAGCCTTCATCGCCGCTTGTAGCCAGGCTTAGAAAGGTTGCTTTGGCGCGCAGCGGGCGCGGTGCCCAATCGGCTTTGGGCCACAGCTTGCCGAGCGTACCAAACACAGGGCCGCGCAATGCTGATGGCAGCAGCGCACGCACTTGCTCTTCGCGGTGTTGGAACGTCTGACGGCGATAGCCTGCAAATGCCTCGTCCGCGCCATCACCCGAAAGCGCCACCGTTACATGCTGACGCGCGAGTTCGCATACGCGGAAAGTCGGGAGCGCTGAGGCATCGGCGAATGGTTCGTCAAACATGCCGGCAAGGCGATCCACCAACGAGAAATCATCAGGAGAAACCTTGCGTTTCCAATGCTGTGTGCGGAATTGTTCAGCAATCCTGTCAGCATAAGCGGTTTCATCGAGCGCCTCGACATCAAAGCCGATGGAACATGTTTTCACCGGCGACGTGCTCGCCTCGGCCATAAGCGCAACGACGCTAGAGCTATCAACCCCGCCTGACAGAAACGCACCCAACGGTACATCTGCGAGCATTCGCGACGTTACCGCTTCGCGCATATGGTGCAGCAAATGCGCACCAAGATCGTCGGAATTGCCTTTGGCGCGATCAGCAAAGGACACGTCCCACCACTGGACGGGCGCTGGCGCTGACGCATCGTGGCGAAGCAATTGGTAGTGACCCGCCGGAAGCTTCTCGACACCCTTCAGGATCGAGCGGTGATCGGGCACGTAACCCCACGCAAGATAGTCTTCGATCGCCAAAGGATCGATCTCATGCCGGAACGCAGGATGAGCGAGTAAGGCTTTGAGTTCCGAACCGAAAATGATTGAACCATCGGCGAGCCGCGCCGTGAACAGCGGTTTTACGCCAAGCCGGTCACGCGCCAGCAGCATCGTGCGCTGGCGCAGATCATACAGCGCAAAGGCGAACATGCCATGCAGCCGCTTCAGACAATCAGTGCCCCAGTGCCGCCACGCCTGAAGGATGACTTCGGTATCACCATCGGTGCGAAACTTTGCACCCAGCGCCTGAAGTTCAGCGCGTAAATCCATAAAATTGTAGATTTCGCCATTGAACACGATGACGGCATCTTCTTCAACCGACGCCATCGGTTGTGGCGATCCGGCGAGGTCAATGATGGACAAACGCCGGTGCCCCAGGCCAATGCCCGGCGCGGTCCAGACGCCTTCGCCGTCGGGTCCGCGATGCGCGATGGCATTGCACATCAGGCGAACCCGGTCTGGGTCAACCGGCTTTTGGCCCTCGGTATGGAAGATTCCGGCAATTCCGCACATATTGCGAGCCCTATCGGCCAGAGGCCAGACGGTCCATCCAAACATCGGTGGGGCCTGTGGCTTTCAAAAACGCGCGGAGAGAGTCTTCTGCCGGAGGACGGCCGGTCACCTGATCTTCCGATGAGATGATCAATGCCGCTGTGGTGCGCTTTTTCAGGAGAAAGCGGTCCATAATATTCTGGATTTTCAGCCGTGTATTGCTGCCGGTTAGCACAGGCCCGGAACGGTAAAACGTTTCTGAAAGGCGATAGACAGGTCCAGCGGTTTGAATCCGGTCAGCCTGTCCCTGGCCAAGCGCCGTCGCAGATCTTTCCCACGACCACTGCCCGTTAAGCGGCAATGCGCCTTGCCCGAAGCCGCCAGCCTCACGTTCATCACCTTGGGATGCGTACAGGGCGAAAGACACGTCTACGATGTGGCCCGATGCGTCTTGATAGCGACCCAGAACCACATGATCAGCGCCGCCGTGCAACGGCTGCCAAGGGGCAAGCGGGGCGTAGTCAACCTGTTGCCAGCCACTGACCTGTGGCAAGACGATCAATGGTGGCACAGGTGCCTCAAGCCGGTTGGCCCATGCCCCCCACCCTGTGAAAATCAGCGCGAGTGCGGCCATGATCACAAGGCCCCTGCCCTGATAACCCGCGAACCCGGCAGCGCGCGCAAGGATGGTGTTGGCGTTGATCGCATCGGCATTGATCATGCGGTCATCGATCGCGCGGTCAAAGAAACGCCACGCGATGATCATGACCAGCGCCATGACGATGGCAAAGAATATCCAGCCGTAGAATATGTGATCGAAGCCTGCGGCAAATTCGATGCCGTGAAATTCGGCGATAAAGATTGTGCCCCATGCGCGAATGCCATTGGCGATAATCGGCATGGTGATGCACAAAGCCATGAAGGCGGCACGGCGCGACCATGACCGGAAGCAGACGTTGGCGACAAGCGCACCGTAAGCAATCATCGCGATCAGGAATTTGACGCCTGAGCAAGCCTCGGCAACCTCGAAATATCCCGCAGGTGTGGTGATGAACACGCCTTCGATATGCGCTGGTACGCCAGCCCAACCGAGCAGAGTCATGGTGATTGAGGCCGTAATGGTCTGAAGCGTCGGGACCAATTCATCCCCTACGGGCACGAGAAACAGCATGTAGGCCAGCGGAAACAGCAAGGCTGCCGACGCGCGGGGACCAAGCAATGTCAGGACGCTGGCTTGAGCCATCACCACAACGCCAAGTTGCGTGGCAATGGATAATCCAGCGAAATGGCCAAGCAACCAGAGAAACCCAGCGCCGCCAAACAGGACCAGACCGGGCAACCAGCCTTGGGGGCTGATGCGCAAGACTTCGCGTCCTCGGAGTGAAATCAACCAGCCAAGGATGAACGGAATGAGCAGGACGTGATTGTAAGTCGAGCTATCCCACCACTGGAGGGCCATCGCCCGCCAATCAGCAAAGAACAGGGCGATATTGCCTGCCCACGCGACGCACAGCATGACCAGCGGGCGCTGCCATGGCGCAGGCAGCGATGCCCATGCCCGCGCCAGCGGAGCTTTGAAAGCAAGATCACGCGGCTGCACTGGAAGCCTCCGCGCTGTTCAGTCCAAGCAGTGCAGCAAGCGGGGCGAGCACATGGTCCCAACCACATTCGCGCACAACAAACGTGCGCGCCGATTGGCCGATGGCTGCTGCCCGCACCGGATCGTGCAATAAGCCGAGCGCTTGGCGGCCCAATGCATCAGCACCTTTTGCAACAATGAAATCGTAGCCATCCCGTGCGGGAATGCCGGTCGCCGCTTCGGGTGTGGCCAGAACAGGGCGGGCCATCGCCATGGCTTCGAGCACCTTGTTCTGCACGCCGCGCGCAATGGTCAGCGGGGCGACGACCAGATCGGCCCCGGCAATCCACGGTCGTACATCGATTACAGCGCCCGTCACCCTTGCGCCGTTCACGCCATCCAGCGCGCGCACTGACGGAACCGGCGCGCGACCGACGATGTTGAAACGCGCCTCGGCAAAGGTGCTGCGGATGACTGGCATGACTTCGCGCGCAAACATTTCAACTGCGGCGACGTTTGGCGGGTAATCCATCTGTCCGGTGAAGGTGATTTGTGGCCCCTCGCCCGCCATTTCTGGCGCAGCGGGCACGTTTGCGGGATCGAAAAAGGTCGTGTCTATGCCATTGCACAGCGGCTGCAGTGTTGGCGCAGGCCCTTCCGAAAGCCTCGACCGGAACAGGTCCGTCTCCTCTGGCGTAACCAGCAGACTGGTTGAAGCGCGGCGGGCGGTGAGGCTTTCAAAGCGGCTGAGCAAGCGGGCTTCGCGGGAATACAACATGCTGGCCGGGAAGCGCGCTTGGGAAGCGTAGGCATTGAACTTTGCCGAATCGACGTCAACGAAATCCATGACGACGCGGCCTGTGAAAACTGCCGGAATGTATTGCGCCATTTGGCCAGAAAACACGTAAATCGCGGTGATCGGGCGTTCGGCGAGCAGTTGGGCGATGTAAGTGTGAAGCGCCTTGTCCGCAAAAGCGGTGAGGCTCACGGGCTTGCCGGTCAGCAGTGCTTCGATCCCCGCCAGCGTCAAAGAACGCGATCTGCGGACAAGACAATGGCTTTGCGCAACGGCAGAAAGCTCTGCTTCATGGGCCAGATCGGTTTCATCATCGGCAAAGCACGCGACGTGGACCGGGGCGAGCGCGGCAATGTGGCGCAACACGTGGCAGGACCGGATCTTGTCACCACGATCCGGGGGAAAGGGTATGCGATGGGCAAGGAACAGAACCTCGCTCATGCAAGGCCCTGCGCAATGAACGGCCCGATGCGATTGGCGATGGACAGTGGCAGCTTTTGCCATGCTGCGATTTTGGCTTTGTAGCGCGGGCTAAGCGGGTTGACGTCGCGCGGTGGAGCGCCGTCGGCTGTCCAGTTGGCATATGACAGCGGCTGCGGCTCAAATCCCCAGTTGCGCTTGAAATGATAAGCGCCGGTGTTGCATTTGGAGCGGCCAAAATCGAACCGGTCACAACCGCGGGTGCGGGCGTGGTTCATCAGCGCATAATACATGACATCGTTGGCGCGCGTGGTGCGGGCAGCAAATACGCCGCCGCCCCAATAAGGCATCACCGCACCGCGATGATAAAGGCTGAGCACCGAGGCCAGCGGCCGCCCGTCATGCAGCACCGTCAGGATATCTGCATCATCGCCAAAACCATCCATGACGGCATCGAACAATGACTTGGGATATACGGGCGTGCCAAGGTTGCGCACGGATTCTGCGTAGATCCCGTAATGCATTGCACGCGCGTCAGCATCGCTGCCAATGCGCACTTCCATATTGTGGCCCAGCCCGCGACGCACTTCGGCACGCTGTTTGCGCGGCACGGCAAGCAATTGCGCGTCATCATCGGCAGCAAGCGGATTGACGAAACCTGCGTGGCTATCTTGCTTGATATGCCAGTCTGCGCCTGTTGGCAGCGGACCGCCGCGCAGTTCGAGACTGGGGCACTGAAGGCGCACCGCCAGTTCCTGTGCCGCTGCAAACAAGGCCGGATCGCCCTCACCCACCACGCCGCCACCAACCGCAAAGCCGGTGGATACAAGTGCGCGCCCGAACAGCGGACTGTGTGCTTCATGCAAAGGCAGAACGGCGCGAATTGTGGTGTCTTGTTCAGACACCAGAATGTGGGTTCGATGGCCGGTTGCGCGCTCTACAGCATCGAGCCATTCAAAACGGTGGAACGCGGTTGTATCGGGATGGTTTGCCAAAAAGCGCGCAATGGCAGGGCGATCGCCGGGATCGGCAAGGCGCACGGCAACGCGCGTGGGTACGAATGGAGCGTTCATGCGGCCAGCCTTGCAGGCGTACGCGCAGCTTCCATCACGGCGACTTCGTCCATCCGGCCCCAGCGGAATTCGTGGACAAGCCGTGACAGTTTTGCCGCCATGACATCAAGATTGGTGTAATGGCGCAGGCGTGACTTCAACGGCGCATTGGCGGGGCGCGGCTGGTCCGGATCAATTTCCCAAGGGTGGAAATAGAAGACGGCTGGCCGGTGATCGCGCAAGTTGACTTGCCGGATTGCCCAACGCGATACGGAATAGGGCAACAGCCGGAAAAACCCGCCGCCGCCTGCTGCCATGCGCCGTCCGGCCACTTCAGCGGTGGTCACGGGAATCTCGATGAAATCTGCACCTTCGACAGGCCGGAATGCAAAGCGCGGCGCATCGCGCCAGCCGTAATGATCATGCACAATCGGCGCGACCGAGGATGAGTAGGCATAGCCTTGTTCGGCCAGGACTTCGTGCGCCCAAGGCGTGCGGGCGTCGATGGAAAAGCTGGGCGCGCGATAGCCCGTAACCTTGTGGCCGGTCGTATCTTCCAGAACCTTGCGGGCGCGCTCGACATCGGCTGCGAATGCTTGGCGGCCCAGAGTGAACACGCGGGCATGATCCCAGCCATGGCTGGCGATTTCATGGCCGGCATCCGCAATCTGGCGCATCATCACCGGATAGCGCTGCGCCACCCATCCCAGCGTAAAGAAGGTGCCTTTGACATTGGCATCGTCAAACAGAGCAAGGATTTGGGCGCAATTACGCTCAACCCGGCATGCGAGGCCGTCCCACGCGGAGCGGTCGATCACGGTTTCAAACGCGCCGACCTGAAACCAGTCTTCGACATCGACCGACAGGCCGTTGAGCACAGGCCCGGACCGCGCGTTCATCGCAAATATCCCCTTATGCGGCGCCTTATGCGGCGGCGCGCTGGTAATCTTCGGTTTCGATCCATTCGATCAACATGGTCAGCGTGTGCCGGATCGCCTGCTCTTGTTCGGCGGTACGTGTTTCCAGCGCTACGATGCGACGATTGGCATCAACCAGAGCCGCAATGACTTCTTCATCGCCATCGCGCGCTTCAAGGGCTGCGATGCGGCGATTGGCTTCTTCCAACTGCGCAAGGATTGCCGGATCGGCGACAGGTTCAGCAACTACGGCAGGGCGCATGTCAGCCAGTTCGATGATCGCTTGCTGAAGTTCGGCGATTTGCTCGTCACGCTCTGCCAGGGCCGCGCGCCATGCTGATTCGTCAAATGCAGCAGGGGCAGCAACCGGTTGAGCCGCGAACTGCTGTACCGATGCCATTTCAACGACTGGCGCTTGGCTGGCGGGCACAGGAGTGACCGCAGACTTTGCATTCAGACCGCCATCCCCTGCAAGGTCCGTCATAACCGCCTGAAGCAAGCCCGCGTCGATGTTTTGGCGCTGCTCGATGGCCGCCATCAAAAGCAGGCGATTGACGATCTGATTGATCCGGCGCGGAACACCGTCAGTGGCCTTGGCAAGATCGGCATAGACCCGCGCATCGAACGCAGGGTTGCCCTGCCAGCCGACGCAAGCCAACCGATGTTCAATATAAGGCCCGACTTCCGAAGGCTCCATTGCATCCAGATGGTGCGATGCGATCACACGCTGGCGCAATTGTTCAAGTTCGGCAGACGTCTGCAAAAGCGTGCGGAATTCCGGCTGACCAAGCAGCAGGATTTGCAAAAGTGGGTGCGCGCCCAGTTGGAAGTTGGACAGCATGCGCAGTTCTTCAAGCGCTTCGACCGAAAGGTTCTGCGATTCATCCACTACCAGCAGGCAGCGGCGACCTTCACGGGCTTCGTGATGCAGGAACGCCTCAATCTGGGCGAGAGCGGTTGCCTTGTCATGGCCTGCCACTTCAAGCCCGAAAGCGCGCGCCGATACGTGGATAAGCTCTTCGCCATCCAAGGCCGACGTAACGATCTGCGCTGCGGTCAAGCGTTGACGATCCACTGTCGCCATCAGATGCGCCGCCAGCGTGGACTTGCCCGCGCCGACTTCGCCAGTGATAACGATGAAGCCTTCACCTTGCGCCAGGCCATAGCCGAGATAGGACAGCGCCTTGCGATGCGTTCCACTTTCAAAGTAAAAGCGTGGATCGGGTGTCAGTTGGAACGGGCGGCCCGTCAGGCCATAGAATTCATCATACATCGTGGCCGTCTCCGGACATCAGAAGGAATAGCGCAGGCCGACAAGGCCAGATGCGTATGTATCGTCTTCAACCACTTTACGGTTAACAGACACTAAACCGACCGCAGCAGTTGCAACCAAACGGTCTGTCAAATTGCGGAAGTAGGAGGCATTTGCACCGACAGTGTTGATGTCTTGCAGGTCAGACGCGCCGTTTTGGAACCACGCGGCATAGGTCGAAATGGCAAAGCTTGACCGGCGATCGATCGGGCCATTGATGCCCGCATCGACATAGAAGCTTTCATCCAATGTGCCATTTGCTGCGCCCAGCACCGAATCTTCGCGTGCGATGAAGCTGCGACGGATGTAGCCGCCGCCGATCCCTGCCGTCATCCGGCCAATCCTGCGCGAGTAAGTGGCATTCACGCCGCGTGCACGGAACACCGACGCCGAGACTGACGACAGCGCATTGTTGATGCATCCGCCGCTTTGCGCGCCATTGGCGCAGCCGCTGATCTGTCCGTTGAACGGATCGCGGTTCACTTCGAAGTCGGTTGGCAAATCACGCAAGGCGCGGTTTACCTGCCCGCCGAAGCCCGAAATGTTGTCGAACACCGCAATCGTCAAAGCGCTACGATCATTGGGCGTGTAGGAAAAGCTGCCGTAATAAGTCGTGCTGTCATAGCGCCGGCCAATGAAGGCAGACAGCGCAGTGCGACGGCTGGGCCGCCACATCACGCCTGCATCCCAGGTCAAACCATCTGTTTCATAAGCGATCTGGCGGTCACGGCTGGTATCGGTGACATAGCGGCCATCAGAACCGATCACCCCATTACCATTGGCATCACGCAAGGCATCGCGTGAGGAGACTGAAACGTCTTCGTATCCGATTGCACCAATGACCGCGACGGTCGAACTGACAGGATAGTTCGCCTGAACGCTGGCACGCATATCGCGCACGCGCTGATCAAGGTTCGAAATGTCTTCCTGAAAGAATGAACCGGTGGCCGTGAGGCCTATCGGTAGCACCGTGCCCGCTGCGATCCCTGCAGAGACTTGCGCCGATTGGGCAAACGAATCATCGAAAATCTGCGTCAGGTTGTTTGCTGGCGGATTTTGCGGCGAGGAGCTTTGTTCGATGCGGGTGTAGCCCAGCATGTATGAACCGGACAAAGCGACATCACCCACGTTGGTAGACACGGCAGGCCCCGCATAAAGCGAATAGACCTGATTGGAAGCGTCGCCATTGGCCACAGGGTTAAGCGATGATGCGCCGTTGCCTTCAAAGCGCGTACGCACCGCA
This sequence comes from Novosphingobium sp. 32-60-15, assembly GCF_002280675.1. Taxonomy (GTDB): domain Bacteria; phylum Pseudomonadota; class Alphaproteobacteria; order Sphingomonadales; family Sphingomonadaceae; genus Novosphingobium. The sequence goes on along the minus strand of NZ_NCEN01000001.1, from coordinate 220,657 downwards.
AGGGCGCCTGCCTCAATAGCCAGTTTGCGTGGCACCAGATCGTGTTTCACCCTTGCCAGACCCGATATGGTGTCACCATTGATGCCGCGATTGTTATTGCCGTAAGCTATCCGCCGCTCATAGCGAACAGATACCGCGCCTTGGGTCCGGCGGCCATTCAAGGCCATATCCACCCCTGCGGCAATGGTGCTGTAGGTCAGCACGTCATCGCCGGGCGAAAGTTCGAACAGGACGTTCTGGTTCGCTTCGATGTAAGGCTGGATGGTCGTGCGCGCACCACCGCCCGCGCCGCGCGTTGTCAGCCCGCCTCGCTTCTTCGTGCTTCCTGACGAGGAACCTTCCCCGTCAATCGGCTCATAAGACATCGACTGGGCAAGCAGAGGTTGCGCGCACAAGGCGGCAATCGCGGCACTGGCGACAAGCGCGTGACGCGCCAAAATCAACGGACGGTTCATTCCTTGTATCCGTAATAAGTGCCGAAACGGCGGCCCGTGGTGGAAAACCGGGTGCCGTTCAGCAGAAGCTTGATGTCATCACAGGCAGAAAGCAGTTGTACCGCATCGCGCAGCGCGGCCTCGCCCGTCATATCCGCGCGAACGATCATGATGGTCTGGCCGACATGATTGGCGAGCACGGAAGCGGGCGATGCCGCCAACGCAGGCGGCGAATCGAAAATGACGATGCGATTGGGCGCATGGGCCGTCAGCCGCGCCAACACTTCGCCGGTGCGCGACGATGCAAGGTATTCGGTGTCCGATCCCGTGGCATTGCCTGCGGGCAGCACATAAAGGCCTGCAATATCAGTGCCGATGATGCAATCTTCGACCGCCATCGCAGGATCGGCAAGCGCATCCATCAGTCCCGGACCGCCGGGCAGTCCCAGCGTTGACAAGACCGACGGTTTGGCAAAATCTGCATCGACCAGAAGGACTTCGTTGTCCTTTTCAGCGGCAATCGACAATGCAAGGTTCACTGCACAGAACGTCTTGCCTTCACCCGGATGGGGTGAACAAACAAGGATACGTTCGCCATTGGGAGCGCCCCGGCCATCTCGCGATTCAGCAGCCGTGCGCAGCAACTGGCGCTTCACGATGCGGAATTCTTCAAGCAGGCCGGTGACCGCGCTTTCCGGTTCAATCAGGCATTGATTGCGCAAATGCGCGCGGTCAATCTTGTGATACTCGCCACGGAAAGGCTTTGTTTCAGTAGGTTCAACACGCGCAGCAACCGGGTGGACAGCAGGTTGAGCAGGGGCCGGTTGCGCTTCATTGGACGGAGTACTCGCCACTGGCCGGGGCATAACTGGGGCCACGGGCGGTAGGTCTGCAACAGGTGGCCGCGTAAGAGTGCGGAAGTCAAAGCTGCCCGAAGCCCGCTCGATCAACGAGGGGCCAGACGGTGGCAACGGGATCCTGGTATGGTCGGTCATCGGCCGTTCTCCCTTACGCTACCATGCCGCGCTTCAGCATCTCGATGCCGAGCAGGACGAACAGGACGACGAACAATCCGGCAAAGCCACCGGCGAACCATTTCAGACGGCGCGCGCGTTGCATGCGGGTATTGCGCGTAATGGCTTCAGAGATTGAGCCTATCACGGTCAGGCCGGTGGCCCGTTCAAGCTGGCCTGTGGTGGAATAAGCAGACTTAAGCTGGCCAAAGGCGAACGCGCCGGCACAGCCCGCGCCAATACCTGCGACAAGCACGAGCATCAACAACATCGGACGATCAGGCGCAGCGGGGCTTGCTGGCATCGTTGGCGGATCAATCACTTCGAACTTTACCGCATCACGTTCCGTTTCCACTTGCCCGCGCAGGCGTAGCGCTTCGCGGTCACGCAGCAGCTTGTCGTACTGTTCTTTGAGCACATCGTAATCGCGCCCGATGCGCGAGGCTTCGGCGGCAATGGCGGGCTCACCATATTGCTGGGCCGAAAGCCGCGCGACTTCGGCCATGAGCGATGCCTTGCGCGATTGCAGCGCAACGAGGCTGGCTTCACGATCGGCCTTGATCGAGATGAGCGAGCTGTAGGCGGGATTGGGTGCGCCACCGCCCGGCCCTTCGGCGCTCGCCGAACGCTGCAGGCTGGCGATCTGCGCTTTGGCGGAGATCACGTCAGGGTGGCTGTCGGTCAAGCCGCGCGCGCGCATTGATCCAAGTTCGGACAAGGCTTGTTGCAGCGCGCCTTTGGCTCCGCCTGCAACACCGGGCATGGCGATGGTCTGTGGCGTGCCGGACAGCTGCCCGTTGATCGAGGCCAGCGCGCTTTGAGCGGCAAGCAAGTTTGATTCAACATCGCGCATTTCACCGCGCGCAGCTTCGATCTTGGTAATGGCCGAGCCGCTGCCGGGGATCATATCGGCATTGCGGGCTTCAAATTCCGTGCGCTTCAGCTCAGCGGCTTCGAGCGCTTTCTTGCGGTCGGACAACTGCTGGTCAAGGAACGCCAAAGTGTCGGTCATTTCACCGCGACCGCCCGCCAGATTTTCCTCCCGGAAGATGTCGATCATCTTCTGCACGATGTCCTGCGCCAGCTTGGCATTTTCAGCGTCGTTGCGTCCCCCGCCACCAGCGGTGCCGGTGATCTGGAAAAGATTGTCTTGCTGGCTGACCACGGCAATGCGCTTGTTCAGACCGGCAACAGCGGCCTGCATTTGCTTGTCATCGGTGACATTGTCGCCAAGCCGCGTGGCGCGGATGACTTTTTCAAGGTTGACCGAACTGGTCAGCGTTTGACGCACACGTTCAATGTCCCGCTTGCGATCACCGCCGATGCCGATCTGGTCGGCCAGGACATCATCAATCTGCACAAAGATGCGCGCTTTGGATTCATAGCTGTTGGGCACCATGGCCACGACCAGCCAGCCCATCATGCAAACGCCCCAGGCAATGCCCAGCGCAATCCAGCGCCTCAGCCAGATGCCGTGAAGCGCAATGCGCAACTCTTCGTAAATATTGGTCATCGCTGCCGTGTCCCCCGCCCGCTGCTCAGAACGTGCTCTCGGGGATGATGATCACATCGCCCGGCATCAGGAGGACATTGGCCTTGGTATCGCCTTTGCGCAGCAGATCACCGATGCGCACCGCGTATTCCTTTTGATTGCCCGATTGCTTGTCAAACCGGATCAGGCGCGCCTTGTTGCCCGCCGCAAATTCGGACAGGCCACCCACGGCTATCATCGCGTCAAGCAGCGTCATATTGGCGCGGAAGGGGATCGACGCCGGCTTTTCCGTTGCACCGACAATTCGCACTTGCTGACTGAACGTGCCTGCGAATTTGTTGACGATGACCGAAACGATCGGCTCCTGGATGTACTGCGACAATTGCAGCTTGATGTCCTCGGACAGCATCGACGGCGTCTTGCCCACAGCAGGCATATCAGTGATCAGCGGCGTCGTGATGCGCCCGTCCGGGCGGACTTGTACCGAAGCGCCAAGTTCCGGATTGCGCCAGACGAAAATGGTCAATTCATCCAGCGGGCCAATCACATATTCCTCGCCGGGACCTTCCTGAAGCGCAACGAATGAGGCTGGTGGCAATTGCTGCCCGCCTCCCACGCCGCCGCAACCCGACAAGGCAAGGCTCAACATGGCCGTGCTGGCGAGAATACGGGTAACGCGCAAATTCAAAGGCATGGCCTATCCTTGTCTTTTGCGGAACTTTGAAACCCGGCTGCAAATGCATGACAGGGACAAAGGTCTGCAATTCACTCTCGGCTATCGCCAAAAAGGGTGAATATTGCGTTAGCTTTGATTGCAGATAAGGCGGCCACCGGCAGGTATTTGCCGCCGTCCCAAAACGGGACTTGGGTTGGCGCAGGTGTTAACGCAAGTGCGGCATAGCCTTGTCAGACAAGCATTTCGCGCGCAGGCCCTTGGCCCAGGAACATGGCTGGACTGGCGCTGGCACCATAAGCTCCGGCGCAAAAAATAGCGATAATATCGCCCACATCGGCGCGCGGAAAGCCGCCCTTATCGGCCAAACGGTCAAGCGGCGTGCACAGGCAACCGACGATACTGGCCTCTTCTTCAACCGCTGCGCCATAGCGCGTGGCGATGGCGCTGGGGTAATTGCGACGCACCACCGTGCCGAAATTGCCACTGGCGGCAAGCTGGTGATGCAGGCCCCCGTCAGTCACCAGATAGACCTCGCCGTGGCTTTCCTTGCGGTCAACAATCTGTGCCAGATAAACGCCCGCTTCGCCGACAAGATAGCGGCCCAGTTCCATCACGAATGCAGTGCCTTGCAGCACTGGCGGCAGATCGGCAAAACGCTCTGCCAAAGCAGCGCCAACCTTGGCAATGTCGACCGGCTCGTCCCCGGGAAAATAGGGGATGCCAATGCCTCCGCCCAGATTGCACTTTGGCAGCACGGCACCCGATTCTTCGGCCAGCCGCGCGGCGAGCGCCAAAGTCTGCCGTTGTGTTTCGATGATGGCGTCGGCCGAAAGCGCCTGACTTCCGGCAAAGATATGAAAGCCGCGCCAATCGACACCCTCGGCAATCAAGTGGCGGGCAAGTGCGGGAACGCGGGCCTCATCAATCCCGAAAGGCTTCGCCCCGCCGCCCATCTTCATCCCGGACCCTTTGAGGTCGAATTCGGGATTGACCCGAATGGCGAGCTTTGGCGTGATGCCAAGACGATTTGCGATGCCGAGAGCGCGGGCAGCTTCCCCCTCGGATTCAAGGTTCAGCGTTGCCCCTGCAGCAATCGCCGCTTCCAGTTCGGCGTCCCGCTTGCCAGGCCCTGCAAAGCTTACCCGCGCAGGATCAATCCCGGCGGCCTGAACGATGGCCAGTTCCCCACCCGAGGCGATATCAAAGCCATCGACCAGTCCGGCCATGTGTTCCAGCACGGGTCCAAACGGATTGGCCTTCACCGCATAGTGCAGCGCAAGCCGCTTTGGCATTGCTGCGCGCAAAGTGGCAACGCGCTGGTCAAGCAGTTCACGCGAATAGACAAATAGAGGGGTTCCGCCAGCCTTTGCCACAAGCGCTGTCACAGTTTGCCCGGCAATGACGAGTTCGCCATTCAAAGCATCATACCCTGCCGGGATTGGACCAAGTGGCTTCATGACTTGGCGTCCCCTGCTGAAAGTTCTACGGCCAATGCCGCCCGGTCCAATTTACCATTGGGGCTGACCGGCATCGCCTCGCGCCAATGTACATGGCGCGGCACCATGAAATTGGGCAGCGCGCGCGCGAGCGCCGGTATCAACGCCTCGCGCGCAACATTTGCATCGGTTGAAGCACGAACGACAAGATGGATCGCAGCACCCAGTTGCGGATCGGGCAGGCCAAGCGCGACAGCCTCGGCAACAAGTCCCGTTGCAATGGCTGCTTCTTCGACTTCTTGTGGGCTAACGCGGTTGCCGCTCGTCTTTATCATGGCATCGCGCCGCCCGACGAAATGAAGCAAGCCTTGCGCGTCACGGCGCACACGGTCACCCGACCACACCGCCATTCCGCCAAGCATGGCGAAGGATGGCGCAGGTCTGAAGCGTTCGGCGGTACGCTCGGCATCTTGCCAATAGCCTTGCGCGACCAGCGGGCCGGTATGCACCAGTTCGCCCTCTTCATCAGGCGCGGCAGGTTGGCCTGCATCGTTCACCACGAGGATTTCTGCAAAGGGGATGGCACTCCCGATAGAGGTCGGGTGTTCATCCACCAAAGCCGGATCAAGATAGGTTGAGCGGAATGCTTCGGTCAGGCCGTACATCGGATAAAGATCAGCCTGCGGAAATTTGGTGCGAAGCGCGCGGACCAGCAAGGGGGTAAGCGCACCACCGCTGTTGGTCAGGCGCTTGAGCTGACCTGCGGTTTCCACAGGCCAATCAAGTTCGGTCAATTGCAGCCACAACGGCGGCACTGCGGCAATGGTGGTGATACCATGGCGGGCAACAGCCTTCACCACATCGCGGGCCGTCAGGTAATCAAGCGGGACCGCCGCGCCACCTGCATACCATGTAGAGAGCAATTGATTCTGGCCGTAATCGAACGCCAAAGGCAGCACGGCCAGCACACGATCATGCGGCTGTATTTTAAGATAATGCGCGACGCTGACTGCGCCAAGCCACAAGTTGGCTTGGCTCAACATCACGCCTTTGGGGCGTCCGGTCGAGCCACTGGTGTAGAGAATCGCCGCGAGGCTATCGGGTGCGGCATCGCTGGGCGGCAGGTTCGTGTTGAGCGCTTCGGCTTGCGCCCATACCTCAGGCTCTTCAAAAACCGCGCAGGCTGCGTCGCCATGCTCCAGCGTGTCTATCCGGCCCTTGTTGCCAATCAACAACGCTGCACCACTGTCGCCCATGATGTGGGCAACTTGCGCCCGCTTCAACAACGGGTTGATCGGCACATGGACCAGTCCTGCCCGCACTGCAGCCAGCGGCATAAGGCAGGACAGCTCGGTTTTGGGAAGCCATGTGGCGATGCGCGCACCCGCTTGGGGCACTTGCGATTTTAGCCACCCCGCAAGCAGTCCTACACGTGCGTTTAACGCTTCATGGCTAAGTGTATGATCCTTGAGCACCAGCGCAGGCGCCGTCCGGCACCCGCGCAGGGCAAGGTGATCAAGCGGATATACAGTAGGATCGGGATCGGCGGGCACGCTGCGGGTCTCAAACATTTGGGCCAAAGGACGGTTGCGAATTGGACGTCTATCACGTCAGTCTTAAAGAAGCGCAAGCAGACCTGCGGGTAATGGCCGTGGCGTGCGGGTCGCCGTTTGAGCGGCTTGACTGGCTGGCATTGCTGGCAGACGCATGCCTTGATCCCGCAAAAGCGCGAGTTACCGTGGCTGTAGATGGTGCGAATGTTGCCGCGCTGCCGTGGCGTGAGAACCATGGGCAGGTTGAAGCGCTGGCCAACTGGTACAATTTTTTCGTTCGTGCCATTGGAGATAGCACCCTTCTTTCAGGCTTGGTGCGAAGTTTGCCGCATGGGCGTGCGACAATTGCACCGATGCCTGAAGACGATGCGGCAGCGCTCTCTGCGGCAATGCGCGACGCGGGCTGGGTCGTCATTTGCGAACCGTGCGATGCGAATCATGTGCTTGAGGTGAAAGGCCGCAACTTTGCCGAATATTGGGCAAGCAGGCCTGGCGCCTTGCGCGAAACGGTGCGCCGCAAGGGCAAAAAGGGCGATGTTATACTGCGCATCACCACAGCATTTTCCCAAGCAGATTGGGATGCTTACGAGGCGATCTACACACTCAGTTGGAAGCCCGGTGAAGGCAGCCCCGATTTTTTGCGCAAGTGGGCTCGGATGGATGGCGCGGCAGGGCGTTTGCGGCTGGGCATTGCCGAAATTGACGGGCAGCCGGTGGCGGCGCAATTTTGGACGGTCGAGGGCAGGACTGCCTTCATTCACAAGCTGGCGCACGATGAACGCTTCCGCAAGCAATCGCCCGGAACGCTGCTGACGGCCGCGATGTTTGCGCATGTGCTTGATGTGGACGGCGTTGACCTGGTCGACTTCGGCACCGGCGACGATCCCTATAAGCGCGATTGGATGGACGCGGTGCGCACGCGCTGGCGGGTGCGGGCCTGGCGGCGCTCTGCGGTGCGGCATTGGCCGTCGCTGGCGCGCGCCTTGGGGCGGCAATTGCTCCAACCTCTTGTTTCTGCGAACCGCGATGGTTAAAGGCCCATTGAACCGTCCTCTTTTATGCTCAGGACCCCAATGAACAGTACCGACAGCATCCTGCGCGCGATCCTGCAAGACGTGCTTGGCCTTTCGGCAGAGCGCGTGGCAGCGTTCGATGCCACAACCGGCCTGTTCGGCGATTTGCCCGAGCTTGATTCGATGGCCGTGGCCGGCCTGCTCACCGAAATCGAAGATCGCCTCGACATCGTGATCGAAGATGATGAAGTCGATGGTGAATTGCTGGAAACTTATGGCAACTTGCTGATGTTTCTCGAAGGCAAAGTCGCCCAGAGCCAGTTGGGGTGATTGCCACGTGGCCCTGCCCCGGACACTCCGGCCATTGCGAAGAATACGCGCTGGCCTTTGATCGGGGGCGTGACCGCCGGGTCCTGATCGTCCCTGCCCTGTTCGATGAAGCTAACCGCATGCGGCGGATGCTGGTCGATACGATGCGGCTGCTGGATGCTGACGGGATCGATACGTTTCTGCCTGATCTGCCGGGCTGCAATGAAAGCACACAGAGTTTCACCGCGCAAAGCCTGCAAGGTTGGCGCGTAGCCATGGAAAACGCAGCGCGGCATTTCAGGGTCACTGATATTCTGGCCATACGCGGCGGCGCGTTGGTTTATCCTGCAGCGATGCCGGGGTGGGTGCTGGAACCGGCCAAGGGGCCGTCGGTCTTGCGCCAGATGCTGCGCGCCCGCGTAATTGCAGCGCGCGAGGCGGGGCGGCATGAAGATAGCGCTGTGTTGCTTGAACAAGGCCGCACCGAAGGGCTGGAACTCGCTGGCTATCGCTGCGGGGCTTCGCTGATCGCGGGCTTGCAAGATGCTCTGCCGCAGATCGAAGGCCAGCGGATCATTACCCAGGCCGAACTTGGCGGAGGCGGATTATGGCTGCGCGCCGAGCCTGCCGCAGCACCCGAGCAATCGGCAGCTTTGGCGCGGTTGATCGCAGCGGATCTTGGCGCATGACCACGCGGCGGCATCTGACCTTTGCCTGCGAAGGCGCGACGCTGGTTGGCACACTCGACGTGGCGCAGGCGAGCGGCGGAACAGGGCTGCTGCTGGTTTCGGGCGGGAATGAACTGCGCGGCGGCGCATGGGGCGGACAAGCCCAACTGGCGGCGCGATTGGCGCAGCAGGGCTTTCCGGTGTTCCGCTATGACCGGCGCGGCGTGGGCGATAGCGAGGGCGATAACCCCACATTCCGCCATTCCGGGCAAGACATCGCAGCGGCAGTTGCTGCCTTTCGCGCCAATGCACCGCATGTGAGACAGGTGGTAGCATTCGGGAATTGCGATGCGGCAGCGGCCTTGATGCTGTTTGCGCATGGGCTGGCGATTGATGGGCTGGTGCTCGCCAATCCATGGACGATCGATGGCGAAGAAGCGCCGCAAGCCATGCCTGCTGCGGCCATCCGCAGCCGATACTTGGCCAAGTTGACCAATCCGCGCGAGGTTTGGCGCTTGCTGACGGGAGGGGTCAATCTGGCCAAGCTGGCAAAAGGTTTGCGCGGGGCTGCGGCATCACAAACAGCGCCTACCGGGCTGGTGGCCGAAATGAAGGCGGGGTTGGCGGCATTTCATGGCCCAGCCGCGATTTTGCTGGCAAGCAAAGATCGCACTGCGCAAATGTTTGAAGCGGCTTGGGACAAATCCGATGCGCGTGTCGCGCGGATTGACAGCGCATCGCACAGTTTTTCGGATGACGCGGCGCGCGAATGGTTGTTCGCGCGCCTTGTCGATACGCTGGAAGGCTGATCACTCCTATTCGTCACTGCGAGCGTAGCGAAGAAGTCCAGAGCGTCAGGCAACAACCTCTGGATTGCTTCGCTACGCTCGCAAAGACGAACGAAATTTGGGACGACGTGAAGATATCAAGCAGGAACAGCCTGCGTCGCCTTGAAATCAAGATCGGCAAGGAAGCGTTCGGAATCAAGCGCCGCCATGCAGCCTGTGCCAGCTGCGGTTACAGCCTGACGATAGACGTGGTCCATCACATCGCCACAGGCGAACACGCCGGGAATGGCGGTTTTGGGCGTGCCGGGTTCGACGATGATGTAGCCGTTTTCATCGAGTTCCAGCTTGCCCTTGAACAGTTCGGTCGCGGGGGCGTGACCGATGGCGACGAATGCGCCGTCCGTTTCAACGATGGACTCTGAGCCGGTGACCGTGTCGATGACCTTTACCCCGGTCAGGCCCTTGCCCGCTTCACCAACGAAGCTATCGACTTTGGCGTTCCAGAGCACTTTGACGTTGGGATGCGCAAACAAGCGGTCTTGCAGGATCTTTTCGGCGCGCAGGCTATCGCGGCGGTGGATCAGCGTGACGTCTGGCGAATGGTTGGTCAGGTACAGCGCTTCTTCAACCGCAGTGTTGCCGCCGCCGATGACGACCACCTTCTTGCCGCGATAGAAAAAGCCATCGCAAGTGGCGCAAGCAGAAACGCCTTTGCCAGAAAACTCCTGTTCTCCGGACACGCCAAGCCATTTGGCCTGCGCGCCCGTGGCAATAACCAGAACGTCGCCTTCATAGATGTCGCCGCTATCGCCAATAGCGCGGAACGGCGAGCCTTCCATGCTGACTTCGAGGATGGTGTCCCACATCATGCGCGTACCCACGTGTTCGGCCTGTGCCTGCATTTCCTGCATCAGCCACGGGCCCTGGATCACGTCGCGGAAACCGGGGTAGTTTTCAACGTCGGTGGTGATGGTCAACTGGCCGCCGGGTTGCAGCCCCTGCACCACAATCGGTTCCATCCCCGCACGCGCGCCATAAATCGCCGCCGAAAGACCTGCCGGACCTGAACCGATGATAAGCATGCGGGTTTTATGTGTCGTCGCCATGAGAATTCCTCCACTGGCCTCGCGAGATAAGGTGTGGGCAGCGCAAAAGCGAGTCTATGCCGCCTGCTTTTCCCGCATGTATGGACAGAATTTCTTGGGGGACGATGGTTGCTGCTTTGCAGGCAATCGCGGCCCCGACACCCCCCGTGCGGCATATCCGCCATAATCGCGAAAATTGTGAATGCCTGCCATGGGCAGCACGCGATCCTGCTCGGGAGACGCAATCATCATGCTGTTCATGGATTTATCCCTTCTGGTGGTGCTTGGGTGGGAATTGCTGCACGTCAACTACGGTCGATGCTAATGACCGCAAGGGTAAGCCGAGAGAGACACACCAGTCTGTCTGCCTCGTCCTCAATGCGGATGGACCATACGTGGGTTGTTCGCCCCAACGCTTCGGGCCGTGCGGTGGCATAGACCCAACCTTCACGGACAGGCCTTACGTGATTGGCGTTGATCTCCAGCCCGACTGTCACGAACTTTTCGGGATCGACAACCATCGCCCCGCCCATTGATCCGATCGTTTCAGCCAGCGCCACCGATGCACCACCGTGCAATCTTCCGAATGGCTGATGCGTCCGGTGATCTACCGGCATTCGCGCCTTCACCCAGTCTTCGCCGCAATCGACAAATTCAATGCCAAGGTGGGCTGGCATGGAACTTGAGCCAAGGCGGGTCAGTCGCTCTATCTCAGGGATTTTGCCATTCCACCAAATCATACAAAACCTTTCAACACGAGCCGCGGCCAGGATCGCCGTGCGGGCTGCAGAACGCCTTTGTCCATCACAATGCGCAATATGTGCATGGCAATCCGGGCCTGCCATATTCCCGCTGTGCGTTACGATGACCGCAAGACAATGTCCAAAGCTGGCATGGTGCGGCAACACCGTCGAACGCTTGGAATACAACTTGCACATCCTTTGCTAACAGGTTAATCGTACGATTAAACGCCATAGACGGAGAGCTTGCGATGGCCGAAGCCTACATTATCGATGCAGTCCGCACCCCGCGCGGTGTGGGCAAGCCTGGCAAGGGCGCGCTTTCCCACCTGCACCCGCAGCACTTGGCAGCTACTGTCCTGAAGGCGATCAGGGACCGCAACAACCTTGATACAGCAACCGTGGATGACATCATTTGGTCCACCTCGACCCAAGCGCGCGAACAAGGCGGCGACCTTGGCCGGATGGCAGCGCTGGCGGCAGGCTATGACGTTACGGCCAGCGGCACTACGCTTGACCGGTTCTGCGGCGGCGGGATCACTTCGGTAAACCTGGCTTGCGCTTCGATCATGTCCGGTATGGAAGACTGCGTCATCGCAGGCGGGACCGAGATGATGAGCTTTGTTGCATCACATGCCGCACAGCAGGCAAACGCCGGATTTGCGCCATTGGGGATGGGTTCTGGCAATATGGCGCTCGATACGATCCATCCGCAATCGCATCAGGGAATCTGCGGCGATGCGATCGCTTCGATGGATGGTATAAGCCGCGAAGATTTGGATGCGCTGGCCTTGGTTAGCCAACAGCGCGCCGACATGGCAATCAAGGAAGGCCGCTTTACCAAGTCTACCGTGCCGGTCCTGAATGACGACGGTTCCGTGGCTCTGGATCATGAGGAATTCCCAAGGCCTGAAACAACAGCCGAAGGTCTGGCTGCATTGAAGCCAAGCTTCGCCGGGATGGCCGACTTTGACCTTGGCGGCACGACGTTCCGCAAACAGATCAATCGCCGCTACCCGGATCTGGAAATCAAACATTTCCACCATGCCGGCAATTCATCGGGCGTTGTCGATGGCGCGGCGGCAGTATTGATCGTCTCGCCGGCATATGCAGAAAAGCATGGGCTAAAGCCGCGGGCGCGGATTGTGGCATATGCCAACCAGGGCGATGATCCCACGTTGATGCTGAACGCACCTGTCCCGGCCGCCAAGAAGGTGCTGGCCAAGGCCGGACTTTCCAAAGCCGACATCGACGTTTGGGAAATCAACGAAGCGTTTGCCGTTGTTGCCGAAAAATTCATCCGCGATTTGGAACTGGACCGCGCGAAAGTGAATATAAACGGCGGGTCGATGGCATTGGGCCATCCGATAGGCGCGACCGGTTCCATCCTCATCGGCACGGCATTGGATGAACTTGAACGCTCTGGCGGGCGGTATGGTCTGGTTACGATGTGTGCGGCAGGCGGGATGGCTCCTGCGATCATAATCGAGCGCATCTAAGAATCCGAAAAAACCTTCTTCTTGACGAAGGCTCCCAGCAATGGTGAGCCTTCGGCTTGATGCGGTTGCATCGGTTACGGCATAAGTGCATATCCACCACCGATGACTTGGCTGCCGCGCGCAATTTTCCAGCCTATACGCGGTACTTTGCCGCGCTATGGCACGGCGATCCTGTTTGCGGGATTGGGTCCGGCTGCGCGTTTTCTGGTCGACGCGATGTTGCCACCGGGCTTTCCGTTTCTGACATTTTTCCCGGTCGTCATCATTTGCACATTTTTGGCGGGCCGCGGCCCCGGGATTCTATGTGCCTTGTTAAGCGGCCTTGCCGCCTGGTTTTGGTTCATCCCCCCATTCGAAAGCTTCCAGACCGACGGCCCGGTGCTGACCGCACTGTTGTTTTATACGCTGGTTGTGGCGGTGGATATTGCGCTGATTGATGGCCTGCTGCTGCGCCAGGAAAAGCTTGTTGAAAGTCAACGAAAGCTGGGCGAAATGGCCGATCACCAGACGCTGCTGTTCAAGGAACTGCAGCACCGTGTGGCCAATAATCTGGCTTCGATTTCATCGATGCTGCGCTTGCAACGCCGACGGATCGAGCATGATCCATCTGCTGCACTGGCCATTGTCGATAGCGCCAATACACGGATTGAGCTGATGGGCCGCGTCCATCGCCAACTTTATGATCCTGCGGCGCGGGACCTCGCCCTGCCTGACCAGTTTCAGCATGTCGTGCAGCAGGCCCAGGAAGTGGCCGGTGCGAGCCATATTCAAGTGATTGTCAACGCAGTTGATGCGCGCATCAGCATCGATCGTATGATGACCCTGATGCTGCTGGTCACCGAAGTGCTGACCAATAGCATCAAGCACGCCTTTACCGCAGATCATCCCGGCGAAGTACGCCTGACACTGGAACGTATCAGCGCCGAAAATCTGCGTCTGACGATTGCAGACAATGGCTGCGGGATGGCTGAGCAGCCGCCCACCACGGCCACAGGCAGGCCGCTGGGGCTTGGCACGACCATTATCAAAGGGTTCGCCGCACAATTAAGCGGCACATTGAAAGTCGATGGCAGCAACGGCGTGACGACCGTTGTTGAGTTCCCCGAAGAGCGGCCCTGATCTTAGGGCGTAGGCGCAATTGGTCCTGCCTCGTTCGCAACGATCTTCAGCGCCTCTGTCCACGCTGCAACATTTTGCGCCAGTTCTGCCGGATCGACTTTGTCCAGCGTATCATCGGGCGTGTGGTGCAGATCAAAATAATGCGTTCCGTCCTGATCGAGATCGACGACGGCCAGCTTTTGCTTGGCGATCATTGGCGCGACATCGGTTCCGCCACTGGCTTTGCCATCGCCACGCACGATGCCCATTGGGGAAAGCGCTGCGGCAATACGGTCAGCCAGCGGCTTGTTCACATCACCAAAGCTGAAACCGACACGCCAGACTTTGGCTGCGCCGAAATCGCTCTCCATCGCAAGCGCATAGGGTTCAGCGTGTTTTTCGGCAAAGGCCCTGCCGCCAAAGCCGCCGAGCTCTTCAGAGCCTGCCCAAAGCACTCGGATGGTGCGCAGCGCCTTGCCGCCTTGTTGCGCCTTGAGCGCGGCGGCCGTGATGATGGCACAGCCTGCCGCATCATCGATGGCACCGGTTCCCAAATCCCAGCTGTCCAGATGACAGCCCACAAGGATCGGCGGCAAGGCAGGATCGCGCCCCGGCATATCTGCAAAGACATTGCCCGATGGCAGGTTGTCCACCGTCTTGCCTGTTAGCGTCAGGCCCGCGCGGATCGGCTTACCGCTGCGGGCGATACGCGCGATCAAATCGGCATCCGGGTTTGACACCGCACCTGCCGGAATAGGCTTAACGCCATCGGCAAATGTCGTGCCGCCGGTGTGCGGGTTGCGGTGGCTGTCCGTGCCGATCGAGCGGATGATCACGCCAATTGCACCCTTGCCCGAAGCAATCGCAGGGCCAGCGCGGCGCACCTGGCCATAGGGCCCATAACCGCTGCCATCCTGCGCGCGCTTCATCGCGTGATCGATAAACGCGATCTTGCCGGTGAGCGATGCGGCAGGCGCGGCCTTCAGGGCATTAAGCGTGGCGAAATAGGCAAGTTCACCCTCGATGCCTTTTTCCGGCGTTGTTCCGCTGTAGCCCAGCGCCGTTACCGCCAGCTTGTATGGAAACGGTGCGGTCAAGCTCGCCTCGTCACGTCCGCGCACATAGCCACGAATGGGGAATGGTTCTTTGGTGACGTTGCTGAAACCCAGCGCTTTAAGCCGTGCCTCGGCCCAGACGCGTGCGCGCGCTTCTGCCTCGCTTCCGGGCATGCGCGGGCCGACTTCGCTGGTGAGGCCTGCCAGAATGTCCCATGCAACATCGCCCACGGGCTCTTGCGCCTGTGTAGCAAAGGGGACGACCGCAGCTAGAAGCGCCGCAGCGCAGAGTTTGTTTCGCATGAAACCAAGCCTATATTTATGCCCTGCCCCTGCCAAGCCCCTATGGCGCCGGATCAACACCCTTCTTTGAGAACCCGCGCTTGCCCGCGCCGACGCGCTCGGATAGAGGCGGCGCAACCGTTTCACGCCATTCCATCAAGGATCCGTTATGGCTGCCCAATATGCCTACGTCATGAAGAACATGACGAAGACCTTCCCCGGCGCTCAAAAGCCGGTACTCAGCGATATCAGCTTGCAGTTCTATCAGGGTGCCAAGATCGGTATTGTCGGCCCCAACGGTGCCGGTAAATCGACGCTGATCAAGATCATGGCCGGGATCGACAAGGATTATACCGGTGAGGCCTGGCCGGGTGAACACATCACCGTCGGCTATCTTGAGCAGGAGCCGCAGCTCGACAATACCAAGACCGTGCTGGAAAACGTCAAGGAAGGCGCACGCGCGACCGCTGACATGGTTGACCGGTTCAACCAGATCGGCATGGAAATGGGCGAGGAAGACGCCGATTTCGACGCGCTTGGCGCAGAGATGAGCGAGTTGCAGGACAAGATCGACGCGGTCGATGGCTGGACGCTCGACAACCAGCTTGAAATTGCGATGGAAGCGCTGCGCTGCCCTCCCGGCGACTGGCCTGTGGACAGCCTTTCAGGCGGTGAAAAGCGCCGTATCGCGCTGACGCGTCTGCTGATCCAGAAGCCCGACATTCTGCTGCTTGACGAACCAACCAACCACCTTGACGCAGAATCGGTCGAATGGCTGGAAAACCACCTGAAGGATTACGCGGGCGCGGTCTTGATGATCACTCACGACCGCTACTTCCTTGATAATGTGGTGGGTTGGATCCTCGAACTCGACCGTGGAAAGTACTTCCCTTACGAGGGCAATTACTCGACCTACCTTGAAACCAAGGCCAAGCGCATGGCGCAGGAAGAACGCGAGGAGAGCGGCAAGCAAAAAGCACTGGCCCGCGAACTCGAATGGATCCGGCAGACGCCAGCCGCCCGCCAGACCAAGTCCAAGGCCCGTGTCCGCAAGTTTGAAGAATTGCAGAACGCACAGGACAACCGCCCTATCGGCAAGGCCCAGATCGTCATCCAGGTGCCAGAGCGTCTTGGCGGCAAGGTTATCGAAGCCAAGAACATCACCAAGGCTTATGGCGACAAGCTTCTGTTCGAAAACCTGTCGTTCATGCTGCCACCGGGCGGTATTGTCGGCATCATCGGTCCGAACGGCGCGGGTAAATCAACCCTGTTCAAGATCCTGACCGGCAAGGAACAGCCCGATAGCGGCACCGTGGAAATCGGATCGACCGTGCATCTGGGCTTTGTTGACCAGAGCCGCGATGATCTCGACCCCAAGAACAACGTCTGGCAGGAAATCTCTGACGGTCTGGATTACATGACCGTCAACAAGCAGGAAATGTCGACCCGCGCTTATGTCGGGGCGTTCAACTTCAAGGGCGCTGACCAGCAGAAGAACGTCGGCAAGCTTTCAGGCGGTGAACGCAACCGCGTGCACATGGCCAAGATGCTGAAAGCTGGCGGCAATGTCCTGCTGCTTGACGAACCGACCAACGACCTTGACGTGGAAACGCTGGGCGCGCTGGAAGACGCGATTGAAAACTTCGCCGGTTGCGCCGTGGTCATCAGCCACGACCGCTTCTTCCTCGATCGTCTTGCCACGCACATCCTTGCCTTTGAAGGCAACAGCCACGTCGAATGGTTCGAAGGCAACTTTGCTGCCTACGAAGAAGACAAGCGCCGCCGCCTGGGCGATGCCGCTGACCGGCCGACGCGCCTTGCTTACAAGAAACTCACGCGCTGATTTTCAGCGACATGGTGTTCTGCTACCGCCCTTTGCGGCGGAAGCGGAACACCAGCGTTTCTTCCTTGCCGCCGTCGCCATGCACAATGACTGATGCAGTCATCGCGTTGGGCCCGGTGCGTTCATAGGCTAAGCCGGAAAAATCCCAGCGTTGCTTGGCTACTGCGGACAACGGGAAGACGACAACTTTGTCCTTCTCTTCCCAGCCGGTCAAATCTGCATTGAAATGCTTTAGCCGGTAAGCCAGCGAGTTGCCGTCCTGAACTATGGTGATGATCTCGTAAAACATCACCGAGCCGTCTTTATTCAACTGCCGGAAATGGCCAACCATCTGGCCGCCAGCCGCCGGGGCGTAGGCCTCAAGCGCGGGCGCGCCCTCAATCCCTTCGCCTTCCCAAGATCCTGCCAGCCATGAAAGATCTGCCAGTTTGGCCGGTGGAGCAGCAGCAAAGCTGGTGCCTGAAAATGACACCAGCGCGGCAAAACCAAGCATTGCGGCCTTCATACACCTCTCCATCATGATCGCTTCGGAAGGTGCTTTATGGCGCGACCCATGACGCCTGCCAATCTTCACCAGCCGAAGCCCGCACAAAGCGCGCACGGACACCACCGTGATGCGTCAATTGCAGCCAATCCAGTGCGCGCACTTCGACAAGGAGGACGGCAAAGTTCTGACGCCCCTGCTCAGCCTCGTCAGCCGTCGGTGAACGGTTGAGCAAGTCTTCGGGCAGCGCTGCACCCGGGCCATCCAGCACCGCGCCCGGCCCGCTGGAGGCGAGGTAGCAGCGCTTGCTCGACAATTGCGCGGCGCTCCACGCGGCGTCGGCAATGGGGCCGGTACGTTCAATCCGGCCCTGCCCCTGCATTCGCAATTGCACCCGCGCGGCGGGATCATAAGCCAGCACGGACACAGGGCCGCCATTCGCAATCAGCCGCGCTTTTGGACTGCGCCAATCGGTATTGAAGCGCAGGCATGACAAGTCTGGCGTCGCTTCGCGCAGGACCATGATCCGCAAATCACCGTCAGCCGTGCCGATCACCAGCGCGTGCATGGGATGGCGGGCGCTTTTCAATGCCTCACCCAGCCGTGTTGCCGCATCGGCCAGCACACCGGCGAACGTCAAATCCATTCAGGAATTCCTTGATCAATATGAACAGAAGGCTACCAATCCGGTTCAGCCATCGGACAGCGCGACTCCAGTAGAACATCGTTAACAGGCTGCAAAAGGTTTTGCGGCAGGCACAATCGGGAAAGGGTCGGCATCATGTCCGCCAGTTCAATTTTCGGAAAAGGCGTGCTCAGCGCACTCGCCGTAGCTTTGGTGACGACAGCGATCCCTGCAACCGCATTCGCCCAGGACGAACGCCGCGCTGAACGCGGTGGCCGGTCATGGGGCGGTGGTGAAGCCCGTCGCGAAGGTGGTGTCCGTCCTGATATGCAACGCAGGGATATGCCGCGCGGTGATATGCAGCGCGGTGATGTGCAACGCGGTGGGGCGGAGTTCCGCAATCGCGGCACTGCGCAAATTCAGACACCACAGCCGCAAGTCCAGACAGCGCCACAGCAGCGCCAAAGTTGGAACGGAACTGCTCGGCCCGAGCGCTCAGCCCAAGAACAACGATCAACTGCGCGCCAGCCCGGCTGGGATGGCACGCGCTGGAACCCCACTAACCCTTCACAAGCACGTGCGGTAGAAGGGCGCAATTGGGAGCGTGATCGTGATCGTGATCGTGATCGCGACCGCGATAGCAGTCGCGACAGGAACTGGAGCAGCAGCAACCGCGGGCAGAACCCGGCATGGAATGGCCGCAATCCGACCTATTCAGACCGTGATCGCAACACCAATTATCGCCGCGATGACAGCCGCAATGGTTGGAGCAGTCGCGATAGCTGGAACAACCGCAACGGTTGGAACAGCCGCGACAATGACCGGCGCTGGAGCAACAACTGGCGCCAGGACCGGCGTTATGACTGGAGCGGATATCGCAGTTCCAACCGCAACCTGTACCGGATGCCGCGCTACTTCGCCCCCTATCGTGGCTACAATTACAGCCGCCTTTCGATCGGGTTTGTCCTTGGCTCAGGCTTTTATGGCAGCAACTACTGGATCAATGATCCGTGGTCGTATCGCTTGCCACCCGCTTATGCCGGGTACCGCTGGATCCGGTACTACGACGACGTGATTTTGGTTGATACCTATACCGGCGAAGTTGCTGACGTGATCCACAACTTCTTCTGGTAAGACGCCAGTCCATTTCTCAACGCAATCAGGCAAGGCCCCGGCACACTGTGCACGGGGCCTTCGCTGTCTCTTGCACCTGTCCATTCAATCACGCATGTAACCACAATCATGATCACGCTTCGTCGCAAATCCGGTTCAACCGATGAACAGCAAGCCTTGAAAAACGTTGGCGAGGTTGTGCGCAAACGGCTTTGCAGTGATCCGGGCGTCTATCGCATTCCGGTCGATGGACTGGAGATATTCGGTGTCGCCGATTTTTTCACAGCGGCCGAATGTAACCGGCTGATCGAAGCGGTAGATGCGGTGGCGCGGCCCTCTCCAACCTATAAAGGCACGGACGGGTCGGGCCGGACCAGCTACACCGGTGATGTCGATCCGTCAGATCCCTTCGTGCTGATGCTGCAACGGCGCATTGATGATCTGATGGGCATTGATCCATCGTTTGGCGAAACGATCCAGGGCCAGCGTTATGCGCCGGGACAGGAATTTCGCGGGCATTATGATCACTTTCTGCCATCACAATCGTTCTGGGATTCGGAACAAAAGCGCGGCGGACAGCGTAGTTGGACCGCGATGGCCTATCTGAATACAGTCGAAGAAGGCGGTAGCACCGATTTTACGCAAATTGATCTGTCGATCCCGCCTCAGCCGGGTGCGCTGTTAATCTGGAACAATATGAAGCCCGATGGCACCCCCAACGCCAAAGCAATGCATGCCGGTATGCCGGTGGTGCGCGGCATGAAATATGTGCTGACCAAGTGGTACCGGTCACGCCCATGGCGCTGAAATGGTCTGCCCGGATGGGTGCCGCATTGCTGGCGACGGCAATGGTGCACCCCGCACCACTGCTTGCACATGAAGCCTCTTTAGCGCCCGCACGGCTTGATGCGGCCCCAGCCAAAGCCACGCAGCTTTCCGCCAACACCATGCTCGACCGCCTCTTTGCCGAAGATGCGCGGCAAACCATGGCGCTTGATCCACTGGGTGCGCTGGAACAGGGCCAGCGCGTTTCGATCCAGCAATTTGCCCTGCTGTTCACGCCCGAACTGGCGCGCAGGCGGCGTGAAGCCAATGCGCGGACGCTGGCCACATTGGCGCGGATTGATCAAGCGCGGCTTGATCCCGGGCACCGCATTTCCTATGCGGTCTTTGAAGATACCAAGCGCAAAGAACAAGCGCTGCTGAGGCCCGAAGTCCAAGCGCTGACGGCAGTCCAGCCGTTCAATCACTTCGGCGGCTTTCACATTGCCTATCCCGAGCTTTCCGGGCCGGGCACTGCGGCGGCACTGACCTCGGTTGCCGATTTTGACCAGTTGATCGCGCGCCATCGGGCGTTGGATCATGTGTTCAGCCAAGCCATCGCGCGCTTTCGTGAAGGCATGGCTAGCGGGGTAACCGCGCCGCGGCTCACCGTTGACAACATGATCGTGCAAATCGACGGGCTTTTGGCGCAACCGGTGGACCAATCCCCGTTCATGGGCCCTGTCCGGCAGTTTCCCGATAGTATTCCGGCGTCAGAGCGCAGCCGCATCAGCGATGAGCTTGCCAGTGCAACCCAGCGCGAAGTCTATCCGGCCTATCGCGCCTTGCGCCGCTTCCTTGCCGAAGAATATCGCCCTGTGGCACGCGAGCAGGTTGGCTTATCGGCCATTGCGGGCGGCGACCAGCTCTACCGCTTGCTTGCGCGTTATCACACCACGCTCGATCTTGATCCATCCGCAGTGCACCAGCTTGGCCTCAATGAAGTGGCGCAAATCAAAGCACGTATGGTCGCGGTGAAGCTGGAATTGGGCTTTGATGGCCCACTGGGTGCCTTTTTCGACCACATCCGCACAGACCCGCGTTATCATCCCCGCACCGAGGAAGACCTTGCCGAAGGGTTCCGCGCGGTTGGCCGCCGGGTTGATGCCTTGGCACCGCAATACTTCCTGAATTTGCCGCGTACACCACTGAACATCCAACCCTACCCTGCCTATCGCGCCAAGTTTGAAGCGGGTGGAAGCTATGCCCAAGGCACGGCGGACGGCGCACAACCGGGCGTGTTCTTCTTCAATGCCTACGATCTGAAAAGCCGGTTTTTGACCGGCGTTTCAACGCTGTATTTGCATGAAGGTGCGCCGGGCCATCACTTCCAGATCAGCCTTGCACAAGAAAACACCGCCCTGCCCGACTTCCAAAGGTTTGGCGGCAATACCGCCTATATCGAAGGCTGGGCGCTCTATGCCGAAACGCTGGGCTATGAGATGGGCTTCTACAAAGACCCCATGCAGCATTGGGGCACACTGGATGACGAGATGTTGCGCGCCATGCGTCTGGTCGTAGACACCGGTTTGCACACCAAGGACTGGAGCCGCGACCAAGCGGTTGATTACATGCTCGCCAATTCGGGCATGGGCCGAAGTGATGCCGAGGCCGAGGTTGACCGCTATATCGCCAATCCGGGGCAAGCGCTGGCCTACAAGATTGGCGCGCTGACCATCCAGCGGTTGCGCAAGGAGGCAGAGGCCTCGTTGGCAGACCGGTTCGACATTCGCCTGTTCCACGATCAGGTCTTGGGCAGCGGTGCTTTGCCGATGCCGGTACTGGAAGCCAAGGTACGGCGCTGGATCACGGCAGGGGGCCCCGCAGGTTACTTGCGCTGACCTAGCGATCCTGCTGTAACCTGCGCAGCGTAACCGTTGGGGAAATCAATGCTCGGCTATTTCATTGCGGCACTTCCGCACTTTCTGGGCTATTTTGCGTCAGCGATGGCATTGGCGGCGGCGTTTTTGTTCCTCTATTCACGGTTCACTCCGCACCGCGAATTCGAACTGATCCGGCAGGGCAACTCTGCCGCGGCGCTTCAATTGACGGGCACCTTTATCGGCTTTGCAATCCCCGTGGCGGTGGTCATCGGCAATTCTGTGAGCATCCCTGACATGCTGCTTTGGGGCGCGGTGGCGGCAATTGTGCAGCTTGTGGTGTTCGTGGTTATCGCGCGCCTGTTGTTCAAAGAGATTTCCCATAAGATCACGGAGAATTGCGCGGCGTCCGGCCAGTTTGTTGGCGGGATCGGCATTGGCGTCGGCATTCTTCAAGCCGCCTGCATGGTGCCTTGAGCGATGAAGAAGCACCTTGCCCTGACCACGGCGATGGCGGCAACGCTGGCAGGACTTTCGGGATGTTCTTCACAGAATGAATGGGGCGATGATGTGGTCGTTGACCGCGATACGCGTGTCTGCGTGGACCAGAATGGCTACAGGGTTGAGGATAACCGATGCGGACAGCGTAGCGGCATGGGCGGGATCGGCTCCAGCGCGCTGCTCTGGTATTACGTCGGGCGCGGCAATCGCGTGCCCTATTACGGTGACCGCGTGAACGATCCACGGCTTGGTTTCAAAGGTAGCTACTTCCCCACCAAAGGCGCGCAATACGCCAACGCACCTGCAAAATCGAACCTTGTCAGAACCACTTCGGTATCGCGCGGGGGCTTTGGATCAACCGGCAGATCGTTTGGTGGTGGCCGGTCCTGATCGATGCGACGGTTACCCCTTACGCCGCGCCCGGAATGGCAAGCGACGGTCGAGGAACTGGGGCTGTTGTGGCACAGTGATACCGATGGCCCCTATTGGGATGAAACCGCGTGTTATCAATTCACTATGGCCCAGATCGAAACGATCGAGGCCGCAACCGAGGCATTGCACCAGCTTTATCGGGAAGCGGGCGAGCGTATTTCGCGCGATGACCAATTGCTGGCTGCTTGCGGAATTCCGTCAAGCTATCATGCGGCGGTGCGCGATGCCTGGCAAAGCAACCGGCCCGCGCTGGATTATGGCCGGTTTGATCTGGCGTGGGATGGCACGGGTGAGCCCAAGTTGCTCGAATACAATTGCGACACGCCCACGTCGTTGCTCGAAACGTCGATCATCCAGTGGGACTGGAAAGAGGCCGTCTTTCCGCAAGCCGATCAACTGAACAGTCTGCACGAGCGCCTGATTGCGCGTTGGCAGATGCTTGCACCTGCCCTGCCCGGTCGCCGGGTGTGGTTTGCCCATGTGGGCGATGCGGTTCACGAAGACACGATTACGACGACGTATCTCCGCGATCTGGCGCAGCAGGCAGGGCTGGAAACGCGCGGGTTGTTGATTGACCAGATCGGCATCAATGCCGACGGGCGGATTGTTGATCAGGACGATTACCTGATTTCCGCGCTGTTCAAGCTATACCCGTGGGAATGGTTGGCGGCTGAGGATTTCGGCCAACAGGTTCTTGCACACTTCGATGACACGGTCTGGCTGGAGCCGGTGTGGAAAATGATGTGGAGCAACAAGGCGGTACTGGCGATCTTGTGGGAGATGTTCCCCGGTCATCCCAACTTGCTGCCTGCTTCGTTCGATCCCGGAGCGATTACCGGCGACTATGTATCCAAGCCTGTGCTGGCACGTGAGGGCGCCAATATCGAGGTCGTGTCTGCAGGCCAGGTCATTGCGCGCACCGGCGGTGAATATGATCGCGGCAGGCTGGTCTACCAGCAGCGATACCCTTTGCGCGATTTCGGCAAGGGGTATCCTGTGTTGGGAAGCTGGATCGTGGGCGGCGAGGCAGCTGGCCTTGGCATCCGCGAAGATGGCCTGATCACCAGCAACCGGGCCCGCTTTGTCCCCCACATCATCGTTGATTAGGCTTCAATCACCCAAAGCTTCGGCGATCAATTTGCGGGTGTTGCCAACGCCATAGAGCGCGATAAAGCTGCCCATGCGGGGGCCTTGAGCAGAACCCAGCAGTGTTTCGTACAGGCATTTGAACCAGTCACGCAGCGTTTCAAATCCGTAGTGCGGATCCTTGCCGATTTCGTAGACGATGTTTTGCAGCAGTTCTGCCGTTGCATCGTCCGACGTGGCCGCCAGTTCCTCGTCCAGCGCAGCCAAAGCGAGGGCCTCTCCTGCCTCTGGCTTGCGGCGGACCAGCGTGGGGGCAATGAAATCCCGGTTGTAAGCCAAAGCGCGCGTAACCAAGCCATCCAGCGCAGGGTGTGCAGCGGGGTCGGCATTTTCAACGTAATTGCCAAGGTATGACCAGACCTGATCACGGCTGGCCCCTGCCCCCAAAACGCCGACAAGGTTCAGCAATAAGCCGTACGTTACGGGCAGCTTGTCACCCTCACCGCCGGTGTAACCATTGGCGCGGAGCAAGTGCCAGACGGGGTTGCCAAGCTGCTGTTCGACAGGCTGTTCAGGCAACTTTTCGCGGAACTGCCAGTATTCATCAACCGCGCGCGGGATGATGCCGACGTGGAGCGATTTGGCGCTCTTGGGATCGCGGAAAAGGTAGAAGCTTAGCGATTCATCGCTGCCATATTCCAGCCACTGCTCAATCGTCAGGCCGTTGCCCTTGGACTTTGAGATCTTCTCGCCCTTTTCATCGAGGAAAAGTTCGTAGATCAGGCCTTCGGGACGGCGACCGCCGAGCACTTGCGCAATGCGGCCCGATTGGGTGACACTGTCGGTCAGGTCCTTGCCGCACATTTCATAATCGACGCCCAAAGCGACCCAGCGCATCGCCCAATCGACTTTCCATTGCAGCTTGGACCAGCCGCTGAGCACAGTGTGTTCGATCACTTCGCCCGTTACGTCTTCAAACCGGACGATCCCGGCTTCGGCATCGACCACTTCGACCGGCACTTGCAGCACCTGGCCGTTGGTGGGCGATACGGGCAGGACGGGCGAATATGTCTTGCGGCGTTCTTCGCGCAAGGTGGGCAGCATGATGTTCATGATCGGCTGCCAATTGCGCAGGACATTGCGCAGCGCATCGTCAAATTCGCCCGCATTGTAGCGGTCTGACGCAGAGACGAATTCGTAATCGAAGCCGAACTGGTCAAGGAAAGCGCGCAGCATCGCGTTGTTGTGATGCGCAAAGCTTTCATGCGTTCCGAACGGATCGGGAATGCGGCTGAGCGGGTGGCCAAGGTGCGCTTCGAGAACGGCCTTGTTCTCGATATTGTCGGGCACTTTGCGCAGGCCGTCCATATCATCGGAAAACGCGACCAGCCGGGTAGGGTGCCCGCCTGTGAGCGTTTCATAGGCCCGGCGGACCAGCGTGGTGCGCAAGACTTCCTGGAAAGTGCCGATGTGCGGCAGGCCGGATGGCCCATAGCCGGTTTCGAATAACACGGGCACAAGGTTGCCAGCCGCATCGCGTTTGCCGCCCGGAAACCGCTTGGCGATCTTGCGGGCTTCCTCGAATGGCCATGCCTTGGAGGTTTGGGCGGCGGTGTGGATAGCGTCTGTCATAATGCTCGCCCTTTTGCGCGGACGTTCAGGTTTCGCAAGCAAAAGCTGACTACTGCCCGGCAGCCGTCAGGAAAACACCGAAAGGGCGGAACCGCCAACGCGGTTCCGCCCTTCCGTGGAGGTGCTCTTGAGGGAGGCTTACTTCAAGAGCGAAAGAACGTTCTGCTGTGCCTGATTGGCCTGCGCGATCATCGCGGTCGATGCCTGCGACAGGATCTGCGCCTTGGCCATCGCGGTCGTTTCAGCCGAGTAATCGGTATCGACGATGCGCGAGCGGGCATCCGACAAGTTGGTGACGTTGTCGTTGAGGTTGTTCACGACCGATTCAAGGCGGTTCTGGCCTGCACCGAGGCCGGCGCGGGTTGCGCTGACCGAGGTGAGCGCAGCATCGACATTGGTGATGGTTGCACTGGCATTTGTTGCGCCGCTGTTATCGCCAGCGACCGTGTCGTTGACTTTAAGCGACTGCGCGCCACCTGCGGTGTATTGGACAGCGCCCGTACCGAACAGCACGTCACCGTCGAAAGTCACGCTGCGCAGCGTAACAGTGTCAGTGGTCTCGGCACCGGTCTGGATGGTAAATGTACGATCCGTGGCCGGTGTCGGCGCAGTAGCGATTGAAAACAGAGGAATTCCGTTGAATTCTGACTTGGTCAGAACTTCACTGATCTGGCTGGTCAGGTTCTCGACTTCGGACTGCATCGCATCGCGATCCGATCCCTGATACGTACCCGAACCCGACTGAACGGCCAGTTCACGGATGCGTTGCAGCATCGCGGTGACTTCGTTCAGCGCGCCATCGGCGGTTTGCGCAAGGCTGATGCCGTCATTGGCGTTGCGTACGCCCTGGCTCATGCCCCTGATCTGCGAGGTCATTGTGGTGGTGATGGCAAGGCCTGCTGCATCGTCCTTGGCGCCGTTAATGCGCTTGCCGGTCGAAAGGCGTTCCATTGCCATGCCAAGCATCTTGGCGGCGGAATTCGAAGCGTTGGTAGCGCGGATGGCGCTGATATTCGTATTGATTACTGCCATGTCCCATTCTCCACTATGGGGCGAAGCCGGGTTGCGCTCCGCGATTGGTCCCAAGGTGAAGAACGGCGGATGGCCCGATCAATTAAGGGCTTTAGTGAATCGGCTGTCAACTTTTGGCAGGACCGGATGGCACTTGCCCTTTGTTCCATTCCTGTTCTAACGCAGTGTTGTGACGGACCGGCCCGCCCTTTCGCTTCCAGCGATTCATGCAAGCCATGGCGGATGCTGGCTGCGCGATTGCTTTGCAACGCGCGGCGTGGGCAAAGGCGACGCCATTGTGGCCGCTGCCGATACACCCCTGTTAATGCTGAATGCGCCGCTGGTGGCCAGCCGCTTGGGCTATCCCGATTTGTCCGGCCTCGATCTGCTGGAACTTTATGCGTTCATTCACCCCGCGCGCTTTGTGGTACCAACGCCCAAGGGGCTGGCCCATGCATTGGGCCTTGATGAACCGCGCGGCGATGACAGCGTGCCGCTGCTGCTGCAACAAGCCGCCGAAGCCCTGTTGGCGGTTTGCGAAAGCGACGATTGGGCCGAGCGCGAAGGCGCGTGGACTGGCCTGCAATCCTTGGTGCGAATGCGCTGGCCATGGGCACCCTTGCTGACGTCGCGTATCAGGAAGCCGGAAAAGGCAGAGCGTTGGCTGTTTGCGAAATTGCCCGAATGGGAAGAGGCGGCGGAACGTCCGCAGCCTGCGCAAGTTACGCTGGGCGATGCGGCGATTGCCACACGGCTTGCCGAATTGACCGGAAAAGGCGCAGAGGCGCGCCCTGCCCAGCAAGAGTACGCGCGCGAAGCAGCCAAAGCCTTTGCACCGCGCAGCACGCAGCGCCAGCCGCATATGGTGCTGGCGCAAGCGGGGACCGGCACAGGCAAGACCTTCGGCTACCTAGCACCGGCTTCGCTATGGGCCGAACAATCAGGCGGAACGGTGTGGGTTTCAACTTATACCAAAGCCTTGCAACGCCAGCTGCGCCGCGAAAGCCGCCGTGCTTTTCCGGCCGAGAGGAATGGCAAGCCGCCGGTGGTGGTGCGCAAGGGGCGCGAGAATTATTTGTGCCTGCTCAACCTTGAAGACGCGTTGCAAGGCGGATTTGGCGGGCGGGCGGCCATTCTGGCGCAGCTGGTCGCGCGGTGGGCCGCCTATAGCCAGGACGGCGATATGATTGGTGGCGATTTGCCGGGATGGCTGGGCACGCTGTTCCGCAAACGCGGGATCGCGGCGCTGACCGACCAGCGTGGCGAATGCGTTTATGCAGGCTGCCCGCATTATCGCAAATGCTTCATAGAACGCTCTGCCCGTGCATCTGCCGAGGCAGAGCTGGTGATCGCCAATCATGCGCTGGTCATGGTAAATGCCGCGCGTGGAAGAGATGCGGCGCAGCGTCCGACGCGAATCGTATTTGACGAAGGCCACCATGTATTTGAAGCGGCGGATTCGACATTCGCTGCCGCGCTGACCGGGGCTGAAACGATTGAGTTGCGGCGCTGGGTCATTGGACCCGAAGCCAAGTCACGCGGGCGCAGGCGCGGGCTATCTGCGCGGCTTGCCGATGTTGCGAGCTATGACGAAGAAGGTGAGCGCGCAATTGCCCAGGCGCGCGAAGCGGCCGAAGCGCTGCCTGGCGACGGTTGGCTGGCGCGTGTTGTGGAAAGCACGCCATCAGGGCCATTGGAGGAATTGCTCTCAGCCGCGCGTGCGCTGACATATGCCCGCGATGAAAGCGGCGGGCAGGATGCGGGCTATGGTCTTGAGACTGAAGTGGCGCAATTGGACGGACCGTTCATCGAAGTGGCAGGCCGCGCGCAAGAGGCGCTGGAGGCTTTGCGTAAACCATTGGTCCGGTTGGGTTTACGGCTGGAAGCCTTGATCGAGGACGGCCCGGACTGGCTGGACGGCCCTGCCCGCGCACGGATTGAAGGCGCGCGCGGTGCCATCGGCTGGCGCACCGATCTGCTGGCGGGCTGGATTGCGCTGCTGGCGCGGCTGGGTGGCCCCGGTGACCCCGATTTTGTCGATTGGGTGGCGGTGGAACGGTCCGACGGGCGTGAATGGGATGTCGGGCTGCACCGCCATTACCTTGATCCGATGAAGCCCTTTGCCAATACCGTTCTGGCCCCCGCGCATGGCGTGATGATGACTTCGGCCACGTTGCGCGATGGCGAAGACTGGGACAGCGCCGTTGCGCGCAGTGGCGCACCCCATATCGAAGTAGCGCCGCGCCTGTTTGCAGCCGAAAGCCCGTTCAACTATGCCTCGCAAGCCGAAGTGCTGATTGTGACCGATGTGGCCAAAGGCGATATTCCAGCCCTTGCAGCAGCTTACGGGCGGCTGATCGAGGCATCGGGCGGCGGGGCACTGGGGCTGTTTACCGCGATCCGGCGATTGCGCGCGGTCTATGGCAGGATTGCGGACCGGTTGGCGCGCGGCGGGTTGCCGCTGTTTGCGCAGCACGTTGATCCTATCGATACCGGAACGCTGGTCGACATTTTCCGCGATGATCCGCGCGCATCGCTGCTCGGCACTGATGCTTTGCGCGACGGGGTGGATGTGCCGGGCGATTCCTTGCGGCTGGTGGTGATGGAGCAAGTGCCATGGCCCAAGCCTTCGATATTGCATCGTGCCCGCAGACTGGCAGGTGGCGGGCAGGCTTATGATGACCGGATCATTCGCGCGCGGCTGGCACAGGCGTTTGGCCGGTTGATCCGCTCTATCGGGGACAAGGGCCATTTTGTTGTGCTATCGGCAGCGTTCCCTTCACGTTTGCTGAGCGCTTTTCCGCCGGGAACGCCGATCCGCCGTGTCACGCTGGATGTGGCTTTACAAAGCGTGGCTGGCAGTGTTTCTAAACCTGAACTTATGCCCAGCCATCCTCAGGAGATATCGTGAAAACTCTCGCTCTCTTCCGCCACGCCAAGTCGGACTGGAGCGATGCGCGCGCGCGCGATTTTGACAGGCCATTGAACGAACGTGGCCAGCGTGGCGCGCGGGCGATGGGCGAATATATCAAATCCACCAAGCACCACTTTGACCGCATGATTGCCTCGCCTGCTGTGCGCGCAGCAGAAACAGTGGAAGAGGCAAGCAAAGCGTGGGGCTGCTCGTTCAAGGTGGAATGGGACCGGCGAATCTATCTGGCGAGTTCAGCGACGTTGATGGATTTGCTGAAAGAGTTGGATGGTGATCCTGCCAGCGTGTTGATGATTGGCCACAACCCCAGCCTTGAAGACCTGATTTTCGACCTGGTGCCGGATGATGGATCATCGCCGCTCCGCGATGTGGTCGAGCAGAAATTCCCGACAGCGACTTTTGCAGTGCTGGAACTGGATGTTGACCGGTGGAGCGATATTGCCGATGGCTGTGGCCGATTGGTTGAGCTTAAACGACCGCGCGATCTTGATCCGGCACTAGGCCCGTCGCTGATCGATTAATCGTTCAGCGCTGCTGCCAGTCGATTGCGTAACGCAAGTAGCGCTGCTGCAAGGCCGCCATTGGTGGCGTTGCCATGATCGACGTCGTCTGAGGGGGCGGGTGGCAAAACAGCGCTTTGTTGCGTCATAGTTGCTTTGCCTCCGCGAAGGGCCTGTTTGGCACCTTTGATGGTATAGCCTTCGCGGTTAAGCAGCCGGTCGATTTCCATTATCAGGGCAATATCTTCTGGGCGGTAATAACGTCGGCCACCTGCCCGGGTGAGCGGGCGCAGCTTAGGAAAGTGTTCTTCCCAATATCGCAAGACGTGTTGGCGAATGCCCAAAGCATTCGCCACCTCGCCTATTGTCCGAAATGCAATTGCATCTTTGCCATCAAGCGGATCAGAATCAATCGGTGCAATCATGCCGAAGCTCAGGCTTCGCCGATGCGGTCCTTCAGCATCTGACTGGCGCGGAAGCTCAAGACACGGCGTGGGGTGATAGGCACCTCAATACCGGTCTTGGGATTACGCCCCACCCGTTCCGCTTTATCGCGCAACAGGAAAGTGCCGAAGCCTGAAATCTTGACGTTCTGGCCATCAGCCAAAGCGTGGCACATGTGTGTCAGAATGGATTCAACCATATCAAGCGAGTCAGCGCGTGAGAGCCCCACGCGACGGTTGATACTTTCAGCGAGATCGGCCCGCGTAAGGGTACCAATTGAACGCATCCCCCTCGTCCTCCTATTCGTCCAAATTAACCAAGCAAGTACAATAACGCCCTTTGCCAAGAACGCAATGCAATGACTTGGATATAAACGAAAACGCGCTTTTATGGCACAGAATCAGCAATTACACCCGCGCGAGACATGCGCCCCACGTAAAACCGCCGCCCATTGCTTCGAACATAACAAGGTTACCGGGCTTGATCCGGCCATCTTGCACTGCGGTATCATAGGCCAAAGGCACAGATGCAGCGCTGGTATTGGCGTGCCGGTCAACCGTGACGATCACTTTTTCAGCGGGAAGCCCCAGCTTGCGTGCCGTTGCATCGAGGATACGCAAGTTTGCTTGATGCGGAACAACCCAATCAATTTCGGCTGCGTCATGACCGGTAGTTTCAAGCACTTCCTTGAGGACACTGGAAAGATTGGTAACAGCATGCCGGAACACTTCGCGTCCACGCATCCGCAATTTTCCGACCGTGCCAGTGGTGGAAGGTCCGCCATCGACATAAAGCAGATCGTTATGTGCGCCGTCGGCATGAAGCCGGGTGGCGATAATGCCGGGGGCCAATGGGTCTGCTTCATCGACGTCTTGCGCTTCGAGCACAATTGCGCCCGCGCCATCGCCGAACAAGACGCACGTGGTGCGGTCTTCCCAATCGAGGATGCGGCTGAACGTTTCTGCACCAATGACGAGCGCGCATTTGGCCATGCCGGTGCGCAACATCGAATCGGCGGTGGCCATCGCATATAGAAAGCCCGAGCAAACCGCTGCGACATCAAACGCGATCCCGCCATTGCAACCAAGGTTATGCTGCACAATCGTGGCGGTGGCGGGGAAAGTCTGATCAGGTGTTGCCGTTGCCAGCACGATCAGATCAACCCGCGCCGCATCAATCCCGGCACTGGCAAGCGCCTGGCGCGCAGCCTCGGTTGCCAAACTTGCGGTCGTCTCACCCTCGCCCGCAATATAGCGGTTGCGGATGCCCGTGCGTTCGACAATCCATTCATCGGTGGTGTCGACCATCGTGGTCATTTCAGCGTTCGATACTGCGCGCCTTGGCAGTGCCGAACCGCTACCTTTGATTACACCGCGCAAGCTCATGCTGCATTCTCACCATTAATCGTTGCAGCGCGGGCGCGGCCAGTCGTGCGGATCGCCTCGGCACCCAAGCGGGCAAGGTCGGCCTGAATCCGCTCTGTCAGGTTTTCTTCCAACAGGCGTGCCGTAACGGCCACTGCATTCGCAACGCCAACAGCCGAAGCGCTTCCATGGCTTTTCACAACAATGCCGTTGAGCCCAAGGAACACTGCGCCGTTGTGATTGTTGGGGTCAAGATGATGCTTGAGCAGTTCGGTGGCCGGACGCGAGATCAGGAAGCCGAGCTTCGAACGCAACGATGACGAAAAGCTGCGACGCAGCAGATCGGCCACGAAGCGCGCGGCGCCTTCCATTGATTTCAAGGCAATATTGCCAGAGAAACCATCAGTCACGACAACGTCAACGTCCCCGCGCGACAGTTTGTCCGCCTCGGTGAACCCATCAAACGACATCGCCAGATCATCAGCCAGCGCCTTGAGCTGGTTTGCCGCATCGCGCAGCGTCTCGGTGCCCTTCGATTCTTCCGAACCGATGTTGAGCAAGCGCACGCGTGGGGATTGCAGGTTGTTGACGATCCGCGCGTAAGCCGCACCCATGATCGCGAACTGAACCAGATTGCGTGCATCACAATCGGTGTTTGCGCCAAGATCAAGCATGACAAGGTCAGTATCGCCCAATGTCGGCAGCAAGCCTGACAATGCAGGCCGGTCAATGCCGGGCATTGTGCGAAGCGCAAGCTTGGCCATCGCCATGAGCGCGCCGGTGTTGCCCGCGCTGACCGCAGCGCCGGCGTCACCTTGCTTCACCGCATTGATCGCCAATCCCATCGATGTGGTTTTGGCGCGACGCAAGGCTTGCGTAGGCTTTTCGTCACCACTGACGGTGTCAGGGGCGTGGAGAATCTCCGACGCCCCGCGCAAGTTCGGGTGATGATCGAGCGCTTGCTTGATGCGCTCTTCATCCCCGACAAGCAGGAACTTGAAGCGATCATGGCTGCGGCGGGCAATTGCCGCGCCTTCAACCATGACGCGCACACCCTCATCCCCGCCCATCGCATCGACGGCGATACGCGGCAGGCTCATGTTCCCGAATCCCCCCCGTTGATGGGCTTAGAGCCCGACGGCGATGACTTCGCGACCGTTGTAGTGACCGCAAGCATTGCACAGGTTGTGCGGGCGCTTGAGTTCACCACAGTTTGAGCATTCATGAAATGCATCAACGCTGAGAGCGTCATGGCTGCGGCGCATGCCCCGACGTGAGGGCGAAGTTTTTCTTTTGGGGACGGCCATCGCGGCACCTATTCCTGAAATTGTGTACGTTTGTTGCGGGCGCGATAGGGAATACCGAACCATCGCACAAGCCCAATCCCGACAGCAATAGCCGGACGCTGGACCCGCACGCAGCGACGAGCGCAGCAGGAACGGGATTCGCCAAACACGGGCGAAGGCGCGCCTATACGGATTTTCTGATGCTTTGCAAGCTTGAGCACGCTAGGTCTGGGCCACAGCCAATAGTATCGGCGGCTTGAAACGGGGGAGTTTTTACCAAAATGATGATTTTGCCCATCACGTTATGTGCAGCAGCGGCAGCAGCGGCTATCAACACATGGCTTTCCATCCGCGTCGGCATGATCCGGGCATCGAAAAAAATCAGCATCGGTGATGGCGGGGACATGAACCTGATTGCCCGCATGCGCGCGCACGCAAACTTTATAGAGAACACGCCGATTGTTCTGATTTTGATTGCCACAATAGAATTGGCACGTACCGGCAACCCGTTTCTGTTAGGTGCCGCCGCAATCTATATGCTGGGCCGCGTCGCCCATGGCATGGGCATGGACGGCGGACCCATGGGCTTTTTACGCGGCCCCGGTACGCTGATCACAATGTTGACACAGCTGGGCCTTGGCGTGTGGGCCGTATCGATTGTGCTAGATATGTAAGCGTTGTGGCGGGGCCTCAGGAGTGTCCGGAGGCCCCGCCCAAAAACTTAACCCCCAAAACCTAACTTAAAGCATAATCGCTCACGAAAGCATTGGTCTGGCGTTCACGCCCGAAGGTGCTGTTAGGGCCGTGGCCGGGAACGAAGGTCACATCGTTGCCCAACGGCCACAGCTTTTGCGTAATCGAATCAATCAGGTCCTGATGATTGCCGAGCGGAAAATCGGTGCGGCCAATCGATCCCTGGAACAGCACATCCCCGACAATCGCAAAATGCGAAGGCGCGTGATAGAAAATGACGTGGCCGGGGGTGTGGCCGGGGCAGTGGATCACATCCAGCACAAGATCGCCGACGGTAACGGTTTCGCCATCAGTCAGCCAGCGATCAGGTTCAAACACCTCACCTTGGATGCCCCAACGCTGACCGTCTTCTTTCAGCTGGGAAATCCAGAAGCGATCCGCCTCATGCGGTCCTTCGATGGGCACACCCAGTTCCTTGGCCAGAATACCGGTCATCCCGCAGTGATCGATGTGGCCGTGCGTGACGAGCAGCTTTTCGATGGTCACGCCTGAACGTTCGATCGCCAGCTTCAACTTGTCCAGATCACCGCCAGCATCGATGAAAGCGCCCTTCATCGTCTTGGTGCACCAAACCAGCGTGCAGTTCTGCTGGAGCGGCGTGACGGGGATGATGGCCACCTTCATGGGTGGTTCGGCAGGTGTTTGGCTCATGATGGCGAGATGGCGTCTGTTGCCACGCTTGGCAAGACTGGACCAATCAAAGCCGCCCCCCTTTCCAGACGACACGGCCAATCAGTTCCACATCCTGCGCCAACCGTTCCATGCGCGGATAGGCTGCATTATCGGAAATGATGCGCAATGTGCCGCCAGGGCCGGTTTCGAGCCGTTTGACCAGCAGCACATCATCCAGCCGGATGACATGAATTCCGGCGCGCAAAGGGCGCGGTGTGCGGTCGACGAGGATTTCATCGCCATCACGCAGCGTCGGCTCCATCGAATCGCCCTCAACCTCGATTACCGAAAGCATGGCCGGTTCAAGCCCCTGCCCTTTCAGCCAACGATTGGAGAAGCGCAGACGTCCAGAGGGAATTTCCTCTGCCGCATGAGCGCCCGGGCCAGCTGATGCGCCGAGCGGCAGGCGTGGGATGTCCGCCCATTGCGCCGTCGGCGCGCGCAGACCCACTGGCACGGTGGAAGCGCCGCTCTTTTCAATCACGACCACAGATTCGCGATTGCTTGCGCCAAGCTCTGTTTCAGCGACGCCGAAGAATTGGGCCAGTGTACGCCGGTCATTTTCCTCCAGCTTGCGCGGGCTGCCTTTGCGCACAAACTGCTGGAGATACGTGGTGTTACGCCCGATCAGCGCGGACAGTGCAGCGAGACTGACGCCTCGCGCAGCGGAAAGCGCAACGAGCCGCGCACGCGCTCCGGCATCACCATCCGCTTCTGTGAGGCTTGATACATCCATCAGGCGTCCCTCCACTTTCGAAGGACTTTTCCTAGCTATGTAGGATTTGACCGTCAACATAGGATTTATCCTATTTCGAGTCGTCTCTTATTCATCACATTTCGGAGGGTCAAACAGCCAATGCTCATCCGCAAAGTCGAAAAATTCATTCAGAAGACCGGTATGCCCGTCACCAAGTTTGGCCGCCTTGCTGCGCACGACCCTCGCCTGGTCGAAGATTTGCGCAATGGCCGCGAACCGCGTTCTGCAATGGTGAAGCGCGTAGAACATTTCATGAACACTTTTGGAGAAAACGCCCATGTTGCTTGAACCGCGCAGCTTTGAAACGACGTCTGAAGCAGCAACGACCCCGCCGCCACGCAGGCTTTCTGCCGGTGAACGGCTGCTACGCGAGATACGTGAATTGGCAGGTCCGCTGGCCGACGTCATCAACCACCATGAAGCGCCATGGGCGAGTATTACCTTTACCGGCGCGCGTCACACGGTTGTGCTGCGTTTTGCGGGCAGCGATGCCGTGAGTGATGGCGAGCGCTTCATTGCAGCCCTGCCCGACCATGAATTCCAGTTGCGCAGCAGATTGGTGGCTGATGCGAGCGTGACCCGCGTTGATCACGACGTTCTGCCCGCGCCGCTGATGGAAGTGGAATGCGAATTGTTGCTGCTGGATCAGAATTGATCCGGAAGGATTGCCGGGCGCCTGCGCGGACGCCCGGTCTCCTCTCCAACTAGCTTAGCGATCCATTCGGGACAGCAAGGGTGCAGATTTCGCGCCGACCCACAAGCTCATGTCCACCGCGTTCGAGACGCGGAAGACCTCGCCCTTGGCGTTGAGAAACAGCTCTTCCATTTCCTTGCGATTGAACGGGCGGGAGCCAAGCCGTCCGAACACGGCCATCTGCCCGCCGGTTTCATCCACCCCGCGATCCCGGTCCAGCCCCTTTGACAGCGCGATTGCAGGCGTTGGCGTGCGCGCCCAAGCGATCAGTTCGGGCTTGGGTTCGGGTGAGAAGCCATAGAAATTGGGCTGGCTGGATGGCGAGGTGAGTTGCAGCACCTTCATGCCGTTGCGGCCATCGGCAACATAGGCAAACAGCGAGGCGTTGGTGGATGCGACGATCACATCCTCGGCATCATTTAACTGCCCGCCAGCGGTATAAGTGGCGTAGATCGATGGCCGCGTAGGTGCGGTAATATCTACGATGACCAGTCCCTGCGATTTTGCCGCGACATAGGCGTATGTGCGCGAAAGGTAGACGCGGCGCGCATCGGCCAATGGCACAACAGCGCCTGCCACCTGCTTTGGCTGGGCAAGGTTGGTGATATCGATCAGTTCAAGCCCGTTCGCCGTGGTGGCCCAGAGATAACGGAACTGCACGGCGGTGGCGCGCGGATCACGCAGCGGAACGACCGAGGTGACGCGCGGATCAAGGCAGGTCTCACCCCCCTTGGCCGCGCTCACCTCGCAGGGCTTTTCCGGGCTCCACGGCTTCGTCAGGTGAACCGTGACCAGCGCCTTGTCAGTGACGACATAGGCATAATCGCCTGCCAGTGTGATGTGCCGCGCGCTGGTGAGGACGCCATCGGGATTGAACGTGAGGGCGCGGGTGAAGAAGTTGTTGCGAAACTCGCCATCGGCCAGCGTATCGACATTGACCGCGATCAGGCCTTCGACCGAGTCCGTCACGAACGCATAACTGTAGATCGGCGAGAATGGCTGTTCCTGATTGATGCCGCGCAGTTCGGGCGAATTGCGGGTGGGCGCAATCGCCTGATTGGTGGGCAGCGCCATGCAGGTGGCGTTGGCGGTTTTCACATGAGTATCATGGCCGAGCGATGAGAACGGTGCGGTGACGATGCGTTCGGAGAAGCCCTTGTCGCCTATGGCGGCGATATCATAAGCGCGGAAACCGCCCTTGCCCTCGGCCACGAACATGTATTCACCGCGCATTTGCAAGCAGCGCACCGCATCCTTCGTGCCTTCTACTACGTTGGCGAATTGCTCCTGCCCCGTGGTTTCGCCCGATAGCTTGCTGTCAAACGGCTTGCCGCGTGTCCAGTTCTTCAGCTCGCGCCCGTTCTTGTCGACGTGCTGTTTCCAGTAATCGGGATAGGCATAGCGGTGCAGGTACGATCCGATAACGGCCTGGGGTTCATCCCATTCGGTCACGCGGACGGCTTCAAACCCGCCGCTGAGGCCAAACCATGCGTTCATGCCCACGAAGTTCACGTAATTGGTGCCGAGCAGCAGCAATTGCGCCATCGTGGCGTTGTTGTCCTCGTCCTGGCTGACGTGGCAATCGGTGCATTGCTTCGTTTCGTTCTTGCGGACGGTGTGCGGGAAGTGCGGCGCAAAAGCCTGTGACGAATAGCCTATCGAGGAAATCGGCGGTTGCTGCACATAGATGCGTTCACGGTTGATATTGGTCGATGACAGTATCAGCGCCGAGGTTGAGCGGATCGGCGCGGTGATTGCATTGCCCGAAACCGGGTTTCCGGCCGCATCGAACTGGACCGGATCACTGCCCGATGACTTGTTGCGTTGATGCTTGCCAAGCTGGAACATGTCATCGCGCGCAACCTGCGGATTGTAGGTCGCATAGTTGCGGGTGTAGTCTTCCTCATACTTGTGCGTGGCCGATTTCCAGTTCGCCTCAATCGGCAAGTGGCAGCCTGCGCAAGATGTTGTCCACGACAAGTGGCAGGTGAAGCAGGCCATATCATCGTCACGGTGGGCGCGCGCTTCCTTGGCAACGCCGGTGCCAAACTTGTAAACGCCATCATCCGAGGCCGATTTCGCCATCAGTTTGGCGCGGGCGGCCTTGGGATTGAACACCGGCTTGCCCGCCGCATCCATAGTGCCCTGATAGCGCGCATCGACCGAATCTTTGACGAGGCTGACTTCCCATGAAAGCTTGGGATCGATGATCGAACGCTGCACCAGAACGCGGCGACCATAAGCCTGATTGAACCATTCAAAGCGGCGCTGGCCATCGGCATTGCGCAGCAGTGCAAGGTTGTTGCCCTTTTCCGGCGCGGCGAGGTTTGATGTGAGCAGCGTGGGATAAGCATCGGGCGTGCCGTGACAATCCTTGCACCCGATCTCCACCGCATTCGCCACTTCGCCATAGATCAGCCCGTTGCCGTGGCTGTCCTGCGCAAAGTGGCAATCGGCACATTGCATGCCGATTTGCGCATGGATGTCCATCATGTGGACCGCTTTGCCGGGGTTGTCCGGCCCTGCATCGACAAACTTGCCCTCGCCCGCCTTACGGAATTTTTCAGGGTCAACCGGATCGATGATGTGGGCCTTGTCCGTGCCGTACGTCGTCATATCGCCATCATCATCGAGCAGGTTGCCGCGACGATCGCGCTTCAGGATGGCGCGGAAGTTCCAGCCGTGGCCGTGGTAATCGGCAAACTGGGTGTCTTTGGTCTGGCTGTTGAGATCATAGACGTTGCGCAGAAATTCGACATCGCGCCACAGCCCGCGCGTAGAAGCGCCTTCGGGATTGCGGTCGAGCACTTCGCGCTGTTCGTCAATCGTCGGCTGGAACTGCTTTTTGAAATATTTGGCGTAATCTGCGTCCGACATTCCGGCAGGGCGCGGGGCGCGGTTTTCCGGCCCCGGCCACATTGAATCGGCATCTGATTCATAATCCCACATCGTGTAACCGAGGTAGGAATTGAGGAAGATATTGGGCTGGTGCATGTGGCAGTTCATGCACTGTGCAGTGGGAATCGCGCGGGTGAAGGCATGGACCAGCGGGTGGCCGCGTTCACGGTCTTGCATGGCGACAGGGCCGGTTGGAGCGTGACCATCAGTCTGCTTGGCGTGGCCTTTGCTGTCCAGTCCGGCCAACGCGTGGGCCGATGCCTGATCCATCTTCTCATGGTCCATCGTGCCATGCGGCGCGACGCCTTTGGCCGGAGCGTAGACAAGCTGTTCGGCTGACGAGATCGCGCGGGCGCAATCGCCCTCCATGTCTGCCGACTGTTCGGGTACGGACTTGTCGCCGCCCAGATAGCCGCGTTTGCCGCCCAGCACGGTGCCGCGAACCTTGTCGTGGTGTTCCTGCTTGGCCGCATCATACGAACCATACGCACCCTTGCGGTGCTGTCCTTCGCGCAAAGCGTTGATCGTGGGGTCTGCCGTGATCGTTTGTCCGTCGCGGCCGCATTTGCCAAAGTTCAGGCTGTGGCGCGGTTCGCGGTCATTGGCATAGATCACATGGCAGGCAGCGCAGCCTGAAGAGCGGTAATCGCCCGGCTGGTCATTGGTGCCCATCTGGTACAGGAACGGGTCGTTCAGGCGCGTCTTGTGGATGTTCAGCACCGGAATGGCCACGCGCAGGCCGGTAGCAGGGCCACGGTTGGACTGCTTCAGATCAGGCCGTCCCGGTTCATCCAGACGCTGGATCAGGCCGGTGGAATTGGGCAGGCCGATTTCGGGAAACTGCGGGTTGATTGTGCGCCCGCCGTCTTCGAACACGCGGAATACGTCACCGGGCGGAATGGTGTGCCATTTGGGCATGGGATACATCACCGGCAGCGCGCCGCGGGCCTTTTCCTGCGGGGTTACCGTGCCCCACATCGGCTTGCCATCCGGGCCGATTTCCTTCGATCCGGATTTGAGCAGCGCCGGTTCGCCCGCACGGGTAAAGCTTTCACCGAACATGTAATTCTTGAACGGAACGATGCCGTTGTTATAGGCCGCCCCGCCCCACAGCATCGCGCCGGTGGTCATCAATGAACGTTCCGACGCCTCGATGATCGACATGTGACAAGCCCCGCAGGAATCGCGCGCCACGCGATAGTCGGACGGGTTCACGAAGCGGATGAATTCAGGGCTTTCCTTGGCCAGCAAGGCATAGGACCGCTGCGGATTGGCCGAGGATGGCCAGCCCCACGCGACAGGGTATTTCGGCAGAACGTGCGCGTCTTTCAACGCGCCCATGTATTCCATTGAATTGGCGTTCCACGAACGGTCAGCCACCACTTTGGTATTGC
The DNA here is from genome assembly GCF_002280675.1 of Novosphingobium sp. 32-60-15. Taxonomy (GTDB): domain Bacteria; phylum Pseudomonadota; class Alphaproteobacteria; order Sphingomonadales; family Sphingomonadaceae; genus Novosphingobium. Next base: position 180,453 of record NZ_NCEN01000001.1, on the reverse strand, counting down.
CGCCGTGGCAATCAACACACGTCAGCACCACGGCAGGGCTGGCGTGCATCGTGCTGTGATCACTTTTGGTGTGGCAGCTGACGCAGCCGGCATTCTGCTTATCAACGAAGGCCCATTGCTCTTCCACCGTATCGCCCGGCTGACCGCGCGGCGCGGCAGGAGCGCGGGTATGCGTGATCTTCTGCGCGATTTCCTCACCCGAGGCGTAAAGCGCGCTTGGCACCAGGAGCGCAGCAAGCGCGGCGATGGCCGAGGCCAGCGGAAGTTTGCGAAAGCGGCGCGGAAGTTTCATGGGCTGGGTCATCAGAAAGCCACCGTCGCGTTGGCAAGTACGGAATAGAAACGGCTAGCCTTGCCCTGTTGGGCAAACAGGTTGTCAAAACCTCGACCGGGTTCAAGCATCGCGCCTGACAAGCGGAACACGAGGTTTTGCGAGGCTTTGGGTCGCCATATCGCTGATACCGAAGCATCAAAGCCGATCTCGCGGGGGATCGAACCTTCGTTGCGCAGCACTTGCAGGACTTTGGTGTTTTCAAACCATAAGTGATTGATATTGGTCGATACGCGCAATTGCGGCGTCAGATCGAAATCTGTGCCCACCCCCAGCAGGATCGTGCCGGGGTTGGTGAAATTGGATTGCCCCTGCTCTTTGGAGGACCTCAGCGAATTGAGAATGCCGTTGCGGCCATTGACCGAAATCGCACGGCCTCCGCCTGCAAACGGGATCGTCTGGCGGATCCAGTAGCTGGTATCGGCCCCTGCAAACTGCGGATTTTCAAAGATTGCGTCAAAGCCGCCTTCGGTCTGGTCGTAGGGGTCTTTATCGCCGCTGGCCCATAAGCCGGACAAGCGGATACGGGTCCAGTCAATGTCATAGCTGAGTTCGGCTGCCGCCATGAACGCCTTGATGTTAGCAGGCTGGCTGGTGAGAAAATTGTTCCGGTCCTTGCCCAGCGCGGCATAGATCTGCCCCGTAAGGTTGATCCGCCCTATCCGACCATCAGCAGCGTACCCCAGATAGACCACATCATACTCACGGCCTCGCAAATCACCCAGCAAGGCGGGACGCACGGGGAAGCCGTTGGTATCGATGTGCACATCGTTGCGTTCGCGGTTGATGTTGTACGTGGCCGAAATCTGGCTCGTGAGGCCGACGACCGGAAAATCCTGCCGATAGAGATTGGCCATCAGAACGAAATCATTGCGCGGTGACTGGCTCACATCGTTCAGGCCCGAATTGGTTTCCTTCTCCAAGCGCCAGAACGCCGCCAGATTGAACTGGAAGCGGTTGTTATCGCGGTTGCCGAACAGGCGGATGCCAAGCTGGTTATCGCTGAACAGGAACCCGCGAAAATCAGACTGCATCGGCTGGATGCCCGCACGAACGCTGATGAAATCGTAGCGTTTGGAATCATATTTGCCGATGTGATAATCAATGAAGGCTTCCTGCAGGCCAATAAACGCATCGGTGCGGCGCGTACCCTTCGATGGTTCGACAAACAACACGCGCCGTTCAGGCACCTGCACATGATTGATGTTGGCTGCCACGGCGATGCGGTATTCGATGGCAGGCGGTTTGAACGCAGTCATGCCCTTCAGCAGCGATACACTGGCGATGAAGGTTTGCGACAGGACAAGGCTGTTGCTGCGCCCGAAAGTGTCTATCGCATTAGGGTTTGCGGTTGTCTGGTTGCCCACCGGAATGGGGAAGCTGCGCGGTTCAACCACGGTATCGGACACCGCCCCTGCGATGATGAACCAGTCTTCACCTTTCAGGAAACCGGGGCGTTTGCCCTTGGCCAGCGGCCTGTCACCCTTCAACAGGTTGTGATGGAACGGATCGGTTTGCGGATGGCAGACGAATTCCAGACGGGGGAACAGCGTGTAAAGTGACCGGTCCTTCTTGCCTGTCGCCGCGTCCGTTTTCGGGCAGAGCGAGGACATAATGCGCCAGCGATCCGGCACGCCGACATCAAGGCCCAGATCGCCCATCGGGCCTTCGCCATCATACTTGTCGTAAAAGGCCTCGGGCGGTGGCGCACCGACAGCGCCGGGGTTGTCTTGCTCCACCTTTTCAGGGAGCTGTTTGTTGAAACCTGGTCGGCGGCGACCGTCGATCAGTGCTTCATCCGCTTCGGTTTCACCGCCGGGCAAAGTTTGCGCAGCCACTTCAGAAGCGGGTGATGCGGCCTCTTGCGGTGCCATTGCGCCCGGGTCTTGCGCTTCGCCATCTACCAGCACCTGAAACGGCATCATCGGCAAAGGCAGCGGCTGGTTCATGCCGAAGGCAGGCGCGATAAGGGCGATGACCTGCTGCATCACTTGCCCTCGCAAGCGTTCTGTTCAGAGGTATCAAGGAACGGTGCGAACGGGCAGTTCACATACCGCAGCCTTACACCAGATCCGACCGCCACGACTATTGTATCGGCCCGTATCTCTTTGGGAGCATTGCCAATTCCGCCGACTTTGGCCCCACCGTTGTGCGCGCCAAGGAACGAGATCATATCGTCCTGATCGATGCCATCGCCCGAAACGCCGATAGCGCCGACCAGACGCGTACCGCGATAGATGGGCACGGCACCGGGGAAAATCTGGATGCCATTGGCCAGACGCTTTTTGCCGGTGGCCGTATCGGGCAAGGCCGAGCAGGTCTGCGGGGTATCACTGACGCCCGCTGCATTTTGCACAAAGCCCGCGTGCTGGGCGATGTTCGCCTTCACCAGCGCCACTTGCAGGCCGGTGGCGAAGGGATTGAAATCGGTAATGGGACGCGAGAGCGGACCGTTGGGGCGGCCCAATTCTCCATCGGGGAAATGGGGTCGTGCGAGGTTGCCAACGCCACGGGCAGCAAATGCCTTGGCTCCGGTTAACGCGCTTTGATCACCCAGAAAATCCCGGAACCGCTGGGCAAAAGCCGGGATTTCAGCATCAGTATTGCCAGTGAGTTGTTGTGCAGCCGCAGGGTTTGAAAAAAACGCCACCGTGCGCGCTTTCTGCAAGGACACGTCAATCCCGAAGATGGGCGCATCGGGGCTGCGCACCTGGCCCAGCACTTCGCCGAAAGTATCGACCACGGTAATCGTCACTTGCGCACGGCTATCAAGCGGGCGGCGGATTTGCGCGCGGGCGCGGGTCATCACCGTGAACGCCTCTTCCAGCAAAGCGCGGGCCTCGGCTGCGCTCAGCGCTTGACCTACGGCCCCCCCATCTGTGCCGGGCTTTACCGGATAGCGCGGTGCGCCTGATCCATCAGTCAGGAGATAGGCATCGGCAAGGCTGAACTCCGAAGACGTGACGCGGCGAATGCCACTGCGCTCGGTGCCATAAACCGCACCTGCCACTACTGCTGCGCCATCATAATACCCGCGCACCGCGATTAGTGTGCCGCTCACGGTGTTGATCGCGGCGAAGTTGGTTTGCAGAGGACTTAGCCGGTCAACCCGCGCATCGGCAAAGCGCAAGGTCGTACCATCGGCAGTGATGCGGTCCCCTTTTATGTCATCTGTTGGCGAGAAGCCCTGAATGCCCGCAAGCGCGATGTATTCTTCGGCATCGTCATCGAAATCTGCCACATTGGGATCGTAACCGTAGTCGCCATCGGCCATCACACCGACGCCACCTACCACCACACCGTTCTTGTAAAGCGGCAAGCCTCCGGGATCTGCGGCAAGGCCGAGCGGTGAACGCTTCGGGCCGATTAACGCAGCGGAACCGGCGTTACCGGGGATGAAGCGCGAGTTCAGATCGGAACAGGGCAACTGGCTGAACTGCACCCCGAACAGCGGCCCCGATTCAAGCCCCGGCGTATTGGGCGCTGGCGGGAAGTGCTCTTGCACAATCATGCTGGCAGTGCGGGTTGAGAAAGCATTGCCGCTGGATGAAAGGTAAGCGGCCGTAACCGCCTTTGAAATAGCGCCCATCGTCGCTTCAACATCAAGGCCTTGGGCATCCACACCGCGCGGCGATATTTCGCCGGTAGCGGTGCGGCGGCTGGTGACCATACGCGTGGGCGCGCCGTTCATGCGGAACACGGCGAGCACGTTGCCCACGCGGTCAACCACGCTGATGATTGCAGGCTTGCCGCGCGCCTGCGCCTCGCCCACCGATTGGGCGATCACCAGTTGCACATCTGCCGCGCTGAGCGATTCCTGCGCGGGATCAGCAAAGAAGCGCGACGGTGCCGTAGGCGTAGGCGTTGGCGCAAACGTATTGCCCGATCCGGAATCACCCCCACCACAACCGGCCAGAGCCAACGACAGTGAGGCGACCAGCGCGGTCGATTGACGCAAGACCGGTGCAGACCGCATCAGCGCAAGCTCCGGATCGAACGCATTGCATTGCCCAGCGCGCGGCGGAAGGCGAGCGGCTGGAACCCGTTGGGATCGCGCACCGCGCCGTAGGCCTGATTGATCTGGACGCGCAGTGCGCCCGCCGAGGCATTGGACACCATGCCTTGATTAACCATGCCATTCAGCAGCGTATCGACCGCCATGACCGATTGCACAGCGCCTTCATAATCTGTGAAGCGTTCGCCAATCGCTTCGCTGGCGATGGTTTCCATGATCGCGAACGTCTGTTCACGGGTGAACGCAGCTGACGAGAAGCGCGCAGAAAGCTGATCGGCAGACTGCCGCAATGCTTGGGCAGCCATCACCGTTTCTGCACGGCCTGCGCCCATCGCGCGATGGAAGGCCTTGCTTTTCGCGTCAAAGTTTGCGGCGGCATCGGGCGCAACCGCGCGAGCAGCGGCAAGCAGCATGATCATGTTTTCATCATTATAGGGCGGCGCGCCGAGGTGGATCGGGCGGCCCGGATTGGGCACGGCGGTTACCTTGCCATCATCACCATCGTAAATGCGGCGATGGCACGAGTGGCAATCGTAAAAGGTAAATTCAGGGAAAATGCCATCAACCGCGCGCGCAGGCTGGCTGAATAATTCAAGGCTGCGCTTTACAGCTTCGGCCTGCCCCACGGCCCACATCCGCATGCCGTTGGTCTTGCCGCCTTTGCGCTGCACATAATCGGCATCTTCATCGTGGTGCTGCTGGAGCGTGGTGAACAGGTCCAACTCGAACGAGATACGCGGGTGGCCTGCCGCCATGATGCGGTGCGCGATGAACTGGCCCTTCGCATCGCCCGAAAAGTGGCAATCGAGGCAGACTTGCGCCTTGACCTGCGGTCGCGTCAGATCGGTCATGCCCTGGGCCACATTGCGGGCGTGGCTGGCACCGACGGTGTAGTGGCTGGCCAGCCAACCGCCCGAAGCACCGTGGCAAGCCTCGCAATCAACGCCATCGGAAACGCGGGCAGTGCCCGGTGATGTGTGGCATCCGGCGCATTCGCGCTGCACGCCTGCGCCATCAAGCCCCATGCGGCGCACGATTGCTTGCCCGCGAGGCTCTTGCACCACTTTCCATGCGCGGCTGTGGGCACCTGATGGCGAGGAATCTTCCTGCCAGCGTAGCACTTCATCCTGCCGAACGACCGCGCCATCGGCCGCGCTACGTCCGTGGCAGGTTGAGCCTGCACACGAAGCCACGCCTTGATGGCCACGCAAGGTATCTCCTGCGCTTTGCGCCTGAACTGCATCCGGGGACACCAGCGTCGCTGCGCCAAGCGCGGCTCCGGCCATCGCCAGACACGCGGCTGCCGCCATCGCACCCGAACGCGGCACAGCCCGGCATGCCGCAATCAGCCGCCGAAAAGACACAAATTTGTCGAGCATTGCCCTTAGTCCCCACTGGTCCACCCGCAGCCCGACTTTTGCCCTGTGCTGCGCGTTTGCCAGAAGTGCTGCAATGCGACCCCGATGACGCTGACTAGGCTAGACCGCCCATAAGGTTCAAGGGGCTATTCATGTTTCCGACAGATTTCTGGACACAGGAACAACCCCCTTTATCCGATCACTGACGGCGGATCACCAGATTGCGGATTTCCGACATGTCTTCCATGGCAAAGCGGATGCCTTCGCGGCCCAGCCCCGAATCCTTCACACCGCCATATGGCATATTGTCGACACGGTAGCTGGACACGTCGTTGACCACGATGCCGCCAACGTCGAGCCGGTCCCACGCCTCCATGACCTTGTGCAGATCGGACGTGAACAAGCCCGCCTGAAGGCCGAACTTGCTGTCGTTCACCTCATCAAGAGCAGCGTCCCAGTCTGTGAACTTGGACAGGATCACGACAGGGCCGAAAGCCTCTTGGGTATAGACATCCATATCGCGCGAGCAGCCTTCGAGCAGCGTGGCGGCCAGCATATTGCCATCGCATTGCCCGCCCGCCAGCAGGGTGGCACCGCCCGCCACGGCAGCATCAATCCACGATTTCAACCGCTGCGCTTCCTTGGCCGAGATCATCGGGCCGATAAAGGTATCACGGTTTTTGGGATCGCCGGATTTCAGCGATTTGACTTTGGCCGCCAGCATATCGCGGAAGTGGTCATAAATGTCGGCGTGGATGATCACGCGCTGCACGTGGATGCATGATTGGCCGGACTGGTAGTACCCGCCAAACACGATGCGGGCGAGCGCATGATCCAGATCGGCGTCCTTATCAACCACGACCGCCGCATTGCCGCCGAGTTCCAGCACAACTTTTTTCTTGCCAGCCTTTGCCTTCAAAGCCCAACCCACATCAGGCGATCCGGTGAAGGACAGCAGCTTCAAACGCTCGTCCGTGGTGAACAGGTCGGCCCCATCACGGCTGGCGGGAAGGATCGAGAACGCGCCTTCGGGCAAGACATCGCATTCGGCCAGAACCTCGCCCATGATGATTGCGCCCAGCGGCGTCATCGAGGCGGGCTTCATCACGAACGGGCAACCCATTGCGATGGCAGGCGCGATCTTGTGCGCGGCAAGGTTCAGCGGAAAGTTGAACGGCGAGATAAAGCTGCAAGGCCCGATGGGCACGCGCTTCCACATGCCCATATAACCTTTGGCGCGCGGGCTTATGTCGAGCGGCTGGATTTCGCCGTAATTGCGCGTCGCTTCTTCGGCAGCAATCCGGAAGGTATCGATCAACCGCCCCACTTCGCCTTCTGAATCGGCGATGGGTTTGCCAGCTTCGATGCACAGCGTATAGGCCAGTTCATCCTTGCGTTCGGTAAAGCGTTTGACGCAGTGGTCCAAAACATCGCGTTTTTCATAACTGGCTAGCCGCGCCATTGGCTCCGTTGCCCGGACGGCACCGGCAATGGCCTCGTCAATCACATCGGGCGTGGCAAGGGCCGTGCGGAAGGCGATCTCGCCGGTGAACTTGTCGGTCACAGCAAGATCGGTGTTAGGCTGCACCGCCTTGTTGTTCAGGTAAAGCGGGTAGACGTCTTTGAGTTTCATATTCGACCTCTGCGAGGAGCACATCGGCCCCAATTTTTTCGTCATTACGAGCGCAGCGAAACAATCCAGAAGGATAGGCACGGCGACGCTGGATTGCTTCGTCGCTGCGCTCCTCGCAATGACGATGTCTACGCCTAAAGCGCTTTTGACAGTTCTTTGATGTCCTTGTTCAGGATCTGGTCGTTCTCCGAATAATCGACCGGACATTCAATCAGATGCACCCCGGGCGTAGAGTTGCAGTGCGCCAGCAATTCCTTCAGGTGCGCAGCGCTTTCCACACGATAACCGTTGGCGCCATAGCTTTCGGCATATTTGACGAAATCGGGGTTGCCATAGGTCAGCCCGAAATCTTCAAAACCCATGTTGGCCTGCTTCCAACGGATCATGCCATAGGAATTGTCGTTGAGGATCAGAACGGTAAGGTTAAGCTTCAAACGAACCGCGGTTTCCATTTCCTGGCTGTTCATCATGAACCCGCCATCGCCGCATATCGCCATGACTTTGCGCTCAGGATAGATCATCGCGCTCATCATCGCAGACGGCAGCCCCGCCCCCATTGTGGCCAGGGCGTTGTCAAGCAGCACGGTGTTTGGTTGATAAGCCGTGTACCCGCGTGCGAACCAGATTTTGTAAACGCCGTTATCCAGACAAATGATCGCATCTTCGGGCAGGGCATCGCGGACCTCGCTTACCAGATGCGGCGGAAAAATCGGGAACCGCGTATCGGCAGACAGCGATGCGGTATGCGCAACTTCAGCTGCGCGATAAGCCAGCATGTGATCGAAATTCCACGCCGGATTGGGCTCGATCGCTTCTTTCATTTGCCAAATCGCATTGGCGATATCGCCGATCACTTCGATGCTGGGGAAGTAAACCGGATCGACCTCGGCGGTCTTGGTGGAAACGTGGATGACCGGGGTGCCGCCTTCGCGCATGAAGAACGGCGGTTTTTCGATAACGTCATGGCCGACGTTGACGATAAGATCAGCGTCTTCCACCGCTCGGTGGACAAAGTCGCCTGCAGAAAGTGCGGCGCAGCCCAGGAAGTTCGGGTGGCGCTCATCGATCACGCCCTTACCAAGCTGGGTGGTGAGAAACGGAATGCCGGTTTTCTCGACAAATTCGGCAAGCATTTTACCGGTCATTTTGCGATTTGCGCCTGCACCAATCACCAAGACCGGAGCCTTGGCATTTTGCAGCGCATGAACCGCTTGCGCGACAGACTTGGCATCGGCATTGGGGCGACGGACCAGACTGCGCTTCAATGGTGTGGAATCGGTCTGTTCATCGGCAATGTCTTCAGGCAATTCGATATGAGTTGCGCCGGGCTTTTCTTCCTCGGCGAGACGATAAGCTTCGCGCACGCGGCTGGGGATGTTGTCTGACGACTGCATCTGGTGCGTGAATTTGGTGATCGGGGCCATCATCGAGACGACATCGAGAATCTGGAAGCGGCCCTGCTTCGATTTCTTTATCGGCTTCTGGCCGGTAATCATGAGCATCGGCATGCCACCCAACGTGGCATAGGCTGCTGCCGTCACGAAATTGGTTGCTCCGGGCCCAAGCGTGGCGATGCAGACGCCCGTCTTGCCGGTGTGGCGACCATATGTTGCGGCCATGAAGCCCGCGCCCTGTTCATGCCGTGTCAGGATCAGCTTGATCTTGGTCGACCGCGAAAGCGAATCAAGGAAATCAAGGTTTTCTTCACCCGGAACGCCGAAGATGTATTCGCAGCCCTCTTCCTCAAGGCATTGGATGAACAGGTCTGATGCTTTTTGGCCAATACCGTCGGACATTGCTGGGTCGCTCCATGTGTTTAAGGACGCACGCCAAGCTGCGCCCCCTCTCCAAAATCGGATGCGACCCCAAAGGCGTGTCACGCGTACGAGCCGTTAGCGGCCCTGCACCTACCCCTTGGAACATGACCTAACAAACCACGCGGTCAGTGTCACCCGGCGCGTTCAATAGCCCAAAGAAAGGTCAACTTGCGGCTCCAGTCGTTCGCCACGATGGAAGCGACCAAGGTTTTCAAGGAAACGGGTAGCCGAACGCTGGAACATCTTGGTCTGTGCGCGCCCTGATAAGTGCATGGTGATGTGTGCATTGGGCAGTGACCACAGCGGATGATTGGCAGGCAACGGTTCCGGCGTGGTCACATCAAGGAACGCCTGCCCGGGACGTCCGGCTTTCAGCGCCTGAACCAAAGCATCCTGATCGATCACTGATCCACGCGCGATGTTGATAAGCGTGGCATCAGGCTTCATCGCAGCCAGTTCCGCCGCGCAGATCATGTGATCGGTTTCAGGCGTTGCGGGCACGGCAAGGATCACCCAGTCAAATGTGCCAAGCTGTTCGCGCCATTGATCTGGCCGCAAGACCCCATCGCCGCCCGACCGGCGGACTTTGACCACTTCAACGTCGAACCCGGCCAATCTGCGCTCAACCAACTGGCCGATTGCGCCATAGCCCAGGATCAACGCACGACTGCCGCTAAGTTCGACTTTGCCCGGTGAATCCAAAAGCCATTCATGCCGGTCCTGCGCACGGACGACCTCACGATAACCCTTCGCTACAGTGAGCATCGCCATCACGACATATTCAGCAATGGTAATCGCATTGATGCCAACGCCGTTCGTCAACACCACACCGCGTGTCCGCAGCAGATCAAGCGGGAAGAAATCGACCCCGGCGTAAATCGAGTTCAGCCATTTCAGCTGCTTAGCCTTTCCAATCGCCTCAGCCATTTGATCGCGTTGGTGTAAATCAAACCAACCGATTTCAGCCTGCGGAGCAAAGTCGAGCAATTCCTCGGTCGAGTGAAAGAAGCGCGGCTCAACCCAATCCGGCAAATGGCTTTCCACCAAAGGCGCGACCATCGCGTTCATGACGAGGATGGTCATTGACTTGGCTCTCTCCTGATCATTGAAGTTAGCCTAATCAAAATTCGCAGAGATGAAAGCGCGTTACACGAGCTTCCATTCCCAGCCGAGAGGATCGCCGTCCATTACGTCAACGCCCTTAGCAGCCAGTTCATCCCGCAGTGCGTCAGACCTGGCAAAGTCCTTGGCAGCGCGGGCTTCTTTGCGGGCAATGAGGGTAGCTTCGATTTCCGATTCGTTCAGGTCCACGCCCTTTGGCCGGATGCGCAGATCGGAGCGTTCCAGCGTGAGCAGCCCGAGACCCAGTACAGCATCCATCGCTTGAACAACCTGCAGCTTCCTGGCCGGGTCTACCTTCTTTTTGGCAAGCACATCTTCCAGCAGCGTCAGCGCCACCGAGGTATTGAGGTCGTTGGAAATCGCTTCGGCAAAATTCGAAGTCAGGTCGCGGAACATCTCCAAGCCGTCGCCCTGAACGTGTTTCAGGGTCCATCCCTCGTCACGAACCCATGGGGCTTGTTCAGACATGGATGCTGAAACAAGTTCAGCATGACGGGCCTTGAGGTTTGAGATCGTCAGCAACATACGCTTCAGCCGCGTCAGCGCAGCGCCCAGCCCGTCCCACGAAAACTCCAACTCGCTGCGATAATGCGCCTGCAGGCACATCATACGGTAGGCCAGCGGGTGGTAGCCTTTGTCGATGAGCAATTGCAGGCGCAGGAACTCGCCTGACGATTTGCTCATCTTGCCCGAGCGTTCGACGAGGAAATTGTTGTGCATCCAGATCTTGGCGCCCGAATTTGCGGGCACGTCCAACCCATTGGTACAGCAGAACGCCTGATTCTGGGCGATTTCATTGGGGTGATGGATTTCGCGGTGATCGATCCCGCCGGTGTGGATATCGAACGGGAAGCCGAGCACTTCGCCCGACATGACCGAGCATTCCAGATGCCAGCCCGGAGCGCCCTTACCCCACGGCGAATCCCATTCCATCTGGCGCTTTTCACCCGCCGGGGTCTTGCGCCAGATCGCAAAGTCAGCGGAGTTGCGCTTGCCCTCAACCGCCTCGATGCGGCCCTCGCCATCATCGGTTTGCGCACGCGCCAGACGGCCGTAGTCGGCGACAGAAGCAACATCGAAATAAAGGCCGCTATCGAGTTCGTAGCAGTGCTTTTCGGCGATGGTCTGGGCAAAGGCGATCATCTGCGGGACGTAATCGGTGGCCACTGTCCACTGCGCGGGCTGGCGGATGTTCAGCGCGCGGACATCGGCCCAATAGGCTTGCTTGTAATGTTCAGCTATGTCCCAGATGGATTGGGCCTGTGCCTTTGCTATCTTTTCCATCTTGTCCTCACCCGCATCGGCATCATCGGTCAGGTGGCCGACATCGGTGATGTTGATGACGTGGGTGAGCTTGTAACCCTTGAACGAAAGCGTGCGCCCCAGCACATCGGCAAAGACATAGGCCCGCATGTTGCCGATGTGCGGGTAATTGTAGACCGTCGGCCCGCAGGAATAGACCCGCGCTTCGCCTGCGTGAACCGGCTCGAACGGCTCCAACTGGCGCGTCAGGCTGTTGAACAGGCGCAAAGGCGTGGCGACAGGAGCGGGTGCTTCAGACATGACGATGCCATTGCCCCGCCCGCACGCGCTTGGTCAAGAACTTCGGTTGCGCGAATTACGGCGCGGCAGGTTCATCCTCTTCCAACGAAGCCGCCAGCCAATCAAACTGCGCCTTGCAGCCGTTGTCGAGCAGCAGCGTACCCAGCGAGGCGGCGTCAGCCGGGACCATATCCGGCTCCAGCATGATGATCTGGAATTCGGTCACAGCGTCAGGCGTTGTTTCATCATAAATACGATAAGTACGGCCTTCCTGGGGGGCCAGCATCGTTTTGGGCCAAGCGATGCCAACCGTTTTGGGCGGCCATTGCATGCGCACCATTTCGCCGCCGGTTGCCTCGGTCAGCCAGGAAAAGCTGCGTTTGGCGCTGTTGCTGCGCCACAAATAAAGGTCGCTTCCACGCGGCACACAGACATTGCCGCCTTGTTCGGCATCGGCCAGCCAGATGCTGACGGGCATGACGTTTTCGCCCGTGGAATCACCAGCGCCGCGCACCGCCCCTGCGCGCACAGACGCCGGGTTGCTGAGCGAACGCGCCAGCAGCGCTGCCGTCCCGCGATCACGATTGACCGCCACCGTCAGCGAGAACGTGCCCGCGCCGCGCAACACGCGCGTACCCGCTTTGTCGAGCACTGTGACCACATCGCCTGCTTTGAGCGTCACCTGCTCAACCGCCGATAGCCGCTTGCCCTTGGGATAGTTTACCGCAGAAGGCCCGGTAGACCGCACGACAACCGCTTGAGCCATAGCATGCCCTGAAACCGCAAGGCCAAGCGCCAATGCCATGGTTTTCGCCAACTTGCGCCCGATTGTGCGGTCCATAGTCTTATCCTCCTGCCGGTGCAGAAGCGGCCAGGCCTGCAAGAAGATCAAGCTGCGCGTTGCAACCCTTTTCGGCCATGGCAGCGGCAATTTCGACCTCGTCAGTTGGCACCGTTGCCAATAGCATCGTACGGATTTTAACAGGAGCGCCGACAGCGTTGCTGAAGGTATAGCTTTGGCCATCGATGACGGGAACGGTGGCAGATGGCCAGACTTTCAGCGCGCTTCCTGCCCGCCAAGTGACCTCAGCGGTACTGCCATCTTGCGACAGCAACTTGCCCGTGCCTTCCTCTGTTTTGGCAGGCCGCCACATGACCAGCGTTGCCGGATCGGCGATGCAATATGTGCCGCCCTTGCTCACGTCGATGTACCAGACGTTTTCGGGGCCGGTGGGCGCAATCGCCGCAGGAGCGCCATTTGCACCGCGCACCGCTCCGGTCCGGGTCCGTGCTCCGCCGCCGCGGGTCATCATGGCGGCAAGTGCTGTGCCGCCTGCTGCATCGCGATTGACAGCGCCATTAAGCGCGAATGTGCCCGGGCCAGAAAGCACCCTCGTACCCGATTTATCAAGCACCGTGACATGATCCCCGACGCGCAGTGTGACCGAGGAATTTGCAGGCAGCTTTTTGCCTTGCGAATATGTTGCTGCCGAAGGCCCGGTCGAGCGGACGACGATCGATTGCGCCGCTGCTGTACCTGCCAGCATCAGGCCAGCCATGGCCGCAGCACCAGCCAGAACGGCCTTGCGGGCCAGTCCGCGCGTGAAGGGTGCATCAACCAAGAACATAACTTTCTCCCTTATGCGTATTCCGCAGTCTCTCGATCAGGTTAATCATCGCGTCATCACTGCTAACCGATTCGGCGATTGTTGCTGTGAGTGTCTGCACACGATCTGCTTTGCCTGCTGAATGCGCGCTGACGAGGTCTTTTGCCGATTGGCGCTGTTCCTCGGGCATGTCGGGCACCGGCTCAAAAATCTCGACCGGGGTGTTACGCCCGCGCAAGGTAACAGAACCCATCGGGCGGAACCAATCGAGGCCTGACCGCTCTGCCGCCTCGCGGCTGACCAGCACTTTGGTATCGAGCGGTTTGTTTGCGCCTTCAAGCCGGGCTGCGGTGTTCATGGCATCGCCCAGCGCGGTGTATTGAATGCGCCCTTCGCCGCCAAAGTTGCCCACCACCGCATCGCCATAATGGACGCCGACGCGGGTCCGGCCAATCTTGGGCACGCCTTCGGGCGCTGCTTTGCGGAACTCCTCGCCCGCCAGATACATTGCGTAAGCGGCTTTGACCGCGCGTTCGCCGTCATCGGGATAGGCAATCGGGGCGCCCCAGAAGGCCACAACCGCATCGCCCACAAACTTGTCCAGGGTGCCGCCATATTCCAGCACAACCGCGCTGAGGCGGTCCAGATAATCGTTGAGCAACCGCGCGATCATTTCCGGTTCTACGGCGTGGGTCAGCTTGGTAAAGCCTTCCAGATCGCTGAACAGGCAGAAGATTTCGCGCTTTTCTCCGTGCAATAACAGCCGCTCGGGATTGCGCATGATTTCATTGGCGACCGAGCGCGGCAGGTATTTGCCAAGCGCACCTTGGGCAAATTCGCGCTGCGCCGCGTTTACTGCACGGACGCTAGAACTGACCGCGGTAAAGGCAATCAACCAACCTACAATCCAGCCGGTAGCGGGAAGGTTCAACGTATCAAACCCTGCGCGTTCAAGAAGGAACGGCACGATGAGGAAAAGGGCAAACTGCGCAATGACGGCAATTGCCTGAACCCACGTGCGGGTTTGCACCAGCGCCGTGATGACGCCCAAGCCCACAGCCACAACCGCCGCCAGCACTTTGAACCACAAGGCAGGGGGCGCTTTCCAAGCCTTGTCGAGCAATTGCGCAAGCATTGATGCGTGAACTTCTACGCCGATCATCCGCGTTTCGCCCGTCACAGGGTTACCGGTGCGGGTGAACGGCGTGTCGAATTGGTCAAAGTCCGAAAAATCGCCGCCGATCAGAATGTAGCGCCCTTTAATGGCATCTGCCACCAAAGGTGCGGTTTCAGGATCGGCCAGAAGATCAATCGGGATCTTGTCAAAAACCGGCCGGTCTGTCGCGGTCGGCACGCGATAGCGGATTGGCCCCGTATACTTTGCAAACCGCGCATCGGCGTCGGGGCCGCCATTGGTCAGCGCGAGCGAAAGCAACGGGGGCAAGCCGGAATACTGTTTGGGCCAATAGCGCGCAACGCCATCGGCATCGGTTTCCAGCAGGATCGAGGTGGGTTTGACCACATCGGTTTGAACGCTTGCCATGAAGGCACGCAAGTCCTGCTCTTGTTCGTAGGTGATCGCCTCGGGGTTGGTGCGGTTATCGGCAAAGGCCAGATGAACCGGCGTCCGCATGCCTTTGAGCGCTGCACGAAGAACGGGGTCATCATCTTGCGGACTGTCAAACAGAACGTCGATGCCGATGCCTTTTGCGCCCAACTGGTCAATCTGTGTGAGCGCTTTGGCCAGGATTGTGCGGTCAACCGGCGAGATCTGCCCCGTCGCGCGGTTGGTATCGGCGGTATAGACCACCAAGGTAACGCGCTTGTCGGTATCGGTACGCGGCGAAAAATTGACGGCGCGGATATCATACAATGCCGCTTCGGCATCATGCAGCAAAGGCAAGCGCCACGAATTGAAGGCCAGGTAAAGCGCAAGCGCCAGCAAGATTACCGCCACCGCGATGCGCTGCCAGCCCAGTTGACTGAGGCTGCGGCGCGCGGTGTTGCCCATTTCGCTCGGGCTGTTTTTCACAGCACCTCTATCCGGCATTATTCAGTCCCCCCGAACGTCAAAAGCGCTTGCCAGTTCGCCGCCTTCCGGCATCGCAATAGCATTCTCCAAGCCGGGACAACTGCCCCGCCTGATGCCTTATCTTATTTGCGATGCCCGAAAATTTTATGACTGTTGGATCAGTATAAGCGTATTTGCAGCCCTGTGCCAATGCTGTCTGGGGCGCAGTTTAAAAGCCGAGGAAGCGGACCTTGCTTTCAACCGGTTCACGCTCACGCTCAAAACCGTTCACCGCGGCATCTCCAACCCGGTAGCCGATGGCCACACCGCAAAAGAAGATGTGCGATTCATCCGAAACGCCAATGAACTCTTTGATAAGCCTGGCGTACATCGCAAGGAATTCCTGCGGGCAGGAATCCAGCCCTTCTTCGCGCAAAAGCAGCATGATGGTTTGCAACCACATGCCGACGTCCGACCATTGCGGCGATCCCATGCGCCGGTCAAAATAACACAGCAGCACAGCAGGAGCGCCAAACGACATCACATTGTTGCGGACGAAATCGGCGCGCGCATCCCCATCGGCCCGGCCAATACCCATTGCCTGATACATCGAAGCGCCCACTTGTTGCAGGCGCGCCTTGCATTCAGGAATGACTTCGGGGTCAGACCACGAATATTCAATCGGGTCCTGCATTGGCGATGCCAGCATTTTCTGTTGCAATTCGACCAGCGGTGCGCCTGTCAGGATCGTGGCTTCCCACGGCTGGAAATTGCAACCTGACGGCGCCCAGCGGGCCTTGTCCATCACGCGGTGCAGCACTTCCAATGGCACAGCGTCTGGTTTGAACACCCTGATCGAACGACGGGAAAGGACGGCTTCGCTGACTGACATGTTGTTCATGCCGGTTTAACTGCCCGCCTAACCACGCGCGGTCAAGACCGGTTACTCGTCCTCGAAAAGATCGGCCAATTGTTCGATGATTGTGCCGCCAAGCTGCTCGGCGTCCATGATCGTCACCGCGCGCCGATAGTAACGCGTCACGTCATGGCCGATGCCGATGGCGACGAGTTGAACCGGCGATTGCTTTTCGATCCACTGAATGACTTTGCGCAAATGCTGCTCAAGATAGCCTGCATTGTTTACCGAAAGCGTTGAATCATCCACAGGAGCGCCATCGGAAATGACCATGAGGATACGACGGTCTTCAGAACGCGCGAGAAGACGGCTGTGCGCCCAAAGCAACGCTTCGCCGTCAATGTTCTCTTTCAGCAAACCTTCGCGCATCATCAGGCCAAGGTTCTTACGCGCGCGGCGCCAAGGCTCATCAGCCTTTTTGTAAACAATGTGGCGCAAGTCATTGAGACGGCCCGGTTGTCCCGGCTTACCGCCCGACAGCCATGCCTCACGGCTTTGTCCGCCCTTCCATGCGCGAGTGGTGAAGCCCAGAACTTCGGTCTTGACGCCGCAGCGCTCCAGCGTGCGCGCCAAAATGTCAGCACTGATCGCCGCGATAGAGATTGGGCGGCCCCGCATCGAACCGGAATTGTCGATCAGTAGCGTAACGATCGTGTCCTTGAACTCGACGTCGCGCTCGATCTTGTAAGACAGCGAATGGCCGGGCGAGATGACGACACGGGCCAACCGCGCTGCATCAAGCAGGCCCTCTTCCTGATCGAAATCCCATGACCGGTTCTGCTGCGCCATCAACCGGCGCTGCAACCGGTTGGCCAGCCGCGTGACCACACCCTGCAAGCCTTTAAGCTGCATATCAAGGTAAGCGCGCAGGCGCGTCAGCTCTTCCTCGTCACACAAATCGCTGGCGGCGATCACTTCGTCGTATTGTGTGGTGTATGATTTGTAATCGAAGTTTTCGGGCAAGTCGGTCCATGGCCGGTTCGGGCGGGTGGGCAACATGCCTTCCTCGCCATCATCAGCCATATCGGCATCGGCAGCGTCATCGCTTTGGTCGATTTCCTGCTCGGTTTCCGAATCCTCGTCGCCCTCGCTGGTGTCGCCAGCAACTTCGGACGGCTCTTGCTGCTGATCATCGGACGTATCAGGCTGCTCCTCGCCGTCGTCCTCCTGTTCCTCGCCTTCGTCTTCCTCGGATTCCTCGTTCTGCTCACTGGCCGATTGCGTGAGTTCCAGATGCTGGAGCATGTCGAGCGTCAATTGCTGGAACGCGCGCTGATCGTCGAGCGACAGGGCAAGGCTTTCGAAATCGTCGCTTGTCTTGCTTTCGATCCAGCTGCGCACCATCGCCATGCCAACATCGGTGCTGGATGGCGCGGTCTGGCCGGTCAGCTTTTCGCGCAGCAGCAATGCCAAGGCTGATGGCAGCGGCACTTCTTCAGGCTTTGTGGCGCGGGCAATCGGGTCCGATGCCATGCGCATGGTCAGCGCTGCATCCAGATTGCCGCGTATACCCGCAAAAGAATTAGCCCCCAGCGCCTCGTACCGGACTTGCTCAACCGCATCGTAACAGGCGCGGGCCAAGGCTTCAGTCGGGGCATGCCGGCCATGTAGTGCTGCATTGTGGTGCCGCAACCGCAGCGCCATCGAATCGGCATGGCCGCGCGCCTGTGCCACTTGATCTGCTGGCAAAGCGCGGCCGGGCATGGGCACCCGCATCGAACTGCCCGACTGCACCGGCGCATCCGCAGTCCACGCCACCTCAACCTCCGGGTCGAGCGAGATGGCGCGGGCGGTGCCGGTCAGCACCGAGCGGAAACGGTCAAGTGGGGAATCGTCAGCCAAAACGGGGGTGCTCGTACTTAGGTGTGCAAATCAGACGATGCTTTGGCCGGTCTTTGCCCAATCGGCAAGGAACCCTTCGATACCCTTGTCCGTAAGGACATGTTTGAACAGGCCCTTGATCACGGCTGGCGGCGCGGTGATCACGTCCGCACCGATCCGCGCACTTTCGAGCACATGAATACCGTGGCGGATCGAGGCGACAAGGATCTGCGTTTCGAACGCATAGTTATCATAGATCAGACGAATGTCGCGGATCAGGTCCATGCCATCAAAGCCATTGTCATCGTGGCGACCCACGAATGGCGAGATAAATGTCGCGCCCGCCTTTGCCGCCAAAAGTGCCTGATTGGCCGAGAAGCATAGCGTGACGTTCACTTGCGTGCCTTCGCTGGTCAGGGCCTTGCAGGTTTTGAGACCGTCAATGGTAAGTGGCACCTTGATGCAAACGTTGTCTGCGATTTTGCGCAGCACTTCGGCTTCACGCATCATCGTGGCGTGATCCAGCGCGACAACTTCGGCAGAAACCGGGCCATCGACCAGCGCACAGATTTCGCGCGTCACTTCGATAAAGTCCTTGCCCGCCTTGGCGATCAGCGTGGGGTTGGTGGTGACGCCATCCAGCAGGCCGGTAGCGGCAAGGTCCGCGATTTCGGCAGTGTCAGCGGTATCGACAAAAAACTTCATGGGGCAGACCTTCCAGGCGGAGAGAATGATTCCCCCCGCCTATAGGCAAGAGAAGGCCTGCTGTCAGTCCATCACTTGATACCAAAAGCACCCATCAACACCGGATCGTTGGTTGAACGCGGATCAGCGCGGATCGCCGCTTCCTCGCGGCCAATGGCGCGGAAGATGGCATTGTCGGCTTCAAACGCCAGCGAATTGGCAATCCCGCCAACGTCAACGCCGGTCATTGCAGAGAGCACTTCGCCAACCAGCGGTTCACGGCTGACGCGAAGGGCATCGCCGAATTCGGGGACCATGATCTCGATCAGGCTTGTGCCCATTTCCTGGTGCAGGAAATTGGTCGCCGCCATGGGATCGCTGCCGCGCAGCAAGGCCATGGCATTGCGAATGCCGATCGTGCGGACGGCATCTGTCACGGCAGGCGCGGCCCGCTCAGCCGCGTCATAGGCCATATCGTTGAAGGCACGTTGCAACCGGTCGCGAAAGATCGGGCCGGTGAGAATGCGCTGCATGATTCCGCCACGATTGCCAATCACATCCGGCAAGGCCAGCCGCGCCACTTGACTGTCCCAGAACCCGCCCGGCTGGAGCAATCGTGAAAATGCCCGGTCGGTCGACAGGAACAACAGCCGGCGGACGGCATCTTCAAGCGTGAATGCAGGAAAAGTGGCGCAACCTGCCAAAGACAGCGCAGCAATTGATGATAGGCCACCCAGCACAGCACGGCGGTTTTGCGTTTGCGGAAGCTGCGACATCGTTTTCTCCTCTATTGCGTCCACGGCAGGCTTTGCCCCTCGCATCGCGCCCCCATATAGGACGTCTATTATGAACCGCGTCCGATGCCTTGTCTTCAATTCTGCGCTTGGTCCGCTCGACTATCGAGTGCCCGAAGGCATGACCGTTGAGGCCGGGAGCGTGGTCCTTGCGCCTTTGGGGCCAAGGCAAGTCATCGCGGTGGTGTGGGAGCCTGAACGACTTCCGGGGGCCGAAGTTCCGGCCAACAAGCTGCGTCCGCTACTTTCAGTCCTGCCGGTGCCCCCCTTGCCCGCGCCCTTGCGCCGCCTGATCGAATGGACGGCGGACTATTATCTTGCCTCGCTTGCATCTGTTGCACGCATGGCACTTTCCAGCACCGGCGCGCTGCGTGGGGGCAGCACCGTAACCGAATACCGCCTGACCGACAAAGAGGCCGAGCGCCTGACGCCGCAACGCGCCAAGGCAATCGAGGCATTGGACGGCCAACAAGCCACGATCCGCGAACTGGCCGAATTGGCGGGCGTTTCCGATGCGGTTTTGCGCGGAATGGTCACCGCAGGGCTGCTGGAGCCGGTCGTGGTTGATTCGGATCGCCCCTATCCTCCCGCCGACCCTGCATTTTCCGCGCCAGATTTGTCGGATGACCAGACGGAAGTCGCTGCCAAATTTGTGGCGTCGGTTCATGCCCATGAATTCCAGCCCTATTTGCTGGACGGGGTAACCGGATCGGGCAAGACAGAGACGTATTTCGAAGGCGTAGCCGCTGCGCTTGAAGATGGGCGGCAAGTGCTGGTCCTTCTGCCCGAAATTGCCCTGACTGAGACGTTTCTAAAGCGCTTCGAAGCGCGGTTTGGCGTGACGCCTGTGACATGGCACTCTTCGCTCAAATCCTCCGAGCGGCGGCGGGCATGGCGGGCTGTGGCGATGGGCAGCGCACAAGTGATTGTCGGTGCGCGATCTGCGCTGTTTCTGCCGTTTGCCAACCTCGGCCTGATCATTGTCGATGAAGCGCATGAGGTATCGTTCAAGCAGGACGATGGCGTGCGCTACAATGCGCGTGACGTAGCCGTCATGCGCGCCAGATTTGAAAGCGTGCCGGTAATCCTTGCCAGCGCCACCCCGGCGCTGGAAAGCCTGCAAATGGCCGAGAGCGGGCGTTATGAACGCGTCATTCTGCCCAGCCGGTTTGGTGGCGCGACGATGCCCGATATTCAGGTGGTCGATTTGCGGATCGAGCAGCCCGAACGCGGCCATTGGATCGCGCCGCCATTGGTCAAAGCACTCAAGGACCGGCTGGAAAAGGGCGAACAATCGCTGCTGTTCCTGAACCGGCGCGGCTATGCCCCGCTGACGCTGTGCCGGACCTGCGGCTATCGTTTCCAGTGCCCGAACTGTTCGGCCTGGCTGGTCGAACATCGCCTGTCACGCCGCCTTGCTTGCCACCACTGCGGCCATGAAGTGCCAACGCCCGATGCCTGTCCTGAATGCCATGAGCCCGATTGCCTTGTCGCCTGTGGCCCGGGCGTTGAGCGAATCGCCGATGAAGTTGCCGCAATCCTGCCCGAGGCACGCGTGGCGCTAGTCACATCAGACACGCTGACCAGCCCGGCCAAGGCCGCTGAATTCGTCGAGATGGCCAGCGCCAAGGCGATTGACGTGATCGTGGGCACACAATTGGTGACCAAGGGCTACCATTTCCCCGAACTCACGCTGGTTGGCGTGATCGATGCCGATATGGGCCTTGAAGGCGGCGATTTGCGCGCGGCTGAACGAACCTATCAGCAAGTGGCACAAGTTGCCGGACGCGCCGGGCGTGGTGAAAAACCGGGCGAAGTCCTGATCCAGACCCGCCACCCCGAAGCACCCGTGATCGAGGCATTGGCCAGTGGTGACCGCGATGCCTTTTATGCCGCCGAAACAGAAGCCCGCCGCGATGCCGGCGCACCACCGTTCGGGCGCTGGGCCGCGATCATCGTGAGCAGTGAGGACGAGGCCGAAGCACGTGATGCCGCTCGCGGTATTGGCGGCAGTGCCCCTAATCTGGCAGATGTGATGATCCTTGGCCCTGCACCTGCCCCGCTATCGCTGCTGCGCGGGCGCTACCGCTATCGCCTGCTGATCAACGCACGTCGATCCACCGAACTTCAACGCGTGATCCGCGAATGGCTCGATCAGTTGCGCTTTCCTCCCGGTGTGCGCGTGGCGGTGGACATTGATCCTTACAGTTTTGTCTGAGCCCCCCACCTCGTCATTGCGAGCGTAGCGAAGTAATCCAGAGCGTCAGCGCAAAACCTCTGGATTGCTTTGCTACGCTCGCAATGACGAACTTAGATGGACAAAATGATTTGGACGCACCAGCAAGCACGAACGGGCAGGTTGAACCAATCCACCGCTCAGCCAATGCCCAAGTCATGACCGGTCCTGTTCTCGTCCCGATCCTTGGTGATCAGCTTTCGCCTGATATCTCCAGCCTTGCCGACCGCAAGACCGATGACACCGTAATCCTGATGATG
Organism: Novosphingobium sp. 32-60-15; assembly: GCF_002280675.1. GTDB lineage: Bacteria > Pseudomonadota > Alphaproteobacteria > Sphingomonadales > Sphingomonadaceae > Novosphingobium. Next base: position 158,306 of record NZ_NCEN01000001.1, on the reverse strand, counting down.
GAGGTGGCCGAAGAGACGACCTATGTGCGCCATCACAAGGCCAAGATCGCGCTGATCCTTTCGGCCATGCGCCACTTTGCCGAAGAACTGCGCAGCGCTGGATGGACGGTCGATTACGTCCGCCTTGATGATCCTGCCAACACGGGGAGCTTTACCGGCGAAGTCCTGCGCGCGATCGAGCGTCATTCTCCGCGCGGTGTGCAGGTGACCGAACCGGGCGAATGGCGCGTGAAAGAGGCGATGGAGCAGTGGCGGGATCGATTGCCCGTCCGCACGCGGATTCTTTCCGATACACGCTTCATCAATCCGCTGACCGCCTTTTACGAGTGGGCCGCTGGGCGGCGGGAACTGCGGATGGAATATTTCTATCGCGATATGCGCCGCAAAACCGGGCTGCTGATGGAAGGTGACAAGCCTGTCGGCGGCAAATGGAACTACGACGCCGAAAATCGCGGCGGCCCTGAAAAGGGGCTGGTGCAGCCCCAACTTCCACCTTTCAAACCCGATGCGATCACGCGTGAAGTGTTTGCGCTGGTGGAAAGCCGTTTTGCCGGACATTTCGGTTCGCTGGAAAAGTTCGCCTGGCCCGTCACCCGCGCCGATGCCGAATTTGCGCGCGATGTTTTTCTCAAAGAGCGCCTGCCGATGTTCGGAAAGTATCAGGACGCAATGGTGGCGGGGCAGGATTTCCTGTTCCACGCGGCGCTTTCGCCTGCAATCAACATCGGCCTGCTCGATCCGCTGGACCTTTGTCGCCGCGCCGAAGCCGAATGGCGCGAGGGCCGCGCGCCGCTTGAAGCGGTGGAAGGCTTCATCCGCCAGATCATCGGCTGGCGCGAATATATAAGGGGCATGTATTGGCTGGAAATGCCGGGCCTTGCCGATGCCAACGGCCTTACTGCCTCACGCCCCCTGCCCGATTTCTACTGGACCGGCGATACCAAGATGCGCTGTCTGGCTGATTGCGTGCGCAACACGCAGGAAAATGCCTATGCCCATCACATCCAGCGCCTGATGGTGCTGGGCAACTTCGCGCTATTGGCAGGATTGAAGCCGCAGGATGTCGCCGATTGGTATCTCGCGGTCTATGCCGATGCGTTCGAATGGGTTGAACTGCCCAATGTTGCGGGCATGGTGCTCCACGCTGACAAAGGCCGCCTTGCCTCAAAACCCTATGCCGCCAGCGGTGCCTACATTGACCGAATGAGCGATTACTGCGGCAAATGTGCCTACAGCGTGAAGAAAAAGGTGGGCGAAGATGCTTGCCCGTTCAACGCGCTGTACTGGCACTTTCTTGCGCGCAATGAGAAGGCTCTGGCAGGCTATCACCGCCTTGCGCAACCTTATGCCACATGGCGGCGGATGGCCGAGGACAAGCGTGCGGAATATATCGCGAGCGCCGATGCCTTTCTTGAGACACTGGAGCCAGCGAAACCGGGTTGGGCGCGAAATTGAACGCCTGCTATTCGGTGCTCGCGCGGCGCTCCTGCTCCAGCAACCGCTGCTTGATCTCAAGCCCATAGGCATAGCCGCCCAACGATCCATCCGAACGGATCACACGGTGGCACGGGATCAACACCGCCACATTGTTTGCGCCATTGGCTGATCCTGCGGCCCGTACCGCCCCCGGCTTGCCCACCTCTGCTGCGATCTGCGCATAGGAGCGCGTTTCGCCCGGAGGAATGCGCCGCAAGGCTTGCCAAACCGCCTCTTGAAAAGCCGTACCCTTGACGTCGAGCGGGATGTACGAGTGATCGCCGGGCGTTTCGACTGCCGCGACAACGTCGGACAATAACGCACCGAACCCGGCCCCGCCCTGCATAAGCTCTGCGTGGGGAAACCGAGTTTCCAAAGCAGATTTGTCTTCGTTGAAGGACAACCGGCAAACCCCGCGATCAGTTGCCGCAACCAGCATTGGTCCCAGCGATGTCGCAACGACAGCCCATTGAATGGTCACCCCCCGACCGCCATTGCGCCAAGCCGATACACTCATGCCCAACCGCTCTTGCGCACTGGAATAGAACCGCGACGGGCCGGAAAAACCGGCGTCATAAATCGCATCTGCCACGCGCTCTGCCCCGGATAATCTATCGGCCAACCGTTCCTGCCGCAGCGCCCGCGCATAGGCAGCAGGCGATAGCCCCGTATGTCTGACGAACACCCGCTGGAAATGCGAAGGCGAATAGCCGTTGGCTGTAGCAAGCTTTGCCAACCCCGCTGATTCGCCTGCCTTGATCGCGGCAATCGCCTCGATGACCGCCCGCTCATCACGGGCCACATCATCGGGCAGGCAGCGCCGGCAAGCCCGAAGCCCCGCCGCTTGCGCTGCTGCGCCATTAGCAAAGAATTGCACGTTCGCCCGCCGGGGATGCTTTGCAGCACATGATGGGCGGCAATAAATGCCGGTGCTGAGAACGCCGGTGACAAAACGCCCGTCAAATGCCCGATCACGCCCCATTACGACGTTCCATGCCTCTTCGTCGGCTATCATACGCCCATCTCCACCGCTCTGCTTTAGACGATAGCTGTCCATTGCCGTTCGGCAAAGGCACCGATTGGCAAACACGTGGGCCATCGCCTGATCCGCGGTTTGTCGCACATCGTGGTGCACCAATGCGTCCCGCACCTTGCGATCAAACGCAAACAGCGCAAGAAGCGCGGCATGCGTGTCGCCAAACTTGTAACCGTCTGCCTGTCGCTGCTTTTTGCCATGCTGGGTACTTTTGCAGCCCATGCTGATCCTGCAGACATATCTGCCGCAAGCCGCTCGGTCGTGCGCGTGGTCATCATCGAAAGCGATGGCGACCGCGCCAACCTGATCACTCACGGCACCGGCTTCGCCGTGACACCCAACCTGATCGTGACCAATGCCCACGTGGTCGAACAATTGCGCGGCGACGATGCGCTGATCGCAGGCGTCGTTCCGGCAGAGGGCCGCAATGGCTATCCTGCAAAACTTGTGGCCTATTCCCCCGCCAATGACCTTGCGCTGCTCCGCATCGAAGGCGGCGGAACGCTCACCCCGATCACGCTTTTCCCTGGCGTTCCAGAGGACGGCGCAGAGGTTTATGCCGTCGGCTATCCCGGCAATGTGGATTTGGCCCAGGGCTTGTCGATGGGCGATCTGGTAAAGCCACAAGCGCCCGTCAAAACCCGTGGCTATCTCTCAGGCGGCAGGTCTTCGCGTTCGTTCGATACACTGTTGCACACCGCGCCGCTGGGATCTGGCAATTCAGGCGGGCCACTACTGGATAATTGCGGTCGTGTTCTCGGGGTCAACTCGTTTGGCACGATCAGCGACAACGGCACCGATTCGGCCTTCTACTTCGCCATCTCGATGCGCGAGCTATCTGCCTTTTTGCGCCGCGCCAATGTCGATGCCCATACCAGCGGGCTGCCCTGCCGCTCCATCGCCGACCTTGACCGCGCCGAGGCCGAACGGGCAGCGGGCGATCAGGCGCGACAGGAAGCCAGCACCAAAGCCAAGGCCGAATCCCGCCAGCGCGCGATGGACAAGGCCTATCATGATGCCGAAATGCAGATCCTTGCGGAACGCGACAATGGCCTGGCCCTGGCGGCGCTGCTACTTGTAGCGGCGCTCGGCGCTGGCGGATGGGCCATGATGCAGGCTTCAAACCGGCGCGGCAGGTTCCAGCGCAAACACATCGCCATCGCGGTCGGACTGCTGCTGGCCGCAGTGATAACGTGGTTTCTGCGCCCGTCGTTATCCTCGATCGACAAGCGCGCGCGCGAAATGCTGGAGCAACCTGCCCCCGACCCATCCAGCAATACATCGCCCACACAAAGCACTGCTGATGCAGGCCGTTTGATCTGTGTGCTTGATCCCCAACGCAGCCGCGTGACCGTATCGGACATCACAGATGTGCCGCTTGATTGGACCGACGACGGCTGCGTCAACGGCAAATCCCAATACGGCCTTGCGCAGGATGGCTGGTCGCGAATCCTTGTACCCAATGTTGACGATGCAATTTCGCTGAATACCTATGATCCAGCCACCCGCACTTACACTGTCGAAAGATTTCTTCTGGGCCTGGATGTGATGACCAAGGCCCGTGAAGAACGCGCAAAACTGAATGCGCCAGCTTGTGGTGCGGGCGAAGATGCCGCGCGGCGCTTTGGCGAAAGCCAGCAAACCATCAAGGCTTTGCTACCGCCAGAACCGAATGAGCGCATGCGGTACAACTGCCAACCGTCGCCTTAAACCGGTTTGTTGCACAAAAGCGTCTCATACCTATGCACATCTCCTAACGTCGCATCTTGTCATAAGCGCCCGACGTTGCTAGGCGCGCCTCGTCTGCAGGCCACCGGGTGTTCGTCACACGGCATTGGTCTGCATCGGCTTATCCTTGGATGAAGGAACTTCGGCGCGTGGAAATTTCCGGCGGCATTACAGCCAGCTTGTCAGGGCGTTACGCTTCGGCGTTGTTCGATCTGGCAAATGAACAGGGCCTAGTTGCCACTGTTGAAGGCGATTTGGAAAACGTCGGTGCTGCCCTGCGCGAATCGGCTGATCTGACCGGTCTTATCCATAACCCGCAAGTCAGCCGTGAAGCTGCTGCGGCTGCAGTCAACGGCGTTGCCGGCCTGCTTGGCCTCTCGGCACTGACCAAGAATTTTCTCGGCGTTCTCGCTGGCAATCGCCGCCTTTCGGCATTGCCTGACGTGATCCGCGCTTTTGCACAGATTGCTGCTGCCCATCGCGGCGAAGCAACCGCCGAAGTGACCAGCGCTCACCCGCTCGATGATGCCCAGCTTGCGGCCCTGACTGAAAAGCTCAAGGTTCGCGAAGGCAAGGACATCAAACTCAAGACCAATGTCGATCCCGAAATTCTCGGTGGACTCGTCGTGAAAATCGGCAGCCAGATGATCGACAGTTCGATCCGCACCCGTCTCAATTCCCTCGCCCAGGCGATGAAGGCTTGAAGCCACAAGGCTCTACGAAAGGCTGAAAATGGAAATCCGCGCCGCTGAAATCTCGAAGGTCATCAAGGACCAGATCGCCAGCTTCGGCACCGAGGCCCAGGTCTCGGAAGTCGGCTCAGTGCTGTCGGTCGGCGACGGCATCGCCCGTATTCATGGTCTGGACAAGGTCCAGGCCGGCGAGATGGTCGAATTCTCGAACGGCGTTAAGGGCATGGCCCTCAACCTCGAAGCCGATAACGTCGGTGTCGTGATCTTCGGCTCGGACGCCGAAATCAAGGAAGGTGACGTTGTAAAGCGCACCGGAACCATCGTTGACGTTCCCGTCGGCAAGGGCCTTCTGGGCCGCGTCGTCGATGGCCTCGGCAATCCGATCGATGGCAAAGGCCCGATCGAATACACCGAGCGCAAGCGCGTGGAAGTCAAGGCTCCGGGCATCATCCCGCGCCAGTCGGTATCCGAACCTGTGCAGACCGGCCTCAAGGCCATTGACGCGCTCGTCCCGGTTGGCCGTGGCCAGCGCGAACTGATCATCGGTGACCGTCAGACCGGCAAGACCGCCGTCGCGATTGACACCTTCATCAACCAGAAGGGTCCGAACGCGGGCACCGATGAAAACAAGAAGCTGTATTGCATCTATGTTGCCATCGGCCAGAAGCGTTCGACGGTTGCCCAGATCGTACGCCAGCTTGAAGAAAACGGCGCGATGGAATATTCCATCGTCGTGGCCGCTACCGCTTCGGAACCCGCGCCGCTTCAGTATCTCGCGCCATACACCGGCGTGACGATGGGCGAATTCTTCCGCGACAACGGCATGCACGCCGTCATCGTCTATGACGATCTTTCCAAGCAGGCTGTGGCTTATCGCCAGATGTCGCTTCTGCTGCGTCGTCCTCCAGGCCGCGAAGCTTATCCGGGCGACGTGTTCTATCTCCACAGCCGCTTGCTTGAGCGCGCTGCAAAGATGAACGATTCGCTGGGTGGTGGTTCGCTCACAGCTTTGCCGATCATCGAAACGCAGGCTGGCGACGTTTCGGCCTACATTCCGACCAACGTGATCTCGATCACCGACGGCCAGATCTTCCTCGAAACCGGCCTGTTCTATCAGGGCATCCGTCCAGCCATCAACGTCGGCCTTTCGGTGTCGCGCGTGGGCTCGGCCGCACAGACCAAGGCGATGAAGAAGGTCGCCGGCTCGATCAAGCTGGAACTGGCGCAGTACCGCGAAATGGCGGCCTTCGCCCAGTTCGGCTCAGATCTTGATGCTTCAACACAAAAGCTTCTGAACCGTGGTTCGCGCTTGACCGAGCTGCTCAAGCAGCCACAGTTCTCGCCGCTCGGCTTTGAAGAGCAGACTGTGGTGATCTTCGCAGGCACCAACGGCTACCTCGACAGCATCCCGGTCAACCGCGTTGGCGAATACGAAGCCGAACTGCTCAGCTACCTGCGCACGCAGAAGGCTGATCTGCTGGCAGAAATCCGCGACACCAAGGACTTGGGCAACGATACCAAGGCCAAGGTAGTCGAGGCGCTGACCGCTTTCGGTAAGCAGTTCGCCTAAAGCAGCCGCCACCGTCACCCCGGACTTGATCCGGGGTCCCGCTTCGGCGGCGGTGGCAACAGCGGGACCCCGGATCAAGTCCGGGGTGACGAATTAGAGGAAACGAGAGTGGCATCACTCAAGGAACTCAAGGGCCGCATCAACTCGGTCAAGTCGACCCAGAAGATCACCAAGGCCAAGCAGATGGTTGCTGCGGCAAAGCTGCGCAAGGCACAGGCTGCGGCTGAAGCTGCGCGTCCTTATGCCAGCCGCCTGGCCGAAGTTATGGGTAGTCTCGCATCCAAGGTAGCTGGCCAGGACAATGGCCCGCTGCTGATGCGCGGCACAGGTTCGGACAAACGGCACCTGCTCGTTGTCGTCAACACCGACAAGGGCCTGTGCGGCGGCTTGAACTCGAACATCGTCAAGGAAGCCAAGCTTCAGGCCCGCGCGCTTGAAGCGGCAGGCAAGACGGTCACGTTCTACCTCGTCGGCAAAAAGGGCCGCGCGCCGATCAAGCGCGATTACCCCAATGCCATCGCCGAGAACTTTGACACCAGCACCGTGCGCACGCCCGGCTTCGATGAAGCCAGCGCCATCGCCCGTGAAGTGATCGCCATGTTCGAAGCAGGCAAGTTCGATGTTGCGCACCTGATCGCTCCGGTGTTCAAGTCGGCCTTGGCGCAAGACCCTGTCACCACCCAGTTGATTCCGGTCCCTGCCCCTGCCGCCACCAGCGAAGCCGGTGCCGTGGTCGAGTATGAGCCAAGCGAGGAAGAAATCCTCGAAGAGCTGCTGCCACGTTACGTCACCACCAAGGTGTTCGGTGCGCTGCTTGAACGGGAAGCATCCGAACAAGGCGCTTCGATGACCGCGATGGACAACGCCACGCGCAACGCAGGCGATCTGATCCAGAAGCTGACGATCCAATACAACCGCAGCCGTCAGGCCGCGATTACAACCGAACTCATCGAAATCATCGCGGGCGCTGAAGCGCTTTAACGACGACATAGAAGGCAAGGAAACAACCATGGCCACCGTGCTCACCTCTACTGGCAAGATCAGCCAGGTCATCGGCGCCGTCGTCGACGTGACCTTCGACGGCGAACTGCCTTCGATCCTCTCGGCGCTTGAAACCGACAACAACGGCAACCGCCTTGTTCTCGAAGTTGCGCAGCATCTCGGTGAAAACACCGTGCGCACCATCGCAATGGACTCGACCGACGGTTTGACCCGCGGCCAGTCGGTGCGCGATACCGGCGCGCAGATCTCGGTGCCGGTTGGCCCGATGACGCTGGGCCGCATCATGAACGTGATCGGTGAACCGATTGACGAACGTGGTCCGGTTGGCGCGGCCAAGACTGCACCGATCCACGCCAAGGCTCCTGAATTCATCGACCAGTCGACCGAAGCCGCGATCCTTGTGACCGGCATTAAGGTCATCGACTTGCTCGCGCCTTATGCGCGCGGCGGCAAGATCGGTCTGTTCGGCGGCGCAGGCGTTGGCAAGACGGTTCTCATTCAGGAACTGATCAACAACATCGCCAAGGGTCACGGCGGCGTTTCGGTCTTTGCAGGAGTGGGTGAACGCACCCGCGAAGGTAACGATCTGTACCACGAATTCCTCGACGCGGGCGTCATCGCCAAGGATGCTGACGGCAACCCAACGCCAGAAGGTTCGAAGGTTGCGCTCGTGTTCGGCCAGATGAACGAGCCTCCAGGCGCCCGCGCCCGCGTTGCTCTGTCGGGCCTGACCATGGCAGAATACTTCCGCGACGAAGAAGGCCAAGACGTTCTGTTCTTCGTCGACAACATCTTCCGCTTCACCCAGGCAGGTTCGGAAGTGTCGGCACTGCTCGGCCGTATTCCTTCGGCTGTGGGCTATCAGCCAACACTGGCAACCGACATGGGCCAGCTGCAGGAACGCATCACCTCGACCACCAAGGGTTCGATCACCTCGGTTCAGGCCATTTACGTTCCTGCCGACGATCTTACCGACCCTGCGCCAGCCGCATCGTTCGCCCACTTGGACGCAACGACCACGCTGAACCGCGCAATTTCGGAACTCGGCATCTATCCGGCAGTTGACCCGCTCGACTCCACCAGCCGCGTGCTGACGCCAGCGGTTGTCGGTGAAGAGCACTACCAGACCGCCCGCCGCGTTCAGGAAACGCTGCAGAAGTACAAGTCGCTGCAAGACATCATCGCGATCCTTGGCATGGACGAGCTTTCGGAAGAAGATAAGCTCACCGTCGCCCGCGCCCGCAAGATCCAGCGCTTCCTTTCGCAGCCGTTCCACGTGGCCGAAGTGTTCACCGGCATCAGCGGCAAGTTCGTGCAGGTCGAAGACACCGTGCGTTCGTTCAAGGCTGTGGTAGACGGCGAATACGACCACCTTCCAGAAGCCGCGTTCTACATGGTCGGCGGCATCGACGAAGCGGTCGAAAAGGCCAAGAAGCTGGCTGAAGACGCTTAAGCTTCTTCTTAGCCCTCTCTCCTTCAGGGGAGAGGGTTGGGAGAGGGGAAGGCACCGTCGTCCCCCTCTCAACTACGGCTAGCGAGCAAGCTCGCAAGCCTTCGTATCTCTCCCCTGAAGGGGAGAGAGCATGCGAGGAAATGACATGCTGCACTTCGAACTCGTCACGCCTGCTCGCCTCGTCCGTTCGGAAGAGGTCCACATGGTCGTTGTTCCCGGCACCGACGGTGAATTCGGCGTACTGGAAGGCCACGCGCCGTTCATGTCCACGGTCAAGGACGGCTCGATCAAGGTCTACAAGTCGGCCGGTTCAACGCCGGAAGAGATCAAGGTCCAAGGCGGCTTTGCCGAAGTCGGCGTAAATGGCCTCACTGTTCTGGCCGAGCACGTCGAAGGCTAAACGGCCTTACATTTTTTTAAAATGGCCGGCCCGCAAGGGTCGGCTTTTTTCGTTTGTGTTGAAGAGTGTTTCGCGCAGAGACGCAAAGGAAGCAGGGCGCGCAGAGATATCGGCCTCAGCGGCGAAGTCGCACACGGCCCCCGCGATCGGTTTGCTTAACATGATCTGCGGCAAACCACTTACTTTCTATCTTTCACTTGGCTGCGCACTAGACAGCCAAGGCCGTATGCAACACATACTTTTTCGTTAAATTCACCAATACGAACTTTTCATCCATGCGAAAATATGCCAAAGCCATTTTAACATCGCGAAAACACATCGGGAGAGTCGAACAATGTCCCAAACCCTTCAACAGGTCATCCAGAACGCTGGCGACCTCGTCCATTTTGTCCGTAACCAGCAAGTCGGCCCGAACGTCTATCCCGGCGTTCCGTCCGAATTCTCCAACTGGCGCGCAGAGCAGTGGGCGTGGGGCCACACCGCCGTGCTTTACAACCAGTCATATCACATGGTCGATCTGGCCGTAAAAGGCCCCGATGCCTTCGCGATGCTTGAGCATCTGGGCATCAACAGCTTCAAGAACTTCCAGCCGGACCGCGCCAAGCAATTCGTGCCGGTTACCCCCGATGGTTATGTAATTGGCGACGTGATCCTGTTTTACCTCGACGAAAACCACTTCAACCTCGTCGGCCGCGCACCAACGATTGAATGGGTCGAATACCACGCCGCCAGCGGCAACTGGAATGTCACAGTCGAGCGGGATGAGCGTTGGGCAATGCGCAGCGACGGCAAGCGCAACTCGTACCGCTTCCAGGTGCAAGGCCCCAACGCGATGAAAATCATCGAGAAGGCGACCGGCAAGCCAGCCCCCGAACTCAAGTTCTTCCACATGTGCCGGATGACCATCGGCGGCAAGGAAGTGCGCGCGCTGCGTCACGGCATGGCCGGACAGCCTGGCTTCGAATTGATGGGGCCTTGGGAAGATTATGGTGCGGTTCACGCCGCGCTGGTCGAGGCCGGCAAGCACTTCCAGATGGCGCTGGTCGGTGGCCGCGCTTATTCGTCCAACACTCTGGAATCGGGCTGGATCCCCTCGCCCTTCCCCGCGATCTACACCGGCGAAGCGCTTGCGCCTTATCGCGCTTGGCTCACCGCCAATTCTTATGAAGCCAAGTGCTCGGTCGGTGGCAGCTATGTGCCCGAAACCATCGAGGGCTATTACACCACGCCGTGGGATCTGGGTTACGGACCGTTCGTGAAGTTCGACCATGACTTCATTGGCCGCGCCGCACTTGAAAAGATGGCAGCCGAAGGCAAGCACCGCACCAAGGTGACGCTCGCGCTAGACAACGAAGACGTGATGCGCGTGCAGTCCTCGGCGCTTTCGCAAGGTGACCGCGCGAAGTTCATGGAATACCCGAGCGCCGTGTACTCAATGCACCCGTTCGATCAGGTCCTTGTCGATGGCAAAATGGTCGGCCTCTCCACCTGGATCGGCTACACCGCCAACGAGGGCAAGTTCCTGACGCTGGCAATGATGGAGCCTAGCTTCGAAACGCCCGGTACCGAAGTCAGCCTGCTGTGGGGCGAGCCCAATGGCGGCACCACCAAGCCCACCGTGGAAACCCACGTCCAGACCGAAATCAAGGCCGTCGTTTCGCCAGTGCCTTATGTGGCAGCCGCGCGTGATAATTATGCCGAAGGCTGGCGCACAAAGAAGTAAGCTTCGGGTGCAAACCTGAATGCGAGAGCGCTGTCCTTCTCCCGACGAGAGGCCAGCGCTCTTTGCGTTTTGGCAGATGTAATCTGCGGCATTTGACAGGCTCAGGATTGTAAATTTAGTTTGTGTTACTAACAAATTATGGCACATTGCCGATCAACAAAAAGACGAGGATGCCATGGCCCAGAACAACACCATCACCTTCTACGACCTCGCCCTTTCCACAGGGGCGACGATCAGCCCATTCGTTTGGGCAACCAAATATGCCCTGAAGCACAAAGGCTTTGAGCTGGATGTCGTACCCGGCGGGTTCACTGGCATTTTTGAACGTACGGGCGGCAACACCGAACGCCTGCCCGCCATCGTCGATGATGGCGAATTCGTGCTCGATAGCTGGGGAATCGTCGAATACCTTGATACCAAATATCCTGATCGTCCGGCCCTGATCCCGCATGAAAGCGTGGCGGCTACGGTCAAGGCGCTCGACAACTGGTTCTGGAACGCGGCGGTCGGCCCTTGGATGTTCTGCTTCTGTCAGGACTACCGCGATTTGTCCTTGCCGCAGGACCACGAATACGTAACGCATAGCCGCGAAAAGATGCTGGGCCGCAAGCTTGAGGATGTTCAGGCAGGCCGTGAAGAGCGCCTGCCAAAGATTTCGGCAGCACTGGAACCATTGCGCGCAGCGCTTGCGCAGCATCAATGGCTGGGTGGAGCAACGCCCAACTATGCGGACTATCGCATCATGGGCGGCATTCTTTTTACCGCATCGGTGTGCAAGACGCCGGTTTTGGCCAACGATGACCCGCTACGTGACTGGATCGAGCGTTGCCTTGATCTGTACGATGGCCTTGGCCGTCACCCCGGCCTGTTCCCGCTGTTCGGACTTGAGCAACGAGAAGGTGACCCGGACCTGTTCAACCGCGCTGCCGGCCAGGGCGGCATCTACAAGCGCAACACCGGCCCGGATTCGACCCGCGCTGAAACCCAGCGGATTACGGAAGGCATGAAGCGCTAATCACCCTGAATGGCAGCGGCAGAGCGGATCAGCAATGCGCGGATCCGCTCTTCCATTTCGGCTTCGAAGCGCACAGCAGGTACGGCTACGCTCAGCGCGCCGCCTAGCTCTCCATCGATCCAGACCGGCGCTGCGACGCCGCAAATTCCCACGGTTGCTTCCTCACGCGCAACGCAGATGCCCTCGGCACGGATTTGCGTGAAATCAGCGCGCAACTGCGCCTCATCGATGCGCGTGGCGCTGGTCAGGCGCTCGCGGAGGACTTCGGCGAAGTAACGCAACTGTTCATCGGGTGCCATCCACGCCAGCAGGATTTTGCCCGCTGCCAGCGCGTGCAAGGGCCGCCGCGTGCCAGGATCGACAGCATAGCGCAGCGCATGATCGCTGGCCTCTGTCACCATTGCTTCCACTTCCCAGCCGCGACGGACCATGAACGAGGACGTTTCGTTTAGTTCTGCCCGCAGAGCACGGACCAGAGGACTAACACGATCTTCGAGCGTGATTGCTGATTGCGGTGCACGGAGGCGTTCAAGACCCGGTCCCGGCAGATAACGTCGACCTGCGCGAGCCAAGTATTCCCGCTCAACCAATGTGCCCAGAAGGTAAGACAGACTGCTCACCGGGATGGCCAGAGCACTTGCGATCTCCTGCGCCACAGCACCCCGGCGATTGGCCACGACATATTCAATCACATCGAGCGTTCGCATGGCCGACTTGACAGGATTTGTGGCGGTGGGCGCGTTCATCAGAAGATCAGGCTGCCACGCCGCTCGGCAAAGCGCCAGCCATCGTCAGTGAGGATGAAGCGATCGTGGAAGGACCCAACGAGCGGTGCCCCTTCACCTGTGAACAACAGCATCGCACTGGTGCCACGCGCCGTGGTGTCGCTTTCCACATCGATCACCACGTTCGAGCAAACGTGCCGTGTGGTGCGCGGTGGACGGGCCTTGAAGGCTTCAAGGATGGCCTCGCGCCCGGCAACTGGCGCATTGGGCGCGGTAGGCCGGACCATCACGCCATCCTCGGCATAGAGCGCGGCAACCTCGTCCCAACGCGCTTCATCGTTGAGATTGGCATAAAGCGCGATCAGCCGGGCGCAGTCAGCCTCAGCGGCACGGCGGTCCTTGTTTTTCACAGGCGCGCTGCCGCAATATCGGCACCTTCGCGCAAGGATTTGAGCTTGCGCCATGTGACGATCGGATCAAGCTTGCCATAGCCTGCGAATGTACCGAAGCCGCAATCGGTGCTGGCAACAACGCGATCAGCTCCGACGAAATCGGCAAAGCGTTCAATACGTTGTGCAACCAGTTCAGGATGCTCGATATAATTTGAACACGTGTCGATCAGGCCGGGCGCAAGGATCTTGTGATCGGGCAACTTGGCGTCCTTCCATACCTTCCATTCATGCTCATGGCGCGGGTTTGCGGCCTCGAACAGGATCGTGGCAGGGCGCGCACCGATCACGATATCGACGACGCGTTCCAATGGAATGTCATGATCGTGAGGGCCTTCATAGTTACCCCAGCAGATGTGCATGCGCATCTTTTCGGGCGGAATGTTGGCAGTGGCAGCATTAAGCGCTTCGACATTGGCCGCAGCGATCTTGATGAAATCGGCCTCGTCCATATCCTGATAGCCGGTGTGGCGGCTCATCGCGAGGTCGGGGCAATCAAGCTGGAGCAGGAAGCCTTCGTTGACGATAGTCTCATACTCTTCGCGCATCGCATCGGCGAGATCGGCGAGATAGGCTTCGTGGCTGGGATAGTGCCGGTTAACCTGAAACGCGGTGATAAGTCCCGGCGATGCCGCGTTCATGAAGGCTTGCGTATCGGGCGCAGCATGCTTGGCGAGCGCGGATTTGAAGCGGCGGATATCATCATGCAGCGGTTGCAGCGTGACCTTGCGAACAGGTCCGATGCACGATGCGCGGACGAATTCCTGACTGCCCATGATCGCTGACAGCTTTTTGGCAAGGTCGGGCACTTCGGCCAGATCTGCGGCGGGCTTACGGTCAATGTGCCCACCGAAACCGGACAGGCGTTCGATCATGTACGTCGAGTAGCCGACTTTGCCGAGTTCACCGTCTGACACCACAGAAACGCCCGCTTCAACCTGATGGCGGACGGCCTCATCGACGGCGGCTGATACGGCGGTATCGAAAGCCTCGGCGTCGTAAGGCTCCCCCTTGTCACGGGCGAGCAGAAGGGGTGTGAGTTCATCGCCGCGTGGCAGGCTGCCGACGTGAGTGGTCTTGATCTTTGCCATTGTTCAGGCCCCTTCCCAATTCATATCTGTGAAAAATTCATAGCGCATTAAGCCGCTGAAACAAGCCTAATCCGAACCCTGCCGATTTCGAAAGAAGCGCGCAGACGCATCGCGCCTGTGCAGGACCGAAAGATCATCCGCCGCCAAGTTACATATTTCAGACAAGTATTACGCTGAAAAGACGCAATCTTTTTCTACCTATGCAACAGTTCTGACGCATGATCTTGTCATTGGGAGCCGGGCACGCAAGGTCCGCCCAAAGGACAGATCAGATGATCTTCAAAGTAATTCTTGCTGGATTGACCACACTTGGTCTGGTCGCTTCAAGTCTATCGCTGGCCGCTGCCCCCAACCAGTTCACCGGGGAGATTGAGAACGCCCAACTGTTGGGTGCTCTGGCGCTTGATGGTGAATTGTTTCACGTCCAGGGCCTCGAAATCAAGGGCCAGACAATCTGGGTTACTTCTGTCGATAATGAAAGCCGCCAAGGCTATATTCACGAATTTGACCGGAAAAGTGGCAAGCTGCGCAGGCGGTTGGAATTGACCGACGGCGCGCGCTACCATCCGGGCGGAATTTCGATTGCTGATGGGTCGATCTGGGTGCCGGTGGCAGAGATGAAGCCCGACAGCAGCGCCGTCCTCCTGGAAATTGACACAGCCACATTGCAAGTGCGCCGCAAAATTCACGTTGCTGATCATCTGGGCTGTGTGGCCGTGGCTGATGGCAAACTGGTTGCGGGCAATTGGGACAGCAAGCTGTTCTATGTCTTCGATCAAAACGGCGACAAGCCCGAACGGATCGTGCCAAACCCTTCACAGACGCATTATCAGGACATCAAGTTTGTCGACGGCCATTTGGTGGCCGGCGGCAATCTTACGTGGCTGCGCGGCGCGGTTGACTGGATCGAATGGCCTTCGATGAAGCTGAAGCGCACCTTGCAAACAGGCGCTGTTGGCCCCGTCAGGCCGTTTGGCCGTGGCGGACCCTACACTGGCGAAGGCATGGCAATTGACGGACGCGACCTGTTTGTCGTGCCAGAAGATGGCCCAAGCCGCCTCTTCCACTTCAGGCTGGATAGCTGATCCAGACAGGGCTTGCCACAAGCCATGGGTTCGTGTGTTGGTTCGATTGCCAGATAGCCAGACCCGGCTGCCGAAGATTGGGCCAGACTATGACAACGATCCTGTTCAACAAGCCCTATGGCGTGCTGTGCCAGTTTACCGATGAACGCGAGGGGCCACCGCGCCCTACTTTGGCAGATTTCATCAAAGTGCCCGGGGTCTATGCAGCAGGGCGTCTGGATACCGATAGCGAGGGTTTGCTGGTTCTGACCGACGATGGCCGGTTGCAGGCGCGGATTGCCGATCCCCGCTTCAAGACGCCCAAGACCTATCTGGTGCAAGTGGAGGGCGAGCCTGACGAGGGCGCGCTGGAAGCATTGCGCATGGGCGTAAGGCTGAAGGATGGGTTGACCCTGCCTGCGGGGGCCGAACGCATTGATGATCCGGCGCTCTGGCCGCGTGATCCGCCCGTGCGTTTTCGCAAGACGGTGCCCGATTGCTGGATCAAGCTTACGATTGGCGAAGGCCGCAACCGGCAAGTCCGGCGGATGACAGCTGCGGTTGGCCATCCCACTTTGCGACTGGTCCGGTGGAGCGTGGGCGATTGGACATTGGATGGATTGGCGCAAGGGGAGTGGCGCGAAGTACCATCAAGCTGATTGGCGATAGAGATTTGTAAGGGCAAGTACCTTGGTTGCGGCCCAGCCTGGAACCTGATCATCGGTTTGGGAAGCGTCGGTGGCTTGCGCTTCCACTCTGGCGCGAAACTCTTCTATCGGCATCGGGCGACCGAACAAGTACCCTTGCAATTTGTGGCACCCCGCCGCGCGCAGGATATCGGCTTGTTCTTCGGTTTCAACACCTTCGGCAATCACCCGCATATCAAGGCCCGAGGCTAGGTAAATCGTGCCGGTTACAAGCAGTGACGCTTTGCTGCCGGGCTGCAAACCGGACAGCAGCGATTTGTCGATTTTGATGTGGCTGAAGCCATAGGACTGCAAATAGTGAATGCTGGTGAAGCCGGTGCCGAAATCATCCAGCGCGATGGACATGCCCATCGCCTTGAAGCGTTCGATTGCACGGATGGCGCGTTCCGGCTGGGCGAGAAGATAGCCTTCGGTGATCTCCAGTTGAAGGCGCGCGGGTTCAAACCGGGTTTGTTCAAGCACGTGGGCAACCTGGCGCTCGAACCCCGGATCACGGAACTGCGCTGGTGACACGTTGACGCTGAGTTTCAGATGGGCAAACGGTTTCAGATCGCGGCAAGCACGTTCCAGCACGAACAGGCCCAATGGATGGATCTGTCCGGTGCCTTCGGCGATATCGATAAACTCTTGCGGATCAAGCGGACCGTCGGGGCGGCGCGGCCAGCGGATCAGGGCCTCTGCCGAGGTGATTTCCCCGGTGCGAGCGCTGATGACGGGCTGATAAAACACTTCAAATTCGTCATTGGCCAGGCCGTTGCCGATTTCACGACCAATCGCCAAGCGACGTATACGGCCTTCGTCAAAGGCGGTATCGTAAATGGCAATCTCGCCCTTGCCGCGCGTTTTGATGTGATACATCGCGGTATCGGCGCGGCGCAAAAGCTCGTTGGCCTCAACCGGGCCATCCGAATTGCTGGCAATGCCAATGCTCGCGCCCACTTGCAAAACATGGCGATCAACCAGAACCGGCAGAGCAATTTCTTCCCCGATGCGTTCGGCCAGTCGCTTGGCCTCGGCAGTGGCGTCCGGGCCATCAATCAGAATGGCAAATTCATCGCCACCGACACGGGCAAGCAAAGCCTGATCAGGGCAGATTTTGGTCAATCGGGCACTTATGCTTTTGATCAGTGTGTCGCCGGCATGGTGGCCGTGGGCATCGTTGATGTCCTTGAAGCCATCCAGATCGATAAACACGATGGCAAGCGCGTCCGTTTGGGCTTCGCTCGTCTTTTCCAGACGACCAAGACACGAAAGCAATTTTCGCCGGTTTGGCAACCCGCTGAGCGCATCGGTAAACGCAATGCGGCGGTTCTCTTCGCTAAGCTTTTCAGTTTCCGTCTGGCGCATGCGCAAATTGCGTTGCGAGCGTATGAGGTTGGCGAAATCAAGGTTGAAGCGATACGTCACCACCATCATGCCAACGCCAACAAACATCAGTACGACCGCTTCGACCAGCATTTGCCCGCTATCCGCCCACATAAAATACAGGACGAACGAGAACGTGCTGACCACGGCCACGCGCATGGCAGCAGCGCGCATCGTCATCAGGCAAAAAACGGTGCTAACCTGGGTTAAGCCAAGGAAAAATGTGAGGTGTCCGCGGGCATAGGCATCGCCAAGATCATAGATCCAGAAGCACCAGACTTCGAAAGCAAACGTCATGACTACGGCGAGCGAGCATGTCCGCTTGATGTACATGGCGATTTCGCTGTCGGACAAGATCTCTGCACCGTCCTGCCGCCACCACCAATGGGCACGAACAAGCGCGATGGTGCAGATGATCAACGGCACGATCAGAGTTTTGATGATGTAATCCGGCCGGAAAAAATCGACCATGAGCGCCGCAGCGTTAAATACGAGGATAACGTAGAGCAGCGGCATCTGCCGGGAAAACGACCGGAATTGCGCGCGTGCCAGATCGGGATCATCAAGGTCCAAGCTGAAAAGAGCAGCGACGCTGGGCAAGGTCGTTCCTCCTTTCATAGCTGGATTGAATACTCCCAAGACTGCATGAGCATGGGTGCAAGCGATTGAAGATCACATGAGAGTGGCGCTACGTAATGCCCACGATTTTTTCGTAAAAATTGATTGTTATTAATAATTTAATAGGTTTTAAGATTCGGTAAACACCGCGAAAAAATCTAATTCCGCCGCTCTGCTGCAGGTCTGCGTCCCGTCATCCGCTGATAGAAGCGTGAGAAATAGGACGGATCGTCAAATCCCAGTTCGGCGGCAACTTGCGTAGCCGTGGCATTGGTGAATCGCAGCAAACGATGCGCTTCGAGCGCCAGGCGCCGGTGGATGACTTCAAGCGGGGTGCAGCCAAGCTGCGCGGTTGTAAGCCGCGTAAGGGTGCGGCGTGTCATGCCCAGATCAGCGGCATAGAAATCGAGGCTGAGGTGCTGGCGATAATGGAGTTCGACCAGTCGCCGGAAGCGGTCGAGGCGGCGATCTGCGCGTGGATCGGGGGTTGTTGCCAAATCTTGCACCACCAACGTGCGGATGAGCGCCTCGGCCAGCGCGAGGAATAGCGGGTCTTGCTGTTGCCACTGTTGCTGCAAATCGAGCATTTCGCGGGCGAGCCAAAATGCGCGGGCGGTTGCCTGTGGCGGCAAAAGTGCAAGACCGCCGCGTGACAGGACGGTGAGAAGCGGATCCGCGGGGCCAGTGCTCCTTGTGGAAAAGTCTGTCGATAAGGTGAGGACAAATCCGCGCGTGTCTTCACGGAACCGGAAGCCGTGGACAGCAGCGGCAGGTACGATCACCCTACCCGGCCCTGAAAGGCTCTCCGAAACGCCCTCTAATGTGACGTCGGCATGTCCTTCCTCTACCAGCAGGACTTGTACGAAGTGATCGTGACGGTGCACGCCGATTTCCCAATCATGCAAAGCACTGCGTTCAGCAATCGTTTCGATATGCGCGAAACCGCCGGGAGCCGGAACAACCCCTTCGCCGTAAAGCGCATAGGTGGGGATAGAGGTGAGCATGTCCCGAAAGTACCAGATGTTTGTCCTGTGGCTGCATTCCGCTTTTGCGCCAGTTCTGTCAACTTCAGTCCATAGTGCCAAAATCAACCGTTGGCGCGTGGGAGACGGACGATGAAGACACAAGTCGCCATTATTGGCGCCGGGCCTGCAGGATTGCTGCTTGGCCACTTGTTGAAAGCTGAAGGCATCGATTGCGTGGTGGTGGAACGCCAGCAGCCTGATTACATCCTTGGCCGCATTCGCGCAGGCGTACTTGAACAGATCACGGTTGATCTGATGGCGCGGCTGGGCCTGGATGCGCGGCTAAAGGCCGAGGGGCTGGTTGAGGAAGGCTTTAACCTTGCCGATGGTGAACGTCTGATCCGCATCGATGTGGCGAACCTGACGGGCAAGACCGTGGTCGTCTATGGCCAGACCGAGATTACGAAGGACTTGATGGATGCAGCGCCGGAGCGCGGCCTCCCCGTGATCTATGGCGCTGAAGATGTCGCGCTGTTCAATATTGAGAGCGATACTCCCTATATCACTTATACCCTGGATGGCGTCCCGCAGCGGGTCGATGCCCGGTTTGTGATCGGGTGCGATGGCTTCCACGGGCCGTCGCGGCGGGCCATTCCGGCAAGCGTGGCGCGCGAATATGAACGGGTCTATCCCTTTGGTTGGCTGGGCATCCTCGCCGACGTCCCGCCATGCAACCATGAACTGATCTATGCCAACCATGAACGCGGCTTTGCGCTGGCTTCGATGCGCAGCCATACGCGCAGCCGCTACTACGTGGACGTAGCCCTGACCGAAAAAGTCGAAGACTGGAGCGACGAGCGCATCTGGGACGAATTGGCGGTGCGATTGGGGCCAGAAGCAGCTGCAGCGATGACGCGCGGCCCCTCGATCGAGAAATCGATAGCGCCTTTAAGGTCATACGTGTTTGAACCGATGCGGCACGGCAGCCTGATGCTATGCGGAGATTCTGCGCATATCGTGCCGCCAACCGGAGCCAAAGGCCTGAACCTTGCCGCCAGTGACGTGCATTATGCGGCCGAAGCGCTATCGGCGTACTTCAAGCGGGCCGACAATGATGCGGTGATCGCCTATTCCGCCAAAGCCCTTGCCCGGGTGTGGAAATCTGAACGATTTTCATGGACGCTGACCAAGCTGATGCACCGCTTCCCCGAAGACGGGCCGTTTGAACGTGCGATGCAGGTGGCAGAATTGGATTATATCTCAAGCAGTATCGCCGCGCAGACGAGCATTGCTGAGAATTATGTGGGTTTGCCGGTATAATAGGAGCGTTCCACCTGCCAAAACGCGGGACGAAGCTCTAAGGTTGTAACATCGTCATGTGCCCGTCACATAGCCGCGACAGAAAGCCCCTGTAGGACAGGGGCTTTTTTGTATGCGGCTTATCGACATCTTGTTGACCGAGGAGTTGGCCGGGGGGCGTGAGGCATTTGCCCATTCGGATTTGCGCGTGGTGTTCCACCGCTGGAAGTTTGAAGCGCCGCTGCCCTTGATGGAAGGTCAGCCGTGGGCGTTTATTGACTGGGTCCTGCCCGAGATGTCGGGCCTTGAATTGTGCCGCAGGTTCCGTGCAGCGGACGGCCTTGGCCAGAACGCGCATATCACGATGATCCTTGAAGATGACGATGCCGAAGCCAAGCGCCGTGCACTGCGCGCCGGTGCCGATGATTATATCATGGGACCGATTGATCGTGCCGCGCTGCTGGATCGGGTGCTTTCGGTGCAGTTACCAGACCACGATGTCCCTGCCCGCACGCTAAAGTTGGGTGATCTGACGCTTGACCTTGCCGCATTGCAAGCACGCTGGCGGGAAAAGGCGTTGATCCTGATGCCGAACGAGTTGCGCCTGCTGCGCTACTTGATGGAGCAACCGGGCCACGTGTTCAGCCGCCAACAACTGATCGCGGCCCTCGGCAAACATGACCAGCCGATTGACGAGCGCACGGTTGATGCCTGGGTAAGCCGCTTGCGCCGCGCCTTGCGTGATGTTGGCGCAGGAACCCCGCTGCGCACGGTACGATCACTGGGATATGTCCTAGACCGGCCTTAGACTATAACATCGACCAGGACTATCTGCCCCGCCCGGACACGTCCCGGCGGGGCTTTTCTTGCGCCCAACAAAAAAGAGGGGCGGCCCTTTTGCAAGAGCCGCCTCCGTAGGGTGGTTGATTGTGTAAGTGCTTAGAACTTCATCGTGGCCGAGAGCGAGATCGTGCGACCCACATCATAGGAGTTCACATCCACGCGATTGGCACCGGCCTGCTGGAATTCGATGTTGCGGCGACCGGTGAGGTTGCGCGCTTCGAACTTCATTTCCAGTTCGCGCTTGAACAGTTTGAAGCCTTGGCGAGCTACGAAGTCGATGCGCAGACCTGGGTCTTGAATGACATCGGGCTGCCCGGTGTTTAGCAAGCCACGGCTGAACACGCGCTTGCTGGCATAGCTGAGCAACAGGGTTTGCTGCGACAGACCATCGGTGTCTTCCAGACCAAACTGGACGTTGGCGATGTGTTCGGACTGGCCAGTGAGCGGCACGCCATTCTGGAAATAATCCAGAGCGCGGGTTGATGCTGCCTGGAAGTACGATGTGGTATCGCCTTCCTTCACCTTAAGCTTTGACTTGGTGTACGTGTAGTTGACGTTGAGCGCGATGCGCCGTGCCTCCCACATGCCACCCCAATCAGCCAGCTCGAAGTACTTCTGCAGTTCGACTTCAGCACCATAAAGGTCAGCCGTTGGCGCGTTGGCAAAGCTGGTGATGAAGTTGTCGCTTTCCGACGTCACGAATGTTTCAATCGGATTATCAATCCGCTTGAAAAAGCCCGACAACGAGAAGCGCTGGTCGCGATCAAAATACCACTCATAGCGCGCTTCGGCGTTGGTCAGCCTGCTGTCTTGCAGGTTGGGGTTACCGCGATAGGTGCGGTTGGTGTCAGGATCAAAGTAGAACTGGAAAATCAACTCGCGGAACTGCGGGCGGGCGATGGTCTTGGATGCGTTGAAGCGCATCTGCATATCATCACGCATTTGCCATGTGACCGTGGCTGCGGGCAGCCAGTAGTCATTGTTGATCTGCGTGCCGCCGGTCGTGATCGGCGTATCTTTGAACACTTGCGTCGGAATGACGGCCATGTTGCCCTTTTCAAAGCGCACACCGGCGTCAAGCTGTATGGCATTGGTCACTTGCGCATCGATTTTGGCAAATCCAGCGTGATTGCGCAGCGTTGCGCGAAACGCAGGGAAGCCTTCGTTGGTATCGATAAGCTGGATATTAAACGCTTCGATCACGGCTCCGCTAAGCAGGTAATCGGGGCGGAACAGGTTCACGCCATCAGGCAAATCCACGGCACGGAACTGAAAGTCGCGACGTGAACTGGTACGGTTGAAATCGGCATAGGAATAACCAACCGTCGCCGTGACGCTGGGCATGATCTTGTACGAAACGTCGACCCCGCCCGACCACAGGTTTTCGTTCAGATCCGAAAAGCTGAGGTTGGCACGGCCTGCGTTACCATCAAGATTGTTGACGAAAAATTCGCCCAGCGGATCAGATGCAACGTTGGTGCGGACATACTCAAAGCCCAGTTCATAAGGGGCTTCGCGTTGTGAATTGGCATAACCACCGCGCACATCAACCGAAATGCCGTCGAATGGCTTCAGTTCGGCAACAAATTGGGTGTCGATCAATTGCCGTTCGTACCAGGCCGTATCCTGCTGCTGCCAATCGGCATTGGTCTGGTTACGCTGACCAAGGCTGATGCGCGTGTGCTTCAGCGTGTCGCGGATATACAGATTGGTCCAGCGGATCTTGTTACGGCCAAATTCGAGGCCAAGACCAAGCATGCCGTTGGCAACGATCCGGTTATCGGTGATGACGCGGCGGAAATCTGACTGCAAATCGGACAGATCGGCTTCGAACGAAGTCTGGCTTAGAACGTCACGCGTGACCCATTTGTTGCTGTAACCGGCCGTAGCGATAACGCCCAGCGTGGTATCGCCCAGTTCGAACGACTTGCCCGCGGAAAGCGACAGGTTGGTGTTCACCGGCATGTTCGGGATGCGCTGGGTAAGACCGTTGCGCGTGTTCACGATGCCCTTGGCCAGTTCGACGTTATCGAGAACGCCTGCGCTAAGGCGTTCGCCGCTGGCGAAGAAGTTCTTCAAGCCGCTTGTCAAATCACGCTGGCCATTGTCAAAGCCGGTCCAATCGGTGCTGGAACCGTAATAGGTATAGCCCAACTGGTTGGTGGTTTCGCTGTCATAGCTAAGCCCGCCACCGAAGCTGATGAAAGGTTCGTTGGGCGTCGACTTGGTAGTGAGGTTAATCACACCGCCGCCAAACTCGCCCGGATAGTTCACAGAATAAGACTTCTGCACCAGCGACGAAGCGATGATGCTGGAAGGAAACAGGTCAAGCGGAACCACGCGCTTAAGCGGCTCGGGGCTTGGCAGCGGTGAGCCGTTGAGCAGCGCCAGCGAATAGCGATCACCAAGGCCGCGCACATAGACATAGCCGTTGCCGACAACGCTGAGGCCGGTAACGCGGCCGAGTGCGCCGGCAATGTTGCCTTCGCCGGTCTTGGCGATTTCAGCCGAACCAAGGATCGAGACGACTTGCGGCGCCGCGCGCTGAATATTGCGGTCGCGTTGGCCAGTCACAACAATTTCGCCGCCGGGAATGGAAATCTCGGGAGCTTCTTCTTGCGGTGCCTGCTCAACCGGAGTTTCTGCAGGTGCTTCGGGAGCCGGGTCCACAGGCTGAACCGCATCCTGCGCGTAGGCGAATGCTGGCGTAAAGAGCGCAGTGGTAAGCAGCAGCGAGGTTGTGAGCCGCAGCATGGTCATGTTCCTTGTCCCCCCTGGGGAAATGTATTTTCATTTATCGCGAGAAAGGGGGCAGCCGGTTTCGGCCACCCCCCTGTCTCTCGAAAGGCGGCCGATCAGGTGATGGGCAGCAGTGTGCAAGACGTGCTGGTGTTGCCAAAGTTGGCGGCACCGCTGTTGCAGGTCCAACCGGCGTACCATGTGTCAGCACTATCCTTGACCGCACCGATATACGTCGTTGCGGTGAAGAACGATGACAGCGTGGTAAGATCGAAACCGGCGATGCCGTTTTCGTTCGCACCGTTGACATAGCCCGTCAGGGTCGAGGTGAGACCGGCGTTGTTACCGTTTGCACCCGAACCGAAGAAACCAGCAACTTGTGCCGCTGTGTATGAACCACTGCCGATGAAGCGATCATCGCCGGTGCCCGAGCAGGTCATTGCGACCGAACGTGCGGTCAGGGTTGCAGCATTTGCGCCGCCCGAACCGTTCATGCGGATGCACTGGTTTACAGGGGTGTTCACAACGCCGTTTGCCAGCGTGATGTCCGAGTTGCCGCGGAAGAACAGCGATGCCTGGCTGTTGGCTTCGTTGTTGCCGCTGGTCGCTGTCTGAATGGCAGTGAAGTTTGCGATGCGCGAAACCTGACGCGGGGTTTGCGATTCGTTGTTGTTGCTGTCGAGCTCCATCAACGCATCACCCGCACCCGCACGCTGGATAAGCAACAGGTATTGCAGATTTGCCTGAACGCCCGTGTCCATATCGAGGCTGTCATCGTCAGCACCAACCGAGATATAGTGCTTCATGTTGACTGTGCCGCCGAAGAATTCAGCGCCATCGTCCGAGCTGTTGTAGCTCTGGATGTAGTCGAACTGGGTGGCCGAACCGGTACCTTCGAGCGTCAACGCCTGAAGTTCGCTGTTCGAACCAAGGACGAAGCCCGAGTAACGGATCTGGACATATTTCATCGTGCCGCTGCTGTCAGCAGGGCTGGCGCCGCCGTAGATGGCAGGATCAGCCGAACCTTCGGTCTGACGCTCGCACAGCGCGCCAGGCGTGCCGGTGGTGCAGTCGGTGATTGGCGCGCGACCCATCAACACGACGCCACCCCATTGACCTTGCGACGTTTCGGTGTTGAGGCCCAGTACGTTATCGCGGCTGGTAAAGATGATCGGAGCCGATACGGTGCCGACAGCATTGATCTTGTGGCCACGGTTGACAGCAAGCCATGACGTGCCGGTGTTTCCGAACAGGATCACGCCGGGCTCAATCGTCAGGGTTACGCCAGGACGATTGGCCGCAGGGCCGGTTTCAGCAGCCGTGAAGTTGAAACCAAGGTCCGTGCCCACATCAACGCGACCATTGATCTGGTAGAGAACGCCCGCAACCTTTGGCAGGGTCGTCGATGCGTTGATGCGCGAAGGCAGGCGGCAAATGCGCCATGAGCCTTGCGACGTGGTAATCGTCTGCTGGTCCGTCAGGCCCTGAGGGTCTGAAATCGTTGGGCAACCGGCAGCAGCCGTAACCGTTGGAGTAGCCGTAGCTGTAGCCGTTGGTGTTGGCGTAGGTGCAGGCGTTGGCTGGTTGATGGTGACGTTGCCACCAGTGCCTGGCGAGGCAATGTCGGTAGGGCCGCAGCCGGCGAGCGCGATTGCGCTGCAACCAACCAGGAAAAGGCCGTGGAAATTCTTCACGTGGTATCCCCCATGGATAATGGCAGGATCTATTCCCGCCGGGTCGAGGGGTGCTCTACGGACCTAAAGTGACAGCCTGTTTGCGGTTTCGTGACAGGAATATTTCACATGGCGTGACTTTGATGTGACGAATTCCGCAGAAGTCGCGGAAAGGGGCCGGTTTAATGATTGCAGATTTGTGACAATGTTACAGTTTGGTTGCACTTGGCAGAGAATCACATAGTTTCTGTTTCAGACAAAAGATTGAAACGGAGAGCTGCACATGAGCATGAGCCTTTTCCTCGCCGGCGCGCTGATGGCGCAAGCCCCTGCGACACTCACGGTCCCGGCACCTTCGATGCCCGCAACCGACGTTGGTTATCATGAATTGATGGCAGGCCGGCCCGAAGCCGCGATTGCACGGATTGAGCGTAACGGCCTCGCCAAAGCGGGCGATCCGCTGGCGCTGATCAACCTTGGCACAGCCTACAAGATGATCGGTCGCAAGGACGAGGCCGCACGGTTGTATCGCGCTGCCGCCAGCAGTGACGAGCGCTTTGACGTGGAATTGGCCAATGGCCGCTGGGTCGATTCGCGCCGCGCCGCCAATCTGGCCATTGCGCGCATCGGCAGCGATGAAATGCTCGCCCTGAAATGAGCGTTACACCCCGGCCCTGCAATATGGGCCGGGGGTTGCATCAAGAAGGCCGCATGGCCGCGAAAAGGCGATCTTCGGGCTGTTTCAATGCGCTTCAGTCTTTGGGTTTAACGGTAACCCAAACGTCCACCGGCGTAATCACTTTGCCCGGTGCAGGTTTGCCGATGTCGATACGCTCGGCGGTGACCAACTCCCCTGTTTCCAGGTTAAAGCTGGCCCAAGGCTTGGGCATGCGCCCAAATGTCATCTTTTGAATAGGCCGTCCGGTGACGGTGTTCATGATTGTTGCGGTAATACCCATGCGTGGCGGCTAGCGGCGTCCGGTGCATTTTGTCCACCGGACCGCTGGGGATAAGTGGCGCAATCCAAGAGAAGTCAGCGCCAAGCGTATCCTTTCTGGCAATGGTACGCCTTGTCGTGCTAGGGGCGGCCCTGCAACCTTGGTGATATCGGAAACAGAGGCTATTGGCCCCTTCCCTTCTGTCCTTCAAGATCTTGCAAAATCGGCATGATTTGCATGGCCGATGCGACATTCAACTTAAAGGTTTTCGAGTACGGATTGATGGCAGGATACAAGGAACCAGGATTTAACGACCGGATCGCGGCCGCCGCAACTGCGCGCGCCAAGGCGCTCGCCCGTTTGCAGGCAAAGCCCGCCCTCGATCCCGAAGCGCTGGCTGAACAAGTTGCCAAGGCCGCTGAACGCGAAGCCGCACAAGCCGCCAAGCGCGCTGCCGTGCAGGCTGAACGTGAAGCCAAGCGCGCGGCTGAACTTGCCCGTAAGCAGGAACTGGCCGAAGCAGCGCTGGCTGCAATCAAGCCCGAAATGACCGAGGCCGAGCGCAAGGCGGCCCGCGATGCGCGTTACGCCGCGCGCAAGGCACGCAAGAAGTAGTATAGGACATCGAGGTCCTAGAGACGCTGCCCGGGCACGACTGGATCGGCACGGCGCACATCCCCAATGGCGTTGAAATCCGTCTGATGAAGCGTGGTGACGAGTTCACCATTCTGCTTGAGCATACCGAGTTGATGGGTACGCGCGCCAGTGGTTCGGAAGAAGCACTGGCGACGATGACTCATGAACGGCTGGGTGAGCGCGAAAGCGCTGAATGGCTGATCGGCGGCTATGGCATGGGCTTCACCCTGCGCGCCGCCTTGGGATGTGTTGCGTCAGACGCCTCGATTACCGTCGCCGAGATTGTGCCCGAAATCATCGAATGGGCGCGCGGTCCGATGCACGTGCTGACCGACGGCTGCCTTGATGATCCGCGGGTGATGTTGATCAATGGCGATGTCGCCATGTTGATCGATTCAGCGCGCGAGGCTTATGACGCGATTCTGCTCGACGTGGACAATGGCCCCGATGGCCTGACGCGCGAGGTGAATGACGAACTGTATCACCGTGACGGGCTGCAAGCTGCGATGGCAGCCCTGCGCCACGGCGGTATTCTTGCCATCTGGTCCGCCGAGCACGACGACATCTTTGCCAAGCGTTTGCGCGACACAGGCTTTGACGTGGACGAAGTGATCGTGCGCGAAGTGATTGACGAGCGCGATCTGGACGCAAACGGGGAAAAGGGCGGGCGACACATCATCTGGTTCGCCCAAAAGCCCTGATCCCCGGCTTCCCTATTGCGGCCTTATCGTGTCGCAGTACCAGGCGCCGGTAGCGCATTTCCCGCAACAAGCGGTTTCGCACCATCACCCAACACGATAAACGCCGCCCAATAAAACGGATGCGACGTGTTGGGATCATCCATCAGCTTTGTCTGTGCCGATGATAGCGCGTTCGCCAATTCCTGTCCCGGCTTTGATCCGATGACGCCGCCAATCAGGCGCTTGGTTGCGTCGAAATCATCGGGCACCGGCCAGTGGCTGGCGATGACCGTGCGAGCGCCCGCACCGACAAACGCGCGCACCAGTCCATCCAGCGCATAGTTCCCGCCAGAGGTTACCCCTGCTTCGCGGCTGGCAGCGACTGTGGCCATGCCGGCAGTGTCACAAGCTGACAAAATCACGAGATCGGCATTCAAGCGCAAATCGAAGATTTCGCGGAAGCTGAGCAAGCCGTCCGAGCCGACATCGCCAAAGCTGGTGACCAAGGCCGGACGGGCGGGGCAATCTGCGCGAGGGGCGGTAACCAGCCCGTGCGTGGCGAAATGCAGCACCCGATATTGGTCAAGATCGTTCGATGACAGCAAGGCACTGTCATTGAACGCCGCTTCGGTCAGCACCGCGCTGCCGCCCACCTTCAGCGTGCGCTGGGCATAGAACAATTCGTCAGCCGAAATGGGGTTCTGCCACGTGGCAAGCGGCCAATCGCATTCATCCGCAACAGCCGCTACCGGACGTGCGGCAGGTTTCGCGTTTTTGCCGAGCCCAAGATAATTGCGCGGTGCAGTAGAAGCTGCCAGTTTGCGCAGATCCAGAAAGCCGCGCGAACTGACCGCAATCGACACTTCACGGCCCCTGCCCAGCCAGTCGATACCGGTGAAATCGAACGGATCGCCATCGGGGCTTTCCATCCGTTCAGCGTAATCGGCAATACCTTTGTCCGAGGTGACAAGGACGGTGGGCGGCAATTGGAGCATGCCGCCATCCGGCTCAAAAATCAGATGCTTAACTTTTGGCAATTGCTGTTCAACCGGACTGAACAGAAGCTTGTAAAGCGTGCGGGATTTGCCCAGATCGAACGGATAATTGACCTGCTGCCCGTTTTCGACCTTCACGATAGTATCGCGAATTTCCTGCACCGATTTCGTCAAAGTGGCGGGCGTCAGGGTCGTGTCAAAAACTTGCGCAGATACCGACGTGGCGAACAGGCTGTAAACGCGGTCCCCCACGATCATCAGCTTGTAATACGCCTCATCCGCTTTGAGCGCACCTTGCAGTTCAGCAAGGTCGACATTCTTGGGCGCGAGCACGTTATAGCGCGGATAAGCCGCCAATTTGCTGACCAGGCCGGTCTGATCGGCCTGCATGGAAGCAAGGCTCTCCTGCGCGGTTTTAAGTGCGGCCAAGTCTTGCGGGGTTGGCGCTTCCACTGCGCCAAGCGAAGCGATCGTTGTTTCGATTCTGGCAATTTCGCGGCTGCGGGTGACAGACAAACGGAATAGCGATGCAGCCTCGTCATTGCCTTCTGACAATTGCCGCGCCAGCACGGCTTGGGTTTGGGCGACACCGGGCCGTTGCAGAATTTGCGATGCATTGAAAACAGCCTTTGACGCTGCATCATCACCCTTTTTGGCCAACAGGCTGAAATAGGGCGCAAGCAATTCGCGCAGTGTGGTTCCTGCGTCTGGCACAGACTGGCTGTCTTCGACGACTTTGGCATAGAGCGCGAGTGCGCCTGCCTCATCACCGGAGCGCCCCAACCACCCGGCCTTACGCGCTTGGGCAGAAAGCAGTGCGGGCGATTGCGGGAAAGCCATGGCGATGATCTGGATTGCCCGGTCAAACGCCGTGCGCGCATCCGCACCGCGGCCTTGCGCTTCGGCCAGCAACGCCAGTTCTATCTGGATTTCCGACCGCAGCCAGCCAGCCGATGCAACGCGTCCGCCGCGTACGGCGTCAAGCCTGCTGCCAGCGGCCTGAAAGCCCGCGATAGCGACATCAAGCTTGCCCTGCACCCGCGCTGCGGTCGCGCGAAGGGCATCTGCCTGCGCATCAAGAATTTCAGCGCGTTCGGTATCAGACAGGCCCGGATCGGCCGCGCCAAGACGCCGCGCGGCCAGACTTTCGCGGTTGATTTCCTCTGCCAGCGGCGTGTTGATCATGCCGGTTGATAAGCTTGCACGATCAAACGAGGCGCTGATGTTGGTCACGTCTGCGGCAAGCGCCTTCAACGCGGCAACCGGGCGGCGCTGGTTCAGTTGATTGATCGCACGGTAATTGCGGATCAAACGCTGGGTCACGCCGTCGCTGCGCGATGAGGCATCGCTGGCTTGCGCAAACAAACGATCTGCTGCTGTGAAATTGCCAAGATTGGATTGTTGCAGCCCCTGATTGGCAAGCGCTTCAGCCAATCCTACCCCGCCCGATGAACGATCTCGTGCCGCCAACGTCTCAAAAAACTCGGAAGATTCGGCAAACCGGCCACCATTGTTGCGCAAATACCCTTCATCGCGCGCGCCAAGCCGGTCAAGTTGGCCTGCCTGCACACGGGCAAAGGCCGCAGGATCGCTCACTTCGGTGGTGGCAACGCGGATTTCACCAGGCACGGGCGTATCTGTAATGGCGCTGGCAAGCGCGAGGCGCAAAGCAGGATCATACCCGGCAAGGCCTTCAACAAAATAGGTTATTTTTCCGCGATTTACGACGTAACGCTTATAATCGATGCCAGCTGTTTTATCCTGACACGTCACCGCATTGGCATTGCCGATTACGGGAATTTCCACCGCGCTGATGGCACTGCAATCAAGCGCTGCGGCAACAATGCCCGAAGGCTCGGACGCAATCGCCACTTCGCGGCGGACCGCAATCATGGTGCCGATCGCGCCTGCGGCATCGCGGCAGCTAAGCCGATATCCGCGATCAAAGATGCCGATAAGCCGCGTATCACGCGGAGCATTCTGCGCGGTGCACGTAACCCCGCTGGTGCCAATCCGGAAAGAATTGCGCACAGACAACGGCTGTTCCGCTTTTTCCGCAGCCTGTACCGGCACAGCCAGCGAAAGCAGCAAAGCGGCCTGACCCAACAGGCCAGCGCGGCGTCTATTGCGGCAGGTCGGGGTCTGGTTCTGCGAGATCACTGTGCTTCCCCTTCTGCACTATTTTCATTCACCACAGATCCGATCAGCGATGGATTGCCGCTGCCTGCAACAGGCTGTTCGATCAGCGATTGTGGTTCCAACGGTTTGCTGTCGATCATCTGCGGCGGTGGTGCGATTGGACTGCTGGCCTTTTCGGCCTTTGACGCGGCTTCCGCTTCCTTCTGAGCCTCTTCTTCACTCTCGCTCATCGGATCATCGGCAGCCGTGACGGCTTCGGTAAATTCAGGCGTGCTGCCAAGCGTGTTGTTCGACACGATCGCAATCTGGCTGGCGATGGCCGGTATCGGGTCTACTTCTTGTGCAAGAACGCAGAAAGTAGCGTCAAGCGCGCAAGCATTGACCGAACTGGTGGCCGTGTAAAACTCCAGCGTATCGGCATTTTCGACAACCAGATCGCGCGCGGCAAAGCCGCTTACGATACCGGCGGCGGTTTGCCATTTGCCGTTCACGATAACCGATATGCTTGCGGGCAAGGCATTGGTCGGAGGATTCAGGTCTGTAAAATCGAAGTCGGCAAAGAACCCGGCAGGATCAAGTGCTGTCCCGGTGTTCTGGATGTAGAGCGTCCCGGTCGGGTAAAGATCAAGCCCAAGCGCGCGCAACACACCTTCCGGACGCTGAACAGTTGCTGGACGGTTCAGGTCAGCGGCATGGCCTGTATAAAACGGATCGGCGGCCAAGCGATCAAGAATGGTTCCGCTGGCAACGTGGATGTTGTTGGCCGTAATCCCGATTATGCCGCCAAGTGCCGTTCCCGTTTGCGTAAGCGAGAGCGAACCGGTGGCCGCATCAAGTTCGAACCGGCCCGTTGCGAATTCTACGACATTGGTCCCGGCAAAACCCGTGCCTGTTACGTTGCCGACAATGCGGATTGCGCCGCCGGGCGTCTGTGTTTGACGATTGCCGGTGCCAAAGGCGATGCTTCCGTTTGTGCCGGCGAGGTTACTG
Source organism: Novosphingobium sp. 32-60-15 (assembly GCF_002280675.1). Taxonomy (GTDB): domain Bacteria; phylum Pseudomonadota; class Alphaproteobacteria; order Sphingomonadales; family Sphingomonadaceae; genus Novosphingobium. The sequence continues at coordinate 126,295 of NZ_NCEN01000001.1, read as the reverse complement.
GCGCCAATGGTCCCGCCAGCCGTCAGCGCAAGGTTTCCGATCAACATATCAACCGGGTTGGCCGAATTATCGACCGCTCCGATGGCGAGTTCACCGGTTGAAATCAGCCCGATTTCCGCAGCAGACAAGGCGTAACCCGTCCCCGTCACGCCATCACCTATAATCGCAGGCCCGGTGCCGATGGAGACAAGGCTGACACTTCCGGTCGGTGTTGTCCGAAGGCCTGACAAAATGGGGCGTCCGAAGGGATCGGTCAGTGTTCCGTTGTCGATAATGCTGATGTCGGCAGACGCAATCTGCATCGCAGAGGCTTGCCACCGTTGGCTGGCCGTCACCAACCCGCCTGCTTCCACTTCAAGCACACCGAAGACAGACATGAACCCGCCGGTCATGGCGCCTTGGCTGAACGATACGAAGCGTCCGGCAACGGCTCCGCCAATATTGACCGATCCAGCGACACGCGCCGGGATGGCGGCAAGCAGAGCCGAATAATCTGTCGACGTCGAAAGCAGGAATGCCTCGTTGGTCATGGTATTGCTGGCTATCAAGACGCGGCCTGTGGCATTCGTGATTGATGCAGGAGAGACGGCGCTGGGCGGAATACCAGCCGGTAGGACGGCACCTGCTGTGATGGGGCCTGCGGCGATATTGTTGCCTGATAGCAGGATCACATCACGCGCGTTGATGGGCCCATTCACAGTGAGCGCTTGCGCTGCATTGACCAAAACATCTTCACGCCCGCTGATTGCACCGGTTGTGACATTGCCGCCCAACGAGGCAACCTTCACGCCAAGTGTGTTTGACCGCAATGACCCGCTGGAAATCGCCCCGTTTGCGATAAGCTGGAGCATGTTGGCTGCTTGCAGGTTGGCAGACGTCAACGTGCCGCCTGCATTTATCAGCAAGTTCCCCGAGCCTGTGGCCGATGGCAGAACTGTGATCGAACCGCTGTTGAACGCCCCTTGGGTTGCCGCATTAAAGGCTGTGGAAGATACGGGGCCGCTGATCGAAATCGGGCCGGATGTTGGCGCAACTGGCGTAGCAGCGAAAACCAGATTTGCGTTGAACCCAGCCGCGGTCAGGCCGAACGATTCCATCGATGCGTTGGCGATCAGCACGCGGTTCGAGGCATTCAGCCCGCCTGTAGAGACGCTTCCCCCACCAAGCAGCAGCATATCGTACGCTGTTGCCTGCCCGGTTGTGATAGCCGTGGCGGCACGAATGCCGAGGTTCGAAGCGCTAAAGATCGAACCTGAAGAAACGCTTCCGCCCGAGCGAAGTCCGACAGAGTTCAAATCGCCATTCGCGCCGGTTGGCAGTCCTGTACCTGCAGCGATATTGCCGGTAACGATGTTGCCAAAGCTTTCAGCTGTAACCGAAGTTGCTGCGGTGAGGTTGCCTGCTTCGATAATGCCGGGCGCTGTGAGTTCAATGGAATCACCCGATGAAGCGTCATTGATGGCCAAAGTCGTGCCCGCGGTCACTTCGACGAAACCACCGGCGCTAAGCGAACCCAGATCGATCCTGCCAAAGGCGTTGAGGATCAAGGAGCTTTGCGTGGCCAGATTGGCATGCGCCACCAAGTCCAGCCCGGAAACCAGATTGATGCCGCTTGTGCCCGTTAACGTCCCCAATGTGGCCGGGGCCAATGGATCAAGCAGCCAATTGCCTGCATTCATCGTGACGAAGGCGGCCGTTATTGATGCTTGGTCAAGCCGCAGCGAGGTGCTTGACGACGTGATCTGTTCAAACAACCCCGAAATCGTCGCGGTCGAGTTCGTCATCGAAATGGGATCAACGATATTCGGCGACGCGCCAACACCCGCCAATGAACGTAAACTAATGCTGTTTGCGCTGATCGTGCTATCTTCGGCCAGGAATGCCGCTGCCTGACCGGCTTTGGTAGCCGTCCCGGCGGCTGAACCGGTGCCGCCAAGCGCGGTGGACGTGAAGATGAGGTCCGAAGCAACAAGGTCACCCTTGATCAAAGCGGAACTGCCCGCAGGCAAGGCGGGATTGGCGCTGCCGATAACAGCGTTACCGCCGGAACCGGTTGTAAAACCAAGCCCACCATCACCGCCGATGGCATCTGTGCTCCATTCGCCAAGGCCGTTAATGGCCACCAGCGAGCCGTTGACCTCAAGCGACGCCGTGCCGCCCACCGCATTGCCGCCGATGCCACCGACAGCCCCGGCAACGGCAATGTCGCCTGTTCCACCTTGGCCGCCGGACGCAATCGCGACTGCGCTGATGGAATCAAATGTTGCCGATCCGGTATTGAGTGACCCTGTAGGGTTCCCGCTGATTGTGCCCACGCGGACCGTACCGGCAAAGGCGTTTCCGCCATTACCACCAGCGCCGAGATTGCCGTTACCCCCATCGCCGCCAACGGCATCGGCTGCTGCGCTGACGCTGCCAAGATCGACAATGCCATTGCCCGCCGTGCCCGCAATCAGCACTGATCCGCCCTGTGCCTGCCCCCCTGCACCGCCGGGTGACGTGTTTGCGTTAGGGTAGACAACATGGCCACCGAACGCAGATGCGGTGACGTTCATTTCCACGGCGACTATTTCGCTTGGCCCCGCATTGGAACTTTGCGCCAGTATATTAACGATACCACCTGTCGCTGCGCCGCCGGATCCACCAACCGTGCCAGTGCCACCAGTCCCCCTCGAGGTGACCAGCGCACTGTCGAGTGCAAGACTGCCCACGTGAGCAGAGATGTTCACTTCGCCACCAATGCCCGCGCCTGATGCAAAGCCTTCACCGCCGGTGCCGTCTGCATTGACTGACGCAAGGCCAGTGATCGCGATTGAACTGCCCCCGCCAGCGGCCAAGGCCGTACCGGCACCCAGTTGCGCAAGGCCGCCCGTGCCTGCTCCACCTGTGGTTGTTGCATCAATCAGGCTGCCAAAGCCGCCCATGCCGGATGCATCGACAAGGAGATTGCCCTCAACCGTTGCCAGCCCGCCTGTAAACACAACTGATGCGGTTCCGCCTGTGCCGCTGCCCCCCTGAACGATAGCAGAGGGGTTGCCCGACGTTGAGCCGCCTATTCCCGTGGCGACGAGATCGACATTGCCAGTTGAGTCTAACAGGCTTGTTCCGGTGCCAAAGATTCTCGCCGTGCCACCTTGCCCTGTTCCGGCAGGGCCATTGCCAATGACGGTGTTGCCTTGCCCGCCAGCATTGATCAGAACGCCACCAAGCAGTTGGATAGCACCGTTGTTAAGGGTGATTTCAGCCAGCCCGCCGCTGCTGAGATACGATGCGCCCGGATCGCTGTTGAAGCCACCCACGCCAGTCGCGATTAATTGTGCTGGCAACGCAAGGCTCACTGCACCGCCAGATTGGGCATCAAGCGTGACCTGCCCGCCCGTTCCTGCGGTTGATCCGAACGATCCAAAACCGCCAAAGCCGCTTGCACTTGCGTCAAACGCACCGGTCACACCAAGTATCGTGCCATCGCGCGCACCGGTATAGATGGTCCCGCCGGTCCCGATCGCTGCAAAACCGCCAAGGTCTGCAGCGGCTCCACCGCTTCCATTGGCGCTCAGCGCAACATTGCCGTTGAAAGTCGCGGTGCCGCCCGCCAGCCCGAAGCTGGCCAGATCAATGCTTCCGCCAAGGCCATTTCCGGCAGTCGCCAAGCCGGAGCCGTCACCACCCACGCCTGACGCATTTACGGTAAAGCCATGAAATGTGAGGTCAGCGCCGTTGGTTGCCGAGATGGATACCTCGCCGCCCGTACCGCTGCCAGCCAATCCATCCGATGCATCACCACCATTACCAAAGGCATCGATCAGTGTAGAGCCGCTGATCGATAGCGCATGTGCGCCCAATGCACTGACAGTGACAATGCCGCCCGTAGCGTTGCCGCCAGCAGGCAGACAGGTTGAACAGGACAACCCGGCCCCACCATAGCCATTTGCGGCCAAGGAAACGCCACCGGCTATATCAACAAACGACCCGGCAGTGCCGGTTGCAAGAATGCTGGCGCTGCCGCCAAGGCCAAATCCGCCAGCACCGCTACTGGATTCAACTCCGCCGCCGGTGCCGCTTGCATTAAGCGAGACGTCACCCAGAATTATGATCTGGCCGCCGTTGCTTGCTTCAATGCGCGCCAAGCCGCCGGTGCCGGTTCCCCCACTTCCTCCGGCGAGGGCGGTATCTGCACCAAAACCCTGCGAACTTAATATCACATTGCCATTCAAATTGGCCACGCCGCCGCCATTGGCAATGATTGACACGTTCTTGCCAAGCGACGCACCCGTGCTGACAAGATCATCGCCATTCATCAAAACATTGCCAACGACGTTCAGAATTCCGCCAGCGTTCGCAAATAGACTGGAGCTACCGCCAGTCGTATAAATCTCGACGTCAGATGCAAAATTGAGGCCGCCCGGAAGGCTTGAACCAAGGTTTACCCCGCCGTTTGCCTGCGCAAAGAAGCTGGTGGTGATATTGGCATCACCGCCGGTAACCGAAACTTGCCCGCTGCCGCCGCCAGCCGAAGGGGTAAAGCCCGGAGCACCGGCGACCACGTCAAACCCGGCCGACAGGACGATCGCATTGCCCACAACGTCAGCTGCACCCGCGATATCGAAGCCCAGCGTGCTGCCACTGCCAATGGCCATGGTGAGCGCATCATTTTTGGCAACAGCGACCATATAGACGCGGCGAAAATCATTCACGGATATCGAAGCCGGACCGGTGATCGTGCCGCCATTCGCAACCACCGTCGCTGTCGAACTGGAGCCGGAGGTTACTTGAATGTCGAACAGGCCATTGGGCGCAAAGTTGATTGTGGCAGCATCGGCCGCCACCAAGGCCGCCGAACCATCAACAGTGATAAGGCCATCATTGGTCACGCTTGGCGCAACGAGCGCAACGTAGGAGTTCGAGGTTGTTGTGCTGATTTGTGCGCCATTTAGCACCCTGACTTTGGAGTCGGCGACACTGGCCTGCTGGAATGCATAGGAACCGGCAGTATCAAAATTGCCCGCGGTATCATAATTGAGATCCAGCGTGGTCAGTGCCAGACTGCCAACATCGAAAGCAGCCGTTCCGCCCAGAATAATCCCGCCCGGGCTGTAAAAGAAGATTCTGCCGCCTGCCTGTGGTGGACCTGAAATCTGGATTTCGGAATTGACGGTGCCGTTGAACTGGATGGGCCGGGTTGAACCGGTGGGTATGATGCGGTTCAGGACGGCAATATTCACGCCTTGTCCGGATGCCCCGATGAAAGTGGCTGTTGTACCAATAGGCTGAAAATCAATCGCCCCACCGGTTGTCGCCTGATCAAACGGAACCCAATTAAGCACGGCGCTGTCGCTGAACACCGAAATATCGGTCGTCGTTCCGGTGACAGACACGTTGGCTGAACCACCAACCACGGTTGCAGTGCCCTGGAACGACTGCGCCTGTGCAAGCGGGGTGTGCGTCAGCATTGCTGTGGCAATGGCAACGCTTGAGGCCGAGACGAGCTTGCGGGAAAGCGATGGGATCGGGCGCATCAGAAGGCACTCCACGGCAGGAGACGCGTGGTTAGGGTAACCAGAAAACGCGGATCGGACTTGCGCGTCTGCAAGCCGACCTTTTCAAGCGGGACGGCCAAGGTGGCTTCAAGCCGGAACCGTGCGCCCATGTCTGCGCGCACACCGCCGCCGACCGAGGTCAGGCGTTGCGATCCGGCCAGACCCTTGTTCCAGACCCATGCCGCATCAAAATAGGCAAACGGCTGGATGCGCAGTTCTTTTTCCCGTGACAGGGCAAGGCGTGGCCCGCGCAACTCCGCGGTGCCCGCAACGGCGTTGTCGCCAATCAACTCCCCCGGATCATAACCGCGCCCGATGGTGAAGTTGCCTGCGGAGAATTCTTCAAAGCTGAGTAGAGGCTTGAACGCATATTGCGCGCGCGGAGCCAGCAAGAACGAGACGTTGCCAAACGAGCGTTCGTATTCACTCTGCCACCGCACAACCGTGGCAGACGACGAACCGTCAAAGCGGCTGGTGGGCACAATCGCCGCGCAAGCCGCGCCAACACAGCCATTCGTTGCGTCAAGGATGGCCAAACCCTGCCGCAGTTCCAGCGAACTGCTATAGCGCCACGCTGGACGGGGACCGCTGACATCGATGCTGTCAAAATCAAACCGGGCCCAAGCCACGCGCACTTTATCACGCGTCAACGGACCGATCAGATCAACGTCTTGATTGATCAGATCAAGCCCGCCTGAAAGCCAGACGTTGCGCGCTTGTGCCCGTTGCAGCGGGTAGCGGGCGTAAAGGCTGGCAAACAGGGTGCGGGCCGTGATGCTGCGACCGGCAGGAAGGCCGGCAACATCGGGCTTCGTCCAGGCATATGTCAATTGCCCGCCAACGATCAGACCGTTCTTACCGGGACGAAATTCATGGCTGCCCTGAACAATGTGCTGTTCGTTGAAATCCTGCGTTGCGTAATACGAAAGCGATGTGACATCGCCCAGTCCGGTGAGGCCAAACGCCTGCGCGCGCAATTGGCCACCAAACCGGCCTGTCGCCTCGGACGCCAGGTTCTGGATTGTCAGATCAACCGCATAAGGTTGGCGCAGAACGGTGACTTCACCGATCAGATCACCTGGCCCCGTCCCTGCCGGGCGCAAAGTGAGTTGGACGTTGTATCCGGGCAAATCGCGGGCCAGCAGCAGATAGCGTTCGGCGCGATTGATGTTGAAAACCTCGTCCTTGGTTAAAGCACCAAGGTATTGCTCCAGCTTGCGTTCCGCCCCTTGGGTTTCACCACGCGCCCGCACCGAAGCAATCCGGGCATAAAGGACTTCCATCCGCACTTGCCCGTTTTCAATCTTTTGCGTGGGCACCTGAACGGCGGCAAGGTAACCGCGTTTGCGCAATTCGGTGCCAGCAGCATCCCTGATTTCGCAAAGCACAGAGATAGGCTGCTGCGTTCCGGCATAGGGCTGCCAAACAGCTGCCAGATCTTCAGCGCTGGTTTCTTTCAAACCACCAAAGGCGACTTCTGTAATGTTGACCTTGATGTCGGCATATTGCGGATCAGCTAGGGGACATGGCGAACGCTCGATTCCGCCGTTGACCGAAAGGCGCGATGGCGGCGGCGTTTGCTGGCGCGTCACGCCTTTGATGTCATCCCGCGTTGGCGCTGCTACGCCTGCTTGGGCATTGACGGATTGGCCACATGCCTGTTGCGCCGCGAAGGCCAAGCCTGCCGCCGCAAAACGCGCTGCGCAGCGCTGTAAAGCGACTCCACTTGAAACCCCGAATTTCATGCTGACGCCCCTGTAGTAATATGCCCGAGGCGACCCGTGTTTTTTATTATTGCTGCATCGTTAGCGTTAACGATTGGATTGTGCAAACACTGTCGGTAATATGACAACCTGAAACATTCTCGCCGAAAATCGGCGCAAAACCAGATGCTTAGGCCTCGGCGTCAGGTATCATTATCAGCATGGCGCGATAGCAAGCGCTCAAGCCGCTGCAACTGCTCAAGCTGTAAGTCCTTTATCTCGTTCAAAATATCACAGAGTTCAGGATTATCGAGCGCCAGCAACATGTCTGACATCAGGATATCAGCGGGCGAAACTGCCGGTTCAATCGGCGACAAAGCATAGGCGCGTTGCAGGATCGTCGCAATTTCTCGCAACCGAGGATTGTCCGAAGATGAACCCGGCATTCCACGCATCAGCTTAGCATATCGCATTTCCATTTTTTACGCACCCTTTGCGAGGGTTAGGCGGCACAGCTAGTCATACAAAGGCCACGCTACACCGTATGAGGTTCTTGCTGTGCCAGTCACGCCCACGCAAAATTCGGCATGGACATCATGAACTTAGCCATTATTCCTTAACATTGCTTTCGCTTCCACCCGTTACCCGGCCTTAGTCCCATCAGCAGGGTCCCATTCACAGGCCGGGAAATTGAGGCAATCTGATGTTTGAATGGTTGCAACGCTATCTATTTGCACAAGGGCTCGCCCCGCACGGGTATTGCTTGCTGTGGGACCCCCGCCTGATCTGGACGCACGTTCTGGCCGACGCGTTCATTGCAGCCGCTTATTTCTCGATACCGGTGGCGTTGTGGCTGTTTCTGAAGCGGCGCAAAGATGTTGAAGCGGGCTGGATTCTGGGCCTGTTTGCGACCTTTATCCTCGCTTGCGGAACAACCCATGTCCTTAGCATTCTGGTGCTGTGGGTTCCAGTTTATGGCTTGGAAGGCGCGGTCAAGGCACTCACAGCGGTTGTTTCGATTGTAACTGCAATCGTATTATGGCCAATGTTGCCAAAGCTTGTTGCATTGCCCTCGCCCCGGCAATTGCAACTGGCACTGGATCAGTTGAAAGCCGAAGTGGCTGAACGCGAACGTGCTGAAGAGATGCTGCGCCAGTCGCAGAAGCTCCAAGCTGTTGGCCAATTGTCTGCCGGGATCGCACATGACTTTAACAATCTTCTGACCGTGATCAGCGGCAATCTTGAGCGCGCACTGCGCGTGACAACAGAACAACCGCAAGTCACCCGCAGCTTGAACAACGCGCTTTTGGCAAGCGAACGCGCCGCGACTTTGACCAACCAATTGCTCGCCTTTGCCCGCAAACAACCCCTCACCCGCAATGCCGTTGATCTGAACGCCGTAGTCCGCGATATCATGGCGTTGCTGGAACGGACGATGGGCGAAAACGTGGCAGTGCACGTCGATTTAGCCGAAGATTTGCCGACGGTTGAACTGGACCGCAATCAACTTGAAAGTGCGATTTTGAATATCGCCCTGAACGCGCGTGATGCGATGAACGGCGTAGGTGACCTAACGGTAACCACCCAAGCAAGCGCTGATGGCGAAGTTGCCCTATCCATTGGCGATACCGGCTGCGGCATGGCGGATGAAACGCTTGCCCGCGCAACCGAGCCGTTCTTTACAACCAAGCCTGTAGGATCAGGGACCGGTCTTGGCCTCAGCCAAGTCTACGGTTTTGTGACACAGACTGGTGGTCGGTTGATTTTTGAGTCAAGGCCGGGAACCGGAACGATCGTGCGGCTTTTGTTTGCCGAAAGCGCTGATGGATAAAATTGGGGGTTAGAATGGCGCGCGTATTGATTGTTGAAGATGAAGGCCTGTTGCGCGAACTGGCGGTGGATGAATTCTCCGACGCAGGTTATACCGTGGAACAAGCGGCAAACGCTGAAGAAGCCTTGGCAATGTTAAAAGGCGGCAATACTTTCGATGTACTTTTCACAGACGTCAGAATGCCGGGATCGGTTGATGGCTGGGAACTGGGCCGAATGGCTGGGACTATGCTGCCCCGGATTCGGGTAATCTACGCCACCGGATACTCCGAAACCACCCGATCACTGAATGACAGCGAGCATTTTTTGCAAAAGCCCTATCGTTGTGAGCAAGTGCTGGGGCTAATCCGCCAGTGGGGCATTCACCCGGAAAACGCGCCACCCTGCGAAGGATAATCAATCTTCGATGACATAATGAATCGGCTTGAAGCTACCCCCGTTTGACGCTCCTGCCGAACATGCCGTCAGCCCGATGATCAAATCGCGCTGCGCCCGCAACCGCACATAATCGCCTGCGCGGCTGATCGGTGGCAAGACTTCGATTTTGCCGGTTTTGCCGTCCACCGGGACATTCATAAAGATGTTGAAAGCCACCGGAATTGCATCAGGCTCTACCCCATAAGGCGCCAGCGCCTCGGCCAGATTGCCAAAGCAGCCGCGATGGACTGGCTCGGTCGGATAGAAGTGCCGGAACGTCGCCTCACTGCACGGCGTCAGCAGAAAATCGTGGCGGCCTACGGTGTCTTCGATAATTTCGAGCAGCGGATTAGAGCGGTTCGACCACAAGACATTGCCCGTTGTCAGGCGGATTGTTTCTTCATAATCAAATGTCCGCCCCGCCGAGATAACCTCGCGAACGTCATCAGCCGCAAACGCCAGAAGATCACTTACCTGCACGCCGCGCGGATCAATAACGCGCAGGATTTGTCCGGCAACAAGCCCGAATGCAGTGCCGGTGCGGGGGGAAATTTCACAAACCTTCATGCGCTTTGGCTGCGCTTGTCGCTAAAGGGACAGCGCCAATCATCATCGACCAGCCGCCCGCTATATTGCGCCGCTTCACTGGCTTCGCCGTGGCGGGAGAGCATAGGGTTGATGTCCCCTGACAGCGCAATATCGCGATCAAGAATACGGGCCCGCATTTTGTCATAACGCCCCTCTTCCCGTAGCCGTTCAAACTGGTCGTGCAGGTTGAACACCAAAGTCGGGCGGGGAAACCGCCGGGCCGGACGCGAGGCATGGGGATGCAGGCCGACAACAAAAAATGCCTCGCCGCCAAAGCTGAGCGAGAAGTGCGGGTCTGACGGATCGGCGCTAACGCGGTGATCATAAGGCTGGCCAAGCCACGCGTCCTTATCGGCACATGATTGGATGCGCTGCCACATCAGATCTTCAAACTGCATCTCGTCCAGATCGTCAGGACCGGCAAACGATATTGCCAAACTGCGCAATCCGCCGGGATCCGAATGATATTCAGCCGCCCAATCAAGCAGCGCCTGATGTATCCGCAAATCATCCCAACTGCTGTCAAGACTGTGGCACGCCAGCACTTTCAATGTGCCGCGCGCCATGGCGGATTTGGCACCGACGCAGGGAAACTCAGGCGCAGCAATTGTCTCGAATAGCGCGTCTTCGGCGCACTCTTGCGCCCGTTCATCAACCAACATCGCAAACTTTCCTCTCGGCCCTTTGCAACGAGCAAAGCTGCAGCCGGTTCCGAAGGTGAGAATGCTATTGTGCGGCACAGCCTTGGGACGCAGTATGTGTGCGCTTAACCAAGCCAGTGACGCAAAACGCTTGGACCACAGGAGAATGCTTTGACGCAGGCAGCGCCAACCTCGACCTATTTTCGCCATCTCGCAGAAGGCCGCTTTTTGTTGCAGCATTCGCCCAGCACTGACGAATGGGTCTATTATCCGCGCATGGTTGCGCCCAAAACAGGGGCGACGGATATAGAATGGGCCGAACCCAGCGGCCTTGGCACTGTCTATGCCACAACCGTAAAACGGATGAAGCCGCCTGCGGCCCACGTGAACATTGCCATCGTTGAACTGGACGAAGGTCCGCGCATGATGACGCATGTTCAGGGCATTGCGCCTGAAGATGTACAGATCGGCATGCGGGTGCGCGCGCGCATTGTCGATGGCCCGGATGACGCCAAAATCCTTGTGTTCGAACCGGAGACCGGCGCATGACAATTGGCACCAACTTGCGCGGCAAGACGGCGTTCGTTGGCGCGGCAACTTTTGGCTGCGGCGAAGCGCCCGGCTACACCGCAATTGAACTGGCGGCCGAGGCCGGACGGCTGGCGGTTGAAGATGCGGGGCTTTCGCTATCGCAAATGGACGGGTTGTTCATATGCTTGCCCGCAGACTTCCTCTCGGGTCTCAGCATCGCCGAATATTACGGCATCCACCCCAAAATGACCAACAATAGCCGCACCGGTGGCTCTGCCTTTTTCGGCCATGTGGAATGGGCCGCGCTTGCGCTGGACGCCGGGCTGATCGATCATGCGTTGATCGTCTATGGCAGCAACCAACGCACAGGCGCGGGCAAATTGGTAAGCGCGCAGGCGCCATCAGTGTTTGAGCATCCCTATCGGCCGAACAATCCTGTCGCATCCTATGCGCTGGCGGCATCGCGGCATATGCATGTGTACGGAACCACGGCAGAGCAATTGGCATCGGTGGCGGTTTCAGCGCGACAATGGGCCAACCTCAATCCCGAAGCTTTCCGCCAGGGCCCGCTGTCGATTGAAGATGTCCTTTCAACCCGGCTTGTAGCTGATCCGCTGCGCGTGGCGGATTGCTGTCTGGTAACCGATGGCGCAGCCGCAGTGGTGATGACGCGGGCTGACCGCGCAAAAGACCTGCGCAAGCCACCGATCGCCCTTTTGGGTGCGGCATCCGCCACATGGCATTCTGAAATTTCACAGCTGGAAGACCTGACGGTCACAGCGGCCACGGAATCTGGCGCTCGCGCCTTTGCCCAAGCAGGGCTTGGCACTGCTGACGTTGACGTGGTGAACGTCTATGACGCGTTCACCATCAACACGATCCTGTTCCTCGAAGACCTGGGCTTTTGCAAAAAGGGCGAAGGCGGCGCGTTCATCGCCAGTGGCGCTATTTCGCCGGGTGGAAGCCTGCCGGTGAACACGAACGGCGGCGGATTGTCGTTCTGTCATCCCGGCATGTACGGATTGTTCACGATGGTGGAATCCATTCGCCAGTTGCGGAATGAAGCAGGCGCGCGCCAGATCGCCGGTGCAAAAATTGCATTGGCGCACGGCAATGGCGGAACCTTGTCAAGCCAGGCCACATGCCTGATGGGGATCGCCGACACCGTGTGAGGCTATCGAGCCTCTCGACATGCTCTTGCCAGCCCGGTGATCGGATGTGGTAAGGGCGCTGACAACGCAATTACAGGCAGACGCATGGCTCGCAAACATTCCAAGCACAGTTCGTATGAAGACTTGCCAGACGAGGACGAAGTTCCTGTCGTAGTCCCCCCATGCTGGCTATGCGGCAGACCCACCGGCAAAACCGTAGTCTTGCATCATCCCGTTCCCAAAAGCCGGGGTGGCCGCGATGTCGTGCCGATGCACCCCATCTGCCAGCAAACGCTGATCGCAAATTTCACCAATTCCGAACTGCAACGCCATGGGATGGATGTTGAAGGCTTGCTGGCCAACCCCACGGTGCGCAAATTCGTGGACTGGGTGGCCAATAAAGAGCCTGACTTCACCGCAACGACAGCAAAGAAAAAGCGCTAGAAACTTGGAACCATGCCATCAAGCGCGTGTTCTTTCGCCACTCCCCAAACCCTGATATTCGCGGTATCAAATCTGCATGCACCAACCTGAAAACAGCGCCACCCCCCCGTTTCGTGGAAGCGAAAGCCCGGAAACGCCACGCTCCATAAGCTTTGGCCATGTTGCGATATCCACGGTGATTGTTTTGACGATCATCGGTGTTTTCTGGTTGGCGATTGAACTGAACCGCTTTTTCATGCTGGTTTTCGCAGCGATCGTGCTGGGCGCAGTGTTCGACGCAATTGCAAGCTGGATTGGCCGGATCACGCGCTTAAGCCGCACGTTCAGCTTGATCTTGTCAGTCTTGGGGCTGTTTACCGTCTTCATCGGAAGCTTCGTATTGTTCGGCACACAATTGGCCAACGAATTCGACACGATCAAACAGACAGTGCCCGCCGCGTTGCAAGGCATCGAAGGCTTCCTCGATAACTATGGCATGGGTGAACGCGCGCGCGAACTGGCCAAAGTCGGCGGTGAAGATGTCTCGCGCATCCTTACCCAAGCCGGTGGCTATGCGCTTGCTGCCAGCAGCGGCCTTGCCGATCTGGTTCTGGTGATTGTCGGGGCCATTTTCATGGCAGGAAACCCTGACGTCTATCGCCGTGGCCTGATGCTGTTGCTCCCCACAAAGGCTGAACCCGTGGCGGCCCAGGCACTGGATGATGCTGGCGCGGGTTTGCGCGGCTGGATGATGGGGCAGGCCATTTCATCGCTGGTCGTTGGCGCGCTGACGTGGGGCGGACTTTCGCTGCTGGGTGTTCCGGCCTCCGGCGGTTTGGCCATAATCGCAGGCTTGCTGGACATTATCCCCATGGTCGGGCCGGTCATTTCAGGAATTCCGGCGGTTCTGCTGGCATTCACCGTATCTCCGATGACGGCGTTGTGGACGCTTGTGCTGTTTCTGGTGATCCAGCAACTCCAAGGAAACTTCCTTCAGCCGATGATCCAAAAGCACGCAGTGGACGTGCCCCCTGCCCTGTTGCTGTTTGCAGTGCTGGCGGCTGGCCTGTTGTTCGGATTCCTCGGTGTGCTTCTGGCCGCGCCGCTGACCATCGTGTGCTACGTCTTTGTTCAGCGCATCTATGTGCAAGCAATCCTTGGCAAAAAGATCAACGTCGCAGGCGCGCGTTAGCTTTCGGATTTCGCCGCATGCCCCCGCGCAAATGCCGCGCGCAGGGCAGGCTCCAACCGCAGCGCGCCGGGGATGCTCAAATGGTGGCTGTCAAAGTAGATCGGCGTGCCGCGCGCATAGGTCCTGCATTGGCCACCTTTGCAAATGGAGCTTGCGGGATAAATGCGCGACAGCATCGCATGCTCACCAAGGCTATCAAGGATACGAATGGCCTTACCCTGCCGCTGCGCATAGACTGAATAGGGTATCGTGAATTGCGCAGGGTCCTCGCCACGGCTTTTCATCAGCGCCAGCGTTGCCGGAATATCGTAACCTGTTTCGGGCACCGGATAGACCACGACCACGTGTTTTCCGTGGCTTAACAATTGCTGCACCAACCGCGAAAGCGCCTCGCGAAACGCCAATCGCGCATCGTCGGTGAACAAAGGATAGCGCTTTTGACCAGGCCCCATCAATTCCGGTGCGTTGGCGTTGGTTTCCGCATCGCCTGTCGAAATGAAGCGCCCTTCGAAATACAAAGACCAGCGCGCAGCCAGCACGACAGTGCGAATTTCAGGGTGGGCGATCACATATTCCAGCTTGCGCCGATTGGCATCAAGGCAGGCTTGTCCTGTGCCCATTTCCATCAACGGAGGGCATTGCGGCGTTGCCCCATAGGCAATGCTTGGCCCATCCTCGGCAATCAGCCGGAGCGCGCCATACAAGGCCCCTGCATGGGAATCCCCCCAAAGGAAAACGGCGGGATCAGCCGCCATGCCGATTGTGCAGGGCGATGGCTGCGCGAGCTGTAAGTTGATATCACCGCATTTGTCAGCATTGGGGTTCAATGATGCTGCAAAGCTGGCAAGTTCAACGCTCTGGGCGTTAAAGCGTTCTGGCAGTCCGCGATTAAGATAGATGAACGCCGACGTCCCGCAGGTCATGGCGATGACGCCTGTCGCCAGCACAAATGCTGGTTGAACCCCTTTTGTACCTCCGCTTGGTTTGCTGCGAAACGGAAGCTCGATAAACCGCCACGACAGCGCACCCAGAAAAACAGCACATCCCACCAACAGCAAATTTTCGAGCGGGCTAAGCTTTTCAATCACATAGTAATTTACAAAAACGAACAAGGGCCAATGCCACAAGTAAACCGAATAGGAAATCTTGCCGCCAAATTGGAGCGGACGGAAGGACAACAACCGCCCGATGATTGACGTAGGCCCTGCATAGATCACCAATGCAGCCCCGACGCAGGGCACAAGGGCTGTCACGCCGGGAAAATTGGTGCTTTCGTCAAACAGCACGACCGCAGCAAGAATAAGGCCTGCACCTACAACGCCTAAAGCACTGCGCAGGCGGGGAGCGTTCGCAAGCGAGGGGAATACGCCCAAGGCAAGGCAGGCCCCCATCAGGAACTCCCAAGCCCGAAATGGCATGAGATAGAACGCCGCAGATGAATCCAAGGGCATTACGATCAGGCAGGCAACAAACGAAACAATCGCAAGTCCTGCGATAATTGCCTTGCGGTGGCTGCTCGCAAAGCGGTTTATCGTCAGCAACAACAGGGGATAGAGGATGTAATACTGCTCCTCGACCGCCAGCGACCACGTGTGCAAAAGCACCCGAACCCGCGCATCGCCTTCAAAATATCCCATTTGCATCCAATACGATACGTTGGAAACAAAGGACGCTGCGGCAAAGGCATTGCGCGACAGATAGGAAAGGTCCTGCGGCAACAGGATAAACGCGCCAACAAGGACTGAAACAGCCAGCATGGCGAACAACGCCGGAAAAATGCGGCGAATGCGGCGTTCGTAAAACGAGATAACGGAAAATCGCTGCGCGCTTATATCGCGTGTGATGATGTCTGTGATGAGTACGCCGGAAATGACGAAAAACACGTCAACACCAACGTATCCCCCTGACATTGCAGCAAACTTGCCGTGAAACAATACCACAGCCAAGACTGCGATGGCACGCAACCCGTCAATGTCATGCCTATAGGGTCGCGCGTGGTGCTGCGACATTTGCATCGGGCTCTTTGGCATCGCCTGCTTCACGGTCGTCTTGGCACATGAGGACAGACAGACTGGATCGCAAAGTGCGTAAATTTAAACATAATTTACTATACTGCAGGGGCACTCAGTTCGTGCGTGCGCATATGTGGTAATGCTTATGAGCAGGCGCAACAAAGGGGGCACGGCCAATCTTGGCCATGCCCCCTCAGTTTAAAGCAAGCTTGCGCTTAAAGGGTTGCGATGTTGCAATTCACCGGTGGCGCTGCGCCCTGCCCCTTGCCAACCGCGCTGATCACGTTGCCAGCAGCGTCCTGATCTCCGGCCAATTCGTTCAGGAACTCTTCCAGATTGGTGTAGCCATCCCCATCGCTATCCTGATTGGGGTCAGTCCACTTGCGCGCCGCCTCCCACGCATCGCTCATCCCGTCACCATCACTGTCGGCATATGGTGTGCCGGATGCAAGCGTCGGCCAACCGCCAACTTCTGACGGATTATCAATGATCCTGCCGCCGCAGTTCGCAAAGTTTGTCAGCACGCGCATATCAGATGTGTCGCGCGGCATGGCACCGCCAGAGGCCATGACATCCTTCACACCCTGTTCGGCTGAACTGTACATTTGCACCGTCAGCGTGCCGATCATCGTGTTGGAAAGGTAGCTCCAATCCGATGGATCAAAGAACAGCCGCTCATCATAGGAAGCGTTCTTGCGTCTTCCATCGATGTTGCCGGTCAGGAAGAACTTGGCGTAACCCGGGTTGCTAGAGAACGCGACGTCGTAATTGCCGCCGTAAATGCGCGTCCCGCGAAGCGAACTCGGCCCCATCGAAACCCAATTGCCGACGATATTTGCGGTGCGATTGTTACCGCTCACCGAAGCGCTCTGCTTTTGCAGCATCGAGAAATACTGATGGGCTTTCTCGCGCATGTCGTACGAGATCACGTTCACCAGATCGACCCTGCCACCCACGCCCAGATTGGGCATGCGATCGGTGGCGTGTGCAATCAGCGTGTGGTGCACGGTGATGTCGCTGCCTTCAACGAACATACCCTTGGCATGCTCGCCTGAAGTGTGTGTGGATCGGCTCAGCCCTTCATAGACCAGTGACCATTGCACGGTCAGCTTGGATGAACCCTTCGTGGAGTTGAACGGTTCGTCAGACGCCCATGATAAGCTGACATGGTCAAGAATGGTATTCTGCGAACCGCTATCCAAAGTGATCGCATCGGTCGTGCCCTGCTTCGCCCCGGACGTGGGGCCGGGGCGGATGCGGACGTGCCGGATGATGACGTCAGACACGTTGATGAACAGCGGAGAGCCGCTAAGGTTTGACGGATCGTTGCGGATTGCAATCCCGCCTCCGGGTGCGGTTTGCCCTGCAATCGTCAGGTTGCCAGCGGTCGGCTTGATCTGGCTCAACAGGTTGATCGTGCCCGCAACGCGGAAAACACAAGTCCGCGCGCCAGTGGCCATCATGCATTCGCGCAAAGACCCAGCGCCTGAATCAGCGAGCGTCGTGACCGCAATCGCCCGCCCCCCGCGCCCGCCCTTGGCAGCGGCGCCAAAGCCCTCTGCCGTAGGAAATGCGCGCTGCTGGCCGTCTGCCAGTTTCGCAGGATTGAACGCGCCCGTCATTGGCGGCGCCATCGGCGGCGTCACAGGGGGTGAGAGCGTGGGGGTCGCTGTCGGAATTGTAACAGGCTTTGGAGTGGCGGGCAGAGTCACAATGACTGCCGGGGACTTTTTGCGGTCGGGCACTTTCAAGGCCCAAACTTGCGTCGCAATTGCCAGCCCCACCGCGGTGGCAGCAAGGACTTTTGTTTTCGTATTCATGTGCTTCGCGATCCCTCCGTTGCGGAGGTTTATAATTTGTTCAGATGCTCTAACCGCGGCCCTACGATCTAAGGTTAAGTGTACTTATCCCGGGATTTCGCAGAAACTTAAAAGCACTTATATTTTGCATATTTTACAAGCACTTAAAGTGTGAATAATACTTTCGAGAAAGTTAACCTAGCCCTTATAGGCAAAAACTCCAGACTTTCGGGCTCACGATTTCGTGCCCTCCAAACTGGAAAAACGCACTGACCCGCAATGATAGACCGACGCCCGTCCCTCGCTTGAAAAGCGCAGCGCCTGATCAGATTATGTTTATGTTACAATTGATTGGCGGAACCACAGCACTGCTGGTGCCAACCTTGCTGAGGGCCACGCCATTTGCGTCCTGATCGCCAGCAAGCTCGTTGAGGAACTCTTCCAGGCTGGTATAGCCATCGCTATCGCTGTCGGCATTGGGATCAGATACCTGGTGCGCTCTTTCCCAAGCGTCATCCATGCCATCGCCGTCTGCATCTGTGTAGGCCGTACCACCTGCCAGGACAGGCCAGCCCCCTACTTCCGACGGATTGTCGATAATACTGCCACGGCACGTCTGAAACTGATTGACCACCCGCTGGTCGGCAGCATCACGGGGGAATGCACCTGCAAACAACATAACATCGCCAACCGCTTGCTCAGCTGCGGAAAAGAGCAGGACCGATAGTGTTCCGATCACATTTGGTGAGACATATTTCCAGTCCTGCGGGTCCATGAACAGCCTCTCGTCTGCGGATTGCGAGCGGCGACGGCCATCGACATTTCCCGACAGATAGAAGGACGCATTGCCGGGATAAGTTGAATTCACCTCATCGTAATCAGCGCCATAAATCGGGGACCCGCGAAGCGTGCTTGGCCCCATCGACACCCAATTGCCCACCACGTTCACTTCGCGCGTAACGCCGCTGATGGTTGAATTTTGCTTTTGCAGCATCGAGAAATACTGGTGCGCTTTTTGGCCCATGTCATAGGAAACGACGTTCACCAGATCGACCCGGCCACCCACACCCAGATTGGGCATGCGATCGGTGGCGTGTGCAATCAGCGTGTGATGCACGGTGATGTCGCTGCCTTCGACAAACATGCCCTTGGAATGCTCACCCGATATATGCGTGGACCGGCTCAGCCCTTCATAGACCAACGCCCATTGCACGGTCAGCTTGGCTGCGCTCTTGGTAGAATTGAAGGGCTCATCCGTCGCCCATGACAGGCTGACATGGTCAAGAATGGTATTCTGCGATCCGCCATCCAGCGTGATCGCATCTGTCGTGTCCTGCTTCGCCCCGGACGTTGGGCCTGGGCGGATGCGGACGTGCCGGATGATGACGTCAGGCACCTTGATGAACAGCGGAGAGCCGGTGAGGTTTGACAGGTCGTTGCGGATCGCAATCCCGCCTGCGGGCGCGGTTTGCCCGGCAATCGTCAGGTTGCCAGCAGTCGGCTTGATCTGGCTCAACAGATTGATCGTGCCTGCAACGCGGAAAACACAAGTCCGCGCGCCGGTTGCCATCATGCATTCGCGCAAGGAGCCCGCGCCTGAATCAGCCAGCGTGGTGACGGCAATCGCCCGCCCCCCGCGCCCGCCCTTGGCAGCGGCGCCAAAGCCCTCGGCAGTGGGGAACGCACGCTGCTGGCCGTCCGGCAACTTCGCGGGATCGAAGGTGCCGGGCGTGATGGGTGTCCCCGTCGATGACGGCGTTGGTGTTGGCGTCGGTGTGGAGGTTGGTGCTGGAGCCGTTACAACAGGCGGCGTCGGCAACACATTGGGAGAACTTGTTCCCGCACTGTCGCCTCCACAACCCGAAAGCAAGTATAGTGGAAGAAATGCGCAAGAGATTGGCCTGACCTTAACAGTCAAGCCAAGACCTGAGCGATTACGCTTAAAATTCCCGCGAAAATATGGCATCGAACAGACCGAAGAGGGGGCCTTCGTCGCCTAGCGCCGGGTCGTTAACCATGAAACAACAAAGCGCCAGGCCGGTGCAATTTTTCGGGGAACTGATTTCGGTCTTGCAAATCTATAGGCTATACTACTGATCAACGCGCTGCATGCGAACTCATTGGGGCCATGTAGCCATCTACGAATGGCACATCAGGAGTGTATGTCGGCGAACCCAACTCGACCCCGTTGTTGACGGCCCAGATCGCTGCTTGCGTGCGGTTGCGCACACCCAGCTTGCGCAGGATCGATTTCACATGAACCTTCACGGTTGCCTCGCTCACCTCAAGGTGGTTTGCAATAACCTTGTTCGGGTTCCCACCGAGCAGGTAGCGCATCGTTTCAAGCTCACGGTCCGACAAAAGCTCTGCAAGATCAGCAGTCTTGGCCTCGGACAAAGAGTTGTTCAGCACGACCTCGCCCAATTGGCTGGCAAGTTGGCTTGGCATGACCTTTTCGCCCACCGCAGCAAGGCGCAGTGACGCTACGAGCGATTCACAACCCATGCGCTTGACGATGAAACCATGAACGCCCGAATTGAACGCTTTAACCATAGCTTCGTATGAAAAATCATCGGTCAGAACGACGACATGTGAACTTGGGAAAGTCGAACGAATGCGGGCAACTGCCAAATCGAGTTCATCGGACTTAGACCAATCCAATACCACCAATCGCGGGTTGGACAAGAATGCCGGATCCTCAAGCTCTTCAATCGAAGCAGCAGAGTGCTCGAGAGAAAAACCACCATCAAGAAGTATCCGCCTCAGTCCCTCACGGACCAGAGTATTCTGGCCAATCAAGACGAGTGAACAATCGTCATGCTTAAACATAATGCACCCCTAATTACAAAATTAGGCTTTGGTGACCCCGTCCTAGTTACCTCGACCTGTCAGAACTTAAACTTACTTACTTTCGATGATTATTAACTAATCATCTAAATAAGGCGCCCGATCCCGAAGTATAAACTATAATCTCTCTTTAGAGTCTTAACGCTCTACCGAAAGTTATATGAACGAGGCGTGTCCTCTGACACATCATTTCGCTTAAGGCTATGATTCTTAGCACAATGCGTTGTTCATTTTGAGACACATAGAACCGTTTCGGTGTTACATTTCCCACCACGCCGGTTGAGCGTTAACCAATTTCACGAACCAACATGAAGGCCTCGGCAGCCTGCCTAAAGACACTAGCTCCACGCACGCGGGCAAGGGATTCAATGGCTATCAGGGAGCGTTCGTCTGGAAATGCCTTCACTTGGCTTTCAAATGCGCTGAAGGCTTCAAGCTTGCGATCAAGCGTGGCCGATATGTCGATGAAGACATTCGGCACGAATGCAGGCGTAATACCCGGTGAAAACCAGTTCGTTTCGGACAGGGTTTCATAGGCGTAAATACGTGTAGGCGCGCTCAAACTGCGTGGCCGGGCGGCGACGAGTGCACCCAGAAAGCTCAATTGATGGTCGAGATGAATATCTCCGATGAACGGAACAAACAGCGTGTCGGGCTGAATGTCACTGATGAGGTCCGAAAAATGCGCATTCAGCTCTGCCGCGGCAAGAGTATCAAGCGCGGCTGCAGGCAGATCGAGATGGCGCAGCTCGCTTGTCCCAAGAATGGCGTGAGCGGTCACAGCTTCGTTTGCCACTTGGTCAACAAAGGCCTTTGAATAGGCAGGCTCTCGTCCCTTGGTCATGATCGCCGCGATTACGGGCAAGCCTTCATCAGCCAGACGCGCTATGGTTCCGCCGCAGCCAAGAACCTCGTCATCCGGGTGGGGCGCGATGACCAAAGTCTTTCCAAAATGTGCAAGGTTCGTCACTTAAGTCCCCAATATCTCGTGCTTTATGGGTGTATAGCCGTCAGGCCCTTCCAATTCGTCAATGCGCAACAGGCCTTTTCCCGTGCTCACGGTAAATGATGTGCCATCGGTGGCCACCACCTGGCCCGGCTGGCCTGCAGATTGCACCTCGTCACGAGGCAATGAACTGCGCCAAATCGTGATCTGCCCGTCCTGAACAGGCGTAAAAGCGCCGGGATAGGGCCTACCGACCGCGCGGACCAATCGATCAATTTCGACAGCGGGCTGTGTCCAGTCGATCAGCCCGTCTTCCTTGGTCCGCTTTGTCGCGTAAGTGGCACAGCGTTCATCCTGCACTTTTCGCGGCGGAGATCCTCCGGCAATTGCAACCAAAGCCTCGTCCATCATGCTGCCAAGGGCCTGCATATGCTTGGCGTACAGGCTTTCCGCACATTCATCCGGTGCCACGTGAAAGAACTGCTGCGCCAGAATCGCTCCGCTATCCACGCCGTCATCTATCCAGAAGAGTGAACCAGCCGTGATCTTTTCATCCAGCAGAATTGTCCAGGGGATCACGGCCCTTCCCCGCAGCCGCGGAATGGCAGCAGGATGGTAACCGACCGTGCGCCCAGGCGCGATCGCACAGAATTCCGGCCCGCAAATCTGGGACCATCCGATGACGAAAATGAAATCCGCCTTGGCGGCGCGAATAGCTGCGATTGTCTCTGCGTTGTTCACCTGGCGCGTATGATGCAGCGCCGCCCCCGCTTGCGCAGCAACGGGACCAAGGTCCACGTAATCCGAATGCCGCGAGTGCGCTTCGGGCGGAAGCGTTACCACAAGCGCCAGCTTCCAATCCGAACGTGCGAAGGCCGCGATGGCCACTTGCGTGCTTTCCACCGCACCGATGATGACAGCGGTCATCTGCGCTTTGCTGTTCATCAGGCCGCAACCGGTATCGTACGGCGTTGTCCGCGTTGGGCCGCGTCTTCGGGCATGATCAGATCCATGGCCTCCAACAGCATGCGATTGACGATCTTCACGTCATAAGTCTGCTCGGCAATCTCACGCGAACGCCGCGACATCAGTTGAAGCAATTGCGGGTTCTCGATCAGTTTGAGCATCGCCTTGGCCAAATCGTGCGGTGACTTTGGCGGTACCAAAAATCCGTTTCCGCCCGGCTCTATCGGATCGCGGCAACCCGGCATGTCCGTGGTAATAACGGCACGCCCGCTGGACATTGCCTCAAGGATCGTTCGGGGCAGCCCTTCCCGGTAAAACGATGGCAAAACGAACACACTGCACCCGGCCAGATACGGCCGGACGTCGCGTGTTTCTGCCAAGAACTCAACGGGATATTCCGACGACAGACGGTGTACTTCAGCTTCGGAAATGCCGGTACGGTTGCTGTCTTCAGGACGCCCGAGCAGTTGGAACCGCACTTCGCCATATTTCTGCTGCACAATCCGCGCAGCTTCCAGATAATCGTAGACGCCCTTGTCGCGCATCAGCCGCCCCATCATCAGAAAGATCGGAGCGCCATCGCGGACCGGCGTTTCGACAAAGTGCTGCGTATCAACGCCTGACCCCGGCACTTGCAGAACCCTGTGCCGCTCATCAATGATCCCGGCGGCGATCATGTCCGGCCGGTCATCGCGGTTGAACACGAACAACGTGACGGCCTTTTTCAATCCAGCCCGGTACAGGCGACTGAAAACGCCCCGCACCAGAACACGATCACGCGCATCCTCGCTGAACAAATGCCCAAGACCTGACATCAGCGCATGGAACCGCGCTTTGCCGTACAACCTTGCGGCAATCCCGCCATAGATGATTGGCTTCTGGGTATAGGCCAGCACAACGTCGGGCCGTTCTTTGCGCATCAGGCGCCAATAGGCGAACAGGGTTTGCAAATCTTTAAGCGGATTGGTCCCCGTCCGGTGCATCGGTACGATCCGCAGTTCTATGCCCATTGCGTTAAGCCCGGCCTCGACGGCGGGGTCATAATCGGGAGCCACGGCCACCACATCGTGGCCCTGGCGCCGCAACTCTGCCAGCAGCGCCCCCCGGAAATTCAAGAGTGAAAACGCAAGACTCGAAAGAACCAGTACTTTCACGAGTCGCTCCTTGATCTGTGTGAATTGTCCAAACGGGATGATTCCGCGCGCAAACACCACACCCACTCTGCCCCTATAGAGACGATCAACCATCCGCCGGGGCAACTTGGCATTGGAGTATTAGCCGTTTGCGCCGCGAGCGATGCTAAAGAGACATTTCGAGACAACCGCCCGCATACGACTAACACTTGCGAGTACGGAACTTCCCTTAATCACGACCTGTCTCGCCGAAATGACCATTAGGTCTAATGTTTCTTTGTGCCCGCGCAGTTTTGGCCAAGTCACGGTAACCTTTCGTTAACACTCACCTTTGTGAGCGCGATTCCGGTGATGGCACCTGGCTCGCGATGGATGCAATCCACCTATCAAGGTCGCGGTACATGACTATCAATCGAACAGAAGTGGCTTCCATTTCAGCACGCCAAGCCGAAGTCCCGGCCGTAACTGCCGAGCTATCGACACAGCAAGGCGGCCTTCGCGCTGCCTGGTCGGCGTTAAGCCGCCTGCAACCGAAGTCGGGCCTCCGCCGTCTGGCGCGCACGTCCGTTGTCGTATCGCTGGATTTCATGGTGATCGCGATCACGCTGACATTCCTGATCAGCCTGGAACAAACAAGCAGCCTGACACCACGGATAATGAACCCCTCGTTTGTAGCGCTGTTCTCGGCCGTGACGACCTTCTGCTTCTTTTCTGCAGGGCTCTACAAACAGAATTGGCGGTTTGTATCGCTCGCTGATTGCAGCACACTGTTGCTGACAGTGGCAGGTTCGCTTGCCGTCGCTTGGATCACGTCGCTCAGCGCATCAGAACTGTTCAATCTCGGCGTGGCTGTTTGGCCGCTCATGGTGGTGCATTTCTGCGTATCGGCCATCTTGATGCTCACCATGCGCATGTTGCGCCGGTCCGTCCGCGAATTGCATGCGCGCTTCTTCAGCGATGCGACGACAAGCACTGCGAGCGTATCCAAACGCATCGTTCTGATCGGCGATCCTGAATGGGCGGTTTCGGTTATCGATCTGATGCGGGCAAACAAGACCACCCCGGTCAACGTCATTGGCGTCTTGCTGCCACGCCGCGCCGACACGATCACCCGCCTCGCCGGTGTCCCGGTGCTCGGTTGTCATTTCGATTTCGCACGGTCGCTTGAAGCCTTGGCGCTCAAGGGCAAAAAGCCCGACGCGGTTGTGGTCTGCGATGATGGTGTGAACCTGAGCGACATGGAACTTGCCCAGGTCATGCGGCAGATCCGCGAACACGGTCTGGAACTCATCCGCATCAACGACCCATGGAACAAACTGCTCGAACGTCCGCCAAGTGTCGATTTTGACAAGCTGCCGATCAGCGATCTGCTGGGCCGTCAGGAAGTTGAACTCAAAGGCGAAGCGATCAGCCGCCAGGTCCTTGGGCAATGCGTGTTGGTGACCGGCGCTGGCGGTACCATCGGCGGCGAACTTGTCCGGCAGCTTGCAGGGTTCCGCCCGTCAAAGCTGGTGCTGGTCGATCATTGCGAGTTCGCTCTCTATTCCATCGAGATGCGTCTGCGCGAAGCTTATCCGGACCTCACCATTGTCCCTGAATTGTGCAACATCCGCGATGGCCTCGAAGTTCGTCGGCTTTTTGCGCGGCACTTGCCCTCCATCGTCTATCATGCAGCCGCTCTCAAGCACGTCCCCATGGTGGAAATGAACCCCTGTGGCGGCGCGCATACCAACATCATCGGCACCAGAAACATTGCCGATGCGGTCTGCGAATTTTCAGCCCGCGCGATGGTTCAAGTCTCGACCGACAAAGCGGTTAACCCCATCGGCCTGATGGGCGCAACAAAGCGCGTCGGCGAACTCTACTGCCAGTCGCTCGATTTCTGCGGCATCGACGATGCAGACGCACCGCGTTTCATGACCGTGCGTTTTGGCAACGTGTTGGGCTCCAGCGGATCGGTTGTGCCGTTGTTCAAGCGCCAGCTGCTCGAAGGCCGCCCGCTGACCATCACGCATCCTGATATCGAACGCTTCTTCATGAGCGTGCAGGAAGCTGTGCATTTGATCCTCGAAAGCAGCTCGCACGCACTTGAGGCCAATTCGACCCGTGGCAGCATCTTCGTCCTCGATATGGGCGAGCCGGTAAAGATCATCGATCTGGCAAGGCGCATGATCCGTCTCTTCGGTCTTGAACCGGACATCGATGTGCCAATCCAGGTCGTTGGCCTTCGCCCTGGCGAAAAGCTGTTCGAAGAGCTGTTCGACAGCTGCGAAGAGGAAGTCGAATCCGGCATTGATGGGCTGCAAGAAGCGCGGTCCAAGCCCATCCCCCTGCCCCTCATCTCCAAAGCGATCGACCAGTTGCATGCGGCCATCCGCGCAGGGAACGCAGCCGAAGTGCTGCAAATTACCCACACACTCACCAAACTGCCCAGCAGCGGTGTCGACATGACCAGCCTTTACGAAAAATCACCAACCGCCTGGCGCGCAATTGGTCCCAAACTGGTGATGGAGGCCTAAGCCATGTCAACCACGACAGCCCTTAAAGCCGACGTGCAGGAATTGCCCCGGAAAGTCGCATCGCGCTGGCCTCTGCATGAAGCCGACGAGATCGCAGCCGCCGTCCAGGTGCTGCAAAGCGGCAGGGTGAACGCTTTGGTTCACGGCGATGAAACGCGGGCCTTTGAAAAGGAATTCGCCGCTTTCATCGGAATGCCTTTTGCTTGTGCAGTGGCTAACGGCACCGTCGCCCTGGAACTGGCCTTGCGGGCATTGGGCGTTGGCCCCGGCGATGAAGTCATTGTTCCTGCACGCAGTTTCTTTGCCAGCGTCAGCTGCGTCCTGGCCGTAGGGGCGGAGCCGGTCTTTGCCGACGTCCAGATCGACACGCAGAACATTGATCCTGCATCGGTTGCGCGAATGATCTCGCCGCGTACCCGAGCGGTCATCTGCGTCCACCTTGCAGGCAAGCCCTGTGACATGGATGGCCTTGTCCGGTTGTGCAAAGACAACGGCCTGGCGCTGATCGAAGACTGCGCGCAGGCCCATGGCGCCACCTATCACGGACGTCCGGTCGGCTCGTTCGGTGATTGCGCAGCGTTTTCATTCTGCACTGACAAGATCATGTCGACGGGCGGCGAAGGCGGCATGGCGCTGTTCCGCACGCACGAAGCATGGGAAACCGCGTTCGCCTATAAAGATCACGGCAAAAACCCGGTAAAGATGCGCGCGCCTGCTGTGGGCGCACCGGGCGAATTCCGCTTTACCCATGACAGCTTCGGCTCAAACTTCCGGCTTACTGAACTGCAAGCCGCAATTGGCCGCGTCCAATTGACGAAATTGCCAGCATGGCTTGAAACGCGCCGTTCAAACGCGGCCCGTTTGATGCAGGCTTTGGACAAGTTGCCGGGGCTGATTGTTGATGCAGCTCCCGAAGGATGTGAATCCGCTTGGTATAAATTCTATGTCAGGGTTGATCCGGCACGCCTTCCCAACGGAATGACGCGTTCCGATGTGCTGGCCGGTCTTATTGCGCGGGGCATTCAGTGCGGCAGCGGGTCATGCCCGGATATGAGCAAGGAAGCTGCCTTTGGCACCGCAAACCCCAAGCGTGATGGCGAATTGACTTGCGCACAGGAGCTTGGCGGCAGCACCATCATGCTTCCGGTTGACCATTTGCTGACAACGCAGGATATCGACGCAATCATTGTTGCTTTTCAAGAGGTTCTTGCATGAACCAGCAAACGCCACCTACGGTCCAGCCCGCCTTCATCGTGATCGGTGCGGTGAAAGCTGCGACCACCTGGATCCAGAAGCAGTTGCAAGGCCATCCCGCAGTTTTCCTGCCCGATGTTGAGCCACATTATTTCAGCAGCGAATATGAACGTGGCCCTGCCTATTATGACGATCTGTTCCGCTCGGCTGCACCCGGTGCGCTGCTGGGTGAGAAGTCGGCAGACTATCTGGCCCACCCTTTGGCGGCAGAACGCATTGCGCGGACATATCCGGACATCAAGTTGATGGTCCAATTCCGCAATCCGGTCGACCGCGCATATTCTGATTACAAGATGCTTTTTCGGCGCGGAACAATCCGCGGTGCGCCCGAAGCCTATTTGACCTCGCCCGATTGCGAACAGCCGCGTTTCTTGCGTGACGGTCTTTATGCCGAACACCTGGCGCGCTGGTTCGACCTGTTCCCCCGTGAAAACATCCTGCCGTTCTTGTACGAAGACGTGCGCGATCGGCCGGACGCGACATTCCGCAAAGTCTGCCAGCACATTGGCGTTGAACCAAGGCCAACCATTGCTGCGGCGCGGCGTGAAAATGACAGCTCGGAACGGTTTCTGCCATTGCCGGTGCGCAAAGTTCTCTCGCCGCTCAAAAGCGCGGTTGCGCCCTTGCGCAACCAGCGTTGGTTTCAGGCAACCCGTGGCATGATGGCCCGGCAAATCGCCTATCCGCCGCTCGCCCCTGCTTTGCGCCATCACCTTGAGCAATTCTACCAAGATGACGTCGCGCAATTGGAAGCTATGCTAGGGTGGGACCTTAGTCATTGGCGCAAGACACAATTCATCAAGGCGACCGCGTGAACCGGTCAGACTGCAAATCCTCCAGCCAGTTCTCTGGTCAAAGATCAAAAAAGGAATTCGTTATGAGAGGTATGTTCCCTTCATTATTGCAAGCCGTGACAGCCAGTTGCATGCTGCTGGCAACAACCGGCTGTGCGAACGGCCTGGACAACCTTGCGCCTTTGCCCACGCAAGTAGCCAGTGCGGAATATCGCATCGACACGGCAGACAAGTTGCGGATCGTGGTCCAGGAAATGAAGGACCTCTCCAACGACTATGTGGTTGATGAAGCGGGGTATGTTGCGTTTCCGTTGATCAAGCGTGTCATGCTGCGCGACAAGACCCTCCGCGAAGCCGAAGGTGAAATTGAAAAAGTGCTCACCAGCCAGAATATTCTGGTCGATCCCAAGGTCAGCATCCAGCCGCTGGAATTGCGCCCGCTCGCCATTCTGGGCGAAGTGAACCGGCCCGGTGAATATGCGTTCCGCCAAGGCATGACCGTGTTTGCCGCCGTATCGGCCGCAGGCGGGTACACCTATCGCGCCAACACGCAAAAGGTCACGATAACCCGGACCGTCAACGGGAAGTCTGTCACAGGTACCGCAACCGATGACACCATCATCCTGCCCGGTGACCGCATCAAAGTTCTCGAGCGTTGGTTTTGACGCCGGTGGTTAAGCTGGCCAAGAGACTGTTGTGGGCATCAATCCTGATGGGATACAACAGTGCCGCCCTCGCCCAAACGACCATTGCACCGGCCCTGAATGCACCGGACAATCCTGAATATCTCAATCGGGGTGTCCAGTTGGGGTCGATCAAGCTCGTGCCATCGTTCGATTTCGCCGCTGAATACAACGACAATGTCTATGCCGCGCCTGACAACAAAAGTTCAGACGCGCTATTTGTCGCCAGTCCCCAGTTGCGGGCCTCAGCCTCGCGTGAGAACGTTGATTTCAACGCGCTTGCCCGTGCAAACATCACAAGGTTCGCCTCGCTCACGACAGAAAACTCCGTCTCTGCCATAACAACGGCTGGCGTGTTGTGGCGCGCCCGGACCGGCGTAAGCTTGGGTGCAGACGTCGGCTACAGCAGGCTCGTCGAAGATCGCGGCGATGTTGAGCGGCTGCGCAATCCCGCATCGGGGCCGCGCCTGACAAACCTGCTCAGCGGTGGCGCAAGGTTTCGGCATGAACGCGGGCGCTTGCGCTTTGATGTAAACGGCCTGGTACAAAAGTACGATGCCCTTGCCGCGCGCGATGATGATCGTGATTTCACGTCATACAGCTTGTCTGCCAAGGCCGGTACACGCCTGACAGGTGCGACTTACATCACCGCAACGGCGTTTGTTTCCCATCGCGATTTTCGCCTGCTGGACTCAGCCGGCGGGTTCAGCCGCAATTCGTTGACGTATGGTGCGCGCGCTGGCCTTGATTTCACCTCAAACGCCTTCCTTGATGGGCACATCGGTGTGGGCGTGTTCCGGTTTGACGCGACAGCGGATGAGATTCAGGATCACACCGGCATCTCGATTGATGCCAACGTCACCTATCGTCCGCGCCGCCGCACAGCCATTGTCCTCAATGCATTCCAGGGCGATGTCGCAACCTTCCGCCTGGGCGCTGCAGCCCGTACCGACACGCAAGTGGGCCTCACCGTCCAGCAAGAGGTGCGGCACAATCTGTTTGGTTCTGCCGGTCTGGGATGGCGCAAAACGGAGTACCGCAGCCGCGTCAATGCCTTGCGCACGGTGGAAGCACAGGGAAAAATGGAGCTGCTCATCAGCCGGCAGTTCTCGACAGTCGGCACCATCGCTTATGCAAAGCGGACAAGCGACAATCCCATCGAACCTTTTGAACGCTTCCGCGCCAGCGTAGCGCTTCGCTTCACGCTTTAGGGCGTCCGCAGCCGGTAAGATTTTGGTTCATTGCAAGGCGCTCAAAGGGAGCAGTGCTGCAATGGACCAAAATCAACCCGCCGCCGCAAGCGCTCTATAGCGCCAGCAGACGTTGATAAACCTGCTCGACCGAGTTGAGATGTCGCGTCCGCGTAAACCGCGTGGCCGCACTGATCTTTGCCTGCGCGATCATGGCTGCGTCGCCTTCAAACCCGTGCGCAATCCTTGCACAGCCTTGTGCCATTGCCGCCGGA
Organism: Novosphingobium sp. 32-60-15; assembly: GCF_002280675.1. Classification (GTDB taxonomy): domain Bacteria; phylum Pseudomonadota; class Alphaproteobacteria; order Sphingomonadales; family Sphingomonadaceae; genus Novosphingobium. The sequence goes on along the minus strand of NZ_NCEN01000001.1, from coordinate 95,864 downwards.
TCATCCGGCGTCACAAGAATGCCCAATCCATCAAGGATCGCTTCGGGATTGCCGCCTGATCGGGTAGCCACCACGGGCGTGCCAACCACCATCGCTTCAATAAGAGTGCGCCCCAGCGGTTCACCAACAGCAGGCACTGACAGCACATCGCAAGCCGCAATCCAGTCACTCCCCGGTGACCGGTACCCCATCAAGTGGATCTGGTGGCGAATACCCAATTCCAACGTGCGCTGACGGATCTGGTCTTCCATCGCCGGATCTTCAGCTTCGCCAAAAATCACGCCATAGACAGGCACGGAAACCAGTTTCTGCAAATGGGCGATGGCTTCGACGAACTTGATCGGGCGCTTGCGATCAATCAGGTTGCCAAAAAAGCCGACAATGAACGCATCGTCTGCAAGCGACAGTTCCCGGCACAACAGCTTCCGCTGCACAGACCGGTCCACGACAATATCGGTATCGAACGGGCTGAAAATAACTTCAGCGTCCCGCACCGCCCGCGACGATTTGCCTTGCGGCAAGGAAAACCTTGAAACCGTGACGATCTGGTCAGCCACCAACGGTGCCAGAAACCGCAGCCCGCGTGCATTGGGATCGGCGCGGTGATGCCATAACAGCCGCGCCCCCGCCAATTTGGCCGCCAAGGCCCACGTTGCATGGCTGCGGCCGTCGTTGGTATGGACAATGCGGACGTTCTGCTCCCGAAGGAAACGCCGCCGCGCCATCAAGCCTGTCAACGTCGTGGCAAATTTGAAAAGGCCCATGCGCTTGTCTGCGGTAAACGATGTCTTGGGCGCTGCCGGGTCTGCACATTGTTCAAAATTGGCAAAAAAGGTCGATAGCTTCCCGCCGGGCACTTCGACAACGACGAGGATGCGGTATTTGCGCTGATCAAGTTGCTGAAGCAGGCCCAGCAGCGAATGATGGCTCCCCCCCAGGCTATCGCCTGCCAATGGAAAGCATAAAGTGGGCCGCGTATCTGCTTCCGCGCTGCGCTCTTGCAGGAGCACGTTTGATGCAAAGCCCAGCCCTTCAAACGGGCTGTCTGGCGTATCAAGATCGCGGTGGATACTGCTCAAAGGCCGCGTTCCTTGTTCAGGTACTCGATAAAACTGTCAAAATTGTTGAGGCCGTTGCCATCGGCATCTTCCCAAGGATCATAAGCGGCGGCATTGGTGCCGTTCGCCTTCTCCCAGCGGTCATCCATCCCGTCATCATCGCTGTCGGGATAAGCCGTGGCGATCGCAAAGGCGGGAATGATGCCGGGCGCCTTCACAATCCTGCCCGTCCTGTTCCGCACGTCAGAAACCACTTGGGCATCAATGGCATCACGCGGCCACGTACCCGAACGCGCCAGCGCCGAGGCGTATGCAACTTGCGCATTTAGCGGTGTGATCGTCAGCGGACAGGTCGGGCTTGGCCGGGAAATGCCCTGTGCCGACGTGGTCACTTGCACGAAATTCCCGTCAAACAGATTGTCGTTCAGGTAAATCGCGCCCGGCCCTTTACTGCCGATGCTCTGGCGCACCACCCCGACCGTGGACGGCGAGGTATTGGGCCCGGCCTTGAACACATTGCCCGCAATCGAGACTGGCGTGCCGCCATAACTCTCCCAGATCTCGGCAAATTCGGACTGCGCATTGTAGAACACGTTGTTCAACACTTCGACGCACGAACCCGGCGGAAAATTGATGTCAGGGTTGCGATCACCGTTGTGCGCGCAGATATTGCCGACAAAACTGAAGTGTTGGGCATTGGTCGGATCGCTTGCCAGCAATGCGCATTTGTCATGCTTGGGAATACCATAGGCGAAGATCGAATTGCTGATCGTGATCCAGTCGTTATCTGCATAGCCATTGACCAGTTCATCGCGCGCCCAACTGCTGCTGACGTGGTCAAGGATCACGCGCGCGCTGTTTTCGATGGTAAAGGAATCTTCCGAACCGCGTTCGGTTCCGGATAAATCAGCCCGAACGCGGATATTGCGCACCACGATGTCATGGGTATTCTTGATCAAAAGCGGGGTGAGCCCGACCGCCCCGCCCGAATGGGCAAGCGTTATGCCGTCGCCCGGTGCCGTCTGCCCGGCAATTGTCAAATAGGGATTAGTGATGCGTGGCGGACGCTTGGTGAACCGGATTACGCCCGAGACCCGAAAGACACAAACGCGCGGACCTTGGGCTTCCACACAAGCGCGCAACGAGCCCGGACCATCGTCACCAAGCGTGGTGACGGGCATGATTTTTCCGCCCCGTCCGCCCCGCGCATGGGCACCATATCCAACTGCGCCGGGGAATGCGAGTTGGGCATCGCCTTTGCTCTGGCTCAACTCATCGAGCGCTTCTTTGCTTAAACCCTTTGAATTTTCGTGCTTTCCGTCACGTCCGTTGGACGCAGAGCAGGCAGACAGGGCTGCTACGGCAAGCAACAGCTTGGGAAGATAGTCCTGCCGTTTCACCGTAACGTCTCCGTGCATGATATTCGCTCATCCGAAAATGCCCCGCAGCAACGCTGCATAATCAAGCTTTCGGCAATGATTTCAGCGGGCTCTCCCCGCGCGAATTTCAAAACCCTCAATACATCCCCTGCACAAGGGCGTACCGGCAATTGAGTAGATTGAATACGATTGTGCGATGATCTTTAGTATAGTGTCCCTAGCCCCTTTACCCGGGTGCTTCAGTCTTTTGAACACCTTGGCTGGCCACACGTGCCTTTGCAGGTTGCGTGAAAACTATTCACTGTGACATCGTGCCATCAACAAATTTCAACGCGGCGGAATGGACCGTGCAATCGCCATCCCACGGCGTTGCGGCAATGCGTCCCAATCGCATGGACGCCCTTGCTCTGGCCTTCATCGTCTTTGCCGTGTTCACCATGTCCATGCATGTGCTGCGGCTGGGTCCGGTAAACGTCACGCTATCAGATGCGGCGATTGGCGGTTGCATGGTTGCTTTGATGCTGCGCAACCGGATCAACGCTACCCCGTTCGGGCGATCGACGTTTTTCTGGTGCGGCGGACTAGCGCTCATGCTCGGCGGGCTTTTGTTAAGCTCGCTTGCCAATGGTGATCCGCTGCGCTGGATCGTCATTGCCGGCCAATATGTGTTTGCATGGCTGCTCTTGCCGATGGTGTTCTTCAGCCTGTCATCGGCCCAGATGCGGCGCTGCATGCTGTGGTTCGTCTATGGCGTTGCCGCATCGCAGGCTTTCGCTCTGGCCGCCAGCGCAGTCCTGCCCGTCGGCACTTTGAAGGGACTTTTCGGGCCCGGCTTCCTGGCAGGAAACGGGCGTTTGGGTGCGCTTACCGGCGAAAGCAATTGGAACGGGGCGGTTATCGCCTTTGCTCTGCCGATGTTGATCAATTGCCTGCATCACAAATTGATCGGCGGCTTTCGCGCTGCGATTTGTATCGTGTTTCTGGGGTGGGGCTTGATTGCCTGCGCCAGCTTCACCGGCTTTGGCGCGGCTCTTTTGGCCGTGATGATCACCCTGGGCCTGTCCAATCCGGGCCGATTGTTCAAATTCGGCTTGCCTCTTGCCGGGTTGGTGATTGGCTATATCGTCGCCGGCCTGCCGCTGCCCGCTATTTTCCAGCAACGCGTCGCGGGCGCCCTGACTACAGGCGATCTCAGCAACGCCGGCACGTTCGAAGGGCGCTCCATGCTCATTGCCGAGGCTTGGCGGCTTTCGGAACAGACCATGTTCCTGGGCTTCGGCGCTGACCGTTACCGGGAAGTCAGCGAATTTGGCGCTCCGGTTCACCAATTCCTGCTGCTGATCCTGACGGAAGGCGGTGCAGTCGCCTTGGCGGGCCTGTTGATCATGCTGGCCATTCTTTGGATTATCGCCCTGAAAAGCCTGAAGCTTGATCGCGAAGGCGGCGCAACCGCCGTCGCAGTCCTCGTCGTTTTCTGCATATTCACCACTGCGGTGCCGCACATGTATACACGGTTATGGATCGGCCCTGTTCTGATGGCTTTGGCCGCTGTCGGGCGGATACCAAAGCGATGGTCGGTCCCCAGGCATCCACGCAATGTCCCAACTGGAACCTGGCTATGAACGCTACCGGCAATCCGCACACTTTTGCCGCGATGCGCCGCAACTGGGCCAAAAGCGAAGTGCTGCGCCCGCGACTATACAGCATTGCACATTTGCTTTCAGGCAGCGGTGCCAACGCGGTGATCATGGCGGTCAGCACAATGATCGCCGCCCGCACGCTTGGCCCACAGGCATACGGCATCCTTGCGCTGGTCTTGACGATTGGACGCCTCAGCGAGCGGTTGTTGAGATTTGAATCATGGCAGCCCCTGATCAAGTTTGCAGCCGAGCCCGACGTTGAGCGCGATCCGGCAAGGATGAGCGAACTGATGCTCTATGGCCTGCTGCTGGATATTGGCAGTGCGTTGTTGTCTGCGGGTTTGACCATAGTTGCAGGGTACGTGCTGGCCCCTGTCATCCACCTGTCAGCCAGCGATATGCCACTGGTCGCGATCTATGCCGTCGCAATTGCGCTGAACATTCGGGGCATGCCGACTGCCGCCTTGCGCCTGAACGGGCAGTTTCGCACACTTGCCTATGTCCAGTTGCTTGCCAGTCTGATGCGGCTTGGCTTTGCGACAATCGCATTGGTTTTAGGGCTCGATCTGCTGGCCTTTGTCATCATCTGGACACTGGCCCAAGTGATTGATTCTACACTCTTCCTCGTGCTGGGTCTACGCTCTTTGAAGCAGACAGACATCCCCAGCCCGCTGCGTGCCAGTGTGCGCGGACTTGGCACCAAGTTTCCTGGCTTCATGGGTTTTGCGTGGTCAACCAACGTGTCCAGCACTTTGCGCACTCTCACCCAGGAAGCAGATACGCTGCTGGTCAGTGCATTTGCCGGATCGAATGCCGCCGGGTTCTATCATATCGCAAAACGTATCGCGAAAGTTGCCCAGCAAGTCGGCTCAATGGTCCAGGCCGTGCTTTATCCCGACATGGCAAAAATGTGGGCGCGCGCGCAATTTGCCGCCTTTCGGAAAATGGTCGGACGGGTCCAACTCGCGCTTGCCAGCGTTGGCGTGATCATTCTGGGAACCGTTTGGGTTTTCGGCGATTTGCTGATCAAGTTTGCGTTCGGCAACGATTTTGCCGACGCTTATCCGCTGTTGATGACACAGCTGATCGCTGTCGTTCTCATCATGCATTCCGCGCCATCACGGTCGGCTTTGCTGGCCATGCACAAACCGGGGTTTGTCCTGATCACCGCCATCATCTCGACCATCCTGTTTTTTGCCGTCACCTTGCTGTCATTGCCCCGCTTTGGTGCAATCGGCGCGAATTACGGCCACATCGCTTTTGCCGGATTCACGGCCATCGCCATGGACATCGCATGGTGGCGCGGTAGCCGTGCCGCAATCCCCGTGCCCAACGATGCGGCATTGCCCGGATAATTGATGACATGACAAACCAGCCTTCAGCCCTTCGCGATGCAGATTTTCCATCGATTTCCGATGCCCCTGCCACCGCTAGCGGCCCCCGCGTCGCAACCAGGCAAACACGCGGCACAATCTTGTTCTTTTTGCCCGGCTTGACCGCAGGGGGATCAGAACACGTCGTCACCTTCAACGCCAATCGCCTTGTGGCCAACGGCTATGACGTGATCATCGCAAGCTGCGAGGCCGAAGGCAGCACGCCCTATTACCCGTGTGATCCGCGCGTCACAGTAAGCTACCTTGGCCTCCCCATTGGCAAGCAAAGCAAGCTTCAGGGCGTCCGCTCGATTTTTGGCCGCGTGAGCGCGCTGCGCCAGTTGTTGCGCACCAAACGCCCGGACCTTGTCATAAGCTTCCTCACCCGCACCAATGTGATTGCGGTCCTTGCCGCCCAAGGATTGGGCATTCCCGTGATCGTGTCCGAACGTAACAATCCCCAAAGGCAGCGGGTCAATCGCGTGTGGGACCTGTTGCGCCGGTTCACTTATGCGCGGGCCTATGGCTTGGTCACCATGACCAAGGGCGCGCTGGCTTTCTTCCCCGAACACATGCGCAAACGCGGTTGGGTCATCCCCAATATGGCTGATTGGCAGCATGTTAAGCCGCTCTATCAAAACAAGGATCGCGTCCTGACCGCAGTTGGCCGGTTGACCGATCAAAAGGGCTTTGATCTGCTGATTGCCGCCTTTGCCGCCACCGCGTCCAGCCATCCTGATTGGCGTTTGCGCATTTGGGGTGAAGGCGCGCTGCGGCCGCAATTGGAAAAGCAGATTGCCGACCTTGGCCTGACTGGCCGCATCGAACTGCCCGGCGTATCGCCCAGCCCCGGCAGCTGGATCGAAACGGCCGATGCCTTCGTCTTAAGCTCGCGTTACGAAGGTTGGGGCTTGGTTCTGGGCGAGGCGATGGCAGCAGGCCTGCCGTGCGTCTCGTTCGATTGCCCGTTTGGTCCGGCAGATATGATCACCAGTGGATTGGACGGCCTTCTTGTGCCCGATGGCGATGCCAAAGCGCTGGCGCAAACACTGTCACACGTCATGGGCGACGCTGATTTGCGCGCCCGCCTTGGTGCAAGCGCCGCCAACGCGGCCCAGCGCTTTGCACCGGACCGCATCGGGGACCAGTGGGAAAACCTCATTGAATCCGTACTTGCAACCACCAAAGTCAGGAACTTCGCATGATGATCACCATGCCGATCAAACATGCCAGATCGGCGGTTCGCAAGGGCCGCCGCGCGCTGATTGATCTACAACTTGCGCGCAAGGTCAAAGATGTTGATGCCTTTCTGGTGTCCTATCCCAAAAGCGGACGGACGTGGCTGCGCTACTTGCTGTCGATCTATCTGGCCAAAGTCTATGCCGTGCCGGTCAAGCTTGATCTTGCAACCACATTTCAAGTTCTTCCGAATTTTGATCTTGATCGCGGTCGCGGATTGCCGGTCTTTGCATCATCCGGCAATGACGCCAAGTTGCCGCTGATCGCCGTCAGCCACCGCACCTATGAACAACGCTTTTTTGCGCAGAAGCCCGTCATCATGCTCGTGCGCGATCCGCGCGACGTCATCGTTTCGGCATACTTCCATCAAACGCAGCACAAAAAGCGCTTCAGCGGCACGATCCCTGAATTCCTGATCGATGATGAATTCGGCATCAAGTCGGTCATCGATTATCACAATGGCTGGGCCGAAGGCTTGGGCCACTCCCCGGCTCTGGTCATCAGCTATGAAGACCTCAGCAAAAACACCGATACAACTGTGCGCCAGATCCTTGCCTTCCTGAATATCCCGCTGAACGAAGACTATCTGCGTGACGCCATCGCCGGCGCAGCGTTTGACCGGATGAAGCAGGTTGAAAAAGCCAAGCCCATCCCCGGCCACGCTTACAACGCAGACAACGCCGACAGCAGCCGCGTGCGCAAAGGCAAGGTCGGCGGCTATCAAGACAACCTCAGCCCTGCCGATGTTCAGAACATAGAGGACATGATGCGCAGTGGCCTGTCTGCCGACGCGGTGAAACTCATGGCTCGCAGCGGCTATTGCGTTTGAACGCCCGCGTCTCACAGCAGTAAAGGCCCAAGACGCGATGCGGATATGCTCAATCGTGACCAGCCTGACATCAGGCGGCGCTGAAACGCTTGTTGCCAACCTGTCTCAAGAATTCAGCGCAAATGGCCATGAAAGCGTCGTTTTGGCGCTGTGTGATGCCGTGACGCTGGGCAATGCAACAGAGGCAGAAGACCGGCTCAAGGCCCAAATCACAAGTTCGGGCGGAAAGTTCATCTCTTTGGGCCTGCCCGCCTCGCGCAAGCTCGTTGCCGGAACAATCGCAATGCGGCGCGCGCTTCGTGAAATACAACCGGACGTGATCCACGCCCATACGGCCCGGGCATTGCTGATGATGCTTGCGGGAAAATCGCAGGCCCCCGTTGTCTTGACCCACCATAACAGTGTGCTCGGCTTCCCGCCCGCCTTGTTCCGCGTGTTTGATCGGGTTGCCTCGGCCTATGTCGCGATAAGCCGCGATACACAGACAATCCTTGGCCAGCACGTGCGTCGCCCCGTTGCCATGATTGTCAACGCTGCCGGGCGTGGCTTTGCCTGCGCAGCGCCCAGAGGCGCTCCTTCAAAACCGCTGCGGATCCTCAGTGTCGGGACAATTTCGGATCAGAAGAACTATCCGCTGCTGATTGAAACGGCACGGCTTATCCGCGATCGCCAATTGATCGATCCCTTGCCCGAATTCCTCATCGCCGGAAATGGCGCTGACCTTGGCAAAATGCAGGACGCTGTGGCTGCGGCCAATCTGGAAAGCCACGTCCAGTTTCTGGGGGAGCGAAGCGATGTGCGCGCGCTGATGGAATCGGCAGACATCTACCTAAACACCTCGCGCTATGAAGGCATGCCTATTGCTTTGCTCGAAGCGATGCGGATGGGCCTGCCCATCGTTGCAACCAATGTTGCTGGCAATAAAGAGCTGGTCATTGCCGGTCAAACCGGTCTGTTGGAAGCCGAACAGCCTCAAGCCCTTGCCACCGCGCTCCAGTCTTTGGCCGCTGACAATGATCTGTACGCAAGGCTATCCCAAGGCGCGCTAGTTCGCGCAGAAGAGTATTCTATTGGCACGGCTGCTGAACACCATCTGAAACTTTACCGCGATTTGCGCAGACCAGCCAAAACGACAGCGCCTTCTTATCCTAAAGGATAATGTGACTAAGACGGCCAGAACCCAATGGGTCTTTGTTGCAACCCCTTAATTCCCTGTAGTTGATCCTGCCGACCGCCTGCAATCCAGCGGGCACCGGCGTTGTGGAAGTGTGATGTGACCAATCTTCTCGTTCAACAAGAGAACCGCGGCCCCGGCGCTATTGTTCCAGGATTCCTGGATCGCGGCGAGGCTTTCGGGACTGCGCCGTCAGAGCAATTTGGCCTGAAGGACTTTGTGCGAGTCATCATGCGGCATCGTGCGATGCTGCTGGCCGTGATCGGCCTTATCACCCTTGCCACCTTGATCTGGCAGCTCACCTCGCCGCGCCTGTTCAGCGCAACCGCCAACGTGCAGGTTGAACTCATCGATGACGTCGGCACCAACCAGGCCGATGTCCAAGCCAAAAACGTGCAGCGCATCGCCAACGAAGTCAAAGTCTACCGCTCGCGCGCCGTTGCTGAACAAGTTGCCGAAGATCTTTCTGAAGAAGACCTTTACCGCGTCCTGCGCTGGACCGACGTTGGCCCCAAGGAACCGCGCAAGCGTCGGATTGCCGCGGCAACATCGGCCATTCGCGACATGATTGGTGTGCAGGCCGAGGAGGGATCGGACCTTATCGAGATCACCGCCGTTGCCCGCTCCCCCAAAGTGGCGGCAATCATTGCGAACGCCTACCCTGCGGCCAATGCCAAGCTGAAATCGGAAAAGAACAACGATCGCCGCAATGCACTGCTGAAGTCGCTTGAAGCCGAGCGGGACAAACGCGCCACCCAAGCCGCCGAAGCGGCCAAAAGCCTTGCCAACTTCCGCCTGGCCAACAACATGTTTGTCGGTTCTGGCACAGTCCAAGACCTTGAACAGATCAACCGGATTGCTGCAGAAGCCGCTTCTGCCGGGGCTATGCGGGCAGGTTCTGCGGCCCAAAGCGCTGGCATTTCGCGCGCGGCGCAAATGAACACCACCGCAAATGCGACGTCACCCGTATTGCAATCGCTGGAGCGCCAGGAGGCTGAACTCTCAGCCGAATTCGCGCGCCTTTCGCCCATGTACGGATCGAACCATCCCGATATGGTCCGGCTCAATTCGCAATTGTCCGAAGTCCGCCGCGATGTCAGCAGCGAACGCGCACGCGCCGAAACAATCGCAAGCCAGGTTGCTGGCGCCGAGGCTGCCCGTATGACGCAAATGGCCAACAGCGAGGCCAGCCGCGATGCTGCACGCGCTGGGCAGCTTGAAGGCATAGTCGGGCGTTTGACAAGCAAAGCCCGCGCAAACACCGCCAATACCGTCGAACTTGACGAACTGGACCGCGCAGCCGACGCCAGCGCAAAGGCCTATAACGAAATCGCGCAAAGAATTTCGCAGGTCCGTTCCGAAATGCTGGTCGCAGGCCTGACCTCAACCCTGCTTTCGCCGGCAACGGCTGATGACAATCCGTTTTCGCCAGCCCCGTTGAAGATGACGGTTATCGCCTTCTTCGCATCGGCCTTGCTTGGGCTTTTGCTGGTTTTCGCGATTGAGATCACCGACGACAAGTTGCGCACCATGTCGCAAATCCGCCGGTTGTTCGGCCTGCCCACTTTCGGCATGCTGCCCATCCTTACCGATGGCGTAAGTGACAAGATTGAAGAAAGCCCGGTCATCAGCGATCCGCAATCGCTTTATGCAGAAGTCGCCCGTTCAAGCTTCGTTGAGGTCAACGCGCTTGCGCCAGATGGCAGGGCGCAGTCCGTGCTGATCACCTCGCCCCTGCCCGGTGATGGCAAATCTGTCGTCGCGCTAACGCTGGCCGCCGCCGCAATGGTCATGGGCAAGCGCGTTGTCATCGTCGATCTCGATCTGCGCAAGGCCAGCATCCTGCAACGCATTCACCGCGAACTGCATGCGCCTGAACTTCTCGATGTGCTGCGCGGCGCGGTTGATCTGAAAAGCCTTGGCGGCCCTGAAACGAACCAAACGGCACTGACAGAGCATTATGTCGAGCCCGAAGTCGATTTGCGGCGCCTCACTTTGCTCAGCGCCACATCGCCCGTCACAGAGCCTGCAGCCCTGCTGACGTCTGGTCGCATTCATCGCCTGATCGATGATCTCAAGCTGCGCCATGATCTTGTGATAATCAACGCACCAGCCACTCTGGCGGTTCGTGATGCGCGGACCATGTGTGAATTTGCCGATGATACGATCGTTGTCGCGCGTTGGGGGCTGACCACAATCGATCAGATGTCTGCCACGCTGGAAATGCTTGGCCGCGACAAAATTCGGGGCGTGATATTCAATCAGGTGGATTACGAAGAGCATGCGCGCCGCCGCTACGGCGACTCCATCGAATTCTACATGCATTCGTCAGACTATTACCGCCCTCCTGTGCCTGTCGCCTGGCGGCCAATCGACCGGATCCGCCGCATGTTCGGCAAGCACCCCCAATACGGCCCGCAATACAACTAAGGGCGTTTCAATTCCCAAGTCTCTACACCCAAGTCTCCAACCTGAGTTCTGGTCAACGGTATGCGGATTGCGGTCATCAGCGACATCCATGGCGCTGCAAAGCCATTCGCAAAAGCGCTTGATGATGCGCGCGGCGAGGGGTTTGATCACCTTGTCCTGCTTGGTGATTTGCTGACGTACGGGATTGAACCCGAGGCTTGCCTCGATCTGGCGCGCAACACTATGGCGAAGGACGGCGCCATTCTGGTCGGCGGCAATCATGATCAACTCTACGTTGATCTGGCGCTTGGCGACGCGGCCTATTTCAACGCTATGCCCGACTGGATCCGTGAATCCGTAGAGTGGACGATGCACCGGATTACGCAATGGCCCGCCGATATTGGCTGGCACGAAAGCTGGACCGCCGAACAGGCCCTGTTCGCCCACGCCAACCCGTTCGGCTATGGCGATTGGACGTATCTGTCCGACGAAAGCCGTCTGCATCAGGCATCATCCGCCCTATCTTCCCAAGGGTTCCGCTGGGGCATTTTCGGCCATTTGCATCGCCCGGTGCAATACATCGGCGACCGCGCCTCTGCTTACGTCGTGGGCTCCATCGGGCAGCCGCGCTCGAACGAGCACCCCATGCCGCAATGGTCGATGGTCGAAATTGACAATGGCGAACTTTCCATCACGGCACGCAGCGTTGACTTCAACCCCGAAGAGCACCGCCAGGCCATTCAGCAAACCACCGCGATGACACAGGTCACTCGCGATATGCTCTGTAGGTATTTCAAATGACACGCGTTCTCGTAACCGGTGCCGGTGCGGTCCTTGGCCAAGGCATCATCAAATCGCTAAAGTCCGCTACGATCCCTTGCGAGATCATCGCGGCTGATCCGAACCCGCTTTCGCTTGGCCTCTATTGGGCAGATCAGGCAGAGCTTCTGCCGATGGCGAACGATCCGGCCTACCCTGCGGCGATGGAAGCGCTTTTGGACAAAGTCCGGCCCGACATTGTGCTTATCGGCACCGACGTTGAACTTGGCATATTTGCAGCACACCGCCACGAATGGGAGCGCAAGTATTCCACGCGCATCCTGGTCAGCGATCCTGAAACCATTGAAATTGCTGACGATAAATATGCCACCGCGCGCTTCCTTGAAAGCCACGGGCTGAATCACCCCATCTCGGTCCTGCCCGAAGACCGCGCCGCCCTTGATCTTCTCATCGCTACGGTCGGCTTCCCGTTGATCGTCAAGCCGCGCCGTGGCGCGCGCGCGGTCGGTGTATCGCTTGTCCGCGATCACGCCGAACTGGAACAGGCTCTACATGGCCGCACCGGCCTTGTCGTGCAGCAACTTGCCGGACCTGATGATCAGGAATTTACCGCTGGCGTGCTGTTCTTTGATGACGAGGTGAAAGCATCAATCGTGCTGCGTCGCGATCTTCGTGACGGGAACACATATCGCGCATTCGTGGGCGATTATCCCGAATGTGATGATTATGTCCGCTCCGTCGCGATGGCGCTCAAGCCCTATGGCCCCGCCAATTTCCAGTTCCGCAAAGCAGCAGACGGGCGCTGTCGCCTGTTCGAGATCAACGCGCGCTTTTCGGGAACGACGCCGATGCGCGCGCTGGTTGGCTTCAACGAGGTTGACCTTGCGCTAAAGCACTTGCTCCACGGCCAGCCCATCACCCAACCGGCAATCCGCCCGGGCGTCGTCTTGCGCTACCTTGAAGAGCAGTTCGTCGAAGCCTCATCCATCATCCCAAGCGCATCGTAATGCGCGGCGCTACCATCGCCGTTACCGGTGCCAGTGGCGCCATCGGCAGCAGGCTGGTGCTGGCGGCACATGCCAATGGCCACACCGTCGTCGCGCTCTCGCGCCAGCGCCCAAAAGATCTGCCTGAAGCCATTTCGTGGCGGCAATTCGATCTTGCCGCACCTGATACTTTCGCCGATGCCCTCGCAGGCGTCGACACGGTCATTCACCTGGCATCAGTCATCTGCGGCGAAGCACCGGATCTCCACACCGCGACAAGCTTGTGGGCCATCAACGTGCTGGGAACCCAAACCTTGATGGCAGCCATGAAAAGCGCCGGGGTGCGGCGTATGATATTGGGCTCGACTGCCAATTTTTATGCGCCTGATCGGCCCGAAGCTTCCGAACTTTCGCCCATCATGCCCACCACCCGTACGCTCTATCTCGGTTCGAAAGCGGTACAGGAATGGACGACCGCCGGTCTGGCGCATCAGCACGATATCGCTTTTGCAGCGCTCAGGATCGCCTCTGTCGTCGGCACAGGCCGCAGCGTCATCGATCACTTTGCCCGTCGTCTGGTCGCTGGCGAACCGGTCATGATCGCCGGTCACGGGTCCTTCGGTGCCGATTTCGTCCACGTTGATGACGTCGTGGCGGCTTTCCTGATTACGGTCGATAAGGCGCTGGAAGGGGTCTGGAACGTCTCATCGGGACAGCGCAGATTGTTGGTCGATGTGGCAAGCGATCTTGCAACTTTTGCCGGACAACATCCTGCAAATGCTGTCAAAATCGAACATGAAGGGGAACATGATTTCGGCTTCCCCACCATCAATTGCGATAAACTTGTGTCGGCTGGCTACCGCCCGACACCCTATCCGCGAATGATCAACCAATTGATCGCCCAAGCGAGGGCAACGGTCAACGGGGCTGGCAAATGACCAAACTCATCGCGCGGGTTACCGGCCTTGTCCTGTTGCTTGCCTGTCTGCCGATCCTGCTGATCCTTGCTGCCGTGGTACTGGTCTTCCAGGGACGGCCCATCCTGTTCCATCAAATGCGGTCTGGCAAAGGCGGGCTCCCCTTCAAGATGGTCAAGTTCCGTTCGATGCGGGATTTGCGCGATGCCAACGGCGTTCCCTTGCCGGATGAAGCCCGTGTCACCAAAATCGGCACATTCCTCAGGCGTTCGCGGTTGGACGAACTCCCCGGCTTATGGAACGTCGCCACAGGCGATATCGCCTTTATCGGCCCGCGCCCCTTGTTGCCCGAAACGATCATCGGCTTGGGTGAACGCGGGATAAAGCGTGGCCAGGTTGCGCCGGGGCTGACAGGCTGGTCACAAGTCAACGGAAACACGCTGTTGACGCTCGACGAAAAGATCGACCTCGACTTGTGGTACATCGATCATCGCAGCTTGCGCACAGATTGCGCCGTCTTGATCGCCACGCTTTGGGTCATGCTCGGCGGCGAGAAACGCAGCAAGGTCATTCCGGTTCAGCACACCGAAACCCGATAAACACCCGCCACTGATTAAGAACCGGGCGTCGAACCTCTCAATCAGCCCGCTGAACCACGCTGAACAAGAGCGAAGTGAGTAAAAGCTGAAGGCTGCATGCATTCAAATTGCATTTAAGGCGCGTGTTGACAGCAGACTTGCGGAAAGTAAGTGGGTAGGTTGGTGCGCCGCATCCAAATTGTTCTGTGAGGTCGAATGAGCCAACTTTTCAGCTTTGACGCGACAGACGTCGCAATTATTCGCGAATTGCGCGCAAATGGTCGTGCCAACAATCAGCAAATCGCCGAAAAACTGGGCCTCACCGCTACAACCGTATCCACGCGCATCCGCCGGATGGAAGACGCCGACCAGTTGCGCGTTGTCGCCGTGTCCGATTTTTCCGCGCACGGCTTCAACGTCCTGTTGCGCATTTCGGTCTCGGTCGATGGCAGGCCCGCTTCCGAAGTTGCCAACGAATTGGCCGCCTTGCCCGAAGTTGTCGCCGCACACATGGTCACCGGCGGCTATGACATCGACATGCTGGTTGCCTTGCATGACTTTGATGACTTGTCCGGTTTCCTGCTGGACAAGCTGTCGGGCGTTCGCGGAATCCGCACATTAACCCCGGCCATCGTCGTTGATATCATCAAATACAATTTCGAAGTCGCCCCGATCGAAAGCCGGAGCACCACTTCAGCCACCGGAGCGGCATAAGTATCATGGCAGCACCTCAACTCGATCAACTCGACACGCAGCTTGTCGATCTGCTTTCCCGCGATGCCCGCGTATCCAACCGCCGGATCGCGGCTGAACTTGGCGTTACCGAAGGCACCGTTCGTGGCCGCATCAAACGCTTGCAACAAGACGGCCTGATTGCCTTCACCGCAATCACCGGATTTCAGCTGGAACAGCGCGCCCGTCTCGCCTTTATCAACGTCCAGGTCGATGTTGACCGTGTCCGCCCGATTGCACAGGTCATTGCCGATATCCCCGGCGTAAACGCGGTGCTCATCACAATGGGCCAGTTCAACATTACCGCCATGTGCCTGATCGATGATCTTGACGCTCTGGTTGAACTCGCCTCCGACAAGATCCTCGCTGTCGATGGCGTGCACCACGTCGAAACCTCGATTGCGGTCAAAACCGTCAAATACAACGCCCGCATGGCCAAGATCACCAAACCCGAGGTTGTTGAAGACGACGATTGATCAACCCCCGCATTTTCGACGCAACCACCGGACCTCACCGCTCAAAAATCCACACATACGCATAATTCTCACTCTAGTTTTACGCATAACATTGACACCATGATCACTTGGTGGGCATATGCGGTTCAAATATCCAGTGGGAGACTCGCAGATGGTTCAGGACATGATCGGCAAGGTCGCGCTTGTCACCGGCGGCAGCGATGGCATCGGCCTTGCCACCGCACGCCTGCTGGTACAGCGCGGCGCAACAGTGGCCATCTGCGCGCGCCGTGCCGAAAAGCTTGAAGCCGCGCGGGCTGAATTGTCCGCCATCGGCAATGTCGAAGTGCACACACTGGACGTGTCCGATGATGCCGCGTTTACTGCGCTGATCGAAGACATCGCCGCGCGCCACGGCAGGCTGGACATGCTGGTGAACAACGCCATGTCCGTCCATTACGCCCCCATTGCCAAGCTGACGCTTGAACATTGGCGGCAGGATTTCGCGGTCAACGCAGATGCCGTGTTCATCGGCACAAAGGCCGCGATGAAAGTCATGGCCAAGCAGGATCTTGCAGGCCGCCAGCGCGGGTCGATCGTCAACATCGCTTCCACTTGCGGCATCCGCGCCATGCCCAACATGGCCAGCTATTCGGCATCCAAGGCTGCCCTTGTCCACTTCACGGCCGCCGCCGCGATGGAAGGTGCCACCCAGGGCATTCGCATCAACGCCATTGTCCCGGGCCAGGTACAGACTGCGGCCACGCAGGATTACGAATCCCACGCCCCCGAAGCAGCCAGCGCCACCACCAAAGCCATCCCCATGCAACGCGGCGGTGATCCTGATGAACTGGCGCAAGCCATCGTCTTCATGCTGTCCGATGCTGCAAGCTACATCACAGGTACCGCGCTTCCCGTCGATGGCGGCAAGGCTGCCCAACTCTACATGCCAGGTTGATCGCACGTGAAGCTTGGATTTTCCGCGCAGGATGAAGCCTTCCGTGCCGAGTGCGCCGATTGGCTGAATGGCCAGATGGCTGGCGAATTTGCCGACATCAAGGGCGTTACCCAACTGACCGCCATGCCCGAACGGCGCAGGGAATGGGAACAACAGCTTGGTGAAAACCGCTGGGGCTGCATCGGCTGGCCGGTTGAATGGGGTGGCCGCGCAGCCAGCCTTGCCCAGCAAGTCATCTTTGCCGAAGAATATGCCCGCGCCGGAATACCGGGCCGGATCAATCACATCGGCATCGAACTTGCCGGCCCCACGATCCTGACATTCGGCACCGACGAACAAAAGCGCCGCTTCCTGCCCGATATCGCCGCAGGCCGGACGATATTCTGTCAGGGCTTTTCAGAACCCGGAGCCGGATCAGACCTTGCCAGCGTCCGCACCAAAGGCGTTGTCGAAAATGGCGAATGGGTGGTCAATGGCCAGAAGATCTGGACCAGTCTTGCCCACATTTCTGACTGGATCTTCGTCGTAACGCGCACAACCGAAGGCTCTGCCGGACCAAAAGGCCTGTCTTTTCTGATGATGCCGCTGAACCAGCCCGGCATCGAAGTCAGGCCGATCCGCCAGATCAATGGCGATGCCGAATTCAACGAGACGTTTTTTACCGATGCCCGCTGCCCCGAAAACAGCCTGATCGGCGCACCCGGCGATGGCTGGCGCATTGCGATGGGCCTGCTGGCGTTTGAACGCGGAGTTTCCACGCTCGGCCAGCAAATGGGCTTCCGTAACGAACTGGACGAACTGATTGCCGCCGCCAAAGCCAATGGCAGGGCGGCCGATCCCGTCATCCGCCAGCGTATCGCCAGCGCGCAAATCGGCCTCAATCTCATGCGCTATGGCGCGCTGCGCATGCTATCGAAGACCGACCATTCAGCAATCGATGGCGCCGCGCTTACCTACAAAATCCAGTGGGCCACCTGGCGCCGCGCTCTGGGCGAACTTGGCATGGACATCCTGGGCCAGTCCGGCGAAATTGCCGAAGGCAGCGCTTATGAATGGGACGTCTTGCCCAACTTGTATCTCTACAGCCGCGCTGACACCATCTATGGCGGCACCAACCAGATCCAGCGCAATCTCATCGCCGAACGCGGCCTTGCCCTCCCCCGCGAACCACGCGGTTGATGCGACAGGAAAGGGCGGGATTATCTTCGCAGCCTATGGCCGCTGCGAATGCATTATCCCGCCATCCACCACGATCTCGGCTGCGGTAATGTAACTCGCCTCCTGCGAAAGCAGGAAGCGCACCACCCGCCCGATTTCCTCAGGCTGGCCGAACCGCCCCGCAAAAATGCGCGGACCGTAAAGCTGCTCCATCCCGTCGCGCATTTCCCCCAGAATCGGCGTGTCGATCATTCCGGGACTGATCGCGTTGATGCGAATGCCATCGCGCCCCAATTCGTCCGCCATTGACCGGACAAGTGAAATCACAGCACCTTTTGCTGCGCTATAGATCGGGATCATGGCATTGCCGAACCACGCATTGATCGACGCCACCGCAACAATCGCGCTACCGGGATTGGCCTTCAGATCATCGGAAAACGCCTGCGCCAACGACAGCAGCGCCCGGACGTGCAAAGCCATCCCTGCATCAAACACATCAGGCGTTGCACCTGCAATGCCGGTTTGCACGGCCGTACCCGCACTGTGGACAATCCCGCCCACTGTGCCCAGCGCAACGCGCGTTGCCAACGCGGCCGGTATGATGGCCTGCGGATCACGCAGATCGATCGCAAGGCCGATTGCCTTAACCCCATGCAGCGCTGCAATCTGCGCAGCCATGTCCTCAACCGCTGCTGCGTTTATGTCCCACAGCGCGACAGACCGCCCGACGGCGGCCAAGGCATGGCCGCTGGCAAGGCCAATGCCCGAAGCGCCGCCGGTTATCACCACCGGCGTTCCGGGATTGCCAAGCTGTTGACCGTATTGCATCATTCAGCAGGTTCATGCGCAGGCATGACAAGGCACACACTATCAAAGCCCAGCACATGCGCCACGCGGCCCAGCCCCATCCATGCCGCCGTACAATGCGCCAGATCGACAATTTCGCCATCGCTGAAATGATCGTGCATCCGCTGCCAGAAGCCTTCATCTGTGCTCAACACTTTAGGCTCAACCGCAAACCGTTCGGCAAATTCGATGGCCAGACGCTCGCGTTCCGAAAAGACCGACGCCGTTTGCCAATCAGCAACAGCATCAAAAAACGCTTCATCAGGCGATGGTCCATTGCCCGTCACCATCCGTTCGGGCGTTTCGCCATTCACCGAATACATCGGCCCCGCATCGCGCGCCGCCCGGAAATCCTGACAGATCGCGCAACCGTTAAGCTGCGCCGTGCGCATCCGTGCGCCTTCAAACTCACGCAAGGACAATTGCGATTCACAATAGACCGCACGCGAAAAGCCACCGGCAGCAGCCATGATCGCGCTCGCGTGATTGCGCGATGCATAGCCGAAGGGATCATGTGCCTGCTCGTCAGGAATCGAGATCTTGATCATCAAAGGCTCCTCTCACATTTTTGTTATCGGTTTCTCGGGCTTCGCCAATCGCCGGTACCGGGGAAATTGGTGGCACATTGTGTGTGTAACCCAATTCTTCGCACCGTTCGGCGATGCGCCAACCATCGCCTGTGCGAACCAGTGTGTCACGATACCACAGCCCGATAAAGAACGTTGTGTTCTCGCCCGCATCATTGCGGTGGACCATCGGGTTGAACAGGATCGTCCGGCTTGTCGCGTGGTCCCCCGCAAGCGTCAGCTTGGTGGTTGCTACCATGTGCTGAAACACCGGAAACTGCTCCAGCGCACGCGGCAACCACGCCTTGATTTGCGGAAATGATCCTTTCGCCCCGCCGGTTTCGGAATAATCGATCCGCGCATCGGGCGTGAAAATCGTGTCCAGCACGTCCCAGTCCCGCTCATCAATGGCAAAGCTGTAACGCGCGAACAGATCCTGTATCTCCAGGCGATCGGATATTTCCTGCAAGGTCATCATGCTGCAACGGGGGCCTTGAATGCATATTCCGTCATCACCGGGTGCGCCATCGCATCGGCAAATGCATCATAGCTCCACGGCCAGCTTGCCGGAACGCCTGTCCGGTCAAGATACCAACTGGTGCAACCGGAACCGAAAATCGTTGTTTTTGCAGCCGCTATGCGGCGTTCTTCATAAGCTGCATGGGCTTCAACCGTCGGCATCACCGACGCCGCTTCCCCCGCCCGCAGCACGTCAATCAACTGGTCGATATAGTCCCATTGCCTCTCGGCGATGTCTATCAATGAAAAGTTGCCAACGGGGCCGGTCGGACCGTTCAGCATGAAGAAGTTGGGAAAATGCGGCAGCGTTACGGCATAATGCGCTGTCGGCCGCTCTGCCCAGAACGCATCCAGCGTCATGCCCCCCTGCCCCGTCACACCGGCCGGCCGAATGAACTTGTCGGCCTGGAAACCGGTGGCAAGGACCATCGTATCCAGTTCGTGGAACGTACCGTCCGCCATGCGCACGCCCTTGGGTTCAACGCGTGCAATCTTGCCCGTCTCAACAAACACGGCGGGATGCTGCACTTCATCGTAATAGCACCACGAATAGATCAATCGCTTGCACGCCGCACGATAGTTGGGGCGCAGCTTCTCCTTCAGTTCGGGATCGCGGATGGATTGTTCAAAATAGTCGCGACAGATGTCTTCGATCATCTGCATCTGCGGGCCGTCAATATCGGTTATCGCATCGGTAAACCGGCGGACATTGCCGATATATTCATCGGAAAAGCGGATCGCATCAATCAAGGCCGGATCGCGGCGGAACGCCTCGCGCTCTTCATCGCTATACTGGAAGTACGGCACCGGCATGACCCATTGCGGCGAACGCTGGAAATGGACAAGCTTTTCAACCCGCTTGTTGATAGCCGTCACAATCTGGATGCCGGTTGATCCTGAACCGATCAGGCCGACTTTGGCCCCGTCAATCGGCGCGTCATCGTCCCAGCGCGCAGTGTGGAAGGCTGGCCCTTCAAAACTCTCAAGCCCTTCGATCCTGGGGACATTGGGATGATGCAAAACGCCCGATGCGGCAATCACAACATCGAACGTCTCGGAACTGCCATCCCCCAGCGTCACGGTCCATTTGCTGGTGCTGTCGCTCCAGTCCAGCCCCGCCACTTCGGTGTTGAAACGGATGAACGGCGTTATGCCGTACTTTTCAGTGACGAACTGGAAATAGTCCTGAACATCAGGCCCGGTCGCATAATAGGCCTTCCATTCGGGGTAAGGCTCAAACGTATAAGTATAGGCATGCGCCGGCACATCACAGGAAAGCCCCGGATAGCGGTTCTCACGCCAAGTCCCGCCAACTTTCGCCGCCTTTTCAAAAACCGTAAAGTCCTCGCCGCGCTCCTTCAGCTTGATCGCGGCAAGGATGCCTGCCATGCCTGCGCCCACAACGGCATAACGCAAGGCGCGCGTGTTCGGTGATGTCATAAAACCGGTATCCTCTGAACCCGATCCGGCGTCTGCTGGCCGGTTGGTGTGGCACCGTGATCGCATCGGTAATCGGATGGCACATCACCCAAAGGTACTATGCGCGCCATCGCTACACCGGTGGCATCCTCCGCACATCAGCGGATGACGGCACGATAACATCCAAAAAATTTCGCGTTTCGATGCCACATCCATAATTTGCCATCGATTTGCGGATGCTTATACCGCATAAAACACGAATCAATCGGGAGAGCGCTATGACCGCCACGTTAGAGGATATTGCTGCACGCCTTACCGCGCTTGAAGACAAGGAAGCGATCCGGGCACTGAAGGCGCGCTATCTGCGGGCATGCGATCTCAAACAGGTCGAGGCCGTGCGCGATTGCTTTGCCACCGGCCCCATCCGCATCGCTTATGAAAACTTTCCCGAATTTACCGATCGTGATGCCTTCGTCGCCATCTATGAACAAATGGCCTGCAATGGCGGTGTTTATGATCTTCACCACGCAACCAACTGGGAAATCGCGCTGACCGGCGCAAATTCCGCCACCGGCAAATGGTCGCTCAATTTCCGCACCATCCTCACCGGCCCGCGCCAGATCGTGCGGCTGGCCGTGGAATATGACGATGTCTATGCCCGCCGCGATGGCCGCTGGTGGATTGTCGAAACAGTCAGCCACGTCACATCAATGATCACCGAACAAGTAGCCGAAGATGGCAGCATCACGGTGCTTGCGCTGGCCGAACCTCCAGCCGCCTGATCTCGCGCCCCATTGATAACGATCTTTCAAAAAGGAAAAAGACCCATGGCCATCAATTACGGGCTCGAAGGAAAAGTGGCGCTGGTCACCGGCGCAAGCGGCGGCATCGGACGCGCTGCGGCCCTCGTCTTCGCCCGCTCCGGCGCCAGCGTACTGGTCAGCGATGTCAACGAAGAAGGCGGCGCGCAAACCGTCGCCATGATCGAAGCCGCCGGTGGCAAAGCCGCCTTCCAGCGTTGCGATGTCAGCAAGTCTGACGAGGTAAGGGCGATGGTTGCCGCCGCTGTGTCCACCTTTGGCGGGCTCGATTGCGCCTTCAACAACGCCGGGCTGAACCGTCTGGGCGATGATGAATACGATGACGCCATTTGGGAGCGCAACATCGGCATCAACCTGTCGGGCGTGATGCGCTGCATGCGCGAGGAAGCCGAAGTGATGCTGGCGCGCGGCGGCGGCGCCATCGTCAACACCGCCTCGATCAACGGCATCGTCGGCAATGGCGCACAGCCCGCCTACGTTGCGGCAAAGCACGGCGTCGTCGGCCTTGCGCGGCACGGCGCACTGCGCTGGGCACAAGGCGGCATCCGCGTGAATGCGGTATGCCCCGGCGTCATCGAAACGCCGATGACCGCGCCTCTGGTCGCCAATCCCGATATGAAAAAGATGATCGATTCCATGACCCCGATGGGCCGCATGGGCACCGCCGATGAAATCGCCGAGGCTGTCGTCTGGCTCTGCTCGCCTGCCGCCAGCTTCGTTACCGGCCACGCGATGGTCATCGATGGCGGTGCAACCGCAGGCTGATCGCCTCACCCTCCCGCCACAACAATGGCGGGAGGGTGCCCCATCTCAACCAAGCGCAGCCTTCAATTTTGCCCCCGCCCGCTCGATAAACGGCATGGCATCGGGCACCGCCTCGAACATCGAAAAGAAGCCGTGGATCATCCCCGGCGCTTCTTCCATATCCACCGCCACACCCGCCGCTGCCAGCGCCTCGGCATAAGCGCGGCCTTCATCGCGCAGCGGATCATATTGCGCCACCAGCACCGTGGCCGATGGCAATCCGCCCAGATCATCATGCCGCAACACCGCTGCCAGCGTCGGCGCATTGGCATGATCGCCCACATAATGCGCCCAGAACCACTGCATCATCGCGGTCGACAGGAAATATTCCCCCCCGCCATTTTCCACATAGGACGCGCGCGTAAAATCGGCATCAGCCACCGGATAGATCAGCAACTGGTGCGCCAGCTTCGGCCCGCCCTGATCCCGCGCGCGGATCGCCACCGCCGCCGCCAGATTGCCGCCTGCGCTATCGCCCGCAACTGCAAGCCGCATCGCATCAACGCCCAGTTCCCCGGCATGGGCCACCGCCCACACCAGCGCGTCATAGCAATCATCCAGCGGCGCGGGAAACGGCGCTTCCGGCGCCAGCCGGTAACCGACAGACAGCACCGCCGCACCACTGGCACGGGCCAGCGCGCGCGATGTGGCATCATGCGATTCCAGATCGCCGATCACCCAGCCCCCGCCATGATAGAACACCACCAGCGGCGGATTATCGCCCGCGTCTTCAGGCACATAAAGCCGCGCCGCAATATCGCGCCCCGCCAGATCCAGCAGCAGATCGCGCACCTGTGCCACCACAGGCGGCGGCCCCATCGCCATCAGCGCATTGGCCGCCCGCATGGCTTCAGGCGTAATCGTGGCAAAGTCCACCGTCGGCATCTGCGCCAAATAGCCCAGCAGCGCTTCGACTTGAGGGTTAAGCGTCATCGTCGGTCTCTCCCGTTTACCCGAATTGCGCGGCGATTTCCGCCACCGCCGCCGCCACATCATTCCGGCGATAGCCCAGAAGCGCGGTTTCATCCGCATCGGGTTCATAGGCAATCGTATTGCCACGTCCTTGCGGAATGGCAATGTCGGGCAGAAGCGGCAATTCCTCGTCGCGCTCCTCCACCGTCACGACGCTACCAACCGCCTTGAAAAACAGCTGGAAGTATTCGCGGAACGAAAGGTTCTCATCCCCCACCAGATAAGCCTTGCCCGGCTCCCCCCGTAGCAGCGCACCCTCAATCGCTTCCGACAATGACCGGAACGACATGAAGTTCGTGCCCCCCGTCGGCGCATAGTGCGCAATCGGGATCAGCCCCTTGGCCCACTGCACATAAGGATCGAATATCGCCGACGGCAGCCCCGGCACCGTGCCCACCATGAACGGCGCATTCACGCTCACCACATCAAAGCCTGGCCGCCCCTGCGCCCGCGCTCCCTCGCACGCTGCCAGCCGCGACTGGATATAAATATTGTCCGCCATCAGTTCGGGCGCGGCCTGCGGATAAAAGCTGCCAAGCTGTACCGCGCGCTTCACCCCCGCCTCGCGCGCGGCGGCAAAGAATGCAGGCAGCGCCACATGATTGGCCTTGTGCAGCCATGCGCCAAAGTCCTCGCCCTCCGGCACATGGCGCGGGTCGTTTCCGGCAGCAAACACCACCCAGTCAAACCCGCGCAACCGCTCTGGCGTAAAGTCGCCCGCCACATAATCGCCCTGCATGAAACCCAGTGCGGTCAATGGCGTGCCCGCAGGCGCACCCGTTCCGCGCCCGGTAATCGTCACATCGTGGCCCTGCGCCGCCAGATGCAGCGCCGCATGGCCACCCAACGCACCGGTCCCGCCAACAACAAGCACTTTCATCCGCATCGTCCTTTAATTTCCGCCGCCCACGTCATGCACCGGGCGCGTCTCTTCCCAGTCAACGATCAGCGTCCGCTTCGTGAATTTCCAGGCACCCGCCTCGCGCCGCCACTGGTCCTGATAGCGGATCGCCCACACCAGCAGCACATCGCCGCCATCAGGCCCCGTCATCCGGTGTTCGGCAGTAGAGCGGGTTTCGCCCTGCGCCCCGTCGCCATCAATCAGCACCGTCTGATCGTGCACCACATGGCGCGTGGCCTTGAACATCTGCCCCAGCGCGTCAATCGAACCAAGGTTGCCCTCCAGCCCCGCAATCGCAAAGCCCGGCCCCGTCATTTCCACATCATCGGCCAGCACCTGCCGCCACAGGTCCTTGTCGCGCCGGTCCGCCCCCAGCGCATAGAGCTCTGCCGTGCGCCGCAGCGCCGCCTCGTCGCTCACGCCACGGTTCCGGGCACGACCAACCCGTTGCCCGAAATCAGCGGAACATTGGTCCATTCGCCCTGCGGCGTGCGATACCAGCCCGCTGCCGCCAGCGCCCCGCCATCGACATGCAGCGTCGTCCCCGTTACCCATGATGCCAGCGGACTGGCCAGATAGAGCGCCGCGCCCGCGCAATCGGCAGGCTGGCCAAACCGGCCCAGCGGAATCCAGCGTTCCTCATGCGCACGGTTGGCGGGCGGGATCATGTAATCCAGCGCCAGTTGCGGCGTATCGGTCGTCTCGGGCGCAATATCGTTCACGCGGATGCCTTCCGGCCCCAGCTCCAGCGCAAGGCTTTTGGTAAAGCCCGTTACCGCCCACTTCGCCGCTGCATAAACGCTGCAATAAGGGATGCCGCGATGTGCCTCGATCGAAGTCACGTTGATGATGCTCGATCCCGCTCCAGCCGTCCGCAGCAAGGGGATCATCGCCCGCGTCATCCGCAGCAATTGCCCCAGATTGGTATCGAGGATTTCCTCGGCCTCTTCGTCGGCCAGCATCGCAAAGGGTCGCGCGTGAACAAAGTGGCCGACATTGTTGACCAGCACATCCAGTTTGCCGCTTTCAGCCATGATCCGCTCACCCAGCATCGCGCCCACTCCGCGCTGGCGCACATCGCAACGGATCACCCGCGCGGTGGGCATTGCCTGTTCGGCGGCATCGGCATTGGCTGGATCAATCTCGGCGATCACCACTTGCGCGCCCGCTCCGGCAAACGCCTCGGCAATGGCGCGGCCAATGCCCACCCCGCCGCCGGTTACCAGCACGGTCTTGCCACCAAAATCGAGGCCTTGCGAAAGCTGCGCGGGCGGGAGTCCACCGGTCATGCCAAAGTTCCTCTCACGGTATTCTGGCGACCACCTGATTCGACAATCAGTATCGCTATTTTTACGCAAGGTGCGTTTCGTTTTCGATCAAGTCAACAATATGCGCAAAATGTTTACGATAATTTCGCTAAACCCCCGGCTGATCTGCAGGCACATGCACGATCAACCCGTCCAGTTCCTCCCCCAATTGCACCTGGCACGATAAACGGCTGTTGGGCCGTATCTCCGCCCCGTCAATCGCCTCCAGCATATCACGCTCATCGGGTCGCGCCGGTCCCGTCCGGTCCAGCCATTCGGGCGCGATATAGCAGTGGCACGTCGCGCACTGCATCATCCCCCCGCACAGCGCATCGATCCCGTCGACAAGATTGCCGACCGCCAGTTGCATCAGCGTCATGCCCTCAAAGTTCACAACCGTACGCGATGAACCATCAGGCTGAACGAACGTCACTTTGGCCATTGATCATCCCTCAACGCTGTATCCCCACCTTCGTCCTGAAAACCTTCGTCCTGAAAACCTTCGTCCTGAAAACCTTCGTCCTGAAAACCTTCGTCCTGAAAACCTTCGTCATTGCGAGAAGGCGAAGCCGACGAAGCAATCCAGAGCGTAGCGCGCACCGCCTCTGGATTGCTTCGCTACGCTCGCAATGACGAAACGAAGTTTACGCCCAAGATTCAAACATGCGCGGGGCAACCAGCCGCCTTGGCCAGCGCCGCAACATCTGCGTGCGCACCCTCAACCTTGCGCCGCTTGTACCGCACCCGGCACGGCTGCGCAGGCCAATAAGTCGTCGCGCCCGAAACGGGCTTCACCTCGTCGATCAATTCCATGTCGAAGTTCTGCAACAGCATCGCCACCAGCGCCTTCATTTCCATGCGCGCAAAGTTTACGCCCGCACAGCGATGCACCCCGCCGCCAAATCCGATCAGCGAATTGCTTTCAATCTGCGCATCGGGGTTGGCCGGGTTGAAACGTTCCGGATCATAGGCATCGGGATTGCGGAATGTCTCTTCCATGCGGTGGCTGACTGAAGGCGCCAACAGCACGAATTCGCCCTTTTTGATGGTGTAACCTTCGCGGTGAATATCGGCATTGGCCTTGCGTGACAGCATATAGGCCACCGGATGCAGCCGCTCGGTCTCGCGCAGGGCAAGGTCCATCTTCTCCATCGCTATGGCATGTTCCCAGCTCAGGTTGCTGCCATTGCCGCCGCCCACAGTGGCCGCAATCTCGTCACGCAGCACCTGGGCATAGGCCGGGTTCTGCAACAAATCGGCCAGCGCCCAGCTTACCTGTCCGGCGGTCGTCTCATGCCCTGCCCATACCAGCAGCAGGATCAGATGGCGGATGATCTCATCCGGCACCGGCCGCCCATCGGGATATTTCGTGCCGATCATCGTCTGGAAAAAATCGGGCGGATCAAGCGGCGCGGCGCGGCGCTTTTCAATCCACGATTGCAAAATGGTGTGCAGTTTCTTCTTGGCGCGCTGCGATTTGATCATCTTGGGCGTGGGCAGCCATAGCGGCAGCACAAATTCCATCCCGCCCGAAAAATCGCGGAACAGATCGAAAAACTCGTGCCCCAGCTTTTCATGGAATTCGCGCCCCATAAAGCTGTGCGCGGCAATATCCATTACCACCGGTCCCAATGTGGGGATCAGATCAAACTCGCCGCTATCGCCCAGCCGCTCCACCAGATTGAGCGATTCCTCGACCATCACCGGCACATATTGCTTCATCGATGCCGCCTTGAAGCGCGGCATGATGATCGAACGCTGCCGCAGATATTCGTCCATCTCGGCAAACGAATAGAAATCGGGCGAAAACATCTTCAGGAAAAACGGCATGGATTCACGGATGGAAAGCAGCTTGTCCGTCTCTTCAAAGAAGAACCGGTTATGCTCCGGCCCCAGCATCACATTCATGCGCTGGCCCATGAAATTCATCGCAAACATCCGGCCCTTTGATTTGTACCCGCGCTTCAGCACGGTCACCGGATCACGGAAAAACTGGGCAAGATGGCCCAACAGGGGCGCACCGCCATCAAGAAGGGGAAGACCGCCAGCGGCGCTCGCTGCACTTGCCATGCCAATTCTCCCGTCAGTCGCCGGTTGATCCGGCTTGAAAGGTCAAGCGTATGGCGTGCCAAACACGACGCAAGAGGGCGACATCAAAACAGATCACTTCATGATCTACATCGGATCACCAGATGGCAGGCAATACCCCTTCTTCCCCCCTCCCGTTTACGGGAGGGGTCGGGGGTGGGGCTACCCTTCTTCCCCGTTCCGCTCATCCTGAGCTTGTCGAAGGATGATGTCGCCGATGGTAGGCCTACGACACCAGCCCCACACACCCCGCAACAATCAATAAACTGCCGCCGGATTCTTCTCGCGCGGATTGCCCAGCATCGCGCGGTGCGATGGTCGCTCATTCCCCCGATCGGTCACGCCCAATTCCTTGGCAATCTCGGCCACGATCAGCGTCTGCCCCGAAAGTTCGTCACGGTTCGATGCCTTATCAATCGCGTCGATCACATGCGCCGAAAACTCCGGATTCTCGGCCATCGCCAGAAAGCCCTCATATTGCTCGGGGTTTGTCTGCGCCGCAATTTGTGCCCGTTCGGTCAATTGCGGGCCAAGCCACAGCGATACCGCAGCAACCCCCGTACCCCGGAAATCATGCTCCATATCGTGCGCCAGTTTGTCCAGTCCGGCCTTCTGCGCGCCATAGGCTGGCCCGTGCATATAGCAGGTCGCGCCAAACGATGATGTCATCGCAATAATGCCTGAACCTTGCGGCACCATGATCTTTGCCGCATGCCAGCTTGCCACATATGCACTGCGCAAACCCACATCGATGATCTTCTGCGCGTCCAGTTCCTTTTCCCAGAACGGCATCTTTTCAATCAACTGGTGGTGCATATAGGCCGCATTGTTCACCAGCACATCCAGCCGCCCCTGCTCGGCCATCACTTGTTCAAACAGGCGCGCAACCGATTCATCGTCGCCATGGTCGCACACCACGGCAATGCCCTTGCCGCCATTGTCGGTCACGCGCTGTGCGGTTTCGGCCACGGTTCCGGGCAACACGGTGCCGTCCCAGCCCTTGGCGTCTCCGGGCGTCACCGTGCGGCCCGTCACATAAACGGTATAGCCCAACTCGCCAAAGCCACGGGCAATCCCCGCACCTGCGCCACGGCTGGCACCGGTAACGATTGCGACCTTCGATTGTGTCATCGCGAAAATCCTTGTCTTAAAAATCGTATTGCGAAGTCGGGATCACATCGATCCGGGTGAAGTCGATAAACCCTGCGCAACTGTCCATCATCGTGGCCAGATTGGCGGCAAACTTTTCAGGCTGGCCCACAGCATCGAAGAACACTTCGGGCTGGTCCAGCGCCTCGATCGGAAAGCACTCTTCCACAAAGGCGTCATAGGCGGGCGCATCATCGGTCAGCGGGCGCACGATGATGTTCTGCACATATTCGAAATTCGATTGCGTCTCTATCGCCACGCGGGTGTGGTGCGAATGCCAGTGGGCAATCGCATCGTCGCGCGGCAGATCGGGCCGGAACGATATGAAGCTCGCCTGGGCGAACCCCCAAGTCCTTGTAATTCCGGCAATGTTGGATAGTTTCCCGGGGGAAACCGGCACCGCCGGATGATCGGTATTGGCAATCACCGTGGATTCACACACCAGCCATGCCGCAAACTTCGCCCCATGCGCCGCCAGCACCGCATCCACCCCGCTCCGGAACATGGCATTGGCCGATGGCATCCAGAACTGCACAATGGCCGCCTGCTGCGGTTCCTGCCAACGCTGGACCAATCCGGCACCCGCCGCCACCGCCTCGTCCCGAACATTGATTCGCAACGATTTTATGCCAACTTGCGCCAAGGCTGCAGGCAGGCTTTGCAATAACCGCGCACCGCACTGCGCATGTGTTTCATCAACAAACGCCCAAAGCGCAACGATCACTTTCTCCACAGCGCAAGCCCCCTCAGTCGAAGTTGGCCTGCCCGCCATCCAGCGGGATCGTCGCGCCAGTCAGATAGGCCAGATCCTGCCCCGCAAGCGCCACCAGCGCCCGCCCGATATCACCTTCCAGCGATCCGACGCGGCCCAGCGGGATCGTGCGGAAAAACGCCTGCGCTTCCTCCGGATTGTTCTCGATCCACCACTTCAGCCCCGGCGATTCCGCATGCGGCGCGATGGTCAGCACGCGAATGGCCTCGCCGCCCCATTCCGCCGCCGCCGCGCGGGTCAACGAACGGATGCCCTGCTTCACCGCGGCATAAGCGCCATAGCCGGTCATGTCCCAGCGGATGCCGGCCGAAGAACAGAAGTTGAAGATCGTGCCCCCGCCCCGCGCCACAAGATGCGGACGCGCCAGCTTCATCAGCCGCAGCGTGGCCAGCGGCCCGGATTCAAACCCTGCGGTAAAGGCCTCGTCAGTCACGTCCTCAAGCTTGCCCAGCGGCACTTCCTGCGCATTGTTCACAAGGATATCCAGCCCGCCAAACTCTGCCACTGTCGCCTGAACCGTCGCGGCCAGATCGGCAGCAGACTTCACATCGCAGGCCAGCGCCAGCGCCGTCCCGCCGCGCTCGCGCACCATTTGCGCGGTCTTTTCCACTTTTGAAAGCGTGCGCCCGGTCACCGCCACGCTGGCGCCTGCCCCCGCCATTGCCAGCGCAACACCCTGCCCGATGCCCTGCCCCGCACCGGTGATCAGCACGCTCTTTCCCGAAAGGTCCGTCATTCCAAAATTCCCTGGATCAAAATCAAACGATGAAGCGCGCGCGATAGGAAGCGAATGCCTCGCGCACCGCATCTTCATTCAGGCCAAACCGTTCGAGCGAGTAATCATGCATCGGGCGCTGCTCGCGCTTGTTGCCCGCCATGAACTCGGCGAGCGCAGCCTCGATCTTGTCGTCCAGCGGAATGCCGATATGCGCCAGCACCCGCTCGGCCTGCTTCAACGGCTCGCGCGCCACTTCGCGGTAATCGATGTCGATAAACCGATCCTCGCCAATCCGCGCGCGGGCCTCTTCAAAGCGCTTCATCCACCCCGCCAGTCGCGGAAACCAGAACGCCCCCACTTGCCTGTCCGAATGCTCGGAATTCAGCTTGTAAAGAGCCGCCTCCATGCTGACGTAGCTCGGCACGACCTCCACCGGATCGCGGTGCGTCATCACCAGCACCGCATCGGGAAAGGCATTGGCCACGGCATCGGTATAGGGCAGATGCGAAGGGCTTTTCAGCACCCACTTGCGCCCCCGCCGCGCCGGGTCCTGCCATTGCAGATATTGCAGGATGGTCTTGAGATCCTCAAAACCCCTAGCCTGATCATAAGTATTTAGCCACGCAGCAAACGAAGGGATGAACGTCATCGCTTCGACCATCGTTGTAATGAACAACTGGCCAAGGATGATGATTTCCTCATCCGGCGCATCAGGATCAAGCGGATGGATCGAGGCCAGTTCGGGCGAGAGGTTCAGCCACCCCTCAATCATAGCTTCGGCATAAGCCCGCCTTGCCACCGGATTGCCAGGTTCATCGCCCGGCAATGGCGCATAGTTTTGCGCCTCATACCACCTGATCGCGGTCATCCCCGGCGCAGACGCCAGCAGGCGGTGGAATATCGTGCTGCCCGTGCGCGGAAGACCCAGAATGATCGCGGCAACCTCGACCGTCTCGTCAAGGATTTCAGGATGGCGCTTGATATCGTCAACCATGCGCAAACGACTGGCGAGGCCCTTGAGGATCGACTCTGTCTGCCCGCCAAATCCGGCAGGCGTCAGCTTGCCCTCGGCATTGGCCGCAGCGATGTACTGGTCCATCGGCTCAAAGAACCACGTATCACCAAAGTCTGATAAACCGGTACGATCACGCGCGGCAGCAAGCAGGGTTTCGCGGTCAAACACCGGTGCGAATGGTCGGGTTGCCATAACGGTAAGATCTCTCCGGCGTCGCGCTTTACCATGCGTAGAGGATGACGCTTAAATATCCGCAATTTTCGGTAAACTGTCATCACTAACGACGCTTTGCAAACAAAAATCGCTTTTTCATCATGATTCCTGATTGCACCGCGCCGCAATGCGCTTTTCCAGAAACGCGATAAGCTGTGATAGCCCCGGCCCTGGCGGTGCTTTAGCGCGGTGAACCAGCCACAACGGACAATCGTGGCGCGGATCAGGCGGTGCAAGGCGCAAAAGTGCCGGTTCAGCATCTGCGGCAAAGCACCACAGGCTGGCCTTGCCAATACCCGATAGCACTGCTTGCTTCAGTTGCGGCCAGCTGTTGAAGGTCGCAAGCCCTGCAGCTTGTGCCACCTCTCCTGCGGGGTTTGAATTCCACGGACCGCCGGGCAAAGCCGCATTGAATTCATAACCCCAACCCAACTGCGGCAAGCTAGGCAAGCTATCTGCAATACCATAGGGCGATTGACGCAGCGTGGCCACTTGCACGCCTGTCAGCCGCAGGGGCAAAGCGCGGACAAGCACAATCCCAAGATCCGCGCGGCGCTGGGTCACCGCATCCAGCGGATCCAGTTCGCCCAAAAGTTCAATCGGCACATCGGGATGGGCTTGTCGGAACGCGGCCAGTTCGGGCAGGAATTCGCAAGCAATGCCCCCACTTCCGGCAATGCGGATCGGCGCAGAGCGCAAGCCGATGCCGCCGATATCAGCCAGCATCGCCGCAACTTCGCGCTCCATCGCCTCGGCTGCTGCCAGAAGGCGCGCGCCCGCCGGTGTCGGTGCATAACCAAGCGGGGTCTGCTCAAACAACGGCGTGCCAAGCGCGCGCTCCAACGCATCAACCCGGCGGCCAACCGTGGTCCGGTTTACATCCAGCTGGCGGCCTGCGGCGGTATATGATCCGGTGCGGACTGCAGCCAGAAACACCTCAAGATCGCTCCAAAGCATGACCGGTCCTTGATATCCTTGTGCCATCGTGCATTCTTGCACAATAGATGTGCAATACAAGATACTTCGCAAATCTTCACCAAACTCGCTAAACTACCTCCAATTGCGCCGTGCCGTCCCCGGCCAGAAGCGGAAATTTCAAGAGAAGGAACACCCTGATGGCGACTTCCAAAGATTATGGCCTGGGCGAATTCGACTTTGCACGAGGCTGGTTCATGATCGGTCCGGCAAGCGATGCCAGCCGCACGCCCGCACCCATTCGCTATTTTGGCAGGGATCTGGTGCTCTATCGCGGTGAAAGCGGCACCGCTTATGTGGTGGATGCCTATTGCCCGCACATGGGCGCTCATCTGGCCAAGAACACCACATCGTATATTGTCCGCGATGGTGAACATGTTGAAGGTGAAGCGATCCGCTGCCCGTTCCATGGCTGGCGCTATGGTCCTGATGGCGCCTGCAATCACATTCCCTATTCCGATTTCATCCCGAAGGCGGCCAAGTTGCGCACTTATCCGGTGATCGAACGCGCGGGCATCCTGTGGGTATGGCACGATCCCGAGGGGCTTGAACCTGATGTCGAACTGCCGGATTTCGGCGGGCACTATGGCCAGCCGGGCTGGGTGGAATGGAAGATCGACTACATGGGCGATCTCAACAGCCACGGCATCGAAATTGTCGACAACATGGCCGATTTTGGCCACTTTATCCCGATCCACGGGGCCACTGATTGGCAGTATTTTGCCAACGAGTTCATCGGCCCGCACTTGCACCAGTATTACAGCGCAGGGCACCGCACGCTGACGGCAAACCCCGAAGATTTCCTCGTGCTGGATACCTGGTACGAAGGCCCCGGCTTCCTGCAATCGGCCATGGCGGGCGCGTTCGACAGCTTCATCATGATCGCCAACACTCCGGTTGAAGATGGCGTCACCCGCAGTTGGCACGCGCTGATGGTGAAGGTGCACGACGGCAGCCGCGAGACCACTGACGAAGACCGCGCAATGGCGCTGGCCTATCAGGAAGGCAGCCGTCTGGCCTTTGCGCAAGATGTCGAGATTTGGGCCAACAAGCGCGAATGCATCAACCCGCTGGCGATCCCCAACGATGGCCCTTATGCCAAAGTGCGCCTGTGGTATCGCCAGTTCTATAACCCGCGCAACAAAGCGCCCGAAATCCAAGGCCGCGTTAATGGTCTGCACGTAACCCTGGACAAGCGACCGGGGCAAAAGGTTGCCTGAATTTGCGGGGCAACGGATGCCCCCCGCTTAACAATGACAAGCGCCAAAGCGCGCAACGGGAGAATTTCTGATGGGCAGGCTTTCCGGAAAAGTCGCGATTATCACAGGTGGCGCGCGCGGCATGGGCGCTGCCACCTGTCGCCTTTTCGTTGAACAGGGCGCAAAGGTTGTGATCGCAGACGTGCTGGACGATGCAGGCGCGGCCCTTGCAGCAGAGCTGGGTGAAAGCGCACGGTTCTTAAAGCTGGATGTGACCAATGAAGAAAACTGGGCCGACGTCGTCACCGAAGCTGAAGCCACACTCGGGCCCGTTGATGCATTGGTGAACAACGCCGGCATCTTGATGTTCAAAAGTATTCTGGAAACGACCAAGGCCGATTTCGAGCGCGTTTTGGGCGTCAATCTGGTGGGTGAACTGCTGGGGATCAAAGCGTTAGCACCGGGCATGATCGCGCGTGGACGCGGGTCTATCATCAATGTCTCATCCGTTGACGGGATGAAGGGCGCGAACGGCCTTGTGGCCTATGCCTCGTCCAAATGGGGCGTGCGCGGCTTGACCAAAGTGGCCGCGATGGAACTTGGCCACAAAGGTGTGCGCGTCAATTCGGTCCATCCCGGCGGGGTTGATACGATCATGTCCAATCACAACGACAGCTCGCGCGAGGAACTGAACAAATCTTACAGCAACGTGCCGCTGCAGCGCATTGGTGGCCCCGAAGAGGTCGCCGCCGCCAGCGCATTTCTGGCGAGCGATGACGCGTCCTATATCCACGGTGCCGAAATCGTGGTCGATGGCGGCATGACGGTAGGCACCTATTACATGGGCTTTCCGGGTTCGCCGGGAATGTGATCTAAACGCCCAAAGAGCCCAGAAGAGCAATCAGCTGGGCTTGGCGGTGGACGCCAGTCTTGGCAAAGACCGAACTGAGCTGCGCTTTGGCGGTGTTGTGTGCGATGCCCAAGCGCTTGGCCGCTTGAACAAGGCTTAGCCCTTCGGCCAGCGATGCAGCCAGACGGGCTTCGGCCATGGTCAGGCCTAACAAATCGCGCAGGGTTTGCGGGTCGGCGCGTTTATCAGGGCCGGGGCGTGCGATGAACAGCGCCAGCGCGCCCGCTCCAGCGTGGATAGCGCTGACATTCAAGGGCCGCGCCGTAACGACAAGATCGCTCTGACCTGCTCGCTCTATGCGAAAGCGCGTAAGACCGGATGCGTTCGTACCAGCCAGCAGATCGGTAACGGTGCGCTGGTGCGCAGGATCGGCAAAGAGCAGTTCATCCCCCCTGCGCAACAGCCCCGCAGCCTCCTCTATCAGGCTGTCGGCCAGTGCATTCGTGCTGACAATCCGGCGATTGCGATCCAAAACGACAAGCGCCAGCCCTAAACCCTGCGCCGTTGCATGAAAGACGCCGTGTTCTGCACCGGCAAACTGCAGCTTTTCATACAACCTGACCGCTATTCTGAGGTGATCGGCCAACACCTGCAACCGCGCGCGGTCAGCGTGTGTGAAATTGGGCAGCGAATTATGACGACTGAGGCGAAAGCGCGCTTCATAGCGGCCATCATCAACGCGCTGGCTACCCGAACTTTGCCGCCCGAATTGCAGGTCCAATCCCAGCACCTGATCAAATCCGCTTTCGGCCATGACCCGCCGGTATTCCGGAAAGGCGTCTGCAGGCAGGCCCGCCATGAACTCGGCATAGGAAATGACAGTGCCGTCAGCCAGACCCTGAAACGGATCGCCTGCAAACAAGCTTTGCATGTAATTGGCATCAAAATCGGGATTGCTTCCCGGCGTCAGGAATGTGGCGGGCGTTCCCTTGCCCGGCGCGGTGATGATCAGCGTGGCATATGTGGAATCCATCCACCGCGCCAGCGCCTCAAGAAAGCCACGCCATGGTTGCTCTTCCTGTATCCCGGCATAGAGCCGCGCCAACAGGCCGGAAAACTGAGGATCAATGACATCGCCCATGGCCCAAGCATAGGCGGTTGAAGCGGCTTGGGCCAAGGGCGAAACTTCGCTGTCTGTCCTAAGGGCCAACAGGCAACATCACCGGTGCAAATGTTGAGAGCAGCGCCGCGTCCAGCAATTGCGCCTGTCCGGTGATAAAGCCCGCTGCCGGACTTGCGAGCCACAGTGCAACTTCGGCCACATGTTGTGCGCTGCCCATCCCGCGTAACGCGACGCGCGGCAAATCCTGCGGGTCGATCATCGGCACATCTGCGGCGCCGATGAGCGGCGTTTCGACGCCACCGGGGCACAAAGCGTTGATCCGCGCGCCGCGTGCGGCAAAGGCATCAACGCACGATTTCACCAACCCGACAATGCCGTGTTTGGCCGCGCTGTATGCAGGATTGGCTGGATGTCCGATCACGCCCGCCGCCGATGCTGTGACGACCACAGCACCGCCCTGGGCGATAACCGGCTCCACCGCCTTGATCCCGTTGAACGTTCCCTTCAGATTGATTGCGACAACACGATCGAAAAAGGCCTCGTCAACCGTGTCCAATCCTTCGGCCGCGCCATAAAAACCGGCGTTGAGGAACACGACGTCCAACTGTCCTGCCTGTTCCATGACCTGTGCAACCATCGCCTGATTGCTTGCATAATCAGCCACATCCACCTGAATTGCCGCTGCGTTCCCGCCAATTTCCGCAGCGACGTTCTCCGCACCAGCAAAGTTCAGGTCGGCGCAGAACACGCGTGCGCCTTCTTGCGCAAAGCGGATGGCCGCTGCCCGGCCTATGCCCGATGCTGCGCCTGTAATCAGGGCAACTTTGCCTTCGAAACGTACGGTCATCCTCATATCCCCGTGTTGTTCTACGCCGCGCGCAGTTCTGTCTTAAGGACTTTGCCCGCTGCGTTGCGTGGCAAATCGTCGACGAATACGAACTGGCGGGGCACTTTGTAATTTGCCATGTTTTCACGCGACCAAGCGATCAAATCGGCTTCGGCGACCGATGAGCCCGGACGCAGCACAACGAAAGCGCGTCCCACCTCGCCCAGCCGTTCATCGGGCACGCCAACCACCGCAACCATGCCGATTGCGGGATGTTCGGCCAGCAGCTTTTCCACTTCAGCGGGGTAAACATTGAACCCGCCCGAGATGTACAAATCCTTCTTGCGATCCGTGATGCGCAAATAGCCGCGCTCGTCCATCGTGCCGATGTCGCCAGTGTGCAGCCAACCTTGCGCGTCGATGGCTTCTGCTGTGGCCGTCGGATCATCAAGGTATCCCAGCATGACCCCCTGCCCGCGCACGAGCACTTCGCCGGTCTGGCCACGCGGCACCTCATTGCCCGCATCATCGGCCACGCGCACCTCATTGCCTGGAAATGCCGCACCGCACGTCCGCGCAATGGTTTCGGCGTCGTCACCGGGCACACAAGTGGTGATGTTGACGCACTCCGTCATGCCATAGGCCGTGATCAGATCAGTCATGCCCAGATCACGGCGGATACGTTCAACCAGCGATGGCGGCACAGTGGCAGCACCGGTGGTCCCGCCCCGCAGTGATGAACAATCCCATTGCCGCTTGTCCAGTTCGGCCAGCAGCATCTGGAAAATCGTCGGCGGTCCGGGCATGAAAGTTATCCGTTCACGCTCGATCAGATCAATGGCTTGGACAACATCGAACTGCGGCATCGGCACCGCCACCGCTCCTGCAAGGATGCACGCAACCCAGCCAACCTTCATGCCGAAGGAGTGGAAAAACGGATTGACGATCAGATAGCGATCCCCCGTCACCAACCGTGTATTGGCGATCCATACGGCCGCCTGCGGCAGCACTTGGCCATACGTCATCAGCACGCCCTTGGGGCTGCCGGTGGTGCCGCTGGTGAACAGGATATCCGACACGGTATCGGCACCGATCTGTGCCAGCGCGGCATAGGCTGCCGGATCATCAGCCCCTTTGCCCAAGGCCGCAAAGGCGTCAAAGCCATCGCCAATCATCACGATATGCTCAAGCGCGGGCAGCGCCTCGTCTGCAATCAACGCGCGATAATCAATGCCAAGGAAGCTTTCCACGGTGAACAATAGGCGCGTGTTCGTGCGGCGCAGGATATCGCCAGCCTCACGCCCTTTCAGCCGGGTGTTCAGCGTGACCACGCTTGCCCCGCAGGTCATTGCCGCAATGGCGGCAACAATCCATTCGCACGAATTGGGCGCCCAGATTGCCACGCGGTCACCCGCGCCGATACCTTGTGCCAGAAGCGATGAAGCAACGGCGCGGCTGTGCTGCCACAGTTGTTCAAAGCTCCATACCGCGCCCCGATCAATAACAGCGGGCGCAGCGCCCCATTGCGCAGCAGCGGCCTGCGCAGCGTGGGGGATGGTCGGGGGAAGCGGGTTCAGCGTTGCCATGGCCGTAATCGTCAGGCGACTTCGAACAGACCGGCAGCACCCATGCCGCCTGCCACGCACATCGAAACGATCACGTATTTCACGCCGCGCCGTTTCCCTTCGATCAGGGCGTGGCCAACAAGGCGCGAACCCGTCATTCCGAACGGATGGCCAATGGCAATGCCGCCGCCGTTGACGTTCAGCTTGTCAGGATCGATCCCCAGCTTCTGTTGGCAATAGACGGCCTGGCTGGCAAAGGCTTCGTTGATTTCGAACAGGCCGATATCGTCAAGCTTCAGGCCCGCACGATCCAGCAGCTTCGGTATCGCAAAGACCGGACCGATGCCCATTTCATCCGCGCCGCATCCGGCCACCTGGAACCCGCGATAGATGCCCAGCACCGGGCGCCCCTCAGCCTTGGCGGTGTCCAGATCCATCAGCACTTGCGCCGACGCGCCATCGGACAGCTGGCTGGCGTTGCCTGCTGTCACATGCTTGCCTTCGGCAACGACTTGTCCGTTTTTGAATACAGGCTTCAGGCCCGCCAAGGCTTCGTACGTTGTGCCAGCGCGCACGCCTTCGTCTTTGGCAAGGGTGCATTCTTCCTTGCCGGTTTCATTGCCTTCCTTGTCGAACAGCGCCTTCATGACCGTGATCGGCACAATCTCGTCATCGAACTTGCCCGCCGCCTGGGCGGCAGATGCGCGCTGTTGCGAAAGGGCTGCAAAACGGTCCTGCTCTTCACGGCTGATGCCATAGCGTTCCGCAACGATTTCGGCTGTCTCGATCATTGCCATATAAGCATAAGGATCAGCCGCCTTGATGAATTCCGACCGGTTGCGGAATTGCGGCGCATGCTTGTTAAGCGTCAGCGAAATGCTTTCCATGCCGCCGGCAACGGCAACGTCTATTTCGTTGCACATGATGCCGCGTGCAGCAAGCGCGATGGCGTTCAGGCCTGACGAACATTTGCGATCAAGCGTGAAGCCGCCAGTGCTATCGGGCAGCTTTGATCCGTGCACGGTCAACCGCCCCAGATTGTAGCTTTGCGTGTTCCAGTGATTGCCCACGCCAAGGTACACGTCATCCACCCGCGCCGGATCGATCCCGGCACGGTCTAGCGCCGCATTAACGACGTGGGCTGAAAGAACCGGTGCTTCGGTATCATTAAAGGCCCCACGGTAGGCCTTGCCAACGCCGGTACGGGCGGTGGAAACAATCGCTGCTTCGCGCATGGGATATCCTCTAAACGGGTTGGCGGTCAGGCAAAGCCGTGCATGTTGGTCGGGCCGAAATAGGCCCGCATTTCAATGACCTTGTTGTCATCGTTGAATTTGAACGTGTCGATCACATCGACATGCATGTCCTTGCCGCCAAGGTTCAACAACACGCTGAAAGCAAAGGCGGCATAAGGGCCTGCAATCCGCACGGGCCCATCCAGCTTGAGCTTCGCACCGGTTTGCATGGAAGCGGTGTAAAAGCCCAGGATCGCATCGTGGCCGTTATGGGCCGGACTGCCGATGGGGTCTTCCACATTGGCATCGGGCGCAAACAACGCCGCAACTCGCTCGGGGCTGCCGGCATCGAAGGCGGCAACATATTCGTGCACAGCAGCTTCCATCTTGACTGGATCAGGCATGGCTCACCTCCGGAAAATAACGGCTTATGGTATCAACAACACAGGCGGGCTTGTCCTGCCCCTCGATCTCGACCGTGACGCGAACGACAGACTGGATGCCGCCCTTCACTTCCTCGACCGTAACAATTTCACCTACCCCGCGAATGCGGCTGCCAACTTTGACGGGGTTGAGGAACCGCAGCCGGTCCGCGCCAACATTTACCGCATGGGCAAAGCCGCGCACTTCGATCAATTGCGGCAGGAAGTAATTGACGAGGCTCATGGTAAGATAGCCGTGCGCGATGGTCCCGCCAAACGGTCCGGCCTTAGCCCGCTCTACATCAACATGGATCCACTGGTGATCACCGGTAACCTCGGCAAAACCATCAACCCGATCCTGCTCTATGGCCAGCCACTCTGTTGGCCCCAGCTTTGTGCCTTCCTTGCCGGTCAGATCGGAGGGCTTTTCAAATATCACAGTCACGGGTCAGGCCTTCTGGCTTGAGACAGGGACGATTTCGCCGGTCATGTAGGATGAAAGATCGCTGGCAAGAAAGATCATCACATTGGCCACTTCCCACACTTCGGCAGGGCGGCCATAAGCTTCGGTCTTGACCAGTTGTGCCAGCATTTCCTCGGTCGTCACTTTGGCAAGGAACGGGTGCATCGCAAGGCTTGGCGCCACGGCATTGATCCGCACGCCGTGATCGGCCGCTTCAAGCGCGGAACAGCGGGTAAACGCCATCACGCCCGCTTTGGCTGCGGCATAATGCGCCTGCCCCCGCTGCGCCCGCCAGCCCAGCACCGATGCGTTGTTGACCATGACGCCCGACTTGTTGGCGTACATCGAAGGCAGGAAGGCGCGCGTCATGCGGAACAGGCTGGTCAGCGTCACGTCAAGCACGCGGTGCCACTGGTCGTCGGTCATATCGACCACGCTCACCTCGCCGCCAAGGCCTGCATTGTTGATCAGCACATCGACTTTGCCCAACGCGGCAAGCGATGCATCGCGCAAGGCCAGCACGGCCTCCTCGCTGGTCACATCGCAAACGCATGTGGCAGGTCGCGCACAGCCCACTTCGGCGGCGATACTGTCAGCCGCTTCGCCAAGACGGCGTTCATGGAAATCGCTGATCAGCACTTGCGCGCCCTCTTCGGCGGCGCGTTTGGCCACGGCATAGCCGATGCCCGTTCCGGCAGCGGCCGTAACCACCACGGTCTTGCCTTTAAGCATGCCCAGCGGCGCGGGATAGGCAGGGACGGGGACTGTCATGAAATTCCTCTCGGTTCACGCGGCATGCCAAGGCCGCGTTCGGCAATCAGGTTGCGCTGGATTTGATTGGTGCCGCCGTAAATCGTGTCAGACCGGCTGTATAAATAGATGTTGGGAAGTACGCCCCATTCGTAGTGGTTACTCGCGGCAATCTCTGCCTCTTGCCCCAGCACATCCATCGCCAGTTCGCCCAGATCACGCCGCCATTTGGCCCACTGGATCTTGTAGGTCAAAGCCGCGCCATCGATGTCGGACAAGTCGGTGTTCGAAAGCATCCGCAACGCACCATAGCGCATCAGCCGCAAGCCTATTTCCGCCTGGGCAATCCGCTGGCGGATGATCGGATCAGCTGCTTTTCCATTGGTCCGGGCCGCTGCGATTACAGCATCCAGTTCGTTGCGGAACTGCATCTGCTGGCCCAGCGTGGATACCCCGCGTTCGAATGCCAGCAGCGCCATCGCCACTTTCCAGCCGTCACCTGCTGCCCCAAGCATAGCATCGGCAGGGCAACGCGCCTCGGTCAGGAAAGTCTCGTTGAACTCGGCCTCGCCATTGATCTGGCGGATGGGCCGAACCTCGACACCGGGCTGATCCATGTCCATCAGCAGGAACGATAGTCCCTTTGGCCCCTTCGATCCTTCTTCGCTGCGCGCGACAACAAAGATCATGTCTGAATAATGCGCAAGGCTGGTCCAGACCTTCTGGCCATCAACCACCCAGTCGCCATCTTCCAGTCTGGCCTTGGTCTTTACATTGGCAAGGTCCGATCCCGCGCCCGGTTCTGAATAACCCTGGCACCAGATTTTCCTGCCCGCCACAATATCGGGCAGATATTGCGCCTTTTGCGCCTCTGATCCGAAGGCAAGGATCGTCGGCCCGGCCAGTTCCACACCGATATGGTTGATACGGTTGGGCGCGCCCGCCCGCGCATATTCTTCGGCAAAGATAACTTGCTGTGCCAGCGTTGCATCACGCCCGCCCCACGCAGCAGGCCAACCGATGCACGACCAGCGATCAGCGGCCAATTGCTGCTCCCATTCCTTGCGGCGCGGGATTTCGTCACACAGATTGGGAATACCGCGAATATCCGCAAACGGCCCTGCCATCTGCGCTTGCAGCCAACCCGCGCATTCGGCGCGGAAGGCCTCATCCTCGGCTGAAAAGCCCAGCTTCATGCAGCCTGATCCAGAACAAGTGCAGCAATCTGTTCACGGTGCCACTGGCTATCGCCCAGCATCGACAGGATCGAGCGCGCCCGCTTGAAGAACAAGTGCGCATCATGCTCCCACGTAAAGCCGATGCCGCCGTGCAACTGGATCATGTTGCCGGCACACATATGGAAGGTATCGGCGCAGAATGCCTTGGCCGAATGCAGCGCGATTTGCGCTTCGTCGCTGCCTTCATCAATGGCGCAGGCCGCCCAATAGACGGCAGAGCGCGCCTGCTCAATTTCGATCATCATGTCGGCCAGACGATGCTTGTAAGCCTGAAACGATCCGATAGCGCGTCCGAACTGCACACGTTCCTTGGAATAGGCCACTGTCCGGTCCAGCGCCGCCTGTGCCCCTCCCAAGGCTTCAGCCGCAAGGCATATCAATCCGGTTACATCCAGCGCACGGTTGGCCGCAGCGTGATCGGCCACGGTTTCTGCGGGCGCGTTGTTCAGCACGATCGTCGCCAAAGGACGCGTTTGGTCCATTGTCACATGAGCCGTTACCGCAACTCCCGGCGCAGAGGCTTCTACCACCAGACATTGCTCGCCAGCGGTCAGCAGCAGCAGATCGGCAGACCCGCCGTGAGGAGCAAAGCGGAACGTGCCCGAAAGCTTGCCATTACTGAACGACGCATCCTGACTTGATGCCGAAGTTGCAATGCTTTCACCGGAAACCAGCGCAGGCAACCAGCGCGCTTGCTGTTCTGGAGTGCCGCCTGCAACCAGTGCATGGGCGGCACGGGCATTGCCCATCAGCGGCAAAGCGGCCACTTGCGCGCCCGCAGCTTCGGCGATCAGGGCAAATTCCACCATGCCAAGACCAGCGCCGCCCAACGCTTCAGGCACGCCAACGCCGGCAAGCCCGAGTTCGTTGCAAAAGCTGCTCCACAATTCGCGGTCGATGCCATCAGCCGCCATCGCCGCGCGCGTGCGCGCGCTGGTGGCGTGTTCGGCAAAAAACCCGCGAGCCGTATCCGCAATCATCACCTGTTCTTCGGTAAAGGCGAATTCCATTGATCCAAATCCTTGAAAATACGAAAAATTGTGCGGGCAGCGGGTTTAAGCCGTGCCCCAAACCTTGCGCGGGGGCACCCGCTCTGACAGCAGCTTGTCAACCGCATCGCCAACTTCGGCCGGGTTCCAGCGCGCATCCTGATTGACAAACGGCCCCTCGCGCCAGCCGTCTTCAAGCATGATCTTGCCGCCTTCGAGTTCAAAGACACAGCCGCTCACATGCGCACTCTGGCCGCTGCCCAGCCAGACAACCGTGGGCGCAACATTGGCCGGGTCCATCACATCAAAACCGTCTTCGACCGTCTTCATCTTTTCGGCAAAAGCGCCCTCGGTCATCCGCGTGCGCGCCGATGGGGCAAGAGCGTTTGCGGTTATGCCATAACGGCCCAGTTCTGCTGCCTGAACAAGGGTCAGTGCGGCTATCCCGCCCTTTGCCGTTGAATAGGCCGCTTGCGCAATCGAACCTTGCAGACCCGCACCAGATGATGTGTTGATGATCCGCGCATCAGGATCGCGGCCTTCCTTCTGCTTGGCCCGCCAATAGTTCACGGCATGGCGCGCAAGGCAGAAGTGGCCGCGCAAATGGACGTGCATGGTTGCGTCCCATTCGTCCAGCGTGGCCGAAACGAACATCCGGTCGCGCACGATCCCGGCGTTATTGACGATGACGTGAAGATCGCCAAACGCGGCAAGCGCAGCCTCGACCATGCGCCCTGCGGCATCCCAATCCGTGATGTCTTCGTAATTGGCGATGGCATTGCCGCCTGCCGCCTTGATTTCGTCAACCACGCGATCAGCCGCACTGGTATCGCGCCCGTCACCGCCCAGCGATGTGCCGATATCGTTGACCACGACGTTCGCGCCCTCGGCACCAAACGCCAGCGCATAGGCGCGGCCAAGCCCGCCAGCTGCCCCTGTGATGATGACGGTGCGCCCGTCACAGATACCTTTGCCAGTGCCCATGGATCTTCGCTTTCAGTTTAGGGAT
Organism: Novosphingobium sp. 32-60-15; assembly: GCF_002280675.1. Taxonomy (GTDB): domain Bacteria; phylum Pseudomonadota; class Alphaproteobacteria; order Sphingomonadales; family Sphingomonadaceae; genus Novosphingobium. The sequence continues at coordinate 51,445 of NZ_NCEN01000001.1, read as the reverse complement.
TGCAGAGTGTGCGCGGAACTGTCGCCGACCAGATCGGTCTGGAGATATTCACGCTCGATAAAATGCCAGCCGTCCGCGTTTCGGGCCAACCGGTCACGGTATCGGCCACTGGCGACGATCTGGAGCGGATAGCCGGGCGCGGCCTGAATGACGGTCCACTGTGACTGGCAGGTTGCCGTCCGGCCATCTGCGCCCATTTCAATAATCGGGTTGGTTGTGATGTGCCGCGTCAGCGGCTTTCCGCCATACAGCTTCACCCAGTTGCGCCACATTGCAAGAATGCCCTCACGCCCGGTGATCCGCTGACCGCCCGCCAGCACGCTACCGTGATCAAACAGCGCGGCGGCACCATCAAAGTCGCCATCGTCGAACCGCATGGCATAAGTGTAAAGCAGGTTGGGGATGGCAATAGCCGGGTTTTCGTCCATCGCCTTCAAAGCCTTTCGATGATCGTGACGTTGGCCTGGCCACCGCCTTCGCACATCGTCTGCAAACCATAGCGGCCGCCGGTGCGTTCCAGCGCCCCCAGCAGCGTGGTGATCAACCGCGCGCCCGATGCGCCCAGCGGATGCCCCAGCGCAATCGCGCCGCCGTGAATGTTCACCTTGTCATGCGGGATGCCCAGTTCCTGCATCCACGCCATCGGCACCGATGCAAAGGCTTCATTGCATTCGAACAGATCGATATCGGCCACGGTCATTCCGGCCTTGGCCAGCGCGTGTTGCGTGGCAGGGATCGGCGCGGTCAGCATCCACACCGGATCATCGGCGCGGACCGAAATGTGATGGATGCGCGCGCGCGGACGCAGCCCATGCTCTTTCACCGCACGTTCGCTTGCCACCAGCAATGCTGCGGCGGCATCGCAGTTCTGGCTTGCCACGCCTGCGGTAATCACGCCGCCTTCCTGCACCGTGCGCAAGGCGGCTAGCCCTTCAGGCGTGGTGCCGGAGCGGATCGTCTCATCATGGGCAAGATCGCCCAGCGGGGCGATTTCATGCCTGAACCATCCCGCATCTGTCGCCGCTTGCGCGCGCTGGTGACTGGTATAGGCAAACGCCTCCATAGCCTCACGCGTGATGCCCCACTTGGCAGCAATCATTTCGGCTGAGTTGATCTGGTTCAGCAGCCCGTCGCCATAGCGTTCACGCCAGCCCACTGCGCCGGTGAACGGATCGCCAAAGCCATAGGCCTCGCCCGCATACATCGCAGCGGAAATAGGTATGGCGTTCATCGATTGGCTGCCGCCCGCCACGACCAGATCCTGCGTCCCGCTCATCACGCCTTGCGCGGCAAAGTGCAGCGCCTGCTGGCTTGAACCGCACTGGCGATCAATCGTGGTGCCCGGCACGTGCTGGGGCAAGCCTGCAACCAGCCACGCAGTGCGCCCGATGTCTCCTGCTTGCGGCCCGATGGTATCACAGCAGCCCCACACCACATCATCAACCAGATTGGCATCGATCCCGGTCCGCGCGATCAGCGCCTTGATCGGATGCGCCCCCAGATCGGCAGGATGCACGCTGGCCAGACTGCCCTTCTTGCGCCCCACCGGCGAACGAACGGCATCAATGATATAAGCTTCAGGCATGTTCATTCTCGCGGGCAAAGGTCTGATCGGCACCTATCGGCTGCGAAAAGACGCGGGTGGCGATGCGGTTGCGGTGGAATGTCGGCGTGCCCCATGCCGCCTTCAGTGCAAGGGTGCGCTTCAGGAACAAATGGACGTCCACCTCCCATGAATAGCCCATCGCGCCGTGCACCTGGATCGATGCGCGCGCAGCCTTTTCCGCCGCTTCAAGCGCGACGATCTTGGCGTGTGAAACCCGCGCACGCGAATGCACGTCTGCATGGCCAATCCCGGCCGCAGCAGCCATCACGACAGGCCGGGCGAATTCAATCGCGGTTTGCGCGCTGGCAAGGTGGTGCTTCACCGCCTGATAGGACCCGATGGGTTTGCCAAACTGCATCCGGTCCTTGGAATAGGCAACGGCCAGATCAACCGACCGCTGCGCCAGACCCAAACCTTGTGCCGCCGCAAACAGCGCCGCCCGGTCCAGCGCCATGCCCCAATCAGCAGGGCCAAGGTCTGCCGCGTTGGTCTCATCCCATTCGATCCGGAACAAGCGGCGCAGCGGATCAATCGTTTCGGAAGGTGTCAACGCAACCTGATCGGGCGTTGCCAAAAAGGCGCGTCCATTCTTTTCAATCAGAATCGCAGTTGCAATGTCGGCATTGGCCACAACAGGATTGATCGCAGGCGCAACCGCAAAAATGGCCGAAGGATCACCCAGCGCCGGATGGTCTGGAGCAAGGCCTGCGAGCATCGGCGTACCCACCCCTGCACTTTCCAGCAGCGGTTCTGGCAGCGCGACATAACCGGCCTCGATCGCGATCAACGCCAGATCAAGTTCGGCAAGGCCCATGCCACCAACGGCTTCGGGCAACATGAGAAGGGTAAAGCCGTTGTCGACGATCTGGCCCCAGCGTGCGGCATCAAACGCGGTGCCCCGCTCCATCATCTTGTGCCAATGATCGGGCGTGCACGTATCGCCCAGCAGCGTCCGTGCGGTGTCTGCGAACATCAGTTGTTCGTCGGTGAGGGTGAAGTCCATGTCCTGCTCCCTCCGGTTCAGCGCGGCAGGCCGAGCATGCGCTCGGCAATGATGTTGCGCTGGATTTCGTTGGACCCGGCATAGATCGGCCCCGCCAGCGAAAAGATGTAATCATCCAGCCATTCATGCTCGCCGGTTGGCGGCAGCAGTTCCGCTTCTGCACCCAGAATGGCCAGAGCGGTTTCGTGCAGATGGATATCCATCTCGGACCAGAAGATCTTGTTGGTTGATGCTTCGGCACCAATCTTCGCCCCGGCAATAAGGCGCGATGCGGTCTGGTAAATGTTCAGAGCATAGGCTTCTGCGTTCATGTGTGCGCGCACCACTTCGGCTTCCAGCCCCGGATCGCATTGGTCCTTGCGGTTTTGCCACAAAGCGGCAAGTGCGGCAGCGGCTTCCTGGAAACGCGCCGGACTGCGCAGCATCAGGCCGCGTTCAAACCCGGCAGTCGCCATGCAGATATGCCAACCCTGCCCCTCATCGCCCAGCCGGTTGAAAGCAGGCACGCGCACGTTGTCGAGGAAGATTTCGGCAAAGCCTGCGTGACCATTGATCTTGCGGATCGGGTTGCGCGTGACGCCCTCCTGATCCAGCCGGAAAAAGATCAGGCTCATGTCCTTGTGGCGTTCGCTGCCCGGTGCGCGGAACAGGCCGAAGGCCCAATCGGCAAAGGCCGCGCGGCTTGACCAGATCTTGTGCCCGTTGAGCACGTATTCATCGCCTTCCAACACCGCCGTGGCGCGCACGCCTGCAAGGTCTGATCCTGCCTGCGGTTCAGACCAGGCCTGCGCCCATATCTCTTCGCCACTTGCCATCGGCGGCAGGAAGCGCTGCTTCTGTTCGTGCGTGCCAAACTCCATCAGCGTTGGGCCAAGCAGGAAAATGCCGTTCTGATTGACCCGGCCCGGCGCACCGGCACGGTAATATTCTTCCTCGAATATCAGCCACTGGATCAAATCCAGCCCGCGCCCGCCGTATTCCCTGGGCCATGTCACCATGCCCCAATCCCCGCTTTTTAGCGTTGCTTCCCACGCGCGGTGAGCTTCGAACCCTTCACGCGATGCATCGAAGTGTTCCAGTTTGCCCTTGGGCACATGCGCCGCCAGCCAGCTGCGCACTTCGGCCCGGAAAGCGTTTTGTTCAGGAGTGTACGTCAGGTTCATCAGAACTTGGCCACCTTGCCGGTTTCCACAAAAGCGTCGCGCGCTTTCTGACTGTCTTCGTGCATGTACATTTCCAGCGTGAAGCCCTGCTCCCAGCGATAGCCGCGATCCACATCACGCGGCTCCAGCCCGTTCAGCGCCTCCTTCGCAATGACCAGCGCCTTGCGGCTTTTCGATGCGATGACGGCACAAAATGCGCGCGCTTCGCCCACAAGATCGGCGCGCGGGACCACTTTTTCGACCGCGCCCAGCCGATAGGCTTCGGCTGCAGGAATATTGCCGCCGGTAAAGAATGCCGCGCGGACTTTGTGCAGCGGCAACATCCGCGAAAGATGGCTTGCCCCGCCCATCGCGCCGCGATCAACCTCGGGCAGCGAAAAGAACGCATCGTCCGCAGCGATAATCGTATCAGACGCCCCGCAAATGCCGATGCCGCCACCGATCACAAACTTGTGCGCAGCCACCACTACTGGCACTTCGGCATCGCGGATCGCCTTGAACGTCAGGTAGTTGCCGCGATTGAGCACGGTGATCCGTTCAGGATGCGCTTGCATCTCCTTGATATCCACCCCGCCGCAAAACCCGCGCGCGGTTTCGGCAGCACGGATCATCACACAGTTGACGTCCGGATTGCTCGCCGCCGCTTTGATGATGGCGGGCAGGGACATCCACGTCTCGCTGTCAAACGCGTTGACCGGCGGCACATCGAACACGATCTCGGCAATGCGGTCGCGGATTTCGGTGGTTATGGGCATGAGTCAATTCCCGTTACAAAGCGCGGCAATGCTTGCCCGCGCCTGTGCTTCGATGGATTCCATAAGATCGGCACACGTGGGCAGATCGCCCAACCTTCCGGCAACAACGCCGGTTGCCATCAAACCTTGTTCGGCATCGCCAGACACGACCGCGCGCATGATCATCATCGGTGCAGCCGCTGCCATGATCGCTTGCGCCAGCGGCATCTCGCCATGCGCAGTCATCGCGCGGGCGCTGGCAATAACCTGCCCCACGCTCCAGCCGTTCTGGCGTTTCATCGCAAGGCCCGCCTCCATCGCCCGCAACCACATCGCCAGTTTGCCCGACGCCTCGATCCGGCGCAGCAGCGGGTTCAGGATCATGCGCTGCGGCATGCCATCAACCTTGGTGGAAACCGCGATATCGCCGGTACCCGCCTTGACGTAGGCCGCCTTGGGCGCTTGCGGAACCGGGCTTTCGGCGGTCATCAGAAAGCGGGTTCCCATCGCAATGCCCACAGCACCATAAGCCAGCGCTGCGGCAAGGCCGCGCCCATCGCCAAAACCGCCTGCAGCCACCACGGGCACATCAACAGCGTCCAGCACCTGCGGCAACAACACTGTCGTCGGCACAGCGCCGGTATGCCCGCCGCCCTCGCCGCCCTGCACCGTCACCATCTCGCAGCCCAGTTGCACCATCTTTTGTGCGTGTTTCACCGCACCGACGGTGGGGATGCACAAGATACCTGCATCGCGAAATGCGCCGATCATCTTTGCATCCGGCCCGCGCCCGAAGCTGACCGCGCGTACACGGTCCTTGTTCGCCAAAATCGCCTGAACGATCTGATCGGCACCGGGCTGAAAACTGTGAAAATTCACCCCGAAATTGTGCGGTGTCAGATCACGCAGCCGGGCAATTTCCTCGCGCGCCTCGGCAGGCTGCATCACGGCGCAGGCAAGGAACCCGAACGCGCCTGCATTGCTGGATGCGGCCACCAGTTCAGGCTTGGCAACCCAGCCCATCGCGGTCTGGATTACCGGCAAACGGCATCCCAGACGCTCGGTCAAAACAGTGGCAAGTGCATCGCCCATCAGGATTGATCAGCCTTATTCGCCGCGGCAGCCGATTTGCCACTGACGCCTGCAATCGAATTGCCGGTCACCAGGTCGTTCTGCGCATGGGCAAAGTGGTGCATGTGATACACCGCATCCATCGCTGCCCGCTTGCCGCGCAGTTCCTCGACGTGGTTCACCGCCTGCTTGGTCAACCAGTTGCCCAGCCGGTTCTGCCCTGCCAGCTTTGTTGCCCAGACGGCCGTGGCATCGCGCAGTTCCGCACGCGGCACCACTTTGTTGACCATGCCGAAATCATAAGCGCGCGCGGCGGGCATCCGTTCGCCCAGCAGCAGGAATTCCTTGGCCACGCGCGGCGGCAGTTCATAGGCGTGGGCAAAATATTCAACGCCCGGAATGCCCATCAGCGGATTGACCGGGTCCTGAAAGAACGCGTCTTCCGATGCGACGATCAGATCGCATACCCATGCCAGCATCAACCCGCCCGCAATGCAGGCGCCCTGCACCATGGCAATGGTTGGCTTGGAGATGTCCCTCCAGCGACGGCACATGCCAAGGTACTGTTCCTGTTCACGCGTATAAAGCAATTCGGCAGCGGGCTTGTTCGTGTGGGGCGGAAACAAAAGCCGCTTGTCGAATTCATGATGCAGATCACGCCCCGGCGTGCCGATATCGTGGCCCGCCGAAAAGTGCTTGCCCTCGCCTGCCAGCACGATGCAGCGCACTGCGTCATCCTTGACCGCACGGCCAAAGGCATCGTCCAGCGCATAAGTCATCTGCCCGTTCTGGGCATTGTTGAACTGCGGCCGGTTCATCGTGATCCAAGCCACATTGTCGATCACTTCGTAACGGACGGGTTCCTCCGTCTCGTATACGATATCCACCTGTTTTGGTTCGACCAGATCTGTCATCGCGTCTCTCCTCAGGCGGCCCGCACGGCGGGCGGGTTATCTTTGATCACGCTGGCGCGGATATTGTGCGGATCAAGCGCGGCGATCACCTCCAGCGCTTCGACGCTTGGCATTGCCGTCTCGGTCATCGTCCCGGCTTGGGCGAGTTCAAATCCGGTGGCTGCCTGCACTTCGTCAAACGTGACGCCGGGGTGCAAAGACACCACGCGGATCGCGTTTTCAGGACCTGCAAAGTCCATCACGCACAAGTTCGTCACGATCACGCGCAAATCCACGGCGGAAAAATTACCGCCCGGTGTGCGCTTGGCCGGATTATAACCGACGCCTGAAATCATATCGACTTCCGGCACGAACACGCGCGGTCCATGTGCGGGGAAGAAGAACGAATTGGGGTGATAAATCGTATTGCCCGGAAACCCGCGCACACCCAGCATCTGGGTCTTGGGCTTCTGGTATGTGCCGCCCATGTACGAAAGGTTGATCTGGCCAAAGCGATCAAGCTGCGTTGGCGTCACCATCGCATGGCGGCGGCCAGACCACACCGCGCTATCGAAAAAGCGCGAGAACGGCAGGTGGCCCGCAGGCTTGCGCGCATCATAGGCGCGCGGCCCCAGCGGCACCGGCTGCTCGACCAGATAGGCCTCGCCATCGGTCATCATCAGTTCGGGCGTATGCGTCAGCTTGGCCAGCCCCGCCGCCAGACGCGGCACGGGGCCAACGCCTGTTGCCACGATCTCGCCATTGTCGCGGAATGCCTCGGAACAGGCAAAGATGCACAAGTCTACAAGGGTAATGTCGCTCATCAGAAAATCGGCAAGGGCAAGCCCGTCACCGCCTCCTTTCCGCCAATGTTTGCAAGATATTCGGCTTCCGATGCGCCAACAAAGCGGTCCTTCACCGCCTCCCAATCGCCCGGATCGCGCGCGCTATCGGCATAAGCCTTGAACGCCTTCATATCCCAGCCATAGTGCGGCGGCATCGAACTGGGATGCGCCCCGCACGGCATTTCAACTACACCAGAAACAAAGCAGCGTTCGAACACGTTGGCTGCTGCGTTGTCAGGGTAATGATCCTCCATCCGGTCGACCAGTTCCTCGCACGATACGAACGACTTGGCCGCCGCGCGGGCGAACCATTCATCGTAATAGATGTCCGGTCCGAACACTTGCACATTGCCGCGCCAATCGCTGCGGTTCACATGGATCAGCGCAGCATCCAGCTTCAACGCTGGCATCGCGATCAGTGTTTCGGCATCATCGTAGGGCGATTGCACCGTCTTCAACCCGCCCAGCTCGGCAAGATCCGTGCCAAGGCCCACCCGCGTCGGCAGGAACGGCAAGCCGAAGGCTGCTGCCTTCAGACCCCACTGGAACATGCCCTCGTCCAGTTCCAGCACTTCAAGCGCGCCGCTTTCACGGGCTTTGCGGAACCATGGTTCAAGCGGGATGGCATCAAGGCTGACGAAGGCAAACACCAGCTTGCGCACTTTGCCAGCCGCGCACAACATGCCCACATCCGCACCGCCATAGGCGACCACGGTGAGGTCCTTCAGGTCAGACCGCAGGATTTCACGCACCAGCGCCATCGGTTTGCGGCGCGGTCCCCAGCCACCAATGCCAATCGTCATTCCATCGGATAACTGCGCGACGATGTCGCCTGCGCTCATCCTTTTGTCGAGCATTCTGGCGGTCACGCAGACTCTCCCTGCTGTTCTTCAAGCGCTTTTTGCCAAGTCCAGACATGGCCCCATTCACTGGGCACAAGATGCGCGGTCGGCGTCCAGTTTGCCGGGTCGATGACTAACGGGTCTGAACCGATTTCAATGTCGAAACCTGATGGCGTCTGCATGTAGAAGCCAAACGTCTGGTCATTGACATGCCGCCCGATCGTCGCGCTTTCAGGAACCTTGTGCAGGCGCATCCGGTCATGGCATTTGCCCACGTCGCTTTGCGTTTTCATTTCCAGCATTAGATGGATGCACCCTGATGGCGGCACCGGCATTTCAGCGATGGCCACCGAATGGTGCCTACCATTTGCAGCATGCATAAACGCAAAGCCCATGCCCGGATCGTCCGGATCATCCGAAAAACGAAAGCGCGGGATATCGGTATCACCAAAGCCCACCGCCTTGTAAAAGTCATGGGCCTCTTCAAAATTGGGCGTTGCGAACACGGCGTGGCCCATGCCCATATCGCCGGTCACAAAGCCGCTGACGCCCACAGGTGACACGAATTCAACATTGTCGCGCTTGTCACCATAGAAGAATTCAAGGCCATTGCCTGATGGGTCGGATGTTGCAAAAAAGGCATCGACACCCCGCGCCAGAGCGCCAGCAGCATCGCCATCCACAACTTCACGGCCAAGCCCGATCACTTCCGCGCGCAACGCGGCCAGTTCGCCCGCATCGCTTACCTCGTACGCTGCGGCAACAAGCCGATCAAACGGTCCGGATTCAATCCAGAACCGGAAAGGACGGTCATCGATCCGGTAAGCTGCAACTCCGTCTGCCGGCGCATCAGCGCGCATGACACCAATGACTTGAGTCATGAAATGGTCCCATGCCTTGGCATTGGCGGTTTGAATTCTGACATAGCCGAGTGATTTAATGGCCATAGCCGTCAGGTTCCTTTCACGAGATCAAGGAAATAGGGGCGCTCACCCCCTCCATCGACATTGATACGCGCGCCGCTGACCCATGAGGCCAAACCGGAGTTTAGCCACAAAACGGCACCCGCGACGTCTGCCCCGGTTCCCATGCGCTGCAGCGGCAACGATTGCGCCACAGCCGCTTGCGCTGCTGCATCGCCATACGTTTCTTGTGCGGTTTCAGTTTGCATAAGGCCGACAATGATCGCGTTCACACGCACACCGTCTGGCCCCCATTCCTGCGCCAAGCTTTGGGTGAGGCTAAGCAGCCCTGCCTTTGCTGCGCCATAAGCAGAAGTCATCGGCGATGGCCTGATCCCCGAAACGCTGGCGATGTTAACAATGCTGCCACATCCGCCCGCCTTCATCGGCGCAAATGCCGCCTTTGACATATACATCGCAGCATGCAAATTGAGCTTCAGGATGGCATCGAAAAACCGCGCACTGGCAGTAGCGGCGGCAGCATGCGGCGAACCGCCTGCGTTGTTCACAAGAATGTCGAGCCGGCCATGCTGCTTCACCACGGCATCGACCAATGCTTGCGCCTGATCCGGATCGCGAATGTCGGCAGCGCAGAACGAAACACCAGCAGGCAAACTTTCCGGTTCAGTCCGGCCACAAACCGTCACCGAAGCGCCAGCGTGTGCCAAGGCATCAGCTATTTGACGCCCCAGCCCCCGCGTACCGCCGGTGACAATAGCCACCTGACCGTCAAGGTTGATGTGATCTTTGCCCGGCACGGGGCCTGTTCTCCCATATCACTTCAGTATTGCGGAATGACCGTCACACTGGATTCGAAAATCGCCAATATCGAAAGGCTATGAGCTTTTCAATTGACCATTTGCGTACCTAATGCAATTAGAAATTACGAATGACGCGCAGATTTGCTCTTAGGGAGTCGATCCGGAGTTACCTCTGTGATCGGGTCACGACAGACGAAAATATCGTGCGTGACCAGGATGGGAGATAAAGGCCAAAATGATCGCTTATTCGCAGTACAATCCGGTTCGACTGGCAGACGTACCCTATTGGGATTTTGAAACGGACGTCGCGATTATCGGGTTTGGGGCAACAGGAGCTTCGGCAGCAATCGAAGCGCGCCAAGCAGGCGCGCGCACCATCCTGTTTGAGCGCAGCTCGGGTAGTGGTGGAGCATCGGCGTTGTCAGGCGGAGAAATATACATTGGTGGTGGCACTGATGCGCAAAAAGCAGCCGGATTTGATGATAATGTGGCGGACTTCACAGCGTATCTGAAGCTAGCCCAAGGCCCGTGCGTCGATGATGCCAAATGTGAACTTTATGGCCGCGAGGCGCTTAATCATTATCAGTGGCTCAAAAACCAAGGTGTCCCCTATCGCGGCAATTACCTGCCCGGAAAAGTGATTGAACCGATAGACGATTCCACGTTGATCTGGTCTGGCAGCGAAACTGCTGCACCATTTTATACCAAGGCAAAGCCCGCGCCGCGCGGCCATGTCATTCAGCACATGGGCTGGGGTGGCGGGCGCCCCTTGGTTGATATACTTGAAGCCCGCGCCCGTGACCTTGGAACGCAAATTGAACTGGATGCCCGCGCGGTTGCACTGATTGTCGATGGGAAAAGCATCGCGGGCGCTGTAGTCCGCATCGATAACACATATAAATTCGTGCGTGCACATAAAGGCGTCGTGCTTGCCACTGGCGGATTTGTTTTCAATGAAGCAATGCGCCGCAAGTATTGCCCGGACAGCTTCCGTGTAAAAAATCCGATTGGCGATAAAGATGATGGTATCGGCATTGAACTGGGTGTTTCAGTCGGTGGCGATGCTATCCACATGGACCAGTTTTTCACCACGTGCCCGTGGACGATCCCGGCTGACCAGGCGCATGGCGTTTTCGTAAATGTTGCCGGACAACGCTTTATAAATGAAGACTGTTATCATGGGCGCGTCAGCCGTTGCGCAATTGATCAACCTGGTGGCAAGGTCTACTTGCTGCTGGATAGCGCCAACTTCTCGCAACCGTTTGATCTGGCCGGAATCACAATTGCCGGAACTGGTGAGACGTGGGAAGAAGTAGAAGCAGAATTGGAGATGCCTGCTGGCACGTTATCGGCAACGATGGCGGTATACAATGAACATGCCCTTGAAGGCCGTGATCCCTTGTTTGACAAGCAGCCACCTATTCTGAAGCCGCTTGATCAATCCCCGTTCGTCGCGCTCGAATTGAATTTTGAAACGAGCTTTTTCAGCATCTTCACCCTTGGCGGTTTGAAAACTTCGGTAGATGCAGAAGTGCTGGACCGGTCAGGCGCCCCCATCCCCGGCCTTTACGCCGCAGGACGCTGCACATCAGGTCTGCCAGCTTGGGGACATGGCTACTCGTCGGGCCTCAGCCTTGCCGATTGCACCTTTTTCGGGCGGCAGGCAGGACGCAATGTTGCGATGACTTAATCTTCACGTCGCGTTCGGAAATAAAAAACCCCTCCCGCATCGCGGAAGGGGTTTTTTATTGCCCCCCCCTTTGCTCTGAAGTGGGCAAAGGGGGGGTATCAAGCTGGAGCGATCAGAACTTCACGCCAACGGTCAGGCCATAAGTGCGAGGATCGGCGAAGTAACCACCGCCGTAACCAAGTTGGCCAAAGTCAATCGCGCGGACAAGATTGTTCTCATCGGTCAGGTTCTTAACCCAGAATCGTGCAAACCCTTCACCGCCCGCCAGCGGAATACGGTCAATTGCAATCTGTGCATCCACGATGTTGCGGTTTTCACCGCGCAGCAACTCGTTCAAGGGCGATGCCAAAGTATTGGAGAAGCTGTATTTTCCATCTTCATAAGCATAACTGACACGGCTGGTCAGGCGCATGCCGCTGTCACCCAGCGGGAACTGCGAATTCAGCGCAACATTGGCTGTCAACGGCGATGTGTACCCCGATGTTGCAAAACTGGACACATCAACCAACGGCTGACCTGCTGCCACAGGAAGACCTGCAAGGAATTCCTTGAACTTGATGTCAACGTAGCCAATGTTGGCTTCAATCGTAAAGTTGTCATTCAACACCGCCAGCAATTCGGCTTCGATGCCGGTGTAAGTCACCTTGCCGGCATTTGTGATGGCGGTGGCAAAAGTGCCCGGCGGCAGGTTCGTGATTGGAACAGCCAACGCCAGATCGTTATAGACGTTGTGGTAACCGGCCAGATTGAAACGTACGCGCCGATCAAACAATTCAGACTTCAGACCAGCTTCATAGGACGTCACGTTTTCAGGACGGAACGATGGCAGCACACCTGCAATCGCCGGATCTTGCGCATTGAAACCACCCGAACGATAACCGGTGGCGATGCGGCCATAGACGTTGATGTCATCCGACAGATCATATCCGACCATAAGGTTCCAGGTGAACCGGCTGAATTTGGCCTTGCCCTGGTCTGGCAAAGCCAGCGGTGCAGGCCCGTTCTGCAAGCGGATCATCGACTTGCTGTCCCAAGTATAGCGGCCACCCGCTGTCAGACGCAAACCACTGTCGCGACCACCTGGATAGAATGTAGCCTGACCATAGACAGCCGTACTTTCTGCACTTGCGGTGTAGCGCAAGACCGAACGGGTCTGGACCAGACGATAGCGTGCGGGGTTCGCCGCGACAAAGCCCGGCCCCAATGGACCAAAGTTGGCTGTAAAAATGCTATTTGTATCGAGCACAAAGCCACTATTCTGCGGGTTGTTTTCCGAACCCTTTTCCCAGAAATAGAAGCCACCGACGACCCAATCCAGCGTGTCGCTTTCGTTGCCGATTTCAACTTCCTGGCTGAACTGCTTATGCCGGCGCTGGTTGTTTGTATCAAACAGGTTCTGTTGGATATTGGGCACCGGAGCAGCCGCAATAAATGGCCGGAATGCTTCGGGAATGCTTGGAATGAACTGCAGCAAGCTGGCGGGCATCCCGTTAAACAGCGTAGCGTTGCTGAACGCTTTGGCCGTAAACGCTCCCATGCCATCAAGATCGGTTACGCTGTCATTGTTCCACTGCCGATAGCCAGTCGTCGACTTGACATGGAACCCGCCAAAATCGTTCTGGACCTGAAAATTATGGCCCCACGATTTGTCGGTCGATCGGCTGTTGATGTCGTTGCAAACAGTCTCGCGCCATACCCGCGTCGGTGCAGCCAAAGCTGCGCAGCGTGGATCAAGGAAGTTCACACCGGCAAGGAACGGCGCGACCGGAGCCTGCTGCGTCACCCGAACTGGCACCCCGCCGACAGTGACAGGCGGATTGGCCGCGCCGCTTGCAGCATTGGTCAGTTGGAAGTTGATCGGCGAGGAGTCTGTGCGGCTCCAGTCAAAAATGTACTGGATCGAGCCGGTGCCGCCCAGATCAGCCTTGGCAGCGACGCGGAAGGAATCGGTGTTGATCGCTCCGGGATCGCGTGAATCATCGGCCTCGTTCAGGTTATCGACCGTGCCATTGCGCTGGCGGTGGCTGTAGGTGAAGCTGGTTGCAATTCCGCCGATTTCACCTGGATCAAACGTGATACGGCCGTTAAAGGCGTTGAACGTGCCATAACCTGCTTCTGCAGCAAGCCGCAGTTCCCTGGATGGCGCGCGCGAAATGAACGCGATGCCGCCGCCTGTGGTGTTGCGGCCGAACAAGGTGCCCTGTGGCCCGCGCAGCACTTCAATCCGTTCAATATCGGTAACATCAATCGCACTGCCGCCCGAGCGCGCGATAAAGACGCCATCGATGTAGAGTCCGTTTGCCGTATCAAGGCCGAATGTTTCGGTTGCGGGCGTTGGAATCCCGCGAATTGAAATGACGGTGGCGTTGGCGTTGGTTGTGCCCTGAACAATCGTTACGTTCGGTGCGAGACCGGAAAGGTCCTTCGCATCACGAATGCCCAATTGGCCAACTTTTTCGGCGCTTATGGCGCTTACAGCCAAAGGCACGTCCTGCAGGTTTTGCGAGACTTTCTGTGCCGTGACAACGATCTGCTCAAGCTGCCCCTGATCGTTGGTGGCTTCTTGCGCTGCGTCGTCAGCAGCAAACGCAATTCCGCTTAACGACAAGGCGCTGACGCCTGCCAGCAATTTCATAGCTACACGTGTGCAAACCACAGCCTTCATCTTCACTCCCCTAATCTTGTTATTCCTCAACATACCTAATGCGTAGATTCATGCAATATATAATACGCAAACGTGCTCAACTATCGATAAATGGCAACAGGAGAATAGGAAAATGCTGAAATTGTAGCGCAAATGGTTGCGCAAAGTGCAAAGCGAGGCGTTGCCCTCATGGGCGATCGCGGCGAATCACCGGAAGTTTTTTGCGGAAATTTTATGCCGCAATCAATCCGTGTTGCAGTGTAAGATTCGAGATGGTAACACGGTTTGCATAATATTGAGGGCTAGACCCTCCGCAAATCATATATACAAGTGGAGAAACAGGATGAGAGGCCTCAAAGGCAAAGTTGGGATTGTTGCAGGTGGTGGGCGCGGCATTGGTGCAGCAACTGCCCGGCGGCTTGCCGATGAAGGCGCGCACGTAGTTGTGGGCGATCTTATGGGAGACTGGGCTGCCGAGGTTGCCGAAAGCATCCGCAAATCGGGCGGCACCGCCACAGGCATCGCGTTGGATGGCACGAATGCGGATTCTCAAGCCGCAATTGTGGCCTGCGCCGTTGAGACATATGGCGGGCTTGATTTCTACCATTCCAATCTGGCCGGCGGGACCGGTGGCGATATTGATATCCTCGACTGCCCTGTTGATGTGCTGGACAACAGTTTTGCGATCAACACCAAAAGCCACTTTTTGGCATCGCAAGCTGCACTGCCCAAAATGATTGAACGCGGCGGCGGCGCGATGATCTACACATCATCGGGCGCAGCATCGAGCGGCGCAGCATGGCAAGTGGCCTATCCGATGACCAAGAACGCAATCCATGCGCTTGCCCGCCACGTTGCCGCGCGCCACGGCAAACAGGGCATTCGCGCAAATGTTATTTGCCCCGGCCTTGTATTGACCGAAGCCGTGAAGCAGCACCTGACCGACGAATATGTCGAACGCGGTCTGAAGTCCGTGCCGCACGTTCGCCTTGGCCTGCCCGAAGACATCGCCGCTGCCGTAACCTTCCTTGCATCGGATGATGGCATGTGGGTCAACGGGCAAGTATGGCACGTCAACGGCGGTGCACTGATGAGGGATTGATCGGATGGCTGCTCCTGTCCCGCTGACGCCCATGGCCACGATGACGGAAACGGGCAAGACGTTGACCAATCGCTGGCTGGCGCTGGCGTTGCTCGTGCTTGTGGCTATCCTGAACTATGCCGACCGCTTCCTGATCTCGGGCCTTGCCCAACCGATCAAAACGCATTTCGGCATCGGTGATGCGATGATGGGCCTGTTAATGGGGCCTGCTTTCGCGCTGCTCTATACCTTGTTCACGCTGCCCATCGCACGCCTGGCTGACCGCCGGTCGCGGATTATGATCATCGCCGGGGGCTGCGGTGTATGGAGCTTCTTCACCATGCTTTCGGGTATGGCCACAAGCGCGACGATGTTGGCCTTGGCTCGCGTTGGCGTCGGCATTGGCGAGGCGGCGTTTCAGGCACCGGCCGCTGCGCTGATTGCAGCGTATTTTCCGGTTCATGAACGCGGTCGCGCCTTTGCGCTGCTTGGCACCGCAATATACGTTGGCCAGATGATGGGGCTTGCAGGCGGCCCTGCCATTGCTGCGGCATCCGATTGGCAAACCGCCTTTCATGCGCTGGGCATTGCCGGGATCGTTGTTGCGATTGCCACATTTATCATCATTCGCGAACCCGCGCGCGATACGGTGGCACATGCTGCGCCGGTCTTGCCTTTGACCCGGACCATCCGCTTGTTAATCGGCACGCCATCGGTGCGTTTTCTGGCCACGATCATGGCACTCGGCTCGTTATCAGGTGTCACCTTCGGGATGTGGGGCCCTGCGCTGTTTGAACGCGCTTATGGCATGACCACGCAAGCTGCGGGCACGACCTTCGCGCTGTCTTTCGGCCTACCCGGCTTGCTCGGCGTCCTTGGCTTTGGCGTTCTGGCGGACAAGCTCGGCAAAGATGATCCGACGGTGCAATTGCGGCTGACCGCATTGGCGCTGGGCGGTGCAACAACCATGATCCTTGCCGTTACATGGACCAACAGCCTTTTTCTGGCGCAGATGTTTGCCATTCCGGCAGGATTGATGGGTGGCGGCTGGTCTGTCGGTGTTTTGGCAGGGTTGCAGTATCTTTTACCCAATGCGCACCGCGCCACCGGAACGGCGCTTGTCCTGCTTATTTCCAGCATGTTCGCGACGGTGCTTGGCCCTGTCATGGCGGGGCAATTGAGTGACTGGATCGCTGGCACCGGCCCGAATGGTCTGCGCATAGGGTTAAGCGTTGCGATCCCGACTGGTTACATCGGCGTATGGGCAGCCTTGCGCACCGTCCGCCGCCTTGAGGACGATAAAGCCGCCTTGGCCGGTGCTTGAGCGGGGCAAGCCCCCCGCTCAAGCAGGCCTCACCCTAGGCGGACACCACAAATTCTGATGTCACCGGGCTCTCCATGGCTTTGGCAAAATCGTGGTATCCCCATGGCCAGGTTGCAGGAATGCCGGTCTTGTCCAGATACCAGCTGGTGCAGCCCGATCCGAAAATGGTCTTGCGCGCCGCCGCAATCCGGCGTTCCTCATATGCGTCAAAAGCTTCTGCCGTCGGTTCAACCGTGCGGCCTTCGCCTTTGCGCAAAGGTGCGATGACCTGTTCGATATAATCCCACTGGCGCTCGGCAATGTCGATCAGCGGGAAATTGCCAACCGGCGCCCCCGGACCGTTCAGCATGAACAGATTGGGAAAGCCCGGCATGCTGACAGCATAATGAGCGCGAGGCCGTTCTTCCCAGAAATCGTCCAGCAAGCGGCCATCGCGGCCTGAAACGACTGCAGGCCGGATGAACCGGCTGGCATCAAATCCAGTGGCAAGGATCAGCGTGTCAAGTTCGTGCAGCGTCCCGTCGTTCATGCGGACACCCGCAGGTTCAATCCGCTCAATCCCGCCGGTTTCCACAAACACACCGGGTCGCTGCACGCATTCGTAATATTCCCAGCTGTAAATCAACCGCTTGCAAGCTGCGTGATAGTTTGGACGCAGCTTTTCGCAGAGCACCGGATCGTGCACATTGTCTTCCAGATTGCGGCGGCAGATATCCTCGATTTCCTGCATTTGTGGGCTGGTAAAATCGGTCACACCTTCGGTGAAGCGATAAACCGCGTCCCAATATTCGGCATTGGTGCGTATATCTTCGATCAACTGTGGATTGGCAGCAAAAGCTGCGCGTTGTTCAGCCGTATATTCGAATTGCACCACCGGCATGATCCACTGGGGCGAACGCTGGAAATGAACCAATCGGGAGGCGCGGCTGGACAGCGCATTCACCAGTTGGATGCCGGTCGAACCGCAACCGATCACGCCCACACGCGCGCCATCAAGCAAGGCATCATCATCCCAACGCGCACTGTGGAACGCCTTGCCGGCAAAGCTTTCCAGTCCGGGAAGCTCGGGAACCTTGGGGTTGTGCAATACACCCGATGCCGCAATCACGATGTCCGCATCATACGTGCTTCCATCGGACAGTGTCAGATGCCACTTGGCCGTAGCATCATCGAACACACACGCGCGGACTTCGTTGTTGAATCGCACGTGCGGCATGACCCCGCTTTCATCCGCAACGCGTTTGAAATAGGCGTGAATCTCGGGCCCTGTAGCGTAATACGCGCTCCATTCGGGATTAAGCGCGAAGCTGTAGCTATAGGTGTGCGAAGGTGTGTCGCACGTTAGCCCGGGATAGCGATTGTCGCGCCATGTGCCGCCAATTTCAGCGCCCTTTTCAAACACAACAAAATCGCTGTCACCACGCTTTAGCAGCTTGGCTCCCGCCATAATTCCCGACATGCCTGCCCCGATAATCGCATATCGTAGCGGCGTTTCACCAGTCGTGCCCATTTTTGACCCTTCATACCAGTACCATCGATTCGTATCCAAAAGCTGATTTTAGAACGTGATGGTGGATTTCTCAGGCTGAATACCAACAAAAGCGCACGGAAAGTCAATATTAATTACGCATTATCATGATGAACGAGAAAACCATGACAGCCGCGCGTGAACGGGATCATCTTCCCCGGCGCATCCGGTTGCCACCCCTGCGCTGCCAAAATCATCGCCACAATGCGCGGGCAGATCTTCTGCATGATCAAGGATGAATGAACGCCGGGCAAAGCGCCAAATTCCCTCCCGCCGCTCGTAATGATCGGCGTAGCGCCCCCAAGCGACAAACTGGCGCGATCCATCCAGCGTCAAATGCCATGCGCGCGCAGCAATCTCGCCTTGCGCGTGGTCACCATCAATTACGAACAGCGCTGACATGGCTGTGTGTATCGTCGCTCGCCAATTGGCCATCATCGTGGGCAGCCAGGCGATATAGCCATCGACCGGACCGCAATAATAGGGCGTGTGATCATCGGTAGCGTCGTCATGATAAAGGGTGCGCAAAAGTGACCAGTCGCGCCGGTCAATCGCATGGCCATATGCCGCGACAAGATGACGCAGGCTTTCGCGCGCAACCATTTCATCCACCGCCATCGGATGTGGCGCCAGATTACGGCGTTCAGACACCGAACCCGCCACCTACGGAGATGGTCTGCCCGGTGATATAATTGCCCCGCGATGATGCAAGGAAAACAGCCGCCTGGCCAATGTCCTGCGGCGTGCCCCAACGCTTGAGCGGGAGCATGGCTTTCACCGCAGTTTCCCATTCGGGGGAAAACGTTCCTGCCGCCTTGCCAATCTGGAACTGGCCTGCGTCGATCACGCCCACAAGTATCGAATTTGCGCGGATTTCGTGCACCCCCTCTTCCTTGGCGATGCCCTTTATCAGCGCTTCATTGCAGGCCTTGGGCGCAACCGACAGACCATCAAGCTTTGGCCACCAGTCATGACCGGCAGAGCCGAGATGGACAAAGCTTCCACCACCACTGGCGCGCATGTGTGGCAACGCGGTGTGCACCACATTGTTGAAACCGAAAGCCTCGATTTCCATCGATGCGCGAAACATATCCTCGGTCCAATCCGCAATCGCGACTTGCGGCACAACGGGACCAGCCCCCCAAACCACGGTATGAACGCGGCCATGTCCAGCAACCGCTTCGGCAAACGCGGCCTGCACTTGCGCACGCTCTCTTACATCAGCCTGATAGAGCGAAGCCTTACGACCTGTTGCACCGATTTCTGCGGCAACAGCTTCGGCCACATCACGTTTGGTGCGATAGACCAAGGCAACATCGCTGCCTTCGCGCGCAAATTCCAGCGCCACACCGCGTCCGATTCCACCACTGCCCCCGAATACAATGGCCGCACCGGCCGGAAAGTTGGCATCCATGACCTCACCCTTCTGCTGCTGATCGCGCAATGATCGCCATCCTCAGAAAATGAAATCAAAATGTCAACAGTTCTACGCATTAATCAAACCATGATATTTCATGTAAAACAAATGCGTAATATCGCGTCAGGTGATCTCCCAACCCGCTTCCTTAAGCGGTGTCATGTCCAGTTCCCGCATCACCGAAAGCACGCCGATCCACTTCCGGCCCAAAGTGGCATTTTGCGCATCACGATCGGCAAGCGCCTGAACCTGTCCGCGAAACTGTTCCATCAGTTCGGCCAATTGCGCCGCACCCGTACGCGAAAGCTTGACCACCTCTGAGGTATAAACGGTTTCTGGCGCGCTATAATCCAGTTCGAAAAAGACCCGCTTCATATGCTCTTCAAACAAGGAACGCAGCGGCAATTTGCGAAACACCATCGTCCGGTCAATCAAGGGACGCACTTTGCCACTGCGCAACCGGTCGATCAGCGCAAGTCGCTCCAGCCGCGCCAGCGCCGCTTCCATCGTGCGCGGGGGCACGCCAAAATCCGCACCTGTTTCCTGTGGCGGCACACCATTCAGGATAGTCATGAACAGGAAGGACAGGAAGATGTTGCTCGACAACGCCTTTTCCTGCGCCAACGTCATCTCGTGAGCAAGGTCTCCCGGCGCGTCTTCTGCCTCACGCGCTAGATCGCCCAGCACCAGCCCGCACAGGCGCGCTATCGCTTCGAGCCGGTCAATCGTCAGCCCTTTACCGGCCAACCAGCGCTTCACGGTTGCCTCGCCGACGTTCAATTCCCGGGAAAGTCGTAGAATCGTCCAACCATCCTTGCGCAAATGAATGCGCAAAACAGTCAGCATGGCCGATGCACTTGATTCGTATCGTGTCATGATCTGCATCAGATAACGAAGTGATCCGTTTGGCAAGGGGCCACTTCGGCAGAATCAAGCTTAGGCATATGTTGCGCACAACCCGGCCGGTGGCAGGCTGTCAAAGTGCAGCAATTTTCCCACCGGTGCGGAAGTCTGGGAGAATGAAATGTCGAACATCCTCATCAAGAACGGTACAGTCGTGGACGGCACCGGCGCCCCTGCCTTTGAAGCAGACGTCCGCCTGCGCGATGGCCTCATCGCCGAAGTCGGGCCGAACCTCAGCCCCAATGGCGAGCGCGTATTTGATGCAACCGGTTGTCAGGTGACGCCGGGCTTCATTGAAAGCCACACCCATTATGACGGCACGATGTGGTGGCAACCTGATCTCGATCCGTTGCCAGGTTATGGCGCAACCACGATGATCATGGGCAATTGCGGCTTTTCGCCTGCACCGCTCCACAAATACATGCCCGCTCAGCGCGAAATGATCGGCATATTCTCGTTTTTCGAGGACATCCCCGAAGGTCCGTTCATGGACAACCTGCCTTGGGACTGGAACACATGGAGCGAATATCGCGCCTCGGTTGAACGCAACGTCAAATCGCCGCTCAACTTTGCAGCCTATGTCGGCCACATCGCCATCCGCCTTGCCGCCATGGGCGTGGAAGCGTGGGACCGCGAGGCGACGCCGCAGGAAATCACCCGCATGGCCGAACTGCTCGACGATGCACTGGCCGCTGGCGCGCTGGGCATGTCTGACAACATGCATGACCACGACGGCCAGAACCGCCCTGTGCCTTCGCTCAAGGCCAGTGACGCCGAGTTTGAAGCGCTGTTTGATGTGATGGAGCGTTATCCCAATTGCTGCTATCAGGTCATTGTCGACACGTTCATGCGCATGACCGGCCCCGCCAATCTTGAGCGTCTGTCAAAGCTGCTGGCTGGCCGGCCTATCAAGGTGCAGATTGCAGGCGCCATCCCGACGCTCGAGTTCCAGAAGCCGATCCTGCCTGCCATGCAGGAATCGGTGCGCAAGATGCGTGAAGCAGGTGTCGATGTATGGCCAGGATTCGCCCACGTATCGCCCACCTCGACGCTCAGCCTGATCAAGTCCCTGATCTTCGCGCAATCCAACGATTACGTCTGGCACGAAGTTGTGCTGGAAGACGATCTGCACAAAAAGGCTGAACTGCTTGCCAATCCCGAATGGCGTGCCCGCGCCCGGGAAAGCTGGGATACGCAGGCATGGGATCATTCACCGCTCAAGAACCCGCAGGAATTGTTCCTGATCGATAGCGAAAATGGAGCCGGGCCGGTTGGCATCACGCTGAAGGACTATGCCGAAAGCCTTGGCTTGCACCGGTCTGACGCAATGGCCGAATGGATCATCCGCAACGGCGTCAGATCAACCGTGCACATGGCCCCCTTCCCCAAGGATGAGGACCTGACGCTGGAACTGATGCTGGACCCGCGCACCGTAGGCAACATTTCTGACGCTGGCGCCCATCTGCAAATGTTGTGCGGCGGCGGCGAGAATGCGCTGTTGCTGACGCAGTATGTTCGCGAAGAAAAGAAGCTCTCGCTGGAACAGGCCATTCACGTAATGACCGGAAAGCTTGCTGGCCACTTCAACCTGAACGATCGCGGCGTCATTGCCGTGGGCAAGCGAGCCGATATCGCCGTGTTCAACATGGACGAAATCCAGCGCCGCGAAATGGTTAAGGCGCATGATGTTCCCGATGGCCGCGGCGGTACGACATGGCGCTTTACCCGCGCCGCGATGCCAACCCGCCTGACGCTGGTCAATGGTGAACCGACCTTTGAAAATGGTGCGTTCACCGGCGCAATGCCCGGCAAGTTCCTTTCGCCCGCCAATGAAGACGCGACGCTCGCAGTGGCAGCGGAATAATCGCACCAAGCTAAGAAGGAGCCCTGTCGGATCCTTCTGAATGGGGCGCCCATCCCTCCCGGGCGCCCCAACTCCATATAAAAACAACGTTTCAGAAAGGATGCCGAACATGACCGAAGCAAAAATCGGCGATGCCGACCGGGCCTATTTCAATGGCAATATCCGTAAGGTTGAAACTGAAAGCTCGGTGCTTGTCAGTTCATCGAAGTACCTCAACCACCCGATGCTGCGCAGCCTGATCTCTCAGGAAATGCTGCGCCGCAACGGGCCTGATCTTCCCAACACCGCCTATATTCCCGAAGTGGCGCAGATCCTGCACGATCTGGAGGACATGCAGCAGGTCATAACGCTGTTCGAGATGGAAAAGCGCCGCCTGCCCCAGTTTGGCAAATGGTTGGAGAAGCGCAGCCTTTCCAACTTCACACTGGCCGAAACCAAGGATTGCGCCCCCGGAACACTGGGTGCTGCCATCCATGATTTCATGGCCAATTCGGGCTATCAGCTTGACCTGTTCTTTCAGGAAATCCAGGTCGTAAACGACTTCACTTTCTACTTGCGGCAAACCGCGCTGACGCATGACATCGAACACATGGTTACCGGCTTTGGCCCCAACCACGGCGGCGAAGTTGCGCTTATCAGCGCCAACATGCACGCAAAAGCCCGCTATTTCGTGCCCGAACTCAGCAACTTCTTCAGCCGCATTGCCTATTATCTCAAGGCCAAGACCGTCATGAAGGACGCGCTGTTCTATCCCGAAGCAATGGTCGTCAACCTTGAAGCCGAATTCATCGGCGCGCAGCAAGGACGCAACTGGAAGTATCCGCTGATGCTCGTCGATTGGCGCGAATATGTGAACGTCCAGATTGAGGATATCCGCCGCGAACTGAACATCACGCCGGTTATCGACGGGCGCTGGGACGAAACCAACCGTCTGTGCAACGAAGATGACCCCAACTATGGCGTGCCATTGATGGAAGCTGCGGAATAGGCGCGGCTGTGACCGGCAAAACCGGCCACGGTATGACCATGACCGGCCCTGACTGATCCGCAACCGAGGCGGTCGAAGCGTAAAATCGCCTCGACCGCCTCTTAACATTTATGGTGGTGAAGATTTTTGTGGTTTTGCGTAGAATTATGTGAAATATTCCACGAATAATAAAACGACAAAGCAACCGCAAAAAATGCGACGGGAGAGAGAACGATGATCAGAGCGACACAGCGCGCGCGGCTTTTGCGCGGGTCAATTCTTGCCTTGGGTGTAATCGGCCTTGCACCAGCAGCGTGGGCCAACGAAGCGCCAGCCGATGACCAGCAAGCTTCCCCAGCGGGGTCACAAACCTCGATCCAGGAAATCATCGTTACCGCGCAGCGCCGCGAAGAAAGCCTGCAAAAGGTTCCCGTGGCAGTCACCGCTATTGGCAGCGAACAGCTCGAGGCATTGCGCGTCAACAGTGTGCGCAATCTTGCAGGCCTTGCGCCAAGCCTCCAGTTGAACACCCAGGGTCAGCAATCAAACCCGACAATCATCATTCGCGGCGTATCGTCCGGCACATCCAGCAACTCGGTCGATCCCAAGGTCGGCATCTATATCGATGGCGTTTACATCGGCCGCGCGGTCGGCTCGTTGCTGGATTTCAGCGACATCCAGCGCATCGAAGTGCTGCGCGGACCACAAGGCACCCTGTTCGGCCGCAATGCCACATCGGGCGCAATCAGCGTCGTCACGGCCAAACCGAAGGGCGAATGGGGCCTGCGCGCCACCGGCTCATACGGCAATTATGATGCGTGGCGCGGAAAGGTATCGCTCGACCTGCCCCAGATCGGCCCGTTTTCAATCAAGCTTTCCTACCTGCACGACCAGATCGCAGGCGATGTTGCGAACACGCAAGCAGGGCGCGGCCTCAACATTGCCCTGCGCGCGCCTGAGTTCGGCACACAACGCTTTGTAGACCGGCTCGGCTATCGCAATGTCGATGCAGGACAAATCGCCGTTCATGGTGACTTCGGCAATTTGACTGCCGATTACCGGTTTGATTATACTGATTCCAACGCCTCGGGCCGCGCCATGCAAAGCTTCGGCGTAATCCCTGATGCGTCCGGCCAATTGCTCGCGCCGATTGTAGCGTTGCAGCCCTTCTTTGGCGGACAAACGAACCTTGGCGTGAACGGCCCGCTCAAATCCGTGGCCGCTGCCACCAGCAACGAACACACCGTAACCCAAGGTCACAGCCTGACGCTAACCTTGGAAGCCAATGACAATCTGACGGTCAAATCAATCTCCGCCTATCGCAAATTCCGCCAAGACCCGGTCGTATTTGATCTTGGCGCGGCGGGCGGACTGCGCTTCACCTTCAACCAGTTGGGCGCTTTGATCACACCCGGCCTTACCCCGCAGCAAATTCAGGGCGCACTGTTCAACCCCGCAAATGTTCCGGGCGCGAACGATTACTTCTTCCCGCTGCTATCGGCGCGTGCAACCAACCAAAGCCAGTTCAGCCAGGAACTGCAATTCCAGGTCACCAACGACAAGTTCGATCTGACTGCCGGTTTGTTCTACTTCCATGAACGCTCACCCGGAACCGAAGTGCTGGGCATCTTGTCACCCGCACCATCGGCAACAATCGTGCCCAGCCCGCTTGACGCTGTCTTTGGCAGCGGCATCACACGCACGGTTGGCGTAAACGATTCCATGGCCGGTTACGGCCAAATAACCGTGCACCTTACCGATACGTTTGACATCACGGCGGGCCTGCGCGGAACGATTGATGATCGCGAACTCGACATTCGGGCCATTTCCGGCGCTCAGGGCGGCTCGCTCGGCATCGGCAAATACAAGGCCGAATACAAGAAGCTGACATACACCGGCATCGCCACATGGCGACCGACCGATCAGTCCATGATCTTTGCCAAGATCGCCACCGGTTATGTCTCGGGCGGCATCCTCAGCGGCATTCCCTATAAGCCGGAAAGCCTGAAGTCTTACGAAGTTGGCGCAAAGACCCAGTTCCTCGACAACAAGGTCCGCCTGAACCTATCGGCCTATTACAACGACTACACCGACCTGCAGACGCAGAACTTCATCAATGGCCGGCAGTTCTTCGACAACGCAGGCAAGGCCAAGATCAAGGGCTTTGAAGCCGAAATCGATATTGTGCCGGTGCAAGGCCTTACCTTGTCAGGCAGCGCATCCTATACCCACTTCGACTACGACACCTTCGTGCTCAACGGTCAGGAAGTCGCCTCGTTTGCCCGACCAACGTACTTCTCGCCATGGACCGGGCGTGCAGCAGCCGTTTACAATTCGCCAGAATTCAACGGTGGTGGCCATGTCATGGCTTTGCTCGAAGGACGGTATCGCAGCTCGTACTTCCTCACTTCAACCCCGCTGCGCAATATCCTGACAGGGCAGCCAACGCTTGAAAACTTCAACAAGCAACCCGGCTACTGGCTGCTTAACGGGCGCTTGGGTCTTGCCGAAATGCCGGTTGGCGGGGGTACAGTTTCGATTTCCGCATTTGGCGAAAACCTCCTGAATGAACGCTATATCGGCTTCGGTGCGCCGGTGCTGCTGTTTACCGGCACATACGAACGCGGCCGCACTTACGGACTGGAAGCTACCATCGCGTTCTGAAAGTTACAGCCCCCGCCGCACATCACGGCGGGGGCTGTCTTTCACGATTGATATTCGTCCCAGCACAGCGATGCAGCGCGGCTATCAAGATCAACCGCGCCCACAATGCCCAATGCCTCGCGCGCTTCTTCCAGTGGCAAATGGAAAACGTCCTCATATTTCGCCATGAAATAAGGGCCTGATTGCTCCCCCACATCCATCCCGCAACGGATCGCGCGCAAGACGGTGGGAAAGGCGGCGGGATAATGCAGACCGGTGCGCGAAACCAATCTCAGCGCCCCCAACAATTGCCCCGGATGGATAAGGCCGACCAGTTCTGCATCCAGAAAGCGCGGAATATTGCTGAGCCGCCCGAAATAGGGGACGAGTTCGCCAATAATATCGAACCCGCCGCCGCACACGATGTGCTCCAGATCGTGCGTCTGCCCGCTGCGCAACGAGAAATACTGGAACTGGTTCTTCGGCTCGAAACGCGGCACGATATCGATCTCGAAGCCATTATCGCGCAAGTACCTGCCAAAGATGTGGCCCAGCGAACCTGCGGGATGGCCCAGCAATTCATCCACCGTGAAGTTCGATGAAAACCCTTCGGAAAACCACCGGTCCAGTTCGGGCCAGCGCGCGCGCTCCTGCGTGAACAGCGCTTCGATCCGGTCAATGTCGAACACGTCCGCCAGAATGCCATAGAGTTTGTGCGCATCGAGCGCGGTAGGTGAATCCTTCCCGCTCTTGCGCAGGAACGCACCTGCCAGCCAATCGCGCAAGCGCGGCTCGTTCAAGTAGCGCGAACTGCTCACCAGAACGCTGCTGTCTGTCGGGATCGGCTTTGCACCCCGTGCCAGGTAGGGAAGATCATCGACCATCGCGGTTATCCTCTTGGAATCTTATACAGGGCCAGTGGCACGCGGACAGGCATTTCCAGCAAATGCTGCGCCATGCTCTTGGCCGCCGCATCAAATCGCGGTGAAAGGTTGATCCCGCCACCCTGCGCATCAAGGGCAACGATGTTGATCGCATGGGCTCCGGGCACATCGAAAATCTCGACCCGCGCATTTGCGGGATCATCAAACAAGTGGCGATACCAATCAGTCACCGCGACAACTGACAGACTGGCCCGGATGAACGGCAGGAAAGCCGGTTTGCGGGCAATGGCCGCAACATTGAACAGCCGCCCCTTGTCACCACTGCGCGCCCAGGCCAATTCTATCAGCGGGACTTCCACCATTTCTCCGGCAGCATCACCCACCGGCACTGGCGGACGCACAATCACCGCCGGATCATAACCGGCCAGTACGGGATCGCTGAAGTCCAGCGCCCGCCCGTCAAGCCTGACCTGTGCATGCGCCCGATCCCGCCCGATAAGGCCGAAGAACATCCCCGTCAGCGGAAAGGCGCGCGGTGCGGCAACAATCGGTGCAATGGATGTGCCCACCGCCATGTTCATGATCGCAGTGGTCTGTTCACGGCCAAACAGCATTGCGGCTGCCGGTTGCGCGTGATCGACCACCACCTTCAATAACACCTCGCGCGGGGACAGATCGCGCGCGCGCGGGCCATAGGCGGTTTCAGTGCCGATCACCTCCACATGGCTGCGCGTCCATCCGGGCAAGCCGCGCTGCGCCAGCAGGCCTCCGGTGCGTTCCAGCAGCGCCTCAGCGGTACGTTCGGCTTTGGCCACCGCATCAATCCCCGTAATCGGGATCAGCGCCACAGATCGCCAGCCATCATCATAAGTGCCACATACTTTGAGCGAGGCAGTAGGCGGATAGCCCTTTGCCCCCGCCACGCGCACGCGGTTCGGCCCCTCCTGTTCAACCGTTACACCGCTGAAATCGCACACAACATCGGGCACAATATAGGCCTGCGGATCGCTCACCTCGTAAAGCAACTGCTCGGCAATCGTGCCCACCGATACCAGCCCGCCCGTGCCATCAGGCTTGGTCATAACCACGCTGCCATCAGCATGGCATTCGCCCACGGGAAAGCCGATGTTGGCCCAATCGGGCACATCGCGCCAATCGGTAAATGTGCCGCCGGTCGCCTGTGCGCCGCATTCCAGCAAATGCCCCGCCACGGTCCCTGCCGCCAGCAGATCATAATCATCCGGTCCCCAGCCGAATTCATGGATCAGCGGCCCCAGGATCAGCGCGGAATCCACCACGCGTCCGGTAATCACCAAATCCGCGCCAGCATCCAGCGCACAGGCAATCGGGAATGCCCCCAGATAGGCCTGAATGCCAATGTCGCCTTGCGGCAGCGGCGCTCCGCTATACATATCGCGCAAATCTTCGGCGCGCAGTTGCGGCAGCAAAGGCTCCACATCGTCGCCCGTGACCGTCGCAACTTTCAGGTCCAATCCCTGATCGCGCCCGCGCTGACGGATCAATTCGGCAAGGCCTTCGGGGTTCATGCCGCCCGCATTGGCAATCACGCGGATGCCACGCGCTTTCAATTCGGCAAGGTATGGCCCCACATGCAAATCGACAAAATCCGTGAGGAATCCCGATGCCGGATCGGCCTGCTTCATCCGGCGGAACAGGCCCATCGCCCCTTCCCCCAGATAATCAAACGCCAGGTAATCCAGCCCCTCGACCGTCAACAGCCCCGGCACCGCAATCACGCTATCGTTCAGCGCACCGCTTGCCCCGCCAATGCGCACGACTTTCCCGTTTCGGGCCTTGCCGGTCGCAACTTCTGGCATTGCAATCTCTCCAATCAACTCAGTCGTTGGCGCCGGTCAGATCACGCGCGGCGATATAGCCAAAGGTCATGGCCGGGCCGATTGTAACGCCTGCGCCGGGATAGCTTTCCCCCATGGATGAGGCCGCATTGTTGCCCACCGCATAAAGGCCGTGGATCGCCACGCCTGCATCATCCACCACTTGTGCACGGGCATTGGTGCGCAAACCGCCATTTGTGCCGATGTCACCCGGATAGATCGGCATCGCGTAAAACGGCCCTTCGGTCAGCGGGCGCAAACATGGATTCGGCTGATGCCGGTAATCACCATACATCTTGTCATAAGCCGCAACACCGCGCTGGAAATCGGGGTCTTCGCCTTTGGCCGCATAAGTGTTGAAACGCGCCACATTTGCTTCCAGTGCCGCCGCATCAACGCCCATTTGTTGCGCCAATTCGCCCAATGTGCGCCCCTTTTTCAGGATGGTCTTGACCGCGCCCGATTGCAGCCAGTCCGGCACCAGCGGCAACAATGGCCCCATCGGAAACTGGTGGCGATAGCGGTTGTCAAACACCATCCAGCTTGGCGATGCATCATGATATTCCAGATGACGCCGCGCCATCTGCTGGCCAACGATATGATAAGACGCCGCCTCGTTGAGGTAACGCTGGCCCTTCTGGTTGACCATGATGCAGCCCGGCAAGGCGCGCTCGATCGTACACAGTCGCCCGCGATCCTCGCCCGGAATATAGAATACAGGCGCAGCCCACGCCGATTGCATGTTCATCGTCCCTGCACCGGCCGCAGCGCCCGCGCGAATGGCATCGCCGGTATTGCTGGTAACGCCGCCCGAATATTGCGCACTGCGATATAGCGGCGCATTGGCATCGCGCATCTGCTGGTTCTTGTCGAAACCGCCGGCGGCCAGCACCACACCTTTGCGGGTGCCGATGCGATATGGCTTGCCATCCTTTTCAACGACAACGCCGGTCACTTTGCCGCCCTCTGTCACCAGTTCGCGCATCGGCGTTTTCAGCCAGACAGGCACTCCTGCTTCATTCAGCGCCACCCGCAACCCACCGGTCAGTGCATTGCCCAGCGTCAAGCGCCGGTCCTTGCGTGACGTGAAGCGAAGCGGCCAGTCGAACCAATATTTCGCCATGTTGCGGCCAAGCCCGATCAACCAGCCTTTGCTGCGGTAAAGCAGCTGATACGTCTCGGCAAACGTCCAGTTGAGATACCCGAACAGGCTGGCAGCAGGCGACGGAAAACGCTGCGTCTTCAGATCATCGCCCAGCAGCGTTCCATCAAACATTTCAGGCAGATGCGTGCGATAACCCGTCACCGATCCGCCGGGATTTTCCGCATGATAATCGGGATAGGGCTGCGCTGTATAAACAACGCCGGTATTGGCTGTAACCCAGCGCAGCATGGGCGCAGCATTATCGACAAACGCGCGGATGTTTTCATCGGGCACATTATCAGCCGATAACGCGCGGACGTATTTGAACGCATCGTCCAGATTGTCTTCAAACCCGGCCGCTTTGGCCTGATCGCTACCGGGTATCCAGATACCGCCGCCCGAAGTAGCGCTTGATCCGCCCCACAGCTTGTCTTTTTCGATAATAAGCACATCGGCACGGTTCTTCGCCGCGATCAGCGCCGAGAGCATGCCGCCCGCGCCTGATCCCACAACGACGATGTCAACTTCCCTATCCCAACCCATTATCATGTGATCCCGCAAAGCGCTGCCCTGTGCCGGGCCATTCCATTCCCATCCAACGAAAGTGCCGCTATTGGCCCAGTTCTGTCAACACCATGCGTAAAATTTGAGGTATTAATTTACGTAAGTATCAACTCAATCAACTGCAATTGCCCGTGCCAGATCCGGCATGATCGGTGGCAACTGGTCCTGCAAAAACTTTATGCGCGCGCCAATAATCTGTGCAGCCATTGCTGGATCGCTATGCACCCAGAACCGATTTTGCGCCATCTGTTCAAGGAACATCGCGCTTGCCTGATCAATGTCCATCCCATGCGCGCGCATCATGTCGAACATCGCGCGGCGATGGCCGGTGGCGCTTTCAGGCTCGCCAAACCCCGCCTCTGCATCAAAGATTGCAGTGCGAACCATGCCGGGAACGATGGCCGAAACGTGTATCGGCAGGGCCTTCAGCTCCATTTCCAGATAAAGGCATTCGCTGAACGCCTGAACCGCATGCTTCGTCACGGTATAGGCGGTCTGCCCCGGCATTTGCCCGAACGCGCCAACCGATGAAAGATTGCCGATCCAAGCCTCTTTACCGCTGGCAATCATGTGCGGCACAAACGCACGAACGCCATGGATCACGCCGTGCAAGTTGATGTTCAGCGTGGCCTCCCATCGCGCGGCGGGCACTTCCCATGTGTTGCCCACCGTTTCGATCCCGGCATTGTTTATCAGCAAACGTACGGCACCATGCCGGTCAAACACCCGTTCGGCCAAACGGTCGAGTTCATCGGGGATGGCAACGTCAACCCGTTCCGCCTCTCCCTTGCCGCCTGCTGCCACAATGGCCGCAACGGTCGTCGCCGCCCCATCAGCATTGATATCGGTGGCAATCACAGTCATCCCCAGCGCTCCGGCCCGGCGCGCCAGTCCTGCGCCGATGCCAGATGCGGCGCCTGTGATAACCGCCACGCCGTGATTAAATATGTCCGTATCGCATGCCATGATCAGTTACCCTTGATTTTCGTAGCATATTCCATCATGCATTACGCAATAACAAGCCGTAAGGCGCAAAAACCGGCCGAGTGCAATGAATAGACCAATTGCATAAGACTGGTCTTCTGCATCGATCTTTTGGGAAAGCCAAACCTCGTGTCCTCCAATCTCTATCCGCACCTGCTTTCACCCGGCCGTATCGGCTCATTGGAAGTGAAGAACCGCATTGCCGTTACCGCGATGGGCGTCAGCCTGTCGGAAGATGATGGCACCGTAGGCGAACGCATGATGGCCTATCACGAGGAACAGGCGCGCGGTGGTGCCGGACTGATCATCTCGGGCGTGGCTGGAGTGGCTTGGCCAGTTGGTGCCGTGGCTATGCAGCAAACCGCAATCTCGGATGACCGCTTCATTCCCGCGCTCAAGGAAATGACCCGCCGCGTCCATGCCCATGGCGCAAAGATTGCCGCGCAATTGCATCACGGCGGCTTTGTTGCAGGCTATTCCGCCGCGCGCTGGGGCCATCCGCTGTGGGGACCGGCCTATCCCAAGCCGTTCAAGGGCGATTTCATGAATTTCTTCCTGCCCGAGGAAATGGGCGGCGTTGGTGGCGGGGCGATGCCAGAGCTGAAAATCCTTGATCAGGGTGATATAAACATCGCTGTGCAGCAGTTTGCCCAAGGCGCGCGCCGCGCCAAAGAGGCGGGTTTTGACGGCATCGAAATCCATGGCGGTCACGGCTATCTTCTATCGTCCTTCACCTCGCCTTATATCAACAACCGCACTGACCAGTACGGCGGCAGCCGCGAAAACCGCCTTCGCCTGACGCTTGAGGTGATCGCCGCCATCCGCGCCGAAGTGGGCCGCGATTATCCGCTGTGGATCAAGCTGGATTCCCGCGAAGTGGGCAAAGACGGCGGTATCACCATGGAAGATGCCATCGCCAATGCCAAAATGGTCGAGTCCGCAGGTGTCGATGCGATCACCATCACATCGTACCACGATACCGGCATCGGCAAGCTGCATTCGGAATCAAACATTCCGCATCTGGAAAACTGGAACCTGCCTGCCACAGCGGAAATCCGCAAAGCCGTAAAAATCCCGGTGATCGGGTCCGGCCGGATCGAAGTGGACACAGCCGAAAGCGCAATTGCCAAAGGTGACGCCGATTTCATCGCCATGGGACGCAAGTTGCTGGCAGACCCGCATCTGCCCCGCAAGCTGGCCGAAGGCCAAACCGAAAAGGTCCGCCCTTGCGTGTATTGCTACACATGCGTTTCCGCCATTTACGCAGGCCAGCCGACTCGCTGCGCCGTCAACGCGGGGCTAGGCCTTGAATTTGAAGTTGAACCAGCGCCAGCGAGTGCAAGCCCCAAACATGTCGCTATCATCGGCGGCGGCCCCGGCGGCATGGAATCTGCCCGTCGCCTTGCCGCGCTTGGCCACAAAGTAACGTTGCTCGAAAAGTCGGACCGGCTCGGCGGGACGCTGCGCTTTGCCAGCCTTGCCTATGAACCCAACGAACGCATCCTTGAATGGTTGCGGCGCGAGGTAAAGGAAGCCCGGATCGACGTGCGTCTTTCAACGCTTGCCACGCCGGAATTGCTGAGCACGCTGAACGTCGATGAAGTGATCGTTGCCACCGGCGCGCTGCGCAACATGCCCGCGATTGCCGGGGGTGATCAGGATCACGTCTATTCAGGCGATGACATGCGCAAGATGATGCTGGGCGAAAGCTCGGATCAACTGAAGCGCAAGACCGGCCTGTTCACGCGCCTTGCCACCAAAGTGGGCGCTGCAACAGGAGCCACGGCCAACCTCGCTCTTGTCCGGAAAGCCACGCACACATGGATGCCGCTGGCCGATACGGTCACTATCATCGGGGGCGAACTGGTTGGCCTTGAACTTGCCGAATTCCTGTGTGAGCGCGGCCGCACTGTCAACGTGATCGAAGAAGCCCCGCGCATGGGCAAAGGCCTGACGTTGGTGCGCCGGATGCGGCTGATGAGCGAACTTGCAGAACACGGCGTCGGCCTGCACAGCGGTGCCACCGACATCGTGATCGGAACTGACACCGTCAGCTTTACCGACGCATCCGGTGCCCGCCAGAACGTGCCTGGCGGCAATGTGATCGTAGCCAAAGGCGCGCAAGGCGATCTCTCGCTGGCCGATGCCCTACGCAGCGCCGGCTTTACCGTTCATGCCATCGGCGATGCCAATGGCGTTGGCTATATCGAAGGTGCAATGCGCGATGCGCGGGCTGCCGTCAGGGCCATCGCTGCCTGATACCGGCCCGCCAAGACCGGTGGCTTGGGCCTTGCATTGCCCAAGCCACCGGATGGATCACAAGAAATAATCGCCGTTCTGGCCGCCCATCAGCACAGTGGCATAATTGCGGGCAAAGCCGACCGGATTATTGGCCACATGCGCGCGGGACATGCGGACATCGCGCCACAATTCCTGAAACGCGCTGTCGCTGTAAACCGAACGGCCACCGGCCACGTCCATAAGCAGATCCATCGCCTCAATGCAGCGATCCGCCACAAGGCTTGCCTGATAGCGATAGCGCACGCGGTCCTCGATCGCAGGCTTCCATTGCACCGCTTCCATCGCCTTGAAATTGCTGACCATCACGGCCAGACTTTCTTCGGCAAGGTTGGATGCCCGGGCAATCCGGTCCAGCACATCAGGATCGGTCGCGCTTTTGCTCATGTCAGTGGATGAAAGACCCACGCGGTCCTTGAACAGGCTCAACGCATGGCGAACCGCACCAATGGCGCTGGTGTTGACCACGCGGATGAACACTTGCGCCCATGGCAGATCGTAAACCGGATCAGACTGGTGATGGACTGAATTGAACCCGTCCATCTGCTTGTGCGTGCGATGTTCGGGCACGAACACCGGCTCATCAATCACGATATCATTCGATCCGGTGCCTTGCAGGCCCATCGTGTACCATGTGTCATCAATCCGGTAATCGCTGGCTGGCACCAGAAACGTGCGATAGCCGTCACCGGGGATAACCCCGCCAAGCAGTACCCAGTTGCAGTGCAGGCACCCGCTTGACCAGCCCCAGCGCCCCGAGAGCATGAAGCCGCCGTCTACTGCCTTGGCCTTGGCGCCAACCGGATTGTACGAGCTTGAGATCATGGCATCGGGGCCATCTGCAAAGACCTCGTCCTGCGCCTGCGGTGCCATCAGCGCGATCTGGTAATTGTGGACTGCCACAATGCCCAGCGCCCACGCGGTGCTCATGTCGCGTTCGGCAATGGCGATCTGATCGATGAAAAAGTCCTGCGGCGTCCCGCCGGTGCCGCCGTGGCTGACAGGCGTGAAATGCCGGAAGAAGCCATCTTCACGCAGCGCAACAACCACCTCTTCCGAAATGCGCCGCGCCTTGCGCCCCTGCGCGGCATGTTCCGCTACAAGTTCCAGCGTTTTCGACGAAATCGCCATACCCTCAACTCCCATCCAATCTGTGCGTAAACAGATTCTTCTAACATTACGCATTAGTAGCTTTGATTAACGAATAAACCAAACTTTGCATTTGTAAAACTGCCAAAAGCACCGGTTTGCCCAAAGGGGCACTTGCCCGCACAGCGCCCGCGCGTCCGCACATGCCACAAGTGCAGGACGCTCTTCCCACTAGACCGCACTTCTTGATGTGCAAAAAGTACCAACTTACCGCTTTTGAAAGGATTATGGGTTTTTAATTGACGATTTGCGTATCCGATGCAAATATAAATTACGAATGCAGTGCAATCCAATGCATGTTGATTCGGTTTGGAGAGACCTGAATTATGGCCAGCGCAGTCGCCTTGCCGCAGTTGGACGCTTACCCCTCGGGGCAGGAACTCGTGGCCCGCGCCCGCGCGATGATCCCGACCTTGCGCGAACGTTCGCGCGCCTGTGTGGCAAACCGCGACGTTTCGGCTCAATCCATTGCAGAAATGCACGAGGCGGGCTTTTTCCGCATCCTTCAGCCAAAGCGTTGGGGCGGCTATGAAATGCACCCCAACGTCTTTTACGATGTGCAGAAGGCCCTTGCCGAAGGCTGCATGTCCACCGGCTGGATGTATGGCGTGGTGGGCTGCCACCCCTATGAAATCGCGCTGTTCCATGAACAGGCCCAGGCAGAAGTCTGGGGCGATGATACCTCGACGCTGGTATCCTCTTCCTATCAACCCGTCGGCAAGGTAACGCCTGTCGAAGGCGGCTTCCGCCTGTCCGGTCGCTGGGGCTTTTCCACCGGATCGGTGCACTGCCAATGGGTGGTTCTGGGCGCGCTTGTGCCGCCAACCGAACCCGGCGGTGCGCCCGATATGCGCGCATTCCTTGTGCCCCGTGCCGACTACACCATCGACACCGACTGCTGGCATGTCTTCGGCCTTCAGGGCACCGGCAGCCATGATGTGATTGTGGACGACGTTTTCGTGCCCGAACACCGCACCCACCGTTCAGTCGATGGCTTCCTCTGCGCCAATCCGGGGCAGGAAACCAACACCGGCCCGCTCTACACCCTGCCATGGGCGCAAGTGTTCATGCGCTCGGTATCGACCGCAGCCTTCGGCGGCGCGCGTGCTGCAATCACGGCCGCGCGCGAGATTGCCGCAAGTCGCGTTTCAACCAACACCGGCAAGGCGTCGAAAGATGACCCCTTCCTGATGGCCGCCATCGCCCGCGCCCATGCCGAAGTCAGCGAAATGGAAACCACCCTTCGCGTCACCTTCGAAGACCTGATGGACATTGCCGAGCGCGGCGAGGCTATCCCGATGGAAAAGCGCACGCTCTATGCCTATAATTCGGCCAGTGTGGTGCGCCGCATGGCCGATCTGGTGGATGATATGGTCAAGCTTCTGGGCGGCCGTGCAATCTATAACTCCAGCCCGATCCTCCAGCCCTGGCTCGATCTGCATGCCGGTCGCGCCCACGTCGCCAATGATCCGGCCAACCGCACCGGCGACGTTGTCGGCGCGATGGGCGGGCAGGCTCCCGGCTTCACCTTCCTTTGACCGGAGCGTAACTCATGGCTGAGATTGCCACCACAACGCACCGCGTTTCGGGCGGATATGATATCGTCATTGCAGAAGCGGGCGATGCAGCCGCGCCTGCCGTCGTGTTCATCCACGGCAGCGGTCCCGGCGCATCGGGCGCGTCAAACTTCCGCTCGAACATAGATGCTTTCGTGGATGCCGGTTATCGCGTAATCCTGCCCGATCTAATCGGCTATGGCGGATCATCAAAGCCAGAAGGCATTGATTACACGCTGCAATTGTTCACCGACACGCTTTATGAAGCATTGCTTGCCCACGGCATCACCTCGGCCAGTCTGGTCGGCAATTCGCTGGGCGGCGGCATTGCCCTGCTGATGACGCTGGATCACCCCGGCTTCACCCGCAATCTCGTGCTGATGGCACCGGGCTGCGTGGCGGAACGCGAAAGCTATTTCGTGATGCCCGGCATTGCCAAGATGATGTCGAACTTCGGCAGCCCCGATTTCAATCTGGCCGAACAGAAGCGCCTTGTCAGCAATCTGGTCCACCCCGATTTTGCCCCCAACATCCCCGATGCACTGGTGGCCGAACGCTTTGAAGTGGCGCGCACCCAGCCCAAGGATGTGCTGATGCGCATGCGCACGCCCGATCTGTCGCCGCGCCTGCCCGAAATCACCCAACCGGTCTTCGTGCTCTGGGGCCTGAACGACGAGTTCTGCCCCGAGGCCCACGCGCGCCTGTTCCTTGACCATTGCCCCGATGTGCGCGCCATTACCTTTGCCCGCACCGGCCACTGGGTACAGGTTGAACGCGCCGATGAATTCAACGCCTACGCCATCGAGTTTCTCAATGCCCGCCGATAAGATCGAAAAGTTCGGAGCCGCGCTTTACGAAGCCCTGCGCCAGCGCAAAACCATCACCCCGCTGATCGAACAGGACCCGTCGCTCACCCTCGATGATGCCTATGCGATCAACCTCGATTTCCTGTCGCGCCGCGTGGCCGACGGGGAAAAGGTGGTGGGCAAGAAAATCGGCGTTACCAGCAAGGCCGTGCAGGATATGCTGGGCGTCCACCAGCCCGATTTCGGTTTCCTGACCGACTGGATGCATGTCGAAGGCGACATCGATATTGACGCCAAAGGCCTGATCGCCCCGCGTGCCGAAGCGGAAATCGCGTTCATTCTCAAAAGCAGCCTCAACGGCCCCGGCGTGACCGCTGCCGACGTTCTGGCCGCCACCGAAAGCATCGCGCCCTGCTTTGAAATCGTCGACAGCCGGATTGATGACTGGAAGATCAAGATCGTCGATACCGTATCGGACAACGCAAGCTGCGGCGTCTATGTAATCGGCAAGGAGCGGCTTGACCCATCAGGGCTTGATCTGCCCAATCTGCACGTCGCCGTGACCAAGAACGGCGAGGCCCTGTCAGAAGGCTATGGCCATGCCGTGCAGGGTGATCCGGCACAGGCAGTGGCGTGGCTGGCCAACACCCTTGGCGCTTATGGCGTCACGCTGAATGCAGGCGATGTGATCCTGTCGGGCAGCCTGGTTCCATTGGCCCCTGCGGCCAAAGGTGACCGGTTTGAAATGATTTTGAGCGACGCCAGCGGCCCCTTGGGCACGTGCGTTGCAAACTTCGTATAAGGATATTGGCAATGGCACGGGTTAAGGCCGCAATCATCGGTTCGGGCAATATCGGCACCGATCTGATGATGAAAATGATCAAATATCCGCAGAACATGGAACTGGCCATCGTCGTGGGTATCGACGAAAAGTCGGAAGGGCTTGCCATGGCGCGCGAACATGGCATCGCCACCACACACGAAGGCCTTGAGGGCCTGCGCAAACACCCGCTTTACAAGGACATCGGCATCGCGTTCGATGCCACCAGCGCCTATGCTCACAAGGTCCACGATGAAGCTTTGCGCGCCGATGGCATTCAGGTGGTCGATCTTACACCCGCCGCCATCGGCCCATTCATCGTCCCGCCGGTCAACATGGAAGCCAATCTGGGCGCGTCGAACGTCAACATGGTCACTTGCGGCGGACAGGCCACAATCCCGATGGTGGCTGCTGTCAGCCGCGTCGGCAAAGTGCACTATGCCGAAATCGTCGCATCAGTGTCCTCGCGCTCGGCAGGCCCCGGCACCCGCGCCAATATTGATGAATTTACCCGCACCACCGCCCGCGCCATCGAAGAAGTGGGCGGCGCAACACGCGGCAAGGCGATCATCATCCTGAACCCCGCCGAACCACCGATGATCATGCGCGATACCGTGTTCACCCTGTCCGAAGGCGCGGACGAGGACGCGATCCGCCAATCGGTGAAGGACATGGTCGCCGAAGTGCAGAAATACGTTCCGGGCTACCGCTTGAAGCAGGAAGTCCAGTTCGAACGCTATGGCGATAACAACAAGCTGAAGATCCCCGGCCAAGGCGAATTCTCCGGCGTCAAATCGATGATCATGCTCGAAGTCGAAGGCGCGGGCGATTACCTTCCCAGCTATTCGGGCAACCTCGACATCATGACCGCCGCCGCCAAAGCCACGGGCGAACTGCTTGCCGCGCGCCGCATGGCCGCAGCGGCCGCTTGAAGGAGACCCGGAAATGACCTCAACCTTCAACGTGGAAGCTGGCGACAAGCTCTATATCCAGGACGTCACCCTGCGCGATGGCATGCATGCCATCCGCCACATGTACGGCATCGATCAGGTCAAGGCGATTGCCTCTGCCATCGACAAGGCGGGCGTCGATGCCATCGAAGTGGCGCATGGCGATGGCCTTTCTGGTGCCAGCTTCAATTATGGCTTTGGCGCGCACACCGATTGGGAATGGCTTGAAGCCGTTGCCGAAGTGCTGACCACTTGCGTGCTCACCACCCTTATCCTGCCCGGTGTCGGCACGGTCGAGGAACTCAAGCGCGCCTATGACATCGGCGTCCGCTCGGTCCGCGTCGCCACACACTGCACCGAAGCCGACGTATCAAAGCAGCACATCGGCATCGCACGCGATCTGGGCATGGACGTGTCTGGCTTCCTGATGATGAGCCATATGATCGAGCCTGAACTGCTGGCCAAGCAAGCCTTGCTGATGGAAAGCTACGGCGCGCAATGCATCTATGTCACCGACAGCGGCGGCGCGCTCGATATGGACGGTGTCCGCGCGCGGTTCGAAGCCTATGACCGCGTGCTGAAGCCTGAAACCCAGCGCGGCATGCACGCCCATCACAACCTGTCGCTGGGCGTTGCCAATTCGATTGTTGCTGCACAATGCGGCGCGGTGCGCATCGATGCCAGCCTTACCGGCATGGGCGCAGGCGCGGGCAATGCGCCATTGGAGGTGTTCATCGCCGCCGCTGATCGCAAGGGCTGGAACCACGGCTGCGATGTGATGATGCTGATGGACGCCGCCGAAGACATCGTGCGCCCGATGCAGGATCGCCCTGTGCGGGTTGACCGCGAAACCTTGGCGCTTGGCTATGCCGGGGTCTACTCCAGTTTCCTGCGCCACGCTGAAAAGGCCGCCGAAACATACGGCATCGATACGCGCACGATCCTTGTCGAACTGGGCCGCCGCAAGATGGTGGGCGGCCAGGAAGACATGATCGTCGACGTCGCGCTCGACATCATCAAACAACGCGAGGGCTGATACCCTCATACACCAGCGCAAGAAAACGGACAAAAGTCCACGCGCCATACCGGGAGAGAAGCACATGATCCTGAAAGACAAGGTCGTCATCGTGACAGGCGCTGGTCCCGGCATGGGGCAAGCCGCCTGTCGCGGCGCAGCGCGTGAAGGCGCAAAAGTCGTCGTCACCGCGCGTTCCAAACAGGCCATCGAAGAAGTCGCGCAGGAAATCGTCGCCGCAGGTGGCGAGGCCATTGCTGTACCACTCGACGTGACCAACATGGACCAGTGCAAAGCCGCCGCACAAGCCGCTGTCAGCAAATGGGGCCGCATCGATGGGCTGATCAACTCGGCCTATTACCACCCCGATTGGGGTCCGCTGATCGACCATGATGTCGAACAAGTGCTACAGGCATTCAACGTGGGCGCGGCAGGCGCATTGCGCATGGCCATGGCCGTCTACCCGACGATGAAAGCACAAGGCGCAGGCTCCATCGTCAACATTTCTACCCTGTGCACACGCAAGCCGATGCCCGGCGAAGGTGGCTATGGCATGGCCAAGGGCGCGCTCAATCACATGACCCGGCATCTCGCGGTTGAATTTGGTGGCACCGGCATCCGCGTCAACACAGCGCTGATGGGCTGGATGATGGGCGCACCGCTTGAAGGCTTTATCAAGGGGCTGGGCGAAGGCGCAGAGGCCTTCCGCACCCAGCGCGCCAGCGAAATCCCGGTGGGCCATATTCCGCCTGATGCCGATTGTGCCAAGGCGGTCTATTTCCTGCTTTCGGACTATGCCTCGGAAATCACCGGCGCCATGCTTGATGTCAACGGCGGCGATTGGGTCGCAGCATAAGGAACTCTGTCATGCTGCTCGACTGGATGAAAAGCCACCCTACGCTTTCTGACGATCCGGTATTAGGGCTTGATCCCGATGCCATAACCGTCAGCGATACTGTAGAAATTGCCGCCCCTGCCCGCGTGGTGTGGCAGGTGCTGACCGATCTGCCGCGCTACAACGAATGGAACCCGTTCTGCGTTAAAGCGGAATCCACGCTGGAAATGGGCGCTGCTGTCCATATGAAGCTGTTGAACTATGCCGTGCCCGGCAGCATCGTGCCCAATTGCGAGTTCATCTGCGCAAACGAACCCGAACGCCTGCTGTCATGGGAAATGGTCTACAGCGAAGCATGGCCCTACCCCGCCCGACGTGATCAGGTGATCGAGGCGACCAGCCCTGCATCCTGCCGCTATTTCAGCACGGATGCCT
This sequence comes from Novosphingobium sp. 32-60-15, assembly GCF_002280675.1. Taxonomy (GTDB): domain Bacteria; phylum Pseudomonadota; class Alphaproteobacteria; order Sphingomonadales; family Sphingomonadaceae; genus Novosphingobium. The sequence continues at coordinate 10,208 of NZ_NCEN01000001.1, read as the reverse complement.
TCCTCGGCATCAATGGCATCCACGTCTTCCGCTTTGCCGGACCGTGGGTAAAACGGGCCTTTGACGATTCCGCCCGCGCCTTGAAAGCCCGTGCCGAAGAGCTTTACGCCAACGAAGTGAAAGCCTGATCCACAATGCCATTCACTCTGCAACACTTGTCCGACATCGAGGAAATCAAAGTCCTCAAACACCGCTATTTCAGGGGCATAGATACCGGAGATCAGGCATTGCTTGCCGATATCTTCGTTGAAAATGTCGCCTGCACTTACAATGGCGGCACGTACAAAGTCTCGCTCAAAGGCCGTGCGGCGATGCTCGAATTCCTCGCCAATTCGTTCCATTCAGGCGCTGCGGCCATGCACATCGGCATCATGCCCGAAGTGGCGATCACCGGCGACAACACCGCAACCGGCATCTGGTATCTGCAAGACGTGTTCATCGATACCGAGAAAGACGATCACACCTTCGGCACCGCGATCTATACCGACACTTACCGCCGTGAAGGCGGGGTCTGGCGGATCGAAAGCACCTATTACGACCGCGTGATCGAAGTCCTCACCAAGTTCAGCAAGACAGGCGGCCGGCTCTCGGTCCAGCGACTTGCAACCACCGGACGTAAACCCGAAGAACGCACCGACATCAGCCATCTCATACAGTGGGACGAGTAGCGCCGCGAACAAGCCACGACGCTACCTGACTGTTCAGGCAAATACCTCGGCGCGCACCCAATCGAGCGTCGAGGCATCGCTTTCCAGCCGCTTGGCCCCCAGCAATTCGTTCCAATAACCTTCTGATCCATCGGCCAGCCGCCATTCGTGCAAGCGCCGCGTCAGCAATTGCAGGTCATATTCTTCGGCCACACCGATTGCGCCGTGCACCGCATGGGCGGTGGCGGCAAAGCGGGGCACGATGCCTGATGTCGTGGCCTTTGCCGTGGCCGCTGCGGCAAGGCTGATATCCAGCCCGCCAGCACATCCCAGTTGTGCCGCAATCCGCGCAGCGATCATGTCCTCGGCCATCACGGCCAGGTTCTGCTGCAACGCCTGCTGACGCCCGATCGGCTTGCCAAACTGCACCCGTTCGTTGGCGTAATTGGATGTCATCGTGCACAACTGCCCCGCACACCCGGCAATCAGCGCCGCACGCAACGCTGCCGCGACAGGGCGCAAACCATTGGCAGGGCGCGGCAAAACCGCCCCTGATGGTGCATTGCCCCAAGATATGCGCGCCGCCAACGCACCGTGAATACCAAGCGGCGCAATCTGCAAATCTGCCACTGCTACGAGCGTAAGGGCATCACCCCGGTCCAGCAACACATGGTCCGCCACAAGGCCGCACGGCACAACTTGTCCCGATAGCGCCGACGTTGCCAGCGCAATCGGCCCATCAGGTGCCGCCACGCCTGCTTGCGCCAGAAGCGCGCGCGCAATCATCGTCTCGCCTACCGGCAATGGCACAGCGTGGGCTCCAAGCGCGCCGAAAAGCTGTTCCACTTCGGCCAGCGATAGCCCTGCACCGCCCTGTTCCTCACTCACCAGAGCATCAAGAAAGCCCGATGATGCAATTTCAGCCCACATCGCATCGGCTGAACCGCCCTGCTCAACCGCCCGCACAGCAGCCGGTGCAGCAATGTTTTCGAGCATGCGGACAAAGGGTTCCAGAAGTTCGTTCATGTCGCGCGCTCCCTTATCGCAGGCCCATTCCGCGCGCGATGATCCCGCGCAAGATCTCGCGCGTACCTCCGCGCAACGAAAAGCTTGGTGAAATATGTGTCAGGTATGTCAGCGTGCGGTACAGTTCCGGATCAACTGCTTCGTCAGGATGGGCCGCCAGATCATCGGCGATGACCACGGGCAATTCCTGTTCGAACGTTGTGCCCCGGTCCTTGACGATACTGGCTTCCACCACCGGGCTTTCACCCAGTGCCAATCGCGCGGTGCAGGCAATGGACATGGCGCGCAAAGTTGCCAGTTCCGCCGTCAGCCGCCCGATCAGTGCGGCACAATCTGTCCGCCCCACGGCCCGCACATGCCGCACCCAGGCGTCCAGCAAAAGCGCGCTGGAATAGATGCGTTCGGGGCCAGAGCGTTCAAACGCCAGTTCAGCCACGACCTGGCTCCAGCCCTCACCTTCATTGCCGACCAGAGCATCGTCGCCCAACTCCACGTTTTCAAAGAAAACTTCGGCAAAGTGGGCATCGCCGGTCAGATCGACAATCGGACGGATCGTAACTCCCGGCGCCTTCAGATCGATGATCAGTTGCGACAACCCCGCATTGCGATCTGCCGCCGAACCCGATGTGCGGATCAGCGCAATCATGTAGTCAGAATGCATCGCATTGGTCGTCCAGATCTTCTGTCCGTTGACCAGCCAGCCGCCAGCAGGCGTCCGTTCTGCCCGGGTCCGAACGCTGGCCAGATCCGATCCCGATCCCGGCTCGCTCATGCCGATGCAGAATATTTGCTCCCCCCGACAGATGGCGGGAATGTACTTCTGGCGCTGATGCTCGGTCCCGAAGTTCAAGAGCAGCGGTGCGCTTTGACGATCGGCAATCCAGTGGGCGGCAACCGGCGCGCCCGCAATCAACAGCTCTTCAACCACCACGAAGCGTGCGAACGGTCCACGCTCCTGCCCGCCATAGGCCTTTGGCAACGTCAGTCCCAAAAACCCTTCGCGCCCCAGCGCACGGCTGAATTCAGGATCAAAGCCCATCCACGTCCGCGCGCGCTTTGCCAAAGGCATCCCGGCAATCTCACGCTCGATAAAGGCGCGGATCTGCGGGCGGATTGCTTCATCCTCTGGCGGCAAAGGTGCAAGCGTGAATGTATCGAACACGGCGGTTGGTCCTTACTGGAACAATATCAGACTGCCGCTTTGATGTGCTTGGCGGGTCATCGGATCAAATATTTATTTTGGCCGATGCGATACCGAAACGCTATCGCGTATCGCAAGCGCTGCCTTCACGAAATTGTCGGCCAGCGGCCCGGCATCCAGCGCCCGCACCAATCCCGTTTCAATGGGGATAGGCTCGACCAATGGGACAAGCCGTACGCCCGCAGGCGCAAACCGCGCTGATTTTGCCGGCACCAGCGCCACACCAAGGCCCGCCTGTACCATGCTTAAAATCGTCTGCACCTGCCCTGCTTCTTGTGACACTTGCGGCACAAATCCGGCAGTCTGGCATGCAAGCCGGATGGTAGAATGCAAAACGCTGATCGGCGCGTACATGATAAACGGCCTGTCTTTCAGCGCCGCCAGATGCAAAGCGGATGCACCTTCGGGCAGATCATTATCGGGAAGCGCCACGATCAGGCTGTCGTGGTCGATCACGTCCATTGCAACCGGCGTGGCATTAAGCACCGGCAACCTGACAAGCCCGATATCGACTTTTCGCCCCGCAACGGCGTCCATGATTTCCACGCTGGTCATTTCTTCCAGCACCAGTTCGACCTGAGCATAGGCCTTGCGGAATGGCGATACGATGCTTGGCAGCAATTGCGCGACAGCGGATCCGATAAAGCCAACCACCAGTCGGCCACGCATCCCCACCGCTCCTTGCCGCGCAGCCTCGCGCACTTGTTCTGCTTGAATCAAGGCCGCGCGCGCAGGCCCCAGCGCCGCCATTCCAGCCTCGGTCAAGCGCAAGCCACGGGGATTGCGTTCAAACAAAACCGCCCCAAGGTCTGTTTCCAATTTGCGGATTGCTACGGTCAGCGGCGGCTGCGACATGTTCAGCCGCTCGGCCGCACGGTGAAAATTGAGGGTCTCGGCCAGCACAGTGAAATAGCGAAGTTGGCGCAGATCCATGATACTCATCGTGTATTGCAAAAATGAAAATCAATATTAGCACACACAGTCGCAAGGGCATAGCGATCCAGACTGCACATTGATGCATGTGGCCCTCCCCGCCTGTTTGAATTGCCTGCCTGCCTGAAAAGAGGATATGTCCATTGTCCGAACCCTTCCTGCTGATCGAACGCGATGGCCCGGTCGTCATTGCCACCCTCAACCGGCCTGATGATCGCAACGCCATTTCCGAAACCGCGCATAGCGAGGAAATTGCCGACTTTTGCGCCCAGATGACCCGTGATCGCAGCGTCCGCGCAGTCGTCCTCACCGGTGCTGGCAAGGCGTTCTGTGCAGGCGGCAATATCAAGCACATGCGAGACAGGGCTGGCATGTTCGCAGGTTCGCCCTTCCAGCAACGCGAAGCCTATCGCACAGGCATCCAGTTGATCCCTCTTGCTCTCTATGAACTCGAAGTGCCGGTGATCGCAGCGGTCAATGGCCCAGCGATTGGTGCCGGGCTTGACTTGGCCTGTATGTGCGATGTTCGGATCGCGTCAGAAAAGGCGTTGTTCGCCGAAAGCTTTGTAAAGCTTGGGCTTGTTCCCGGCGATGGTGGTGCATGGCTACTGCCCCGTATCATCGGCATGGCCCGCACAAGCCTGCTGACGTTGACTGGCGACACCATTAATGCTGCGCACGCGCTTGAATACGGGCTCGTGGCCGAAGTGGTGGCCCATGAACAGGTTCTGCCACGCGCAATCGAAATTGCCCGATCCATCGCCGCCAATCCCGGCCACGCAACCCGCATGGCCAAGCGCCTGTTGCGCGAAGGGCAAGATATGAAGCTTGCGCCCCTACTCGAACTGTCCGCCGCATATCAGGCCTTGGCCCATCACACCGATGATCACCACGAAGCCGTCGCCGCCTTCATCGAAAAACGCGCCCCGGAATTTGGCGATAAGTAGAACGCAGTCCTTCTCCCCTCCCTTTAAGGGAGGGGCCTGTGGAGGGTTTACAACCTGTCCAGCCTAAACCTTGGCCCGACGCCCGATCCACGGCGCAGCTTGCTCTACTTGCCCGGCCAACCGGAACAACAGCCCTTCCTCGCCATAACGGCCCGTAACCATGACGCCGATCGGCAATCCGTCAGCGGACATGCCCAGCGGAAGTGACATGCTTGGTTGGCCGGTTCCGTTATAGATGCCGGTAAATGCGGTGAACGTGCCAACCTCGCGCCCCCATTCAGCCATGCTCCGCCCTGTATCCAACCCGATCCGCCCCAATGGTAATGGCGGTGCGGAAAGCGTGGGCGACAAGATGACGTCGTACTTTTCCATGAACTGCGCAATTGCCACGGCGGCGGCCTGATAGGCATTGTTGCCGCGCGCAAAGTCCATGCCGGAATAGCCCTTGCCCAACGCGATGAACTCCATCGTCGTCCGCTCAACCACATCCGGCCCAAGCGTGATGCCCAGCAATTTGGCACGGTCTTCGCAATCGGCAGCAACAGAAGACGCCATCAAGGCAAAGCTGCTCGCGGCAATGCTGGCGAAATCGATCTTCGGCGCGGCCTCCTCCACATGATGGCCAAGGCTTTCCAGCAGCTTTGCTGCAGCGCGCGTAGCGGCCAGCACTTCGGGATCGACCGGCGCGCCTGAAAATGGCGCAAGCATCAAAGCGATCCGCAACTTGCCCGGATTGCGGCCCACTTCGGCCAGGAATGCCCGCTCCGGCGTTGGCGCGCTATAACGTGAGCCCAGCTCCGGCCCATGCGTCGCATCAAGGATTGCTGCGGAATCGCGTACCGTTCGGCTAACTGCATGATGCACCGACATCCCGCCCCAGCCTTCGGTACGCGCCGGTCCCATCGGCACTCGCCCGCGCGAAGGCTTCAACCCGAACAGCCCGCAGGCCGATGCCGGAATGCGGATTGATCCGCCGCCATCGGTTGCATGCGCCGCCGGGATGACACCCGCCGCCACAGCCGCTGCCGCCCCGCCCGATGATCCGCCCGCCACCCGTTTCGGGTTCCACGGATTGCGTGTCGCCCCGGTCGCAACGCTTTCGGTCGTCCCGGTCAGGCCGAATTCGGGCGTCGTAGTCTTGCCAAAAATGACAAAGCCCGCACGCTCGATCCGCCTGACCAGTTCCGACGTAACGCTCGCCTTTTGCCCTGCATAAAGACGGCTGCCATTGCCGGTCACTTCACCTGCAATGTACGTATTCAAGTCTTTCAAAAGCCACGGCACGCCCCGGAACGGCCCTTCCGGCAACCCCGCCGCAATCGCCCGCCGTCCATAATCATAGTGCTTTTGCGCCATGAAATTGAACTTCGGATTCTGTGCCTCGGCGCGGGCAATCGCCGCCTCCAGCAGCTCTGCCGCCGATACCTTGCGCTTGGCCACAAGGCCTGCCAGCCCCAGACAATCGTGGCTATCCAGAACTTCGCCCATTCCTCGTGCCTTTGCTGTTGCTGCTGCTGCTGCCGGAAGCCCGGCGGTTGCCGCAAGGGCAATCCCGCCGGCAATGGCCTCGCGCCGTGTCGTCGTCATTTCACATAATACCTTGCGTAATATTTGCGGAACTGCGCAATCGGACCATCGCCTTCACAGATATAGGCGTTGGGTTCAAACTTCTGGCGATCCCAGATGATCTTGTCCTGATCGAACTGCTTGCAGATATCGCGGATGATCGCGCGGGCCACCCCGGCACGCTCGCCCTCGGCCTGTGCGCGTGGCTGCGTAAAGCAGAAGCGCACATGCACATGGTCCAGTTCTACCGGCGTGATGCAGGCCACCAGCAGCGTTTCGGAAATGCCGGTAAAGCGCGTCCAGCTCTGCCCCGGCCCCATCGTGTCATAGCTGATCTGGCCATCGACCTCGCCCCACGGCGTGCCCATCTTGGCCTTTACATCGGCGCCGCGCCCCCATTCGCCCCAGCGCAGATCGCCCAGCGGCACGTCGGCGGTGCCGTGGATATATTTGAAATGCGCCACGTCCACGCCGTTTTCGGCCATGTTCTGGATCGATCCGTAGACGTTCCATTCGAACACGTCATAATCGGTCCACTCGGGGTCGGTCGCTTCGGGCAGGTGCTCCACCTCAAACAGCGGCGCGGCATCTTCGGGGTGATACCACACCCAGATCCAGCGGTTCGCCTCGGTCACGCTCCAGGTGCGGGTGCATTTGCGCTTCACTTGTGGCGGGATGGACTTGGAATAGGGGATCTCCTTGACCACGCCTTCCTCGCCATCATAGCGCCATGCGTGGAACGGGCATTCCAGCAGATTGCCATGCACTCTGCCGCCATGGCCCATGTGCGCGCCCAGATGCTTGCAATAGGCATCGATCACGCGGACCTGCCCGTCCTCGCCGCGCCACATCGCCAGATCCTTGCTGAAATAGCGCATCGGCTTGACCTCGCCCACGGCAAGGTTCGCGGCCAGTTCCACCGGATACCAGCCGAACGGAATGCCGATATCCAGATTGCGCTCGGCCACAGAGGCGCGGCCCTCGACCGCCGCGGTGCGCCAGTTGGTCAGGTCCTGCCCTTTCAGCTTGTCGAGGATCTGCCACACCGCCACAGGCGCGGTGCGCGCATCGGTTGCCGCTTTCTGATCATTGGCACTCATCGCCGGTCTCCCAATTCAAGCGCCTGCACAATTGCGGGGCGCGACCGGGCGGAATGGGTTGTCTTTTCCGCCCGGATTTTGCCTGAACTACGGGGCAGACTTCCCAGCCCCGATCTCGTCTAAAGCCCGAACACCTTGATCGCGTTTTCGCGCAGGAACTTGGGCCACACCTCGTCCTTGAACGGAACGTTCTGCATGTCGCTCATGATCCGGTCGAGGCTGAGGCCCATCGGGAAGTACCCGGCGTAGATGATCTTGTCGGCCCCGCGCGTGTTGGCATAATCGATGATCGCCTTGGGGTAATGCTTGGGGGCAAAGGCGCTGGTCGAATAATACAGGTTCGGCCATTTCAGCATCAGCTTCACGGCCAGTGCTTCCCACGGCTCGGCCCCGTGGCGCATCACCACCTTCAATTCGGGGAAGAACCAGCACACCTCGTCGAGGTGCTCCACTTTCTGCGTTTCCATCGGAATGCGCGGGCCGGGAATGCCTACGTTCAGCAGGATCGGCAGGCCCATTTCCTCACACGCTGCATAAAGCGGGAACATGTATTTGTGATTGATCGCCACTTGCGGCAGCGTGCCCGAAGGAAACACGCTCACCGCGCTCAAACCCACTTCGGCATGGATACGCTTGATCCGGCGGATGCCTTCAACACCCTGATTGGGATCAACCGGCAGATCGAAAAAGAACCGGTCGCCGTACATTTCCTTGGCGCGGTGCGATGTGTCATTATCGTTCCACCCCACCAGCGCGCGCTGGACATTGTGCTTGTCCATCTGCGCCACGGTCCAGGCGATGTAATCATCCTGTTCGCCCGATTGCGGGATGTCCTTGAACATATATTGTGCGGGCATGGCAAACTGGCTTAGCGTCTGCTTGTCCTTGATCAGCGGACGGAACGGCGCAAACCACTCGGCGCGGTCTTCGGCATCGGGAATGCCAAGCATGCAATCAATGATGCCGATATCGGTTGGCATGGCCATATCAATTCTCTCCTGAAAGCTGCGGCCACAAGGCGCGCAGGGCGATCTTGTCGACCTTGCCCAGCGCATTGCGCGGCAGTGTTGTTTCGCTGATAACGACGCGCGTGGGCGCTTTGTAACGCGCCAGTTGCGTCGCTACGCCTTCGATAATCTCGGCCTCGGTCAAGCCGCTGACCACGACCACCGCCACCAGCCGTTCGCCCAGCCGCTCGTCGGGCAAGCCAAAGGCGGCGCATTCGGTCAGTCCCGGCATCATGCCAAGGGCGCGCTCCACCTCGGCGCAATAGATGTTCTCCCCGCCCGAAATGACCATGTCCTTCTTGCGGTCGACGATGAAAACATAGCCGTCCTCGTCAACATAACCGACGTCGCCCGTACGCAACCAGCCATCGGCGGTCAGCACGGCGGCGGTCTCCTCGGGACGGTTCCAGTACCCGCTCATCACTTGCGCGCCACGCACCACGATCTCGCCTGCCTGGCCAAGCGGCAGAACCGCACCATCCGCCCCTTCGATGCGCACTTCCACCATCGGCAAAACGCGCCCCGCCGCCGCTGGTCGCTTCATGAATTCCGGCCCCACCGCCTGCGCAATCGCGCCCGAACATTCGGTCATGCCATAGCCGGTGCCGATCTGCGCCTGCGGGCACAGTGCATGTACTTCCTCAACTAGATTGACCGGTAACGCCTGCCCACCGCTGCCGATATTGCGCAAACTTGAAAGGCTGGCGCCTTCGGTGCGTGCGCGGTGCAGGATGTCCCACAGCATCGTGGGCACAGCGCTGAACATGCTGATCTGTTCAGCCGCAATCAGCCGCGCGGCTTCCTCGGCGTCCCAGCGGCGCATGATCACCACTTTCGATCCGGCCATGAACGGCGATAGGAACCCTGCTCCCAGCCCCGAAACGTGGAACAATGGATAGACCAGCAGCCCCGCCTGTTGCGGCATCCGCGCGATCAGGTCCTGCTCGCTCACCCCCATTTGCGCGGCCATATTGGCCAGCACAACCATGCCCGACATCTGCGTGCTCATCAGGCCGGTAATCATGTTGCGATGCGAAAGCACCGCCCCCTTCACCCGCCCGGTCGTGCCCGAGGTAAACAGGATGGCACAAGGATCGTCCGCAACTGCCACACTCGCATCCGCCGCATACTCGCTGGCGCGACGGCCAATTTCTTCAGGCGCAAAAGGCTTGGTCAGGTCCAGAACGCGGCCCGCATATCCGGCATCGCGGATCGCACCCGCCCGCTCGGCATCGCACAGAACAACGGCGGGATCGACATCTTCCAGCATCGCCAGCAGTTCGGGACCCGATCCCCGGCTGTTGACCAGCACGGCCACGCCACCCGCCTTCATCACCGCCAGAAACGCCACCAGCCATTCGGCACGGTTGCGCATGGCAATCGCCACCCGGTCACCACGCTGCACATGCAGCATCGGCACCAGTTGATCGCGCCATTCGAAAAGCTGGTCAAAGCTCAAACGCCGCTCGTTGCCCGCGCTGTCAAAATCCACCACGCAAGTCCGGTCACCAAACCGGCGCGCTGCTTCGATCATCAGGTTCAGATCGGACGGGGCTTGCACGAACTGACGCAAACCGTCACGCACCCCTATTTCAAACGGAGAGCCCGGCCCCGAAACGCGCGCCAAAACAGGATCGGCAAACACAGGACTGCCGGACCCAGCACCTTCTTCCCGCACTTGTCCTGCCGCGCCCTGTAAATCGGACATCAAACACTCCCAAACCGCTGCATCGCGTTATTTAACACACCCATATACCGACTTTTGCGAATTTCAAAGCCAA
>NZ_NCEN01000050.1 GCF_002280675.1 Novosphingobium sp. 32-60-15 | reverse complement strand
CCTCTCGATCGTTGCCGGCATGGGGCGCAGTCACCGATCAGCGCTGCGTCAGGCCGGGATCGACAGCATAGGCGCCCTTGCGGCTCTGCCCGGCGACACGAAAATCCCCGGCATGCAAGCCGGAACCGTCGCGAAGCTCTCGGCCCAGGCGCGTCTGCAGGCTCACCAACGCCAGACCGGCGAGGGACGCATCGAGCGCCTCGAGGCTGTGCCGGGGCGCGGCTTCGCGCGGCTGCCGCAGCCGGACGAGGGCGACATGTTCTTCGACATGGAAGGCGACCCGCTGTTCGAAGGCGGCCTCGAATATCTGTTCGGCCTTGTAGCCTTGGACCAAGGCGAGGATCGCTTCCACGCCTTCTGGGCGCATGACCGGGAGAACGAGAAGATCGCGTTCGAACAGGCGATCGACTTCATGACCGCGCGGTTGGCGCGCCATCCCCTCGCGCATATCTATCACTATGCGTCCTACGAAGAAACGGCGCTCAAGCGCCTCGCCATGTATCATGGGACGCGCGAACAGGAGGTCGACGATCTGCTGCGCGGCGACCGGCTGGTCGATCTTTACAAGGTTGTGGCGGAGGCAATACGCACCTCCGAACCCCGCTATTCTATCAAGAATATGGAAGCCTTCTATCTCCCCGGAGGACGGCAGGGCGCCGTCAAGACGGCTGGAGACAGCATTGTGATCTACGAGCGCTGGCGCCGCGTGGGCGGCGACGCACTTCTCGCGGAAATCGCGGACTATAACGAAATCGACTGCCGCTCGACCCGGTTGTGCCGTGACTGGCTCCTGTCATTGCGGCCGAATGACGCGCCTTGGTTTACCGGGCGGACCTTGGCCCCCGCGGATCCGGTAAAGGTCGCCGCGCGTGAGGAAGCCGACGAACGCACCCGCCAATTGGCGCAGGCCCTGATCGCCGCTGAAGAAGCCCCCTGGCGCCGGTTGCTGGTCGACCTGCTCGAATTTCACCGGCGCGAGGCCAAGCCCAGCTGGTGGGCGATGTTCGCTCGGCAGGAGATGGACGCGGATGCGCTCCTTGACGATGCCGAGTGTCTGGCCGACCTCCAGCCCCACCCCACGCTGCGCCCATGGGCAGACAAGAAGTCGGTCGTCTATCCGTTCACCTTTCCGCCGCAGGACTTCAAGATGAAAGTAGGCGACAAACCGTTGCGCTCCGGCACTCTGGAGCCCGCAGGCGAGATCATGTCGCTCGACGAGGATGCGGGCATGATCGAATTGAAGCTCGGTCCAAGCCGTTCGACGATCGAACCCGGCACCGCGCTCATTCCCGAAGGCCCGGTGGGTGACAAGGTATTGCGCGCCGCGGTGCACCGCTATGCCCAGAGCGTGGCGATCGGCGAGAAGCGCTATGCTGCCGTCACTGCGATCCTCCGTCGAGAGCGACCCAAGCTCGCAGTGCGCGCATCAGGCCAGGCGATCGTGCCGGAAGGCATGGACGCAACCGATGGGGCGATTGAGGCGCTAAGCTTGCTCGACGACAGCTATCTGCTCGTTCAGGGGCCGCCTGGTGCCGGCAAGACCTACACGTCGGCGGAAGCGATCGTCGCGCTGCTGGCTGCGGGCAAACGCATCGGCGTGGCCTCCAATTCGCACAAGGCGATCAACAATCTGCTGAAGGATGTCGAAGCGAAGACGTCCGCGCGCGGTTTGCGCTATCGCGGCATGAAGAAATCGTCGCGTGAGGACCAGATTCTCGGCTCGGACGGCTGGATCGACGACGTTGTGGGCGGCAGCGGAAGCGGCGTATCCCCGCACCATCAGCTCGTTGCTGGCACGGCCTGGCTGTTTGCCCGTGAGGATCTCGACAGCGCGCTCGACTATCTGTTCGTCGACGAGGCCGGTCAGGTAAGCCTCGCCAATATCATCGCGATGGGAACGGCGGCACGCAACATCGTGCTGGTCGGCGATCAAATGCAGCTGTCGCAGCCGATCAAGGGGACGCATCCAGGCGGCAGCGGTCGATCGGCCCTCGAGCATCTACTGGAGGGACATGCGACTGTGCCTACAGATCAAGGCGTATTCCTTCCCATCTCCCGCCGCATGCATCCCGACCTCTGCGGCTTCATCTCCAGCGCTGTCTACGAAGGACGCCTAGAGGCAGAGGCGACCACCACACGGCAATGCATCAACGTGGATGTAGCGGCAGATCCGGCGGCACTGGCCGCCACGGGCCTGCGTTTCGTCGAAGTCGACCATGACGGCCGCACGCAGCGATCTCCAGAGGAAGCCGAGCGGCTCGCGATCACTTATCGCGCCTTACTTGGGACAAGCTGGACCGATCGGCACGGCGAACGCCATGAGATCGGCACCCAGGACATATTGGTCGTGTCGCCTTATAACATGCAGGTCGAGCTGCTGCGGCGCACGTTGCCCGAAGGCGCACGAGTTGGAACAGTCGACAAGTTTCAGGGCCAAGAAGCGCCGGTCGTGCTGATCTCGATGGCCACTTCGTCAGGCGACGATCTCCCCCGAAACATCGAATTTCTCTATAGCCGCAATCGCCTGAACGTCGCGATCAGCCGCGCGCGCTGCCTAGCGGTGATCTTCGCCAATGCTAGGCTGCTCGAAATTCCCTGCTCGACGATCGCGCAAATGGAACTGGTGGATGGCCTCTGTTGGGCTAAGCAGTTCGCCAACAAGCAGCGGAATGAGACTAGAACGTCAGTGGCGATCAGATCGGTTACCGGACTCCCAGCAAACCCTACGGCGAAGTAGGTGAACTTCACCGCAGGGCAAAATTATTGGCGGAAAAACTTCCGGTAGATGGCCTCGAGCCAACTAAGGATGCGTTGGACCAAGCCGTTTGCGGACGGCGGCAACGGCTTGGGCTCTGGTATGCCCGAAGGCAGCGCCGTTGGAGCAGGAGGCCGCTTGAGCCTGCGATCTCGCTCCCGCCCCGACTCGATCACACCGCGAGACATCCTGCCAGCCCAGAGGATCTTGCCCTGCTCGATCACATAGTGTGAAGCGCAAGCGAAGTCGTGATTGCCGATCGAAGGCCAGATCGATGCCGTACCCCCTTCCATCGTCAGTTGATATTCGGTGCGCACGAGAGGTGTGGACACTTCTTCCCCGCACCCACATGCACAATTATGCAGGGCGACGCAGCATTCCTCCGAGACATACAGGATACCATCTTCGAGAATCTCGGGTATCTCATCTACGAAGACAGTTTTCAGACTATCGACCCGCGCCATTATGCAGCCCTGTTCGAGATGTTGTTGCCCTCGATCATGTACACCGAGTTCACCTCGTTCCGCTCGTCGCGAAAATAGTTCAACCATCGCTTCCATCGCATAATCGCCATGATGGCGTTGAGTGAATTGACAGCCGCGATCTGAATATCTGTCCGGTATAGGTCGTCGTCGTCCTTGTCATCGCCGAACGGCAGCAGCCGTTCGACCTCGGACCAGGCCATGCCGGGGCGGACGAAGGTAGCGCGGGCGCAGCCATCGAGACAATCTCCTTCCAGTCCTACCCCAATTCCTGTGTCAACGAAGGGTATCTCCAGCCGAAGCAGTCCCTCGGCTATCTCACGGCGTGAAGACCCCTTATCAATGCAGACGAATACGAAGTCGAAGCCTGCTAGGTCATCCACATTCGCCGCCGTCACCCGAACTGGATGCGGGGTGATGCCGATATGCATCCGGGCATAGACCTGTGCGTAATAATCGACCTTATACGGAAAGTCCTTGAGCAGTTCCGGCTCCGGTGCGCCAGGCGAGCGGAATAGATTGTGGTTCAAGAGCTGGTCGCCATCATAAAGATGGATTTCAGTCACCCAAGTCTTCGCTAGCAAGTCGAGCAGAAACGATCCTGTTCCACCCAGGCCAATGATGGCGACCCGCCCCTTCAGCTTGTGGTTCACGCCGCCGATTCGATAGCGGGCCGAGGCCGAATCGGGAATTGCGAAGGGGCTATCGTCATTTGCGATCATCGCCTTCCCATGGGTCCGGGCGTTGGCCGTCCGATCGAGAGACCGGGCGGCGCCGCCGATAAGGCGCTCATAGGCGGTCACCTTATCGTAGATATTTTCGTACCGGTTGGTGACCTCGGGCTTGGAAGAGAGATAGTGATCCACGTCCATCTCGCCGCAGCGCTGCTTCTGGGAATTATTGATGATGTTCCCCATAGGGGCGCCGTTTCGATGGCACGGCGTCCCGCCAGCGAAATACATCGTGTGATCGCCCTGCGGCGTTGCCGTGAGGCCGATACCATCGAGCGACAGGGCGCAGGTTAGCACGCCCCTTGCCAAATTCCCGTCAGCCGTGACGTGCGGAACGCTCCGCACGATCAAGTGGCTGTTGCGCACCTCGATTTCAAAGCCCTCGTCAGCGAGGCGCTTGAGATGGGGATCACGACTTATCAGAGCGGCGGACATTGAAGACCATCCCTTTCTTCACCTGAATGGTCTCGCCTTCGACGAGATCGCCCTCGGCACCATGGACGCCGTGGAGATAGGTGATCGTGTAGTTGAAGTTCTCAAAGTCGGGGTTGGGGTATGCGATCGCCGCGATCTCGCGGTAGCTGTGTGGGCGCTTTTCCACGGTCCTGGGGCGTCCATTGACCTTGATGGTTACCATCTTGGGTTCACGGCTACGGATCCGTTCGACCCCGGTACCATCCAGCGTCACTTCACCATCGCTGGGGAGGACCGCATCGCCAGCGCTGTCCAAGATGAGCTCAAGCTCTTCGTCGATCTCGCCAAAGCGATAAATATCGGAGGCGAGGATCGTCGGGGAACCCCATTCCCAGCCCCGCTCGTTGACTGTGAAGTTGTAGGTGCGGTCGCTGGTGAACGAGAGGAAGACGGCGATCTCGCCGTTGGCGAACTTGACCTCCTCCTCAATGCTGATCGAGCGGGCGAAGCCGCCTGCAATCTGGATCAGAACGAAATCACTGGCAGGTTCCAGCCCCGCAATCTCGCGGATCTGGCTACCATCCAAGACTTTGTCTTCGGTGCCATGAAGGGCACCGTTGACGGTAAACTGAAATTTGTCGTGAACCTTGGCCATAACGGTGCTCCAAATTCTGCTGACTCTTGATCCCAAATCCACGATGGACTAGTATCGTCCTCGAGTCCCGATGTGGACTATCTATATCGGGACTATTTTGCGTTTCAAGTCCAAATGTGGATGAAAGGGAGAATTATGCGTGGTTAAGCTCAAACCCACCGCCCAAGCGGGCGAGGGGCAATCTGCGATTCCGGCGGCAATGGAGGCATTCCAGGGGCTGGCGGATTTATGGCAGCTGTCGACTGAGGACCAGTTGCTACTGCTTGGATCACCCGGCCGATCAACCTTTTTCAAATGGAAGAAGGATGGCGGATCGCTCCCGCGCGACACGGTTGAACGGATTTCCCACCTTCTAGCGATTCATAAGGCGCTCGAGATTTTGTTACCCGAAACCCGCGCCGCCGATGGTTGGATTCGCCGACCCAACGCTCAGTTCAACGGGCAAAGCGCCCTTGATGTCATGCGTGGCGGCCAGGTGATAGATATCTATCGCGTGAGGCAATATGTGGATGCGCAACGTGGCGGATGAATTTGTGACCGAAGATATCGACAAGCTCTTCTTCACACTCATTCCATCGCGCTTTCCGACGATCGACGTTTTCGCGCGCGTCGCAAATGATCGCAGCAGTGAGCTGGCTGAGATTGAGTCGCTCACCAATCCGCGCCTAAGGGAACGCGACCGTATCATGAACGGTGCTCAGGTGGTGGACGACAACGGCTCCCTTCTGCAAAACTGGAACCATGCGCCATTTACTTATCCTAACCCGGACGGGACGCGTTTTTTCGACGCAGATCGTCCCGCACTTGAGCTAGCTGCCGACATGCAGACAGCCTTGGCGATCTCGATACGAAGGCGCGAGACATTCCTCAGCAAGACAGGTGAAGCGCCAATCGGCTTGGAAATGCGTGAGCTCTCGCGGCGCGTGAAGGGACGGTTTGCGAACGGCCTTGATTGGGATCCCCAACTTGACTTTGACGAACGCCGTCATCGGGGGCGCCTGATTGCCGACGCAGGCTTTGATGGGGTAGTCTTCAGACCTGTGGAACGACCGTCAGGATTATGCGTAAGCGTGCTCAAGGGGCATGTTTTGGAGCGCGCCGTTCAGCGCGATCACTTCAAATTTGTTTGGGATGGTAGCCGCGTGAGCACGGTCTACTCGTTTGGTTCCGGCGTCCAATATTCCCCGAAGGACTTGTGCGGGATAGACCAAGTTCTTGCGGCCTAACCAAGATGCGATGGATTGATTAGGCAGTCCTGATAACCCTGTTCCTAAAATGCTTCCCGTGAGAATGCGGAGGAATACGGCAAAGATAGAATCCGACTGGAACTGGACGACGACTAACCGGCCATTTCAACCAACGACCGGTTTGAACGGCATGATCTACTGCCACGAAAGGCTGATCTGTCAGCGAATAATTCCGCAAAATGCTACTCCCCTCTTGTTGGCCACACACAATTTTCGGCAACCCGACGGAGTAGGATCTTCGAATTAGAGCAAGAGCCTTGCCGGGAGCGGGCGAACCGCCCGGGTTTGAGAGAGAGTGTCCGGGCGTGATCCGCCCTTTCTGCTCTCCCGGAGATCCCACCAATGGCCCAAATCCTTACGGACGCAGCGCTTGGCGCTGCACCGCTCGCCCCGCATTGCGCATTTGATGAGCGTGCGCGTGCGCTGCTGACCGCAGCAACCTCGCTTCTACCCCTGCTCGAAATCGGGCGGCCCGTTGAATCCGCACATTTGCGCGATGCGATGTCGGCAGCCTTTGGCGGCACCGATGCTGAAGGCGCATGGGATTGGAAGAGCGCCTACGATGCCTGCGAGGTTGCTCAAATCCTTTTCCTGCGCCGTTTTGGCCCGGCAATCTTGTCGCGCAGTGGCTCCCGATCTCACTCCCTTGCGCTGATTGAGCGGGTATCCGCCCTCATGCCGACCCACACCCGGCGCTCTGAAACCAGCCAGGCCTTGCAACAATATTCGACGCCTGCTGGCCTGTCCTTCGTGGCTGTCGTCGCTGCTTCGATTGGCGCAGGCGAAACTGTGCTCGAACCTTCTGCTGGCACAGGCATGTTGGCGATTCAGGCCGAACTGGCCCGTGCACAGCTCGTGCTGAATGAACTCGCTGCAAGCGTCATTCTGATGAACCCGCCGTTTTCGGCCGTCGCGCACGTGGAGCGGACGATGAAGGACGCCGCGCTTCGCCATATCGCTTCCTCCCTGGCCCGGCTCGAGCATGGGGGTCGGCTGGTGGTCATTACCGGCGCTGGCTGTGCTCCTGATGCTCCAGCATGGCGCGATGCTTTCATCCGGTTGCAGGGGGCCGGACGTGTGGTCTTTACAGCCTCCATCGACGGCAAGGTCTATCGCAAGCACGGCACAACGATCGAAACCCGACTGACGGTAATCGATAAGCTGCCCGCTTCCGATCCCACGACTTTCGTTCCGAGTGCAGGGACTGCTCCTGATACCGCGACCTTGCTCAAATGGGTCGAAGCGCAGGTGCCGCCGCGCGGACCGATTGCCCCATTGCCCGGTGCAGGACTACATTGCGCTTCTTCGCCATCGCCGGTGAACCGCGCGGTTGCTCGGACTGCCCCGATCAATCCCTTGGTCGATGCCGATGCGCCTGAACTCAGCTATTCGACAGCTGACTGGTCTCCGCCCGAAGGGCAACTCGGTGACAGCATCTATGAACGATATGGACTTCAATCGGTCGTCATTCCCGGCGCATTGCCGCACCCGACGCCGCTGGTTCAATCTGCGTCAATGGCCTCGGTCGCGCCGCCGAAACCAACCTATCGCCCGCACTTGCCCGAGCACCTGTTGGGTGACGGCGTGTTGTCCGACGCGCAGCTGGAATCCGTAATCTACGCTGGCGAGGCCCATTCCGGGCATCTGGCAGGGGCCTGGACCGTTGACGAGACATGGGATCTCGTCTCGGCGGCCGCTGAGGAAAACGATGCTGCTATCCGTTTCCGCCGCGGCTGGTTTCTGGGTGACGGCACGGGTGCGGGCAAAGGCCGTCAGGTCGCAGGCATTATTCTCGACAACTGGCTCAAAGGCCGCCGCCGTTCGCTCTGGGTTTCGGTATCAGACCGCCTACTTGAGGATGCTCAGCGCGACTGGTCGGCTTTGGGGCAGGAACGACTGCTGGTGACGCCCTTGTCACGCTACCGGCAGGGTTCACCCATCACACTGGCGGAAGGCATCTTGTTCACTACCTATGCGACCCTGCGTTCGCAGGAGCGGGGCGGCAGGGCGAGCCGGGTCCAGCAGATTGTCAAGTGGCTTGGCCGTGACTTTGACGGTGTCATCATCTTTGACGAGGCGCACGCCATGGCCAATGCCGCAGGCGGCAAGGGCGCGCGCGGCGATGTCTCAGCCTCGCAGCAGGGCCGGGCGGGCCTGCGGCTCCAACATGCCCTGCCCAATGCCCGCATCGTCTATGTCTCGGCCACCGGTGCCACGACAGTCCAGAACCTCGCCTATGCACAGCGGCTCGGGCTGTGGGGCGGCGAAGACTTCCCTTTCGCCTCACGCGCCGACTTCGTGGCCGCGATTGAGGATGGCGGCGTTGCTGCCATGGAGGTGCTGGCCCGCGATCTGAAGGCGCTCGGCCTCTACGCTGCTCGTTCCTTGTCATTCGACGGCGTCGAATATGACCTGCTCGAGCACCAACTGACCCCTGAGCAGGTGCGGATTTACGATTCCTATGCCGGGGCATTTCAGGTCATTCACGCCCATCTCGATGCGGCGCTCGAAGCGTCCGGCGTTACCAGTGCATCCCATGGGACCTTGAACGCACAGGCCCGGTCGGCGGCGCGATCAGCGTTCGAGAGCGCCAAGCAGCGTTTCTTCAATCACCTGATCACTGCAATGCAGACGCCAAGTACCATTCAGGCGATGCAGCGCGATCTTGAGGCCGGTCACGCCTGTGTCGTGCAGATCGTATCGACGGGCGAAGCCCTGCAGGAACGCCGTCTTGCCGAAATCCCGACCGACGAATGGGATGACGTTTCCGTGGACATCACGCCGCGTGAATATGTGTAATCTTGAGATCCAGATTACACGTATTCTTTGCAGTCGCAATTTATGTCGAGTGTCGCAGCCGGAGGCGCGGGATTGCATCGGTTGTTCATGATTTTACTCCAGATAATATGAGCGTTGAAG
>NZ_NCEN01000049.1 GCF_002280675.1 Novosphingobium sp. 32-60-15 | reverse complement strand
TTTCCGGGACAGCGGCTGCGAAGTGCTCGAAGCGATCGCGCGCGATCGAGAAATAATGGATGAGCGATGAGGTGGGCAGCGTGACGATTTCACCGCTGCCCAGCACGACATGCATTGACGGCGGCGCAACTCTCTGCACCGCACGTAGCATATCGGCATAGACGCAGAGCTGGAGCACATGCTTGGGTTTGGCCGAGCGGGCGAGCTTGGTGTCGGCCACGTCATAGGCGAAGTCGCCGAACGACGAAGAGATATCGTCGCGCTTGAGCAGGAAATCGGAATAGCCATGCCATTGGCCTATCAGAAATGCGCCCTGATAGACGACATCATAGCCCGCTTGCATGGCCTCGAGCGTCGCCTGCGCCCGGCGCTCCAACGTCCCGTCGCTTGAAATCTCGGCTATCGAGCGCCCCGCCGCGCGAAGCGTCTCCAAATAGGCGCGCTCATGCTCGATGCCCTTTTCCTGGAGCAGGACCGCATTTTCATCGTCTGGCGCGAAGCTGGCCGGCGCGACGAGGTTGCCGACATCGAGTACCGTGGCGTGCGCGCAGCCCATGAAGTTCACCAGGTCGCTCGCTGAATAGAGCGTTTGCCCGCCATACCTCAACATCCCTGTTCCTCCCGATACGTCGCAAGATCTGCTCGACTCGTCATGGCATACGAGCATGATGGTGATACACGACAGAAGTTGTCGCTTCCGGAGGGAGGTTATTATTTCTTATCGTAATGCAATTGACTTGCTGACGGTCGCGGCAAGGGCGGCCTCTATGCGAGGGGTCAGTCTGGCCGAGATCGAGGAAATCCTCGAACGAGATTATCGCACGGCGCAGCGCGTGATCCGGGCGCTCGGGCAATGTTTTCCCGAACTGGAGAAAGTGAAGGACGACGAATCGGACAAAGCGCGTTGGAAACTGCCCTATAAATCGGTGGCCCCGTTGCTGGCGCCGACGCCTGAGGAAATGGCGGCGCTTTCCCTTGCGCTCGACATGTTGGGCAAGGGCGCGGGGAAGAATCAGGTCGAGGCATTGCGATGCCTCCACGCCAAGATCCTCGCGCTCATTCCCGATGACCGCAGCAGACGCCTCGCAGCGGATGAGGAAGCGCTCCTCATGGCCCTGGGCCATGCCGCGCGCCCAGGCCCTCGTCTGCTGGGGAGCGAGGCGGTGGATGTGGCTATCTCCACCGCGCTCAAGGGCACGTCTCAGCTGCGCATCCTCTATCGCGGCTGGAAGGACAAGGTTGCGCGCGAGCGCGTGGTGGCGCCGCACGGGCTGTTGCTAGGGGCACGGCGCTATCTCGTCGCCATAGATCTGGGCAAGACCGACGGCGGTATCCAGCATTTCCGGGTCGACGCTATCGAGGAGGCGACCGTTCTTCCCCAGAGTTTCGTGCGCAAGGAAGGGTTCGACTTAAACGCGCATGCCGAGCGATGCTTCGGTTCTTACCAGCAGGAAGGCGGCATTCATGATGTCGCTTGGCGCTTCGCCCCCAAAGCGGTCAGCAGAGCCGAAGGCTTTCTTTTCCACCCGTCCCAGACCACGGAGCGAGAACCGGATGGCTCGCTTGTCGTCCGGTTTCGAGCCGCAGGCCTGCTCGAGATGTGCTGGCATCTCTATATGTGGGGCGATGCGGTGGAGGTGATCTCTCCGCCTGAACTCGTACAGATGGTCGCGACGCATCGACGCTCGGACTTTCCCTCGATGCCGTGACCCAGCCCCGGGGCCGGAGCGCGCAGCTCCGGCCGAGACCCAGCCGCCAGCATTGACGCTCTCAGCAATCGGCCAGATCGTCCAGATTGTTGCGCGACGTGGTGTCGCGGTCGGTCCGGAGATATTTTCCGGTTGGTCCGTTGACCACACGGATCTTGGTCTCCGGAGCGCTTGCCCAATTGACCCAATACTCATGCAAGCCGAGTTCGATATCGCTGATCGCATCCGCCTTACTACGGGGCGACCAATATTCGCCGGAATTGCACAGCCGTGTGATGTCGCCCTGTCTGTCCTTGCCCGTGGCGCGCACATAGCGTTTCGCCATGATC
The DNA here is from genome assembly GCF_002280675.1 of Novosphingobium sp. 32-60-15. GTDB lineage: Bacteria > Pseudomonadota > Alphaproteobacteria > Sphingomonadales > Sphingomonadaceae > Novosphingobium. The sequence continues at coordinate 5,377 of NZ_NCEN01000049.1, read as the reverse complement.
AGTTCTCCTTGGTTGTGGTGTGGGGGCTGGCCTTTCCGTGCGCGGTTGTGACGTACCGTCCCGAAATGGCGCTGCGGTAATGGGGACCGGAACTCCCGCTCGGACCGGCGCTCTCGCGGACGGTCGTATGCGGACTGGCCTTGCCATGTTTGGCGGTGACATACCGCCCGCTGATCGCGCTGCGGTAGCTGCCGCCGCTTCGACCCTTGCTCATGCTATATCTCCATTACTGACGCGACTCTTGTTCATCGCGATTCGCAATATGGAGGGCAGAGGCGACAGATCGCGTCGCATTCAATTTGTTCCGAATGCAAAATTTTCTCTTCGAAGGGTGGATGGTTCTCGTTCGGTAGCTGCCGCCACGATCACGACCAGCGCAACGCGGTATATTCGCGACAGTATCTGAAGGTGCAGCGGCATAGTCTTAAAAACCTGCCGCTCTGGTCTGTCCGCACATCTTGCCGTTAGCAAATTCTTGCGCGTCAAACGTCGTGGTGGCGCGCTGGTATGATAACAAACCCATGGCGTCCGGCCGCATATTCTTCGACCCGCACCAGAAATCGTCGCGTTTCGTGGCTTTTCCGATCCCCTCCAACGGTGGCCAGTGCCTCTACCATGCCAGGATGATCGGATGATCGAACGGCGGAAATCACCACCCAGTCCTTTTCGTGGCGGCGGGTAAACTGCTGGCGGTCGCGGGTGAAAGATTCTGCCGCTGACAACTCGCGGCCATGGATCGCCTCCCAAGCATCCGGATACCAATCCCGCAACGCTCTGTCTGCCATTGCCTGTTCGCGGTAGGTGAACAGGTCCGGGTAACCTGCGGCGACGAGCGCCCATTCGGCGTCTTCTTCATACCAGCCGCCGGATAGTCGCAACGCTGGATTCATCCCGGCATTGCGTGCCCGGTCGAGCTTGAAGCCGCCATGACCGGCAGTGGAATGAAAGACGATCCCCTCGGCGTAGATGGTCGCCGATTGAGACATGCCCCAAGGCGTGGAAACGCGCAGGATCGTATCGACGCGACCGAGCGCGTTGCGTTGGCGGACATGCAGCGCGATGTCGGCAATATAGGCGCGGAAGGAGACTTCATCAGCTACGGCACCTTCGGCGCAATAGACATCTGACCGGGACCATTCGCAAATCGGCCGGTTGAGCTTCCAGCCGGACACGATCGAGAAGCCTTCCTTGAGCGGAATGGCGATATAGGCGAGCCCATCGACGCGCGCTGCCATCAATCCGTCGCTGGTCGTGCCATGTTCGACGATGATGTCGCTCATGCGGCCCTCCTGAGTTCAGAGGGCAGAACGGCCAGATCAGCGTCAGTCACAATCTCGGCGCGCATCCCGGAATAGGGATTGTCGTGCATCCATGCTTCAGCTGATGCCATGTCGGCTGCGAGGTGGCGCAATTCGTCCTTACCCCGGAACGTGGTCAAGACGCGGGCCTGCCCAAGTTTCGGCGTGTCGATGATCTCGAAATTGAGCGGGCTTTCGACGCTGTAGGCGCGCCGCACGGTCATGACGATGACGCCCTGACTGCCGTAGGTCGCCAGATGCAGCATGAAATGCGCCGGCGAACGGTAGTTGTCGGTAACCTGGCCAGGATAGCGTTCAACGAGCCGGCCGGTGCCGTTCTCGATGTTCCAAGCGGCAAGTTTGCGGCGAAAACGCTCGGGCGGGCGCGGCTCGCCGTTCGAATAGCGGATGAGGCTGCCCAAGGGGGCGGTGTCGTAGATGTATTGCGCTGACATTTTCAGGTCTCCTTGAAACGCGAAAGCCCGGCGCAATGGCCGGGCTTCGTGGGATGGTTGGACGGGAAACTTCAGGTGGAGGGTGGCGGATCGGCCAAACGTCCGAGCACCTCCTCGACGAAGGACGCGGTGGACATCGAATGGACGTCAGCAGCCGTTATGACGGTCGCCATCCCGCCAAAGCCGTCGGGCCGCATCTTCGTGCAGGTCCACGCTGCGATGATCTGCACATGGTCAAGGTCAGGCGATCGCCGGACAATGTCCTGGAAGATCAGATCATAGCCGATCATCGAGAAATCGAGCTCGAACTCGTCTTCGCCAAGATCACCCTTGGCAATTTCCGCGCGCACCACGTCAGCGATGCGACTGACCATGCCATTATCCTGACCGAGCAATTCGACCAGCTCAGCGGTCGCGATCCAAGCCGTGTCGGCGACATTATCGCTGGCGAAAAAGTAGACCGCTTGGTCATTGCCTTCATGCTCGAACAGTTCGCACAGCAAACGGCGTTCGAGCGGCGTCATCGCCGCGACCGGTATGTCCGGTTGCACGACCGTTGGTGAATGATAGTCAGCCATGGCGTCCTCCCCAGCAGGGCACGGGAGCACTGGTTTTCAGCATGTGAGGTCTCCTCAAAAAGAGGCGGCCCGGCGTGGTGGCCGGGCCTGAGTGAGATCAAAACAATCGGGATGTTGAACCCGCGCGGTTCGGATCATTCGGCGGCGATCGCGTAAGCCGCTTCGTCATTATCAAGGAACGCAGGTAGCTCGAGCCCTTCACGATCAACGTCAGGCGCAGCGACATGACCATCCTCGGCGTCAGGGGTCCGCAGTGGCTCGGGAAGCCAGTGGGCATCTTCCAGCAGCCGTTCCGCTTCGCGGGCCATGTCGCCCTTTTTCAGGTGATCGATCATGCCAGCGAACTGCTCCCCGCGCGCTTCGGTCACATCGGCAAGAATGCGCGGTTTGGTCACGCTGCGGAAATAGCCATCGACAGTGGGCTTCCAGCCTGCCGCCACGACATCAAGACCAACGGCATGCGCCAGCACGTGGCTGTGAGCGATGCGGCGTGCAACGCTATGCGTCGACACCCGGCCATTGTCGTATTTGGGGACGATCTCGGCCTGCGCGTTCACCGCCAGCGATGTGCAATGAGCGAACAGACTGGCCTGCTCATCGGCATCGAAGGCAAGAAGCGCGTCCCAAAGCTCCTTGTCGGACTCCGGTAGTCGATCCTCCCAGCGCTTCATGCGCTCGGCGATGGCCCGCGCGGGCGCACTGTCGCGCAGACCTGCAGGTGGATTGGCAAAGGACACCCGGTTCAGCGACAGTTGCAGGCAGCTCTCGCGGCTGTAGCTGTAGAAGGTGTCGAGCACGAGCGCGTGCAGCACCGTCGCGAAGGCTGTGGCGGGGCTTTGGGCAAAGGCATCCTGCAACGCGAGTGTGCGCCAGGCGGTCAGGTCGGCAACCAGCCGGTCGGGCAACGGCTTGAGGATGTCATCGTCGGCATCTTCTTCATCAGTTCCGATAGATGCCGAACCGCTGGCGCTTGGTGCGGTCCCGCTGTGGTTTGCGCCAGGTATTGGCTCGCCCGAAACGTGATCGACCCCGGAGCCATCGTCTTCGCCGCCCACTTCCACCACCGGTTCGTCTTCGGCTCGGACGTAGCCCCGCTCAATGCAAAGCGAACCATCCGCCTCGATCGTCACAAAGGCACCGGCGATTGCCATTTCGGCAGGATCGAAAATCATGGGCCGGTCGACCAGCTGGCCGATTTCCGTTTCAAGCCCTTCGATCCGCGCATAGACGTCTTGCGGCACGTTGGGGTCGTCGGCCCATTCGGTCTCGATCTGCTCGATTTCAGCCTGAAGCGCCGTGAGCCTTGCCTGCTCATCCTCAGTCATGGGCAATTCTGCGCCAACGATCTCACGGTGTCCGTTGGTTGCATTCCATGGCAGGTCGACGGCAGTCGCCACCCATTTCCAGCCTTCGGTGACAATGCGGTTGCCCTCGGCGGCAAGTCTCGCGTCGACCAAACGGTCGAGCAGTGCGGGATCGGTGAGCCAGCCGCCGTCATCGTCCTCGAACAAGTCGCGCATCACGCCGCCGCCTGCTGCGACATAGGCATCGACAGTGACGAACCGCACCCGCTTGTCGGCAACCCGGACGCTGTTTTCCGTCAGGCGCTGGCGGATGTAGGCAGCCGACTTGTTGAAGCTATGGGTGAGCATTTCCCATACCTGCTCCTGGCGCTCATGATCTTCGGACACGGTGAACGCCATCAACTGGTCCAGCGACATGCCGTCCTCGGCATAGATATCGTGGAGTTTGGGCGAGACCGACGCCAGCTTGAGACGCTGGCGCACGACGGCGGGCGTGGTCATGAAATGCGCGGCGATGTCTTCGGCGGCGCTACCCTTGTCGACCATGGCCTGCATGGCCCGGAACTGGTCAAGCGGATGCAACTGCTCCCGGTGTGCATTTTCGGCATAGCTGTCTTCTTCAGCCGAAACGTCATTGTCCGCCGCCTTGACGATGCAGGGAATGGGAGCAGTGCGCGCCAGGCGCTTCTGTTTCACCAAATGCTCAAGGGCGCGATAGCGGCGACCACCGGCCGGAACTTCGAAGATGCCGGTCTCCTGGCCTTCGGCATCAAGTACGGGCCGGACATTGAGGCTCTGAAGCAGGGTCCGGCGTGCGATATCCTCAGCAAGCTCGGGGATCGACACGCCGGCCTTGACGCGGCGGACATTGGATTGTGACAGGATCAGATGGTCGAAGGGAATGTCACGCGACGGGCTGAGGGTGATTTTTGCAGGCTGTCTGGCCATGGCAGGTCTCCATGACGGGCCGCCGCGAGACACTCTCTCGGCTTCCAAGCCCGTCACGAAGGCCCTGGCCTTCCTCTTCCTCTCGGCCGCCGCAGGCGGACCGACCCGCGATCTGGCAGGCCGCCAGGCCACCAGATTTCAGCCGTCCCCTTCTGGCATGGAGCGTTCCCTCAGCAGCTTTTCAGCGCCAAGGATCGAACCGGCACGACGGGCGGCTGCGACATAGGCCGATATGGGCAACGCGGTGTCGAAGAGGATATCCCGCTCGATACCAAGGCCGAACGGCAGGCGCAGCGACTGCAATTCCCGCAATGAGAAGCTGCCAAGTTCAGGGCAGCCAAGGCCAAGATCGGCAAGGCCGAACAAGATGCCGTCCTCGTCGAGTTCGGTGGCAAGCCAAGTGGCCGCGCCAAGCGGATTGAAGAACCGGGCAACGGGAACGGGATCAGGCTCCCGTTTGCCCTGTGCCTGCGCATTGCGGCGCGCGTGCATGTTCGCGAGCAAGGCTGCGCGGATTTCCGGGGTGAGCAAGTTCATGCCGCCAACCTCCCCTCTAGCTCGAAGCCGTCGGCTTCGTCCTCACCAGCGACATCAACACCAGTCGATGCGGTGTCACGACAGGCGAGGATATAATCTGCCGCCTTGGAGGCAGCGCTGGCGGCGCGCAGGATGGCGCGATTGTCTTCCCGGATAATCTGGAGTAATCGCGAGGTATCGATAATGTGAAGGAACGCGACCAGATTGGCGGTTTTCAAGCATCCACCACTCATGTTCCTCCGCATTATTTCAGAGCG
>NZ_NCEN01000048.1 GCF_002280675.1 Novosphingobium sp. 32-60-15 | reverse complement strand
TCACCTTTCTCTTGGGCGCGGGATCAATCGCGTTCCGATTGAAGGGAAACTCTCATGCAGTCTGTCCTCAAGAACAGCGGTCGTGCGGAGCTGGCGGTCTTCGCCCTCATCGCACTGGCGCTTGCGCTATTCATCTTAGCGGGGCCGGCCTTCGCCGGCGCCGACACCACATTCGACACGGCCCTGACGAAGTTCACCGACTTCCTCGAGGGTTCGGGCGGCAAGATCATCACCGTACTATCGCTCGCGGGCGGCATCGTGGCGCTGGCCTCGGGGCGTTTCTCGATGGGCCAGATCGCGATTCCGGTCGGTGTCGGTGTCGGCGCCGGCACCGGTATCCCGATCGTCACTTCCACCGTCACGGCAACGATCTGAAGGGTCCGACGGTCGGTCGGAATAGCAGATCCGGCCGGCTTTTGGGGAGGGTGGTGCAATGGCCTCGGACAAGTACGTCATACCGTCTCATCTAGACGATCCTGAGCTAATCGGGCTGTGGACGATAGATGAATTCCTGGCGATGGTTATCCCGTTCGTCTGGGGAATCCTGTCTCAGCACATTCTCATTGGCATCGTGCTTTCGGGTGCGGGCTGGTGGGGACTGAAGAAGGCTAAGGCAGGACGGGCGACGTCTTGGCTCCTCCATCTGGCCTATTGGCATCTTCCGGCCGGGTTCACCGGCATGAAGGCCACGCCACCCTCTTATCTCCGACTGTTGGCCGGCTAAGATGGAGATCACCTACACCCACGCCCAAAGCCAACGCGTCCTGAGGCAGCGTAATCTCCTCGTAATCATTTCGGTGATCCTGGGCGTCCTCTCCGGCATCTTGCTTTTAGTCACTACGACACGCGATCGCGAAGTCGTCCTGCAACCGATCTTGGCGCGACCGTTGGCGGTCAACAGCGCAGGCATCTCCCGCGAGTATCTCGAGCTGATCACTCGTGACACCGCGGTGCTGACCCTCGATCGCAGCCCTTCCAACCTCGAATATTGGATGAAGTCGGTCCTCGAGATCACCGCGCCAAGTGCGCAGGGCAAGATCCGCGGCGACCTCATGAAGATTGTGAACGAGCAGCGCGGCTCGTCGATCGCGCAGTTCTTCACGATCCAGACGATGGAAATCGACCCGAAGAACCTGTGGTCCACTGTGACCGGGGATCTGCACACGATCGTAGGGAACAAGGTTGTCTCCAACGAGCGCCGGACTTTCCGCTTCGATTGGCAATATTCCGGACTGTCCCTGAAGCTTGTCGGCTTTGGAATGGTGACGACCGGCAAGGAAAAGGATCAGTGATGTCGGTCTACGCCATTGGCAGCGCCGCGACCGGCGCCGTCTTCCTCTCTCGCTATTATTGCTATCTGAGCCGCATCCTCGGCGCGGCGCTCGTGGCCTTATCGTTCTTCTTCATCGCGGAGCCGGCCTGGGCCGACCAGACGGTGATGGCGTCCGACGGCAGCCAGGTAGACTGCGCCGCTTCGGCCAAGGGCCTTACCAGGATCAGCCTCGTCGAGGATGAATTCGCCTCGGTCTCGAAAATCTCGACGGGCAATCCCGCCGATGACTTCTCGGTCGTGAACGAGCCGGTGCGCGGAGACATCTACCTGTCGGTCCCGGAAGGGTTCGGCCGCCAGGCCCTATCCTTCTTCGCGACCAGCAAGCGGGGTTATGTCTACAAGTTCGTCTGCCGCATCGCGGGCGAGCAGGCGGTCCAGGTGTTCATCTCAAACCCGGCGATCGCAAAGGACAAAGCGGGCGACACGGCGCCGCAGGTAGCAGCGGCAGATCCGCAGGAAACTGCCGTCGAACTCGTGCAGGCGATGTACTCGAACGGCGTCATTGACGGCTACGAGATGCGCCAGCGAGCGCTTCGTCCGGTCTATGTCGGCACGCTCAAAGTCCAGATGATCGCCGAATATCGCGGCTCCGATCTCACCGGCCGCGTCCTTCGCATCGAGAACAAAGGCGCGGCCCCGGTCACGTTGACTGAAGCGACCGTCGCGCCTTCTAGCGCGCTGGCAGTGTCGATCGCAGAGCCGAAGCTCGATCCAGGGAAGGTCACGACGGCCTATCTCGTCTCGCAAAACGGGAGGCAGTGACATGGCTTTGGCCGATTTCTTCCGGCGCAGGCGCGCGCCGCTCGATGGGGGACCGGAAGAGGAGGGCGTCTCTCCCGTCTCGAGCGATCTGACCGCGAACGAGAGCGTTCGCAAAAAGCAGCGGCTGCTGCTTGCAGGCGTTGCCGGTGCGGGGCTCATCGCATCTTCGTTTTGGATCTTCGGCGACGACGGCGGAAAATCTGCGTCCCCCGACAGCGATGCAGCCAAGGTCGAAGTTTCGACCAAAGACATGGTCAACAAGAACCTCAACCAGCAGGAGTGGATGGCGCTCTCCGAAAATCAGATGCAGTCGGTCGAGAACCAGCTGAAATCGGTCAACGGGCAGCAGCAGAGGGTCGATCAGCTCGCCCAGCAACTCGAACTGCTGAAGGGCGAGAATCAGGCGATGCGCGCCGATGGCGCGCGGGTGCTATCCGCCTACCAGGCGGAGAATGACCAACTGCGAAGGCAGGTCGCGACCAAGACCACGGCGCCTCCGCCCGCGCCCGGACCTTCCGCGATGTACGGCCCGAACGGTGTCCAGAACTACCAGCGTCCCGATGCCGGACCCGCCGGTCGCCCGATGCCCGTCAGCAACGGCGTAGAAGTGAAGATGGTCAGCTTCCAGACAGCGGATTCCGGGACGGCTACCCGCGTCGCGAAGGGCACCACGACCTACACCGACAGCATCAACTATCTGCCGCCAAACAGTTTCGCCAGCGCCAAGGTCATCGTCGGCGTAGATGCGAGCGCCGGGGTCAACAGCCAGACAGATCCGCTGCCCGTCGTGCTGCGCGTCACGGGGCCGGCGCGGTCGGTCTACCAGAACGGCAAGCTCCTCACAACGAAGATCGAGGGGTGCCTCATCAATGGCGCGGCGCGCGGCGATCTCTCGAGCGAGAAGGTCTACGTCAAGCTTCAGAAGATGACCTGCCCACAACCTGGCGGTCGCTACGCAGTGTCCGAGGTGAAGGGGTTCATCGCCTTCGGCGGCAAGACCGGCGTGCGCGGGCGTGTCGTCAGCCGCGAGGGATCCCTCGCGATGCAAGCTTTCCTGGCCGGCCTGGTCAGTGGCGGCGGCAACGCGCTCAACACCGCCTTCAACCAGCCCTTGGCGACCATCGCCAATGACGGCGAGGGCAGCATCAACCGCACGCCCAATTTCGGCAGCGTCGGCCTGCGCGCGCTCGGCGGCGGTGCTGCGGAGTCCGGCAAGGACGTCTCGAAATATCTGATCGAGCGTGCCGAGCAATATCAGCCTGTGATCGAGATGCCGACCGGCATCGATGTTGAAATTGTCTTCCTGGAGGGTGTGTATGTCCGCAATTGATCGACTGCGTAAGCTGCGCCTTTTCACGCGGCGGGCTCCCGTCCTGGCGGCGATCGGCGCAATCGGCGTGGCCGGCATCGCACTGGCAGCCGACGTGGCGGGTCCAGACGAGGTGAAGGTTACGGGACTCCTGAAGGCGCGCCTGCCGAAGACGGAAGTCTCCAAGGTCAATTGCGAGAAAATCGAAGGGCTCTGCGAGGTCACCGCGGGCGCGAACCTCTTCTACGTCAACCACGGTGCTCGCTACCTCATCATCGGCCGCGTCTATGACATGGAGACGCGCCAGGATCTGACAGCGGCACGGCTTCTCGAGATCAACCCCGACATGCTGGTCGGCGGGGCTGCGAAGGCAAATGCCGCGGCGGCTTCCGGCGGCGAGGAGGGCGGGGGCGAGGTCACGGCGGCTGCGGTCGGCAGCGGGCGGACGACGGCCCCCGTGCGCCCGGCCATGCTCAATCTGACCGGCTTGCCGAGCGAGGGCGCGATCGTTTGGGGCAATAGGGCGGCCAAACAGACCGTCACCATCTTCACGGACTTCCGCTGCGGCTATTGCCGCGCGCTCACCAATGTCTTGCGCGGCATGGACGTGAAAGTTGTCGAGCGGCCGATTTCGGTCCTCGGCAGCCGTGACATTGCCGATCGCGTCTACTGTTCCAAAAACCAGGAACAGGCGCTTCACGCCGCTTATGCAGGTGAGCCGTTCAAGGCGCCAGCTGCGTGCGACACCAAGGGCCTCGATGCCAATGAGAAATTCGCCCGGAAAAATGGCCTGAACGCGACGCCGGTCATTGTTCGCAGCGACGGCGCAATCCTCGAAGGCTATCGGCCGAAGGAGTTCCTCGAGGCCTGGCTCAGGGGGGCGAAGTCGTGAGTCGGCGTTTGGATCAATCCCGCCGATCACCGGTCGTACTCGGATCGGCCGGTCTGGCGGCGCTGACTATGCTCAGTGGGTGTGCGACGTTCGGGAGCAACGTGCGAGGCAGCTTCTCATGCGCCGCGCCCGATGGCATCTGCGCGCCCTCTTCATCGATTGACGATCGCGCGCTGTCGATGATCGCAGGTGAGAGTGGCGGCGACGCGGTGCCCGCCGGGCCCTATATGGAAACCCGCCCGAAGGCGCGGGCGCCGCGGACCGCTGCGACCAGGCAGATCGTGCCCGGCGATGCGCGGCGTACCCAGGAGCGGGTGCTTCGGATCGTCTTTCAGCCCTACATCGATGAGCGCGGGCGATTGCACGAGATGAGCGCGGTTCACGCGGTCGTGCAGAGCGGCGAATGGCAGCAACAGTCGCTGGCATCCGCGACGCTTATTCCTGATCGCAATGCGTCCTCGATGCACACGCTGCCGGAATCGCTCGCCGAGGCCATCGATCGCGCCGACCCTGCCATCGTCGATGTCGCGGCGATTGATCCAGATCTTCCTGATCCTGCGGTGGTAGCCGCTGCGCGGGCGCGCAGTGCCGATCCGGTCGCAGCGATCAAGTCCGACGTTGCGGCTCGCCTAGCCCCCAAGGCGGGCCGCAACGCCCTGGCCTCCGTGCCACCCGCGGAAAGGGGGCAGGCACAGACGGCGAAGGCACCTTCGCCGAAGGCCGATGACTCAGCGGGTAGCCCAGGCGCGGCGCCAGTCGCGTTGAAAACGACGAACGCCACCCCGTCCGGCGTGGCGACGCTGCCCAAAACGACCGCCGCCGCTGAGGCGGTCGCGCGGGTGAAAGCGAGCCCACAATATCAAGGGCAGGCAACCGCGGCTCAGGACACGGCGCGAAGCGAGGGCGCTGAGGGGGCGCGACCCGTAGCCAAGCCAGATTCCAAGCCCGTCGTCCAGGCCGCTGGATTCCCCGCGTCCGTGCCGCAGGAGGATTGAGATGGCGCGACGCTTCTTCGACGATCTCCTCGCCGGCGTCTTCGGCGATAGCAAGCGTCCCGACGCCCAGCAGCCGGATCTCGCGGTCCCGATGCTCGCGCACTGGCTGCCATATCGGAGCTACGACCCGAAGACGGGCATCTTCTACAACAGCGCGTCGCGCGGGTTCGTGATCGAGGCAGCGCCGTTGGTTGGAGCCGACGAGCGCACCGGCGAGATCCTGGCACAGTTCCTCTCCGAGGGTATTCCGGCGCCGGGTTGTCTTCAGTTTCACCAATGGATGTCGCCACGCATCGGCGAACACCTCTCGAAATGGTATCTGCCGCGCTACGCAGCGCGCGGTGTCTATGAACGCATGGCCAAGCACCGCGTCGATTTCCTGACGGACGGTGTGTGGGACTCGTTATCGGCCGACGCCCCGTTCTGCCTCCGCAACCACCGGGTCGCGATTTCCTATTCGACCCCGGAATCGTCGAGCGTGTCGGTTGAGCAGATCGTCTCGGTGATGGAGGGGATCATTTCGTCGCTTGCGTCGATCAACGTCGCGGCGCGCGCGATGGACCCGGTGGCGCTGATCGGATGGATCGACGACATCACCTCGCCTACCACCGCCGCCGGCGATGATGCCATCAGCTACAATCGGCTCGATCCGATCGCAGACCAGGCGATCCGCCGCGACATCGAGTTGCAGGTCGAACCGGATCGGATGTTGCTGCGGACCGAGCGCTTCCGCCCGACCGGCAAGACGGTCAAGGGCGCCCCTGAGATCGGCGAAATCTATCCCGACGTGTTCGATGTCCGGTCGTTCTCCGTGCGCAATCTACCGACGCGCTGGGCGCCGTGGGATGTGGCACGCCTGATCGGCGACATGTTCACCGACAAGCTCCGCATGCCGTGCCCGGTCGCGACCAACCTGTGCATCGATTTTCCCGACGCCCAAGCCTCGACCAACAAGGCCAGCTTCAAATTCATGCGGACGACGAGTCTGGCCGATTCCAAGTCGTCCAAGTTCCTGCCGCAGCTGCGCGATCAGTCGCAGGAATGGCGCTACGTCAACGAGGAGATCCGGCAGGGTCGCAAGCTCGTCCGGGTGTTCTTCAGCGTCACCGCCTTTTCACCCAAGGGCAAGGGCGACAGCAACGAGCGCGTGCTCAAGTCCGTCTACCGGGCGGCAGGCTGGGACCTGCTCGACGATCGTTACCTGCAGGTCATGGGGCTGCTCTGCGCGATGCCGATGACGATGGCCAACGGCCTGTCGAAGGACCTCGAGCGCATGAAGCGGATGCGGACGCTGCTCACCACGACGGCGGCCAATCTGGCGCCGATTCAGGGTGAATATCTGGGCGGCACCGTGCCCCACCTGCTGCTCATCGGCCGGCGCGGCCAACCTTTCTTCTGGAGCCCGTTCGAGAATGCCGCCGGCAACCACAATGTCGCGGTCTTTGGCAAGTCGGGTTCGGGCAAGTCGGTCGCGCTTCAGGAGCTGTGCGGCTCGCTTTGTGGCGCTGGCGCGAAGGTGGTCGTGATCGACGACGGCCGCTCGTTCGAGCACTCGGCAAAGTTGCAGGGCGGTGCCTTCGTCGAATTCACGATGAGCTCGGGCTTCTGCCTCAACCCCTTCTCGATGATCGACGAGCTCCAAGCGGCGGAGGACGAGGATTACCTCCTCGACTGCATGGCGATGCTCAAGGCCATCATCAATCAGATGTCGCGGCACATCAACGTGCTCGACGACACAGAGCGGGGCCTGATCGACGGCGCGGTCAACCAGGTCTGGGAGGAGCATGGCAGCAAGGGTTCGATCGATCTGGTGATCGCAGCCCTGGAGGCGACCGGCAACCCGCTGGCATCCAATCTCGGTATCGCGATGCGACCCTTCTCGTCGGGAGGCACGTACGGGCGTTTCTTCCAGGGTGAAGTCTCGTTCGAGATGCAAGCGCAGCTCACCGTCTTCGAACTGTCCGACCTCTCGGCGCGCGAGGAGCTGCGCAGCGTCGTGCTGACCGCGATCATGTTCATGTCGCAGCAGATGATGCGCAAGCTCGATCGCTCAATTCCCAAGGCACTTCTGCTCGACGAGGCGTGGCAAATGCTCCGTGGCGGCGCGATGGCCGACTTCATCGAGACCTATGCTCGCAC
>NZ_NCEN01000047.1 GCF_002280675.1 Novosphingobium sp. 32-60-15 | reverse complement strand
GCTCGGCAGTTGCAGGTTAAATGGCGACACGCTCTTCTGGGGGAAGCGTGTCCAGACGTTGCCGAGCGAATAATAGCCTGCCGATTGGCCCTGGAACGCTGTTGGTCCAGTGACATTGGCGGCACCGCCGGCGTCGTTGAAGAAGCCGTTCATCTGCGAGGCGACGTCAGCACGAGCCACGCCGATCAAGGCGAAATGCGACGCGGCAACTATTGCGAGGCACGCCGCTACCCTCCTGCCGAACGGGCGCCGCCGCCCCTGCTCTGGTCCCTGTTCCATCAATAGTCGCTCCCCACCTTCGTGTTGGTCAGCATGAAGATGCGATCCATGATCTCGTCGGCGCTGAGCACACCGTATCCGACTGGGATCGTCCGCTTCGTCTGCGTGTCGAACAGGACCAGTGCCGGCGTTTCATTGCCGGGCACGCCCATCCTCGATCGCTGGCCGGAATCGACCACGTAGTTGGGGAATTCCTTGTTCGGCCCGCCATCCATCGAGACGGCCATGACCGACATCCTGTGGCTGTCGGTCACCGAGCGAAGGATTGGTGCGAACACTTCGCAAGCACCACAACTCTGCGCGTAGAAATAAAACAGGCCATAGCGCTGACCGAGGCTGGTGCGATTGTCCAGCCAGAGGCGCTTGCCCACCGTCGAGACCGGCCGCTGCAGCGTGTAGTCGAGATCGGGGTTCTGCCAGAGCGCCCGCTGCCAGGTGTCAGAGAAGGTGGACGCCCGGTCGAGCTGCTCACGCTGGAAACGGACATAAGCGATGACATTGGCCTCGGTCGGCTCGAGAATCGCGCGCGCCTTCAATTCGTCGAGCTGTTTGCTGATGGTTGCGATTCGATCGGCCGCGCTCACCAACGGCTCGGGTGTGGCGCTAGGCGGGGCCTCGGCCGGCTTCGGCTTGACGCAATAGAACCATTGGCCGAGCTTGCGCTCTCCACAATAGAAATCGTCGGGCACGTCCTGCTCGATCGCATCGCGGGCGGCGGAAGTCTCTTGGGCTCTGAGCGGAACCGCCGCGCCCACCGGCGACAGGCCCAGCAGGAGCACCGCAAGCCTAGCGAATCTCATCATCGCTGGACGTCCTTTTGTCGGATGGAGCGGGTTGCGCGGAGGAGGACGGATGCTGCGGGTGGGCAGCTTGGCCGTCCCAGGCTGCGAAGTGGATGCAGCAGTCAAAGGCGCGGGGGACGGTGGCAGCTCCGCAGCCGTGCGGTGTCGCTGGCGCCGCGGGCGGCGAAGCAGCCAGCAAGGCGATCAGCGCCGGCAACTCAATTATGAAGAGCGCCATTTTCCAACTCCTCTTTGGTCAGTCTCAGCAACGCCAGCATCAGGGCGACGTCGATCAGCCGCGTTCCCTGATCGAGCAGCGGGATAATCCCGCCGACGAGGGGATACGCCGCGTGCCTTCCCGCTTCTGCTGGCAACAGCTTGTCGCCATCCGCCACGAGCCAGCCCTTGGCACCCATCTTCAAAATGGCCCTAATCAGGACTTTCCTTGGGACGGCGCATTCAAACCAGGTGCCCAAGGTCTCCAGCACGCCCTCGAACCGCGGCGGTTGCTTCGCCCGGTAGGCCGCAAGGTAGATCGCGAGCTCGAGCACGGTCATGTCCCACTCGCAGACGAGATCCGCGGTCGAGATGGCGGAGTCATTTGCCGTGGAGGTCATAATAGGCCTGAATCTTGTCCTGAATGTCGGACATCGTCTGGACCTCATCGGGCAGTTTTGCTGCGTCCAGGAAGTCCGAGTAAACGTCGGTGAAATCCATCACCGACAGATCGAGCCTCGCGAATTCATCGACCGTGAAGCCCTGACACTGCTCCTTTTTCGCGCTTCCCCATGGCTTGCCGAGCTGTGGGCGACCCTGCTCTTGCAGGACACGCGAAAGCTTGCTCTCGAAGCAGCAATAGGCGGTGCGCTTGGTCGAGCAGATCCCAAGGAAGCTCGACGAGCAATAGCTGCCGAGATTGTGGCAAAGGCCCATCCGATCTTTGATGTCGAGCTTCATTTCGTCCTGGCTACAAGCGAACAGGACGAGAAACGGCGTGGCGAAGGCGGCGATTGCGGCCGGCCCACCGGCAAGCGCAGCTGCACCAGCACCGAGCGGCACGAGGCCCGACACCTTTCCCGCGCAGCAGTTGATCAGGCCGAAAACAGGTTTGTGGCAGGTCTCGCGCGTGCCGGTGAAAACCTTGAAGTCGGCCTCGTTGAACTCCTTGCCGGCTTGATCGAGCGCATGAAGCCCGACGAGCGCATCCCTGAATTCGGTTGACGCCTCGCGGACGATCGGTTCGCAATCGCCGTTGATGCAATAGACATCGTCCCCGCAGATATACTGCTTGTCGCCCCCGACGGTGCTCGCAGGGGTCGGACAGCGGTACACTTTCTCCGCGACCCTGCAGGGCCCGCTCTGCGGGTCATCAAGGCATTCTTCACGGAGGAAGGTGCAGGACCGGTTGCTCTCCAGATCGCCGCAATCGTTGCCCGCCGACATGACGTTGCAGGTGAAGTTTTGCTTCCATGCCCAGCACGATTGCGTGACGGGTACGCCATCGATGATTCGGGTCTCGGGGCCTTCTGTGCAGACTTCCCCGGCCGGATCAGCCGTGCACATCGTATCTCCGGCCATGGCTCCGCAGCCATCGACCCTTTTGGTCGTCACCTGCGTTTCGGTCGTCTTGGCGTGCCAGCCTTGCCCCGTGATCGGGCTTGGAAGGAGGGATAGATCGGTCAGGTTCTCAGAGCAGACATATTCGGTCGCGTTATAGTCGTCGCAGAACTTGTTGGTCGAAACGCCGTAAATCCTGTGAGCCTGACAAGCCTGCATCACGACGCCGGTCGGCCGGCAGACATCTGAAGCCAGGTGCGGCGCCATCGCGTCATATCGGGCAAAGGGGGTGCCGTACGCACCGTTTGGCACGACGAAAAACTTGTACGCGTCGACGGTCGTGGTCTCGGGCACCATGGTGATCGAGCATGATCGTGGCTCCTGCTCGATCTTGGTTCCCTGATTGCATGTGGCTTCGTAGTAGCCGCTCGTTCCCGAACCCGGCGGGAGCGGCGTGCAGGTTCCGCTGGTGCTGCCGTACGCTTCGCCCGCGAGATAGGCCGACGGGTCGCTTTGGACGGTCGTTGCGCGGTTCGTCGTTGCCAGGATCTCGGCGTTGCTGAATGTCGGGCGGGTGCGATCGGCGTCCGTTGTGACCCGGTAGCTTTGGTCTGAAGATTTCTGCGCCTGGGCATCCGCGACGAGCTTGTCCGGGTCGTCATAATAGGTCGTCTGGGGCTGGCTGGTGCCTGTATATCCTGGAACAGTCGCAGCCTGCGCGTCACTGGACGGAATCAGTGAAGAATCGTTTCTCTTCTCCTGCGCCATCGCCCTGCCCTCGGCGCGAGCTTGATCGACGGTCATCTCTTGCCCGGCGACCGGCTCGACCGTGAGCAGCAGGGCGCACAACACGCCCAGGAGGCGGCGCACGATCATTGCCGGTCGCGCTTCATGTTGGAGAGAGCCACCGCCGCTACGCGGGCGCCCGGGCCGCTGCCGTCCGCGAAAGTCGAGAGCGCATATTCCACCGTCACGTTACCGATCATGCGGTCGTAAGGCGGCACCTTGGTCTGGCAGGAAAAACCGGCGCACAGATCGAAGTCCGAGGAGACCGTTATATAGGTCGGGACGGCCTGAACATCGAACGCACGGAAGAGCCGGGGATCGATGCCGATGCTGGCGAACTGCCCCTTGTCGACCACCTTGCCGAGCCGTGCCACAAACTCCTTGGCGGAATTGTTCGGAAAGCCCCTGAACACGACCACGCCGCCGGCGCTCGAGGTATCGCGCACGAGCTGCTTCAATGTCGCGTCCGGCATCGACAGGCTTGCGAAGACGATGAACTGTGGCGCCTCCCCGCCCTTCGCGCTCGCATTCTGGGACGCACCCTTGACGATCTCGTCGAAATCGACCGGACCTGCCGGACCCTTCGGAAGCTCGGTCGTCGCAATCTTGCGCATATTGTCAGTTCCGCCGTCGCGGACCTGAGCGGCCTCCTCCCGGAACCGGTCGCCCCTGTCCTTGACCTGATCGACAAAGGCCTGGGCCTCCGCGGCGAGGTCGGCCGAGCGCTGCTTGACCGCCTGAACGTCTACGCCGTCGACGGTCTGAGCGAGCAGCACGGACACACCGGCGGTGCCCAGGATCGCGAGGATGCCGATGGTGAGATAGCGCATCGTCAGACCCCTAGAGCACGCAGCAATTGCGCTTGCGCCAAACGAGGTAGCCCATGTCCTCGCCGCCGGCGGGATAGGCACGACCAGCGTCGGGCGGCATGGTGGAGGCACCGATCGCGGAGCAGGCGAAGCGCCCGCTGACGGTCGGGATCGGATTGACCATCTGGAAGCGGTACTGCTGCTTCCGCATAATCGGCATGAGATACTTCTTGCAGAGCCCGGCCGATCCCATCGTCCCCCAGGCAAGTGCTTCGCGGTGCATCTTGAAAGCGAACCGCGAGAGCGCGAGCCGCGAGGACTGGACGTGCCCAATCGAGGACGGAATGTTGCCGTTGAGCGGATACATCGAGCCCTGACAGCCTGCGCACCAGAATAGCGGATCGAGCGGCAGATGGACGGTGCCGGCGATGCAATCGCCGGCGCAGGCGGCCTGCGCGATAGGATTGGCGAACACGATCGCCTCGGGATTGATGAGCGCCGCCAGCGAGTCATCCTGCCAGAGCGGATCGACCTCGGTCATGTAGGCGATGTCGAATGACGCCTGCTCGAAACAGGCGAAGTCGGTCAGGATCTCCATCCAGTAGAGAAGCGGATAGACATACCAATGGACGTGCCATTTGGCCGTACTTTGGGAGCGGCCGCCGACCATGGATGGCCCGGTCAGATAGCCCTGGCCGATATCGAATCCCGGCGCGATCCGGATGCCACCGAGGTTGGGGAAGCACCACGGCTTCATCGTCACGTCCGCAAGGCGCGCCGGCTCCCAGAACCCCACCGATATGCCGATGCGCGGGAGCGGGTCGGCGCAGGCGCAGATCGGCGACGCGGGATTGCTGGGATCGGGGCGGCTGCTCGGCCAGATCTTCAAGGCACCGACAGACAGCGGAAAGAGGCAGGACCAGCAGACATCGGTGATCGGATTGACGAACTTGCCATTGCAGGTCGGCCCGGCCGCCGCTGCCGGTGGCGACAGGGCGACCATTGCGAGGAGGAATGTGAGTGTGCCGATGGCGCTGCGAAGGGACCCGATCACTCCACGCCTCCGATGTCGTCGAGAAAAGCCCGGTCGGCGCGCTGCTTTCGGACCAGGTAGAGGCAGGTGAAGGCGGCGGTCGTGCAAAGCAGGACAGCAGCGCCGATGGGCGCGGCCCGGCCGACCGCATGGCGGAGCGGCGAGAAGAGACCGACGACCAACGCGCATGTGATGCAGAGTGCCTGCCAGACGAAGCGCATGCGCCGCAGCGTCGGCGTCTCCGGAGCCGCCATCGGCGTGCGAAGGAGATCGAGCCAGAGCGGCATCAACCCGCCCTCCCCTTCTTCACCACCTGCTCGGAAACGCGCATCACGCGGCCGTTCTGCTGCACGACAGCCGGCGTGTGCTCGATGCCGAAGCGAGAGGTGAGCTTGCCCTCCTGATCGAAGTAAAACCGGCGCTTCCGGTTCGTCATCTCCTCGATCGGCGAGCCGCTGACGAAGATGATCTTGGCGTTGAGGTCGGTATCCCGGCTCGTGGCCCACGCGACCTGGTCGGCATCGTCGCCGTCGACGAACACCAGCGTCTGCCTGATCGCCACGAAGTCGAGCGGGTTAATCCGTTGTCCGGCGCGGCCGATGAGGTTGCCCTTCTGGTCGCGGATATCGTGCTCAAGCTGGACCGTGGGATCATAGGTCCAGTCCCTGGACTCGATTGCTGGCGAGAGGCCCGCAACCGGGGTGGGTCGCCGAACCTTCGCTTCGACGCGCTTAGCGAACATCTCGTTGGTGCGCGCGAGCTCGCCGGTCGATTCAGCGCGCTTTAGCCGCGCTTCGATTGTCGAAAGCAAATCCGGCTCGATAACCGGGAAAGCCTGACCCGTCTGCCCATAGTCGCGCGCCTCGATACGCGCGGGGCTGGTGACGAAGGCGACCACACCGAGGAGTACCGCCCCGCCGCCAGCTGCGAGCAGGCGCTTCACAGCACGGGCTCCCCGACGCCGATAATCTGCCGGCCGCAGATGAACCCGATCTCAGCGTAACGGCTGTCGAACCCATCGCGATGGGGAGACCCGGCATAATAGCAGCCCGACGGGATCACACCCTCCGCGCCCGGCGTCAGCGGCTCGCCGAAGCGCGTGAGCGGCTTCGTCCGCCCGACAGGGTTGTCGTTGATCATCACGACCATACCGCGATGCGCGACGACATCGCCCGGCACGCCGTAGACGATCTTGCCGAACATCTGCGGTTTCGCGCCGAAATGGCGGCGCAGAAGCGCGCTCTGCGGGGGATCGAAGAACACATAGTCGCCGCGGGCCGGCAATTGGTGCAGGCGTATGAGGAAAGCCCAGTTAGGGAGCGAATCGCTCGCGTTGATGAGGAAGACGTGGCTGTCGCGCCAGGCGCTGATCGCACTGACCAGACCCGTCCCGACGAGCGCGACAACCAGCATCGCCCACAGACGCTTGCGCGGCCGCCAGCGCGGGGGGGAGAGCTCACTGGCCGCCGTTGCCATCGGGCCCTCCAAAGGTTGAGACCGACGGTCTGGGGATCCGCCCCGGCACAGCCTGCGGCATCGGCTGGGATAGCGGCCCAGCAGCGGATGGGTCCTGCGGCGAGAGCGCCTGCGCGCCGGCCATCGGATCGACCTGGCCTGGTGTCGCCAACGGTGCTTGCCGGGACGCGGCGAGAGCCGATTGCGCGGCCGACAGTTCCTGCATGCGCTGCAGCTGCTCGACAGATACGCGCTTCGGCTCCGGAACACCCGACGCGAACACTGCCTTCTTCAGGCTATCCGTTATGTCCGGCACATTCTTGGTGAGGATCGCCTCGCCGACCAGCACCACCTGCCCGACCTCACTGCGGCGCTGAAGCTCCCTATCGAGGGAAGACATGAAAGCCCTCATTTCGGCCTGGACCCGATCGGGCGGCGAGCCCGAGAATCGCTGGGCCTCAACATAATCGCCCACCAAAGCAGACAGCCTGGCCGACACGATATGGTCCTGCTTTGGCGCCGTGAGCGCGCGCGTAACCCACATCCCCCAGATCAACACTGCGAGCACGACCAGGCCGATCAGCATCTGTTGCCGGGTGAAGCCTCCAAAGCCGATCCGGCGCTTGGGAAGCGCGGCTTGGGGCGCGGGAGGTGCGGGGGGCAAGTCGAGTTCGGGTTGCTCAGCCATGATCGCGGCCCCCTTCCTGCGTGCGGTCGGGCAGGATGCGATCCCGACGGAAGGTGATCACCGCCGCCGAGAGGATCATGTGAGCGATCGCGAAGATGTTGAGAAATGCGCCGGTCCGGGCCTGATCGGCCGCGACATAGCGCATGGTGAAATTGTTGAGCTGGTGGATGAAGCCGTCGAAGGAGAAGCCGCCGATCGCGAGGAAGAACAGGAAGAACAGCCCCCAGGTGATCAGCAGCGTGCTGCCAAGGAATCCAAAGCCGTGGAGCGTGAAGTAGAGGACGGCCCGCCATTCGGCCGCCGTCAGCCTGCCCTTGCGCGCCCTCGCGATGGTCACATCGTCAGCGTTTGTCGCCATGATCTTACTCCGCAGCGATCGCGATCTCGTCCGCCTCGACGAGATTGCTCACCCATTTTTCGGGATTGTCGGGAAAGGCGATCCGCTCGATCGCTTCGTCCATGCTCATGCCTTCCGCGATCAGCGCGTCGATCGCAGCGAACGTCCTCGGACTCGAGGAGAAGAGCGTGGCTGAATAGGGATCGAGCACGAGACGGCCGACAGCGAGCGTATCGGGTCCTTTGATCATGATGTCCGAATATTCGAAGCCATTGCGCTTGAGCGACCGCAGCAAGGCGTCGGTGTAATCATCCATCTCGAAGCGATCGTGCTTCTTGAAGTCCGCGATCGTCTCCGGCTTCTGCTG
>NZ_NCEN01000025.1 GCF_002280675.1 Novosphingobium sp. 32-60-15 | reverse complement strand
GCGCTTGCGCTGCCGTATTGGTCAGCGCTGCGGTAACGCCGCCCATCGCGTTTGAGGCGACCTGCAGATTGGCGGCCTGGCGCTCATTGCGCTGGGCCAAGTCGGCCGAAGCTGCGTTGATTTCATCACTGCCGCGCAGGACGTGTTCGGCCAGTTCGCGGATTTTGGACATGGTGGCCGATACTGTGCCAAGGCCGCGATTGAAGTTGACCCGCATGTCTTCGTAATCGCCGGGGAAGGGCTCGCGAATTTCGGCGGTCAGATCGTTTTCGGCCAGACGCGAAAGCGCGTGGTTCATCTTTGCGATGATGCGCTGCTGCGTATCAAGGTCTGTCGTCTTTTCAATGGTTTCACTGAATTTGGTCATGGCCTTGGTCATCCGGCCAACGCAATCGGTATGGTGGGTGTACTGGATCGGGCTGCGGGTATCACCAGCGGCCAATGCCTCCATTCGCACCACCGTGTTGACATAGGGCGTGCAAATGCGTTCGGCGGCGATGGTCATGATGGTAATGACCAGCGCGAACGACAGCGTGGCAAAGCCTAATGAAACCGCCAGTCCCGCTTCGGGAAATGCCCTGGAGAGGCCTATCCCCACGAAGTTCAAAGATGCCGCAAACACTAGCGTCTTGAGCAGGAAGCCAAATTTCTGGCGGATAGGCGCGATTGTTTCGAACCATGTAAACATATTGCAAAAACACCATCAAACGATCTGGTCGGATTAGACCGGCAAGTGTCAGGGCTTGTGCAATTTACGTCGGGCAAATCTCAACAATCTAGCTCTGCACAGCAA
Source organism: Novosphingobium sp. 32-60-15 (assembly GCF_002280675.1). GTDB lineage: Bacteria > Pseudomonadota > Alphaproteobacteria > Sphingomonadales > Sphingomonadaceae > Novosphingobium. The sequence continues at coordinate 45,716 of NZ_NCEN01000025.1, read as the reverse complement.
TGCAAACTTTGGCCTATGAAACATGTCTAGAATGTTTCTCAGGCTAATGACTTAAGGCCAGCGTAGGTGCGATGCCTTACCCCATGGATTAGCGAAATTGACTAAACACGGAAGTGCTTCGGACTATGTGTTGGGAATCAATAGCCTTTGGTTCGAAGCAGTTGTCCGAGATTGCCGTATTGTGGGGTGTTGCTCGGATCTCGCATGCCCACTCAGCTTAGCCACGCATGATTGCTACGCGCAGCGCAAGCTCCAACCGGACAGCGCCCGGAATGCTCAAATGGCGGCTGTCAAAGTACAGTGGCGTGCCTCTTACGTAAGTCTTGCATTGCTTGCCTTTGCAAATGGCGCGGGCGGGGTAGAACCACTTAAAGCTCTTGCAGGTAATCGCCTCAAAACTTGAGGCAGGCTCTCATTGCTGACCGGATCACAGTCGGGGCTCCGGTCAGCAATGCCTCGCCTTCGAGTCGAGCGTTGATGCGCAGCATTGCTGATCCGGTTTGCCGCAACAACATCGGAATCAATTGCGAGCCTGTCAGGTTGGCTTGCCAGAATGTGCCCTGCGCATTCGCACGACCGGTTGGCAAGTCAACCAAACCTCCGGCAAAGTTCCAGGTAACGGTGACCCGAGGTGAAGTCGCAGGCTTGTTTAGAAGCACCGCCATCATTGGCCTGTTGCCCTCACAGAACAAACTGAAGGACTTGATGTTCGTCGATGCGGCTGCCTGGATATAAGCAATGGGCGGACGTCCCTGCACAGGCACCAACTCCCATGGCGTACCGGGCAACGGTACCGCGTCTTCTGGAGGACTTTCAGATAATAGCGTTGCGATATCCTGCGGAATAGAGAGTCGTCCGCTTGTTGGCGCATAAACGGTCAACTTGCCTTTTTCCCAAAGGCCTACTTGCACCGATCGACGCGAAGCATCGAGTAAGACATAAGCCTGTTCGACGCCACCTTGATGAGGCGCATTTCCGGTTACCCAGTACAGTGAGCCTTGGCGTTGAAGTGGAGAGACAGGGGAAAGGCTCCTGCCAAGGGCAAGAACTTTAGTTCCCAGACGTGCGCGTATCGCGTCGGCAATTGGGCCGGTGCCGATAAGGTCAATATTGTTTCGATCTCTGCTGCCGGGATAGCGGCCCACCAGCGTGGGCAAATTCGTCCAATTTGCGGGCGTTGGCTTCCCGCTTGTCAGGTTGGTTGCCACCAAGGTCTTGGGCGCTACTGCAGCGGACGACGGCGCCGCGCTTTTGCAGGGAAGTATTGGAGAGGCGGCAGCAAGCGCTGTATGAAGCGGGTCGGAACGCTGGCCACGGGGAAGATCTACGTCAATGCGGATCACGCCTGCTTTTTCGCCATCGTTGACTATCATCGTTACAGGGCCAAAATTGTCATCGTTGATCGGAAATGGGAAGAAAACAGAGCTTATGCCTTCGTAGCTCGGCCCCATATAACTAACAGCATATTCCAACCGAGAGCTCTTTACAGTTCGCCCCAATGCTTGAAAAATGAAGCCACTTTCATTGATCATTAGCTTCACATCTCGCGAACAATCGCCTCGTGGTGCGTATCTTCCATAGATGTTTTCCAGGTTCTGACCTTTTAACGAAGTCAGCGTTACCGCCGATGCAGCAGTTGGCAATGAGCATAGCAGCAGCGCGACGGGCCTGAAGAAACTGCGTTTCGATTGGGGCTTCTGCATTTTCGTGGTCTCCAGAATTCTCTGGTGATTGGCTGAACGGTCAATCTAAGGCGTCAATTTCATGCGTACGCCGCGCTTCTGCATTCTGCCTTACCGGAAAAGCAGCCGCAAGCGTCCAGCTCCTTCAATGTAGCTTGAAATAATTAGACAATTATCTGGACTGAAATCATGAAAAACCGAAGGAAGCCTGCTTCCAGTACCGCCACACGTGACATAAAATGCGATCCCAAAAAATCTGTCTTTGATTTCGGCTTCCGCTAACAGTCAACCTCTCTCGTCGTGGCGGCCACCATTGGACGAACGCAGGTTTCAGCGTAACCGGTCGTTCCCCGTAGTGGTGGCGATTGGCGGCTTTGTCCCAACCCAAGTCATGGCGGAGCACCCATGTGGTTATCAATGGATTTCGACTTTTGATTGCGCTGGGAGCTACCGCTTGGTTGGCTGATGCGGCCCTCCCAGCTCATTTTGAATTCGATTGCTTACTTCCGTAACCCTGCCGCACCCTCGGTTAAGTCTGCGGATTCCGATCTCGGCGTATAGGCAGCACCCGGATGCATGGTGGTTCGGCGACCTAGGACTTCCTTGCTTCGGAACTAGTCGCCAAACCTCATGCTCACCCCGGCATCGCGAACGGATCGTAGAATGCCCAGCGACCGTTGTTCTCCACGGTCCAGCCTTTCTGGTCTTGCTGAACAATCTCACCAAGCCCCTTCAAGGTTTCAATGTTCCGAGGGTTCCATCGCGTGACAGCATATTCGATCTCAGGCACGTGGCCAAAGCCACGGTTCAAGCATGCAATGAAATAGTCTGCCGCACGGTCACGGCTTTCTGCCAGAACCGTGTACGGCTCGACAAGATTGATGTCAGAAATTTTGAACAGTTTCATGGTTTTACTCGCTTCGTTGTTGATGCGAGTGTTATGACATGATCATTCGATGGAAGCGGGTGGGAAATGGTCCGGCATGCAATCCCAAGCTTACTCGGTGAATATTGATGTTGCGTTTGTTATGAAGTATAGCATTTCAAGTTTGGACTGCTGCGCTTAGCTCTCGAACTTCTTGATTACGGCACGAACTTGTGAGGGGCTCCATGTTCCACCCCGTGGAGCTGGATGTCCCATTTGGTTAAGCCGCGTTGCAATGGCACTGAGCGTTGTAATTCCGCGGTGTTGAAGCAGCTCGATCTTCGACATTGTGTAGGAATCCCGGCTTCTTGCTCGCCAGTTACGCGAGATTGTACTTGCAGCGGGACCCAGTTTTAGACCTTCGGCATTGTCGCGCTTACCACCTAAGCTGACACCAAGTGCTTTAGTTTTTGCAAGCGCCTCCTTGATTTTGCGGTTCCTGTTGGCTTGCTCCCTCTGCAAGTCACGGCCAATTTCCCACCAACCCAAACTATTGATCGTTGGTATGTCAGCACCAATGAATCTGACTCGCTCATCGCGAACGAATTGGAGCCAGCGATGGCAGCCGCGCATGCGACTAATTCTGCCGAAGATTAGCGTTGCGTTCTGGGCTTTGCAAAGTTCAACAGCTACCTCCAAAGCTGGGCGTTGTCCATTTATCAGTGGCTCTAGTTCGACAACTGTGTCGATCAGCCGAGCCCGACTTTTGGACACCAATGCAGAAATCGCTTCGCGCTGGCCTGCAAAATCGAGCTTCGTATGCGGTCGCTCCGATTTTCTCAGGTAGGCAACGCATCTGCCTCTAGGTTTGGGATACCATGGGATATAGACACTGAATGTTGCCATAAACGTAAACCAATCACTCCAATTAGGCTGAAAGATGCCTCAAGCATATATCTGATATTATGGTGAAATTGTGGAAGTCAGTCCAAGCTTTTGCGTGATCAAAATGAGAACGAAATTTGCCATGCGACAGCAGAAAAAATATGCATAAATTGCCTAGTCACCGATTCGAATCACCGAACGGATGTTAGAAAGGTGACGATATGCAAGACACCAAAATCGAATGGGCTGATCACACATTTAACCCAAGGATAGGCTGCACGAAGATCAGTCCTGCGTGCGATAACTGCTACGCTGAGGTCCAACAAGGTCAGCGCTTCGGCAGGGTAAAATGGGGAGCAGGACAGCCGAGATCTCACACGTCAGCTGCAAACTGGAACAAGCCGAAGGCTTGGAACAAACAGGCAATGATCGACGGCACCATGCCGTTCGTGTTCTGCTCTTCCCTCGCCGATGTGTTCGACAACGAAGTTGATCCAGCATGGCGTGATGACCTGTTCGAATTGATCGAGCAAACACCGCAACTGGTATGGCTCTTGCTCACCAAGCGGATCGGCAATGTAACCAAGATGGTCGAGATCCTACCGCGTAACGTTGCTCTCGGCGCGACCATGGCTAACCAAGCCGAGTATGATCGGGATGCATCAAAGCTCTGCGATGCCGCGAAAACATTGAAGCCACTGTTCACGTTCGGCAGCTTTGAGCCGCTGCTTGGGCCAATCGAGCTCGATACGATGACCGCGCCGGATTGGGTGATCGTTGGAGGTGAGAGCGGCCGGGGAGCGAGACCCATGGATCTCAACTGGGCGCGTAACTTGCGCGAACAAAGCCGGGAAATGCGAAAGGTGTTCAACTTTAAGCAGACCGGTGCGCAAGTCGGACATGGCAGTAACCTTCTCGATGGTCGTCTACATTATGACCGGCCAAGGTTTGATGTTTGGCAGACTGGCAATTCCATTGTCAGATCTGTTCGAGGATGTCCGCCAGAGCGCTTGGCAGTCTTTCAGACTGCCTGACACGTTCATAACGACGCGCAAGCCGCGGTGACCTGCTAAAAAACTACAATCAACTCTGATTAGAGCCGCAGAATTTGTGGTTATAGTTTTTGGTATCTTGATGGCAATGGGGCGAGGCATGCTTGGCCCCATTGCTAAAATCACTTCCGCGAAGCTGGCCGCGGTGAGGTATCCGACCGCGGAGTGAGGATGGCATGTGTTTCAATCCTCCACTCACTGTGGGATCACGGCTAGGGCATGCTGGATTTGTATTGGCTTCGTGCCGGTCATCTATCTCAATATGTCACCATGGCTTCGAACGTGAGCAAGCTGATACGGCCCAGACATGATCGGCGCTTATTGATCAGTTCCGATTACATGACCTTCGTCATACACGCGCGACGAGGATTGTTCGAAACACGGGATCTTTGCTTTTAGCCAAATCGGCACTCGGTCACAGCAACGTGACAACTACTCAGCGCTATGCTCATGTTTTAGATGATGACACGCGAAAAGCACTTGATGCTGGAGAGTCCCGAAATAGTCCCGAAGTACCTGACAGCAACGCACCAAAAGTTTAGAGAATTCTGGGTTTTTGGAGCTCTGGACATCACCGTGTAAACGAGATGCTCTACCAACTGAGCTAAGCGCCCGCTCTCGCGGAAGTGGCGCTATTGCTGCATTTTTCGCGTTCGTCAATGCCTGTTTGCACGCTTGAGTGCGGCGTGATTTCGTTCGAAGGTGGTGTGGACATGATCCGGGGATATTCGATGACAAAGCCGCTTGCTCTTCTTGGCTTTGCCGCGCTGTTGATGGGCGCGGCACCCCCGCGCAGTCCCGAGGCGGTCGCTGAGGCGGCGCTGAAAGCCGCGCCGGTGTTTGATGGCCACAATGATGTGCCCGAACAATTGCGCGAGCGACGCAAGGATGTTCTTGAAAACTTTGACTTTCGCGATACACGCGGCACCGGCGATGCCAAGGCCGGTGTTGCGGCGATGATGACCGATCTGACGCGGATGCGGGCGGGGAAGGTCGGGGCGCAGTTCTGGTCGGTTTATGTTTCGGCCAATTTGACAGAGCCGCAGGCGGTGCTGGCGACGTTGGAGCAGATAGACGTTACGCGCCGGTTGATTGCCAAATATCCCAATGACTTACAGCTGTGTTTGGACAGTGCATGTGTTGCTTCGGCGCAGAAGGCGGGGCGCATTGCTTCGTTGATCGGGATGGAAGGCGGGCATTCGATTGGCGGATCACTTTCCGTTTTGCGTCAGATGCATACGCTTGGCGCGCGGTACATGACGCTGACCCATTTCAAGAATACCGCCTGGGCAGAAAGCGGGACGGATGCGCCAACACATGGCGGTTTGACGGCGTTTGGTGTCAAAGTGGTGCGCGAGATGCAGCGTCTGGGCATATTGGTAGACCTTGCCCACGTGAGCGAGGCGACGATGGCCGATGCGCTGGCGACAAATGGCCCGCCGGTGATTGTCAGTCATTCAAACGCGCGGGCGATCAACAATCATGCGCGCAATATTTCGGATGCCACACTGAAACGGATCAGTGCGAATGGCGGGATCGTGATGGTAAACTTCTACCCGCCCTATGTGGTGGAAGCGGCGCGGGTGTGGGGAGCCGCACGCGAGGCAGAACTGGTACGGTTCAAGGCGTTGCATCGGGGTGATCCGGCTGCAAGTGATGCCGCCTTGGCTGCTTGGGGCAAAGCCAATCCGATGCCGCGGGGAAGTGTGAAGGACGTGGCCGATCATCTGGATCACATCGCCAAGTTGATTGGTGCAGATCACGTTGGCCTTGGCGGCGATCTGGATGGCGTTGATGCGACGGTTGCCGGACTGGAGGACGCATCGACGTACCCCGCGCTGTTCGTCGAACTTGCCCGGCGCGGGTGGAGTCAGGCTGATCTGGAAAAGCTATCCAGCCGTAACATGTTGCGGGTGATGAAGGCGGCCGAGGCCTTTGCCGATACGCATAAAAATGATCCGGCGCTTGAAAATGAAACATCGTTTTAAGATGCAGGGCAAGACTTGAGTGCTTCACAATGCTGGGCCATGGATGAACCACTGGCCCAAACTGGCCTGGACGGAGAGTATAAATGTTTACGCACACATTCCTTGGCACCAACGATATCGATAAATCGCGCGGGTTCTACACAGCGGTAATGGCCACGCTTGGCCATAACACCGTGGTTCCGTTTCCGGTTGGCACGGCGTTCCCGTCAGAAGCCGGATCGTTGGTTGTTGGCAAGCCTGCCAATGGCGAACCGCACACCGTTTCCAACGGCCACACACTCGGCTTCAAGGCTGAAAATTCCGCTGTGGTTGATGCCTGGCACGCAGCCGGTATTGCAAATGGCGGCACATGTGAAGGCGCTCCGGGCGTCCGCGTGAATGCCCCCGGCCAACAGTACGGCGCCTACTTGCGCGATCCGGACGGCAACAAGATTTGCGCCTTTGCACCCAACCCCGGTGCATAAATAGCCCGAAGGGGGCAAGGCTTACGGTATCTATTGCAAACATCGCTTCGTCATTGCGAGCCGCGCGGAGCGTGGCGAAGCAATCCAGAGTTGTTTTATTACCGATCTGGATTGCGTCGTCGGCTTCGCCTCCTCGCAATGACGAACGAAAAGGACGAAGTTCAATGTGTTTGCAAAAGACATAATTACTTACGGTTTGCCCCCTTCATATGTTTGTGATGCCGTATGGCACGAGATCGCGGGTGTGGGGATCGACCACGATCGCGCGGTCGCTGGGGGGAAAGGCGCGCTGGTCGCATTTGTTGCGTGGGCAGATGCGGCAAGAAATGCCGATGCGCGTGATTGTTTCGGGGCGGCCAAGGTTGAGCCCGTCGGCATAGATGAATTCATCCGCCAATGCTGCTTCACACCCCAGTGCCACGGCATAGCGGCGTGGCGGGCGGTGATAACTGCCGCTGGGCTTCACCAGTCCCTTGGCGATGGACACATAGCGCACACCATCGGGCATTTCTGCGGCCTGCACGTGGATGCGGTCCGGGATCGCCACGGCTTCGTGCACCACCCATAAAGGGCAGGCACCGCCAAATCGGGCAAATTGCAGCCGCGTGGCCGAATGGCGTTTGGTGATATTTCCTGCCATGTCCACACGGCAGAAGAACATCGGAATTCCGCGCGCTTGGGGGCGCTGCAAAGTGGACAGTCGGTGGCAGGCCTGTTCAAAACTGGTGCCGAACGTCTGGCGCAATTGATCAATATCATGGCGCAATTCGCGTGCGCGGGCACGATACCATTCATAAGGCATGAGCAACGCCCCTGCGGCATAATTGCCAAGGCCCACCGTCAGCAGTTGGCGTGCGGCGGGAGATTGCAAGGTTGCCTCTTGCACCAATCCGGCAATTTCATCGCGCAGGGCCAGCGCTGCCAGTTGATACGCCATCTGGAAGCGCCCGCTTTCAATCGGTTGATTGGGATCAAGCGTCAACCGCCGGGCATGCGGATCAAACTGTCGCATCGCTCCGCCGGCGGTGTATTCGACGCTTACCCCGTGTTGTTCAAGCCAGCCCGCCATTTGCACCAGCGACGGTGAAACCCCGGTGCCCGACAGGCGCAGGGCCAGGCGTTCTGCCGCGCGGTCAATTGTGTCGACATAATTATTGGCGTGGTGGAACCAGTCGCGCACCTCTTCCCACGGCAGGCGTCCGCCCGATATGTTATCCGCGCCCAATGCCTCGTCGATGATTTCGAGCCGCTGCATTGACCGGCGATGCTGGTCGTGCAGGCGGGCGAAAGCTTGTGCGAAGGCGGGATATTGTTCGGCCACGCGTTCTACCAACTCGCTTGGCAGGTTTCCCGCGATCAACGGGTCGGCGGCGGCTTCGCGCAAGGCGCTCAACACCGGCTCAACGCGGTCAGATGCCAGGTCTTCCCAATCGACCGGGAAGCTTGCGCGCAACCGGTCGGTCAGTGTTGGAGTCAACGGGCGTTCATCGTTTTCAAGTTGTGAAAGATAGGACGCACTGATCCCCATCAACGCGGCCATTTCGCCCTGCCGAAGCTTACGGACGGTACGCAAAGCGCGCAGCTGTTGGCCCGCGAAGAGACGCCGTCTTACCATTTCAGACTGCCCGATTTGCAAAGTTCATATTCGCAAGTTTGCAGAATAACATTGGACTTGGCAAGCGGACTGGCGCATCGGACGCTTTCGAAGAAGCCATTCATGCGAGGTTTTGAGGAATGTCTGCCAATATTGCAGAAATGGAAAAGCGGCGTCAGGCGGCGCGCATGGGTGGCGGGCAAAAGCGCATTGATGCGCAGCACGCCAAGGGGAAGCTGACTGCGCGCGAGCGTTTGAAGGTTCTGCTGGACGAAGGCAGCTTCGAAGAAGTTGATATGTACGTCGAGCACAATTGTGTCGATTTCGGCATGCCGGACACGGTCATTCCGGGCGATGGCGTGGTGACCGGATCGGGCACGATCAATGGCCGTCTGGTCTATGTGTTCAGCCAGGACTTTACCGTGTTTGGCGGATCGCTGTCCGAACGTCATGCGCAGAAAATCTGCAAGGTCATGGACATGGCGCTGAAAGTTGGCGCTCCGGTCATCGGCCTTAATGACTCTGGCGGTGCGCGCATTCAGGAAGGCGTGGCTTCACTGGGTGGTTATGCCGAAGTGTTCCAGCGCAATGTGCTGGCATCGGGCGTGGTGCCGCAGCTTTCGCTGATCATGGGGCCTTGTGCCGGCGGTGCTGTCTATTCGCCTGCCATGACCGACTTCATCTTTATGGTGAAGGACAGTTCTTACATGTTTGTCACCGGACCCGACGTGGTCAAGACGGTGACGAACGAGATTGTGACACAGGAAGAACTGGGCGGCGCGGTTACGCATACGACCAAGACTTCGGTGGCCGATCTGGCGCTGGAAAACGACATTGAGGCGCTGCTGGCGGCGCGCGATTTCTTCGATTACCTGCCGCTGTCGAACCGTCATGATGTGCCTGAACGGCCAACGTCCGATCCTTATGACCGTGCCGAGCACAGCCTTGACACCATCGTTCCGGCATCGGCGGCACAGCCCTACGATATGCACGAAGTGATCGCCAAGACGGTGGATGAGGGTGAGTTCTTTGAAGTGCAGCCCAAGCACGCCGGGAACATCATTGTCGGGTTTGGCCGGATCGAAGGTCGCACTGTAGGCATCGTCGCCAACCAGCCGATGGTGCTGGCAGGCGTGCTGGATATCAATTCATCCAAGAAGGCCGCGCGGTTCGTGCGGTTCTGCGATGCGTTCAATATCCCGATCTTGACCTTCGTCGACGTTCCGGGCTTCCTTCCGGGCACTGCGCAGGAACACAACGGCATCATCAAGCACGGCGCCAAGCTGTTGTTTGCCTATGCCGAGGCAACCGTGCCCAAGATCACCGTCATTACCCGCAAGGCCTATGGTGGCGCGTATGATGTGATGGCTTCAAAGCACCTTCGCGGTGATCTTAATTACGCTTGGCCCACTGCCGAAATCGCGGTGATGGGTGCCAAGGGCGCGGTCGAGATTATCTTCCGCGGACTTTCTGCTGAAGAAATCGCCGAGAAGACTAAAGAATACGAAGACCGTTTTGCCAACCCGTTCGTGGCGGCCAGCAAGGGCTTTGTCGACGAAGTGATCCACCCGCATTCCACCCGCCGCCGCGTGGCGCTGGGCCTGCGCAAACTCAAGAACAAGAGCCTCGAAAATCCGTGGAAGAAGCACGACAACATTCCACTGTGACGCGCTGAAAATTTGGGAAGTTTGATATGAACGACATCTACATCGTCTCGGGTGCCCGTACGGCCATCGGTTCGTTTGGTGGTGGCCTTGCCTCGCTCCGACCGGCCGAACTTGGCACTATTGTGATGAAGGCCGCGATCGAGCGCGCCGGTATTTCGGCGGACAAGGTCCAGAACGTGGTCGTCGGTACGGTCGTAGCGACACAGCCCAAGGACGCTTATGTCAGCCGCGTTGCTGCGGTAAACGCGGGCATCCCGATCAGCGCGCCTGCAATGAACGTCAACCGCCTTTGCGGTTCGGGCCTGCAGGCAATTGTTTCGGCTGCGCAGGGCATTGCATTGGGCGAATACAACATTGCCATTGGTGCCGGTGCGGAATCCATGTCGAATGCTCCGCACATGACCAGCGCAGGGCGCAGCGGCGTGAAGATGGGGAACCTCGTGTTCGAAGATGCGATGCTGGGTGCATTGCATGATCCGTTCGAAGGCTTCCACATGGGTATCACCGCAGAAAACGTGGCCGAGCGCTGCGCAATCTCGCGCGAGGAGCAGGATGCGCTGGCGGTGTTGAGCCAGACCCGCGCCGCCGCCGCAATCGCCAACGGTTACTTCAAGGAGCAGATTGTTCCGGTTGAAATCAAGACGCGCAAGGGCACGGTTGTGTTCGACACGGACGAGCACGTTCGCGCCGATTCCAATCTTGAAGCGATGTCAGCGCTCAAGCCGGTCTTCAAGAAGGACGGCACGGTCACTGCGGGCAACGCTTCCGGCCTGAACGATGGTGCAGGCGCTGTCGTGTTGGCCAGTGGCGCGGCGGTTGCCGAACTCGGCCTGAAGCCGATGGCAAAGATCCTTGGCTGGGGCCACGCCGGGTTGGAGCCGGAATTGATGGGGTTGGGACCGGTGAAGGCCGTGCCAATCGCGCTTGAGCGCGCAGGCCTGACGCTTGACCAGATGGACGTGATCGAAGCGAACGAGGCATTTGCCGCGCAGGCTTGTGGCGTTGCCAAGGAACTGGGTTTTGATCCGGTCAAGACGAACCCCAACGGTTCGGGCATTTCGCTGGGACATCCCATCGGTGGCACCGGCGCAATTCTGACGATCAAGACGATTTATGAACTGCAACGCACCGGCGGCAAGTATGGCTTGATCACAATGTGCATCGGCGGCGGTCAAGGCATTGCCATGGTCGTTGAAAGGGTCTGACATGAAGTTGGGCCGTTTGAACCACGTCGGCGTCGCAACGCCTGATATTGACGCTTCCATCTCGTTCTACAGGGACGTGATGGGCGCGAGCGATATTACCGAACCGTTCGTGCTGGAAAGCCAGCAAGTACGCGTGTGCTTTGTCAACACGCCGGGTGAAAACGGCACTGCCGGAACGCAGATCGAACTGATCGAGCCGACCAGCCCCGATAGTGCGGTGGGCAAGTGGATTGCGGCCAATCCTTTGGGCGGGCAGCACCACCTTTGCTATGAAGTGCCTGATATCCATGCGGCCAAGGCGTGGTTCGAAGCCCAAGGCAAGCGCGTGCTGGGCGAGCCACGGATTGGTGCACACGGGACGCTGATTTTCTTTGTCCACCCCAAGGACATGGGCGGGCAACTGACGGAAATCATGGAAGTGCCTGCAGGCGGGCATCATTGAAATGCTCCGTCACCCCGGGCTTGACCCGGGGTCCCGCTATTCTCTGGCGGCGGTGGACGAAAAAGCGGGACCCTGGATCAAGTCCGGGGTGACGATTTAAGGATAGAACGATGACCGACAAGACACTGGCAGACTGGCAAGCGGCTGCGGCAAAGGAAGTCAAAGGCAAGGATTTGAACTGGCAGACGCCGGAAGGCATCACGGTCAAGCCGCTCTATACAGCGGAAGACGTGACCGTCGATCCCGGCCTGCCCGGTTTTGCGCCGTTCACGCGGGGCGTGCGCGCTTCGATGTATGCCGGGCGTCCGTGGACAGTGCGCCAGTATGCGGGCTTTTCGACTGCCGAGGAATCGAACGCGTTCTATCGCCGCAATCTGGCAGCGGGCCAGAAGGGGCTGTCGGTGGCCTTCGATCTGGCGACGCATCGCGGCTATGATTCCGACCATCCGCGCGTGGTGGGCGATGTTGGCAAGGCGGGAGTGGCCATCGATTCCGTCGAGGACATGAAGATCCTGTTCGACGGTATTCCGCTCGATCAGATGTCGGTGTCGATGACCATGAACGGCGCGGTGATCCCGATCCTGGCGTTCTTCATCGTGGCAGGCGAAGAGCAGGGCGTTGATCGCAAGTTGCTCGACGGGACCATCCAGAACGACATCCTCAAGGAGTTCATGGTCCGCAATACCTATATCTATCCGCCTGAACCCTCGATGCGGATCATCTCGGACATCTTCGGTTACACCAGCCGCGAGATGCCCAAGTTCAACTCGATCTCGATTTCCGGCTATCACATGCAGGAAGCGGGCGCGACGCAGGTTCAGGAACTGGCATTCACCATCGCCGATGGCATGGAATATGTGAAGTACGGCGTGGCGAGCGGCCTTGATATCGACAAGTTTGCGGGCCGCCTGTCGTTCTTCTTTGCCATCGGCATGAACTTCTTCATGGAAGTGGCCAAGCTGCGCGCGGCGCGCGTGTTGTGGCACCGCGTGATGACAAAGCTGGGCGCGCAGGACGAGCGTTCGAAGATGCTGCGCACGCACTGCCAGACCTCGGGCGTCAGCTTGCAGGAGCAGGACCCTTACAACAACGTGATCCGCACCACGATCGAGGCGATGGCCGCGATGCTGGGCGGAACGCAATCGCTGCACACCAACGCGCTGGACGAAGCTATCGCGCTGCCAACCGACTTTTCCGCGCGCATCGCGCGCAACACGCAGATCGTGATCCAGGAAGAGACGGGCATGTGCAACGTGGTCGATCCGCTGGGCGGGTCGTACTACATCGAAAGCCTGACGCAGGAACTGGTCGACAAGGCGTGGGAGATCATCGAGCGCGTTGAAAGCGAAGGCGGCATGGCCAAGGCCGTGGCGGCGGGCTGGCCCAAGGCGATGATCGAGGAAGCAGCAGCCGGACGGCAGGCACGCGTGGACCGCGCTGAAGACGTGATCGTGGGCGTCAACAAGTACCGCCTCGCCACCGAAGACCTGCTCGAAACGCTCGACATCGATAACGACAAGGTCCGCCAAGGGCAGATCGCCCGTCTGAAATGGGTGCGCGAGAACCGCGACGAGACCAAGTGCCGCGCTGCGCTGAATGCACTGACCGAAGGCGCGAAGACCGGTGGCAACCTGCTCGAACTGGCCGTCGAGGCTGCGCGCCACCGCGCAACACTGGGCGAGATTTCGGATGCGATGGAAGTCGTGTTCGGTCGCCATGGCACGTTCCCGACGCCGGTCAAGGGCGTGTACGGCGCGGCCTATGCAGGCGATGCGCGCTATCAGCAGGTGGTTGATGGCGTTGAAGCCGTGTCGCGCCGCCTTGGTCGCACACCGCGCATGCTGGTCGCCAAGATGGGCCAGGACGGCCATGATCGCGGCGCAAATGTGATCGCATCAGCCTTTTCCGACATAGGTTTTGATGTGACCAGCGGACCGTTGTTCCAGACGCCCGAAGAGGCTGCCAAGCTGGCCGTCGAGAACGACGTTGATGCAGTGGGAGCATCGTCGCTGGCTGCAGGGCACAAGACGCTTATCCCCGAACTGATCGGCCACCTGCGCGCGGCCGGTCGCTCGGACATCAAAGTTGTCGCGGGCGGTGTGATCCCGCCGCAAGACTATGATTTCCTGCGCGAAGCAGGTGTGCAGGGCATTTACGGCCCGGGCACCAACGTGGTGGAGGCGGCGGCGGATATGCTGCGGCTTCTGGGGCACAATATGCCGCCGGTGGATGCGTAAGGGCCATGTTCGCCACCAAACCCCGTCACCCTGAACTTGTTTCAGGGCCTATCTCTCCCAATACGCGGAGCGACGGGGGCGAAGCCCAATCCAATCGCAAGATCATGCCAGTCGGGGTTTGGCCCCTCGATCAGGTTGATCTTCCACGCCCGATGCCAACGCTTGAGCTGTTTTTCGCGCGCAATGGCAGGTTCCATTTCGTCAAAAAGCTCGAAGTAGACCAATCGGTGGACGCCGTATTGGCTGGTGAATCCGGGGATCGCCCCTTCGCGGTGTTGCCACAGCCTGCCGATAAGGTTGGACGTAACGCCAATGTACAGCGTGCCGCGCGGCTGGCTCGCAAGGATGTAGACGCAAGGCTGCCGCTCGTCTCGCATAACGCCGTGTTTGCGGAGGGATGGACCCTGAAACAAGTTCAGGGTGACGGAGATGGTGCGAATACGGAAGCATCTCTCACGAATCTAGAACCTCGTCATGCTGAACTTGTTTCAGCATCCATCTCTCCCCACGCGCCTTCAGTGGCCGGGGCACGATGGACCCTGAAACGAGTGCAGGGTGACGAGCGAAGAAGGGAAGTTGGATGAGTCTTCCCAGCAGAATCCTATTTGTTATCTTAGCGAGCATAAGCTGGTGGGGCGCGTCGTTTCTCATCATTATTGATGTGCTTGTTGGAGCTTGTGGCATGGGGCCTGAAGCCACCTGTTCATCCGAACCATTCATTCCAATCGCTGTGCCGATTGTTGCCAGTGTCGTTGGCTACATCGCGCTTTTGTTTCTGATCATTCGACGCTGGAGCCGCTAGTGTTCAAGAAAATCCTCATTGCCAACCGTGGCGAAATTGCTTGCCGTGTGATCAAGACGGCGCGCCGTATGGGTATCGCCACCGTCGCTGTCTATTCAGACGCTGATGCGCGTGCGCCCTTTGTGCAGATGGCGGATGAAGCGGTGCATATCGGGCCTTCGGCTGCTGCCCAAAGCTATTTGATTGCGGACAAGATTATCGCGGCGTGCAAGCAGACCGGCGCTGATGCGGTACATCCGGGCTACGGCTTCCTCTCAGAACGCACGAGCTTTGCCGAGGCGCTGGCCGCAGAAGGTATCGCCTTTGTCGGCCCGCCTGTTGGTGCGATTGCCGCGATGGGCGACAAGATTGAATCCAAGAAGCTGGCGATGAAGGCGGGCGTCAATGTCGTTCCGGGCTTTGTCGGCGAGATAGACGATACCGAACATGCGGTGCGTATATCGGCGGAAATCGGTTATCCGGTGATGATGAAAGCCTCGGCTGGCGGCGGCGGCAAGGGCATGCGCCTTGCCTATACCGAGCAGGACGTGCGCGAAGGCTTTGAGGCGGTGAAGCGTGAGGGGCTGAATTCGTTCGGCGATGACCGCGTGTTCATCGAGAAGTTCATCCTTAACCCGCGCCACATCGAAATCCAGATCCTTGGCGATAAGCACGGCAACATCCTGTACCTGAACGAGCGTGAATGCTCGATCCAGCGCCGTCACCAGAAGGTGGTGGAAGAAGCGCCATCGCCGTTCGTGACGCCCAAGATGCGCAAGGCGATGGGCGAGCAGTGCGTCGCGCTGGCGCGGGCGGTGGATTATTATTCGGCAGGCACGGTTGAACTGATCGTTTCGGGCGCTGATCCTACGGGCGAGAGCTTCTACTTCCTTGAAATGAACACGCGTTTGCAGGTGGAGCATCCGGTTACCGAAGCGATCACCGGCGTTGATCTGGTCGAACAGATGATCCGCGTTGCCTATGGCGAGAAGCTGGCAATGACGCAGGATGACATCAAGATTGACGGCTGGGCGATTGAGAACCGCGTCTATGCAGAAGATCCCTATCGCGGCTTCCTGCCTTCGACCGGCCGCCTGATCCGCTACAACCCGCCGGTTGCCGGTTGGGAGGATGACGGCGCGGAGAACGGACGGCGCGGGCTGGATGGTGTGCGCGTGGATGACGGCGTCTATGAAGGCGGCGAAGTGTCGATGTTCTATGACCCGATGATCGCCAAGTTGATCACATGGGGGAAGACTCGCGATGAAGCGGCGGACAAGCAGATTGCGGCGCTTGATGCGTTCGAGATCGAAGGCCTTGGCCACAACATCGATTTCGTTTCCGCCATCATGCAGCATCCGCGTTTCCGTTCGGGCGAATTGACCACCGGCTTTATCGCCGAGGAATATCCGGACGGTTTCCACGGCGCGGCAACGTCTGACGAATTGAAGCAGACACTGGCGGCGCTGGCAGGGTTCCTTGCCACGGCCCGGTCCGACCGCGCGCGCCGCGTGGACCAGCAACTGGGTGACGAGCTTGATCCGCCATACGAATGGGCGGTGAAGATTGGCGACAGCACTTTTGCCGTGACGCTGGACGAAGACGAAGTGACGGTGGATGGCAAAGCCATTGATCTGGCGCTGGAATATACACCGGGTGACCGGATCGTGCATTGCGAGATTGATGACCAGCCGTTGTCAGTGAAGGTTGAGCCGACGCGTGCAGGCTTCAAGCTGACGACACGTGGGAGCATTCACAAGGTGCAAGTGCTGCCTGCACACGTTGCGCCTTATACCCAGCACATGATCGAAAAGATCCCGCCAGACCTTTCAAAGTTCCTGATCTGCCCGATGCCGGGTCTGCTGGTGACGCTGAACGTGGGCGTTGGCGATGCGGTAGAGGCGGGGCAGCCGCTGGCCGTGGTGGAAGCGATGAAGATGGAAAACATCTTGCGCGCGGAAAAATCGGGCAAGGTGAAAGCGGTTAATGCCAAGGCAGGTGACAGCCTTGCGGTGGATGCGATCATCCTTGAAATGGAATGAGGTAACGCGGGGTTGGATGACAAGTCTGGCCCCGCTTTACGTCTGATTATCCGGCGTAATCACCCAAGGCGCGCCACCCTTTTTCGGATAATGCCCATTTCGGGTATGGCCTAATGTCGTTCAGCCGCGATAAAGCGCACTTGCCAGATATTGGTGCCGGTTCGGTTCTGGCCGGATCGGGCAGTTTGAAACAGACAGGGTTGGTCGATGGCAAAGTTTACGAGTGCTTTGGTTGTGGTGGGCCTTGCGGCTTCGGCTCTGGCAAGTGCGGCAATGGCTGCTCCGCCCAAGGGTGATCCGGTACTGGGCAAGAAAGTGTTCATGCGCTGCATTGCATGCCATGCGGTTACACCCAGCGCTGCGGCAAAGATGGGCCCGAATTTGGCAGGTGTTGTTGGCCGCAAGGCAGGTGCCGCGCCAAACTTCAAGTATTCGGCCGCGATGAAGAAGGCCAATCTGAAGTGGGATGAAGCCACGCTGGACAAGTGGCTAACCAAGCCGTCAACATTGGTTCCCGGTACGTCGATGGCGTTTGCGGGCGTGCCCAATCCCGATGAACGCGCTGCGGTCATTGCCTATATGAAGAAGCCGACACCCTGATCGGGGCTTGAAGGTTGCAGAAGGGGCTGGTGGCCGGATTGGCACCTGGCCCCTTTTTTGTTTGAGCGAGCGGTGTCTCAACTTCGGCCTGAAAGGCCGAAGTTTATCCTGAGTGTATCGAAGGGCTCGACACGAGCGGGATCTGTTTTGGATCGGTGTAAAGTTATCACGCTATAAAAGGTATTCGAGGCCGCCGGCTTTCCCGCCTCACGCCGCCAGTGCGTAAGGCTCGATTTCGCCACTGAGGTATTGCTTCTTGGCCTTGGCGCGGCTGAGTTTGCCTGAACTGGTGCGGGGCAGGGTGCGCGGGGGGACCAGTTCGACGACGCAGTTCATGCCGGTGATCGAACGCACCTTGTCGCGGATCTGGTCGCGCAGTTTTACGCGCTCTACAGGATCGGAGACGCGGCAATGGACCAGCACGGCGGGGGCTTCTTCGCCATTTTCGGTTTCGACCGAGAAGGCCGCGATATCGCCCTGATGGAAGCCGGGCAGTTGTTCCACGGCCCATTCGATATCCTGTGGCCAGTGGTTCTTGCCGTTGATGATGATCATGTCCTTGGCGCGTCCGACAATGAACAAGTAGCCCTGTTCATCGACATAACCCATGTCGCCAGTATCCAGCCAGCCATCGACCATGCATTCGGCAGTCGATTCCGGATCGCGGAAGTAGGAGTGCATCACCGATGAGCCACGGCACCACACTTTACCGATATGGTGGTGGGGCAGTTCGTTGCCCTTTTCGCCGCGAATGGCCAGTTCCATGCCCTTGATCGGGACGCCGCAATTGACCATTGCGCGGTAGCGGGCCGGGCGTGACAGATCGCGCGGTGTGCCTGAAAGGCGCTCTTCGGCGACCAGTTCGACGCGGATGCCTTCGCCCGGTGGCATGATGGTGACGCCAAGCGTCGCTTCGGCAAGGCCGTAGCTGGGCAGGAATGCATCAGCGCGGAAGCCTGCAGGGGCAAAGGCATTGACGAAATTCTGCATCACGTCGGGGCGGATCATATCGGCCCCGTTGCCTGCCACGCGCCAGCGCGAAAGGTCGAAACGGTCAGCCACGTTGGTCTGGCTGGAGATGCGGCGGGCGCAAATGTCATAACCGAAGGTGGGCGAATACGACAGCGTGGTGCCGGTGTTGCGGCTGATCATATCGAGCCATGCCAGCGGGCGACGCGCGAAATCTTCGGTTTTGATGTAATCGACCGACACGCCATTGGCGATTGGCGACAGGAAGCAGCCAACCAGGCCCATATCGTGATACCACGGCAGCCAAGATACGGCGCGATCAGGATCGGCGATGCTCATGCCGTGGGAATGGCCCGCCAGATTGGCCATCAGGGCGCGGTGCGTGACGGCAACGCCATGCGGGAAACGGGTGGAACCGCTGGAGTATTGCAAATAGCTGATGGCATCTGGATCGGGCGCGGGCAGTGCCGTGTCGGATGCACTGCCTGCGTGGAAATCGCTCCACGAAAGGCCGGGGCAACCCTGACGCGCAGCTGCGGCGCCCGCCATTTCGGCGATCTCGTCAGGATAGATCAGCATCTTGGGATCAGAGCTGCCGAGTTGCACGGTCAACTGATCGATATAGTTTTCCTTGCCGCCAAAGCTGGTGGGCAGGGGCAATGGTACGGGCCATGCACCGGCATACATTGCGCCACAAAACAGCGCGGCAAAATCGGGGCCGGTTTCCGCGACCAATGCCACGCGATCAGCCGGGCCGACGCCCAGTGCGATCAATTTTTGCGCGGCAACCAGCGCATCGGCGCGAAGTTGCGAATAAGGGTAAGGCTGTGCAAGCGTGCCGCGCGGATCGTGGAAGTTGAAGCCGAGCACACCTTTTGCGGCATAATCGAGCGCATCGCAGAAAGTGTCAAAGTCCGCATAACGACGTGGCTGCACGTCGATATTGGGTGTGGGAACGAGAGTCGCCTTATCAGCAACAGCGTTCAAAACAGTCATGCGATACCCCGATCTGCTCTTCAATCGTCCTGCCGCGCCGTTATGTGTGCTTGCAGGTGAACGGCCCATGACGAGTCCGTGACAACAAAACAACCGATGTCACGGCACGGACGTTCTCATTTAGCGCGGACTGTGGCACGAATGTGGCGGATGGCTCGCAAACCCCCTTATGATCCGGCAACGCGCCGTGAACCACGTGTGCCAAAGCCGATTGATGCGGCGCGTCTGGATGAAATGGCGCTGGCCTATGTCGCGCGCTTTGCCACCAGTGCGGGCAAGCTGGCCGATTATCTGAAACGCAAATTGCGCGAGCGGGGCTGGGAGGGCGAGGAAGCGCCCGACATTGCGGCACTGGTCGAGCGTTTCGTTCAGGTCGGCTATGTTGATGATGCCAATTATGCACGGTCAAAGGCGCAAGGGTTGTTGCGGCGCGGATATGGTGCGCGGCGGATCGATCAGGCGCTGGGCGCGGCGGGAATTGCCGAGCCGCTGCGCGAGGAATCACGCGGGAATGAGGCAGAGCGCCGCCGCGCCGCAATTGTCATGGCGCGCAAACGGCGGTTCGGACCGTTTGGAGCGGGCGACCGAACAGGCGGAGATAAGGAGGGCAGGACGTTGCGTGAAAAGCAAGTCGCGGCCATGTTGCGCGCAGGACACCCCCTTGATCATGTGCGTCAGGTGGTGAATGCGGTTTCCGAACAGGCATTGGAAGAATGGGTCGATGAAGCAACTGACTAGATTCGCAAGTCTTGCCGCACTTGCGCTGATCGCGGCGTGTTCGCCCGGTGCGGCCGATGCCGGTGCCAAGACGACGCAGGAAAGCGTGGCGGCGGCGGCGGTTCATCCGGTGTCCGGTTTGCCGATTGTTCCGGTAACGATCACGGCTGGTGACAAGAAGCTGGTGTTCCGGTCTGAAGTTGCGCGCACCGCGCCAGAGCAGGCCAAGGGCCTGATGTTCCGCACCGCACTGGCTGATGACGAGGCGATGATCTTTTTGCGCGACCCGCCTGATCGCGCTGCGTTCTGGATGCGCAACACGGTGATCGCGCTGGACATCATATTCGTTGGCCGTGACCACAAGATCATGAACATTGCAGCAAACGCAGTGCCATACGATGAAACGCCGCTGCCCGCCGCGGGGCCGACATTGGCCGTTTTCGAGATTAACGGCGGGCTGGCAGCCAAGCTTGGCATCAAGCCGGGTGACCGGGTCGACTGGTGATCGAAAAAGACGTGAGGCAAAGCGTATCTCTGCGCTTGCCTGCACCCCCTTTGAAAGGCTAAGCGCTGCGCTCATGAGCATCCTCGGCAAGATCTTCACCTGGTGGAATGGTGCCACCGTTACCACCATGCTCGACAGCGCGCTTCGGGGCGAGCAAGTCGGCACTGACGCGCAGGGCAACACGTACCATCGCGCCAAAAAGCCCTTTCCCAAGGGCCATCCCTTTGCCGGACGTGAACGCCGCTGGGTGATTTATAACGGTGCCAATGATGCCAGCCGCGTGCCTGCAGAATGGCATGGCTGGCTGCACGGCAGCTTTGACGGCATTCCTGAAAGCAACTTGCCGCCTGCGCGCATCTGGGAAGTGGATTACACCCCTAACGCCACGGGCACTACTGCGGCTTATCGCCCGCAAGGTGCGCTGGAACGCGGCGGGAAACGTGCCGCTGCGACAGGCGATTACGAAGCCTGGTCACCGGAAGCCTGATGCTTTTTGTTGCACCGTCGGCCGGCCGCGCGCTCGCTTTGGCGGGGCTATTGGTGCTGGCTGGCTGTGGAGGCGAAAAAGAAGGTCCGCCGCCGCCACCCGAAGCGACGCAATCCGGCGCGGCTGTGGCTATGGCTTCAGGAGCGGCAGTTGAAAGCGAATATGGCACGCCGGTCAAAGACCGCGTGGCGACGCTTGGCTTTTTGAACAAGCGCAACAACATTACGCAGGACGTGGTGCTGAAAAGCGGCGAATCACGCCAGATCGGCAATGCCATCGTAAAGCTTGCCTCGTGCGAGAAGACCGCGCCGTGGGAAGATCCGCAAGAGATCGGCGCGTTTGTGCAATTGTTTGTGCAGGAGCGGGCTTCGACCGATGAGCAACTGGCGTGGCGCAAGGTGTTTTCCGGTTGGCTTTTCCGCAACACCCCTTCGCTCAACGTGGTGGAGCACCCGATTTATGATGTGTGGGTGAAGGACTGCGCAATGACGTTCCCCGGCGAAGAAGCGCCAAAAGCCGATGAGCGTAGCGCAGCAAAGCCCGCTGGTAGCCCGAGCGGTGCGGTGGCAGCGTCACCTGCGCCAAATCCGTCAGCCAGCCCTTCGCCAAGTTCATCGGCCAGTGCGCGGGCCGCTGCCAATTCTTCGGGCGAATAGCGCCGCTGGGCGTGTGAAAGCAGCTTCAGGTACTGGCTTTGCGGAATTTCGACCGCACCCAGCGATGACAAGTGGCTGGTGGTAAACTGGCAGTCGAGCAATTCTGCGCCCACTTTTTGCAGGGATGCGACCAGCCATGCCATGGCCACTTTGGACGCGTCGGCTTCACGGCTGAACATCGATTCTCCGCAAAACACCCGCGCAAAACCGACGCCATAAAGGCCGCCAACCAATCGGCCGTCGTGCCAGCATTCGATGGAATGGGCGTGGCCGTGTTCAAACAAGCCTATGTAGCTTTCGCGAATGCGCATGCTGATCCAGCTGTCCTCGGCACCGGGACGCGGGGCGGCGCAGGCATCGATCACGGCTTCGAATGCGGCATTGCACGTGACGGTAAAGCGCCCGCGCCGCAATGTGCGCGCCAGCGATTTGGACATATGGAAGCCGTCCAGCGGCAGAATGGCGCGCATTTTGGGCTCAACCCAGAAGACTTCGGGATCGTCGCGGCTGTCTGCCATCGGGAAAATCCCTGCGCGATAGGCTTTGAGCAGCAGATCGGGCGGAATGGTTTGGGGTTCGTTGCGCGACATAATCTCTAACTTTGTGTTTCGGCTGGTTGCATCCCCCGCGTCAACCCTCTAAGGCGCCTTCCGAGCACAGGAGCGTAGCTCAGTTGGTAGAGCATCGGTCTCCAAAACCGAGGGCCGTGGGTTCGAGTCCCTCCGCTCCTGCCACTCGCTAAAGCAGCGGGTTATCAGGCAGAAATGAAAAGCGGGGCGGCGCGCGTAAAGCGTACCGCCCCGAGTCGCGTCTCTTGCGTCTGGTTCGCTTGAGATCGCGCTTAAACTAACCCGTGAACGGGGTTAATGCCAACTGCATTTTGCGGTGTTAATTATGCTCTCCGATCCGCCGGTTTACGCCACTCTTGCCAAGTTGGCGCTGCGCGACTAAATACAGACCACTCCGACATCGGAAAATCGCCAGCCCCTCCCGGACTTGTCCGGGGCGGCGATGACCCCTAGGCGGAACAGATGAGTTTCACATCCGGCATATGCCGCAGTTTGTAAGGCGTTTAGCAATGGCCAAGACCAGCCCCGGCGAGTTCTTCAATCAGGTGAAGGCAGAAGCGCGCAAGGTCGTCTGGCCCACCCGTCAGGAAACCACGACCACCGCGATTTTCGTCGGCATCATGATGCTGATCCTGGCGGTGTTCTTCCTTGGCATCGATTCGCTTTTCGGCATGACCGTTCAGTTCCTGCTGTCGCTGGCTTGATCATCCTTCGGGATTGATCGCAGCTTTTAGAAATTCCCAGGACCAAAGAGAGACATATGGCCCGCTGGTACATCATTCACGCTTATTCCGGCTTCGAAAACAAGGTTCGCGACGCGATCCTTTCCGAAGCCGAACGCATTGGCCTTTCGCAATTGGTTGAAGCGGTGGAAGTTCCCACCGAGACGATCACCGAGGTCAAGCGTGGCAAGAAGGTTCAGGTCGAACGCAAGTTCATGCCGGGCTATGTTCTGGCCAAGCTGGCGATGAATGACGACATCTATCACCTCGTCAAGAACACGCCAAAGGTGACCGGTTTCCTTGGCACCAACAGCAAGCCGCAGCCAATTTCCGACAAGGAAGCTGCGCGCTACTTTGGTGCGCGCGACCAGGCCGCTGCCGAACCGCGCAAAAGCGTTGTGGTCGATTACGAAATCGGCGATTCGGTCAAGGTCAACGCGGGACCGTTCGCTTCGTTCAACGGCATTGTCGAGGAACTGGACTTCGACAAGAGCCGCGTGAAGGTGTCGGTGTCGATCTTTGGCCGCGCCACTCCGGTGGAATTGGCGTTCGAAGAAGTCGAACTGGTCCGCTAAAAACGGCATTCCGGTTGCATTTGCGCGCTGATGCCGTTATCGGCGCGCCTCTTCTGCGGCGAATCTCGTCTGTAGAAAACCGTGCGGGAGCCTTGGATGCAAGTCCAAGGCGTTGACCGCTCACTCTGAAGCGCAGCGAAACCTTGCGCTAACAGGAAGAAAGGAGGCCCCTCGTGGCCAAGAAAATTGAAGGCTATATCAAGCTTCAGGTGAAGGCTGGTGAAGCCAAGCCTGCACCGCCAATCGGTCCTGCGCTGGGTCAGCGCGGCGTGAACATCATGGAATTCTGCAAGCAGTTCAACGCTGCAACGCAAGAAGTTGAGAAGGGTACGCCGCTTCCAACCGTGATCACCGTCTATGCCGACCGTTCGTTCACGTTCGTCACCAAGACCCCGCCAGCCACGTTCTTCATCAAGAAGGCCGTCGGCATCCAGTCGGGTTCGAAGACACCGGGCAAGGCTTCGGCCGGCACGATCACGCGCGCACAATTGTCGGACATCGCACAGGCCAAGATGAAGGACCTGAACGCGAACGACATCGACGCCGCAACGAAGATCATTGAAGGCTCCGCTCGCGCGATGGGCCTCACCGTGGTGGAGGGCTGATCACATGACCCTGAGCAAGAAGCAGAAGTCGCTGACCGAAAAGCTGGGCGACAACATGAAGCTTTACGCGGTTGATGACGCGATCAAGCTGTTGAAGGACCTCAAGAGCGCCAAGTTCGACGAGAGCCTTGAAGTTTCGCTGAACCTTGGTGTTGATCCACGCCACGCTGACCAGATGGTTCGCGGCATGGTGACCCTGCCTTCGGGCACGGGCAAGGACGTCAAGGTTGCCGTGTTCGCCCGTGGCGACAAGGCCGAAGCAGCGCTTGCTGCCGGTGCTGACAAGGTCGGTGCCGAAGATCTGCTGGAAGACATGCAGGCCGGTAACCTTGATTACGGCCGCGTGATCGCAACGCCAGACATGATGGGCATTGTTGGCCGTCTGGGTAAGGTTCTGGGTCCTAAGGGCCTGATGCCAAACCCGAAGCTGGGCACCGTGACGCCAAACGTCGCCGATGCGGTCAAGGCAGCCAAGAGCGGCCAGATCGAATTCCGCGTTGAAAAGGCCGGCATCATTCATGGCGGCATTGGCAAGCTTTCGTTCTCGGACGATGCACTGCGCGCCAACTTCGACGCGTTCGTTGATGCCATCGTCAAGGCAAAGCCAGCTGGCGCCAAGGGCAAGTACCTGCGCAAGATCGGCCTTTCGTCATCGATGGGCCCCGGCCTGAAGGTTGACGTTTCGCAAGTTCAGGGCGGCTGATTAAGCCACTTGAGTTTTGAAAAGCGGGCCGGGAGGGGAAACCTTCCCGGCCTGTTTTTTGTGCTCCCGATATTGGTTGCAGCAGTCTAGGGACAGGGCATGACCGAAAACGAAGCGCCGCAAAACCCTGTAACGATTGCCCGCCTGCAAGTGGAAGCGGTGATTCCGCCCGAAAAACGCGGCCCCGGCTGGGACCGGCACTGGCGCGAGCTTGAGCATTATGCCGAAGCGGCGATGGACTGGACGGTTAACCCGCGGCCTTGAGGTTCGCGCGGGTGTAGCATTCAATAACGAGGCTGATCGCGCTGCCATCTGCAATGCGCAGCACGGCGCGATGGGAAAGCACGGTGCCTTTGGGACATTCGTTTGTCCGCCCGCGTTGCGCCGCCAGCCTTTCGCGCCGGAAGCCGAGCGAGGTGACCACTTTGCCAAACGGTGTGTCCGTGGTTTCGAGCGTGTGGTTCATATCCGGCGTCAACCGCGCGGGGACGTACCAATTGTGAGCAACTGACAGCACCGTATTGCCGCAAGCCAGGCGGACGTGGCGATAGGCGACATGGGTTGCATCGGGCACGCCCAAGGTAGCCAGTACCGCAGGTGTCGGGGTGAACTTTGCAGCCCGGTCCGCCAGAGCGCGGATGACCGATGGTTGCGCGATGTTACGGGCTTCGCACCACTGGGCAAGCGCGGCAGTGGCGCTGTCATTGGCCGCCAGCACAGATTCAAAGCGCGGCAAATTGGTGTTGCTGCAGCCTGACAGGCCCACCATCGCCAAAAGGATAATCCCGCGCATCAGGGGGTGGGGAGTGGCACTGCGTCGGGCAGGCGGCGCGCCGTGATGATCTTTACCGGCTGGGCCAGCATCTGTCCCCGCATGAAGCCTTCGCCTTCGGTTTCGGAAATGGGTGCGGCAAAGATGGCTTTGACCACGTCCATGCCTTCGATCACCTGGCCGAATGCGGCATAGCCTGCCTTGGCTTCGGGATCAGCCGAATCAGGCTGGGCATCAAGGCCGGGTTGGTCCGATACCATGATCGAAAAGTCGCCCGTTGCGGTGCCGGGGGCATAGCGCGCCATCGAAAGCGTGCCCGCTTTGTGCGAGATACCGGTGATGTTGGTCGGTTCATGTGGCACAGGCGGCAGATTGCGCTTGGGATCGTTGCGCGTGCCCGCCTGTATCAGGCCGTTGGGCTGTTCACCCCATTTGAGGTGCATGGCGCGATAGAACACCGTGCCGTCAAAGCGCTTTGTTTCGGCATAGCGCACGAAGTTGGTGGCGCTGGCAGGGGCGCGTTTCACATCAACTTCCACCACGATCGGGCCAAGGTCTGTCGTCAGGGCAATCCGCACTTTGTCCGGCAGCGGCGCTGTCGACGGCTTGGTATAGGCAGGCACTGCCGCGCGAGGTGCAGGCGGGCGCTTCTTTACTGGGGCTGCACCAATCAGCAGGACGGCCAGTGGAGCGAGCAGGACCAGGCGACGGGCGAGCATAGGATCAGATCCCGCCGGTCACGGGCAAGCGGCCAATTGCGGTGAGGCCTTCTTCCAGTGCGTGAGCGCAAGCTTTCAGGTATTCATCGCTGACCGAGCGGATGACGAAATTTGCGCCGGTCCGGCCTTCGCGGAAGAAGGGGTAGCTGCCGATCTGGCATTCATCGAAGGCCTTTTCGGTTTCACGCAGCAGATCGGCAATCTCGCTTTCGGCCACCCAGCAGCCGACCGTGGTGGAAAGCAGGGGCAAACCGCCTTCCAATTGGCCGGTCAAGCCATCGAGCATTTGCGCGGTAATGCCGGGCACGCCTGCCATCAGATAGACGTTGCCGGCCTTGATGCCGGGAGCGCCCGATACCCGGTTTTCGATCAAGTCCGCGCCTTCCGGCACTCGCGCCATGCGCAAGCGGGCATCGTTCAACCCGCCGCGTGTTTCGTAATAGCTTTCAAGGATTGCCCGCGCCTTGGGGTGGATGACAACGTCTACGCCGAGCGCTTGTGCCACCGCATCAACCGTGATGTCATCATGCGTGGGGCCGATGCCGCCGGTGGTGAACAGGTAATCATTGCGGGCGCGCAGCGTGTTTACCGCCTCGACAATAGCGTCCATCACATCGGGCACCACGCGCACTTCGCGCAGGCGGATACCCTGTATGCCAAGCCACGAGGCGACTTGGGCGATGTTTTTGTCCTGCGTGCGGCCGGACAGGATTTCGTCACCAACCACGATCAAAGCGGCGGTCCAGATGCGGGTGTTATCGGTCATGGGGCATAGCTTAGAGCAAGGCATGCCTTGGCAAAAGCGCTATTGCGCAGTTTCGAACTGCTCCTTCGGGCGAGCGGCTGTGCGCGGCTGGCCGAATTGCAGCACGCCGTCGTCCAGCGGGTCGCTTTGCATCCATGCCTTGTCACGGATGTAGTCCTGATTGAGCCGCCAGCGCATATCGGTGGCGCTCTTGGGCAGGAGGTGGCGCGCGCGTTCGATATAACCCGATGAAAAGTCGTAGATATTATCTTCATCAAGGTGATGGTTGGGCGCGAGTTTGGGCACGGCGATCTGCGTGCCATCGGCCTTCATCTTGTTCAGAATGTCGCAGATAAACCGCGCGTTGATATCGGCGCGCAAGGTCCACGAAGCGTTGAGATAGCCGAACACTGCCGCCAGATTGGGCACGTTCGAGAACATCGCGCCCTTGTAGTAATAATGATCCGCGAAATCGAGCGGGCTGCCATCGGCGCTGAGTGCGATCTTGCCCGCCATTACCATTTTGAGGCCGGTCGCGGTGATGATCACATCGGCATCAAGGTGCTTGCCCGATCTCAGCTTTATGCCGGTGGCGTCGAACCGATCGATATGGTCCGTGACGATGCTGGCCTTGCCAGCGTTGATGGCGGTGAACAGATCGCCATCGGGCACGAGGCACAAGCGCTGGTCCCACGGATCGTAGGGTGGGGTGAAAGTCTTGGCATCGTACTTGTCACCCAGCGCTTGCTTGATGCGTTTGGTCAGGAAATCTTTGACCTGCTGCGGTTTGGTTCGCGCGCGTTTGAACACCATGTTCTGGATGCGCACGTTCTTGAAGCGCGTGATTTTGTAGGCCAGCTCTTCGGGCAGGATCTTGCGCAGGAAGTTGGCGATGGCGTCTTTGGCGGGGCGGATGCCGTACCATGTGGGCGTGCGTTGCAGCATCGTCACATGCGCGGCCTTGTCTGCCATTGATGGGACAATAGTCACCGCCGTTGCGCCCGATCCGATGACGACAACGCGCTTTCCGGTGTAATCGAAGTTTTCGGGCCAGAACTGGGGGTGGATGACCTCGCCCTTGAAGTCTTCGCGCCCGGCAAATTCGGCTTCGAACGGCTTGTCGTAATCGTAATAGCCCGATCCGAGGTAGAGCCAGCGCGCAGTGACGCGCGAGCGTTGGCCATCGGCGCTTTCAAGCGATGCGATCCACATGGCTGATGCGCTGTCGAAATCGGCGCTGATGACCTTGCTGTCAAAGCGGATGTGGCGGCGGATATCGCGTTCATCGACAATGCGGTTCAGGTAATCGAGAATGGCAGGGCCGTCGGCGATGGATTTTTCGTGCCGCCATGGCTCAAATTCAAAGCCCAGCGTGTGCATGTCGGAATCGGAACGCACGCCGGGGTAGCGGAACAAGTCCCACGTGCCGCCAATTTGCGCCCGGCGTTCGACAATGGCAAAGCTGTGATCGGGGCAGAGCATTTTCATATGCGCGGCCATGCCGATCCCGGAAATCCCGGCACCAACGATGAGAACGTCAACGTCTGGCGTGGCGGTGACCGGCTGCTGGACGCCCAAATCTTCTCTCCCGTTTTTATTTACAGTGATGTTAGCATGTCTTTGCGTGATTGCGAGTCTGTTTGGTCTTTGCCACTAGAGCATGATGAGCCTTATCGCAGCACGCCGTTACACCCAGGGAACCGCCCAACAAGCGTCGCTTGTCATTGATGGCAAGCCGGTGCCGGAATTGCCGCTGGACACATATGACTGGGTCGGGCTGTACGAACCGTCCGTGGCCGAGATGGAACTGGTGCGCCAGCAATATGGCTTGCACCCGCTGGCCGTGGAAGATGCGTTGAACCCGCGCCAATTGCCCAAAGTCGAAGTCTATGGAAAGACGCTGTTTATTGTAGCGCGGACCGCCGACCTG
The DNA here is from genome assembly GCF_002280675.1 of Novosphingobium sp. 32-60-15. Taxonomy (GTDB): domain Bacteria; phylum Pseudomonadota; class Alphaproteobacteria; order Sphingomonadales; family Sphingomonadaceae; genus Novosphingobium. Next base: position 16,542 of record NZ_NCEN01000025.1, on the reverse strand, counting down.
AAGCTTGGCGAAGATATTGCTTACGGGCAAACTGCCTTCTTTGTCGGGCCGGGGTACTTGATCAGCGTCCGGTTCGGCAGCCTGCGGGCGCACACCAGCTTGCGGCAAGCCTTGGAGACAAAGGCTGACCGTCTGGCTGAAGGGCCGGATTATGTGCTGCATGCGGTGCTGGATTTCATCGTCGATGGATATCTGCCGTTGCTCGATTCCCTCGATAACGTGGCGCAACAGATGGAAGAGGCCGCGATTGACGTGTTTCCCGAACAATCGGTGATCCGCCGCATTTTCCGCCTGCGCCGCCAGTTGCGCCGGTTTGAACGGGTGATCGGGCCGATGGAGGAAATGGTGGAGCGGTTGGTGATAGCGGACCTGCCCTGCATTGATCCGGGGGCGCGCATCTGGTTCCGTGATGTGCTGGACCACGTCCGGCGGGCGATGGCGCGGATGCGCAGTTTGAAAGAGACGCTGGCCGCGATCGTGGAAACCGCAAGCCTGCTGGAGCAGCACCGGCAGGGCGAGATGACGCGAGCTTTGGCTGCCTGGGCGGCAATCCTTGCCGTGCCCACAGCGATTGCCGGGATTTATGGTATGAACTTTGAGTACTTGCCTGAACTGCGCTGGCGTTACGGCTACTTTGCAGTGTTGGGCGTGATCACGACGATTTGTGGTGGGTTGTGGTTGCGGTTCCGCAGTATCGGTTGGCTGTAAAAGCTATGCTCCGCTGGTGAAATGCGCTGCGGGCGGGGGTGGTTTGCGGAACAACGGCACGCGTTTGAGCCATAATTTCAGCGCTTCCCAGTGAATGCCTGCGGTTACCTTGAGCGTGACCAGCGGGAAGGCGAGGGCGGCGCGCAGCAGCGTGGCATCGGTCAGGTCTTCGCGGCGGGCAGTGTGAATGGCAGACAGGACCGGGCCATGGCCATCGGACACCATGATGCCAATCGCCAAACGCTTTCCCGGTGGCACGACGCGGAAGGCGTAGTTCATGTCCATCGGCAGGAACGGTGAAACGTGGAAGCGTTTGGCGCTGGTATGGCGGACCTCTTGTGCATCAGGCCCTACCGCCATGACATAGTTGTGCCGTTCTCCGAACGTGTTTGACACTTCATAGATGATGGCGCGCAAGGCGCCGTCGCGGCTGTGGCAAAACCATGTGCTGAGCGGGTTGAACGCATAGCCGAGTACGCGCGGCATCGTCAGCAGGTGGATCGTCCCGCCATCGGGCACAATGCCTGCACCTTCTAACAAGCTTTCAACATGAGCGCGCAATGGGGTGCTGTCGCCCGCGCCGTAATCACGATCATGGAAGGCGAAAAGGCTGAAGCGGTTGTGCGCGAACAAGCGCAAAGACTTTGCCAACTGATCAAGCCGGTCAATGTCGACCAGCACATGCAGCACGCGATAACGCAAGGTGTGGGCGCGCGGGCGCAAGCGCCGGTGGAGCACATGGCCCCGATAGAGCGCGCCCGCCCCGTTCACGCCATTTCCAGAGTGCGCGCGTGATGGGTTACATGGATGCGGCCGGATTCCTCCGCGACTTGCCACGGACGGCGCAGCCCGCCCAACTGCTCGGCCACGGCAAGGCCTGCCTGCAAGCCATCTTCGTGGAAGCCTGCGCCAAACCAAGCGCCGCAAAACCACGTCCGCCGCCGCCCTTGCAAGGACCACAAGCGCGGCTGGGCAAGGCCTGCTGCGGCATCGAAGACGGGGTGATCATAAAATTCGCGGCGATGGACCAGCGCGGGATCGGGGGCGACCAACGGGTTCAGCGTGACGAACAGGTCCTTCTGCGGCGGTAAGTGCTGTAGCCGGTTCATCCAGTACGTTACCGAAAGCTGATGCTGCGAGGCCGCGCGTTCCGCTGCATAATTCCATGCCGACCACACCTTGCGGCGGCGTGGCATCAATGCAGGGTCGGAATGGAGCACGGCCTCGTTGCGGCGATAAGGGAATGCGCCCAGCAATTCGCGTTCCTCCGCATCGGCATCGGTGAGCATTGCCAGGGCCTGATCGGCATGGGCGGCGATGACCACATGATCAAACCGTTCCCACCCGCGCCCTGCGTCAAGCTCGACACCATCGGGCAAGCGCCGGACTTTGCGCACGGGCGAGGACAAGCGGATACCATCGGCAAAAGGCGCGCTGATGCGCTTTACGTATTCTCGGCTGCCGCCAGAAACAGTGCTCCACACCGGACGTTCGCGGAACTGGAGGAGTCCGTGGTTTTCGAAGAAGCGGATGAAGGCCGCGGCGGGGTGATGCGGAATATCGGCAACCGGCGTGGACCAGATTGCAGCAGCCATCGGATAAAGGTGATCATCGCGAAACGCTGGCCCGCAGCCAAGGCCATCAAGGTATGCGCCGAGGCCTTGTTGGCCAAGTCCCGGCAGATCGCGCGGGGCGGATTTATAGAACCGGACCAGATCGCGCAGCATGGACCAGAAGCGCGGGGATACAAGGTTGCGCTTTTGCGCGAACAGACCGCGCAGATCGCCGGAATATTCAAGTTTCCCATGATCCAGCGAAACTGCAAAACTCATGATCGTTTCGCGCGTCGGCACGTCCAGATGGCGAAGTAATGCGGTGAGGTTGGGGTACGTGCGTTCGTTGAATACGATGAATCCGGTATCGACCGGAACGCCTTGCGCCTCAACCGTGTTGCTGTGCCCGCCAAGCCGGTCTGCGGCTTCAAACAGCGTGATGCGGTGGCCCTTTGCCAGCAACCACGCGGCAGAAAGACCGGAAATTCCGCTTCCCACCACGGCAATATCAAGCGCGCGCTCGCCGCTCATCAACACACGATCCCCTTCCGCCCGGCCAACATGGCCTGTGCGTTCCTACCGTTCGGATAGACTTTGTAGACCGCTCCCGAGAGAGCAGCTTGACACATGTCACGGGCTTATCGCTAGATCAGATTTATGAGCTTTCTAAGTCTTGCCACAGCGCTGGTTGAGCGTTTGCCGCTGCCCGATGCCCTTACGCGGGCAGGCGTGACGTTTATGTGCAACCAGCGCTTGGCTGCGCTGCGGCGTGAACAGCCATCAGATGCAGGTTTTGCCGCATGGATGGCGCGCCGTGCCGTGGCTGAACATACCGATGCAGCCAACGAACAGCACTATGAATTGCCGCCGCGATTCTTTGAATTAAGCCTTGGGCCGAACGCCAAGTATTCGTGCTGTCTTTATCCCACCGGCACCGAAACGCTGGAACAGGCAGAACTGTCGGCGCTTGAGGCGACGGTAGAGCATGCCGCGCTGGCCGATGGGCAGGACATTCTGGAACTGGGTTGCGGCTGGGGTTCGCTGAGCCTGTTCATGGCGGCACGTTATCCCGACGCGCGGATTACCGCAGTGTCCAATTCACGCCCGCAAGGCGACCATATCCGCGCCAAGGCAGCAGCGCGCGGTTTGCATAACCTGACAGTGATCACCGCAGATATGAACGAATTTCAACCCCAAGGCCGGTTTGATCGCGTCGTATCGGTCGAAATGTTTGAGCATATGGCCAATTGGCGCGAATTGCTGGGCCGGATGCGTGGCTGGATAAGGCCTGATGGCCACATGTTTTTGCATGTGTTCAGCCATGCCCGCTATCCCTACCGCTTTGATACGGCGGACAAATCCAGCTGGATCGCGCAGTACTTTTTTACCGGCGGGATCATGCCCAGCCAAGCCTTGATCCGCGAATTTGCCGACCTTTTCGAAGTGGAAGAGGAATGGCGGTGGGAGGGCACGCATTATGAACGGACCGCGCTGGACTGGCTGGCGTTGTTTGATGCCAATGTGGCCGAAATTGAACCGGTTTTGCGTGCTGTCTACGGCACAGATACGGCGCTGTGGATGCGGCGGTGGCGCTTGTTCTACCTCGCCACGGCGGGCTTGTTTGGCAACAGCGGCGGCAAGGAATGGGGCGTCAGCCATTGGAGGCTGAAGCCTGTTCATGCCTAGCTGGTGTGCGTTCTGGAGCTGCTGCCGGAATGTTCGATCCTATTCTTAATGGCAGGTCTTTGGCTGCGTTCTAAGCAATTGTACGGATGGGCTTTGCTTAACAAGTGATACCAGCGCTAACTAAAGAGTAAGGCCGTACAATTTTTACAGGCAGGCCATGCTCAAGCGCGTATCAACCAGCGACGTCGAACTCGGCATGTTCATCCATAAACTGGAGGGCAGCTGGTTCAGTCATCCCTTTTGGAAGAGCAAGTTCCTTCTCGATGATCCAGATATGCTGGCGTCGCTGCGCGAAAGCGACGTGGACGGGGTGATCATCGATATATCGCGCGGCAATGACGTGGTGGAACGGCAGCAACGCACTTTGGCCAGAGCAGCAAGTGCGCCGGTTGCGGTGCAGCCCGCGCCCATCGCCCGCCCGACATTTGTCCGGCCGCCAACCGTGATGCCGATGGCGCGCGAATTTGGCCGGGCAAAACGCACCATGGGCGATGCGCTGCGGGTGGTGAACAAGACGTTCCTTGAGGCACGGCTTGGCAAGACTGTGAATGCAAAGGATGTTGAACCGGTAATCGATGCGATTTACGCGTCGGTGCAGCGCAACCTTTATGCGTTCAATGGCCTGCTGCGCTGCCAGAACGGCAGCGAATTTATCTACCGCCATTCGCTTGCCGTCAGCGCGCTGATGATCGCGATGGCGCGTCATATGAAGTTTGATCCGCTTGATATCCGCGATGCCGGCATGACCGGGCTATTGATGGATATTGGCGTGGGGCAATTGCCGGTCGATCTTTCGGCAGTCGGCTCTGACTATGCCCAATTGCCAGCAGAGCTGAAAGACCAGCACGTTTTGCTGGGCTGTTCGTTCCTCAAGGCAGCCGGAGACATTCCCGAACCTGTGGTGAATGCCGTATTGCAGCACCATGAACGACTGGATGGCAGCGGCTATCCCCAGGGCTTGTCAGGTCAGGCTATTGCCAGGCTGAGCCGGATGGCCGCGATTTGCGATGCGTATGACACGCTGGCATCGGCGTCAGCGGCCGGTGCAGGGCTCGATCCGGCAGAGGCCATCCGCATCTTGCGCGCCCAGCCTGAAAAGTTTGATGCGGCGCTGCTTGAAAAGCTGGTTGAAACCATCGGCGTCTATCCGGTCGGCGCATTCGTGCGGATGCGGTCAAACCGCTTGGCAATGGTGGTTGATGAAGATCCATCCGATCCATCATCGCCCACCGTGCGCACATTCTGGTCAATCGAACTGGGCAAGCGTTTGAAGGGCAAGACGATCATGCTGGCGCAATGCTTTGGCGAAGATGCCATTGAAGGCGTTGCGGACATGAGCGGTTTTGACCCGTCCGAGTTGGACAAGTTGCGCGAATCCCTGTTGGCCGCATCCTGCCGCGAAATGGCCTAGTTTACGAGTACGCCGTAAAGGTCATGCGCATCGGCATCTTCGATCAACACTTGCGCGAAGTCACCGGCTTTCAAGCTTGCCGGCACATCGCGCAAGTAAACCGCACCGTCGATTTCGGGCGCATCGGCCTGTGACCGCGCGGTTGCGCCGATGTCGCCATCTTCATCAGGTTCGCCCACTTCATCGATGATGACCGGAATGGTGCGTCCGATTTTTGCCGCCAGTTTGGCCGCGCTGATTGCCTCGGTCTTTTCCATCAGGCGGGCATAACGCTCTTCCTTGATCGCTTCGGGCACCTGATCGGGCAGATCGTTGGCGGCGGCACCGGCGACAGGTTCAAACCGGAAGGCGCCGACGCGGTCCAATTGCGCTTCTTCCAGCCATTCCAGCAGATACTCAAAATCGGCCTGCGTTTCACCGGGGAAGCCGACGACGAAGCTGGAGCGGATTGCGATGTCGGGGCAGATGGCGCGCCATGATTTGATCCGGTCAAGCACTTTGGCCTCATTCGCGGGGCGCTTCATTGCGCGCAGCACATTCGGGCTGGCGTGCTGGAACGGGATGTCCAGATAGGGCGTGACAAGCCCTTCGGCCATCAACGGAATCACCGCATCTACATGGGGGTAGGGGTAGACGTAGTGCAAGCGGACCCAAGGTGTTTCGCCTTCAGGCGTGCGCAATTTGCCCAGTTCGCGCGCCAGATCGGTCATATGCGTGCGGACGGGATTGCCCTTCCACATGCGCTCTTCATGCCGCACATCGACGCCATAGGCCGACGTATCGCGGCTGGCCAGTTTGCCGCGCAGTGACGGAATGATGCAGAACGCGCAGGCGTGATTGCAGCCTTCGGAAATCTTGAGATAGCTGTAATGGCGCGGGGTCAGCTTCACATCGCCGGGTTCGGCCTGGGGAATCAGGTCGATGTATGGCCCCATGCTGGGCGGGGCGGCTTCGTGCACGGCCTCAACGACTGCTTCGTACTGGTGCGCGCCCGTCACCGCCAGCACTTGCGGGAAGCGCGCGCGGATGGCGTCCGCTTCGTTGCCCATGCAGCCGGTCACAATGACGCGACCGTTTTCGGCGATGGCTTCACCAATCGCGGCAAGGCTTTCTTCCTTGGCAGAATCAAGGAAACCGCAAGTGTTGACCAGCACCACATCGGCGCCCGCGTAATCCGCACTCATCGCATAGCCATCGGCGCGCAGCCGGGTAAGAATCCGTTCCGAATCAACGAGGGCCTTGGGACAGCCGAGGCTGACCATGCCGACTTTGGGGGCATCGGGGATTTCGCGCGGGGGAAGTTGAGTTGCCATAATCCGGCGGCCCATAAGGCAAAATTGCCCTCGCGTCACGTACAGCCTGAGGTGTGGTCTCCGGCGATTGCCAAGCGGCGTTCACGCGCGTAGCAAGTTGTTCTGCGGGGCGCGGAAGAAAGAACACTATGGGTCCGGTCAACTGGCTTGCCGTCTTGATTGCTGTTATCGCTGCACTGGTCGTATCGGCGGCGTGGTATGGTCCGATGTTTGGCCGTGCGCGGCTTGAAGAAGTAGGGCCGGGTAATCTTGGCATTCGCCGTTCGCCTGCGCGCACAGCAGTAATCACGGCGGCATTGCTGTTCGTGTCGTCCACGATGATGGGTCACATGTTTGCCCGCGTCGGGACTGACACGCTTGCGGTGAAGTGGTGGCTCTATTTCATGATGTCAGGCGGCCTTGCCGTGGCCTTTGTGATCCCGTCCTTGTGGATCAGTTATACCCAGCAACGGTGCAGTGCACGGTTGGCGCTGATTGATGGCGGCTATTGGCTGGTGGCCTATCTCGCGATGGGCTTGGCGTTTTTGCTGGTTGGTTAGGTTTGCGTCGGCACGATTTCGACGATGACATCGCCAGCTTGCAATTCACGCGCGGCATCATCCCAAAAGCCGATGGCCTTGCCCTTGCGATAGATACGCAAACCGCGCCCGCTGCTGCTGAGTGCGGCGAGCGACTTGCCGATTTCGTCAACCTGCACATCGCGCTCAACCAGTTGGACGCGCCCTTCGATAGAGGCAAGGTCGGTCAGATAATCCGCCACGTGCGTGCCATGCGCTGAACCTGCCATCAATAATCCGGTAAAGCGCACGGGATTGATCACCGTGCTGGCCCCTGCCTGCCGTGCCAGCCCTTCGTTATCGACAGCGCGCACCACGGTGCTGATCGGCACGCCGGGGGCAAGATGGCGGGCGGTCAGCGTTATCAGGATCGATGTATCATCGCGGCCGGCCGAGATGAGCACGGCGCAAGCGCTGCCGATGCGGACATCCAGCAGCGTGGCATCGCGCGTGGCATCAGCGGCCATTACGCTGCAGCCCAATGCGGCGGCAATGGCAAGGCGGCCCTCATTCGGGTCAAGCACGACGATCCGCCCCGGATCGGTGCCACGCGCGATCAATTCCGCGACAGCTTCCGAGCCGGAAACGCCAAAGCCCAGCACAACGATGTGATCGGTCAGGTTCTGTTGAATCTGCGCCATGCGCCACCTTTCCCAGCTTCGCTTGATTATGAAATTGTAGGCTGTGCCGACAAAGATGAAGAGAACGGCAATGCGGATCGGTGTGACGATTACCGCTTCGATCAGGCGGGCACGGTCACTGACGGGGGCGATATCACCAAACCCTGTCGTGGTGATCGAAATCATCGTGAAATAGACAACGTCGAGAAAGCTGATGGCGCCATCATGCGTGTCATTAAGGCCATCACGATCAAACCAATGGACCATGACAACAAACATGATGAGCGCGAAGGCCGCGCCCAGTCTGAGGCTTAGGTCAGCCCAGACCGGCACTTTCAAGGCGCGGCGCAGCACGTTTACCGGATCACGCCCGCTTGCGCCCTTGCGCCGCAGCCCGTGCAGATCCAGCCGCATTACAATCGCGACGGCAAATAGAGTTCCGGGTTGCGCGGCACGTTGTTGCGGCGCAGTTCAAAGTGGACAGTCGGCCGCTTGACCTCGCCACTTTTGCCAACCAGTGCAATGCGTTCGCGCGCGGTGACCACCTGGCCTTCCTTTACCGTCATCGAGCCTAGATAGGCATAGGCGGTGACAAAGCCGTTGCCGTGATCGATCAGGATCAATTGGCCAAAGCGTTCTGGTTCATTTCCGGCGTAAATCACCGTGCCTGCCGCTGCAGCGCGCACTTTGGTGCCGTAAAGCGCGGCAAGGTCGATGCCGTTTGACGGGATGCCCCCGCGCAAATCACCAAAACGTGAGACGATAGCCCCCTCGGTCGGCCATTGCATGCGCGGTGCATCAGATTCACGCGGGGCCAATGGCGGGCGGGGCGATGGCGCTGGCCGGGGGGAGGGTGCAGCGCGCGGCGTGGGCTTTGCCACGGGGACAGCACGTTGGGTGACAGGTTCGGGACGGCGCAACACTTGCCCGACGCGAATGAGATAGGGGCTGGGAATGCCGTTGGCTGCGCCGAGGTCTGCCATTTCAACGCCCCATCGCCGCGCGATGGAGGCAAATGTATCGCCAGGTTCAACCGTGTAGCTCCACGCCACAATAGGCCCGCGCGCGCTTTGCTCTGCGGCCAGCGGCGCGGCCAACACAAGCAACAAAGCTGCGACGAGCCGCCCCGTCAAGACGGAGGGGCCAAGCGGGTCAGGCCGCCCATGTAGGCATGCAGCACTTCTGGTACGTCCACCGATCCGTCCTCTTGCTGGTAGTTTTCCAGAACTGCCACCAGTGTGCGGCCCACGGCAAGCCCCGAACCGTTAAGAGTATGAACGAATTCGGTGCTTTTGGCACCATCCGGGCGATAGCGGGTGTTCATCCGTCGTGCCTGAAAGTCACCGCAGTTGGAACACGATGAGATTTCGCGATAGGCTGCTTGTCCGGGCAGCCAAACTTCGAGATCATAAGTCTTGCGCGCGGTGAAGCCCATGTCGCCCGTGCACAGCAACACCTTGCGATAGGGCAGGCCCAGCGCTTGTAACACGCCTTCGGCGCATTGCGTCATCCGCTCATGTTCGGCCTCGGATTCCTCGGGCCGCACGATCGAGACAAGTTCAACCTTTTCAAACTGGTGCTGGCGGATAAAGCCACGCGTATCGCGCCCGGCAGAGCCCGCCTCGGAACGGAAGCACGGCGTCAGCGCCGTCATCCGCAAGGGCAGGGCGGCATCGGCAAGGATCTGGCCTTGCACCGCGTTGGTCAGGCTTACCTCGGCAGTGGGAATCATCCAGCGGCCATCGGTGGTCTTGAACAAATCCTCGGCAAATTTGGGCAATTGGCCCGTGCCGAACACCGCTTCGTCTTTCACCAAAAGCGGCGGGATGCATTCAAGATAGCCGTTTTCGCCGGTCTGCCGGTCGAGCATGAATTGCGCCAGCGCGCGGTGCAGGCGGGCCATGCCGCCCTTCAGAAAGGTGAAGCGCGCGCCTGAAATCAAGGCGCCAGTTTCAAAATCAAGGCCAAGTGCCGGGCCAAGATCAGCGTGCTCCTTGGGGGCAAAAGCAAACTCGCGCGGGGTTCCCCAGCGGCTAACCTCGACGTTGTCAGCTTCATCGGCACCTTGCGGCACACCGGCGGCGGGCAAGTTCGGCCACGCTGCCAGCGCTGCATTCTGTTCAGCGGTCAGGCGGCGTTCGTCTTCCTCAAGCGCGGGCAATTCGGTTTTCAGCGTTGCGACTTCGGCCTTCAGTGCCTCTGCCGCGTCCTTGTCACCTTTGCCCATGGCTGCACCGATAGCCTTTGAGGCTTCGTTGCGCCGTGCCTGCACTTCTTGCATCCGCGTCGCAATGTCGCGGCGCTGGGCGTCGATGGCGAGGATGGTTTGTGCCACCGGATCAACCCCGCGCAAGGCAAGGGCTGTGTCAAAGGCTTCGGGGTTTTCGCGGATCAGGCGGATATCATGCATGCGCGGGCTATGCCGTCTTGATCCGCGCTAGGCAAGCAGGGCGGTTACCGATTGTGCCGGTTTTGCGCCGGTAACCGTGCGCGATTACGCCCTCATAAAGAGATTGCGGCCATTGCCAGTAAACAGCAGCCGCTTCTCAGATAATGACCGGTCAGAACTCTGACCAGTCATTATCAAGCGCAAGGTTCCCGCTGACCGGAGCCGCGCGAACCGGCGCAGGGCGTGGTATTGGTGCTGCACTTTTTGCCGAAATGGGCGTTGCAATGGGGGCACGGCGCGCAGGCGCATTGAACGTGGCCTGTGGACGTTCGCCGCCGATCCTGAAGCTGGCAAAGGCGCTGGAAAGCTGGCCAGCTTCCTGCGTCAGGTTCTTGGTTGCAGCGTTGGTTTCTTCCACCATCGCGGCGTTCTGCTGGGTCATCTGGTCCATTGCGCCGATGGCCAGATTGATCTTGCGCAGCGCTACGCTTTGCTCGCCTGCCGTCTCGGCGATGGTCGAGATCGAGGCTGTCACAGTACCCACGCGGCTGATGATCGTCTGTAGCGCAGAGCCGGTTTCGTTGACCAGCGACACGCCTGAACGGACATGGCTGCTCACCGCTTCCACGCGCTGCTTGATCGCATTGGCCGCCTCGGTGGCGCGCAAGGCAAGCGCGCGCACTTCGGATGCCACGACGGCAAAGCCCTTGCCCGCTTCACCGGCGCGTGCCGCTTCCACGCCAGCGTTAAGCGCCAGAAGGTTGGTCTGGAAGGCGATGCCGTCAATCATTGTGGTGATATCGGAAATCTCGGCGCTGGCCCGCGCTACATTGTCCATCGCTTCAATGGCCTTGCTGACGACCATGCCACCGCTTTCAGCCTCTCCGCGTGCCTGAACCATCGATCCGCTCACTTCGGCGGCGATCTTGGCGTAATCTTCGATCTGCGTGGTCAGATGATCCATCGCCGATGAAGATGACTGGAGGCTGGCAGCCTGCTGCTCGCTGCGATTGGCAAGGTCGGTCGTGGCCTGCTGGATTTCGCCAGAGGTCAGGTTGATGGCCAGAATGCTGTCCTGCACGAGACCCATCGCCTGACACAATCGCTCCATGGCTTCGTTGAAATCGTGCGCCACGCTCTGGAATGCGGGCGGAACGTCGGTCAGGCGCACCGAAAGATCGGCATTGGCAACCGCGTGCAGGTTTGCACCGATCTTGGCCATCGCATTGCAGCATCGCGGAATACCATGACCGCCTGCGCCATAGAGCCGAGTTCGTCGCTGCGGTTGGTGCCGGGGATGACGGTTTCGTTCTGGCCTTTGGCCAGCGCGGACATAGTCCGGGTAAGGTCGGCAATCGGCGTCGCGATGGAGTGCGAAAGCTTGCGCGACAGGACCAAAGCCATGCCGATCAGCAGGGCCGCGCCGATACCAAGCGCGATCCATGCGAACATCATCGCATTTTCCTGCCGCGCGGTTTCTGCGGTGATGGCTTCGTGCTGGGCATCGCGTACTGTGCGCAGCGGCAGGACCGCATCGCTGACCAGCACCGCTTTGCCGGCATCGCGTATAGCCTGTTGCGCGGCATCGCGTTGGCCTGAACGTACTACTTCGATATATTTATCACCCCAGTTTTCTCGCCATTTCAGCGTCTCGGCGCGCGATTCGCGCACCAATTCCTGCAGGGCCGGGTCGGTTAACCGGGTTTCAAGTGCAGCCGAGGTTTTGTCGTAATCATCGCGGCCTTCATAATAGGATTTCAGATAGCTCTGATCTCCTGTCACGAGGAACCCGCGCATCTGGCTGTTTTGACGCAACAAGGCCGTTTCCAGCGTCAGCACATCGGCCAAGACCGCCTGGCTTTCAGAATTGCGCGAAGAGACGCTGGAGATCATCGCGAGGCTTATGCCAAACACGATCATCATCACCGCTGCGGTGACATTGAGCGCCACGAACGAAAGGCCAAGCCTGCGTGGGATGTTCATGCGATCAAACACAGATTGGGTGTCCTAGAATTGGGTAGAGCGACCCGTCCCCCGGGGGGAAGGAGACGGGCCACAAGGGGATCAGAAAGAATAGCGCAGCGAAGCAGTGACCGTGCGGCCGTTCATGACTTGCGCATTGGTAAGCCCGCCCGCCGGGATTGCTGCCGACGCGAGTTGCACGATGGCCAACTTGTCAAACACGTTGAAGGCGTTGACGCCAACCGTCACCCGTTCAACCGGGCGATACTGCAAGAACGGGCTGACCAGCACATAACCCGGCTGTTTCAGGATATTGCTATCCTGCGCATAGCTGCTGGTCGTGCCGTTCAGGACCGTGCCCAGCGTGAACTGGCCAAGATCCACTTGCGGGCGTGCCTGGAACGAGAAGGTCGGAATGTGGCGTGGACGGTTGCCATTCAGCGTCGGATCACTGCGGTCCTTGTCGATTTGCGCCTTGGTCCATGTCGCACCCAGTGTGAGGGCGAAGGGACCTTCGCGAAGTTCACCTTCGAACTCGACGCCCTTGGCGCTGTAGGTCCGGTCAATTTCGATTACTACGACCTGCCCGTTGGCATCGGCGCCGATCTGGAAGTTGCGTTCACCCGTCGATGCCCAAAAGCCGGTCACATAGGCGGTCAGACCATCCATGCGGAATTTCACTCCGGCTTCAGCCTGCTTGACGATCCCGAAGGCCGTCGATGGATCGACCAACGCGCCCGTTGCAGGATTAAGCGACCCAGCACCCAGAATGCGCTCGGCATTGGCGCGGCCGCCACGGCTGTAACGGGCAAAGACCGAAAGTGGCTCTGCGATACGGTAATTCACGCCTGCCGAATAGGACACGTAGTCATAATCGTAGTCGACATTGGCAGGCTGGCCCAGTGGTAGGATTGCTACCTTGGTTTCGGCAACAGACGTTTCGCCATCACGGTTGAGGTCGAGCGCGGTTTCGCCGACGCGGCCCCCGCCATAGCTGGCGGACAGAAGGTTGCCTGAAACGCTGCCACGATCCCAGCGAATGCTTGCGCCCACCGCCAGTTTACCAATCTGATAATTGACCGAGCCGTACGGTGCCAGGATGTTGTACTGCAAGTCATAGCGCGTGTGGTAGGTTGGCAACGGAATGGCAAAGCCAAAGCCATAGGCATACATCCCGCCATCGGTTAGGGGCGTGCCGCCAGCGCTTGTCAGGTTAACCGGCGCATTGCGCCCGCCGCCTGCCAGATCGTTGATCGAATTGGCAAAGTTCCAATACATGTCGATTGATTGTGCGGCGTTGTAAAGTCCGGCGGTCGTCGTCAACTTGCCATCGCCCACGGCCCATACGCGGCTGGCGCGCAAGTCGTTGGTTACGTTGTCCATCTTGTTCAAACGGGCGTTCACGCGGATTGAAAAGGCCAGCAGACGGCCATCGTTGATCGCTTGGCCAGCAGATGGCCCGCCCGCATAGGAAAGGGTAGCGCCGGGGCCACCAAACAATCCGGCGACGACCGGAGCCGGGGCTGTCACCATCGGGATGGTTTCGTTGTATTCGCCGCTGATATCGGCAAAGCGGAAGCGGTTGCTGACGGTAAACCCTGCGACATCGAACTGCGCTTCCAGACCGACCGAACGGTTGATCCCGCGCAGGCCATTGCGGCCATCGAATGTTGTCGGGTTGTTGTTCTGGTCAACGCCCAGATACTGCGCGGTCAATGGCGATTCATAGGCATCGCGGCGAATGTCGTTGCCCGGCAGATCGCTGACGATTGGGGCATCGTTTGTGCCGGTCAATGCAATCGGGAACAGCGAATAGTTTGGCTGCCTGTCGTCCATGTACTTGGCGTAGACACGAATATAGCCATCGGCGAATTGCTTGGTGACGTTGCCCTTGATCTGGCCTCCGCGGAAGCCGTCGAAACCGATCCGGCGCGGGCCTTCGCCCTGACGGTAGAAGCCGCCAACGTGAAAGCGCCAGCCATCGCCCAACGGGCTGCCGTAAGCAAAGTCGAGCCGTTTCAGATCGTGGCCGATCCCGCTTGAAACCTGCACCAGCCCGGCCTCGGTTTCACCGGTGCGCGAAATGAAATTGATCACACCTCCCGGCGAATTCGAGGCAAAAGTCGATGCCGAACCGCCACGGATGGCTTGTACTTGTGAAAGCGTAAGGTCAGCGCGCAGGAACTGGTCGGACGAGGCGAAATGGACATCGCCAAATTCCATTACGGGAAGGCCATCTTCCTGCAATTGCAGAAATTTTGAACCGTCCGCCGAGAGCGGAAGCCCGCGAACCGTGATTGCAGAAAAGCCGTCAACATCGGACGTTTCGGCACGGATGCCTGGGATGTTCTGAATGATGCCTGCAACCGAACTGACTGATAGCTTGGCCAAATCCGCCTCGTCGATCACGCTGGCCGAAATTGCGGTGTCAAGCAAGTCGCGCCCCTTGGCCACGCCTGTGCTGAATGCCTTCTTTGCCGGTGTTGCTGGTGCTCCGGCATCGGATGTGCCGCTTTGCGGTGCAGGCGCTTCTTCAGCGGCCGATGCAGTGTGATGCATTGTAGTAGCAAGCAAGGTAGCGGCAAGAAGTGAAGTTTTACGCATTGATGTCCTCATGTTCGGAACCTTGTTTTAAGGCTTCGAACATCACCAATAGAGCGCGGGGCTTAACCCACATCTTGTTTACCTATATGTAAAATTACCCAATTTTACGGCGATTTTCATCACCTTGTCGCTATCATAGGGAATTTCCCTTAGGCTTCATTGGCGCGCTATTTGGCATGTGCGCTTACGAATGATTTTCACGGTCGTGTTCCCGGTTTATCCCTGTGAAAGTCACTCCCTGTTTATGCCTGCACCTCTGCTTGTGTCCTCACCTGTCACAACGCCCGATGTTTCCTTAACTGTGTCTTCAGCAGGGCGTTCACCGGCTTTTCCCGGCCTTGGTCTTGCGGCTGAAGCAGAAGGCCGGGCCGAGGCGCAGTTGCGGATCGAGGCGGCAAAGGCGCGGGCTTTTGGCAAAACAATTGTTGCCGCCGTGCTGGAAAGCCTGGCCCGCGTGCTGCCATGCGCACCACGCATGCGCGCCTGTATTGAAGGCTGGCCGGGCGATCTTGCGGGCGCAGGCGTGATCTTTCGCATCAATGCCGGCTTGCATGCATTGGCACGCTCTGGCCGCCACGCTGGCTTGCAACATATCTACCGCGCGGCCGAAGGGGGAGACTTTCCTGAAGTGGCGCGGCTAGATGCTGCGCTGATCGATGTGCTGGAGCGAAATACTTTCGATCTGCTTCAATGGATGGCAGGCCCTACGCAAACCAACGAAGTTGCGCGCGTCGCAGGGTTCGTTGCGGCATTGCTTGAACTCAACGCTCTTGCGCCGCACCCGTGCGAACTTCTGGAACTTGGTACCAGCGCCGGTCTTAATCTTAATCTTGCCCGCTATGGCTGTCATTTTGGAAGCATGATAAGCGGCGATGAACATAGCGCAGTGCAAATTGCGCCACGTTGGCAAGGGCGGGTCCCGCCATGCGCTCCGCTGGTGGTGGAACGCGCCGTGGGCGTTGATCTGAGCCCGCTTGATATAAGCGATAACCGCGATTGTGAGCGGCTGCATGCCTATATCTGGGCAGGAGAGCGCGACCGTAGCGAACGACTGCGCGCTGCCATCGGCATTGCGCGTGACTATCCCCCGCAAGTTGATACCGGCCATGCCAGCCATTGGCTTGCGCGGCAGATGGCATGCCCGCAGCGTGAGGGCACACGCCGCGTGGTGATGCATTCGATGGTTCTGCAATACATGTCCGACGTGGAACGCGCTGCGGTTGACGCAGCGCTTGTCTTTGCCGCTGCAGCAGCCACGCCATCGCGGCCGCTCGCAAGGATCGGTATGGAATGGAGCGCGGATCGCAGTGCGGTGGAACTGCGCATTACGTCGTGGGACGGCGGACCGACCTC
The DNA here is from genome assembly GCF_002280675.1 of Novosphingobium sp. 32-60-15. Taxonomy (GTDB): domain Bacteria; phylum Pseudomonadota; class Alphaproteobacteria; order Sphingomonadales; family Sphingomonadaceae; genus Novosphingobium. Next base: position 386 of record NZ_NCEN01000025.1, on the reverse strand, counting down.
TGGCCGCACCGTGGTTGCAGCGCAGTGCCACCCTTATGCGGAATGGTTCGAATGGTACGGTCTGACAGGCACGTAAGGGCGGCTAAGCGGTAGGTTATGCCACTTGCCGCCCGCTGTCGGCTTAGAACGAGAACTTGATCGTTCCGCCGAAGGTGCGTGGATCGCCGACCTGGCCCGCGACAAGGCCGGTGTTGCCGCCGGTGCCAGCCAGCAGGAGTTCGATGTAGTTCTGGTCGAATGCGTTGCGCACCCAGCCGAATACATCGAAGCGATCGGTGCGGAAGCCTGCGCGGAAGTTGTGGATCGAATAGCCATCGACGTTGGTATAGATCGACGGCGACGGGTTGGATGACCAGCTTGAACGGTAGCTGGCATCATAGCCGAGG
>NZ_NCEN01000024.1 GCF_002280675.1 Novosphingobium sp. 32-60-15 | reverse complement strand
GCGCGAAATCCGCGCCCGCCATCAACCCAGCGCCACGCCGCCAGGTGGTTCCCTTTTGCACGCCGATAGTGGGTCCCGTTTGGACGCCGATTGACAGTGGAAGCGCTGAAAAACCCGCGCCATGCCTATCGCCAAGTGCTGGACGATGCTTTCACAGGCAGGGTCCGCATTTTCGACATTGGTGATTTCCAGCAGATTACCCCGCATGACATCAAGGGAAATTGCTGTGTAATCGTTGGAACGATCCAGACGTTGCGGGTCGAGAACACTGAAGGCAGGAAGGTCTATTCCCACAACGAAAACCTTGAGCCGCACTTTAGCGCAGTGCCGAAGAAATCGCCGGGGCTGGAATTGATCGAAGACGACAAGGTCGGGGCGGGAACCATCAAGTTTTCACTCGCCAACCTGCTGCACCTTCATCGTCCGTTGATGATCGTGGACGAAGCGCACAAAGCCGTGACGGGTTTATCTCAGACTATGCAGCAGCGCGTAAACCCTTCAGCCATAATCGAATTTACCGCAACACCGCAACGCCAGTCGAACCTGCTTCATTCAGTAACCGCCCAGGAACTGAAAGACGCGGAAATGATCAAGTTGCCAGTCATGCTGGCAGAGCATCCCACATGGCAGCAAGCAGTGGATGGAGCAATCAGCAAGCGGCAGGAACTGGCTGACATTGCTACGCGCGACACCAAATACATTCGCCCAATCGTGCTGTTTCAAGCGCAAGACCGTGGGCAAGTGGCGACCGTTGATGTTCTGAAGGACTACCTCATTGAGCAGGGCATAGCCGAAAAGCGCATTGCCATTGCCACGGGTGATCAGCGCGAATTGGATGACGTAAACCTGTTTGACCCTGCTTGCGATGTGGACTTCATCATAACGGTGGAGGCCCTGAAGGAGGGATGGGACTGCTCATTCGCTTACGTCTTTTGCTCTTTGGCCAACATTCATAGCTCTACGGACGTTGAGCAACTTTTGGGCCGTGTGCTGCGTATGCCTTACGCTACAAGGCGATCTGACGAACGGCTAAACCGCGCCTATGCGCACCTTGCGTCACCTCGCTTTTCGGAAGCAGCAATGGCCCTAAAGGACCGCATGGTCGCAATGGGTTGGGGTTGGCGTTGCTGCTCACAACAATGCACCTGTCCTATTCACGACACAGGAAATGCTGCGAAGAAGGACGAAAGGGTCTTCCTTCTCATCCGCAACTGACTTCCACTTTCAGGGTCAGCCAAGGAAGCTGAGGCTTTGGGACGAAGAAATCCTGCCAAGTGATGGCGTTGTCATATCCTTGGACAAACTCCGTGCAACGTACCTATCCGGCTCAGGCGTATAGGGCGCTTACAATGGCCGCGTCTGGCTTGCCGTTGACGGAAAGCGACAGCTTAGACCATGCTGCGACAAGACGGGGAGAGCAAAGCCATCACTTACTTCAAGCTCTATGCCGTGCTTCCGTTCGCAAGTCTTCATCCGGTGAAGCGGGTGCTTGCCGTGCCTTCCTCATCACATCGGTCGGGGAAATCGATGATGTGCTTCAGACCAACTTTCCGGGCCTAACGGTCCTACCTTGGCAAGCAGTCGCGCCAGCAGGGTATGTTTCGCAGGCGATGGACTACTTGGACCGCTTATTCAGTGACCCCGCTGTTGTGAATATCAGGAAGAAGGATTTGCGGACTGCACTTGGCATGAGCAAGGCCAGCAACCTGTCACGCGATGTTCTCGAAAAGGATGTCTTTCAGCATTTCATAGCGGACGCTGGACTTGAAATTGCTGCGAGGGGAATATGTCGGTCGGTCTCTCGCTTTGACCCAATCGAAGACGCAGGTGCTGGCTAGTAGCTGGGTCCGACAGGGGACTTTTAAACACAAAGCCGGTCGCAATTCGCTTCGCTTACCCTCATTCAGGCTCGTTTCGTACTGAACGCAACAGACGGGTCTGGTTTAAGCGGTGCCTATTTGTGGAAATAGCATGTTTTCGCAGGACACGATTCGAAACCCCTTCAGAAGCTCCAAATCTTACTCTCTGGACCAATGGACTTGAGGGTCTAATCCCCCCACGTAACATTATGTCCCCCACATCGTCCCCCACAAGGACTAAGGGTCATTGTCATTTGCCGTAAGTGTCTGAAGTTGCTGGAGGCCCGAGCCGGAATCGAACCGGCGTAAACGGATTTGCAATCCGGTGCGTAACCACTCCGCCATCGGGCCTCGATCGCAGGTGCTGCGTGGTCCGGCGCGGTTAGCCCGAAGCGCGGCTGGCCGCAAGTGGTTCTTGCAAGCGATCAGTCTGCGGGCGCGAACGACAGGCGGCGCGCGGCGATGTCGGCGGCTTCGAGGCGCAATGCTAGGCGTTGTCCGGGGGCCGCGCCGGGGATTTTGGCGCGGGTGACGACCGGCAGATCGACCAGTTGGACGCGCGCTGATTCGCCATCTGTATCGGTGACGCAAGCCGCAAAGCGTTCACCCTCGCGACCGTGGAGCATGACGGTTTCGGCAAGGTCGATCACGGCGCGATCAATCTGGCCGGAGGTGGCGCTGGCTTTGGCCATGACGGCGGGCAGGCGGCGGAATGCGTCTTCAACGGCATCGGGAACCGGCTGGCCGTTCATCACCGCCAATGTGGCGCGGATGACATAGCGGTCTGCCAGCCTGCGTAGCGGCGCTGTGGCATGGGCATATGTGGCAGCAATCGCTTCATGCCAAGGGGTGACGCCGGGAATCCACGGCGCATAGCCCGCGCCGTTGCCCGCACGGCGAATGGCCAGCATGAAAGCGGCGTGATGGGCATTTTCAGGATCGAGCGTACGCTCCAGCGATTTGAGGTCCATGCCTTCGGGCCAATGCAGGCCAAGCCCCGCAGCGGTTGAGCGCAGCCGCGACAGCGCTTTGGCGCTGGGGCCTGCCATAACGCGGAACAGGCCGGTGCCCGCCTGTTGCAGCGCAGCGGCAATGGCGAGATTGGCCGAGAGCGAAAGGGCTGCATTGTGCTTTTCGGAGGCATGCAGCGGGCGGAATGCAAGGCCATAGCGCCCCGCCCCCAAAGCTTCGACTTCCTGTTCTGGAGGATCGACCCGAACCGCGCCGCGCGCAGCCTCGGCCATGTCCATCCGCGCGGCAAAGTTGGCGAAGGCGGGTGGGAGTTCAGCATCTGTGACGCGGTCATAAGCCAGCTTGGCGCGGCTTTGGATGAGCGCACGTTCGGCACCTTCGAGCGTTGCCATCCCATCGGTCGCTAGGCGGACGGTGAAGATGACGGCGGGGCGCGGTCCATCCGGCAAGAGGCTGGCGGCACGTTCGGACAGGACCTGCGGATAAAGGCCTGCCTTGCCATCGGGCAGGTACACGGTTTCACCGCGCTTCCACGCTTCGGCATCCACGGCGTCCCCATCATCGACGAACCACGATACGTCGGCGATGGCATAGAACAGGATCAGATCGTGGCCGGATTGTTCAATCCAGAACGCCTGATCAAGATCGGTGGAACTGGCCGGATCGAGCGTGACGAACGGAATGGCGGTACGATCCACATGGTCTGTCAACCCGCGCGAGGCCGCCAATTCGGCAGCGGCGATGACGTGCGGCGGGAAGCCTTCGGGCACCTGATACTGGGCGCGAATGGCCGCAAGGCCCGCTGTCAGCGCGCCGTGCGGATCGTGGATAGCCTTCATGGATCAACGAATTCCGGCGCGCGCTTTTCCATGCCTGCGCGGACGGCTTCGATCTGGTTTCTGGAATACATCAGTTCGTGCTGGGCCTTGGATTCGGCCATCAGCACATCTTCAACGTCCATATCGGGCGTGCGGTTGGACAGCATTTTGGCACCGCGCACTGCCGTAGGGCTGTTGCCCGCGATGGTCTGGGCCAAGGCTATTGCTGCGGCCAGCGGATCTGTGCTGACGTGCGTGGCAAAGCCCAAGCGGACGGCTTCTTCGCCGGTGAATTCGCGGTGCGTATAGGTCAATTCGCGCAGGACATCATCGCGCACATTGCCGCGCCACAGGACATAGCCCGCCATATCGGGGACAAGGCCCCACTTTACTTCCATGACTGCCAGCCGCGCATCGGGCGCGATGAAGCGGATGTCTGCGCCGCTGGCGACTTGCAAGCCGCCGCCGAAACACACGCCATGTACGGCAGCGATGACGGGCATCGGCAGATTGCGCCAGACCATGGCCGCCTGTTGCGGGCGATTGGCCTTGCCATGGGTACGATCAATCAGATTGCCGCCCTCACCCCAACGATCCGTGTCGGCCATGCTGGCAAGATCAAGCCCAGCGCAGAACGAACGCCCCGCCCCCGACAGGACAACGCAGCGCACGCCCTTGGCATTATGGAGGTGGTGACCGGCTGCGATGATCGCTTCGAACATGGCATCATCGAGCGCATTCATCTTGTCCGCGCGATCAAGCAGAACATGCGCGACGTGATCGGCAATCGTGATGGTCACGCGATCATGGAAGTTCTGGCTTGCATTGGTCATGGCTGGCATCCGATGCTTATGAGTTATCAAACCCTATCGTGCCCACCCCCAACCCCTCCCCCCTTCGACAAGCTCAGGATGAAGGGGGAGGAGCTTTTGTTCAGGCTGCGGAGGAATTGACGCCCATCGATTGCAGATAGCGTTTGATGTTGCGTGCGGCCTGACGCAGGCGCTGTTCGTTTTCCACCATGGCGATGCGGACATAGCCTTCGCCATCTTCGCCATAACCGACGCCTGCGGCCACGGCGACTTCGGCGTGGGTCAGCAATTGCTTGGAAAATTCGAGGCTGCCCAGATGCTTGAGCGCGGGCGGCAGTGGTGCCCATGCGAACATCGATGCCTTGGGGCTGGGGATTTCCCAACCGGCGCGGGTGAACGCTTCGACCATCACATCGCGGCGTTTCTGATAGAGTTCGCGGTTCTTGGCCACGATATCCTGCGGGCCGTTGAGTGCTGCGCAAGCCGCCGCCTGAATGGGGGTAAACGCGCCATAATCGAGGTAGGATTTGACCCGCTTCAACGCCGCGATCAGGCGCGGATTGCCGACAGCAAAACCGACGCGCCAACCGGCCATAGAAAACGTCTTGGACATCGAGGTAAATTCGACCGCGATATCCTTGGCGCCGGGCACTTCGAGGATCGAGCGGGTGGGGTTGCCATCAAAATAGAGTTCGGAATAGGCAAGGTCGGACAGGACCCAGACCTTGTTTTCCTTGGCCCACGCCACCAGCCGTTCATAGAACGCAAGATCAACCGTTTCGGCGGTGGGGTTTGATGGATAATTGACGATCAGCACTGACGGGCGCGGGACCGAATACTTCATCGCGCGATCAAGCGAATCCCAATAGCGTTCATCCGGCGTGGTCGGGACCGAGCGGATCGTGGCGCCTGCGATGATGAAGCCGAAGGTGTGGATGGGATAGCTGGGGTTTGGCGCGAGCACCACATCGCCCGGCGCGGTGATCGCCGTGGCAAGGCTGGCGAGGCCTTCCTTGGACCCCATCGTCATCACGACTTCGGTTTCGGGATCAAGTTCCACGTTGAAACGGCGGCCGTAGTAATTGGCCTGCGCCTTGCGAACGCCGGGAATGCCGGATGATGCCGAATAGCCATGTGCATCGGGCTTGCGCGCGACTTCGCACAGCTTGTCGATCACGTGGGCTGGCGGCGGCAGATCGGGGTTGCCCATGCCAAGGTCGATGATGTCCCTACCGGCGGCGCGCGCTTCGGCCCGCATCGCATTGACTTCGGCGATCACGTAGGGCGGCAGGCGCTTCATGCGGTAGAATTCTTCGTCCACGGATGTTTACTCGTATGGATAGGCGCGGCAGGAGCGCCGCAATTTATGCCCTTACGCCAAATGACAACGCGTGGAAACCTTGCTCTCGTTTAGAAGCAAGAGGGCTAACAAGCTGTCACATCGTGTGTATAGATGAAGCGCAAACAACGGCAGGGAACCTGACATGACAGACAAGACGATCACGGATTCGGTCGTTTTCGAAGACCTGTTCCGCCAGCAGGGTGAAGCGATGCGCGCGATGTTCGCGCCGCTGATGCCGACAGGCGCGCCAAGCGCGGTTTCCGATCCTGCCGATATGCAACACTGGGCGATGTCTGCGGCCAAGCTTCAGAAAATGTGGCTCGATTTTGGCGCCGAGCAATCTGTCCATGTCGAGCCGATGCTGGCGCAGATGGGCGACATCGGCAAATGGACGCAGACGTTCATGCAAATGGCCGGGCAATTGCCGATTGCGCAGGCAGAAACCCAGATGCGCTTGTGGAACGAGGGCATGGCGCTGTGGACTTCCCTGTTGGGGCAGTATTCCGGCGGCGCTTTGGCTGGCGACAAGCCGGCACCCGAACTGCCGCGAAAAGACCGGCGCTTTGCCGACAAGCGATGGCAGGAACAACCTGCCTTTGCGCTGCTGCATCAAACGTATCTGTTCCTGTCCGAAAAGCTGCAACAAATGGCGCAGGACGCGCAAGGACTGCCGCCTGAACGCAAAGAGCAGCTGATCTTTGCGACCAAAGTCGTCACAGACGCGCTTTCGCCTGCCAACTTCCCCTTCACCAACCCAGTGGTGATTGAACGCACGATGGCGACCAAAGGCGAGAATCTGGTCAAGGGCGCTGAACATCTGCTGAGCGATCTGCGCAAAGGGCAACTGACGCACACCGATCCGCTGGCGTTTGAACTGGGCCGCAACATTGCGATGACGCCCGGTAAAGTGGTGCATGAGACGCCGCTGTTCCAGTTGATCCAGTACACGCCGACCACCGATGAAGTGTTCGAGACCCCGCTGTTGATATTCCCGCCGTGGATCAACCGCTTTTACATCCTTGACCTGAACCCTCAGAAAAGCTTCGTCCGCTGGGCTGTGGCACAGGGCCTGAGCGTGTTTGTGGTTTCATGGAAATCCGCCGATGCGTCGATGGCCGATGTGATGTGGGATGATTACATCCGCGCGCAGATTGAAGCGATTGACCATGTGCGCGACCGTTTGAAGGTGCCCGCAGTCCATGCCATCGGCTATTGCGTGGCCGGGACCACGCTGGCGGCAACATTGGCCATCCTGGCACGACGCGACGAGGCTGACAAAGTCGCCAGCGCGACGTTCTTTACCGCCCAGGTGGATTTCGAAGCTTCGGGCGACTTGCGCAATTTCATCGATGATTCGCAGCTCAAGATGCTCCAGAATCTTTCGAACGACGGTTATCTGGATGGGCGGATCATGGCTGCAACCTTTAACACGTTGCGCGGGTCTGATCTGATCTGGAATTACGTGGTCAACAATTACATGTTGGGTGAGGAATACCCGGCATTCGACTTGCTGCACTGGAATGGGGACACCACCAACCTTCCCGCCAAATGGCACATGTCCTATCTTTGCGATCTCTATCGCGACAATCGCCTTGTCGTTCCCGATTCACTGGAGGCAGACGGAACTCCGATCGACCTGCGCCGCATTGCAATACCGTGCTATATCCAGGCAGGGCGTGAAGACCATATTGCACCGCCGCAAAGCGTGTGGAAACTGACCCAGCTTTTGTCCGGTGACTGGCGCTTTGTCCTGGCCGGATCAGGCCATATTGCAGGCGTGGTCAACCCGCCTGAATCGGGCAAGTATCAATACTGGCTCAATCCCAAAAACCCTTCCACGCTTGAACACTTTATCGAAGGTGCAGTGGAGACAAAAGGCAGCTGGTGGCCGGACTGGATCGAATGGATCGCCGGACAGGCGCCAGGCAAAGTTGCAGCAAAGGGCAAGCGCCGGCCTGGTGGCAAAGGTGATAGCGTGATCGAAGATGCGCCGGGTCGTTACGTCCGGACACGCTAGAGCCAGATGACGTTAGATTGCACCGCCGGGATTGCGTCAGGAAGTTCCTTGGCATGGAGCGTTGCGCAGGTCGGGCTGGTTGCCCGGACAAGCAACGCGACGCTGTCCGGGGGGCCTCCTGATGCAACCGCAAAGCGGCGGGCCGCTTTTGGCCCATCACAGCGGTGCAATCTAACGTCATCTGGCTCTAAACTTCAGAGCAACTCTTTGCCTTGTTTCAGAAATGGTGCAGTGCACAATTTTTCTTGACAATTCCCATCGGCGGCCTATTTTGTGCAGTGCAGCAAGAGTGGTGCTAACCCCGTTGGGATGGCTTCACGATTGAAAGCAGGAGTTGCCAAGATGGTCGATAAAGTGATGGACAGCGTGAACGAGACTTCCCCTGCGGTGGAACCCATTAGCGCGTTGCCAGAAGTTGCGACAATCGAGCCAGCCGCTGTGGCCGATCCGGCGCCGGTTGCGCCCGTAAAGGATGCGCCGGTCAAAGCTGACAAAGTGAAAGCAAAGGTCGCCGCTCCGGTAAAAGCACCCGTCCAGCCGGCTGTAGCGATTGTTGAACCAGCCAAGTTGGTAAAGGCGCCCAAGCAGCGCGCAAAGCCAGCCAAAGCCATTACTAAGGCCCCGATTGCGAAGTTGCCAAAAACGGCAGCGGCTGCGCCGGTGGCTGCGGTGAAGCCCGCAAGCAAGCGTCCTTCCACCGCCATTCCCCGGGCTAAGACGCCCAGCGTGAAAACATTTGTCGGCAGCGCAACCGCTCCGGCAGCAAGGAAGGAACTGTTCGCTATGATGACTTCACCAAACGAAATCACCACCAAGATGCAAACCGCATTCAAGGACGCCCAGGAAAAGGCCAAGACCGCTTTGGGCGATGCCGGTTCGTTCACCAAGGGCAACGTTGAAGCCATGGTTGAATCGAGCAAGATCCTTGCTTCGGGCCTTCAGGACATGACCAAGGGTTATGTCGAAGAAACCAAGAGCTCGTTTGAGACCATGACTGCTGACGTCAAGGATCTCGTCTCGGTCAAGTCGCCGACCGAATTCTTCGAAAAGCAGTCGGCTCTGATGCGCAAGAACTTCGACGCGGCTGTTGCAGCCAGCTCGAAGAACAGCGAAGCCATGCTGAAGCTTGTCAACGAAGCTTTCCAGCCTATTTCGACCCGCGTCAGCCTTGCGGTCGAAAAGATCAAGACTGCGGCGTAATCGCTTAGCAAATCCGTCAAGCAGGCCCGGGAGCAGCAATGTTCCTGCCGATTTGACGAAGAGTTGATAAAGCGGACCGGACGGCTTGGCCATCCGGTCCGTTTTTCATTCTGACATATTTCGAGCAACCTTCCCCGCAGTACCTCTTGTCGTAAACGGTAAGGAATGCGATATTAGTTTGACCATGTGCATGCCTCGCCTCGCCAAACCGGACATGTCCGTCGCTCCCCGCTGTGCCGAGGACGTTCCACGCTGCGTCGAAGACGTTCCACGCTGCGTCGAAGACGATGATTCACGTGGACCGGGCCGAAACGATCAGGTCGGTATTGCGGTCAAAACCCGCGCCAAACCGAAAAAGCCCAGCCAGTTTAAAGTGCTGATGCTCAACGATGATTACACCCCGATGGAGTTCGTGGTGATGGTCTTGAAGCGCTTTTTCCATATGGATCTGGAACAGGCGACACGCGTGATGTTGCATGTGCACCAGCGTGGTGTGGGCGTTTGTGGTATTTTTCCGTATGAAATTGCCGAAACCAAAGTGAATCAAGTGATGGACTTCGCACGGCAGAACCAGCATCCGCTCCAATGCACGCTTGAAAAAGCCTGAATTCGGTCGCCTGAAACTATCGCATTAATGGGTGAGCGCACCCTTTGCTTCGGCTGCTTGCCGAGCAAACGCACGCAGCAGCGCAGCAAGCCAAGCCATCGCCAGACTTTGCGCTTCCCGTGAATGAGCGCCCGCGCTTCCTTCCAGAACAACCTGGGCTACGAAAGTGCCGTTCTGCAGGCGACCGCCGCTGAAAGTGGAAGTGCGCGGCATGAGCGCGATGGCAGCGCTTTCAAATGCACCGGAATCAACCAGCATGGCAATCCACTGGCCTGCAATCTGCTTGCGTGAACCTTGCGGCGATGTGCCAAAATCGGTGATTTCATGCAGGACGCGGTCAAAGCCGGCGCGCTGCTCTGATGGATCCAGCTTTTCGCACCATTGCGCCAGATCGTTATACGCTTGCTGATCTGGTTCAGCCTTGTCTGCCGCGGTCCACCATGCACCACCTGATTGCTTATTGGACATGTCCAAAACTCCAATTCCGGGAGTTTAACCCTACGCTTAAATATAAACTGCATCCATAACTTTCGATATGGCATTCGGGATATGGGCGCTTTTCCCTTCCCCGATCACGGCGATACGGCTAGTCCCCTTGAAATGTGCCGTTCATGCTCATGGTGGCAGGTCTGGTGCAGCACCACTTCGATTTCAGCATTCTGGTTGACCGCGCTCTCACGTGAAACTGTTTACCGCCACTGATCGCTATATTGCTCGGCTCGTATTCGTGCCGATGTTGTCGGTGTTTGTCCTCGCAGCGTCGCTGCTGGTGCTCGACAAGATGCTCAAGCTGTTCGACTTTGTGGCAACGCAAGGCGGGCCGGTCAGCGTCGTGTTCAAAATGCTGGCCAACCTGCTGCCCGAATATGCCAGTCTGGCGATTCCGCTGGGGCTGCTGCTGGGCATCCTGTTTGCTTTCCGCAAGCTGGCGATGAGTTCCGAGCTTGACGTGATGCGCGCCGTGGGCCTGTCCTATACCCGGTTGCTGCGCGTGCCGTACATGTTCGCGATTGTGCTGGCTGCGCTGAATTTGTTGATCGTCAGCTATCTCCAGCCGCTGTCGCGCTATTATTATGAGCAGCTGCAGTTTGAATTGCGTTCCGGCGCGCTGGGCGCTTCGATCCGGGTGGGTGAATTCAATTCATTACAGGACCGCACCGCACTGCGGGTTGATTCCAGCCGCGATGAGGGCCGCGATTTGCGCGGAATTTTTGCGCGCATTCAAACGAGCGATAGCCAAGTCTTGGTCATTTCGGCGCGCGAAGGCCGCTTTTTTGCCAACCGCGAAAGCCCCGATACGGTGATCCTGCGGCTGACCGATGGCCAGATCGTGCAGGATGGGCCAAACATCACATCGCCCCGCGTCCTCAGCTTTGCCAGCCACGATTTGCCGATCGATTTGCCCAAGATCGAGCAATTCCGCCAGCGCGGCGATGCCGACAAGGAATACTTCCTGCCCGAACTTTTGAGGATCGGCTGGAACGACAGCTATTCCCAAGAATTGCGCAACCAGACCAGAGCAAGCCTGAATTACAGGCTGGTCGAGGTGGTCATGATGTTCCTGCTGCCATTGCTGGCGGTGGCGCTGGCCGTGCCGCCAAAGCGTTCGACATCGGCGCTTGGGGTGTTTCTATCGATCATTCTGGTGGTGGCCTATCACAAGGTCAATCAATACGGACAGGATGTTGCCGCGCTGGGCAAGGTTGATCCGGTTATGGCGCTGTGGGGACCGTTTGCGATATTTGCCGCGCTGATTGTGTGGATGTATTGGCGCATTGCCTATGTGCCGGGCGGACAGCCGATTGGCGCGTTGGAAACCGGCTTTGCCAAGATTTCACGAACATTGCGCAAACTGTTTGAACGCAAACAGTTGCGCGATGAACCGGTCCCGGCTGAAGGCGACGAGGCACCGCATGCAGTTTGAATTCTTCCCGTCGCGCACGCTTGCGGTTTACATCGGCAAGATGTTTGCGGTGCGCATCGTGGCGGTGCTGCTGATGCTGGTACTGATCTTGCAAATGCTCGACCTGCTGAGCGAAAGCGGCAAAGTCATGGCGGCTGCGGGCAATGGGCAGGGTGAACTCCTGACTTATGTATCGCTGCGGATGCCGCAGCTTGTCAGCCGGTTTCTGCCCTATTCGGTGTTGCTGGCCACGATCATCACGCTGATGACGCTGAACCAGAATAGCGAAGTGGTGGCAATGAAAGCGGCAGGGCTTTCCGCGCATCAGGTTCTGGCACCGCTGTTTCTGGTGGCCGCCGTAACGTCGGCGGTGACGTTTGCTTTCAACGAACGCGTGGTCACGCGGTCAAGCGCGACGCTGAAGGCCTGGCAGAATGTCCAGTACGGGCCGATCCCCAAAGAATCGGCTGTAAAAACAAATGTCTGGCTGCAAGACGGGCCGAACATCCTGTTTGCGCGGACGGTGGCGGGCGATGGCAACGCCATGCGGATGACCGGAGTCAGCTGGTATCGCCGCGATCCGACCGGCATGGTCACCGAGATTGTCACCACTCCGGCCGCCAGTTTCGCCAATCCGGGCTGGCGTTTCAGCAAGCCGGTCATGTTCGATGTGCAAAGCGCGCGCAAAACGGCTGCAACAGCCGATCAGGTCTACGCCAAATCGGTGGAGCCGGTGCAAGTGGCGATCAGCAAGGTCGATGCTGATGCGCAACCGCTATCCGAATTGAACGGATCAATCGTCGCAATCCGCGAAGCCGGGTTTCGCACAACCGAGCTTGAGGGCAAATGGTGGCACAAGCTTTCAGGGCCTTTATCGGCGTTGCTGATGCCGCTTCTGGGCGCGGTTGCGGCATTCGGTCTGGCGCGTTCCGGCCATCTTTTCATACGCGCGGTGACGGGCATGGGTCTGGGCTTTGCCTATTTCGTGTTTGACAATGCCGCGCTGGCCATGGGCAATTTCGGGGCCTATCCGCCGTTCCTTGCCGCTTGGGCACCGTTCCTGCTGTTCTTCCTGATCGGCGAAACCGTGCTGATCCGCACCGAGGAATGACGCGTTAGCGCGGCAACATCGTGCTGCGCGCCAAACGCCCGACCAATGGCAGCAAGCCATGGTAATTCGATTTTTGATAGGTTGAAGACAGCCCGAGGTGCGCCGTAATGCGGCGGTGCGCCTCATCCAATGAATGATACGGCATGGATGGCAGCAAGTGGTGCAGCGCGTGGTAGCGCAGGCCCACAGGGGCCCACAACGGGGCCAGCAGCGCAGGCGGCGGAACATTGACCGAATCAAGATACTGGCCGGTCACGGTCATCGCTTCGCCCTCGTTCTCCCACAGATGTGCAACCAGCGTGCGGATCTGGTTGAGCAAAGCGGTGAGCGATACCACCGCAAGGCCAATCATGAGCGGCCGCCACGAATGCGTGGCGCTCCACCCGAGCAGGAATAGTGCCCAGCTTGATGCGCCGAATTCTTGCCAGAAGACCATCTGTGCAAAATCACCCTCGGGCGCGCGGCGACGGAATTCGGGGTTGATCGATAGCGACGAGGCCCGTTCCCACACCAGCTTGCGCAACGGCGGGATGATTACGCCCAACGGCACCAGCACTGCCGAACGGATCAACAGCCCGACCGGCAATAGCAACGCGGTCAGGGTAAAGACCGGCAATGACCAAGGCTTCATCAAGGCCAGCGGCAGATATTCAGGGTCTTCCGCCGTGCCATAGCGCGTGCGCGCGTGGTGGAGCGTATGGACGCCTTCGTACATCAACGACGGTATCAACATTGGAATGCCGACCAGCAGGTTCCACGCAAAGCGAAAACCGGGCAATGCGGTTTTGTGGATGTGCGTCAATTCATGGATGAACAGCAGCGCGCGATAGAACGCCAGCGCCGAAACAATGCCCGCAAGCACAGCGAATAGGGGATTTTCCAGCAGGATCGCAGCGGCCAGCGTGGCATAGCCAAGCACGGCCGAAACGAGCATGTCGGGCCAATAGATTGCAGGGCGCGCTGTGGCGATATCGCGCGTGAGTTCGACCGCCGCACGCAGCATCTCTTTGTCATCAGGCGTACCGGCAAGCCCTTTTGGCAAGACGGGTTGTGCCGGTGCCGCAGAGCGGGGGCCGTTGAGAGTATCAGTCGCGATCATGCCGTGCAGTTCCAGTTTTACTCTTTTGACACAGCTTTTGCCGGTCAATTGTGCCTTGGACGCCCCCACTTGCGTCCTGTGGCTTGACAATGTGCCGGATTGAACCGCAGTTCGCCGACAAAACCCGCTTACCCGCAAACAAAGGCAAGAACGTGGCTCTGCGTGAAGTAATCATCACTCCGGTTTCCGGCAAGGCTGACCGAAAGGCCTTTCTCGATTTGGCGTACCGCCTGAACGCGGGCGATCCGTGCTGGGTACCGCCGCTGCGGATGGAGGCCGAAGAGCTGATCACGCCGGGCAAGAACCCGTTCTTCGATCATGCCGACGTGCAATTGTTCCTGGCGCGGCGCGGCGGGGCGGTTGTGGGCCGCATTTCGGCGCATATCGACCATCTGGCAATAGGCATGGATGCATCGCAAGGCATGGGGCCTGGCACCGGCAATTGGGGCCTGCTTGAAGCTGAAGATGAAGCGGTGGCAAAGGCCTTGATCGGCCATGCAGAGGCATGGTTACGTCAAAAGGGCATGACGCGCGTTCTGGCACCGCTGTCGATGTCGATCTGGGAAGAGCCGGGACAACTGGTCAAAGGCTTTGACCAGCCACCGACGGTGATGATGGGCCACCAGCCCGAGCGCTATCGCCACTATATCGAGGCGCTGGGATACCAGACCGCCAAGACGCTCAACACCTATGAGCTGGACATTCTCAACGAATTTCCGCCGCTCATTCAACGCATTATCCAGTCTGGCGAAAAGAATGCAAAGATCCGCATTCGCGAAGTCGACAAATCGAAGTTCGATGAAGAAGCGGCTCTGATTCTCGACATTCTGAACGATGCGTGGTCGGACAACTGGGGCTTTGTGCCGTTCAGCGACGCCGAGATCAAATATGCCGGCAAAAAGTTCAAGCCGATTGTGCGCGAAGATCTGATCATGGTTGCCGAATATGAAGGCGAGCCGGTGGCGTTCATGATGACGCTGCCTGACCTGAACGAAGTGATCAAACCGATGGGTGGGAAGCTGTTCCCGTTCAACTGGGCCAAGCTGCTGCTGTGGCTGCGCAAACCCAAAGTGCGCACGATGCGGGTGCCGCTGATGGGCGTGCGCAAGCGGTTGCAATCATCACGCATGGCCAGCCAACTGGCGTTCATGATGATCGAATATATCCGCCGCAATGCCATTCGCGAATATGGTGCGACGCGTGGCGAGATCGGCTGGATTCTGGAAGACAATCAAGGAATGAACGCGATTGCCGAAGCCATCAACAGCACGGTGAACAAATCTTACGTCATTTACGACAAGCCGCTCTGATTTTGGCAGTGACCGGGCTTTTGGCTTGGAACAGGGGGGGCATCTTTCGCGTTTGATCAGCAAAGCAGGCGGGGGAACGATACGTTGATCAACGATGACCACAACCGGACCAAGCCCATGCCGCCCAAGTCGCGTAGAGCGCTGGGCCGTGCGCTGGTGGTTGAGGACGACGGAATGATCGCGCTCGACATTGCCGAAGCGTTGACCGATGCGGGTGCCGACCCCGTGATTACCTGTGCAAGCATTGCTGAAGCCTTGGAGCATCTTGGCCGTGCGGTGCCTTCGGTGCTGGTGCTGGATGTGCATCTGGCAGACCGCGATGATGGCTGGGCTTTGGCCGAATTGGCCATGCAATTGGGCGAAGCGCGGCCACTGGTCGTATTTACCACCGGGACGCCTGAATCAATCCCGCCCTCTGCCGCTGTGCTGGGCCATGTTCTGGCCAAGCCGTTCCGCACCGAAGATTTGATTGCGCTGGTCTATCGGCACAAGCCCGCTGGCCTGTTTGGCCGCATACGCGGCGCACTTTCAATCTAAGCGAACCACCCTCGGCAATCTAAGCGAACCACCCCGGCCACACACCATGGGGCGCGACCGGGGCGGCCGATCGTCCAAAAAAAGGTCCCCGTCGTTTCCGACGGGGACCTTCGGGATCGTATCACCACCGCTTGGACGGGAGGGGGGGTCTCGGTGGTGACATAGTGAAAACGAGTGTCCCCGTTTGCAGTTCCCACGCTGATAAAAATTTTTTATCTCTTATTTTCAAGTAATAAACCGAGCGGGCTAGATATAAGGTCGCGGAAGCTGGAACGCGTTGCTGTCAATGCCGGCAAATTGCCTGGCGGATTCCATATCCGGGATGCGAATGGAAGTGACGGTCCAGTCAACAAGCTGAAGCCTGCGCAATGTCTGCAAGGTCCGGTTGGTGTGGACAAGGGATAGGCCCAGCATATCGGCGATCTGGCCTTGTGTTACCGTGATGGTCAGTACCCCGCCGGGTGCAAGGCCCGTGTCGACTGCACGTTGTACCAGAAACACCGCCAGCGCCGTCATCCGTTCACGTGCGTTACGCTGACCAAGCGACACGATGTGCTCTTCCAGCGCTGCTTCTTCATGTGCAGCAAGCCATGTCATGTCGAACGCCAAACGTGGCTGGCTGGCGACCATGTCGAAAAAGCGATCCCGCGCAAACACGCACAGCGTGGCCGATGTCACGGCCTCGACCGCGTGGCTCATCTCTCCATCAAGCGCTGCCTGAAGCCCGATGAAATCGCCGGGAAACATGAAGTTAATTACCTGGCGCCGACCATCTTCGAGCAGCCGCGTGCGCATGAGAACGCCGCTTAGCACCGTATAAAGGTGCTTTGGGCGCGCGCCCTGATCAAAAACCTGCTCACCCCGGACGTAGCGCGCCTCTCCCTGGCGAAAAGCTGCGATCCAGTGCCGCAAATCGGCAGGCGGCTGGCGCAACCCCTCGCAAGCAATCAAGGGGCATGCCTCGCAGCGCACCTGGCTTTCGAGGTAAGTCCCTGTGTTATCATCACTTTGTGCCATTTGTCCCCCGCGTCACAGTCTCGTCCTCATCCCCAAAAATGCAAGCACGGTTGCCGTAACCGGCGCTATGTCAAATGACAGCGCTGGTTCACGGATTGTCCCCTATTGCCCGTTTTGAATATAGGGGTGTGCGCGAAGATGTTGAATAAAAATACAAATGCGCCGCTCATCCTGGTGGTTGAAGATAGCGTGCTGGTCGCCATGGCGATTGAAGATGCTTTGCAGATGCGCGGGTTCAGCGTGGTGGTTGCCTCGACTTTGGCAGGCGCGCGCGAATTGATCGAGCGGCGCTTACCAACCGCCGCACTGCTCGATCTGCAATTGCCCGACGGCATGTCGCTCGACCTTGCCTTGCAATTACACCAAATGGGCTGTTCTGTGGCAATCAGTTCTGGCTTTGAGCGCAACTCTATCCCTGAAGGTTTTGAATTTGCAGCGCAATTTCACAAGCCGGTGTCGCCCGATATTTTGGCGGAATGGGCAGGCCTGATCGCGGTGAGTTAAAATCATCGATAAGTCTTGCCGGACGCCGGGAACCGGACAACAGTTTCGCGCGTTGAGCCGCACGATACTGTCCGGGAAGGGGTTTGAATGTCACTCGGTACCAAGGTTGCCAATCAGCTGCCATATCTTCGCCGCTATGCGCGCGCACTGACAGGCAGTCAGACGGCGGGCGATTCATTCGTCCGCGCAACACTCGAAGCCGCGCTTGCTGATAATGCCTTGCGCGAATTGATCGGCGAAGGACGCCCGCAGCTATACCACGCGTTCAATCGCGTCTGGTCTACCGCTTTTGTCGATACGGTTGACCGTTCATCGGGCCTGCTTGGCCAGCATGAGGCCGCCGCGCAGGAACGGCTTGCGGCAATGACGCCTGCCAACCGGCAAGCGCTGCTGCTGACCACGCTTGAGGATTTCAGTATTGAAGATGCGGCCTATATCATGGACCGCGCGCCCGATGAGGTTGAAAGTCTTGTGCAAGACGCCATTGCGGAAATTGACCGGGAATCAGCAACGTCGGTTCTGATCATCGAAGACGAACCGCTCATTTCCATGCAGCTTGAAGACCTTGTCCGGTCGCTGGGCCATGAGGTTTGCGGCATGGCGGCAACGCGGACACAAGCGCTTGAAATCGTATCGCGGGAAAAGCCGGGTCTGGTCCTGGCCGACATCCAGTTGGCTGACGGCAGTTCGGGCCTGGATGCGGTGGAAGACATCTTGCAGATGGGTTCCGTGCCCGTGATCTTCATCACCGCCTATCCCGAACGCCTGCTGACAGGGGACCGGCCAGAGCCGACCTATCTTGTGACCAAGCCGTTTCAGGAACAGACTGTACGCACCGCGATCAGCCAGGCGCTGTTCTTCGGATCAAGCCGCCCGCTCGATTGAACTAACCGTTACAATTGATCCAAGGCCGCGCCGTCAGGTGCGGCCTTGTCGCATGGTAAATCCATCGCGGCGGCGCACCGGGATCAACAAGGTGCAACGCACGCCTTCCGGATCAAAGCGCAAGTCAACCGGATTGCGCAGTTCATGCGCGACGATCTTTTCGATCAGTTCGGTGCCAAAGCCCCGTTTGCGCTGCTGCTGAACGTCGATCACCGGGCCACCGGTTTCAATCCATTCAATCCGTGCAAGGTTTTCAGCAGCGATTTCCCAATGGATGGAAACGCGGCCGTCTTCGACGCTGAGCGCGCCGTATTTGGCGGCATTTGTCGCCAGTTCGTGAATGGCAAGCCCCAGCGAAAGTGCATCATTGGGGGCCAGTTCCACATCCGGCCCACCCATCGTCAAATGGCGCTGCAAATCTTGCGCATAAGGCGCAAGTTCGGCGCGAATAACCAGCGCTACCGGCGTTGTGCCCCAATCGGACTGCGTGAGCAGATCATGCGTTGCGGAAAGCGCCCGGATGCGTCCTTCCAGACTGTCGGCAAATTCCGGCAGTGTGGTGGCACGGCGGCGCGTGAGCGAGATGATCGACAGCACATTGGCCAGCGTGTTCTTGACGCGATGATTAAGCTCGCGCGTCAAGGAATTGCGGATCGAAGATTGCTGTTCGAACCACTTCAACGCAATCCGGTCCTCGGCAGCCTGCTGCGTCAGCAACCGCGCCAGCACCAGCAAAAGCGTTGCGACCAGCAGCCCGAACAGCAGTGTCATGCCCGACATGGTCGTGAACATCGGCGTGTCAGGGGCTGCAATCTCGATCATGAAACGGTGCCCGGCCACATCAACCGGACGGCGCACTGTCTGCCCGGACTGCTCTGCCGTCGACACGCTTGCCATTAACGAAAGCCCTGTCGGCGTAACATCATACAAACGCACGCCCGCCCCATCGAGGCGGGTGGTGTCAATCGATGACTTTAGAAACGTTTGCGCATCGAACGGGGAGTAGACAAACCCACGCAGTTTGTAGCGGCCCCCTTCCGGCTGCAACGCGAACACCGGCATGTAGACCAGGAAGCCTGCCGCGCCGTTGGGATTGGCCTCTTGCGAAAGCACAACGCGACCTGTGGCTGTGGGCTGGCCGCTGCGTTCGGCTGCATTCATGGCAGTGCGGCGCACAGGTTCTGAATACATGTCGAAGCCGATTGCCCTGCGGTTGCGGATTGAATCGGGTTCCAGAAACATCACCGGGACCACAAAATTTGTGTTTGCGCCCGGCTTTGGACGGACAGAAAATCCCGGTTGGCTGCCAGCGCGCATGATGCTTTCGACCAATGGCACAGCGGAACGATCGGTCTTTAACGCCCAGCCAATGCCATCGGAACCGACATAGCGCCCTTCAAGGTGCAATTGTTTGATGAATGTGCGGAAAAGCGGCGCCTCGACAATCGCTTGTGTGGCAAACAGGGCTGCACTTGAGCGTAAATAGGCCGCATTGGTGTTGCTGCGCCGTTCAAGTCCTGAAGCAACCGCCTGGGCGGTTTGTTCAATTTGCGCCGCTTGTCGCTGATCTTCGGCGTTTTCGATTGCGAAAACACTTAACAACGCCACCGCCATGGTCATGCCAAAGATCCCCACCGGCACAGCGCGCGGAAAGCGCTCGTACCAGCGTGGTTCCAGCTTCTTCATGGCAAGAAGCTTTTCCATCGCCCGCTTTAACCCTCCCTAACCCAAGAATCCGTCCGGAACAGCGGCGCTCCTTCCATTGAATCGATCCCGCCGCAAAGGAAATCCCTTTGTCGCTCGGCAAAATGGGAACCGACAGCGGCGCATATCGTTCCACACCTGAAGAACCATTGGCTTTCGCTCTATCAGGGCGCTTCCAGCGGTGTAGAATGCGCATCTGCCGCGCCGTTGCGGTCTCATCTTAGTTTATCCCTGGAGGGGGAGGCGTTGTCAGAGCGAATGTCGAAAGAAAAGCCGATGATCCCCGGTCAAAAAAGCCGGAAAGGCGCAAAACCGCGCTCACCTGAATGGGCAGACGGGCTTAAACGCTTGTACGATTCCGTGCTTGATGAGCCGTTGCCCGATACCTTTGCCCAGTTGCTTGATAAACTGGATGACCCCTCACATGGCTGAGGCTGACATGTCGCCGCGCCCGGCGATCGACCCTGTTGCGTTCAAACGCGAATTGACCGGGGTCATCCCGCACTTGCGTGCTTTTGCGCGCGGCTTGTGTGGCCGGCCCGACTTGGCCGATGATCTTGTCCAGGAAACACTGTTGAAGGCATGGGCTGCGCAAGAACGGTTTGAACCCGGCACGTCGATGCGCGCCTGGACATTCGTGATCCTGCGCAATGCCTACCTTACAGACATGCGCCGCAACCGGTTCCGTGCAGATTATGACGAGACGGTTGCCGAACGTATTCTGGTGGCCCCTGCTGCGCAGGAAGGTCCGATGCATTTGTCGGACATGCACCGCGCGCTGCTGACCCTGCCGCCTGAACGGCGCGAGGCTTTGCTGCTCGTTGGCGCGGGCGGATTCAGCTATGAAGAAGCGGCAAAGATTTGTGGCTGCGCAGTGGGTACCATCAAAAGCCGCGTCGGACGCGCCCGTGCTGCGCTGACACTGATGATCGAAAGCGGCCAGATTCCGCGCCGGAGCACATCGGATGCGGTGGCGCATACCGCAATCATGGGCGAACTTGACCAGACGGTGCTCCACGGACACCAGAACTGACAGCGCCCAAGCGGGGCATTCTCGCCACGCCTCTTGCAAAATCGCGCTTCCTGACAAAAGCTCTACTTGATCGGTAAGGTGTGGCGGTGAATGGAGAAATTGCGCAAGTTGCTTGCGCCACTCCAGTTTCAGGGCTGCCCTACCGGTGAACCTATCGATCCAGCCAAACCAGATTGATGCCCTGCCGCCCGTGCCGGAAGGGAACGACCGTAGCGCACGCCTGCAATCGGCCATTGTCCTGCTGCTGGGGCTCGGGCTGTTTCTCGCACTGCCGTTTGTCCTGTCCATCGGATCGGTGGTGTTCCTTCCCCCTGTCACCGCCATGATCTTTACGATCATTGTCTCGCCGCTCGCCGATCGGCTAACCCGGCTTGGCCTGCCCAACATGCTGGCATCGTTCGTCGCGATTCTGGCGTTGATCGCTGTGGTGCTGGTAGCCTTGTTGCTGATCTTGCAACCGGCGTTTGTCATGGTCGATCAAGTGCCAGCCTTGGCGCGGCAAGTGGCAAGGCGGTTCACCGAATTGCGCGGCAATCTTTCGTGGATCGCCGACGTCAACCGCCAGCTTGCGCGGATCACGGGCAGCAGTTCCACCCGCGAAGTGGTTCTGGCCAGTCCTTCGGTTATCGAACAAGTCGCCATCGCCACGCCCAGTGTGATCCTCGAAGTCATCCTGACGCTGCTGATGACCTTCTTCATGATCGAATCGCGGATCAGGATGAAGCGGCGGATGGTGCTGGACCGCCATTCGTTCAACGCCTCGGTGCGCCTTGCGCGGGTGTTGCGCGATGTGCAGGAACGCGTCAGCAACTATATCCTGACCGTGGCCTTCGTGAACTTCTGTGTAGGCGTGATCGTGGCAACGGGGGCTTGGGCCTTTGGCCTGAGCGCGCCGATCATGTGGGGTGGATTGGCTTTCGTGCTCAACTTCCTGCCCTATATCGGTCCGTTGATGTTCATGGGGTTGATAGGGCTGGTTGGCCTTGGCACGGCCCCCAGCGTCGGTGTCGGGCTAATCCCGATGCTGGCCTATCTGGGGTTGCACGCGGTTGAATCAAACGTGGTCACACCTGCCATACTCGGCGCCCGGTTTACGCTGAACCCCGTCGCGATCCTGATTTCGATCAGCTATTTTTCGTGGATATGGGGCGTGCTTGGTGCACTTTTGTCAGTGCCGATCTTGCTGACAATCGCCGCGCTGCTGGATCACATCGGCAAACCCAACCTTGTCGGGTTCATGTTTGGCGAGGCCCTGTTCGAGCCGGGCCGCCTCGCCGGGATGGACGAGGACGACCCGGCACATCAGGATCAGGCTGGATAAGTCCAAGTGCCATCGCGGCCGAAGTTTTCAGCGGCGAAAGCCCAATTGAGGTGCTTTTCAATCACCCCTTTAAGGTAATCGGGACGCACATTCTTGTGATCCAGATAATAGGCGTGTTCCCACAAATCGATCACCAGCAATGGCTTGGCATCACCTGTCGCGAACGTCGCGGCATCGTGGGTCTGTTCAACAGACAGTTTTTCGCCGCGCGCCAGCAGCCAGACCCAGCCCGATGCAAAGTGCGCAGTGCCCTGTGCCAGCAATTCCGCCTTCAGCGCGCCCAGCGACCCGAATGAGGCATCAATAGCCTTGGCCAAATCGCCTGCAGGTTCTGACGCGTCCGGCGTCAGGCTGTTCCAGTAGAACGCGTGATTCCAGCTTTGCGCGGCATTGTTGAACAGGCCCTTGTCGCCCTTTGTTTCAGCCGCTGCAATGATCTGCTCAAGGCCGGACTTGGCGTGATCTGTATCTTCAATCGCGGCGTTGGTCTTGTCGACATAGGCCTTGTGATGCTTGCCATGATGGGTCTGTAGCGTCGTGGCCGAAATGACAGGCGCAAGCGCATCATCCGCATAAGGGAGCGGGGGCAGGATAATAGCCATCGTAATCAACGTCCTTGTGAAATCCGGTGTCTTTGGCCAACGCGCGAAACGCGCATCGGTTGCCGCGCGGCAATGGTGAAGACGCAGAATTTCAGTGGTTCAGGAAATGCCCTGCGGTGCTTTGCGGTCAACCGCAGCGGTTACCGCCACATCCATCGTCACATTGCCAAGCGTGCGCATCAGATCGGGCAGGACTTCAACTGCCACCAGCAAGGCCAGCGGCGCGACCGGGGCATTCATGGCAATGGCAATGGGGCCGACAGAGGCGACAAAGCTGATCGATCCGGGCAGGCTGACCGAGCTTAACGATACCAGAATCGCCACCGTCCACGCCGAAACCAGCACCATCGGGGACAGCGTAGCGCCATAAAGGTGCGCAACATAAATGGCGACGGCAAGGTTCATGGCAGGACTTGTGGCGCGGAACAGCGCCACGGCCAATGGCATGACAAATTCCGATGTCGTTTCCCGAACACCCAGATTGCGGCATGCGCCAAGCATGGCGGGCAAAGAGGCCAGCGACGATTGCGTGGACAGCGCGATGGTCTGCACCGGCAGCATCGCGCGCGCAAACCGGCCCAGCGGCTGACGGGCGATCACCACCGCGAACACATATCCCGCCATCAACACGACCGATCCGGTCAATATGACGATCCCGACATAGTGCGCCAGCGCGCCGATTGCCGCCGTGCCGCTTGTTGCCGCAACAGCCATGCTCAGCGCGAAGACGCCGATGGGGGCGAGCGCCAGCACCCAGCCAATCACCACCAGCATGGCCGAGGCAAGGGCTGCAAAGAACGTCGTCATCACCTCACGCTGGGGGCCTGCAAGCCGCCCGACTGCCAGTGCAAAGACCGATACGAACAGGATCAGCGGCAGCATCCGGTCATTGGCGGCGGCATCAATCACATTGGTGGGCACGATGGACCGCAGGAATTCGGCAACGCCGGGAACCGGACCCGGCTCTGTCGCACCAAGGCTGATGCGCAGGGCTGCGCCTGCCTCTGCCGGGATTGGCAGGGCCGACAACAGCAACGGCGTCACCACAATCGCCACCCCGGCGCTGAACGCCAAAAAGCCGAGGAACATGGCAAGGCTGCTTCGTGCCATGGTGCCCGCGCTGGCCATCGCCACAGTCTGCGTGACGCCGGTAAACAGCAGCGCGGCCACCAGCGGTACAATCGTCGCTTGCAGTGCGCGCAACCACATTTCACCAATTGGCTGGACCCACGTTTGCACGATCGGCAAGGCATCCGGCGCAAAAAACGCAATGGCCAAGCCACCAAACAAACCACCAACCAGACCAATAAACGTCCACATCGCAGGCACTTGGGCGATGGGCGGCAAGGCGGTGGATGATTTTTCCGGATTCGGTAAGGTCATGTTGAGGTGACATTAGCTACACATGCAAGCATAGCAATGCAGCAAGCCGCCAAAGGTGGCACCGACGATAGGGAAAATGTTTTCCATGGCACGCAAGTTCTTCGGCACCGATGGCATCCGGGGCCGCACCAATGCAGGCGTGATGACCGCCGCCACCGCAATGAAAGTGGGGCAGGCGGCCGGCACCTATTTCCAGCGCGGCGATCACCGCCACCGTGTGGTGATCGGCAAGGACACGCGCCTTTCGGGCTATATGATGGAAAGCGCGATGGTGGCAGGGTTCACCTCGGTGGGCATGGACGTGGTTCTGCTGGGGCCGATGCCGACACCAGCCGTTGCCATGCTGACGCGTTCCATGCGCGCCGATCTTGGCGTGATGATTTCGGCCAGCCACAACCCGTTTGAAGACAACGGCATCAAGCTGTTCGGCCCCGACGGCTTCAAGCTATCGGACGATGCGGAACTCGCCATCGAAGCCATGCTGGAACAGGACATGGCGCTGGCTGATGCCCGCCAAGTGGGCCGCGCCCGCCGGATCGAAGATGCGCGTGGCCGTTATATCCACGCGGTCAAAGCCAGCCTGCCCGATAATGTCCGGCTGGACGGCATGCGCATCGTGATCGATTGCGCAAACGGCGCGGCCTATCACGTCACGCCATCGGCCCTGTGGGAACTGGGTGCCGAAGTGATTGCCATAGGGGTTGAACCCAACGGCAAGAACATCAACCTCAACGTCGGCTCTACTCACCTTGACGCGATCAAGGCCAAAGTGCGCGAAACCCGCGCCGACATCGGCATTGCGCTCGATGGCGATGCGGACCGGTTGATCGTGGTTGATGAAAAGAGCCAGACGGTGGACGGTGACCAGATTATGGCGCTGATCGGCACGCAACTGGCCGCGCGCGGCGAATTGCGCGGCGGCGGCGTAGTGGCCACGGTGATGTCGAACCTCGGCCTTGAACGCTATCTCAACGCCCAAGGATTGACGCTGGAACGAACGTCAGTGGGCGACCGCTATGTTCTGGAGCGTATGCGCGCAGGCGGCTTCAACGTGGGCGGCGAACAATCGGGCCACATGATCCTGACCGATCACGCCACGACAGGCGATGGCACCGTTGCCGCGCTGCAAGTGCTTTCGGCCATGGTATCATCGGGCAAACCCGCCAGCGAATTGCTGCACCAGTTTGATCCCGTCCCGCAAATTTTGAAGAACGTGCGCTTTACCGGTGGCAAGCCGCTGGCCGCGCAAAGCGTCAAAGATGTGATCGCCGCTGCCGAAGCCCGGCTTGCAGGGCGCGGCCGTCTGGTCATCCGCCCATCAGGCACCGAACCTGTCATCCGCGTGATGGCCGAGGGCGATGACGCAGAGGAAGTCGAAGCGGTCGTCGATGAAATCTGCAATGCCGTACGGAAGGCCACCTGATGCTGGAAATGCGCCCCGATTGCGAACGCTGCGGCACCGATCTTCCCGCCGAAGCCCCCGGCGCGTTCATCTGTTCGTTCGAATGCACGTTTTGCGCGGAATGTGCCGACGCGCTGGATGACCGCTGCCCCAATTGCAGCGGTGAACTGATGGACCGCCCCACCCGCGCCAAGGCCCTGCACGCCAAAAGCCCGCCGTCCGTGGTGCGCAAATTTTCCGCATGAATCCACCCCGCATCCTTTCCATCGCAGGCTCTGATTCTAGCGGCGGTGCCGGCATTCAGGCCGATATCAAGACGATCACCATGCTTGGCGGCTATGCCATGACCGCCATCTGCGCCCTTACCGCGCAGGACACGACCGGCGTCCACGCCGTCCTGCCGGTTGATCCGGCAATGGTGGCCGCGCAAATTGATGCCTGCCTGCGTGACATCGGCGTGGATGCGGTAAAGATCGGCATGCTCGGCTCGCCCGAAATCGCGGCCGTAGTGGCCGACAGGCTGACGGGCCTGTCCGTCCCCATCGTGTTTGATCCGGTGATGATTGCCACCAGCGGCGCGGCCTTGGCCGATGCCGCCACCATCGCCGCGTTTGAACGGCTGATGGCGCTGGCCACCCTGACAACGCCCAATGTGCCCGAACTGGTGGCGCTGGGCGGCAATGCAGCCATGCAGGCACGCGGCATCGCCTATATCGCCAAAGGCGGCGATGCCGAAGGCGCTGACGTGATCGACCGGCTGTTGATACCGGGCCAGCCTGAAAAAGTCTGGACCGCACCGCGCATCGACACGCGCCACACGCATGGCACGGGCTGCACCATGTCCAGCGCGATTGCCACCTTCATGGCGCTTGGCGCTTCAATCGAAGATGCGGTGGAGGATGCGCGCGAATTTGTCCGCGCCGCCCTGCTGGCCGCACCCGGCTTTGGTGCAGGCCACGGCCCGCTGGGCCATCACGCGGTGCGTTGATCCCGCTTGCGCCGGGTCCATTATCCGCAGCCAAGATCGTAGAACTTCACGACATGGGCCCATGCCTCGTCGGCTGATTCCACTGGCGTAAACAATTCCAGATCTTCGAAATTGATCACGCCTTCTTCGGCCAGCGCCTGGAAGTTGATCACGCGGTTCCAGTAATCCTTGCCGAACAGCAGGATGGGAATCGGCTTCATCTTGCCGGTCTGGATCAGGGTCAGCAGTTCGAAAAATTCATCGAACGTGCCAAACCCGCCGGGAAACACTGCCACGGCGCGGGCGCGCAGCAGGAAATGCATCTTGCGCAGCGCGAAGTAGTGGAACTGGAACGACAGATGCGGCGTGACATAGCTGTTGGGTGCCTGTTCATGCGGCAGGACAATGTTCAGCCCGATGGATTCCGCGCCCGCTTCCTGCGCACCGCGATTGGCCGCTTCCATGATTGACGGACCACCGCCCGAACAGATAACAAATTGGCGTTTGCCATCTTCAACCACACCGCAACTGCTGGCGCGATGGGCCAATTTGCGCGCTTCTTCATAGTATTGCGCCTTGGCGACCAGCCGCTCAACCACGGCCTTCTTTTCAGGCGTCGTCGCCACTGCCAGCGCGGCCTCGGCCTGATCGGGCGAAGGTATGCGCGCCGAACCATAGATGACGAAGGTTGAACCGATGCCCGCCTCATCCAGCAACATGTCGGGCTTGAGCAATTCCAGCTGGAACCGCACCGGCCGCAATTCTTCACGCAACAGGAAGTCTGTATCGCGGAACGCCAGCCGATAGGACGGGTCTTGCTGCTGAGGGGTGGTTTTGGGCTGACTGTCTGCAAAACCGGCTTCCTGCTCGGCCTTATAGAATTTGCGCTTGGTGAGATCGTGCTGCTTTTCTTCTTCTGTCATGCCCCATAAGTCGGGCCAACCGCGCAAAAGCGCAAGGGGGCCACAAAATTGGCCACAATTTGTCAGGGAAGAAAAAGGAAGTGGATGCCCCGCGAGGACTCGAACCTCGATAAACGGTATCAGAAACCGGTGTCTTACCATTAGACGACGGGGCAGCGTGGGTGCGCAACTAGGCGGCGCAAAACCATGAGTCAAGAAGGTGAGACGGCATTTTTGGGCGCTGGCCTTGCGGGCAAGGCGCGGCATCGCTAGCATTGGGCCCAAGTACCCGGCAGGCATCATGCAGCGCGGGAAAACATAAGCGAATTCGAATCATGGCGGAATACCTTCCGCCAGCCAATGGGCAAGGCGTGCAACCCGGCGATCACAAGGCCGGCAATTCTAAAACCGGCAAAGGCAAAGCCGGTAAAAACAAGAGCAGCCGGAAGAAGGGACGGAGCAAGTCCCGACCGAGCCGCAACAATGCCGGGAGCAGCCTCCCGCCCACATCGGCTGGCACGATCAGCCCGCCCCCGCCAAGGGTGGACCTATCGCAAGAGGCTGCGCAAGCGCCTGCGCGTGTCGTGGAAACCGGCAATCCTGCAATTGCGCCCGAACGGGTGACCACGTGGCAAAAGCCCCTGCCCCACCACCGACAGGCCTATGCCGCGATTGACCTTGGCACGAACAATTGCCGATTGCTGATCGCGCGGCCTTCGGGTGAACACTTTGTGGTGATTGACGCATTCAGCCGCGTGGTGCGGTTGGGTGAGGGTTTGGCGCAGACCGGACGGCTTTCGGACGAGGCGATGGACCGCGCGCTGGCCGCGCTGCATGTGTGCGCCGACAAGTTGCGCAAACGCAACGTCCATCTGGCGCGTTCAGTGGCGACCGAGGCTTGTCGCCGCGCCACCAACGGCGCGGCATTCATTGAACGGGTGCGCGAGGAAACCGGCATCCGCCTGAACATCATCACCGCGCAGGAAGAAGCACGCCTGGCGGTTCTGGGATGCCACATCCTGCTGGAACAGGGCGATGGCCCGGCGATGATCTTTGATATCGGCGGCGGATCGACCGAGATGGTGCTGGTGGAAACGGGTGAGACCGTGCCGCGCATCCTGGATTGGCAATCCGCGCCGTGGGGCGTGGTGTCGCTCACCGAAAGCGTCGGCCCGATTGCCGATAGCCCCGAAGCGCGCGCCGAGGCTTATGCCGAAATGCGCCGCCGTGTGGATGAAGGCTTTGCCGACTTTTCACAGCGGGTGACGCCGATGCGTGAAGTGGCGCAGGCGCAAGAACGTATCCGCCTGCTTGGCACCAGCGGCACGGTTACCACGCTGGCCAGCCTGCACCTGGAACTGCCGCAGTATGACAGGCGGGCGGTGGACGGGCTGATCGTGCCGGCTGATTCGATGCGCGCCATCAGCCAAAGCCTTGCCAAAATGTCCTATGCCGAGCGGGTGGCCGTGCCGTGCATCGGGCGCGAACGCTCTGATCTGGTGGTGGCAGGCTGCGCCATCCTTGAATCGATCCTTGATATCTGGCCCGCAGACCGTCTTGGCATTGCCGATCGCGGCATTCGCGAGGGCATTTTGCGCAGCCTTATGGCAGGCGGTGGCGAACCCGCCCGCGCGCCTGCCCAACAACGGAATTTATGACATGAGCCGATCCGGCAAAGACCCGAACGAGCGCTTGCGCACCGCGAAGAAGCGCACGGCATCGTCCTCGCGTTGGCTGACGCGCCAGATCAACGATCCTTATGTCAAACAGGCGCGCGCCGAAGGCTGGCGCAGCCGCGCGGCATTCAAGCTGATCGAGCTGGACGAAAAGTTCAGCCTGTTGCGCAATGCCAAACGCGTGGTCGATCTTGGCATTGCGCCGGGCGGCTGGGCGCAAGTGGTGCGCAAGAAGGCGCCATCGGCCAAAGTCGTGGGCATCGATCTGCTGCCGACCGAGCCGATTGAAGGCGTAACCATCTTCGAGATGGACTTCATGGCCGATGAAGCCCCTGCCGCACTGCAAGGCGCGCTGGATGGCCCGCCTGACCTTGTGGTGTGCGACATGGCCGCCAATACCGTGGGCCACAAACAGACCGACCATTTGCGCACGATGGGCCTTGTGGAAACGGCGGTGGACTTTGCCATAACGTCGCTGGCACCGGGCGGGGCATTCATCGCCAAAGTCTTTGCCGGCGGGACCGATGCCGAATTGCTGACGATCCTGAAAAAGAACTTCACCACGGTAAAGCACGCCAAGCCGCCATCCAGCCGCAAGGATTCGTCCGAATGGTACGTGATCGCGCAAGGCTTCAAGGGGCGCGCGGAATAGGCGGCGTTAGGATTAACCACGGCGGCTGTCGCATCGCGGGACTTACGTATAACCCCGTAGTCGCGCCGTGTACGGATTTGGTTATCGAAACATTACCCGAATGTTCCGGAGCCACCCGATGATGACCGTCCGCAAAATGCTTCTTCCTCTTGCCCTCCTTGGCTTCTCCGGCGATGCGATGGCACAAGGTTGGAGCGCGGATTGGAAAGTCATCGGGGTGGCCGAGGACCGTACCGAAGTTCTGGTCCGGCCCGAATCGGTTCAGG
This sequence comes from Novosphingobium sp. 32-60-15, assembly GCF_002280675.1. Classification (GTDB taxonomy): domain Bacteria; phylum Pseudomonadota; class Alphaproteobacteria; order Sphingomonadales; family Sphingomonadaceae; genus Novosphingobium. The sequence goes on along the minus strand of NZ_NCEN01000024.1, from coordinate 8,467 downwards.
AATTGCCGCCCAGTGCAGAACGCCATTTCACGGTGCGTCAGGTTTGGGCCGGGTTCGATCACACGACCGCTTACGGGATTGAAGCGGGCCGCAAGATCATCCTGTTCCAATACGATTGCGCCAGCCGCCGCATGCTGATTGCCGCCGCCACCGATTACACCGCCGATGGCAAAGTGATCGCGCGCCATGCCGTGCCAAATGACCGCGCCGATCTTTACGAGGCGGTAGAGCCCGAGACGCTTGGCGAAACGATCATGGCAACCGCCTGCCCCGCTTGATTTTTGACCTGATTTTCAGCCCAATTCAGGGCTGGCAATACAGCAAAAAGGCGCCGGAATTGCTCCCGGCGCCTTTTGCATGTGTCGCGATGCGCAACGATTATTGCGCGGCAGCTTCCGAAGGTGCTGCTTCAACCGCTGCGTCAGACGCCGCTGCATCAGCAGGCGCTGCTTCAGCTGCCGGTGCTGCTTCTGCCGCTGGCAAAGGCAGGTTTGAACCCAACGAGTTGAGATAAAGGATCACGTTGGCGCGGTCTTCACCCTTGGCGAGCCCTGCGAACGACATCTTGGTGCCAGCCGCAAATGCCTTGGGGTTCTTCAACCATGAATCCAGCGTGGCAAAGTCCCAGTTGCCGCCGTGCCCTGCAAGATCTGCCGAATAGGCAAAACCTGCCACAGACTTGCCAACAGGCTTGCCGACGATGCCATAGAGCGCCGGTCCAATGCCGTTAGCACCGCCTTGAGCGGCGACATGGCAAGCCTTGCACTTGGCAAAAACGGCCTCACCCTTGGCCACATCGCCGGTGGCGAGTAGCGTTGCCAAAGGCAGTTCCTTTTCACCGCCAGCGGCGGCTTCTTCTTCTACGCCTTCAATCGCATAGCCCATCTTTTCAGGGCGATGTTCCTTATCGGCGAGGAAATAGTGTCCCGAAAGGCTGGAAAGGCCCAGGGCAACGATGCCCCCGAACAAAGCCCATCCAGCGATGGTGTTGAAACGGTCGTCCATTTACGAACCCCAATGGCGCACGCCGACACCCTGCCGGCCCCCGCGCGAGTTGCGGCACGCTCTAGTCAGCCCCCCGCCCAAGCGCAAGATGCTTTGACTCGCAAAATGACAAGAAGCTTGCATCACGCCCTTGCCGCCGGTGTCGCACAGGCTTAATCGCGCTGGCATCATGCAGAGTTATCCCGCACCCGCGCTCGTCCTTGTCGAACAAATGGCCGCTGCCGCCGCCGCTGATCCGGCGCGCGCCGTGTCCTTTCAGGGTGCACCGGGCGCCAATTCGCACCGCGCGGCATTGGAAGCCCTGCCCGATTGCCTGCCGCTGCCGTGCTTTTCGTTCGAAGATGCGCTGGATGCGGTGAAGGAAGGCCGCGCAGGACAAGCTATCATCCCGATTGAAAATTCACAGCATGGCCGCGTTGCCGACATCCATTTCCTGCTGCCCGAAAGCGGATTGTCGATTGTTGGCGAGCATTTCCTTGAGATTCACGCCAGCCTGATGGCGCTGGGTGATGGTCCCTTCACGGCGGCCTACAGCCACCCGCAAGCGCTGGGCCAATCGCGATTCTATCTGCGGGAACGCGGCATTGTGCCGATGAGCTATGCCGATACGGCGGGCGCTGCGGCCTATGTAGCAGAACTGGGCGATCCCACAGTCGCCGCGCTCGCGCCGCGAATCGCTGCAGAACTCTATGGCCTGAAAGTCATCGAGGACAATGTCGAGGACGCGCACGACAACACCACGCGATTCGTCATCCTGTCCAGAACCCCGTTGGACCCCGCAGCGATTGACGGTCCGGCGATGACCACCTTCGTGTTCGAAGTGCGCAATATTCCTGCTGCGCTTTACAAAGCGCTGGGCGGCTTTGCCACAAATGGCGTGAACATGACCAAGCTGGAAAGCTACCAGCGCGGGGCCAGCTTTGCCGCGACCGAGTTTTTCGCAGATATTGTCGGCGCACCCGGCGATCCGGCAGTAGACCGCGCATTTGAAGAGCTTGCGTACTTTGCCAAGCGCCTGCGCATGCTTGGCACCTACCCGATGGAGCGTATTCGGGGTTAGTAGCACTTGCGGCAAGCGCAACTGCATGCAACCAGTGCGCTTGTGACAGCAAACACTGCAAGCAATGACGTGACGGCGGCTGAAAAGGCGTGGGCGTCTGTGCATGAGGCAGGCGATATCCAGTTTGCGCCCGTCCCGCCCGATCCCGTACCGGTAACGCCTGAATGGCTGAAGGCAATCGGCCGCTTTCTGGATTGGCTCCTTTCACCTTTTGGAAGCCTGCTGGGCGCAAGCTGGGGCTGGGTTGAATTGGCTTTGCTGTTTGGTGCTGGCATCGGCACCGTATGGATCGCATGGGCATTGCTTTGGCCACTGTGGCAGCAACGCAAGGCGCGCCCCCGCACAGCAACTCCTGAATGGTCGCCCGCGCGTGAAGAGGCTTTGGCCTTGCTGGAAGATGCTGACCGGCTGGCTGCAGAAGGCCGTTTTGATGAAGCCGCGCACTTGCTGCTTCAGCGCAGCATCGGCCAGATTGCTCAAGCGCGGCCCGATTGGCTTTCTCCGTCAAGCACCGCGCGTGAAATCGGCGCGATCACCGCCCTGCCGCAAAGCGCGCGCCATGCCTTTGCCGAGATTGCCGGATTGGTGGAACGCGCCCGCTATGCCCTGCGCCGCCTTGATGCGGGCGATTGGTCTGCTGCGCGCGCTGCCTATGCACAGTTCGCGCTCGAACGGCTTGAGGCTGTACCATGACCGCCGCTGCGTCTCCTTTCCCGCGCTCGACTGTGATCGGGATGCTGCTGATCGGCGCGCTGGCCTTTGTTGGCCTGCTGTGGTTCCTTGGCAATAATACCGGTGGCAGTGGCAACAATGGCGGCGCGCATGTTGGCGGCTACGGCCTCAACGGATACGCCGGAATTGCGCAAATGCTTGAGGCGGAAGGCCTCGACGTGATCCGCCAGCGCAACCGTCAGGCCATTGAAACCCAACCGGGATTGCTCATTCTGACGCCTCCTGCCAGCGCAGAGGGCAAGGAAATTGCCAAAGTCGTCGAAGCCCGGCGCTACATCGGGCCAACCATCGTGGTCACGCCAAAATGGCTGGCGTTGGGCGTAAATTCAACAAAGGCCAAGCGTGGCTGGGTGCAAGTGGTTGATACTATAGCACCCGACTGGGAGGGCTTTGCAGACAATGTGGCGGTTCAGATCGGCACCGACAAGTCCCCTCCTGCGGGCGGCTGGCGCGTGGGAACACGACGCGGGCCACTGCCGGATGACCGGCGGGTCGAATCAGGATCGGGCAAGGGGCTGGTGCCCATCATCACCGCAGGCAACGGCAAAGTGCTGGCCGCCTGGCTGGATGACGATGGCTATTACCCCGCGCTCAATGAATTTGCCGGGATTGATCCGGATTATGGCGGCGAGGATGAAGACCGCTATCCCGTGGTCATGGTGTTCGAACCGGACTTGCTGGACAACTGGGGTCTTGCCGACAAGGCAACCGCCCTGCTGGCACGCGACCTTATCCTTGCCGCAGCCGATAATCGCGCCCAGCCTTTCGCATTTGACATGACGTTCAACGGCTTTGGCGCAAGCCGCAATCTGCTCACTCTGGCGTTTGAACCGCCGTTTCTGGCCGCAACGTTGTGCCTGTTGCTGGCGGCGCTGGCGGTGGCGTGGCGCGCATTGCACCGCTTTGGCCCTGCACTGCAAAGCGGGCCGGAGATTGCCAATGGCAAGGCGGCGCTGGTGGCCAATGCCGCGGGCCTCATCCGCCGCACCGGCCGCGTCCATCTTGTCGCAACGCCTTATGCCGATGCGGTGCGGGACCGGCTGGCGCTGGCACTTGGCCTGCCGCGCGGACAATCCGCCGAAGCCACAGAGAAGCTGATCGACGCCGCCCAAGACCGGCGCGGCCTTGGCGGACCGCGTTTTTCCGCAGCTGCAGCGCATTTGCGCAGCGCGCGCAAACCCCATGACCTGACCCGGCGCGCTGCCGTGGTGCACCAGATCGAAAAGGACCTGACGTGAGCGATATGACCCTTGAGGAACTTGGCGCGCTGGCGGCAAGGATCCGCAGCGAAGTGGGCAAAGCCGTGGTCGGACAGGATGACGTGCTCGACCACCTGCTCGTCGCGCTGTTTGCGGGCGGGCACGTTCTGCTCGAAGGGCCTCCGGGCACGGCAAAGACGTTTCTGGCGCAATGCCTTGCAGCGTCTTTAGGCCTCGATTTCGGGCGTATCCAGTTCACGCCGGATCTGATGCCGGGCGATATTCTGGGCTCCAACCTGTTCAACTTCCAGACCAGCCAGTTCACCCTGACGCGTGGGCCGATCTTCCACGAATTGCTGCTCGCCGATGAAATCAACCGCACCCCGCCCAAGACGCAGGCCGCCCTGCTGGAAGCCATGCAGGAGCGCCGCGTGACGCTGGATGGCGAAGCGCATGCGCTGTCTGACAGGTTCATGGTCGTCGCCACGCAAAACCCGATCGAAAGTCAGGGCGTATACCCCCTGCCCGAAGCGCAATTGGACCGGTTCCTGTTCAAATTGCTGGTCAATTACCCTTCGGCAGAAGAAGAAGCGCGCATCGTTACGCGCTATGGCGAGGGTCGCGGTGCGGCAAAGCCTGCGCAAATGGGCATCGTGGCCGTCACCAATTCTGATGAACTGGCGCGCGCCAGTGACGCGGTTGCAGCGGTGACGCTGGCCGAATCGATTGTCGATTACGTGGTGCGGCTGGTGCGGGCCACCCGCGAAACCGGCGACCTGGTGGCCGGTGCATCGCCGCGTGCCGCCGTATTGCTGGCAGGTGCAGCCCGTGCCCGCGCCGCGCTCGATGCGCGCAATTATGTGATTCCTGACGACGTAAAGGCGCTGGCCACCGCTGTTTTGCGCCACCGCTTGCTACTCAGCCCTGCGGCCGAGATTGAAGGCAAGCAAGTGGAAGCGATTGTTGCGACATTGGTGGAAAGCACGGAAGCCCCGCGTTGAACCGACCGGCCGCCTTGCTGCCATCGCGGACTGCGGTGTTGCTGATCGCAGGGCTTGCCCCCCTCGCGCTGATCCTTGCGGCCGCTGCGCCCGGCGCGTGGATTGCCGCGCCTGCGCTGGGTGGCGCTTTGCTGATTCTGGTGCTGCTGGACGGGCTGTTTGCGGGCGAATTGGCCGATTTGCGCGTCATTGCGCCCACTGATGCCGAAGTTGGCGAAGCGGCGACACTGACCGTGCTGGCAGACCTTGCCCGCGCTGGCCCGCGCAGCCGCCCTGAGGCCACGCTAGAGTGCGATCCGCGCCTTGCGCCGGGTGGACGCGTTGCGCTGCCCCTCACCCCGCTGGACAGCGCGTGGAGCGGGACTGCGACCATTCATCCCAACCGGCGCGGCACCGGCACTGTCAGCCGCGTCTGGTTGCGCTGGACCGGCCCGCTTGGCCTTGCCCACCGCCAGACCAGCCGCACGTTGGACAATGCCGTGCGAATCTGGCCCAACATCGCGCCGGTGCGCAGCCCTGCGCTGCAAATCTTCCTGCGCGATGCCCAGTTCGGCATGATCGCGCGGCGCATTCGCGGCGAGGGCACCGATTTCGAGGCGCTGGCCGAATACGAACCGGGCATGGACCGCCGCCGGATCGATTGGAAAAGCTCGGCCCGCCACGCCCGCCTTTATGCCAAGGAATACGAGGTCGAGCGCAACAACCAGATCGTCTTCGCGTTCGATTGCGGACAGGCGATGTGCGAACCCATCGATGGCCTGCCGCGCATTGACCGTGCCGTTACCGCAGCGCTCACCACCGCTTATGTCGCGTTGAAGGCGCAAGACCGCGTCGCCCTGTTCGGCTTTGCCGCAAAGCCCGAAGTTGCCACGCCGTTCGTCACCTCAAGCCGCGATTTCGCGCGGTTGCAGCGTGCCGCCGCCGGGCTGGATTATCACCCCGGCGAGGCCAACTTCACCCTAGCCCTGTCAACGCTGGCCGCGCGGTTGCAACGCCGTTCGCTGATCGTGCTGTTCTCCGATTTTGCCGATCCTACCAGCGCCGAACTGATGGTCGAAAACGTGGGGCGGCTGGTTGAACGCCATGTCGTGCTGTTCGTGGTGATGACCGATGCCGATCTTGCGCGCATCATAGCTGCCCCGGTGCAAGACATGGACAGCGTTGCGCAAGCCGTCACGGCCACATCGCTTGTCCGGCAGCGCACCTTGGTCCTGCAACGCCTGCGCCAGCTTGGCGTGCGCGTGATCGAGGCTCCGCATGACATCATCGGCACGCGGCTGCTTGATGCCTATCTTGCGGTCAAACGCGAAGGGCGGATCGGATGACACCAGCAACCGCAGCTCCCACAATCGCGCAGAAGATCGGCGGGTGGTTTTCCAAAGCGCCTGCACAAGCGGTTGCGGCTGAACACGCCGCGCTCCGATCTGACCGTTTCCGGCTGGAGCGCGAAAGCGAATGGAAGCGGCTGGAAGCCATTGTCACGCAAATGGAAGCGGGCCGCCTGCGCCGCATTTCTGACGCGGATCTGCTCGCCCTGCCCGCGCTGTATCGCACAGCCGCATCCAGCCTTTCCATCGCGCGCGAAACATCGCTTGATGCCGCGCTGATCGCTTATCTTGAGGCGTTGACCCAGCGCGCCTGGTTCCTGGTCTATGGCCCGCGCGCCTCGTTATGGTCGTGGTTCAAGCGCTTTCTGGGCGGGGAATGGAGCGCATCGGTGCGCGCGATGGGCAGCGATATCCTGATCGCGCTGGCGCTGATGGTCGCGGGCACTGTGGTCGGCTGGCTGCTCGTCGAATCCAACCCCGATTGGTACTATTCGCTGGTTTCCGCCGGGTTTGCCGACGAACGCGTACCCGGCGCCAGCCGTGAAGTGCTGCGCGGCACTTTGTTTGGCGATCAGGATAAAGACGGGATGAGCCTGTTTGCCGCCAGCCTGTTCAGCAACAATGCGCAAGTATCGATCCTGTGCTTCGCCTTGGGCTTTGCCTTCGGCTTGCCCACGATGCTGCTGTTGATCCACAATACCGCGCTGCTGGGCGCGATGCTGTGGCTCTATTATGGCCAAGGCCTGCTGCCCGATTTCATCGGCTGGCTATCCATTCACGGGACGACCGAACTGTTCGCGATCCTGCTGGCGGGCGCTGCGGGCCTGCACATCGGCCGGGCAATGGCCTTTCCCGGCAATGCCTCGGTCCTTGATGCAGCCGCTGCCGCTGGACGGCGGGCGGCGCAAGTGATGACCGGCGTTGTGCTGATGCTCATCATCGCAGCCGTCCTCGAAGGCTTTGCCCGCCAGCTGGTTGATAACACGCCTGCGCGGTTTACCGTGGGCGGCTTCATGCTGGTGTTCTGGATCGGATACTTCTTCGCATTCCGGCGCGGAGTGCGGACGTAATGGCGCTATCGTTCTCCACCCGCCGCAAGCCGGTGCCAATCAGCCCGCCCGATTTCGATGGGAAGCGCCGCAGGATTGTAACCACACCTGAAGGTGTTCCGCTGCCCTTCCTGCTCGCCTCACGCGGGGCGCGGGCAGGCGCGTTGATGATTGATCTGACGATGATTGTCGGCGCGATGATCGGGCTGACGGTGATCCTGTTCAAGATCGCCGATTCCGCCGGGATCAATCTGGATGGCGGAAAAGACCCGGCGGCCCGTGCGGTTCAGGCGTTGGGCGTCATCTGGATCATCGCCCTGTTCCTGTTCCGCAATGCCTGGTTCCTGTTCTTTGAACTGGGGCCGCGCGGTGCAACGCCCGGCAAACGCATCGTCGGCATCCGGGTGGCCGCGCGTGGCAGCGCCCAAGGCGGCGCGCGGCTGACGACAGAGGCGGTGATCGCGCGCAATCTGGTGCGCGATATCGAACTGTTCATGCCCATCACGTTCATCATTTCCACCTGGGCCACCGACGGCGACACGGACTTGGCAAGTTGGGCCGGGGCTGTCTGGTTCCTGATCTTCGTGCTGTTCCCGTTCTTCAACCGGGACCGGTTGCGTTGCGGTGATCTCATTGCCGGAACGTGGGTGGTCGAAGCGCCCAAACGCAAGCTGGAACAGGCCCTGTCGGTCAGCGACGCTGCGCGCGGGCAATCGCAAACAACCGGCGCCCAGTACCTCTTCAGCACCGAAGACCTTGCGGTTTATGGCGAGTTTGAATTGCAGACGCTGGAGCGCGTTTTGCGCGAAAACCGCGAAGAGGCCATGCGCGATGTGGCCCAGACCATTTGCCGCAAGATCGGCTGGAGCGCAGGTGCAGGCGATGAACGCGCCTTCCTTGAAGCCTATTACGCCCAACTGCGTGCCCGTCTGGAAACCGGCATGCGCTTTGGCAAACGCAAGGCCGACAAGCACACTGGGGCTTCTGAAAACTGAAAAGGCCCCGCATTTCTGCGGGGCCTTTTGTGTGTGCGGTGTGGCCGGAAGCTTACAGCTTGCCGGTGAGTTCGGGGACGAGCGTGAACAGATCGCCG
>NZ_NCEN01000007.1 GCF_002280675.1 Novosphingobium sp. 32-60-15 | reverse complement strand
ATAGGCTTGAAATAGAACCACTATTCCTGCGCCTATCCGCCTTGCACCAGGCCATTTTGCCTCAAACCTCGAAGGCGGGATTAATAGGTCCTGACCCTAACCCCTAACCCCCAAACGGCCGCGCCCCAAGATCGCCCATGCCGACGGTGCCGCTGGCCATGTCGAGCATGCGGTCGAGGCTCTTTTTCGCGGCCAGACGCAGCGGTTCTTCAATCTCGATGCGGGGCTGCAAATCGCGCAGGGCGATGTAGAGCTTTTCCATCGTGTTGAGCGCCATGTAGGGGCAGATGTTGCAGTTGCAGTTGCCGTCGGCGCCCGGCGCACCGATGAAGGTCTTGTCCGGAATCGCCAGTTCCATCTGGTGGATGATGTGCGGTTCGGTCGCCACGATCAGCGTATCGCCGGTGAACGTCTTGGCAAATTGCAGGATGCCGCTGGTGGAGCCGACATAATCGCAGTGATCGATGATGTGCGGCGGGCATTCGGGGTGACCTGCTACCGGCGCACCGGGGTGCTGCGCCATCAGCTTGAGCAATTCGGTTTCCGAAAACGCTTCGTGCACGATGCACACGCCCGGCCACAACAGCATGTCACGCCCGAACTTGCGGTTCAGGTATCCGCCCAAGTGACGGTCCGGGCCGAAGATGATCTTCTGTTCGGGCGGGATCTGCGCAAGGATCGTCTCGGCGCTTGATGACGTCACGATGACGTCAGACAGCGCCTTCACCTCGGTCGAGCAGTTTATGTAGGTCAGCGCGATGTGATCGGGGTGGGCTTCGCGAAACGCCTTGAACTTGTCGGGCGGGCACGAATCTTCAAGGCTGCATCCGGCATCCAGATCGGGCAGGACCACGATCTTCTGCGGGGAAAGGATCTTGGCGGTATCGGCCATGAACTTCACGCCGCAAAACGCGATCACTTCTGCGTCGGTGGCTGCGGCCTTGCGCGAAAGCTCGAGTGAATCGCCCACGAAATCAGCCAAGTCCTGAATTTCCGGACGCTGGTAATAGTGCGCAAGGATCACCGCCTTGCGCTCGATCCGCAAACGGTCGATCTCGGCGCGCAGATCAAGGCCGGCAAGGTTGGTTGGTTGAGCAGTCATGACGTCACGTTCTCCCACCCGGCGGATCATGCAGGGCCGAACCGCGGACTTAGGGACCGCTCGGCGCTCTCGCAATAGGAATGGTATTGTCGGTCAGTCGAAAGTGACGACGACTTTGGCTTTGGTATAGCCTGCAACTTGCAGCGGGATCGAAAGGTTCTGGCTGATCGCTTCCTTCGCAGATTGCCGCGCAAGGTTCATCAGCACCGGATTTCCGGCCTGGGCAATGGCTTGGCCTTCTGCCAGCTTGGTATTGTCACGCGTCAGCTTGTCCTGCGCCTCACGGCTGATCCAGATGCCATCGCGCAGATATTGCGCACGCGCCTCGTCAAGATTGGGGCGGCTTACTGTCAATGGTGGCAGTTTCACCCCCAGCGTTTGGGTTTGCGCATTCCACGAAAGCCGCTCACGCCCGATGCTGGCAAGGTTGATCGTGTAATCCACCCGCGCCGGAATCACCGCCACTTGCTTGGAATTGACTAGCCCGAACAGCCGTGAATCATCGCTGGATACGACCGGTGCCAATTCCGCGCTGAACACGGTCAGCTTGTCCTGTTTTTCAAATGCAACAAGGCTGGTGGTCAGCGGATCGCCAATGTCTTCGGGCTGCAACAGCTTCCAGCCAAGGAACACCGCCGCAGCCAAAGCCAGCAAGAACAAACCCCACGGCAACATCGATGTGCGCGCAAGTGTTGTCTGATGATGCGGTAGGACCGCAGATGGGGGTGAAGGGTTCAGGGTTGGATCATCCATTGTTCACCCCTAACGGCCACGCGGCCTTGCCGTTCCAGATCGATCAGATGCGCCAGCACCGAACGCCCTGCCGCGCCATGCAGCCGTTCATCCAAGCCTTTGTACATGGCCGCGACGAAGGCGGGAATGACGTGCGGTCCAGCCTCTTCCAGCAAGCGCACAATCTGGCGTTCGCGCTGGCGGCGGTGGCCCAGCATGCCGCGCACCAGTTGGCGCGGATTATCGATCTGCGGCCCGTGCGCGGGATAGAGCACGCGGTCTTCGCGGTCATAGAGCTTTTGCAGGCTGGCCATATAGGCCGCCATATCACCATCGGGCGGCGATACGACCGAGGTGGACCAGCCCATCACATGATCGCCGGTAAACAGTGCGCCGCTCTCTACTACGCTGTAGCACAAGTGATTGCTGGTGTGGCCGGGCGTTGCCACCGCTTCCAAAGTCCAGCCATCGCCGGCAAGCCGCTCGCCATCGGTCAACACGCGGTCGGGCCTATATTCGGCATCAAACGCGGCATCGGCGCGCGGACCATCATCGACCAGCGCCAGCGGAGCGCAGCCGATGATCGGCGCGCCACTTGCCGCCTGCAAGGGGCGCGATGCAGGGCTGTGATCGCGGTGCGTGTGCGTACACACAATGGCCACGATCCGCGCATCGCCCACCGCTTTCAGGATCGCCTCGACATGGCCCGCACCGTTGGTATCGGCATGGCCTGCCGCACCTGTATCATCCGGCCCGGGATCAATCACGGCCACTTCTGCGCCTGCGCCCACGATATAGGTCTGCGTGCCGGTGAAGGTATAAGGCGAAGGATTGGGGGCCAGCACGCGCCGCACCAGCGGCTCAAGCTGTTCGGACAGGCCGGTGGGCCAGTCTTCGCGGTTCGGAATGGGGGGCATCTGGGCCATGCCTCCTGCTATGGGGACTGCGCGGCATCCATGCAACCTTGGCCATGCAACCTTGCGCATTGGCGCCGGGCGTATCAATGTGGCCGGGATGGAGCGCGAATATGAACTGGGCCACTACGATCTCGCCGTGATCGGCGGCGGCGTGAATGGCGCGGCGATTGCGCGTGATGCCACCGGGCGCGGGCTATCGGTGCTGTTGCTGGAACGCGGCGATCTGGCGCAAGGCACCTCGTCTGCATCGACCAAGCTGATCCACGGCGGTTTGCGCTATCTTGAGCACCGCGAATTTGCGCTGGTGGCCGAGGCGTTGCACGAACGCGAAGTGCTGTGGCGGCAGGCTCCGCATATTGTCTGGCCGATGCGGTTCGTCCTGCCCATCGTGCCCGAAGGCCGTCCGTGGTGGATGCTGCGCACGGGGCTGTGGCTTTATGACCGGATCGGGGCGCGCAAGGTGCTGCCGCCCACCACGCGCGTGAAGCTGGAAGGCCGCATGGGTCTTCAGCCCGAAGTGCGGCGCGGTTATGAATATTCCGATTGCTGGGTGGATGATGCGCGGCTGGTGGTGCTGCTGGCGCGCGATGCGGCAGATCGTGGCGCCGATGTGCGCACGCGCTGCGCGGTGACTAAGTTGACGCGCGAAGGCCATTTGTGGGGCATTGAAGCAGGCGATGAAACTTTTCACGCCGCCATGACGGTCAACGCCGCCGGACCGCAAGTGGGGCAGGTGATGGACACCGCCCACGCGCCGCGTCCCGGCCTGCTGCGCCGCGTGCGTGGTTCGCACATCGTTGTGCCGCGTCTGCACGATGATCCGCGCGCCTTGTTTCTGCAATTGCAGGACGGGCGCGTGTGCTTTGCCATTCCGTGGCAATATGCCTTCACCCTGATCGGCACGACCGATAGTGAAGAAGGTGCCGACGCAGACCCCCCGCAGGCCAGCGAGGCCGAGATCGCCTATCTCCTTAATGCCGCCAACCAGTATTTCCGCCGCAGTTTGAAGCGCACGGATGTGGTCCACACTTTTGCGGGCGTGCGCCTGTTGGCCGATGATGGCTCGGGCCGTCCGGAAGCTGCGACGCGTGGATACCGGTTCGATCTGGATCGCGGCACCGATCATCACTCCGCCCCGCTGCTCACCGTGCTGGGCGGCAAGATCACCACGCATCGCACGTTGGCAGAGGCCGCACTGGAACGTCTTGGCGTCATGGAAAATGCCGGATGGACCGCCACCGCGCCCTTGCCCGGCGGCGATTTCACCCCCGACGGGCTGGACGAGGCCGACAATACCGCGCCGGTGGAGCAGGAAATCCTCGCTCAGGCGCAACACTTGTCCCGCCCCACCGTCCACCGCCTCGCCCGCGCCTATGGCACCGAGGCCTTGGGCTTTGTGCGCGGCGATATGGGGCGGCATTTCGGCCAAGGCTTCACCGAAGCCGAACTGAACCACCTCACCACCCGCGAATGGGCACGCACCACCGACGACGTCCTGTGGCGGCGCTCCAAACTTGGGCTGTGGTTCAGCGAAGATGAAGTGGCCGCGTTGGGGGCAGCGCTGGAGGTGGGCTAGGGGGAGTTGAGAGGGTGTGCGTTGCCGCCCCCTCTCCCAACCCTCTCCCCTAAAGGGGTGAGGGCTAAGGCAATTCTTCACCCGCTGTCAGCCGTCCCAATGATCGTCGGCCCGGACCCGATCCGGGCTGAGGCTATTAAGCTGCGTCACCCACGGCTTGCGACAAGCGTTCACGCAAGCGCCGGACGGCACTGTCGCCGGAAAGGCCGGTCGTGCGCCATGACTGTTCCAGACGTTGGATGCGTTGGTACAACCGCTCGCTTTCGATCACCAGTTCGCGCACGTCTTTGGGCAGGGTTGCGACAATGTCGTCCTCGCTGGCGGGGAAATTGGCGATCAGCCGCCCGTGCCTGCGCAATTGCAGTTCCGAAAGTTCGCCCGCAAAATAGGCGCGATGGTTAAGCAGCCATGCCAGGCAATGCATCACCCGCGTCGTCGTGCGCAGTGCCTCGCACGAAATCTGGACGCGGTGCAGATCCTCGCCGTCGCCGATGCTGGTGCCAGTGCCGGTCGCGATGCTCTTGCCGATCCGTGCGCCCGTGCTGGCCTCAATGCTGGTCTGCGTCCCGATGCTTTGCCGCAGCCGTTCAAACCGCGCCCGTACGTTGTCTGCCAAGCACAGGGCTTCGGTATAGAGCGCTTCAACGATGCGCGGGTTAAGGCTGGGCATAAGGGCCATGGCATGCGCATAAGCTGGCAATCGCCCGACCGCTAGCCAGTGATCCACCAAGCCTGTGTTCAATCCTTGGACGTTTCTTAACGGGACATGTTGCAGTGCGGTGTATTTCTGCAATATTTTCCAGCAAACAATTGATATTAAGCAATAATGTCGGGGATCAGATAATCCTCGATCATTGCGATCTGATCACGCAACAGCAATTTGCGCTTCTTAAGGCGGGCGATCTGCAGTTGATCGCGCGCGCCCGCGCCGGTCAGGGCATCGATCGCCGCATCAAGATCGCGATGTTCAAGGCGCAAAGTGGCAAGCCGCTTGCGCATTTCCTCTTCAGTCACGTTTCGCTTTACTCCCACGATCGATCAGGTGCCGCCAAGATACCAGATGTTAACACAACTTACGGTCTAACCCGTAATGGATGCACTCCGGCGCGGTTTGGCTTGCAAGATACGGCGAATGTGGGAGCATGACAACGCGCTGCCTGATGAGTCGGATTCATTTCGTGCAATCAGCCGCCAGACAGCGCCGCCCCGCACGGGGTTGGCCTGTGCGGGTTTCTGATGGGGGCTTTCACCCTTAAGGAGGATACGCATGGAATCGACGCATATCAGCGCTCTTCAAACCAAGCACGCCGGCATTGAACGGCAGATCCAGGCCGAAATGACCCGGCCTCTCCCGGACGAAACGCTGGTAGCCCAACTCAAGCGAAAAAAGCTCAAGATCAAGGAAGAGTTGTCGCGATTGCATTGATGCCGCGCACCACCTGATCACCAGGAGCCGCCCCACCCGGGCGGCTCTTTCTGTTTGGGGCTTATTCCGTTCGGCAACGTCAACCCTTAACCCCGTCATGCTGAACTCGTTTCAGCATCCATTTCTCCCCGCGAACCGCAGTGTGCCTTGATGGATGGATCCTGAAACAAGTTCAGGATGACGAAAGTGCAAGAGCCGTATGTGAGCGTGATAATGAACAAACACGTTCACGTTTAACAAGTCTGGCTCACCCCTTACGGGGTGTATCAGCGCACAACGCCCCCGCATACGAATGCCGCAAACCATTTCCCCACCACATCGGTTTTCACACGACATTCCCAAATGCCGCGCGCTAATGTAATTGATGATCATGCTTAGTGCCGTCGCCGCCGCCCGTCAGATCCTCACTTCGTTGCACGAGGTCATGGCCTCGCGCGCCGGTGCGCAGGCCAAGTTGAACCAGATCGTTGAAGTGATTGGCGAAAACCTCGATTCAGAGGTCTGTTCGATCTATCTTTTGCGCGAAGGCATGCTGGAATTGTTTGCCACGCGCGGGCTGAACCAGGCGGCGGTCCACGTCACGCGGCTGGCCACGGGCGAGGGCCTTGTCGGCACGATTGCGGGCAATGTCGAAACTTTGAACCTTGCCGAAGCCGCCGCGCACCCCGATTTTGCGTTCCGTCCGGAAACCGGTGAGGAAAAGTTCCACTCCTTTGCCGGTGTGCCGATTGTGCGGCGTGAACGCGCGGTGGGTGTGGTCGCTGTCCAGCATGTCGAACCGCGCCGCTATGAAGAGGTCGAGATCGAGGCGCTGCAAACCGTGGCGATGGTGCTTTCGGAATTGATCGCCAATGCCGAATTGATCGATGACGAAGAAACGCTGGGTGTGCCCGCGCACCTCACCGGCCCTGATCGCATCACCGGCCTGACGCTGGTCAAGGGCCTCGCCAGCGGGGTGGCGGTGTTCCACCAGCCCCGCGTCACCATCGAACACATCGTCGCCGAAGATACCGAGGCTGAACGCCAGCGGGTCTATCTGGCGTTCGACAAGATGCGCGAACAGATTGACCGCATGGCCAGCCAGGCCGAATTCGGCGTGGGCGGAGAGCATGAGGAGGTTCTCGAAACCTATCGCATGTTTGCTTATGACGAAGGCTGGTCGCGCCGGATCAACGATGCGATTGATTCAGGGCTGACCGCCGAAGCCGCGATCGAGCGTGTGCAGCAGCGCACCCGCATGCGCATGCGCCAGATCGATGATCCGCTGCTGGCAGACCGGATGCACGATCTGGAAGACTTGTCGAACCGTTTGCTGCGCACGGTTTCGGGGCAGGTTGGCACGGCGGCCAGCATGGGGCTGAAAGGCGATGCTATCCTGATTGCGCGCAATCTGGGGCCTGCCGAACTGCTCGAATATGATCGCCGCCGGTTGAAGGGCGTGATCCTCGAAGAAGGCTCGCTGACCGCGCACGTCGTTATCGTGGCTCGCGCCATGGGTATTCCGGTGGTGGGCCGCATGCGCGCATTGCGCGGCAAAGTGCGCGAGGGCGATCATTTGTTGCTTGATGGCGATCAGGGCGTGGTCGATGTCCGCGCCGCACCCAGCCTGATCGAGGCGTTCGAAGCGCGCTTTGCCAAGAACCGCGAACGGCAGGCGCATTATATCACCATGCGCGATGTTGAACCGTTCACTCGCGATGGCCAGCGCATTACCGTGCTGATGAACGCCGGTCTGCGCGATGATACGCCGATGCTGAATATGACCGGCGCGGACGGGATCGGCCTGTTCCGCACCGAATTCCAGTTTCTCGTCTCGGCCACGCTGCCATCGCGTGAACGCCAGACGCGGCTGTACCGTGATGTGCTGGACGCCGCAGGGGACCGTCCGGTGGTGTTCCGCACGGTCGATATCGGCGGGGATAAAGTCCTGCCCTATCTGCGCCATAACGATGGCCAGAATGAAGAAAATCCCGCGATGGGCTGGCGCGCATTGCGCGTTGCGCTGGAGCGCGGGGGCTTGTTAAAGGTTCAGGCGCGCGCCCTGCTTGAAGCAGCAGGGGGGCGCACGCTTCATGTGATGTTCCCGATGGTGACCGAACCGTGGGAATTTGATGCCGCCAAGCACGTGTTCGAAGGCCAGTTGGCGTTCTTGCGCAAACAAAAGAAGCTGCTTCCCGAAGCCATCCGCTATGGCGCGATGCTTGAAGTCCCGGCGCTGGCCGAATGCCTTGATATTCTGGCGCCCAAGCTGTCGTTCCTGTCCATCGGCACGAACGATCTGACGCAGTTTCTGTTCGCCGCCGATCGCGCCAACCCCAAACTGGCCGAGCGCTATGATTGGCTCTCGCCTGCGATTCTGCGCTTCTTGCGGCGCGTCGTGCAAAATGTTGCGCCCTTTGGCACCGATGTTACCGTTTGCGGTGAAATGGGCGGGCGCAGGCTGGAAGCGCTGGCTTTGCTGGGGCTTGGCATCACCCGGCTGTCGATCACGCCTGCTGCGGTTGGTCCGGTCAAAGAACTGGTCCGCAAGGTCGATATGAACGAAATTCGCGAGGCGATGGATGGATGGCTTGCCAATCCACCGCAAGATATGCGCGCGACGCTGGCTGAATGGGCTGCGTCCAAGGGTATAGAATGCGACTGATGTCTTGATACGGGCATTTCATCGCTGAAATGGGGCGTTTTCGTTAAATACCGTTGACTTTATCAACATTGCCGCGATTTCTTAACACTGGGTCGCAATGCTTATAAGCAATAGTACGGGAGTTATCCCTTGGCGGAAGCCGAAGGTCTGCAAGACATCACCAATGTTGATTCCACCCCGCTGCCTGCGGGCGAACCACGCCGACCAAGCGTGGCCGATACTTTGCGTGCCGCGCGCGAAGGTGCCGGGCTTGATATCAAACAGCTGGCCGCGCTTACCCGCGTAACCACCCGCCATCTTATCGCGCTTGAAGCGGGCGATTACGCTGCCCTGCCCGGGCGGCCCTATGCGCTGGGCTTTGCCAAAACATACGCGCGCGCGGTTGGCCTTGATGACAAGGCCATTACCGAAGCTGTGCGGGCTGAACTCAATCAGCAAGCACCACCGCCACCGCCGCGCGCTTTGAACCAGTTTGAAGTGGGCGATCCGGCCAAAACCCCGACGCGGCTGACGGTATGGCTGGCTGTCGGCGTGGTCGTGGCCATTGCGCTGGCGGGCCTCGTATTCTGGCGCAGCTATTATCTTCCTTCGGCAGATTTGCCGTCTTTGATCAGCGACGAACAGCCCGCTGCCAGCACATCGCAAGTTGCCGTTGTGCCTTTGCCCGCTGCCACGCCCAATGGTCCCGTCGTATTCACCGCCACGGAAGAGCGGATCTGGGTGAAGTTCTATGATCTGCAGGGCCAGCAAATCCTGCAAAAAGAATTGGCCATGGGGGAATCATTCACGATCCCGTCAGGCGCACAAGAACCGATGCTGCGCACCGCGCGCCCTGATGCTTTGTCCATCACGGTCGGTGGCCAGCCGGTGCCGCGCATTGCCGAGACCGAAGGCCTCGTCAAAGACGTGCCGGTCAGCGCTGCAGCATTGCTGGCGCGCGGCAAAGAACCCGCGCCTGCGCCAACTGCGGCAGCAACAACGGCACCAGCAGTAAACACCACGCGATCAGAGGTTTCTTCGACAACTGTCTCAAACCCGCGTCCGCGCCGCGAAGTCGCGCGGCGTCAGGCGCAAGACGCTGTAACAGTTCCGGTTGCCGATAGTGCGCCTGCGCCGCTGGCAGAAACTGCGCCTGCTTCCACCACAATGTAACTCACCCTATCTCGACTTGCGCGCCAGACTACGGCACTCTGCAAGTAATTGGGGTTTGAGGCGTGTGGTGTTCGGCATTGCACGCCGCAATTGCACGGGAATGACAATGACGATCAAGCTGCGCGGACCACTTCCGCTTGTTGCCATCGCGCTGGGGCTGACGGCCCCGTTCACAGCGCCGCTCATGGCGCAAACCGCACCCAAGGCTGCCACCACGCAGGTCGATCCCGAAATGCGCCTGCGCCGGATCGAGGCTGAAATCCGCGCGGTCCAGCGCAAGGTTTTCCCCGAAGGCGTCGGCAAGACGTTCGTGCCTGAAATCACCGCCGGGCAATCTGCTACCACGATTACCGGCACGCCTGCCGCGCCTGCGGTATCAGACTTGCTAGCGCGGATGGACGCGGTTGAGGCGCAGTTGGCGCGGTTGACCGCCCAGGTCGAAGAGGGTCAGAACCGCGCCGCAAAAATGGATGAACGGCTGGCCAAGCTGGAGCTTGCCGCCGCGCCACCTGCGGGTGAGCCCGATGTCCTGCCCGCAGTATCAGCCACCACAGCATCCGCGGCAAAGCCCGCTCCGGCCAAGCCTGCAACGCTTGCGCCAGCAGCGGCCAAACCCGCAACCGGCAAACCGCTCACGCCTTCGGCATCGCGCCTTGCCGCTGTGCAGGCCATTGAAAAGCCGACCGATGGTGATGCGGGGGCTAACGAATATATGTACGGCTTCCGCCTGTGGGAGGCCAAGTTCTATCCCGAAGCGCAGCAGCAATTGCAGATCTTCGTGGACCGTTACCCCAAGCACAAGATGATCAGCCTTGGCCGCAACTTGCTCGGCCGCGCGTGGCTGGATGATGGCAAGCCCGGTACAGCTGCGCAGTTCTTCCTCCAGAACTATCTGGCCGATAAAAAGGGCACACGCGCGCCTGACAGCCTGCTCTATCTGGGCGTCGCCATGGTCAAACTGAAAGACACTGAAAAGGCATGCGGTGCCTTTTCCGAACTGGCCGCGACATATCCTTCCGAAGTCGCCGGACGGATCAAGACGCAATATGATAACGCGCGCGCTTCGGTGAAGTGCAAATGATCGCAGGCGACATATGGGCGACTGCACCAGTCAGGGAGCACACCGCCTAAGCCCCGCTGTCGCCGCGCGATTTGCAGCGTCGTGGAGCGCGCTTGCGCCATCGGGAAGGGTCGGCCTTGCCGTCTCGGGCGGGCCTGACAGTCTGGCGCTGCTCTTGCTGTTCCACGAAGTTGCGCCGCGCAACTTCTGCGTCGTCACGGTCGATCATGGGTTGCGCCCTGAAAGCGCGGATGAAGCGGCGATGGTAGCCCGCCTTTGCGCCGAACGTGGCATTGCCCACACCACGCTCACCCTATCGCTTGCCAAAGGCAGCGCGGTTCAGGAACGCGCCCGCCAAGCGCGCTATGCCGCCATGGTCCAATGGGCACACGATCACGCCATTGCTGCGCTGGTCACCGCGCACCACGCCGACGATCAGGCCGAAACGATGGTCATGCGGCTCAATCGCGGCGCCGGTTTGCGCGGCTTGGCGGGGATGCGACCGCGAACCCCCCTCGGATACCCGCCCGACACCCCCTTACCCCTCCTCAGGCCACTCCTTCGATGGCGCCGGTCCGAACTTGTCGAACTCGTTGAAAATGCAGGGATAATTGCTGCAAGCGATCCCTCGAATCATGATCCGTCGTATGAACGCGTCCGCATTCGTGACTTCATGACGTCAAGCAATATCCTTGAAATTCAAGGTTTTGCAGCGTCAGCCCAACACCTCGCCGATGCCGATTCGGCTCTGGACTGGGCCACCGACCAACTCTGGTCCCAAGTAATACCCGCAACCGATGGTTTCACGTGGAACGCACCCGACCATGTACCAAATGCCCTGTCCTTGCGAGTTCTTGAGCGTATTCTTCAGGCCTTTGCCGCGCCGACTCCGCGCGGTCCGGACCTTGTCCGCTGGCTTGAAACGCTGCGGTCTGCGGGGGTTTCCACGCTCGGCGGGGTAAAGGGCGATGCGCGGGGCGGGCCATGGCGTTTCACCCGTGCGCCAGACCGCCGCACCTGACCTCAGGACAGGTCGCTCAAAAACGGATGCTGCGTTATATTGTGTTTCATAGTTACGAACCTACATTGGTCTTAACAGCGCCCCCCGGGCGCGAATCCGGAAAGACTTTCGATGAACGACGATCAACCCCAAGGTAACCCGTGGATCAAGAGCCTCCTCGTCTGGGGCGGCGTCTTCCTGGCGCTGCTGCTGGTGGTATCGATGTTCGGTCCGCGCACCGATCAGGCGGCAACGACCATTCCTTATTCGGCATTCCGCAGCCAGGTCAGCGAAGGTCTTGTCCGCTCGGTTGAAATTGCGCCCGAACGGATCAGTGGCACGCTCAAGAACGGTGGCCAGTTCGCCACCGTGCCGGTTCCGGGCGATTCCGATCTGCCCCGCCTGCTTCAGGACAACGGCGTGCAATATGCGGGCAAGGCGGCTGAACAGCCCAACATGCTGATGTATATTCTCGTCAATTCGCTGCCGTTCCTGCTGATCCTTGGCGTTGCGTTCTTCGCGCTGCGCCAGGTGCAAAAGGGCGGCGGATCGGGCGCAATGGGCTTTGGCAAATCCAAGGCCAAGCTGCTCACCGAACGGTCGGGCAAAGTCACGTTCGATGACGTTGCCGGCATTGACGAAGCACGTGAGGAACTCGAAGAAATCGTCGAGTTCCTGCGCGATCCCACCCGCTTTTCCAAGCTGGGCGGCCAGATCCCCAAGGGCGCGCTGCTGGTCGGCAGCCCCGGCACCGGCAAGACCTTGCTCGCCCGCGCGATTGCGGGTGAAGCAGGCGTGCCGTTCTTCACGATCTCAGGCTCGGACTTTGTCGAAATGTTCGTTGGCGTCGGTGCAAGCCGTGTCCGCGACATGTTCGAACAGGCCAAGAAGAACGCGCCATGCATAGTCTTCATCGACGAAATCGACGCGGTTGGTCGCCATCGCGGTCACGGCCTCGGCAATTCAAATGACGAACGCGAACAGACGCTGAACCAGCTGCTGGTCGAAATGGACGGTTTTGAAGCCAACGAAGGCATCATCATCATCGCGGCGACAAACCGCCCCGATGTGCTTGATCCTGCGCTACTGCGTCCGGGCCGCTTTGACCGTCAAGTTGTGGTGCCAATCCCCGATATCGAAGGCCGCGAAAAGATCCTGTCGGTCCACATGAAGAAAGTGCCGCTGGCACCCGACGTGAACCCGCGCACCATCGCACGCGGCACGCCGGGCTTTTCCGGCGCCGATCTTGCCAACCTCGTGAACGAAGCTGCCCTGCTGGCTGCGCGCCGCAACAAGCGCCTTGTCGCCATGCAGGAATTCGAAGACGCCAAGGACAAGGTCATGATGGGCGCCGAACGCCGCTCCATGGTGATGACCGACGATGAAAAGAAGATGACCGCCTATCACGAGGCCGGCCACGCCATCGTCTCGGTCAACGAAGCAGCATCTGACCCGATCCACAAGGCCACGATCATCCCGCGCGGCCGTGCACTGGGCATGGTCATGCGTCTGCCGGAACGTGACAGCTATTCCTATCACCGTGACAAGATGCACGCGAACCTCTCGGTCTCGATGGGCGGGCGCGTGGCCGAAGAACTGATCTTCGGGCATGACAAGGTATCATCGGGCGCATCATCGGACATCCAGTACGCAACCTCGCTGGCGCGCAACATGGTGACCAAATGGGGCATGTCGGAAAAGCTCGGCCCGCTGCAATACGAAGAATCGCAGGAAGGCTATCTCGGCTACGGCGGTTCGCAGCGCACGCTGAATTCGGCTGAAACCAACAAGCTGATCGATAGCGAAATCCGCGAACTGGTTGAAGGTGCGCACACCCGTGCCACGCAAATCCTCAAGGACAGCGAAGACAAGCTGCACTTGCTGGCCCAGGCCCTGCTGGAATACGAAACGCTGACAGGGGACGAGATCAAGGACCTGATTGAACACGGCAAGATCGATCGTCCGCAAAACCCCAGCGGCCCATCACGGCCCATCTCGGCGCAAGGTTCTGCTGTTCCACGCGCGGGCAAGAAGTTCGGCGGATCGGCCAGCCCGCAACCGGCGTGATGCTTGCGGCCTGATACTTGTGGCATGACAACAAACGAAAGGGCGGGGGGTAACTCCCGCCCTTTTTGCTTGTCTCAACTTGATGTCGGCATGCCTTAAATCCCGGCTTCGACAAGTATCAGCACGGCAAAGAGCATGAGTGCGGTGAACGCGAACATGCTCAGCAAAGCGGTGCGCCACAATCCGCCCAATCGGGTCAAACCATAAGTCCCGCGCAGCTGCCGATACATATGAAGCGGTGGTGCCACCAACCCTGCCACCGCAACGCCGGGCACGTTGAATTGTCCGCCAACCGCCAGCAAAATCGCCAGCAAGGTCATGAAGCACAGCGAATAGGTGACAAATACCGTGTGATCGTAAAAACCGAACCGGCGGTGGAACGGGAACAGCAGCCACAGGAATGGCACCGAAATGGGGATCAAAGCCCAGCTTAACTTATAACTGTAAGTCTGGACCTTATACAGTGCGAGGCCGGGATTGGCTTTCGCCTTGTTCACTGCATCGTTGATCCACGCAATATCGCTAGACGTCTGAAAGCCTTCGGATTCGACGTTTGATACCTTCAAGCCGCTGGCTTTCAGCTTTTCCATTGCGTCGATGTTCGCGCGTGATTTTGCGAGCGCGGCATCGGTGGCGGCTACTTTGGCGGGATCGTCGGCAAACTCTTTGCGCGCAATCTCCAGATCCGCGATTTCGGCCCGCTCTTTTTCAATAGTCTGGTCCAGTGATACATTCATGTTAGTGTTGACAACATTGCTGCCCAGCGAATTGAACGTTGTGAACAGCAGGAAAACACAGAACAAAAACAGCGCAATGGGCGAGACATAACTAGCTCGCCGTCCGTCAATGTATTCGCGGGTCAGCTTTCCCGGGCGTATCACCAGCATCGGCAAAGTGCGCCAGATCTTGCCTTCGAAATGAAACACGCCGTGCAGCAAGTCGTGAAAGAACGCACCCAGCGTCTTATGGACATGCGCCGTTTGGCCGCAGTCGTGGCAATGGCTGCCAACCAGCGCTGTGCCACAGTTCAGGCAGGCAATTTCATGGCTATGGCTGGCACCGGCTGTGCTGCTCGCAGCAGGCTCAATCGCCCGGGCGGTTGCCACTGTGCCCACCATGTCGCCCAAAGCGTCTGTTTCGTTCAAAACCTGTCCCCCGTCGCAAGCTTCAGCCATAGCCAGCCAAGGCGGCGCTTGCCATATCCTTGCCGCTTGCGGCCTTCAAATGCAGTGATTTCACCAAGAATTAACCTTGAACGTGCAGTGCGGGCAATGACAGGGTACAGGACGCAACGTGTTCACACCGCGAGATCAGATGATGGCCTTTGCCGGGACAGGCGTGGCGCAGGGTTTTGGCCTGCGCTCCGCTCCCGCGCGCCTGCCCGAATCGCGGGTGATGCCAGAGCCTGGGCGACCCGCCTTTTCAGCCGATCCCCATATCGACACCGTCCGCGCCCGGATTGAACGCTGGTTTGCCCGGCAGGATCTCGTCCCCGATCTGGCCGAAGACATTGGCAGCGCGCGCTGGTTTCGCGGGTTTGGAACCATGCTGGGGCTTGGTGCCGCAGCTTTCATGTTCTGGCCCACCTTTGCGCCCTTGCAAGCCGCGCCATTGACCGTGCTGGACGATCAGGCGCGCGATGAATTGCGCGTCCAGGGTTTGCGGCCGCTTGCCTATGGCGCAGACAACGGGCGTCATGTGATTGCCAACGCCGCTGTCATCCCGCTCGCCGCCGCGCCCGAACGGCCGAGTGTCGAACTGACCGCGACGTTGGGTGCAAGCGATAGCTTCCCGCGCATGTTGCAACGCGCAGGGCTGGCCAATGGCGATATCACCCGCGTGCTCGGTTTGATCAGCGCGCAAGTGAAGCCCGATGCCATTTTGCCCGGCACACGCTTTACCATCCGGCTGGGCGCACGGTCATCGCCTGCTGAACCGCGTCCGCTTGAACAGCTTACGTTCCGTCCGCGTTTCGATCTGGCGCTGGATGTAAAGCGCAGCGGCGGCGAACTGGCTTTGGCCAGCAACGCCATTGCGATTGATTCAGCGCCGATGCGTATTCGCGGCATCGTCGGCGGCAGCCTCTATCGCTCGGCCCGCGCTGCAGGAGCACCTGCCAGCGCGGTGCAGGCCTATTTGCGCGCGGTCGATCAACACATGGCGTTTGAAGACATCGCACCGGGTGATGAATTCGACCTTGTTTTCTCTAACCGGCGTGCGGCCAGCGGTGAATCACAGGCGGGCGATCTGGTTTACGCCAGCGTTGTTCGTGGCGGCAAGCCGGTGGTGCAATTGCTGCGCTGGGGCAATGATGGCGAGTTTTATTCGGCACAAAGCATGGCGCAAGGCTCGCAAGAAACGACCGGCGCGTTTGGTGCGCCAGTGAACGGGTACATCACCTCGGGCTATGGCGCGCGCCGCCACCCGATCTTGGGCTATATGCGCATGCATGCGGGCGTTGATTTCGGCGCAGGCTGGGGCGCTCCGATTTATGCAGCGACGGACGGACGCGTATCTTTTGCCGGCTGGCACGGTGGCCACGGCAATTATGTACGGCTCGATCACGGCAGCGGCATAGGCACGGGGTATGGCCATATGAGCCGGATTGCGGTGAGCCCCGGTACTTCGGTAAGGCGCGGTCAGGTTATCGGCTATGTCGGTTCAACCGGCCTTTCCACCGGCCCGCACCTGCACTACGAAATGTACCGCAACGGCCAGACGGTGAACCCCCTGTCCGTCAGTTCGATAACCCGCCGCGCAGCGGTTGATCCGGCGCAACTGGCAGCGTTCAAATCCAAGCTGTCGCAAATAACCGCGCTCAAGGCCAATAGCGCCATCCGGTGATTGCCCGAAGCCTGCGCAGACGCTAGGCTTTGGCATATGTACAGCTATCCCCACACCCGCATGCGCCGCACCCGCTCCACTACTTGGAGCCGCGCGATGCACCGCGAAGTGCTCATCACGCCCGCCGATCTGATCTGGCCCCTGTTCGTCACCGAAGGGCAGGGCGTGGAAGACCCGATCGGCTCGCTGCCCGGCGTTTCGCGCTGGTCGGTTGATGGTATCGTCGCGCGCGCGAAAGAGGCGGTGTCGCTGGGCATTCCCTGCCTTGCCTTGTTCCCTAACACGCAGGCAGACCGGCGTAGCGAAAATGGCGCAGAGGCGCTTAACCCCGATAACCTGATGTGCCGCGCCATCCGTGCCATCAAGGATGCCTGCGGTAATGATATCGGCGTGCTCACCGATGTCGCCCTCGATCCTTATACCAGCCACGGGCAGGACGGGTTGATCGATGCGGCAGGTTATGTGCTGAACGATGCAACGGTTGAAATGCTGGTCGGGCAGAGCCTGAATCAGGCCGCAGCCGGGGCCGATATCATCGCCCCGTCAGACATGATGGATGGCCGCATCGGCGCGATCCGCGATGCTTTGGAAGGCGAAGGCCACGTCAACGTCCAGATCATGTCCTATGCCGCCAAATATGCCTCGGCGTTCTATGGTCCGTTCCGCGATGCGGTCGGCTCAAGCGGGTTGTTGAAGGGTGACAAGAAAACCTACCAGATGGACCCTGCCAATGCCGAGGAGGCGCTGCGCGAGGTTGAACTCGATCTGGCCGAAGGCGCTGACAGCGTGATGGTAAAGCCCGGCCTGCCCTATCTTGATATCGCCATCCGCGTGAAGCAGGCGTTCGGTGTGCCGGTCTTCGCCTATCAGGTGAGCGGCGAATACGCGATGATTGAGGCCGCCGTGGCCGCAGGCGCGGCTGATCGTGATGCGATGGTGCTCGAAACGCTGGTGGCGTTCAAACGCGCGGGTTGTTCGGGCGTGCTGACGTATCACGCCGCCCATGCCGCCCGTCTGTTGGGGGCATAAGCCATGCACCCCGATGTTTCGATCATCACACTTAACGGCAAGACCCCGCGCATTCACGAAACCGCGTTCATCGCACCGGGATGCCGGATCATCGGCGATGTCGAAATCGGGCCGGACGTATCGATCTGGTATAACTGCGTGATCCGGGGCGATGTGAATTTCATCCGCATCGGCGCGCGCAGCAATGTGCAGGATGGCAGCGTCATCCATGTCGATAGCCCCGCGCCCGGCAAGCCCGATGGCTTCCCGACGATCATCGGGGAAGACGTGCTGGTTGGCCATCTCGCGATTGTTCACGGCTGCATTGTCGAAGATCGCGGCTTCATCGGGCTTGGCGCGATTGTGATGAGCGGTGCGGTGATTGAAAGCGATGGCATGCTGGCGGCAGGCGCGATGCTGACCGGCGGCAAGCGCATTGGAGCGCGGCAATTGTGGGGCGGGCGTCCTGCCACTTACATGCGTGACCTGACCGACGCGGCGCTGGTCGATATGCAGCGCGGTGTTCAACACTATGTCCACAACGGCCACGCGCACAAGGCGGCGGTGCTTGGCCAGACCAAAGGCTGATCTGCCCGCAGCATCGGCCCTGCGCGCGCTTGCCGATGGCGAAGGGCGTCTGGCGGTGCGGGTGACGCCGGGCGCGCGCAGCGAGGGCGTTGAAATTGCCCAAGGGCGCGTGCTGGTGAAAGTGCGGACCAAGCCGGAGGATGGCAAAGCCAGCGCCGCCGTGCTGGAATTGCTGGCGCAGGCCCTTGGCGTTGCGCCATCAAAAGTGGAAATGTTGCGCGGCGCAACTTCGCGCGAAAAGCTGTTCAGGATTCCGCCGGTAATCTGAACGCAATCGCCGTCATGACGATGCAATAGCCCGCCGCCAGCCAAAGGCAGACCAGCGGCAGGCGGTCTTGCGCAAAGGCACCCAGCACGGCACCGGCCAGCAGTCCGCCCCATAGCCCAGCCCACGAAGTCCAGCCTGTATTTGGCTGCCCACTGAACGCATTGGCAAGACCTTGGCCCAACTTCACCAGCGCGCCAGTCATGTACGTCAAGCCAACCGTCACTTCGCCGCCGCGCTGGAAGGTGTTGTTCAGCGCGCCCATGGCCATGACTAACCCGCCGAGCATCAGAACGGGTGATCCGAGCAAGCGTCCGCTGGCCGCTGTAAAAAGCATCGCTGCCACTAGCGCCAATACCGCAGGTTTGTGCAGTGTACCCGCCCACCGTGCGAGCAATGCGCCGCCGGTCACTCCGCCAAGGAACCCCGCAATCAGAACAGCAGGCATCAATGCGCGCGCCGGATCCGTGCCGAGTGATACGCCGAGCCGCGTGGAATTGCCGGACATGAACGAGACGAAATAGCCGTCCGCCGAAAGAAACCCCACGGCATCGGTAAACCCTGCCATGGCGGCAAGCGCGATGGCAAAGGTCCGGCGCTGGCGGTCGTACTGGATCATCGCAACAGCTTACGCTGCGTTTCAGTCGCGCGCCATGCCCCGCGCCATTTGCGTCAGAACATCGCTTAATGCCGTGGCGATTTCGGTATCAGTAGGCGCAACATCGGCAATCGCGCAGGCCATGGCATCGGCCCATTGGTTCGCGGTCTTTCTGGTGATCGGAAAGGGTTTGTGCATCGACATCATGCACTTGCCGGGATTGGCCTCAAACCACTGACGCGGACCGCCCGCCCAACCGGCCAGAAAATTCGGCAGGGATTCGCGCATCGGCGCAAGATCGGGCGCATGCATGGCGCGCAGCGCGCGATAGGCCGGGTCTTGCTCCATCAGGTCATAAAACCGGTCAGAAATCTGACGCAGCACGGCAATTCCGCCGATGCGTTCGTAGGGGCTGGCGGCAGGGGCGGTTGCTGGTGCTTCAGCAGCTTGGGTGGCCAAAATCATGCTCCGGATGGTAATTGTGCGAGGCTCTTGTGTGCCTGCTCCGCAGCCAATCATCATTGATCCGCGTCAATCCGCGATCAGCGCTTTCAGAGTTTCCAACCGGTCTGCTTCATGTGCGGGCTTGTCGTTGCGGATGCGGCTGATCCGGGGAAAGCGCATGGCGACGCCCGATTTGTGGCGCTTGCTGGTGTGGACCGAATCGAACGCCACTTCAAACACCAGCGATTTGTCGGTTTCGCGCACCGGCCCGAATTTGGCGACGGTGTTCTGGCGCACATGGCGGTCGAGCTCTTTCAACTCCGCATCGGTAAACCCGAAGTACGCCTTGCCCACCGGCAACAATTCCGCGCCCTGATCGGGATCGCCGTTCCAGCAGCCAAAGGTGAAATCGGAATAGAACGATGATCGTTTGCCGCTGCCGCGCTGCGCATACATCAGCACACAATCGATCAGCAGCGGGTCACGCTTCCATTTGTACCACAGCCCCGTGCGCCGCCCCGCGACATAAGGACTATCGCGGCGCTTCAGCATCACCCCTTCAATGGCCTCATCGCGCGCACGGGCACGGATTTCGGCAAGGTCGTCAAAGTCTTTGGCTGCGATGACCTGGCTGATGTCGAAGCGTTCCGTATCAAGCCTTGGCACCAGCGCCTCAAGCCGTGCGCGGCGCTGCTCCCATGCCTGTTTGCGCAAGTCGTCACCGCCTTCGATCAGCAGATCATAAAGCCGGACGAAGGCGGGCGAATCGCGCAACATGGCTTTGGACACGGTCTTGCGGCCCAAGCGCTGCTGCAAGGCGTTGAAACTGGCAGCACCGCCAGCCTCGCCACCCTGATGCGCGCCGCGCACCAGCAATTCGCCGTCCAGCACGCAAGGCGTCGTCAGCGCGGCGGATACTTCGGGGAAAGTGGCTGAAATATCATCGCCGCTGCGCGAATAGACGCGCGTTTCGCCTGCTACGTGGACGATCTGTACGCGGATGCCGTCCCATTTCCATTCTGCCGCATAGTCGGCCAGATCAAGGCTTTCGGCCTCAAGCGGATGGGCAAGCATGAACGGGCGGAACAGCGGGAGCAGGTCTGTGCGTGGCGGTGCAGCGCCATTGGCTGCCCAATCAAACAGCGGAAGATAGGGCGGGGCCTGTCCGTGCCAGTATTCCTCGACGTCCTCCACCCGCACATCAAACGCTTGCGCAAAGGCGACCTTGGCCAACCGGGCCGAAATGCCGATGCGCATCGCGCCGGTCGCAAGCTTCAGAAAGGCATAGCGACCATTGACGTCAAGACGGTCCATCACATCGGCAACGGTGGCGGGCGCGCTCGCGCGATTGGTGGCGGTCAACGTCGCAACCACCTCGGCCACCGATGGCGGCGGAGGTTGTTCGCCCAAGGGTTCGGGCCAAAGCAGGCTGGCTGTTTCGGCGGTATCTCCCACATATTCCCGGCTGAGCGTCCACAGCACCGGATCAACGCGTTCTGCCATCAGCGCGCGGATGGTGCCGGCTTTAACCGCCGGAAAATCAAGTCCATCAGTCAGCGCCGCCAGTGCCCAACCGCGATCAGGATCGGGTGTTTCGCGCAAATAGGCCGCCAGCAGCGCCAGCTTGGCATTGCGCGAAGGGGTGAGCACAAGTGCATCGAGCAAGGCGGCAAAGCGCTGCATCAATCTGTCGACCGTTGTGTGCGGCCTTCGACAAGCTCAGGCTGAGCGGGGGTGGGGGATGAGGCTGAGCCAAGCACCAAAAACCGCTCATGCTGAGCTTGTCGAAGCACCCGCGCCGCCTTTGGCCAAAGCTCAATCATCCTCGTCCTCGTACCCCACCAGCGCCAGCGCGCGCGCCTTGCGCTGGCTCAGTTCGCACCAGCGCAGCAGGGCTTCCTCGCGGCCATGGGTGATCCACGTTTCGGCGGGGTTCACTTGCGCGATTGTCGTGGTCAGTTCGTCCCAATCGGCGTGGTCTGAAATGATCAGCGGCAATTCCACGCCGCGTTGCCGTGCGCGCTGGCGCACCCGCATCCAGCCTGATGCCATTGCGGTAACCGGATCGGGCAAGCGTCTGCTCCACCGGTCATTCAGCGCAGAGGGCGGGCACACGATGATCGCATTTTCCAGTGCCGCCTTGGGCACGCCCGCCACCGGCTTCAGATCGCCAAGATCAACGCCGTGATCCTCGTACAGGCGGCACATCTTCTCCATAGCGCCATGCAGCCAGATCGTTTCGTGATACCCCGCCGCGCGCAATTCGGCGATCACGCGCTGCGCCTTGCCCAAGGCATATGCGCCCACCAGCACGCATCGCCCCGCATCATTTTCGCGCGCGGCAAGCAGCTTGGCCATTTCATCAACGATGGGGGGATGCCTGAACACCGGCAGGCCAAACGTGGCTTCAGTAACGAAGACATCGCACGGCGTCACCGCAAAGGGTGTGCAGGTAGGATCGGCGCGGCGTTTGTAATCGCCGGTTATCACCACGCGCTCTCCGCCATGCTCAAGCAGGATTTGTGCCGATCCCAGCACATGACCTGCGGGCACATACGTTGCGCGTACATCGCCGCGCAACGCCACCGTCTCGCCATAGGCCACAGCGCGCGATCCCGCTTCGATCACGCCATAGCGCAAGGCCATGATCGCCAGCGTTTCGGGCGTGGCCACGGTTGTGCTATGCCCGCCGCGCGCGTGATCGGCATGGCCATGCGTGACCAGCGCCAAGTCTACCGCGCGCGATGGATCAATCCACGCGTCTGCTGGCGTGATATACAGCCCCTGCGGTTCGGGGCGCAGCCATGAAAACGGTGGAGCCATATGTGGGTAATGGCCGGATGTCGTGCGCGGTTCCAGTGACCTTTGGATATGGGGGAAAAGTTGCGCGGCGCGACTTCTTCAAATGGTTCACGCAGAGACGCAGAGAAGAAAGGGGAGGCGCGGAGGGATAAATCTCTGCGTCTCTGCGTGAAATTAAGTGAAGTGCCCACCCCCGACCCCTCCCGTAAACGGGAGGGGGGACAAACGCAGTTCTGAAACTCCACTCCCGCTTGCGGGAGGGGTCGGGGTGGGCTTATTCCTGAACTTAATCCAACCCAAACAAAAAAGGCCCACCCCGAAGGGCAGGCCTCTTTCATTCACTCTGCCAAGAAAGGCTTATTCCGCCTCGTCCTCGCTGCTCGATTCAATTGCGGGGCTGCCAGCCTTGCCCTTGCGCGGCTTTTTCTTGACCAGCTTAGGCGCGGCAGGCGTCAGTTCGAACGAGAGCGCGCCATCGGCCACTTCGTCGGTCTTGAGGCTGACGTGGACTTCGCCGCCATTGGCCAACTTGCCGAACAACAGTTCTTCGGCCAGCGGCTTTTTGACCTTATCCTGGATCAGACGCGCCATCGGCCTTGCGCCGTAAAGCTTGTCGTAACCCTTGCGTGCCAGCCAGGCGCGGGCATCGGCGTCAAACTGGATGTGGACGTTCTGATCGGCCAGTTGCAATTCCAGTTGCAGCACGAACTTGTCGACCACGCGGCTGACAACTTCGGGCGACAGGTAGGAAAACGGTACGATGGCATCGAGACGGTTGCGGAATTCAGGGGTGAACATCTTCTTCACCGCCTCATCACCCGCATCGGCCTTGGATACATCGCCAAAGCCGATGCCCTGACGCGCCATATCCGATGCGCCCGCATTGGTCGTCATGATCAAGACGACATTGCGGAAATCAACCGTCTTGCCGTGGTGATCGGTCAACCGGCCATTGTCCATCACCTGCAGCAGGATGTTGAACAGATCGGGGTGGGCCTTCTCGATTTCATCGAGCAGAAGCACGCAATGCGGCTGCTGGTCAATCGCATCGGTCAACAGGCCGCCCTGATCAAA
The DNA here is from genome assembly GCF_002280675.1 of Novosphingobium sp. 32-60-15. Taxonomy (GTDB): domain Bacteria; phylum Pseudomonadota; class Alphaproteobacteria; order Sphingomonadales; family Sphingomonadaceae; genus Novosphingobium. The sequence continues at coordinate 115,298 of NZ_NCEN01000007.1, read as the reverse complement.
CCCGACATAGCCCGGAGGCGCACCGATCAGACGGCTGATCGAATGACGCTCCATATATTCCGACATATCAAAGCGTTGCAGCGGGATGCCCATGATTTCGGCAAGGCTGCGCGCCACTTCGGTCTTGCCAACGCCGGTCGGGCCGCTGAACAGGAACGAACCGATCGGCTTATCCGCATCACGCAGGCCCGCGCGGCTGAGCTTCATGGCGGACGACAGCACTTCGATGGCCTTGTCCTGTCCGAACACCAGACGCTTCAGATCACGCTCAAGATGTTCGAGCACTTTCTTGTCGTCGCTCGACACCGATTTGGGCGGGATGCGCGCCATCGTGGCGATGACCTGTTCGATCTCGCGCGCGGTGATCGTCTTCTTGCGCTTTGAAGGCGGCACCAGCATTTGCATCGCGCCGACTTCGTCGATCACGTCGATGGCTTTGTCCGGCAGCTTGCGGTCATTGATATAGCGCGCCGAAAGTTCGACCGCGGTCTTGATCGCATCGGGCGTGTATTTGACCTTGTGGTGATCTTCGAACGCGGTGCGCAGGCCGCGCAGGATCTTGATTGTGTCCTCGATGGTCGGCTCGTTCACGTCGATCTTCTGGAACCGGCGCAACAGGGCGCGGTCCTTTTCGAAGTGGTTGCGGAATTCCTTGTAGGTGGTGGAACCGATGCACCGGATGGTTCCGCCCGAAAGCGCGGGCTTGAGCAGGTTCGATGCATCCATCGCGCCGCCGCTGGTGGCACCAGCGCCGATCACGGTGTGGATTTCATCAATGAACAGCACTGCATGCGGCATCTTTTCCAGTTCGGAAACGACCTGCTTCAACCGCTCTTCAAAATCGCCGCGATAGCGTGTGCCTGCCAGCAGGCTGCCCATGTCGAGCGAATAGATCACGGCTTCGGCCAGCACTTCTGGCACGTCACCTTCAACGATCTTGCGCGCAAGTCCTTCGGCGATGGCGGTTTTGCCCACGCCGGGATCACCCACATAAAGCGGGTTGTTCTTGGAACGGCGGCACAGGATCTGGATCGTGCGGTCCACTTCGGGGCCACGCCCGATCAGCGGGTCGACCTTGCCGGCCAGCGCCTTTTCGTTGAGGTTGACGGTGAACTGGTCGAGCGCCGTCTCCTTCTTCTGGCCCTTGGCGTCGGCCTTTTCTTCCTGCTGCTTGGGCGCTTCTTCTTCGGCCCCCTTGGCGGTGCGGCCATCGACCTGACGGCCACCCTTGCCAATGCCGTGGCTGATAAAGCTGACAGCGTCCAACCGGCTCATGTCCTGCTGCTGCAGGAAATACACGGCATACGAATCGCGCTCCGAGAACAACGCGACCAGCACGTTGGCACCGGTCACGGTATCTTTGCCCGATGATTGCACGTGCAGGATGGCGCGCTGGATCACCCGCTGGAAACCGGCGGTTGGCTGAGGATCAGCCTTGTCTTGCGTTTTCAGCGATTGGTATTCCTGATCGAGGTACTGGCGCACAACGTCGCTCAGATCACCCAGATCGACACCGCATGCCTGCATCACTTGTGCAGCATCAGCATCATCGATCAACGCCAGCAGCAAATGCTCCAGCGTCGCGTACTCGTGGCTGCGCTCGGACGCGTTGGCGAGCGCGGTATGCAGCGTTTTTTCGAGGCTCTGTGCGAAACTGGGCATAGGTCTACTTTCTGGCTTGCGCCGGTGGGTTCCCTGCGCGGACCGATACTGGTCCGTTGCGGGAGAGTGCACGAACGTGATTAACCGAAGCTAAACCGCGAAGCTGTGCGATAACTGTGGATGCGAAAACAGGAGCACCAAAAGCAATATGGGATGACCGCCCGGCAAAAGAAAGGGCGGGCCGTGTCAACTGGCAGTGCCTGAAGGGGCAGGGGTGCGGAAAAGCGCATCGGCAGCGGCGCGGTGCGCACTGGCTTTGTCACGATGGGTGACAGTTCTGGCAATTTCCAGTTCTAACAACCGGATACGTTCGTTCAGTTCGTCATGAGAATAAGGGCCGAGTTCCTCTGTTGCCAGTTGGCTGGCCAGATCCCCTTTAGGGCGAGGGCGCTCGTCAATTTCCATTGCCCAACTTTTCTCCTTCGCAGCGCAACAATGTGCCTTCGCTACGCTTGCTGTCAACGGCTTGTATAGGCTAGCAACACGAAACTTGGTTTTTAAAGAATTAAGAGGTTCCTTTCATGACCGCCATTCCCGCAACGATGACGGCCATGGGTTGGGACGCGCCCGGTGGTCCCGAAGTGCTCCGGCCTGAAACCGTTGCCGTGCCGCAACCGGGGCCGGGCCAAGTGCTGGTCAAAGTCGCCTATGCCGGGGTCAACCGGCCCGATGTGATCCAGCGCCAAGGATTTTATCCCGCGCCTGCCGACGCATCGCCCCTGCCGGGGTTGGAAATTTCCGGCCAAGTCGTGGCGATGGGCGCAGGCGTGATTGTGCCATTCATCGGCCAAAGTGTGTGCGCGCTGGTCGCAGGCGGCGGTTATGCCGAATATTGCCTTGCCGAAGCCGAACAGTGTTTTGATGCAGGCGACATGGCGCTGGATGAAGCCGCCGCGATCCCCGAAACGCTGTTTACCGTGTGGCACAACGTGTTCGAGCGCGGGATGGTTGCAGAAGGGGAGACGATTCTCGTTCACGGGGGCACCAGCGGCATCGGGTCCATGGCGATCCTGCTCGGCAAATTGTTTGACCTGCGGGTGATTGTCACATGCGGAGGCGCAGAGAAATGCGCGCAGGCGCTCAACATCGGCGCTGCACACGCAATCGATTACAAAACCACTGATTTTGTTGAAGAAGTTGCGCGGATAACCGGCGGCAAAGGCGTTGAAATAGTGCTTGATATGGTGGCGGGTGATTATGTCGCGCGCAATCTCAAATGCCTTGCCGATGACGGCCGCCACGTAACCATCGCGGTGCAGGGGGGCGTGCGCGCAGAAATCAACATGGCTGAAGTCATGCGCCGCCGTATCACGATGACCGGATCAACGCTGCGCCCGCGTTCCAAAGCGTTCAAAGCCGCGCTGGCCGACGAAATCCGCGAAACCGTCTGGCCTGTTATTGCAGCGCGCGAACTGCGGCCGGTAATGGACCAGTGCTTTGCCTTGACCGAAGCCGCCGCGGCGCATGTACGGATGGAGCAGGGCGCGCATATCGGGAAGATCGTGCTCAAGGTGGGGTAGGCTTTTAACCGCCATATAAACCCGCACCAAAAAGGCCGCCCATTGCTGAGCGGCCTTTTCAATTCGATGCTTTGCCAGAACCTAGCTGTCTGACAGGCCTTCGGCGCGGCGGGCGGCGAGCCATGCTGCGGCTTCGGCTTCCTGTGCGGCGTCAGATGCGGCCTTGGTGTGGGCCTGACGTTCGGCGCGCAGTTCCTCGATCAGGGCATCGCGGTCGGTGCCGAGGCGGATTGCGGCTTCGCCGTTGTCTTCGTAGCCCGCCTTCTTTGCGGCCTTGGCCACCAGCGCATCAAGTTCGCGCTGCGAACACAGGCCCAGCGTGACCGGATCCTTGGGGTTGATGTTGCTGATGTTCCAGTGGCTGCGATCACGGATTGCGGCGATGGTTGTGCGGGTGGTGCCGATCAGTTTGCCGATCTGTGCATCCGAAACTTCGGGATGATTGCGCAAGATCCATGCAATGCCATCGGGCTTGTCCTGACGCTTGGACACCGGGGTATAGCGCGGGCCCTTGGTGCGGCTGACCGAGATTGGCGCGCGCTGCATCTTCAGGCGGTATTCTGGGTTGGCCTGGCCCTTGTCGATTTCGGCCTGGTTCAATTCGCCCGAATGCAGCGGATCGCGTCCCGTGTACTTCTGGCCAGCCAGATCATCGGCCATCGCCTGCACTTCAAGGATGTGAAGCCCGCAGAATTCCGAGATCTGCTCAAACGTCAGCGCGGTATTGTCAACAAGCCACGACGCGGTGGCATGTGGCATCAGCGGATATGTGGGCTGGGTGCTCACGGCGGTCTCCCGGAAAAGGCGTGCCAAAAAGGCGGAAACAATAAGGGCCGCCCCTTGCGGAGCGGCCTTGCTTATCGCTGATGTAGGCTAGGCGTGCTGATTCAGCAAGTGGCGAATCAACTCACCAAGGAAAGCGATGTTTCCTCAGCTGATTTTACGCGGTGCGAAAACTTGCCGTCCACTTGCGCGCCTTGCTCGATCGTCAGCGAATCATACGACACATCGCCGTGAATGCGCGCCGATTTCAGGATCACCAGTTCGCCCGCTTCGATCGATCCGTGAATCGTGCCTGACAGCCGTGCGCTTTCGGCCCGGATTGCGCCGGTCACCGTGCTCTTTTCGCCCTGCACCAATGCGGTGCAGGTGATGTCGCCTTCAACATTGCCATCAATGTGCAGATCGGCGGTGGCGTTAAGATTGCCCTTGATCGACACATCGGTGCCAAGGATGGAAAAGGTAGAGGCCATCGGACTGCTCCCGGTTTGCTGGCGTTGAGCTGGCGCAGGTTTTTTGTTGAACATCAGTGGGCTGCCTCAAGGAACGGGCGCGGATTGACGGGGCGGTCATTGATCCGCACCTCGAAATGCAAGTGCGGGCCTGTGGAGCGGCCCGAACTGCCGATCTTGCCGATTTCTGCGCCCGCGTCGATCTTTTCGCCAATGCGCGCGTCGGTGTGTGACATATGTGCATAGCGCGTCATCAGGCCATTGCCGTGCGCCACTTCAACGCAGCGGCCATAACCTTGTTTTACGCCGACAAAGCTGATGGTGCCGGCCGCTGCCGAATAGATCGGCGCGCCCATTGGCCCACGGAAATCAAGGCCGGCATGAAACGCTGCGCCACCATTGAACGGATCCGAGCGATAGCCAAAGCCGCTGGAGATATATTCCAGCCGCGCAGGCAGGGTGTTTGGGATACGGGCAAGGCCCTTTTCCATTGCGGCCATGCGTTCAAGGCTGGCACCCAGCCGCGCAAAGCGTGGATCAAGGCTTTCATCGCGCCCGGTGAACAGGCGGATCAAGGGGCCACCCTGACCTTCGGCCGCTGCGTTGCGCAGCATGGCAGGGTTCAGCCCGACGCGGCGGATGGATGTTTCAGCGGCGCTTGCGCGGGCATCGGCAAAGCGGGTCAGCCGTTCGATAAAGGCCAATTGCCGCGCTTCAATCTGGGCCAGACGCCGCGCTTCGGGCAATTCCATCGAAATCTTGCGGATGGTCTTTTCGGCTTCGGCGCTGCTGTCTGAAACCGTGCCTTGCGGCAGGTCCTTGGGCAATTCACCGATGGTGCCTTCGATCGCTTTTTCGATGAAGTCCTGACGGCGCGCCAGATCATCGGCAACGCCTTCAATCCCGCCGCGATACTTCTGCACACGGCTTTCGGCAGAAGCGACGGCGGCTTCGCGTTCCAGCAGGGCGGCATGGTCTTGCGCGGATGAATACTGCGACACCAAAGTGGCGGTCATCATGCCCAACCACATCAGCACAGCAACAGCGACACCGCCAGCGACCGACATTTGCAGGCGCGGTGAAATACGGATGAAGCGAACCTGCCCGTGCGAGCGCATGAAAAACTCACGCTCGGGGAACAAGCTCCTTATCCGGGCAAGCGCCTCGGATAGCTTTAAGGTAGACAAACTTTGCGACCCCCGTCGTGGCGTTTCTTAACGTCCCCGTAATTTTTATTAACGATTCCGTTAAATCTGCGCCTACCTGCGGGAACCTTTTGTGGCGAATCCGATTGTGGTTAATCAAGGCAAGCCGTGTGACTTGCCCGATGAATCGTTTGCAGGCCTGTGATTCACGGCATTTCGGCCGCACTTTCGCCTGTCGAGTCGTGCTGCTGGATGACATTGGCCTCTGGCAATGATAGGGCGCAGCCCATGTCTGATCAGCTATCATCATCCGCCCAATCGGTGACCGAAATGGTCGAAGGCCTTGCGCGTGCTGCCCGTGTGGCACAGCGCCAATTGGCGCAAATGGATGCCCCGGCAAAAGAGCAGGCGCTGAAACTAGCCGCTGATGCCTTGCGCAGTGCCGAGGCCGAGATTCTTGCTGCCAACGCGCAAGACATGGCCGATGGCGCGGCCAACGGCTTGTCGCCCGCCATGCTGGATCGCCTGAAGCTGACGCCGGAACGCCTTGCGGGCGTTGCCGATGCCGTCGCCCAGGTCGCGTCGCTCACCGATCCTGTCGGGCAGGTGATCGATGAAACCGCCCGGCCCAACGGCATGGTGCTGCAGCGCGTCCGCGTGCCGGTTGGCGTGATCGGCATCATCTATGAAAGCCGCCCGAATGTGACGGCAGACGCCGCCGCGCTTTGCGTGCGGTCAGGCAATGCCACGATCTTGCGCGGCGGCAGTGAAGCGGTACATTCCAACCGCGCGATACACGCAGCGCTGGTCAAAGGCCTCACCCAAGGCGGCGTGCCCGCTGATGCGGTGCAGCTTATGCCGACACAGGATCGCGCGGCAGTGGGCGCCATGCTGGCAGCTGCAGGCCTGATTGACATGATCGTGCCGCGCGGAGGCAAAAGCCTTGTCGCGCGGGTGCAAGCCGATGCCCGCGTGCCGGTGCTGGCCCACCTGGACGGGATCAACCACACGTTCGTTCATGCCGCCGCCGATGCCAATATGGCCAAAGCGATTGCGCTGAACGCCAAGATGCGCCGCACCGGCATTTGCGGGGCGATGGAAACGCTGCTGATCGATGCGACTTATCCTGATCCGCACGGACTGGTTGAGCCTTTGCTGGACGCAGGCTGCGAATTGCGCGGTGATGCGCGGGCTTGTGCCATCGATCCGCGCATTGCGCCTGCTAGTGACGAGGATTGGGACACCGAATACCTTGAGGCGATCCTCTCGGTCGCCGTGGTTGATGGGCTGGATGCGGCGCTGGCGCATATCGCGGCCCATGCATCGGGCCATACCGATGCTATTGTCACCGCCGATCAGGCAGTAGCAGACCGGTTCCTTGGTGAAGTTGACAGCGCGATTGTCATGCACAACGCCTCCAGCCAGTTTGCCGATGGCGGGGAATTCGGCCTTGGCGCGGAAATCGGCATTGCCACCGGCCGGTTGCATGCGCGCGGTCCTGTCGCGCTGGAAGGCTTGACCACATACAAATGGCTGGTGCGCGGTTCCGGTCAGGTGCGCCCCTGAACGGCCCTTCGCTCACCGGTCTTTTGGGCGGCAGCTTCAATCCCGCGCACGGCGGCCACCGCCGCATCACCCTGTTTGCCATAAATGCGCTGGGGCTGGATGAAGTGTGGTGGCTGGTATCACCGGGCAACGTGCTGAAACCGGCCAAGGGCATGGCCCCGCTGCCTGCACGGCTGGCCTCTGCACAGGCGCAAAGCCGCCGTGCACCGATCCGCGCAACCGCTATCGAACGCGAGCTTGGCACGCGCTTTACGATTGATACCCTGCGCGCAATCAAGCGGCGCTATCCGAAACGCCGTTTCATCTGGCTGATGGGGGCTGATAATCTGGCGCAGTTCCATCGCTGGAAAAACTGGCGGCAAATCGCGCGCGAGATGCCGATTGCAGTGATTGCCCGCCCGGGATATGATGCGGACGCCTTGGCAAGCCCTGCCATGGTGTGGTTGCGCCGCTGGCGCCAGCGGCCCGGCCAGATGGTTTCCGGCGCAAAGCAGGTCACCCCCGCGCTGACCATTCTTCGCTTTGATCCCGATACACGGTCGGCCAGCGCGATTCGCGCCGCCGATCCTGACTGGTCTGCCCGCATTGGCACCGCCAGCTTGCGCGATCCGCTCACGCATCGTGCCATAAAAAGAGGTAAATCCTGACCGCGCATTACCCAAAATCCGCCGCGCCAGCAGGGCGCAGCGCGGAAACTCATGCGCGAATGACTCGTTATTCCTTGACTCTTGAGCCACGGAGGCCATTTCGCGCACCATGACCAGCGTTCAATCTCAATCGGCCAACGCCGACAAAGCCAATAAAGTGTCTGCCAAGGCTGACAATACGCCCCGCACTGCCGCCTCACTGCACGATCTCGTGCTGGCCTCGCTTGATGATGATCAGGCCATGGAAGTCGTCAGCCTTGCGCTCGAAGGCAAAAGCTCGATTGCCGATTACATGGTAATCGCATCGGGCCGTTCAACACGGCAAGTCGCTTCGATGGCGCAAAAGCTTTCCGAGCGGATCAAGCACGGCGGCTATGGCCACGTCCGCATCGAAGGCCTGCCCGCTGCCGATTGGGTGCTGGTTGATGCCGGTGACGTGGTGATCCACTTGTTCCGCCCCGAAGTGCGCACGTTCTACAACCTTGAACGCATGTGGAATTTTGGCGACGCAGGCGCAGCCTGACCTGTACTCCCCTCCCGTTTACGGGAGGAGTTGGGGCCTTCTTTTGTTTCACGCAGAGACGCAGGGAAGAAAAGAGAGACGCGGAGATGAAAAGGGGGCCGAATAGCCCCTTCTCCTCTGCGCCCTTTCCGCTTGCACATGGCGTGAAACAAAAAGGCGGTCTTGCCACCCGCGCAACCTCCCCGCGCCTCCCTTTTCTTCTCCGCGTCTCTGCGCGAAACCCTCTTCTTCTATTCCCCGACAATCCCCGCTACACCTCGACCATGCTCCTCCACATCATCGCTCGCGGCAAAATAGGCCGGTCGCCCGAGGCAGAGCTGGTGGACCGTTATGCCAAGCGCATTTCGTGGGGCTGGAAAGTCACCGAATTGCCGGATCGTGGCGGCCAGATCCCGCCGCCTTCGCAAACCCCGTCGCGCACCGTGGCGATGGATGAACGCGGCAAGCAACTCACCTCCAGCGAATTTGCCGCGATCCTCGGCCGGTGGCGCGATGATGGTGTGCGCGAAACGCGATTCCTGATCGGCGCGGCTGATGGCCATGATGATGTGTCACGCCAATCGGCAGACCTGCTGATCGCATTCGGCAAAGCCACATGGCCGCACATGCTGGCTCGCGCGATGCTGGCCGAACAGTTGTGGCGCGCCACCAGCATTCTTGCTGGCCATCCTTATCATCGCGAAGGATAAGCGTCGCCATGACGTCACGCTTTGCCTTTGTTCTTGCGGTTTTGGCGCTAGCCGGTGTCGCGGGTTGGCAGGCCACCGCGCAGCAAAGCAATGTCTATACCGATAGCGGTGAGGCAGGCGAGGCCTTGCGCCGCGCAGGGCAAGCGCTGGCGCAAACCCGCGCCCGCGCTGAAAAGCTGGAAACGTCAGCCCGCACTGCGACGGCAGAAGCGGACCGCACCGCGCGCGAAGCCGCCGCCGTTGCCGCGCGCATCCAGCAGTCCGAAGCCGAGATCGAACTGGCCCAGGCCAAAATTGCGCTGATCGATCGCCAGCGTGAGACGTTGCGCGGGCGGATGGCCGAACGGCAGGAGCCGGTTGTACGGCTGACCGCTGCCTTGCAAATGATGGCGCGCCGTCCGCTCGCGTTCAGCCTCGTCCGCGCCGAATCCTTGCGGGATACGGTCTATCTGCGCGCGGTGATGGAAACGATGCTGCCCGAAGTGCAGCGCCGTACCGCCGGTTTGCGCGCCGAAATCCAGCGTGGCCGCAAGTTGCAAGAGGACGCCCGCCTCGCCACGGTTGAGCGGCAGACCAGTGAAAAGGCATTGAAAGACCGGCAGGCTGAACTTGCCGCACTGGAAAGCCGCCAGCGCCTTGCCTCGCGCGCAGCGCAAGGTGTGGCCAGCCGTGAGGCAGACCGCGCTATGGCTTTGGCCGAACAGACGCGTGATTTGTCCGCGCTGATGGGCCAACTTGAAACGGATGGTACAATCCGCGCGCGCCTTGCCGCACTGCCGGGTCCGATCCTGCCGCCAAGCCGCCCCGGCGAAGTGCTGATGGTCGTCGATTCGCCCGCTACCGCCGCATCAGCAACACCTTCAGGCCTTGCCTGGATAGTCCCCGTCTCGGGCCGACTCGTCTCGGGCTTTGGTGAGCGTGCCGATGTTGGTTTGACGACCGGCATCACGCTGGTGGCCAGCAGTGGCGCGCAAGTCGTGTCCCCCGCCGATGGCCGGGTGGCCTTTGCCGGGGCCTATCGTGGTTATGGCCGGATCGTGATTGTTGAACATCCCGGCGGCTGGACCACGCTGGTCACCAACCTTGGCCGAATCGGGGCTGCGGTGGGCGAACAGGTGGTGCAGGGCTCGCCGCTCGGCAATGCCGGGCCGGGGCGTCCGGTGCTGACGGTCGAACTGCGGCGTGATGGCACCCCGGTCAACCCGCTGGAGCTGGTGCGCGGATAATCCTCGTCGCCTGCCCCAAAACCTCATCTGGCGTTAATTCACCGGTGGTTATACAACTGTCATATGCATGCACCCTCGCGAAAGGCCCCAAGGGCAATGACGTTCGCTCCTCTTTTGCGCGCAACCGCGCTTGTCACTGCCGTTGCGCTGATCCCGGTGGCCACCGCCGGCCTTGCTGCTGTTGACGCCCGCTCCGGTCCTGAATTCGGCAAACTTGTCGCGGTCTATGAACGCGTGAAGGCCAATTATGTCGAGCCGGTGGATGATGACAAGCTGCTCAAGGGCGCAATCTCGGGCATGCTCGCCACGCTTGATCCGCACAGCTCCTATCTTGATGCGCGTGATTTTGAAAATCTGCGCACCCAGACCGAAGGTTCGTACGGCGGGCTTGGCCTGTCGGTCACGCTTGATGATGGCGCGGTCAAGGTCATCGCGCCAACCAAGGGCAGCCCGGCGGATCTGGGCGGCATCAAGGCGGGCGATTTCATCACGCACCTTGATGGCAAGCTGATTTACGGCGGATCGCTGGATGAAGCGGTTGACCAGATGCGCGGCGTTCCGGGCACGCAAATCCGCCTCAGCGTGTTCCGTCCCGGCCGGGATGAACCGTTCGACGTCACCATCACGCGCAAGATCATTGAACTCAAACCCGTAGAATGGGAGCTTCAGGGCAGCGTCGGCGTGATCTCGGTTTCCAGCTTCAGCGCTGATGTCGGCGCATCGGTGCAAAAGGCATGGAACGACGTAAAGGCCAAGACGGGCGGCAAAGTGACGGGGCTCGTGCTCGATCTGCGCAGCAATCCCGGTGGTCTGCTGGACGAAGCCGTGGCCTTGTCCGACTTGTTCCTCGACAAGGGCACCATCGTTTCGCAGCGTGGCCGCTATGCCCGCGATAACGAGGTCTACCCTGCCGAAATGATGACCAAGGGCGACATTGCCAAGGGCGTGCCGATGATCGTGCTGATCGATGAAGGCTCGGCCTCGGCGTCGGAAATCGTCGCGGGCGCTTTGCAAGATCAACGCCGCGCCGTGGTTATGGGCCAGCGCAGCTTTGGCAAGGGCAGCGTGCAGACGCTGATCCCGCTGTCGCGCGAGACCGCGATCAAGCTGACGACCGCGCGCTATTATACGCCATCGGGCAAATCGGTGCAGGAAGGCGGGATTGATCCCGATATCGCCGTGCCGCAGATTTCCGATCCCGATCTGCGCAAGCGCGCAATGCGGTCTTATCGTGAAAGCGATCTGCGCGGCCACTTGATCAACGAAATCAAGCTGGACGACAAAGACCTTGAAAAGGACAAGATTGACGATCCGCGCTTCAAGATGACGCCGGAAGAGCTGAAGGCCAAGAACATCAAGGACTTCCAGCTTTATTACGCGGTGCAAACGCTGGGTCGCACTGCCCCGCGCAGCGCGCTTGCGGCCAAGTTGAAGCGGTAACAGGGCGAAACTTTCGTGACACCGGTCCAGTCCAGAAACGCTGCCTATGCGCTTGCGCTGATCGTGCCTGCCGCGCTGATGGGCGGTGCGCTTATCTCGCAATATGGCTTCGGCTTGTACCCTTGTGAAATGTGCTGGTGGCAACGCTATCCGCACATCGCCGCGATTGTGCTGGCACTTCTGGCCCTGACCATTCGCGGAAAAGGTGCGGGCGATCTGGCGGTGATCCTTGCGGCCATCTGCATCGGTGCAGCGGGCCTGATCGGCGGGTTTCATGCAGGCGTCGAATACGGCTGGTGGGAAGGCGTGACCTCGTGCGCCACGGTTGCCAGTGGCGGTGATCCGCTTGATGCGATCATGAACGCTCCGGTCATCCGCTGCGATGTCGCCCCTTGGTCCCTCTTGGGCATCAGTCTGGCCGGATTTAACTTCCTGCTATCAATGGGTGGTGCCGTGCTGGTATTCGCATTGCTCGGCAAAGGCCGAAAGGGAGCCTGATCGTGGTCAAGAACGCTTCAATGCTGCGGGTCAATCAGGCCGGAGAATTCGGCGCGACATGCATTTACGCAGGCCAGCTTGCCGTGATGGGCAACCGCGCGCCGCACTCGGCTGAAATCGCCGCGATGGCTGAACAGGAAGCGGTACACCGCGAAAAGTTTGACGCGCTGATCGCCAAACGCGGCGTCCGCCCCACTTTGCTGCAACCGGTGTGGTCTGCTGCTGGTTTTGCGCTGGGTGCCGCGACGGCCTTGCTCGGCCCGGAAGCTGCGATGGCCTGCACCGCCGCGATCGAGACCGAGATCGACAAGCACTATACCGAACAGCTTGAAGAACTTGGCGATGAAGACCCCGAATTGTCCACCATGATTCGCGAATTTCGCGATGATGAACGCGAACATCGCGACGCCGCTTTTGCCGCTGGCGCGGAAAAAGCGCCCGCCTATCCGGTGCTGTTCCAGGCAATCCGGCTTGGCTGCCGCGTGGCGATTGCGGCCAGCAAGCGGATTTGATTCCCGACAACGACGCGGCTTCATCTACCATTCACAGCGGGGCGGCCCTATATCAGGGATAAGCTTACCGGAGACCGATGATGAAGCGCCTGATTCCTGCCGCCCTGCTTGCCGTCAGCGCGTTTGCTGTCCCGGCCCACGCGCAGGACCCCGCGCTGACCGATCCTGCCGGAGAGCGCGTGAACCAGATCATCGTTTATGGGGATGATCCGTGCCCCGCATCGGCAGATGGCACGATCACAGTTTGCGCGCGCAAGGAAGAGGAAGAGCGTTTCCGCATTCCCAAGGCCCTTCGCGACAACCCCAATGCGATTGCCAACCAATCGTGGAGCCAGCGCGTGCGGGCTTATGAAACGGTTGGCGCATTCGGCACCAATTCGTGCTCGGCAGTTGGCGCTGGCGGTGCAACCGGTTGCGTCGCCAAACTGATCGACCGCGCCTATGCCGAAAAGAAGACGTCTTCGGACGTGCAATTTGGCAAGCTGATCGAAGACGAACGCGCCAAGCGCCTGCAGACGTTGGATGCAGACGCGGCAGCGGAACAGGCGCGCGTCGAACAAATCGAAAAAGAATACGAAGCCCGCCTCAAGCGCGAACGCGATGGCGTTGAAGCGCCAACGGCACCTGCACAACCCTGATCGCGTAGCGCTATAAAAGGTTTCGCGCAGAGGCGCAAAGGAGGCGAAGAGCGCAGAGAAGTTGCGCACTTCCTCTTCGCGGCCTCTGCTTCCTCTGCGGCTCTGCGCGAAACACCTTCGCTTCGCGAATTCAGGACTAAGCTTGCCTCAGCTTAGCGCGATGTCCGGGGCGTCTTCCTGCTTCATGCCGATGGTGTGATAGCCTGCATCCACATGGTGCGTTTCGCCGGTCACGCCCGATGCCAGGTCTGACAGCAGGTACAGCCCTGCGCCGCCGACATCATCGATGGTCACGTTCCGGCGCAGCGGGCTGTTCAATTCGTTCCACTTCAGGATGTAGCGGAAATCGCCGATGCCGCTGGCGGCCAGTGTCTTGATCGGGCCAGCTGAAATGGCATTCACGCGGATGCCCATCGGCCCGCAATCGTTGGCAAGATATTTGACGCTGGCTTCCAGCGCGGCCTTGGCCACGCCCATCACGTTGTAATGCGGCACAACCTTTTCCGCGCCGTAATAGGTCAGCGTGACGATGGACCCGCCGTTTGGCATCATTTCAGCCGCACGCTTGGTCACGGCCACCAGGCTGTAGGCCGAAATGTTCATCGTCATCAAAAAGTTGTCGAGCGTGGTGTCGTAAAACTTGCCGCGCAACTGCGTCTTGTCGGAATAGCCTATGGCGTGGACGATGAAGTCGATCGTCGGCCAGCGCGCTTTCAATGTTTCAAACGTGGTGTCGAGCGCGTCCATGTCGGACACGTCGCATTCGATCAGGAAATCGCTGCCAAGGCTTTCGGCCAGCGGGCGCACGCGCTTGGCCAGCGCCTCGCCCTGATAGGAGAACGCCAATTCCGCGCCCTGTTCGCTCAACTTCTGGGCAATGCCCCATGCGAGCGATTTGTCGTTGGCAAGGCCCATGATCAGGCCCCGCTTTCCCTGCATCAGTCCTGTCATGCGCTTTCAGTCTCGCTTCTCGTCGTCTTTGCAACCGCGCGTTCGCGGTCATCGGCTTGTCCCAACATGTCACGCTCCTCCGGTGTTTCGGCCAGCGCGGCGTTGAGTTCGGCCCCAACCACCATCCCTAAGCCCACCAGATAGAAAAAGAAAAGAGCGATCATCATTCCGGCAAGGCTGCCATAGGTCAAATCATAGGAAAAAAAGGTCCGCAAAACTGTGGGTAGCGCAGTTGTTACCCCGATCCACCAAAGGGTTACGAACAGCGCGCCCGGCCATTTGGGATAATTGCGCCCCCGATATGCACCCGGGGTTAACGAAATGAACAAAAGCCACAATGCACCGTAGAGGATGAAAGCCGGCGCGATCCGGCTTAAAGATAGCATGCCGACCAGTTCGTTGAATTGCGGCAAAAACGCTTCGATCACTTCCTGCGCGGTGCCGATAATCACCTGCGCAATGATCGAAAGCAGGATCAGGACGACTGACGCCAGAGTGATTCCGGTCGATGCCAGACGATACCGCCAGAAAGCGTGCTCCCACCTTGTGCCATAAGCGCGGCGCAAGATGTCGCGCACTGTTTCGATCAGGCTGCCGACTGTCCACAGCCCGAAAAATCCGCCGATCCACAGCAGCCAGCCGCTGCGGGCCTCGATCACACTACGCGCCACAGGCTCGATCACATCGGCCACCACCGGGGGTAAAGTGATAAGCACGGTATTGATCGCCGCTGACCGCTGGCTGGGCTCGCCAATGGCTGAAAATATGGCAGCGGCGGTGATGAAAAACGGGAACAGCGCGATGATCATCATATAGGCAAGGTTGCCTGCATGGATTGATCCGTCATTCCACGCGCCAACGACAATGCGCTTGGTTATGCCCCAAGCACGACTGCCCGGACCCAACTTTTCCCGCGCTTCGGCCATGCCCGCGCGCCAACGCAAAGCTTCGCGACGCCGTGCCTCAGGCGATAGATCGGGCACGTCGATAAGCGGATGCGCGCCCGGTGGCAGGTCGTCGGGCGCAGCCTCAGCCACCAAATTTGCTTCGAATGTCTCTCATGTCTTGCCAACCATCGAGACGCGCTTTCAGGTCCGGATCATCTGCGGGAATGTCAATTTGCAGCGTCACCAGCTGATCGCCGCGTGTGGCATCCTTGCGTGAAAAGCCCCGGCCTTTCAGCCGCAGCGTGCGCCCGCTGGATGTTCCGGGTGCCACGGTCAGCATCACCGCGCCATCGACAGTTGGCACTTTCACTTTTGCGCCATGCACTGCTTCTGCCAAAGTAATTGGCAAATCCATGCGAATATTGTCGCCGTCACGTTCATAAAACGGATGCGCGCCGATCTCGATGGTGACGATGGCATCGCCATTGCCGCCCGGGCCGGGCTCACCCTTGCCGCTCAGCCGCATTTGCTGGCCATGCTCCAATCCTGCCGGAAGTTTCAGGTCAATCGTCTTGCCGCCTGACAACGTTATACGCTGGTTGGCGCGGGTTGCGGCATCAACGAACGGCACGAGCAGCCGGTAATTGACGTTCGCCCCCTTGGGCGGCGGGCCGCGTCTTGCGCCGCCACCCATTCCGGCACCACCCATTCCGCCGCCACCCATACCGCCGCCGCCCATACCGCCACGGCCACCGAACAGGCCTTCAAAAATATCGCCCAGGTCGATGCCTTCAGGAGCGTCGCCAAAGCCGCCCTGGTGGCCGCGCGGATTGCCACCGCCAAAGCCGCCACCCCCGAAACCGCCGCCAAATCCGCCTGCCGGATTGCCATCGGCGTCAATCTCGCCACGGTCAAACTTGGCGCGCTTGTCGCGATCAGACAGCAAATCATAGGCGCGGGTCACTTCGGAAAAGCGCTCGGTCGCCTTGGGATTGTCTTTGTTGGTGTCGGGGTGCAATTCCTTGGCAAGCTTGCGATAGGCGGACTTGATGTCCTTCTCGCTTGCACTGCGGGGAACGCCCAAAATTGAATAAGGATCAGCCATGCGCCTTAGCTAGGATTAAGCGCGCCTGCCCGCAAGGTTGCCTTTCCACCTAGATGTCGCAGGAGTAGGTCTTTCGGCGATGCAATTGATCCTGATCATGGTCATGCTGCCCGCAAACGCCGATAAGGCGGGGTGTCGTGCTTCATCGGGAAGCTCTGTGATTGTCCCTCTGGACACTCTAAACTGTGAAAACCTTGTCAGGAAACTCTCGTGAATTCTGAACAGACGTCCGATGCCATCCCCCACTCCGATCCCCACGCGATCTTCGAATCATGGTTTGCGCAAGCGGGGATAAGCGAACCGAACGATCCAAACGCGATGGCACTGGCCACTGCCACGGCCGATGGCTTGCCTTCGGTCCGCATGGTCCTGCTCAAAGGCCATGGGCCTGACGGCTTTGTGTTCTATACCAACTTCCACAGCCGCAAGGGTGGAGAGCTGGCGGCCAATCCTCATGTCGCGCTGTTGTTCCACTGGAAATCGCTGCGCCGCCAGATCCGCATCGAAGGCCCGATTGCCGAAGTCAGCCCTGAAGAAGCCGACGCCTATTTCGCCAGCCGCCATCCCGAATCGCGATTGGGGTCTGCCGCGTCCGATCAATCGCGGCCCTTGCCCGACCGCCAGACCTATCTTGATCGCGTAGAGGCTCTGCGCGCGCAATATCCCGATGGCGACATTGCGCGTCCGGCGCATTGGTCGGGCTATCGTGTAATGCCCACGGCCATCGAATTCTGGCAGGACCGCGATTATCGCCTGCACGAACGCCGCCGCTTTGTTACCGATGGAGCGGGCGGCTGGACCAGCACCCTGCTTTACCCCTAAGGCCCTGCACATGGACATGACCACCACCCAAAACCACAACGATCTGAACCGCAAGGCGGCGCTGGCCAGCATTGCGGTGGCTATCATGCTTGTGGGGATGAAGGCGTGGGCGGTCATTTCCACCGGCTCCACCGCGATGCTGGGGTCATTGGCCGATACCTCACTGGATCTGATTGCCAGCCTTGCCACTCTGCTGGGCGTGTGGGTTGCGGCGCAGCCCGATGATCACAATCACCGCTTTGGCCATGGCAAGGCCGAGGCTCTGGCCGCGATGTTTCAGGTCGTGCTGATCTCGATCTCGGCCATTGGCTTGGCTTTCCGCGCGGTCGGACAGTTCTTCGGCGGTGGCAAAGTGGCCGAAGCCGAATCGGGCGTGATCGTTTCAACCATTGCGCTGGCTGCCACGTTTGCGCTGCTGGCCTACCAACGCCATGTCATCCGCAAGACAGGCAGCCTCGCGATCAGCACTGACAATGTGCACTACAAGTCGGACTTGTTCCTCAACGTCGCGGTCATCGCGGCGCTGCTGCTTGATACTTATGCCGGAATCGCAGGCGCTGACGCTGTGTTCGCGTTCGGCATCGCCATCTGGCTGGCATGGGGCGCATGGGGCGCATCGCAAGTGGCGATTGAACAGTTGATGGATCACGAATGGCCGCTCGAAAAGCGCGAGCGGTTTTTGCAAGTTGTCGCGCAGCACCCCGAATTGCGCGGGCTGCATGATCTGCGCACCCGCACCAGCGGCAACCGCGATTTCGTGCAGTTCCATGTCTGGGTCGATGGCCGGATGACCGTGACACAGGCGCACACGGTGATGGACGAGATCGAGGACAAGCTCATGGCGGAATTTCCCGGCGTCGAAATCCTGATCCATCCCGATCCAGAAGGACTGGTGGACGAAGAAGCGATGGGCGCGGAGAACCTTCTGGCCCCTGCAACTGACGGCACCAGCCCCGCCATTCTGGCGCAAGGTGCACCAATAACGGGAACACCCGCAGCGTGACCGACAGCAAAGTTCCCTATTTCCATGTCGATGCCTTCACCGCCACGCCGCTGAAAGGCAATCAGGCAGCGGTGATGATGCTGGAAGCCTGGCCCGAGGACTCGACGCTTCAAGCCATTGGCACAGAAAACATGTTTGCCGAAACCGCGTTCCTCGTGCCCGATCATAGCGGCGCTGCGGACTTTGAACTGCGCTGGTTCACCCCTGCGGCAGAAGTGGCCATGTGCGGCCACGCCACTCTGGCATCAGGCCATGTCGTGCTGGCGCAAGACCCGATGCGCGGCCGGGTGACTTTTGCGACGCGTCAGGTGGGCATTCTCGAAGTGGCGCGCGCCGGTGATGTTCACGACGGCGATGTTTATGCATTGTCATTGCCCGCGATGGAAACTGCACTCGCCGCTTTTGACGAAGCGCTGCCCCTGTTGGGTGGGGTTGTTCCGCAAGAGGTATGGCGCGGCGGGGAATACAACATCTTCCTCTATGCCTCGGTTGCAGACGTGATGGCGCTCACCCCTGATTTCAAAGCCTTGGCCGCATGGGGTGACGTGCAGTTCATCGCAACGGCTTTGGGTGTCGGTCACGCTTCGGGCGCAGATGTGGTCAGCCGCGTGTTCGTTCCCGGAGTGGGCATTGATGAAGACGCAGCCACAGGTTCAGCCCATGCCGCACTAACCCCGTTCTGGACCAAGCGCCTGGGGCGTAACAGCTTTTCTGCCCACCAGGCATCGGCGCGGGGGGCAGATTTTGCTTGCCGCCTCGAAGGGGATCGCGTGTTGCTCGGCGGCTCGTGCGTGACTGTCGTCGAAGGCCTGTTCCGCCTGCCCTAGCGGTACAGCGCGACGATATCGGCAAGCCTGTCCACCACCGGCCACAGTTTATCGTCCTGCGTTTTGCCAAGGCGCACCACAACAAGGCCGCTGCCGGGGCTGACCAGCACATATTGGCCAAGGTGGCCGATGCAGGCGTAAAGGTCTTTTGGGCCGCGATCGGGAAAGAGCGACGCTTCGCCCTTGGTCGGCTTGCGGTTCAGCCAGACTTGAGCGCCATATTGCGACTCGCGCGGGCTGGGCGTGACCATGAAGTCGATCCATTGGCGCGGAATGATCTGCGCGCCACCGACAGACCCCTTGGTACGCAGGAAATCACCAAAGCGCGCCCAATCACGCGCGGTGCCATGAATCAGCGATCCGCCGACCAGTGTACCCGCGCGGTCAAATTCGGGCAGCATGGATTTCATCTTTGCCGGTTCAAACAACCGCGTCCGCAGATATTCCGCCACCGCTCGGCGGCGGCTTTCGGGATCGGGTGCGGGCGAAAGCACCCGCGCTGCAAGATCGGCCAGAATTACGCTGCTGGCGGTGGAATATTCAAACTGGCGGCCAGGTTCGGCTTCCAGCGGCTGGTCCTCGGCATAGCGGGCCATATCGTCACGTCCGTCAAGAAACAGCATCCGCACTTCGTCTGATTCATAGACTGGGTCGATCGCCTCGGCGTGGCGCAGGCCGGAGCGCATTTGCAATAGCTGGCGCAGCGTAATCTCGCCGCGCGGATCCCCTGAACGCTGCCACGCCGGCACCGGCGCTGTTTCATCAAGCCGCAAGCGCCCATCGGACACCAACATGCCGATCATCACGCCGGTGATCGACTTTGCCATCGACCAGCTGACCAGGCGCGTGTTCTCATGCACGCCCGCGCCATAACGTTCGGCCACGATCCGGCCATTGTGCATGACGATCAATGCACGGGTTTCGGCTGCTTCTGGCGCAAACAGCGCATCGACTGCACGGGCGAGGTCTTCGCGGTTGACGCCGGGGTTCTTGACGACGGCCTTCAGCGCCTGTGCCGAAATCGGCGCTGGCCCTTCAGGCGCGTTCGTCCCCTGCGAACATGATGCCAAGGCTGGCAGCATCGCAAAGGGCAGGATAAGGGAGAGCATGTGGCGGGCCATCAGGTCTGTCCTTCCACCAGAACGCGTATCGATGGCAACCGGCAACCACAGTTCCCCCACAGCTCCGTCACTGACCATCGCGCCACGGCGCAGGCGCTGGTTGCGCTGGGTGCTGCTGATTTTGGCTTTAATCGCTGCGCTGGTTGCGCTGTTTCTGTCGCCTTTGCGCAGCTTTGCCCAGACCGGTGCCAGCTACGGGGCGCGCGTTGCATGTTCGTGCCGGTTTGTCGGCGGGCGCGCCTTGTCCGATTGCAAGCAGGACTTTGAACCGGGGATGGAACTGGTGACGTTAAGCGAGAATGTGGACGAGCGCAGCGTCACCGCGCGATTCGCCCTGATCGTCAGTGACAAGGCTACGTACCGCAATGGTTGGGGCTGCGTGCTTGATACGTGGAAGTGATCGGGAAAGGTCAGCCGATCCACGGCCCGGTCGTGTCGATCCAGCCACCGCCAACCACGCGTTCGCCTGAATAGATCACCGCCGCCTGACCCGGCGCAACGCCGTATTCCGGTTGATGGAAGCGGATCGTCGCCGAAGCGTTTTCGCCGAATGCACCCTCCAGCGTGACCGGCACAGGCTTTGCCATTGATCGCACTTTGGCTGTCAGCGGCCCTTGCGGCATGGGGCCTATGCGATTGGTTTCGATGATCGTGGCATGGCCCACGGCCAGCAACTGGCGCGGGCCTGCCAGCACGCGGCGATTCGCAGCATCAAGCCCGACCACATACAGCGGTTCGGGCTGGCCCCCGATTTCAAGACCACGGCGCTGGCCGACAGTATAGTGTATGATGCCGCGATGCGTGCCGAGCACTTCGCCGGTGGCAGCATGAACGATTTCGCCCGGAGCATCGCCTTCGGGACGGACCGAACGTACGACTTTGGCATAATCGCCATCAGGCACGAAACAGATGTCCTGGCTATCAGGCTTGCCCGCCACGGTCAGGCCCAGTTCCTGCGCAATGCGGCGGGTTTCTGACTTGGGCAAGCCGCCCAGGGGAAAGCGCAAGAATTCGAGCTGCGCATCGGTGGTGCCATAAAGGAAGTAGGACTGGTCGCGCGCCGGATCAGCGGCGCGGTGCAATTCAGGGCCAGCCGCGCCCATCACGCGTTGCACATAATGTCCCGTGGCAAGGCAATCTGCGCCAAGATCGCGCGCCATCTTGAACAGATCGGTGAATTTCGGGCCCATATTACAGCGCACACACGGGATGGGGGTGCGCCCGGCCAAATAATCATCAGCGAATCGCTCGACCACTTCGGCGCGAAAACTTGATTCGTGGTCGAAAACGTAATGGGCGATGCCAAGCCGGTCGGCGACATTGCGCGCGTCGCGGATGTCGTCGCCTGCGCAACACGCACCTTTGCGCCCGGTAGCTGCCCCATAATCGTACAGTTGGAGGGTGACGCCGATCACTTCTGCGCCGCTGGCTGCGGCGATTCCGGCCACGACCGAGCTGTCAACGCCGCCGGACATCGCCACAACAATGCGTTTTGCACTTAGTGGCTGCGGCAGGTCAAACAGATCAGACAGGTCGGGAAGTGCGGAGATTACGGACATTTGGCGGCCATAGGCGCTTTTTCAAACAAGGGCAAAGCCGCGTATTCCTGAGGCAGAAAGGGCAGGTCTGAACTGCCGGTAAGGATCATCAACAAAAGTTAAATGGCCTCTTTACCGGACCTTAGCGGTATCGACCGTACACCGTTTGGCGATGGATATGAGCTTTAACCAACCCGGCGCCTTCGTCCCACCTGAAATTGGGGGCGGACTGCGTCCAATGACTTGGCATGAGCTGTGCTCGCGCATAGCCGCTGTGCAGGATCTGCGCCGGGTGTTGGCGTCGGCAAGTGCCGGAGAAGAAGCAATTTTTACCGGCAGTTTTCACGGACAGGCAGCACGAATCATCGCAACGGGATTTTCGGGCGTTTCAACGCAATCAGCAGAAGGTGAATGCCTTGTTAACCCAGTCTCTTCAGCGAATGGCAAAGCGCAATTGGGCACAACACATCGAACAGACGGTCGCCCTGCGGCCGGGCCTCGCTGAAGAACGAGACTGATATGATCGAGAACCAGAAGATACGCCCTGCACAAGTGATCGGCCCCCTTGGGGAGCCCTTGACTGTGGACAGCCTTCCGCCACCCAGCACCACGCGCTGGGTTGTCCGTCGCAAAGCCGAAGTGGTTGCAGCGGTCAACGGTGGCCTGCTGACAATCGACGAGGTGTGCGAGCGCTACAACCTGACGCTTGAGGAATTCGCTTCGTGGCAACGCGCGGTTGATCGATCCGGCATGCAGGGTCTGCGGGTAACGCGCATTCAGCATTATCGCGATTTGTATGAGCGCCAGCTTAAATATTAACGTTTAAAACCAACTCCATCCATAGCTCCATCCACGACGGCCGTCTTTCCTCCGGAAAGGCGGCCGTCGTTTTGTGCGATGAGCGCGTAAAGGTCTTTGGGCCATATTTGCCGATCAAGCCGCGCGCTGTAACCATAACGAAAGTTGCGATAAACGCGCCTGTCGGGCGTTACAAAAAGTTACAGGTGCAAGAAAGACACGTTCTCCATTTCGGCTTAAGTCCTTTGTCGAGACATAATTGCCACTTGTCGGAAGCAGGTCTATTGTCGGCAACTAATGCGCCACAGTGGTAACGCCGCGATGCTTGCGGCCAGTGCGTTATTGAAGTAACACACCTACTCAAGCATGAAGGGGCCAGCCTTCGCACCGACATGGAACGAAGGCAGTGAAAAGCATGAATTACGAAACGACTATCGACGCCAGCAATTCTCACGAACTGAACACGCTTTCAGGTTCCGGTGGGCAAGCGCCTTCTTCGCGGCGCAAGTGGGTTATTGGCGCTATCGTTGCGCTTCTGGTTGTTGGTGCCTGGTGGGCCATGCACGGTGGTGGAACAGCAGACGATGGCGCCGATGTCGCGGGTCAAGCGCAAGTCGTGTCGGTCGTCGTTCCGGGCCAGACTACAATTACTGCTGCGATTAACGTCACTGGCACCATTGCTGCCCGCCGCCAAATGCCGGTGGGTGTGGCCGGTGAAGGCGGTCAAGTGACACAAGTCTTGGTTGATGCTGGCGATTGGGTGCGGGCAGGCCAGGTACTGGCGGTGATTGATCGCGAAGTTCAAACCCAACAAATAGCCAGCCAATCTGCCAATGTTGCTGTTGCCGATGCCGATGCACGGTTGGCGCAAGCCAATCTTGACCGCGCGTTAAAGTTGGTGGCCAAGGGCTTCATTTCAAAAGCAGACATAGATCGTCTTACGGCCACCCGCGATGCAGCGGTGGCGCGTGTGCGCGTCGCCCGTGCCGGGCTGGGCGAATTGGGGGCACGCGCAGCGCGGCTGAACATTGTGGCACCTGCCGCAGGCCTTGTCCTGACCCGCGCGGTTGAGCCGGGCCAGGTGGTCAGTTCGGGCAGCGGCGTGTTGTTTTCGTTGGCGCGCGATGGTGAGATGGAATTGCAGGCGCGGCTTTCCGAAGCGGATATGGGCCGCATTGCGATCGGCAGCACTGCCGATGTCACGCCCGTTGGAACGACTCGCGTGTTGACGGGTCAGGTATGGCAGCTTGCTCCAACAATCGACCAGCAATCACGCCAGGGCATCGCGCGGATCGCGCTCGGCTATGACGCAGCCTTGCGGCCGGGTGGTTTTGCCAACGCTGCGTTGCGTTCAGGTACCATCGTTGCACCCCTCTTGCCTGAATCCGCTATTTTGAGCGATGAAAAGGGCACGTATGTCTTTGTCGTCGGACCGGACAACAAAGTGCAGCGCCGCGATGTGAAGACCGGCGAAGTAAGCGCAAAGGGCATTTCGGTTATCGAGGGAATTTCGGGCACTGAAAAGATTGTCCTGCGCGCCGGTGGATTCCTGAATTCGGGCGATCTTGTGCAACCCGTTCCGATGCAAAGCCAATCGACGCCTGCCAAACCCGCGCAGAATCTGCCGGTGCAGGCGAAGTAACGGTCATGAATTTTCAGAACATTTCGGCCTGGTGCATCCGCAACCCGGTCGTGCCGATTGTCTTGTTCCTGGGGTTAACGCTGGCCGGACTGGTCTCGTTCTCCCAAATGAAAGTGCAGGACAATCCGGACATAGAATTTCCGGTTGTTATTGTTTCCATCGCGCAGCCCGGTGCAGCGCCTACGGAAATTGAAAATCAGATTACGCAGCGCGTTGAATCTGCCGTACGCTCAATTGCTGGCGTCGATACGCTGACCTCGACCGCGTCTGAAGGCAACAGCCAGACGATGGTCCAGTTCAAGATCGGTGAAGACATCAATTCAGCGGTCAACGAGGTCAAAAATCAGGTCGATCAGATCCGCAGCGATCTGCCCGAGGGCATCCTTGAACCACAAGTGTTCAAGGTTGAAACGTCTTCAGAGCCGATCGCTTATTTTGCAGTCGCTGCTGATGACATGACCCTAGAGCAATTGTCTTGGTACATTGACGATACGGTAGCCAAGCGATTGCTGACGGTTGAAGGTATGGCTGAAGTCAGCCGATCCGGCGGGGTCAGCCGCGAAATCGCCGTGACAATTGATCCTGCGCGAATGAGCTCGTTGGGCGTTACCGCTGCACAGGTCAACGCATCGCTGCGGCAGGTAAATATCAACGCAGCAGGTGGCCGCACCGAGATTGCCGGATCACGCCAGTCGGTTCGTGTGCTGGGCAACGCCCAGACAGCTTACGAGTTGTCACAAACCGAGATCGGCCTTGCCAACGGCCGGACGGTGCGTTTGTCTGAAGTGGCTGATGTTCGCGATAGCTTTAGCGAATTGATCTCGATTGCGAAATTCAATGGCAAGCCGGTGGTGACCTTCTCGGTTTCACGCGCACGCGGCGAATCTGACGTGTCGGTGTTTGACAGTGCGGTCGTGGAATTGCGCAACCTCGAAAAAGAGCAGAACGGCAAGATCCATTTCGTCGAACTGTTCACGTCAGTGAAGTACACCAAGGATCAGTACCGCTCATCAATGAACGCCATGGTCGAAGGTGCTATTCTGGCGGTGATCGTCGTGTTCTTCTTCTTGCGGGACTGGCGCGCGACGATTGTTTCGGCAGTGGCCATTCCGCTATCGTCGATCCCGACGTTCTGGGTCCTCGATCTGATGGGCTTCACGCTCAACCAGATGTCATTGCTCGCGCTGGGCCTTGTCGCCGGTGTTCTGGTGGACGATGCGATCGTCGAGATCGAAAATATCGTGCGGCATATGCGCATGGGAAAATCCGCTTATCAGGCGTCGATTGACGCAGCCGACGAAATTGGCCTTGCGGTTGTCGCCACGACATTCTCGATTGTTGCAGTGTTCTTCCCGGTGGCATTGATGCCCGGCGTTTCGGGTCAATTTTTCAAGAACTTCGGCTTGACCGTTGTGATCGCGGTGCTGTTTTCATTGCTGGTCGCGCGTATGATCACCCCGATGATCGCAGCCTATTTCCTCAAGGCCCACGGTGAGGCTGAACATGGCGGCGGCGTGTGGATGGACCGCTACATGAAAGTGCTCGGTTGGTCGCTCGATACGTCTAAAGCAAACGCCTATCGCCAGAAGCATCCACGGCGCCGGTTCATGGCGCGGCTGTTTGACCACCGTGTCTGGATGATGGGCATCGGGTTGGTCGCGTTCTTGCTGACGTTGCTGATGGGCTATTCGATCCCAAGCCAGTTTTTCCCCAATAGTGATAGCGATTCAAGCCAGGTCAGCATCGAGATGGTGCCGGGCACCACTTTGGCGCAGACAGATCGTAAGGTCAGCGAAATTGTCGATATCTTGAGCCGTGAACAAGAGCTTGAATCGACGCTGGCATCTGTGCGTGAAGCCAAGGCGACAATCTATTTGAACCTGCGAAAAGACCGTGAGCGTTCGAGCATCGATTTCGAGCGTGAGATGACACCGCGTTTGCAAAAAGTTGCCGACGTACGGACCAACTTCGTGTCCAATGGTCCCGGCGGTCCAGGCGGGAGTTCAGGCCGTCCGATCAGCATCATGCTTGCAGGATCCGATCCGGTAGCCTTGCAAAAAGCGGCACAAACCTTGGTCGAGGAAATGAGCGCGCTGCCGCAAGTGGTTGCGCCACGCATTAGCGCAGATTTGCGCCGGCCCGAGGTTATCATCAAGCCGCGCTTGAACCTTGCCGCTGACCTTGGCGTGACCACGCAGGCGTTAAGCCAGGTAATCCGCATCGCAACCCAAGGCGAGATCGACCAGAACAGCGCAAAGTTCTCTTTGTCTGACCGTCAGGTGCCGATCCGCGTCAAATTGCCCGTGGAATCGCGCCGCGATTTGTCGACTCTGGAAAATCTTCCCGTGCCGACGGTTTCGGGTGGGTCTGTTCCTCTGTCGCGCGTTGCGGAAATTTCGTTTGGTTCAGGGCCAACACAGATTCAGCGCTACAACCAAAACCGCCGCGTCTTCGTCGGTGCCGATTTGCCACCCGGTGTCGTTAAGGGCGATGCGATGACGGAGATCATGAAACTGCCCATCATGAAAAACCTGCCCCAAGGTGTTTCAAATACAGCGGCGGGTGAGGACAAGTTCCAAGCAGAGATGCTCAACAGCTTTGGCATCGCGCTGGGCGCGGGCATTCTGCTGGTATTTTCGGTGCTGGTGTTGCTTTATCACCGCTTCATCTCACCGCTGGTCAACATGGGGTCGCTGTTCCTGGCCCCCTTGGGTGGCTTGATTGCCATTGCGATTACCGGACAATCGTTGTCGATGCCGGTGTTCATCGGCATTCTGATGCTGTTCGGGATTGTCGCCAAAAATTCGATCCTGCTGATCGACTTTGCGATTGAAGAGATGGCGGCGGGCAAGGATAAACTTGCCGCGATTACCGAGGCTGGCCACAAACGCGCGCAACCTATTGTGATGACGACCGTGGCGATGGTGGCGGGCATGATTCCTACTGCGGTAACGATCGGTTCGGACTCGGGCTGGCGCGCACCAATGGGGA
Organism: Novosphingobium sp. 32-60-15; assembly: GCF_002280675.1. Classification (GTDB taxonomy): domain Bacteria; phylum Pseudomonadota; class Alphaproteobacteria; order Sphingomonadales; family Sphingomonadaceae; genus Novosphingobium. Next base: position 88,315 of record NZ_NCEN01000007.1, on the reverse strand, counting down.
TTGTGGTGATCGGCGGCTTGACGCTATCTACGCTGCTCACGCTGCTGATTGTGCCTGCGGGCTTCAGTCTGGCCGACGGCATTGAAAAGCGCATAGGGCCGTGGCTGTCCCGCAAAGTTCTGGGCCAGGAGCCGGGGGCATGGAACGAAAAGTCGCCCGATGCATTCCCGGCGGAGTGACCGCATCTCCGACACCATCCGCCGATCGCAACGTTTTGGCAGCACCCTCCAACCCCCGGCGGACCTTCCGGTTGCGGCCTGCAGGGCCTGTTGACCGGGCGCGGCGCATGCGGATCGTAGCGACGTGCCTGCTGATCGTGATGGCCGCGGTCTATATCGGCATGCGGCAAGTCGAACATGTTCATCCAGCATTCGGGTTTGTCCGGGCTTTTGCCGAAGCAGCAATGGTGGGGGGGCTGGCCGATTGGTTTGCCGTAACGGCGCTGTTCCGACATCCTTTGGGCATCCCCATCCCGCACACGGCGATTATCCCGGAGAACAAAGACCGCATAGCCGATACGATGGCGGCATTTCTGCAAAGCAATTTCCTTACCCCCCAAGTCGTCGCGCGGCGCATGGGAGCTTTGAATGCTGCGGCTGCAATGGGCGGGTTTCTGGCAGATCCGCGTACCGGCGAAAGCCGCTTGCGCGATGGCGCGGCAGGGCTTGTGGCCGACATTCTGGAATCGCTTGATCCCGATGAACTGGGCGGTCTGGCCAAAGGCGCATTGCGCAACCAGCTTGAGAAGATCGACCTTGCGCCCCTGCTTGGCCAGTTGATTGGCGCAGCGATTGCTGATGGGCGGCACATGGCGGTGATCGAAAGCCTGATCCGCAAAACCGCCGACACGATCGAGGCCAACGAGCCGATGATCAAGACCATGATTCACGAGCGGGCCAATACGATCCTGCGCTGGACTGGGCTGGATGAAAAACTGGCCAACGCCGTGCTTGATGGCATCTATAAACTGCTGGCCGAGACATTGGTCGTTCCAGATCACCCCGTCCGCGTCAAAATTGAAGACGGTTTGCAAACATTGGCGCACGATCTGGTCCACAATCCGGCGATGCGCGACAAAGTTGAACAGATGAAGCGCGAGGTATTGGCCAACCCTGCTTTTGCCCGTTGGCTTGATGGTCTGTGGGAGCGTGGCCGCGCGCGCATGCTGGAAATGGTGCGTAACCCCCAAGGGGCGCTGGGCGGGCAGTTTGGCGCAAGCCTTGCCGAATTGGGCCACGCCCTGCAGCGCGACACCGGCTTGCAGCGCGTGGTCAATCGCTTTGCCCGCCGTACGTTGGTGGGCGTTGCCACGCGATATGGCGCACAGATTGTGCGTCTGGTGTCCGAAACCGTCAAGCGTTGGGATGCCCGCACGGTGACGGACCGGATTGAAGGGGCGGTCGGGCGTGACCTCCAGTTTATCCGCATCAACGGCACGCTGGTTGGCGGGCTGGTGGGGTTGACGCTCCACGCGCTTGATCTGGCGCTGTGACAGCATTCCCTCAGTTGGAGAGTGAACGCTTGGTGTTAAGCCTTGCCGGGCGCGACGATTACATCCGGCTGCGTGATCTGGTTGCTGATCCGCAGGTACAGCGCTTTCTTGGTCCGCCCGCTGAAAATCCCACAGCCGACATGTTCGGCCGCGCGATGCGCGGGGCCGGATCGTGGCAACTCTATGGCTATGGCATGTTCATGGTCTGGGAGAGAGCGAGTGGTGCCTTTATCGGCCAGGCGGGCGTCTTCCATACGCTGCGCGGGTTTGCCAAAGGTCTGGACGACGTGCCCGAAGCGGCGTGGATGCTGGCGCACGACCATTGGGGCAAAGGCTATGCCACAGAAGCGATGGTTACGGCGCTGGATTGGTTTGATACACATCACGGGCGCAGCCGCATTGCCTGCATGATCGAACCCGAAAACGCAGCATCGATCCGCCTGGCCAATCGGCTGGGGTTCACGCGCTATGATGACCACATTCTGTCTGACGGCGCGACGGTCTGGCTTTATGAGCGGAACGTCTAGGCAGGCCGCCTAAACCGATGGACCCGGATTCCAGACCATTTCCAGAAGCCTTATCGCTCGGCTCTGCAGATCATCGATGGCAAAAGGTTTGGTCAACACGGCAACACCTGCTTCGGTTGAGTCTTTTTGCAGGACCACGCTGTCAGCATAGCCTGTGACGAAAAGGACTTTGAGGCCGGGCTGACGCCGCCGGGCTTCATCTGCCACTTGTCTGCCATTCAGTCCGCCGGGCAAACCGACATCTGTAACCAACAGATCGAGCCGGGGGTTTTGTTCAAGCATCGCCAACGCCGAAGGGCCATCGTGCGCTTCGATACAATCGAAATCCAGCAACCCGAGTGCGTCGACCATCATCATTCGCACGGTCGGTTCATCATCGACGACCAATATCCGCGCACCGGGTTGTGCAGCGCCCACCGGGCCGGTTGCGCTCTGGTCAAATTCTTCGTCCAAGCCGTGGTGGCGCGGAAGATAAATCCGCACTTGCGTGCCCTGGCCCGGATCGGACCGTACACGGACTATGCCGTTGCTCTGACGGGCAAAGCCATAGACCATCGACAAGCCAAGGCCTGTGCCTCGCCCCATGGGTTTGGTGGTGAAAAACGGTTCGAAGACGCGGTCGATATCTTCTGGCGCAATGCCCACGCCCGTATCGCTCACGGTAATGGCGACATATTCGCCTGCAGCCAGACCACGCTTGAACGCGTCTTCACCATGGAGTTGGAGATTAAGCGCCTCGATGGTCAGCATGCCGCCATCGGGCATCGCGTCGCGTGCGTTGATGCACAGATTGAGCATGGCGTTTTCCAATTGATTGGCATCTACCAGTGTGTGCCACAAATTGTCATCGCATGCGGTGGTAACGGTGATTTCAGGGCCGACCGTACGGCGGACCAGTTCGAGGAATTCGACAAGCAGCGCGTTGATGGCGGTGGGGCGAGGCGAAAGCGTTTGCCGGCGTGAAAAGGCAAGCAACCGGTGCGTCAACGATGCTGCGCGGCGTGCGGCGCTAAGGCCCGCAGTCACATAGCGTTCTGCATCATCGGTACGACCTTGTTCAAGTCGCCTTGCGATCATCTCAAACGATCCGGTGATACCAGCCAGCAGGTTGTTGAAATCATGCGCAAGGCCGCCGGTCAATTGGCCGACAGCTTCCATCTTCTGGGCCTGACGGAGCGCGCTTTCAGCCTGTTCACGCTGTGCCAAGGCATCGGCAACACGCTGTTCAAGCGTTTCGTTAAGAGACTGAAGTGCCACTTCAGCGCGGACCTTGTCCGTGACGTCCTTGAACAAAACGGCGACGAGCTTGTTTTCAAACGAACCCAAGCGGAACGAAGACACTTCAAGATGGCGGCCCGTCGCGACCAGTTCATTGCGGAACCGGATTGGCTCACCGGTGTGCAAGACCTTGCCGTAAAAGGCGATCCAATTGTCTGCCTCATCCGGAACGATATCGCGTAAGCGCTGCCCAACGACGTTCGAAATGCCAGTATGCCGCTCATACGCGGAGTTGGCGACCAAGTGGAGATAATCGCTCAAAGGGCCGTGCGCGCTATCGACAAATTCGATCACGCAAAATCCGTCATCCATGCTTTCGAACAGGATGCGATAGATTTCGCTGTCGGCCAAAATTGGGTGGGATGCGCCGCCAGACATCAGCGCGTCAGCCGTTGGTTGCTGTCATCAGCATACGCAAAACGGCAGAAGAATCGAAGCCTGTTGTGATTGGAATTGCCCGCACCATCATGCCCCAAACACATATCGGTGCGGCTGGTTCCCTAACTCATAAAAATTTTCAACATAAAAAAGGGGCCGGAAGGTTTCCCCTCCGGCCCCTGATCGTGTTTGGCTTGAAGTTGGCGTCGGACCTTAGAAGTCCATGCCACCCATGCCGCCCATGCCGCCACCCATTGGTGGCATCGCAGGCTTGTCTTCTGGACGGTCGCTGATCGCAGCTTCAGTGGTGATGAGCAGGCCCGAGACCGATGCTGCATCCTGAAGTGCTGTGCGAACGACCTTGGTAGGATCGATCACGCCAGCGGCCTTGAGGTTTTCATAGACGTCGGTCGAGGCATTGAAGCCCTGATTTTCGTCGTTTTCGCGCAGCAGATTGCCCGCGACAACCGCACCGTCATGGCCAGCGTTCGTGGCGATCTGGCGCAGAGGCGTCTGGATCGCGCGGCGCACGATGTCGATGCCCTTGGTCTGATCGTCGTTTGCACCCTTGAGGCCTTCAAGAGCCTTGGTTGCATAAAGAAGCGCGGTACCGCCACCGGGGACGATGCCTTCTTCGACTGCAGCGCGGGTTGCGTGAAGCGCGTCATCAACGCGATCCTTGCGCTCCTTCACTTCCACTTCTGTAGCGCCGCCAACCTTGATCACGGCAACGCCGCCAGCAAGCTTGGCAAGGCGTTCCTGCAGCTTTTCACGGTCGTAGTCCGAAGTGGTCACTTCGATCTGCGCACGGATCTGCTCGACGCGGCCCTTGATTTCGTCAGCCGAACCGGCACCATCAACAATCGTGGTGTTGTCCTTGTCGATCGTGACTTTCTTGGCCTGACCGAGCATGCCCAGCGTTACCGTTTCAAGCTTGATGCCGAGGTCTTCGGAGATCATTTCGCCAGCGGTCAGCGTGGCGATATCGCCCAGCATCGCCTTGCGACGGTCACCAAAGCCCGGTGCCTTGACGGCAGCGATCTTCAGGCCACCGCGCAGCTTGTTGACGACGAGGGTCGCTAGCGCTTCGCCTTCGATGTCTTCTGCGATGATCAGAAGCGGACGGCCCGACTGTACAACTGCTTCGAGGATCGGCAGCATCGCTTGCAGCGACGACAGCTTCTTCTCGTGGATCAGGATGTACGGATTTTCGAGTTCGACCGTCATCTTCTCAGGGTTGGTGATGAAGTAGGGCGACAGATAACCGCGGTCGAACTGCATGCCTTCAACGACATCGAGTTCGAATTCGAGACCCTTGGCCTCTTCAACGGTGATCACGCCTTCCTTGCCGACCTTTTCCATGGCCTGGGCGATCTTTTCGCCCACTTCCACGTCGCCATTGGCCGAAATGATGCCAACTTGTGCGATTTCAGCCGAACCGGTAACCGGGGTCGAACGTGCCTTGAGGTTTTCAACGACCTTGAGGACAGCGATATCGATACCACGCTTCAGGTCCATCGGGTTCATGCCGGCAGCGACCGAGGTCATGCCTTCACGAACAATCGCCTGTGCCAGTACGGTGGCGGTGGTGGTGCCGTCACCGGCTGCGTCGTTGGCCTTCGAAGCCACTTCGCGCAGCATCTGGGCGCCCATGTTTTCGAACTTGTCCTTGAGTTCGATTTCCTTGGCGACGGTGACGCCGTCCTTGGTGATGCGCGGTGCGCCGAAGCTCTTGTCGATAACGACGTTGCGACCCTTGGGGCCGAGCGTAACCTTGACTGCGTCAGCGAGAATGTCGACGCCGCGCAGAATGCGTTCGCGAGCGTCGCGGCCGAACTTTACGTCCTTGGCTGCCATGATGATTTCCTTTGAAGATTTGAATGGGTCAGGCGGAAAGTCCGGGTGATCAGACGATCACGCCAAGGACATCCGATTCCTTCATGATCAGCAGGTCTTCGCCGCCAACCTTGACTTCGGTGCCGGACCACTTGCCGAACAGGACGCGGTCACCGACCTTGACGTCCATCGGGGTGATCGTGCCGTTTTCGGCGCGAGCGCCAGTGCCGACAGCAACGATTTCGCCCTCGGCTGGCTTTTCCTTTGCGCTGTCAGGAATGATGATCCCGCCAGCAGTCTTTTCCTCGGCTTCGACGCGGCGTACCAGCACGCGGTCGTGCAACGGACGGAATGACATGGGTTTCTCCCTCTTCCATACTAAAAAATGGGGCTTGGCACTCTCAGGGGGAGAGTGCCAGCGAGCGGGATATGGGCACAGCGCTGTTGGTCGTCAATGGGTATCGCCGAGATTCTTTTCACGCAGATGAATGAAAATTTTAAATCGGCAGAAGGCCCAGCTTCTCGCGGTTTTTCCAGCGCCAGAGCATGAGTGTGGCAACAACCACCAGCCCGACCATCAAGCCGATCCACACGCCAAGCCCGCCCAGCGGCGAATAAAGACCGAGGCCCAGGGCCGTACCGATGCCGGGAACCCAATAGCCGAACAGTGCATATCCCATCGGTACCCGCGTGTCCTGAAGCCCACGCAGCAGCGAGGCGCTGACGGCTTGTGCGCCATCAAACAGCTGGAACGCAGCCGCGATGACCATGTACTGGATCGCCAGCCTGACCATCTCGGCATTTTGCGGCGCATCGGGATCGATATAAATGCGCAAGATCAGGCGCGGGGCAAACAGCATCACGCTGGCGGTGAGCACCATAAAGCCCATGCCCAGCACAACCGCGACACGGCCTACCCGCGCAATCGCGGCCTTATCAGCCGCTCCGAAGGCAAGGCCGACACGGATCGTGGCCGCTTGCGCAACACCGAACGGAACTTGGAATGCGATGGCGGCAAATTGCAGCGCGACGGTGTGTGCGGCCAGTTCCACCTCGCCAATGCGGCCCATCAGGAACGCTGCGCCATTGAACATGCCGGCCTCGGCAATGATTGTGGCGGTGATCGGCAGGCCGATGCGCATGACATCGGCAAAGCGTTTGCGTTCCATCTTCCACCAGCGGCCCATCAGGCGATAGCGCCGCAAACGCCGGTCTGTACGGATGACGACCACATAGGCCACCAGCATCGCGCAAGTTGTGACCACGCTGGATAGCGCAGAGCCGGTCAGGCCCATTTCCGGCATTCCCAGATTGCCGAATACGAACAACCAGTTGCCCAGCGCGTTGACCACGACAGCCATGCCGGTGATCGCGGTACCAATGGCGGGGCGGCCCATCGTGGCCACGAATGTACGCAACAAGGCGGCAAATGTCGCGGGGATCGCCGCCCACATCAGCACGCCAAGGAACGGCACAGCCAAGGCGATGACGTTTTCCTGCTGGCCGGTGATGCGCATCAGCGGTTCGCCCAGCAGGCACACGCCCATCGCCACAATCGCGCCCAGCAAGCCTGCCCACCCTGTCATGCGGACAGTGCGGCGCACCTCGCGGACCGCATGGCGGCGCTGGCCGAGTTCGGCTGCTACCAGCGGAGCCGCTGCGCCGACAAGGCCCGAGAGGCTCCAGATGAGCAGCCCGAACAACGATACGGATAATGACGCGGCGGCCAGCGCTACCGGCCCAAGCCGCGCCACAAACACCACGTCAACTGCGAACACGGCCATCTGCAGCAGGTTTGCACCCACCAGCGGCGCGGCGAGGCGGAGCATCGCGCGCAGTTCATCGGTGTAACGCAAGGGTGGCTTTTCAAACATCAAGTGTCGCGCCATAGGGCTGCCCATTGCTTGTGGAAAGAGCGCGCCGTCAAGTTGATCATACCCCTTTCGACACAAAACATGTCCAAGCCATGACGTAGGTTGACCAAAGGACAAAGCAGTGACAGCGTTCGATAATGGAAGGCATGCCCGAACCGGCCTTACGTAAGCGCAAAAACAAGCCGCTGCGCCACAGGCCAAACTTATCACGCCTGGCGGTGCGCGCTGCCACGCTGCTGCTGCTGCTTGCGGCAGTGCAGGCAGTGGCCAGCCTGTTGTTCTATAACGCTATTGATAAAGAGACTCTGCGCGAAGACCATGCACGGCGCGTGGCGGAATTGCTGGTGGTGAGCCAGCGGATGCACGCTGTCGCCCCGGCAACGCTGGCTCAAACCATGTCCACGGGTCACCTTGAAGTGGTTCTGGCAGACCAGCCCCATGTGGCGCCCGGACCGCAAGATGCGGCGGTTGGTGAAATCCGCGACCATATTCTGCACTGGGAACCCACGCTTGGCGCAGAGGCGCTGTTGCTGGGCATTGAACCGTCGCGGCGCGGCTATCGTGATTTGGTCGGGGCCATGCGGCTGGCTGACGGGCGCTGGCTGAACTTCCGTTCGCGCGATATCAGTTCAAGCTGGCCGATTGCCTTGCGCGCCACGGTGCTCACGTTGGTGACGGCGGGGCTTTGCCTTGCGCTGGCGCTATGGTCGTTGCGGATCATGACGCGCCCGTTGCGCGAATTGACCGATGCTGCCGATGCAATCGGGCAGGGGCAATTTGTGCCTGTGCACGAAAGCGGGCCCGATGATTTGCGCAGTCTGGCGCGCTCCATGAACGCAATGCAGGCGCGCATCGCGGCCATGCTCGAAGATCAGGCCCGGTCATTCGAGGCGATCAGCCATGATCTGCGCACGCCCTTGTCCCGCGTGACGATTGCCGCCGATTTGATTGACGATGATGAAATTGCCGGGCTGGTGCGCGACAGCACGATGGAAATGGAAGCGATGCTGATGTCGCTTCAACAGTACCTGCGGGCGCAGCATCTGACCGCCGCGCCCGAAACGGTTGATCTGGGCCTTGCCGTGGGGGATCTGCTGGGCGGCATATTTCCGGGGCAGGCACGGTTGGAAGTCGCAGAAGGGGCCGTCGTGCAAACCTATCGCGAACCGCTGTTGCTGGTGCTGCGCGCACTGGTTGAGAACGCCATCCATTATGGCGGGTTTGCCGATGTGGGCGTGATGGCTGATGCCAATGGACGCTGGACAATCACGGTCGAGGACACCGGACCCGGCATTCCCGAAGACCAGTTCGAACGCATCCTTGCGCCGTTTTACCGCGTCGATGAAGCGCGCGCCCGCGATACCGCAGGCTTTGGCCTTGGCATCCCCACCGCGCACCGGCTGCTCCAACGCTTTGGCGGTGCGCTTGCGTTCGGTCGGGCGCGGGGCGGCGGATTATCAGTGCGGGTTACAGTACCGGTTGCGCCGGACGCTGATGTCGTTGCCTGACAGTTTGCCAGACACGAAAAAGGGCGGAGCCGAGGCCCCGCCCTTTCCATCCACGGGCGCTTCAAGACACCCGTGAAACTGGTAGAGAAGATTACTTGATTTCCACCGTACCGCCGGCTTCTTCGATCTTCTTCTTGATGTCTTCGGCTTCAGCCTTCGAAACGCCTTCCTTGACAGCCTTAGGAGCTGCTTCGACAAGGGCCTTGGCTTCGGTCAGGCCGAGCTGCGTGATAGCGCGCACTTCCTTGATGACCTGGATCTTCTTGCCACCGTCACCGGTGAGGATCACGTCAAATTCGGTCTTCTCTTCAGCAGCTTCAGCAGCAGCGGCAGGAGCCGCAGCAACAGCAACAGCAGCAGCGGCGCTAACGCCCCATGCTTCTTCGAGAGCCTTGGCAAGGTCAGCGGCTTCAAGAACGGTCAGCTTCGACAGTTCGGCGACGAGATTGGCGATGTCAGCCATGATAATTCACTCCTGATTTGTTTTGGTCCGACGGCAAAGCCATCGGCGAGAAATCGAACAGTCTTATGCGGCTTCTTTGGCGTAAGCACCGAAGACGCGGGCCAGCTTGGCTGCCGGAGCAGTGGTAAGCTGGGCGATCTTCGTGGCCGGAGCCTGAATGAGGCCGATGAGCGTGCCGCGCAGTTCATCGAGGCTTGGCATCGTGGCAAGTGCCCGGATACCGGCTTCGTTGAGGACCTGCGAACCCATTGCACCGCCGACAATTTCAATCTTGTCGGTGGTCTTGGCGAACTCGACCACTGCCTTGGCGGCAGCAACCGGATCGGCGGACGCCGCGATTGCGGTAGGACCAGTGAACAAGTCACCCAGACCTTCGTAATCGGTGCCCGCGACGGCAAGCTTGGCAAGACTGTTCTTCGCAACCTTGTAGGTAGCACCCGCTTCACGGATCTTGTTACGCAGGACGGTGGACTGGGCCACTGTCATGCCGAGGTTGCGGGTGATAACCACCGCGCCGGCCTCGGAAAAGACGCCGTTAAGGAATGCGACCGATTCGGCTTTCTGCGAACGATCCATGCCTAACTCCTTCACTATGGCCGCAAGGGGATGATCCCCGGACGGCCGGCTACGTTTGACGGTGCCCCAAAGAGCACCGGCGAGTCCGTTGACAAGGGAAGGAGGTGCGCTGCTTGAAAAAGCAGACGCTTGCGGCACTTGGCGTTCCTTCTCAGGAGCGATAGGGCCGTGAAAACTCATTTCCCCGCCTTGGCTGGACATTAAGTGCAGGCAAACCCTGCACACCAACTGTCTCGGACGGATAATCGATACACCTCAAGAGGCCCACCGATCTGGCGGGCCTCTGGCGGATTCGGTCCTGCAAGTCAACCGTTTGCTGGGTCTGCTTCGGGTTCGAAGCCCAGTACGTCGCCTGGCTGGCAGTCCAGTTCACGGCAGATTGCCTCTAGCGTAGAGAAGCGGATGGCCTTGGCCTTTCCGGTTTTCAGGATCGAGACATTGGCAAGCGTCAGATCAATCCGCTCGGCCAGTTCGGTCAAGGTCATGCGGCGCGCGTGCAACAGGTCGTCGAGTTTGACGTTGATCGGCATCACACGGTCCCTTCAAGGTCTTCGCGCATCTGCGCGCCGGTCTTGAAAACGCGGGCGAGGATGAACAGGACCAGCGCCAGGATAAAGCCGTTGGCCGATATGTCCGAAACAATCTCCACCTCGCCCAGTTGCGTGGTCGCATTCTCGATCCAGGCGGCAATGGCGCCGACAGGAATTGCCGCAATCTGCATGATCAACGTCAGCCACGCCATCTGGCGCAAACGGTCGGCATTGTCGGGGATGAAGGGATCGCCCGTTTCAACGGTTCGCACAATTGCGCGCAGGGTTTTGGCAAACCGGAATGACAGCATCATCATCACGGCCAGCAGTGGCAGCAAAAGCAGGATTGCCCAGAAAGCGTCCGGCGATGCGCCATTTTCGACAAGCTTGCTGATCACCGCGCCTTTCACCGCAATCATGATCGCCGCACCAAGGCCAAGGGCGACAATGGCGATGACGAATATGACCATCATGAAAGTCAGCAGCGCTTTGGCGATGCCAAGGAGCGGGTCATTACGGAATGTGGACATGGGTCTTCTCCTTTTTGTTCTGACGATCAGGCTGCCAGCGGAAGCGCGTAAGTGGCCGTGACCGGACCTTGCGCAGAGACTGACGTATCGCGCCCGATCCCGACCGGCGGCAGCCACAGCATGGTGGCCAGCAGCAGCGAAAGGATCGCAGCAGCGGTCTGGTTCAGGGTGCGGCACATTGATCGTTCTCCGATATGGTCAATATTGATATTCAATAAATCCGATTCGATTTATCGTCAATCAATAATATCGAAAAACGATATGAGAGCGATTTGAGGCACGGTGCTGGTGCGGAAAGCCGCAACGACGCTTTGACTTGGGCGGGGGTGAAGCCTATACGCACCGTCTGTCCTCGCTTCGAGCAAGGCCGTCCCATGCGCAGGGGAAGGCCACGGAAGGAAGCGGCCGGGCAATCCATCTGACGCAAAAGGCTGCGGGCCATGGTCTCCGTTTTTCGGATGATTGTGCGCTGTGCGGCCTTTTACTGTTTGGTGGCGCCACACGCTGCGCGTGGCAGATTTCCGCCGGTTTTCCGGCATAGTACTTGAAAGAGGCTCGTAACCTTCATGGCTACAAAAGCTCCCGGTCGTCCCGGTGTGAAACGGCGTATCCGCAAGATCTTCGGTGATATTCACGAAGTCGTGCAGATGCCAAATCTGATCGAAGTCCAGCGCGAATCATACGAGCAGTTTCTGCGGTCAGACCCGTCGACGGGTTATGTCTCGGGCCTCGAAAAGACGCTGCGTTCGGTCTTCCCGATTGGCGATTTCGCCGGCACCGCCAGCCTCGATATCAAGGAAAAGGACGGTTACGTCCTTGAATCGCCCAAGTACGACGTGAACGAATGCCGCCAGCGCGGCATTACCTATGCGGCGCCGATGAAGGTCACGCTCAAGCTCGCCACCTTCGAAGTGGACTCCGAGACCGAGACGAAGAGCCTCATCGATATCAAGGAACAAGACGTTTACATGGGCGACATTCCGCTCATGACCGAAAACGGCACGTTCTTCATCAACGGCACTGAACGCGTCATTGTCAGCCAGATGCACCGTTCGCCGGGCGTTCTGTTCGATCATGACCGTGGCAAGACGCACTCGTCGGGCAAGTACCTGTTTGCTGCCCGCGTCATTCCTTATCGCGGTTCGTGGCTCGATTTCGAATTCGACGCCAAGGACATCGTCAACGTCCGTATCGACCGCAAGCGCAAGCTGCCGGTCACCGCGCTGCTTCACGCGCTGGGCCTTGCCGACGACCAGATCCTCGATCACTTCTACGAAACCGTCACCTGGACCCGCGCCGAATCCGGTTGGAAGGTTCCTTTCGTGCTCGAACAGTGGCGCGGTACGAAGCCGACCTTCGACATCGTCGATGGCAAGTCGGGCGAGATCATCTTCGCCGCAGGCCAGAAGATTTCCCCACGTGCCGCCAACAAGGCGCTGAAGGACGGCCTTGCCGAACTGCTGATCCCGACCGAGGAAATCTTTGGCCGCTATGCCGCCAAGGATTTGATCGATGAATCAACCGGTCGCATCTGGATTGAAGCGGGCGATGAAGTCGGCCCTGAAAACCTTGAAGTGCTTGACCGCGTCGGTATCGATCAGCTCGAACTGCTCGATATCGATCACGTCACGACAGGCCCTTGGATCCGCAACACACTGAAGGCTGATAAATCGCCTGACCGCGATCACGCACTGTCCGATATCTATCGCGTCATGCGTCCGGGTGAACCGCCAACGCGCGAAACCGCCGAAGCCCTGTTCGAAGGCCTGTTCTTCGATCCTGACCGCTACGACCTTTCGGCTGTGGGCCGCGTCAAGCTCAACATGCGTCTGAGCCTCGATTGCGAAGACACAGTCACCACCTTGCGTACCGACGATATTCTCGCCGTGGTCAAGGAACTGGTGAACCTCAAGGACGGCAAGGGCGAAGTCGATGACATCGACAACCTTGGCAACCGTCGTGTGCGTTCGGTGGGCGAATTGCTGGAAAACCAGTACCGCGTCGGCCTGTTGCGCATGGAACGTGCCGTCAAGGAACGCATGTCATCGGTTGACGTATCAACCGTCATGCCGAACGACCTGATCAACGCCAAGCCAGCAGTGGCCGCGGTGCGTGAATTCTTCGGCTCGTCGCAGCTGTCGCAGTTCATGGACCAGACCAACCCCCTGTCCGAAGTGACGCACAAGCGCCGTGTTTCGGCCTTGGGCCCAGGCGGTCTGACGCGTGAACGCGCAGGCTTCGAAGTCCGCGACGTTCACCCCACGCACTATGGCCGTATCTGCCCGATTGAAACGCCGGAAGGCCCGAACATCGGTCTGATCAACTCGCTGTCCACCTTTGCGCGCGTCAACAAGTATGGCTTTATCGAAACGCCATACCGCAAGGTTGCCGACGGCAAGGTGACCAAGGATGTGGTCTATCTTTCCGCAATGGAAGAGCAGAAGCACACCGTGGCACAGGCTTCGGCAGAACTGACCAGTGATGGTTCGTTCGTGGAAGAACTGGTTTCGGCACGGCAAAACGGCGAATTCGTCATGGCGCCGCGCGATACCGTCACGCTGATGGACGTTTCGCCAAAGCAGCTGGTTTCGGTTGCAGCATCGCTCATTCCGTTCCTGGAAAACGATGACGCCAACCGCGCACTCATGGGCTCGAACATGCAGCGTCAGGCTGTGCCGTTGGTCAAGGCCGACGCACCGTTTGTCGGCACCGGCATGGAAGAAACCGTGGCGCGCGATTCGGGTGCTGCGATTGGCGCACTGCGCGGCGGTATCGTCGATCAGGTTGATGCCACGCGTATCGTGATCCGTGCATCGGGCGATATCGAAGCCGGCCAGTCGGGTGTGGACATCTACACCCTGCAAAAGTTCCAGCGTTCGAACCAGAACACCTGCATCAACCAGCGTCCGCTGGTGAAGGTGGGCGATGTCGTTGAAAAGGGCGACATTCTGGCCGACGGTCCTTCGACCGAGCTGGGCGAACTGGCGCTGGGCCGCAACACCCTCGTCGCGTTCATGCCTTGGAATGGCTACAACTACGAAGATTCGATCCTGATCAGCGAACGCATCGTTAAAGACGACGTGTTCACCTCGATCCACATCGAAGAATTCGAAGTGATGGCCCGCGATACCAAGCTTGGGCCAGAAGACATCACGCGCGATATCCCCAACGTCGGCGAGGAAGCCCTGCGCAACCTCGACGAAGCGGGCATCGTTTATATCGGCGCAGAAGTTCACCCCGGTGACATCCTCGTTGGCAAGATCACCCCCAAGGGTGAATCGCCAATGACGCCGGAAGAAAAGCTGCTCCGCGCGATCTTCGGTGAAAAGGCTTCGGACGTCCGCGATACCTCGCTGCGTCTGCCTCCGGGCGTTGCCGGCACCATCGTCGAAGTGCGCGTGTTCAACCGCCACGGTATCGAAATCGATGACCGTACGCGTGCGATCCAGAACGAGGAAATCGAACGCCTCGCCAAGGACCGTGAAGACGAACGCGGCATTCTCAATCGCGCCACCTTCAACCGCCTGCGCGACATGCTGCTGGGTCAGACCATCGCCGCTGCGCCAAAGGGCATCAAGAAGGGCATCGAGATCGACGAGCAGGTTCTCGCCGATGTCGAGCGCTATGAATGGTGGAAGTTTGCCGTGGCCGATGACGCGCGCCAGCAGCAGCTGGAAGCGGTCAAGGCGCAGTATGACGCGACCGTCAAGTCGATCCAGGAGAAGTTTGAGGATCGCAAGGAAAAGCTGGAGCGCGGCGACGAGCTGGCTCCGGGCGTGTTGAAGATGGTCAAGGTCTTCGTGGCGGTGAAGCGCAAGCTGCAACCGGGCGACAAGATGGCTGGCCGTCACGGCAACAAGGGTGTCATCTCGCGCATCCTGCCGGTCGAAGACATGCCGTTCCTTGAAGATGGTACGCATGTTGACATCGTGCTGAACCCGCTGGGTGTGCCTTCGCGCATGAACGTCGGGCAGATCTTCGAAACGCACTTGGGTTGGGCCGCGCGCGGTCTTGGCCAGCAGATCGCGCATCAGCTTGAAGAATGGCGTCATGCCAACCCGGATCCAGAGGCGGCACCCCCGCCAACGGCGCTGATCGACAAGCTCAAGGACATCTACGGCGAGAATTATCACGCCGAAATCGACGCCCGCACCACGCAGGAAATCGTCGAACTGTCCGAAAACCTCAAGGCAGGCGTTCCCATGGGCACACCAGTGTTCGACGGTGCACGTGAAAGCGACGTGACGGCGATGCTGATCAAGGCAGGTCTCGACACGTCTGGCCAGTCAACGCTCTATGACGGACGCACCGGTGAAGCGTTTGACCGCAAGGTGACTGTGGGCATCATTTACATGCTCAAGCTGCATCACCTTGTTGACGACAAGATCCACGCGCGTTCAATCGGGCCGTACAGCCTCGTCACCCAGCAGCCGCTGGGCGGTAAGGCGCAGTTCGGTGGCCAGCGCTTCGGTGAAATGGAAGTCTGGGCGCTTCAGGCTTACGGCGCGGCTTACACGCTGCAGGAAATGCTGACGGTCAAGTCGGACGATGTCGTCGGCCGAACCAAGGTCTACGAAGCCATCGTCAAGGGCGACGACACCTTCGAGGCCGGCATTCCCGAAAGCTTCAACGTGCTCGTCAAGGAAATGCGCTCGCTGGGCCTCAACGTCGAATTGTCATCGCTGGATAACACCGACGACGATGATTTCGCGCAGGCTGCCGAGTAAGGCAATCCGATTTCTCCCCTCCCGCCTGCGGGAGGGGTCGGTGGAGGGCCTGTTAGGGCACGCACTCCACCGGATGAACAAGCCCTCCCCTAACCCCTCCCGCAAGCGGGAGGGGAATGGAGCGAAAAAATGAACGAACTTTCCAAATTCACGAACCAGATTGCCAAGCCTGAGACGTTCGACCAGATCCAGATCGGTCTCGCCTCGCCTGAGCGTATCCGCAGCTGGTCCTTCGGCGAAATCAAGAAGCCGGAAACCATCAACTATCGCACGTTCAAGCCTGAGCGTGACGGCTTGTTCTGCGCGCGCATCTTCGGTCCGGTGAAGGACTACGAATGCCTGTGCGGCAAGTACAAGCGCATGAAGTACAAGGGCGTCGTCTGCGAAAAGTGCGGCGTCGAAGTTACCGTCACCAAGGTGCGCCGCGAGCGCATGGGCCACATCGAACTGGCCGCGCCTGTCGCGCACATCTGGTTCCTCAAGTCGCTGCCTTCGCGCATCGGCCTGCTGCTCGACATGCAGCTCAAGATCCTTGAGCGCATCCTCTACTTCGAAAGCTATGTCGTTACCGAGCCGGGCCTGACCCCGCTTGAAAAGTACCAGACGCTGACCGAAGACGAACTGCTCGACGCGCAGGACGAGTATGGCGAAGACGCCTTCTCTGCCGGTATCGGTGCAGAAGCGGTCAAGCACATGCTGATGAACCTCGATCTGGTTCAGGAGCGTGACGATCTGATGGAAGAGCTGCGGACCACGAAGTCCGAACTCAAGCCCAAGAAGATCATCAAGCGCCTCAAGGTCGTGGAATCGTTCATCGATTCAGGGAACCGTCCTGAATGGATGATCCTTGATGTCGTGCCGGTCATCCCGCCAGAACTGCGCCCGCTGGTGCCGCTGGACGGTGGCCGTTTCGCCACATCGGATCTCAACGATCTCTATCGCCGCGTCATCAACCGCAACAACCGTCTCAAGCGCCTGATCGAACTGCGCGCGCCGGACATCATCGTCCGCAACGAAAAGCGCATGCTGCAAGAAGCCGTCGATGCGCTGTTCGACAACGGCCGGCGCGGCCGCGTGATCACGGGCGCCAACAAGCGTCCGCTGAAATCGCTGTCCGACATGCTCAAGGGCAAGCAGGGCCGCTTCCGCCAGAACCTTCTGGGCAAGCGCGTCGACTATTCGGGCCGTTCGGTCATCGTGACCGGGCCTGAATTGAAGCTGCACCAGTGCGGTCTGCCCAAGAAAATGGCGCTCGAACTGTTCAAGCCGTTCATCTATGCGCGGCTCGATGCCAAGGGTCTGTCGATGACTCTGAAGCAGGCCAAGAAGTGGGTCGAAAAGGAACGCAAGGAAGTCTGGGACATCCTGGACGAAGTGATCCGCGAACATCCTGTGATGCTCAACCGTGCGCCAACGCTTCACCGTCTTGGCATTCAGGCGTTCGAACCCGTCCTGATCGAAGGCAAGGCGATCCAGCTTCACCCGCTGGTCTGCTCGGCCTTCAACGCCGACTTCGACGGTGACCAGATGGCCGTCCACGTGCCGCTTTCGCTGGAAGCCCAGCTTGAAGCGCGCGTGCTGATGATGTCGACCAACAACATCCTGTCGCCAGCCAACGGCAAGCCAATCATCGTGCCTTCGCAGGACATGGTCCTGGGCATCTATTACCTTTCAATGGACCGCGCAGGCGAGCCGGGCGAAGGCATGATGCTGGCCGATATGGCCGAAGTGCATCAGGCGCTGGAAGTGAAGGCGGTAACGCTGCACTCCAAGATCATCGCCCGCGTTCCGCAGACTGATGAAAACGGCAAGCAGTACCTCAAGCGTTTCGAAACAACGCCGGGCCGCATGCTGATCGGCGAATGCCTGCCCAAGAACTTCAAGGTGCCCTTCGACGTCGTCAACCGTCTGTTGACGAAGAAAGACGTCGGCGACGTGATCGACGAAGTGTACCGTCACACCGGCCAGAAGGACACCGTCCTGTTCGCCGATGCGATCATGAGCCTTGGCTTCCGCCACGCGTTCAAGGCCGGTATCTCGTTCGGCAAGGATGACATGATCATCCCTGACAGCAAGGACGCTTTGGTTGATGAAACCAAGGAACTGGTGGCTGACTATGAACAGCAATATCAGGACGGTCTGATCACCCAGCAGGAAAAGTACAACAAGGTGATCGACGCCTGGAGCCGTTGCGGCGATCAGGTGGCCAACGCCATGATGGAAGAGCTGAAGGCCTCACCGATCGATCCCGAAACCGGCCGTCAAAAGCCGATTAACGCGATCTACATGATGAGCCACTCGGGCGCGCGTGGTTCGCCAGCGCAGATGAAGCAGCTTGCCGGTATGCGCGGTCTGATGGCCAAGCCTTCGGGCGAGATCATCGAAACGCCGATCATCTCGAACTTCAAGGAAGGTCTGACCGTTCTTGAATACTTCAACTCCACGCACGGCGCCCGTAAGGGCCTTGCCGATACCGCGCTCAAGACGGCAAACTCGGGTTACCTGACCCGCCGTCTGGTCGACGTGTCGCAAGACTGCGTTGTGATCGAAGAAGACTGCGGCACCGAACGCGCGCTGGAAATGCGCTCGATCGTTCAGGGCGGCGCGACCATCGCTTCGCTTGGCGAACGCATCCTTGGCCGCACGCTGGCCGAAGACCTTGTCGAAGCCAAGACCGGTGAAATCGTGGCGTTCAAGGGCGATCTGCTCGATGAGCCTGCGATCACGCGCATCGAAGCCGCTGGCTTCCAGTCGGCGCGCATCCGCTCGCCACTGGTCTGCGAAGCAACACAGGGTGTGTGTGGCAAGTGCTACGGTCGCGATCTGGCGCGTGGTACGCCTGTCAACATCGGTGAAGCTGTCGGCGTTATCGCTGCCCAGTCCATCGGTGAACCGGGCACGCAGCTGACCATGCGTACTTTCCACATCGGTGGTGCAGCGCAGGTGAACGAACAGTCGCATCTGGAAGCGATCAGCGATGGTACCGTGGTTTATCGCGATATCCCGACGATCACTGACAAGCGCAACCGTCGTCTGTCGCTGGCGCGCAACGGTGAAATCGTGCTGATGGATACCGATGGCCGCGAACGCGCGATCCACCGTGTTCCTTACGGTACGCACCTTATCCATGAAAACGGCGCAACCGTTTCGCAGGGTGATCGTCTGGCCGAGTGGGATCCGTTCACCACGCCGGTTATCACCGAAAAGCCGGGTATCGTGCGCTATCAGGACCTTGTCGATGGCAAGACCCTGACCGAGCAGACCGACGAAGCCACGGGAATGACCAGCCGCGTCATCACCGAAAACCGTTCGATCAACCGCAGCAAAAAGGAGGACCTGCGTCCTCGTCTGACCCTGCTTGATGACGATTCAGGTGAAGCAGCACGCTACCTTCTGGCGGTGGGCACCACGCTCTCGGTCGAAGATGGCCAGCGCGTCGAAGCGGGTGAAATTCTGGCTCGTGCATCGCGCGAAGCTGCGAAAACCCGCGACATCACCGGCGGTCTGCCGCGCGTTGCCGAACTGTTCGAAGCGCGCAAGCCCAAGGACAATTCGATCATCGCCAAGATTGCCGGGCGCATCGAATTCGTGCGTGACTACAAGGCCAAGCGCAAGATCGCGATTATCCCGGAAGAGGGTGATCCGGTCGAGTATCTGGTGCCGAAGAGCCGCGTGATCGACGTGCAGGAAGGCGACTATGTCAAGAAGGGCGATAACCTGATCTCGGGTTCGCCTGACCCGCATGACATTCTTGAAGTGATGGGCGTTGAGGCTCTGGCCGAATACCTCGTTGCAGAAATTCAGGAAGTTTACCGTCTACAGGGCGTGAAGATCAACGACAAGCATATCGAGGTGATCGTTCGCCAGATGCTGCAGAAGGTTGAAATCACCAACGGTGGCGACACCACCCTGCTGGCCGGTGAACAGGTCGATCTGGAAGAAATGCTTGAAGTGAACGCCAAGCTTGAGGAAGGCTTCGCGCCAGCCGAAGGCAAGCCGGTGCTTTTGGGCATCACCAAGGCATCGCTCCAGACGCGTTCGTTCATCTCGGCAGCCTCGTTCCAGGAAACCACCCGCGTGCTCACGCAGGCGGCGGTTGAAGGAAAGACGGACTCGCTGATCGGCCTGAAGGAAAACGTGATCGTTGGTCGCCTGATCCCGGCAGGGACCGGTGCGGGCATGAACCGCATGCGCGTTGCGGCAACGTCGCGCGATGCGGCACTGCGCGCTTCGTACCGCAAGCTTCAGGAATCGCTGATCGCGCCAAAGACGGCTGCACAAGAGCACGCCGCCGAACTGGCGCAAGGCCCTGAAGCTGCCATTGGCGATGATCCGCTGGCCGCTGTTGAAGGTGAAACCCACGGCCTTGACGCCGATGCCGGTGATTATCTGATCAAGGGCGACGACGAGGCCTGAGCCTTTTCGTCAGCTTAGCCCAATAGAAGGCCCCGCCGGAGTGATCCGGCGGGGTTTTTCTTTTGCAGCCACACGCGGTAATACTATCGGGGTTTTGCGAATGCCTCCGGAACACAGGAATTAACTGTGTCTCGTTAACTATGCTGGTCGAATACGGGCGGCATGGAGCGCTTTTCGCATGATCAAGGACCAGACATCGCGCGGGGCCAAGCTGGTCATCGGCCTGCTCGTCATGGCAATCGTCTTGGCGTCAGTGGGTATTGGCTACATCCGCTTTGGCGGCCCGCTGCACCGGCAAAACCTTCTGCAGGACGAATTGCTCGCCGATATTTTGCCGCCACCGGCCTTTGTGGTGGAGCCCTATCTGCATACGACGTGGGTTCTGGCTGATCCTGCACATTCCAAAGAGGCGCTCACGGCTCTTGAAGAGGAACACGCGCTGTTCTTGCAACGCAAGGCCTATTGGAAGGACGCGCCGGTCCCGGATGAGCTGCGCGAACAAGTCTCGGCAACCATTGGCACTGCAGATGCATTCTGGGCCGCGATCGATGCCCGCTTTATCCCTGCGCTCAAAGCCGGGAATGTCGCGGCGATGGCGCAAGTTCATGCCGCAGAACTGACGCCTGCCTACAAAAGCCAGCACGCCGCCGTCGCACGCCTGGTCGAGAAGTCGGGCGCTTACCGTGCCGATCTCATGGACTATGCCTATACCGTCGTTGCCTTTCTGATCGGGGGTTTCTCGCTCCTTGCCTTGACGCTGATCGGGCTGATCCATGCCGCATCGCGCATGATCCGCAACCGCGTAGTAGCCCCGCTGGTCGAAACGGCTGAAACGATGCAGCGCATGGCCGATGGGGATTACAGCGAGGTGGCGACAGCACCTGACCGCGATGATGAAATTGGCATAATGGCCCGCGCCATGGCGGTCTTCCGCAGCAACGGCATTGCGCGTCAGACCGCCTCGCATGATCAGCAAGTCGTCGTGTCCGCCCTGTCGGCAGGGCTTGATTGCATGGCACGACAAGACCTTGAATACCGCATCGACCAGGCCTTCCCCGAAGGTTACGAAGAACTGCGGTTGAATTACAATTCTGCGGTTGATTCCCTCGCAGCGGCCTTGCGTACAGTGCGCGTCGGATCGGCCAGCCTGACCGCAGCCATTTCCGAGATTCGTGCCGCCAGCGATGACCTTGCGTTCCGGAATGAACAGCAGGCATCCAGCCTTGCGCAAACGGCCGCTTCGATGAGCCAGGTTACCGCCAGTGTGCGTGACACCGCGAACGGTGCGCGCAGTGTGCAGGAAACGATCAACGCCACGCACCGCCAGGCCAGCGAAGGCGGCGAAGTGGTGCGGCGCTCTGTCGCGGCGATGGCGGCGATTGAGGCGTCGGCACAAGAAATCAGCCAGATCATCACCGTCATTGATGGAATCGCCTTCCAAACCAACTTGTTGGCCTTGAATGCCGGTGTCGAGGCTGCGCGCGCAGGTGAGGCGGGCAAAGGCTTTGCGGTCGTCGCCACCGAAGTGCGCGCCTTGGCCCAACGATCGGCTGATGCAGCCCAAAACATCAAGGTTCTGATCGAAACCAGCACGGCGCAAGTGGGCCAGGGCGTCAGTCTGGTTGGTGAAACCGGAGAACGATTGGGCGGTATTGTCGATCAGGTTGCCAAAGTTGACGCCTTGATCACGCGCATCGCGCAGGCCGCCAGCAGTCAGGCCGAAAGTCTTGGCAACGTCAATCTGGCGGTGGCGGACATGGACCGGATGACACAGGCCAACGCCGCCATGGTCGAACAATCATCTGCCGCAACACACAGTCTGTCGACCGAGGCAGAACGGTTGACGCAACTGGTCTCGTCCTTTCGCACGCGCGAGCATGACACTCGCCCCGCGCATGTCGCCAATCCTGAAGGAATGCGCCGCAACTCCGCGCTTCAAAACGCCCGGCCCGCACAACGCATAGCCCTTGCTGCGGGCTGACCAAAAACAAAGCCCGGCGGACCAGAAGGCACGCCGGGCTTGGCTATTCGTTAAAGGGTTTGGCGAGGATCAACGTCCCCGGCGATGCTCACCCTTGACCCAGCGGACAGTGCCGGATGATGCGCGCATGACGACGCTTTCCGTGGTCATCACGCCGTTTTTGTGGACTTTGACGCCATCCAGCAGCGAACCATCGGTCACGCCCGTTGCGGCAAAGATGCAATCGCCCTTGGCCAGTTCGATCAAGTCATATTGCTTGTTCAGGTCTTCGATGCCCCACTTGTAGGCACGCTGCTTTTCGTCATCGTTGCGGAACAGCAGGCGGCCCTTGAACTGGCCTCCGACACAGCGCAGCGCGGCGGCGGCAAGCACGCCTTCAGGCGCACCGCCTGTACCCATGTACATGTCGATGCCGGTATCGTCATTGGTGACGGCAATCACGCCAGCCACATCGCCGTCCGGAATCAGCGAGATGCCGCAGCCAAGCGAGCGCAGTTCGGCGATAAGTGCCGCATGGCGCGGGCGATCCAGCACGCAAACGATGATGTCGCCGGGCTCAACGCCCTTGGCAGCAGCCACCGCCCTGACGTTTTCGGTCGGCGATTTGTCGAGATCGATGATGCCTTCAGGATAGCCCGGGCCAACCGCCAGCTTGTCCATATATACGTCAGGCGCGTTCAGCAGGCCGCCTTCTTCGGCAACGGCCAGCACGGCAAGCGCGTTGGGGCCAGCCTTGGCGGTGATGGTCGTGCCTTCCAGCGGATCAAGCGCGATGTCGATCTTGGGGCCACGGCCTGGTGCCGCGCCAACTTTTTCACCGATGTACAGCATCGGCGCTTCATCGCGCTCGCCTTCGCCGATGACGACGGTGCCGTCCATTTCCAGTTCGTTGAAAGCAGCGCGCATGGCTTCAACAGCCGCAGCGTCAGCGGCCTTTTCATCGCCACGGCCAATCAGGCGCGATGCGCCAATCGCGGCGGCTTCGGTCACACGGACCATTTCAAGCACAAGAACGCGGTCAAGGACTTTTGATGGGGCGGGGGTTTTGGGCTGGTCGGTCACGATGGCTCCCTATAGGTCTAAGCGCGGAATGTTCACGCAGGCCGTATGTTCAGCCATTGTGCAGGGTCAAACCGGCAGTACCGGGTCGACGCAGGCCTTTGACTATGCAAACGTATGCGTGAACATCAATTTAAGACTGAGCAATAAATACGTGGCTCAGGTGACGTGGGTATGACCAAAGGCAGTAGACGCGAGGGCAGGGTCTTGTCGAGACACAGAGTTAAAGTTCTGGCAAGCATTGCGCTTCTTTTTGCGGCGATGACACCCATTGTGCCCGCATTTGCCCAAGCGCAGTCTGATTCTGCGGTTGCGGTCCAAGGCCCGGCACTGCCCGGCGCTTCGACACCACAGGATGATGCTGCAATGTCGCAAAGGTTGTTGACCGGGCGGCAGGCTGAACGCTGTCGCCCCATGCAACGGTCAGACGGCACGATTGTGGTGTGCGGCGGCAAGGAGGCGAGCGAGCGAGAACGCCTGCCATTGCGCGGCGAAACCGACGGCGCAAAATCAACCGACGATGGCAGGCCACGCGCGCCCAACGTATCGGGCCTGCGCGATTGCAGCCGGGGATGCATTGGTCTTGGCGGCGCGCCCGCTCCGGTTTACTACTTTGACATCAAGGCATTGCCCGCGCCACCGCCGGGATCCGACGCAGACCTCATTGCCAAAGGTGAAATGCCGGCACCGTAATCCGGTTCAGTCCCCCAGAATATGCATCACCAGCGGCGCTTCGGCCAGTGCGGGCGATCCATCAAGCAGGCGCAAGGCTTCGGTAATCGCGCTTTCCGGCCCTTCATGCGTGACCATTGCCACCATCACTTGCGCGTTTTCCGAATTGCCCTTTTGAATCAGGCTTTCGATGGAAACACCGGCATCGCGCATCGCAGCAGTAATCTCGGCCAGAACGCCGGGTCGATCTGCCACGTTGAAGCGGATATAGGCCTTGCCCGTGCGATGCCCGACATCGGCAGGCGCGGCGTGGTCCAGTTCGGCCACGGGGATGGAGAATGGCGCGCCAATATCGCCGCGCGCAATGTCGATAAGGTCGGCCACTACGGCGCTGGCAGTCGGGCCGTCACCGGCGCCTGCACCCTGAAACAGCAGGCGGCCCACGAAATTGCCCTCGGCCACAACCGCATTGGTCGCGCCATCCACATGCGCCAGCGGATGATCGCGATGGACAAGGTGCGGGTGGACGCGCTGGAACAGGCGGCGGTTGCCCCGTGCGTCAATCTCGGTCTGCGCCATGCCGATCAGGCGGATGTAATAGCCCAGCGCATCGGCCTGCGCGATATCGGCGGCCAGCACGCGGCGGATGCCGGTTGCCGCCACCGGTTTGAAATCAACCGCGGTACCAAACGCGATGGACGATAGGATCGCCAGCTTGTGTGCTGCATCAATCCCGTCGATATCGAAGCTGGGGTCTGCCTCGGCATAGCCCTTGGCCTGCGCTTCGGCCAGAACATCGGCGAAATCGCGGCCCGTATCCTCCATGGTGGAAAGGATATAATTGCAGGTGCCGTTCAGAATGCCATAGACCCGCGCGATCTCGTTGGCGGCAACGCCTTCTTTCAGGCCCTTGATCACCGGAATGCCGCCCGCCACCGCGGCTTCAAACTTCAGCGCCACTTTGGCCGCCTCGGCTTTGGTTGCCAATTCAACGCCGTGATGCGCGATCATCGCCTTGTTTGCGGTGACCAGCGCCTTGCCGGCTTCGAACGTCGTGCGCGCAAGGGCCAAGGCTGGACCATCGGCACCGCCCACCAGTTCAACCACAACATCAACATCCGGGCGTTCACCCAGAATGACCATGTCGTCTTCCCAGGCATAGCGCGAGACGTCAAAGCCACGGTCTTTGCTGCGGTTGCGGGCACTGACCACGGTGATGACAATGGGCCGACCCGCGCGGCGCGCGATCAGGTCGGCATTGGCCTCAATCACCCGGATCACCCCGCCGCCAACTGTACCAAGTCCGGCAAGTGCGATGCGCAAAGGTTCGCTCATATCTGTTCCGTCCGCCAAAATAGTCGCGCGCGCCTTAGGCGACAGGCGCGTGCGGGGCAACAGGGGGAAACGGTCAAGGCATCACCGCAGGGCGCGTCCGAGTGCATTCGCCCAGTTCGCGCAAGACAAAGGCATAGTCTTCGGCGGCCGCCCGCAATTCATCGGCGCTGCCTGAAAGTGTGGCGCTTTCCGGAATGGAGCGCGGCAAGAAACATGCAAGGCGATACCATGTTAATGTATCGCGCGCGGGCGGACGCGCCGCCTGGTCGACAATCTCGGACAAGCTAACCCCCCACGTCCGGCTCATGCCGGGGCGGCGGATCACTGATAGCGACACCGGCGCGCTGTTTTCGGTCTGCAGGAACAGCTGCGTCTCGCCCTCACCTGCCAGATTGCCGGGGACGAACAGGACTTCGCGCAGAGATTTGATCCGGGGCGGCGCGTCGGGCGAAAGCAATTCCGCCAGTATTGTGCGCACTTGCGCCTCAACTGCGGTGGACCACATGATCTGTGCACCACCATCCACCAACCGCAATTCCCCGGCACGTCCCGCAACAGTGCGGGCAAAAATCAGCATTTGCGCTTTCGACAACTTGGGCAGCTTGCCATTGGCGTCGAGAGGAATGTCGGCAAGGTAGCGCAAAGATTCGCCCATGGCCGGACCAAACAGCAATGCGGTTGTTCGCGCCTCGATCAGAACGCGCGCTACACCCGGTTGCAGTCCGGGGGCTTGTTCGGGCTTGAGGCGGCTCACTTTTCGCACTTGTACCCGTGCCACAACCTCTGCGGCATCAGACAGGCTGGCAAGATCAGCAAAGGTCAAAGTGTCTGAGACATCCTTAACAGGGGCGCTGACAGCGGGGCCAACGTCGCGAATCGCTCCTTGCTGGGTCATTGCTGATGTTGCTGGAATGCAGCCAGGCAGCCCCATCAAAGTGAGAGTGGACAGCGCAAATCGTAGTGCAGGCGTGGTCATGTCTTTATCTCCGGCGGGGTACGTGTACGCCGCCTTGCTTCGATTTGCGTCGATTTCAGCCAGTGCAACCATGAATCGACAGTTAACGGATAAAGCATTTGCGCCTCTTTGGCTTCGCCGTTAAGAATGCCCCTCGTTCGGGCAATCCAAAAACAAGCAGCCCGACGCTTGCCGCCGCCAACCCACCCGGGTTGCTGTCGGTGGACCGGGTTGCCGGCAGGGTGGATTGAAATTTGCTGGATTGGCTTTCGCGCAGATCACCGATCTGTCGTGCAGGCCCCACCTTGGTCAGGGCCGTATCCGCGTGCTCCGGGCCTTGGTGGGCGATCAGGAGTATTGGAGCTGTATGGCATACGTTGACCAACAGATGAGCGGTAACAAGGTGACCGCGCTCATCATCGTTGCGGTCCTTCATGTCGTTATCGGGTATGCGCTGGTCTCCGGGCTGGCGTCCGAGGCGTATGAGAAGGTGAAAGCAGTAACCTCGGCTGTTAATATCGAAGAAGAGAAGCCGCCGGAAGAACCGCCGCCGCCTCCTCCTCCTAAGGATGACACGCCCCCACCGCCGATCGTCGCGCCTCCGCCGCCGATCAGCTTTAACGCGCCTGCACCACAGGTGCAGACAGTCAACGAGGCGCCTCCCATGCCGCCTCCGCCGACGCCGGTTGCATTGCCAGCGCCGCCTGCTGCTCCGCCTGCTCCCCGGTTCCAACCCAAGGGTGCGGCACCAAAGGGCAATCCGGGCAATTGGGCGACGTCGAATGACTACCCCTCGCGTGCACTTCGCGAAGAGCGTGAAGGCACAACGGGTTTCCGTGTCACGGTGGGAACCGACGGCAAGGTGACTGACTGTCAGGTGACGCGTTCATCAGGCAGCCCCGATCTTGACGAAGCGGCCTGTGCCAACATTCGCCGCCGCGCGCGCTTTGCGCCCGCGACCGATGGTGATGGCAATCCCACTACGGGCTCATACTCGAACTCAATTCGCTGGGTCATTCCAAAGGACTGATCCAGCCGAACGGACACGAAAGCCCGTTCGACTGGCTTTCACGCACTTTGATTTGATTTGAAGAGGAAGACTCGCAATGTTCATCTACAGCCTTGCCGCTGCGGCCACCAACGCCGCGCCGCAGAAGTCCTTCGGCCTCATGGAAGCCCTGTTTCCAGACGGTAAGCCGAACTACATCGGCATCGCAACGCTCGTAATCCTCGGGATTATGTCGTTCGGTTCGTTCTACATCATGTTCACCAAGCTGTTCGAACAGAACAAGATCCTCAAGCAGTACGGCAACATCAGCAACTTCTGGCGCGCTCCATCGCTCCGTGAAGGCGCTGCAAAGCTCGACAAGAACAGCGCATGGCGCCAGGTTGTTGACGATGGCCTCAATGCCGAAGACCAGCACGGCAAGATGACCGATTCGATGGAAGCACACGATTGGCTCCACGGTTCGCTCGCCCGTTCGGAAGCATCGATCAACTCGAAGCTTGCTGGCGGCCTGCCGTTCCTTGCAACCGTGGGTGCAACGTCGCCATTCATCGGTCTGTTCGGTACCGTGGTCGGCATCTACAACGCTCTGATCGCTATCGGCCTTTCCGGTTCGGCATCGATCGACAAGGTTGCAGGCCCTGTGGGTGAAGCTCTGATCATGACCGCTCTCGGTCTGCTCGTGGCTGTTCCTGCCGTGCTCGCTTACAACTGGTTGCAGGCTCGCAACAAGAAGATCGCTGAACTGCTCTCGGGCTTCTCGACCGATCTTCTGGCGAACATCAATTCCAAGGGTGTAGTCAAGCCAGCTCTCAAGGCTGCGCCTGCTGCTACTCCGGCCGCTCCGGTCAAGAAGTAATTTTTGAAACCTCTGGTCGGCGCTAGACGCCGACCTGTTCTACGCGGGGCTTCTGCCGGAGCTCCTCCCATTGGGAAAGCTCCGGCAACTTCCGCGGATCAGAACAGATAGGATGTAACCCATGGCAATGTCTGTAGGCGGCGCTGGCGGTCAGGAACGCCCGATGTCGGACATCAACACCACGCCGCTCGTGGACGTGATGCTGGTGCTGCTGATCATCTTCCTCATCGCGGTGCCGGTCGCAATCCAGTCGATCGAAAAGCTTAAGGTGCCCGTCCTTCCCAGCGAGGAATCGCAGGACAAGGTTGATAACCTGATGCTTTCGGTCGTTTCGACAGACGCAGCGGGCCGCAGCCCAAGGGAGCCTGGTTATGACGGTTCCTCGCGCACTGGCCAATGCCGCGTCTATTTCAATAATCAAATCCCGGTCGACAACGAAGAACTCTACCAACAAGCTTTCAATCGCCTCGATGCGATCGTGAAGCGTGAAGGTGGTGCAGCCAACATGGATCCGGAACAGATCCCTGAAGTGCAGATCCGCGGGGACGTCAATGTTCCTTGGAAGTGCATCGCCGGGGCCATCTATAACGTCCAGATGGCTGGCTATCCCAAGGTCGGCTTCATCTCCACCCCGGTTGATCCGAACGGTTAAGCCCGCAAGGGTTTGACTGAACGCAACCGGGCCAGAGAACGAACAGGAGTACCTTAAGATGGGAATGAGCGCAGGCGCCGATGACGGCCAACCGATGATGGACATGAACACGACGCCGTTGATCGACGTCATGCTCGTGCTCCTCATCATGTTCATCATCACCATCCCCGTGGCCACCCACGCGGTGAATATCGACCTTCCGCAGCCTTCGCCGCCCACCAACGATGTTCAGATCGATCCGATCAAGAACAAGCTGGTGTTGTCGGCAACGAACACGATCCTCTGGAACGGTGCGCCGATCTCTGAAGGTCAGCTCGTATCGATCCTGCAATCGACCAAGGCGATCAACCCCGAGCCGGAACTCCAGTTCCAGCCCGAGGAATACGCCAGCTACGAGATCGCGAACCGCGTGATGAAGATCATCACCGATTCAAAGGTCACGAAGTTCGGCTTTGTCGGTAACGAAAACTTCGCGACGTTCCAGAAGGCCCAATAAGCCTTACGGAAAGCCTCACGTTTTCCAGCCGCAAGGTTGCACAAAACACGAAAAGGGAGCGGCGCAATCCGCTCCCTTTTTGCGTGGGGTTTGTGCCATCTCACAGAATGTGATGACTTTACACCGACCCAAAACAGGTCCCGTTCGTGTCGAGCGAAGTCGAGACACCGCGCCCAGTGTCTCGGCTTCGGGCTTGCAGCCCGAAGTTTATCCTGAGTTGGTCGAAGGGCTCGACACGAACGGACTTCTGGCGCTAACGGTCGCTATCAAGCCGCTCAATCCGCCCGCATCGCCGCCGCCGCAAGGCTCTCGGCCTCAAGCAGCATCTCATCATCCGCAGCGCCTGCGGGCAGCGTCTCACGCCCGATCATCACCAGCACCGGCACTGCCAAGGGGGAAACACGGTCCAGTTTCACATGCACCAGTTGTCCCGCCGCCCGATCCAGCAAATCGCCCAACCGCCCAACATCGGTCATCCGCGCCCGCGCATCGGCCCACGCCGCCTCGATCAACAAGTGATCCGGCTCATACTTGCGCAGCACATCATAGATCAGGTCAGTCGAGAACGTCACCTGTTTGCCGGTCTTGCGCTTGCCCGGATGTTGGCGCTCCACCAGTCCCGAAATGACCGCCACTTCGCGAAAGGCGCGCCGCAACAAGTGCGATTCCTGCACCCATTCCACAAACTCATCGGTCAGAATATCGGGTGATAGCAGCGGCACCGGATTGTCCACGGGACGCGCGCCCCATATCGCCAGCGCATAGTCGTTGGCGACAAAGCCTAGCGGCATCATCCCGCGTTCATTCATCCGGCGCGTTATCAACATGCCAAGCGACTGGTTCGCATTCCAGCCTTCGAACGTATAATAGACCGTGTAATGCCGCCCGTTGTGGGGAAAGCTCTCGGCCAGCAAGTCACCGGGGCCGGGCAGGCGGCTGCGCCAGTCCTGCATCTCCAGCCATTCGCGCACATCATCGGGAAAGCGCGCCCAACCCGCACGATCCACCATCAGCGCCCGTACACGTTCGGACAAGTGCGTTGTCAGCGGCAGCCGCGCTCCCATATAGCTGGGGATCTGTCCCGCCTTCTTGGCCGCGCGCACGATCAACTCAAGATCGCGCAACGCCTCAACCTCAAGGTCCATCCCGGCAAAGCGGATCGTATCGCCCGGTGAAAGCGAAGCACCGAAGCTTTCCTCAACTCTGCCCAGGCTGCGCCCGTTGCGGAACCGCACTTCCAGCATCTCGGAATCGATAATGATCCCCGCATTCAGCCGGTGCCGCGCGGCGTGTTCAGGGTGGACGAGCCGCCACGTGCCCTGCTTGTCGCGCACAATCCGCTTGAACCGGTCATAGGCGCGCAGCGAATAGCCACCCGTTGCCACAAATTCGAGCACCCGCGCCCACTGCGCCGCATCAATCCAGCGATAGGAGTAAGACGAGCGCACCTCGGCCAGCAATGCAGCCTCATCAAACGGCCCTGCACAGGCGCAAGCCATCACGTGCTGCGCCAGCACATCCAGCCCGCCGGCGCGGAAATCCTCACCATCGCGCTGCCCTTCTTCCACTGCCTCCTGTGCGGCAAAAGCCTCAAGAAATTCAAAGCGGTTGCCCGGAACCAACAGCGCACGACTGGCGCAATCCAGCCGATGATTGGCACGGCCGATGCGCTGCAACAGCCGCGACGATCCCTTGGGCGCTCCCATCTGCACAACCAGATCGATGTCACCCCAATCCACCCCCAGATCGAGGCTGGCAGTGCAGACAAGTCCGCGCAATTCCCCCCGCGCCATCGCCCCTTCCACCTTGCGCCGCGCCTCTTTCGAAAGCGAGCCATGGTGAATGCCGATGGGCAGCTTGTCGTCGTTCACATCCCACAGCAATTGGAAGATATATTCCGCCAAAAACCGTGTGTTAGTGAAAATCAGCGTGGTCTTGTTGCGGCGGATATCCTGATACAACTGCGGCACTGCCCAAGCTGCGGCATGGCCACCCCAAGGCACACGCTGGTCCTGTGGGTTCAGGATCAGGACTTCCGGCGGCGCCCCCACTTCTCCATGCACCAGCCGCACCGAAGCCGGGTCACCCTCAGGCCCCAGCCATCGGCGAAAGTCATCAGGATCAGCCACCGTCGCTGACAGCGCCACCCGCCGCATATCCGGCGCCAATGCCTGCAATCGGGCAAGCGACAGGGCCAGCAAGTCACCGCGCTTGCCTGTCGCGAACGCATGTACTTCATCAACTATAACGCGCTTCAACCCGGCAAACATCGTCGCGGATTCAGGATAGCTGAGCAGCAAGGACAGCGATTCAGGTGTGGTCAGCAGCACGTGCGGCGGCTTTGCCCGCTGCCGTGCCTTGCGATCGGACGGGGTATCGCCGCTGCGCGTCTCGACCCGCATTTTCAGCCCGATGTCATCAATCGGCGTCAGCAGATTGCGCTGCACATCATGCGCCAGCGCTTTCAGCGGCGAGACGTAGAGCGTGTGCAAACCGTCCCCCGGCGGCACATCTCCGGCAAAATCGGCCAGCGTTGGCAAAAACCCCGCCAGCGTCTTGCCCGCCCCCGTATCGGCCACCAGCAACGCATGATCGCCAGCCCGTGCAGCTTCCAGCATATCCCACTGATGCTGCCGCACGCGCCAGCCACGGCCTGCGAACCAGTCAGCGATAGATGGGGGAAGCGTCATTGCTGCCCTAGATAGGGAGCGCAAGACACGCGTACTAGGACAGGGACATGCGGATGGCCTGAATCACCACCATAAGGGTGATTACGGCCATCGCAGCTTTGACCAGCGGTCCAATATAGCCAGCCGAAGCGCCCTCTCGCTCCCACAAGGCTACACGCGACTGGTCAAAATGGCGCTCAAGTTCGGGGAAATTCTCGCGCACATGGGCAAGAAGCGCTGCCACATCGCGGGGCCTCACAAACCAGCCCCGGTGGCTGCGGAGCGGCGCTGGTGTCACCAATTCGGTCCAAGCCTTATGCAGCGGATGGCCAGAGGCGCCAACCTGTTCGGCAAAGCGCATTCCGCGCAAACGGCTGTTCAGCAGCGCAACGGCGGGGCGATCGCTCGATTGTCCGCGTTCGCCGTCCCATCCGAACACTTGCCCGGCACGTTCCACCAGGGGGGCAGACCGAGGCCAGCTTTGGCACAGCACATCGGCCAGCCAGGTGTCCATTTCAAGCAAAGCCGCCGCGCCAAGAGATTCGGCATTATGCAGCACGGCGTTCAAGTGCCCACGTGCCATCGCCTCTTCCCAACCTTGCAAGGGCGGGTGTGCCGCCGCTGCGCCATCGGGCAAAAGCAGCCGTCGCAGCGCTTGCTGGTGAGCCCATGCGGGCATGACGGCATCGGCATTTTGCTCCAGCCCCAACAGCACGGGGCGGGTGAACGGATCGCGCGCCATCGCAATGGCTTGTTCGGCAGGTGCCTGCGCCGCAGCAAAACCGCGCGTAACGTCAAGCGACTGCGTGCTCTCGCCCAGCCGTGTGGTCAGCGTCGGTTCGGACAGGCCCTTTGCCTGAGGCGCACTGTATAGCCAGCTTGAAGGCTCGGCCTTTGCCGGGGGTGGCGCATCATCCATCAGTTCGGCCTGCATCACGCCCCTGTATCAAGGTGCGTTGCATGACGACAACCGCGTAATTGGCGGTTCCAAGATCGATCCCACTGAACATTGCCGTCCTCGTAACTCGCCCGCACTGATGCGTCAGCGCGATTGCCCTTGGCAAGCGCAAAGCATCTGGTTCTAATGCCCGAATTGCGAACCGCGGGTGATGCCTGATAGCGCCAGTTGCGCGTCGGCTTGGGACAGCAGCCGCGCGAGACCATCGGCGCTGCGGCTTTCGGCGCGGACAACGAGCACATCCTGTGTATTCGAAGCGCGCAACAGCCACCACCCATCGGGCGTATCGACGCGAACACCGTCGATGTCGTTCATACACGCATCGTCTTTGCGCAGCCGCTCCGCCACTTCGGCCACCACTGCAAACTTGCGCGCTTCATCAACCTGAAACCGCAATTCCGGTGTATTGA
Source organism: Novosphingobium sp. 32-60-15 (assembly GCF_002280675.1). Lineage (GTDB taxonomy): Bacteria > Pseudomonadota > Alphaproteobacteria > Sphingomonadales > Sphingomonadaceae > Novosphingobium. The sequence continues at coordinate 55,128 of NZ_NCEN01000007.1, read as the reverse complement.
CCATGTCCGGCAAGTCGCTGCGCATCTGCGTGACCGACTTGTTCAGGCGGGCGGTGGCGGCGATCAGGCGCACGGCAGCATAGACCGCATCGTCAAAACCGTAATAGCGGTCGGCAAAACAGACATGGCCGCTCATTTCTCCACCGAGTAGCGCACCAGTTTCGTTCATTTTGGATTTTATCAGCGAGTGCCCCGTTTTCCACATGAGCGGAACGCCACCGAGCGCTGAAATCCGCTCAAACAGCGCGCTGCTGGACTTCACATCGCCGATTATCATTGCTCCGGGCGCTGTTTTCAGCACGTCTTCGGCAAAAATGCCGAGCAGTTGATCGCCCCAGATTGTGCGGCCAGATCCGTCGATAACTCCAATTCGGTCGCCATCTCCGTCGAATGCTATTCCGAAGTCGAGGTTTCCTGTCGCGACAGCCTGCACAAGATCGGAGAGATTTGCCTCAACAGTCGGATCAGGATGATGGTTGGGAAAATGGCCGTCCACAAGCGTGAACAGCAAGACATGGTGTCCGGGCAAACGGGCGGTCAAGGCCTCGACGACGGGGCCGGCCGCGCCGTTGCCGGTATCCCAGCCGATGCGCAGGCCCTCCAGCAGGGTTTGGTCGATCCCGTCCAGCCCGCCGAGCAAGCGGTCGACGTAAGCATCCAAGATGGCAACATCGGTGACGTGGCCATTGCCCGATACCCAACTGCCTTCATCGGCAATGCGCCCGAGATCGACTATATCGGCCCCGAAGAACGCTCTCCCTTCAAGTACCGCCTTGAAGCCATTGTGATTGGCGGGATTGTGGCTGCCGGTTACCTGAATGCCGCCCTGTATGTCTGGAAGTGACGCGGCGGCGTAATACAGCATCGGGGTTGGCCCCATGCCGATCCGCACAACGTCCATACCGCTGGCAGTAAGCCCTTCGACCAATGCGTGTTCCAGGACAGGCGAACTTAACCGCCCGTCATAGCCCACAACAACGCGTCTGCCGCCCGTTTGCGCCACGCGCGTTCCGAAACTGCGGCCGATGGCGTGAGCGTCATCGGTGCCCAGCGTCTCACCAAACACGCCGCGAATGTCGTATTCGCGCAGGATCGTGGGATCAAAGCTGTGGCGCATGGACCGGCTCCTATCAAACGTGACGCAACCGGATAAACGCGGCGTCGTGCTTAGCCGTTCCGGCGATCACCCAGACGGGCCAGCAGCAGATCACGTGCCGCATTGGCTTCGTGCACGGCTTCGTTCGATCCGCCGCGATCGGGGTGGACTTGTGTAATCAGGCGGCGGTGCGCCTCGACCACGTCATCGTACCCCGCCGAGGCCGGAATGCCCAGCAAGTTGCGCGCTTTCGCCTCGGCGTTCATGCGCGGATCGCCCATGAGCAGTTCCCACGGCCAGCGCCCGGCCAGCATTTTGCAAGCGATGCTGACAAGGGCGACAAGCGCGAGGATTTTGATCATCAGGCTGCGGTTTCCAGCGCGGCGGTGGCTGTTGTCGCTTTGGCCGGTGTCGGCAGTTTCAGGCCGGCAACCAAAGTGCGCAGTTCTTGCCGCGCGACAAGGTGGCTGGTGCCCAGTTCGCCCAAGTGGCCTTTATCCAGCAGGGTAAGGCCCGACGGGAAAAGTTCGCGATAGATCACGCGTTCTGACAGGCCGCTGGCAATGCGAAAGCCGACGCGCTTGGACAATTCGGTCAGCGCCTGATCGATGCGCCGCTGGTTGCGCGCTTCGGTATAGCCGGTGCGGTTGCGCACCACGACCCAGTCCATCTCGCGGCGCGAATCCTTGATCGTGGCCATCGCCCGCTTCTTGCGCGCTTCCCAGATGAGTTCGGCATAAAAGGACAGGCGGCGCACCTTGAAGGTTTCTGCGTCCACCTGGCCGATCAGATCGAAATCGACGAAGCTGTCATTCAGGGGCGTGACCAGCGTATCGGCGCGGGTGGCGACATGGCGGGCCAAGGGATCGTCACGGCCAGGCGTGTCATAGACGATGAAATCGTGCGTTTCTGAAAGCCGCTCGCTTAATCCGTCAAGCTCATCAATGCTTTGTCCGTCATAGACTTCAAAATTGGCGGTCGGCAGCTTTATGGACCTACGGCGCATGGTTTCGGCGCGGTTTTCAAGATAACGGTGCATCGTGCGCTGTCGGGCATCAAGATCGATCGCGGCAACACGTGCGCCCTGATAAGCCAGTGCCACGGCCACGTGGACAGCAGTGGTTGACTTGCCAGTGCCGCCTTTTTCGTTGGCAAAGACGATGCGATGGGGGCCTGTCGTCAAGGAGCATACTCTCTGTTGTGATGCGCGGGTCGGACTTGCGAGAGACGTCTTGCCCCCGTATCGCCCTTCCTCACGGACTTAGTGGAGAGGGGCCTCGCGTGCAAACCATCAAACGGCTTGTTGAGCTACGCGAAGCGGTCGATGCGCTCAAAAACGGGGGAAAAAGTGTTGCACTTGTCCCCACAATGGGCGCGTTGCATGAAGGACACCTGACCCTGGTGCGTGAAGCGGCGCGGCGGGCAGACCACGTCATCGCCTCGATTTTCGTCAATCCGCGCCAGTTCGGGCCGAACGAGGATCTTGATGCCTACCCGCGCCGGTTGGCCGCCGATGCGGCGCTGCTGGAGGCTGAAGGCGTTGCGGTGCTTTGGGCGCCGACTGTCGATCAGATGTACCCTGATGGCTATGCCACCAACATTTCGGTTTCGGGCGTCAGCGAGGTGGCTTGCGGTGCGGCAAGGCCGGGGCATTTTGATGGCGTGGCCACGGTGGTGTGCAAGCTGTTCAATCAGGTCCGTCCCGATCTGGCCTTGTTTGGCGAAAAGGACTGGCAGCAACTGGCCGTGATCCGCCGCATGGCCCGCGACCTTGATCTGACGTTACCCCATGCCGATGCGATCATCGGCGTGCCCACGGTGCGCGAAGCCAGCGGCCTCGCCATGAGCAGCCGCAACCAGTACCTGACGCCGGCCGAGCGCGATCAGGCTGCGGGTCTGTCTGCTGCGATGCGCCGGACGATTGCCGCGATTGAAGGCGGGGCGGATGTTTCGGCCAGCCTTGCCAACCTTGAAGCAGACATTCTGGCTGCGGGTTTCCTGTCCGTCGATTACGCCGACTTGCGCGATGCAGTCACGCTGGAGGAATTGGCGACGTTCACTGGTCAAGCGGCGCGATTGCTGGTGGCCGCCCGCATCGGCGGCACACGACTGATCGACAACATGGGACTTGGGCCGAACTGACGTTCAATAAACCGGCGGATCAATTTCCGGCACAGCACCGACCGGCGCAACGGGTTCACCCCGAAGGCGCGGCGGCATTGCATTTTCAGGCACATCGTCAATTTGCATGTCGCGCGTGCGCACATGTTCAAGGTTGCGCACGCGCACTTTGATATCACCGTCTTTCAGCGTCAATTCGTTGAAGCTGGGCGGGGTGGAGCGCACCCGCTGCGACAGGGTGCCCGCGCCGATCATCCGCACCGGACCGTTTGGCGTCGGGTGGATTAGGTCAAACGGATCGTGGACATGGCCTGACAGCACGGCGCAAACATTGCGGCTGGCAAGGGCTGCCAGTGCGCGGCTGCCGCCACGGGTCAACGCTTTACCCCGCGTTCCGGCCTCTACCAGCGGATGATGGCAGGCAACCACGGCGCGGGTGCCCGATGGTAGCGCGTCAATCGCTGCCAGCGTGTGGTTCAACGCAGCCTTGCCGACCGTCCCTTTGGACCAGTTGAGCCGCCATTGGGCGCGGGCCGTGGTTTTCAGCGGCACAATGGCCACGCCGGGCAAGTCGATCTCGCGCTCAAGCAAAGACTGGATGGCGTCAAACCGGCGATAGGGATCGAAAAAGCGTTCAATCAGGTTGAAATAGGGCAGGTCGTGATTGCCGACTTCCACTGTCACCGGAACGTCGAGCGACTTTATCCAGTCAACTGCCGCTGCATATTCACGGTGGCGGGCACGCATCGTCAGGTCACCGGTGATCGATACTGCATCTGGCTTTTCGCGGGCGATGCATTGCGCCACCCAATCCAGCGCGCGGCGATCTTCCAGTCCGAAATGAATGTCGCTGATATGGAACAGGCGGGTCATGACGGACGGGTTGATCGACGTTCGGGCACGCCGCGTCAATCCCCGCCGGGTTTTGTCGTGATAAAGTCCACCGGAAACATGATGCGTTCGAACTTTTCAGCCGTCTCGCCTTGCCTGCGTTCTCCATCAATCATCAAGGCGATGGGGCCACTGCTGCGGCAATCAATCACGTCAAAGTGGCCCAGATCATCATGCGGTCCCTGCCGGAAATCCCGCTTCACCAGCATCGCAAACCCTTGGGCGGCAAAGTCTGCAAGGTCAGCAAAGTCATAGCCTTCGGCCAGCAATCCGCTGCCTTCAGGCGCAACACGCAGCGCGCGGTAACCATCGGCCTTGGCCGACGCGCTGTTGGCGATCGTGACGCCGGGGCCTTCACGCGTTTCTCGCAAGGCGCTGGAGAACGTCTCGGCAATGGCGCCCAGATCAAAGTCACGCACGCCTTCGCGCACATCGGCCCACATCGCGCCGGGGCCTGCCAAGACTTCAACCAGCGCCGTGCCTTGCGAGGTGCGGACGGCAGGGCGACTGGCGCGGCGGCATGTTCCTGCAGCAAGGTGATCGACAATGGTTTGCGCCGAAACATCGCCGTGCAAGGCTTTTGACAGCAAGTTCATCGTGCCGCCGGGAAGGACCAGCAAAGCGCCATCCCAGCCTTCGGCCTTGGTCGCCGCCGAATTGATCGTGCCATCGCCCGTGAACACCGCCAGCGTTTTTACGCCGGCTGCAGCCAAAGCCATGCCGGTGGGCAAGTCCTCATCAGGAAAGCGGATGACGCGATCAGGCGCACAGCCAGCCGCATCCAGCGATGCAACCAATGCATCGACCGCAGACGGGCTGTAGCTGCCGCTCGCCGAATTGATGATCAGCCAAAGGGGGGAGTGTTCCATAGTCGCCCTAAAACCGGCAGATCCGGCGTTGGTTCCTAAACCTTGTTGGTCAGGATGAGATAGGCCGAAAAGCTGTTGAGCACCGAATAGATGACATAGGCGATCGGCCCGCTCACCACGCCATCTGCCGCAAACATCAAGGCGGCAAACAGCAGCATGAATTCCACGATCATCGTGAAGCGTCCGCCCAGCGCGTGGTAAAACCACGGCATTTTTCCAAGCAGCGGGTGGCCGCTGTCCATGACGGCGTGGTGCAGCGCAAAGTTACCAATGCCCAATAGGAATGTGATGAGAATCGCCATTGCTACTGACGATATGGTTTTGTCAGCCAAATGTCACACGTGCAGTTCGTGGATTGGAAAATGTCGTTCGTCGGACATGGGCGGCACTCGTCGGACGTTACGGAAAGCTGGTCGAGGTGCGCGCGCTTTCAAGGGCTTATCCACCTAGAGAAAATGCATGCGGTGGCCCACCAGCCCCAATCGACCCCCGACGCCAGACTGGTCCGGTCATCGCAAACACTCTCTTGCCGGATGTGCTCCGGCCCTTGTTTGAAGGACGACGCCATGATCCGCAATTCAATGATCGCCGCTAGCCTGCTTGGTCTTGCTTTGTCTGCCAGCCAGCCCGCGTTTGCCGGCACCCGCACCGTACATTACGCCGATCTCGATCTGACGACGCAAGCCGGCCAGTCCAAGCTCGACGCGCGCCTTAAAACAGCAGCCAAGGCGGTGTGTGACCTGAACCGCAAGGATGCCTCGGCAGCCGAAGCTGAAGCTGGCCGCGAGTGCTTTGCCAAGGCGCTGGCTGACGCCCGCCGTGCCAAGTCGAACATCAAGCCGACGGCGCTTGCGACACGCTGAGGCGCACGACTTATCGCTAAGTCCGGCGGACCAGTCCCCCGTTCGGGCCAAACTCAAGGGGTCATCGGAAAGCCGGTGACCCTTCCTTTTCGGAAATTAGCGCCTTTTCGGGATTATCCGGCTTCGTGTAATCTGGCCGGTGCCTGTGCGGCTTCCAGTTCGGCACGGTCGCGCCACATCAGGCCTTCGGGTGACAGGATGCGGCCATCCTGGGCGTGAATGCCGATGGTGGCGATTGGCAAGCCGTCACGCGCATCGCACAGCACAGGGTTGGCCGGAACGCCCAGTTGCCACTTTTCGCCCCATTGGCGCAGGGCAAGCATGGCGGGCAGCAAGTCCAGGCCTTTGGGCGTCAGGCGATATTCGATGCGCCGGCGATCATCGGCGCAATGTTCGCGCTTCAGAATGCCGACCTCGACCAGCCGCGACAGGCGATTGGACAGGATGTTGCGGGCGATGCCAAGCGCTTCGAGGAAATCCTCAAAATGGCGCACGCCGTTGAAGGCTGCGCGCAGGATCATGAACGACCAGCGTTCGCCCATCGCTTCAAGAGCGAGGGGCAGACCACATTGGGCGATTTCATGCAGCGGTTCGCGGAGCTTTTCCATGGTTTAGTTGACATAACACATGCGTAGGACCTTTATAAGTTTCTAGTTGCAACTTGCAACTTACATAGATAAGTAGCGATTCGCAACGGAAATAGCATCCTCTCCAAGCCTGCCAATGTTTCCGAAGCCCCACAGGGACAAGTTCAGGGGAACGACCATGATTTTTGCGAACACGACAGACACTTACAGAAAGCTGCTTCCGGCTGCGCTCGCCTTGATCGGCGCTGGCGCAAGCTTTGCCGCCACGGCTGCGCCGGTTCGGGCAGCCAATGGCCCGTTCTATTCCGCCACGCTGACCCGCCCGATGGATGGCGCGCAAAAGGTTATCCAGAAAGGCGTGCTGTGGAAGTGCGAGGGCGCTGATTGCACCGCCCCGCGTGACACATCGCGCCCGGTGATGGTCTGCGCGCGGCTGGTGCAAAAGGTCGGGCCAGTCACGCGCTTTGCCACACCGCAAGGGGAACTGGCCGCGCCAGACCTTGCCCGCTGCAATGAATCAGCGGCGGATTAAGTCGAACTCCAGCGCTGGCCGGACACGCACCCTGTCTGGCCAGCCAACCTGCAAGGGCCACGAACAGCGCGTCTGTTCGTGGCTTCTTTTTGGCGTTACCACAGCGCCCATGCATATTCTGACGGTCCTATCGCTTTTTGCACTCACGCCGGCGGCACTGGCGCAAAGCGCTGCACCGGTGCTGCCGGATTTATCGCGCCTGACCGATGATCACCGCGCCATGTTGCGCTGCGGGGCGGCGTTTGCGATTGTCGCGACGACACAGGCGAGTGGCGAATCCGTTGCCGGATGGCCGCCGCTGTCCGTGCGCGGCAAACGCTACTTCATCGATGCCGGGGTGGCCGTGATGCAAGGCGCCACGCTTGACCGGATTGCGGTGCGTGACCTGATCGCCGCCGACGTGCGGGCATTGCAGACCGCAGCCGATCCTGATGCAGCCTTGGCGGCGCTGGCAAAGCCATGCCTTGCGCAGCTTGATGCCACCGTCCCGCCACTGGCCAAACCGGGCTTGCGGCAATGCGCCGCCATCATGGCGCTGGCGTACGAAGAAGTTTACGCCCGCGAAGGCCTGAGCGCGGCGGCGCGCGATCTTAAAACGCTGGCGTCTGTACTGGCGGCGCGTGAACGCGAGGCGTTGCTGGCGCAAGGCCAGACCGGCGATGCTGCCGACCGTGCGCTGGCGCAAGCGCGCGATGCGCTGGTGGCAGAAGCGGGCGATGGCAAAGGCGGCATCGACAAGTACGAAATCGCCCATTGCTATGAATTGGCCAAGCCGGACGAGAAAAAGCACTATTAAAGCAGGCGGCATTGAGCAGGGCAGGGCGGGCCCCCATATCCCCGCCAAAGGAGATTCACAAATGTCCGATAAACTCAATTTGTCCGAAGCCGAATGGCGTGAACGCCTGACGCCAGAACAGTATCACGTGTTGCGCCAGGGCGGGACCGAGCGCGCTTTCACCGGCGCTTATGAAAAGAACAAGGCTGCAGGGGATTACACTTGCGCAGGGTGCGGTGCGCCTTTGTTCACGTCCGATACCAAGTATGACAGCGGTTCGGGCTGGCCCAGCTTCTATGCGCCGCTAGAGGCCGATGTTGTCGATGAACATCGCGATACTGCGCATGGCATGGTCCGCACCGAAGTGCGCTGTGCGCGTTGCGATGGTCACCTTGGCCATGTCTTCCCTGATGGACCTGCGCCCACCGGCCTGCGCTATTGCATGAACAGCGCCTCGCTGGATTTTGTGCCGAAGGACTGAACATCTGGGACCGCTATTCGGTCTGCATATGTTATCCCAATCTCGTCACCCCGGACCTGTTCCGGGGTCCATCTTTCCATTCAAACGGGCGGTGCGTGTCGAGAGATGGACCCTGAAACAAGTTCAGGGTGACGAAATAGGGATACCGCCTGCAAACGGGATAAACGCCAAACACGTTCAGCATGACGTTCAGCATGACGGGTGGCCCAAGCGGATCGATGCCAGGGACGGCGTGTTCAGCATACCCGGTGCATGCGGCGGCAGGCGTTCGTCGGGCCTCAAACGGGGCTCGGCGAATTAACGGTTAACCCTACGTTACGATTGTCCTATGCATAGGGCCGCAACACGTTTGGGCAGTCGTCTTTGACCTTGCCTGCGCCATGATGAGGGAAGCGGTACAAGATTGATGGCCAGACGGGACTTTCCCCGCCGCCCCGAAGGCGGCCGGTCTTCTCCGCCACCCAAACAGCCATCGGCGTTCCGCCGGTGGATCGGGCGTATGTTCGTTTGGGGAACCGGATTTGCCCTGCTGGGCGTACTTGCGCTTGTGGTGGCGGTTGCGGTGACGGTACGTTCACTGCCCGGCTATCAGGAACTCAAATCCAGCCAGACCGGCCAGATGATCGTGGTGCGCGCAGCCGACGGTTCGGAAATCGTCACGCTTGGGCCAAGCTATGGCAAATGGGTGCCGTACGAACGCATTCCCAAGGCGATGAAGGATGCGATGATCTCGGTCGAGGATCGTCGGTTCCGCAGCCACTGGGGCGTTGATCCGATCGGCATCGTGCGTTCGGTGATGGTGCGCGTGGAAAGCGGGACGTGGCGGCAAGGCGGATCGACGATCACGCAGCAGTTGGCGCGCAACATCTTCCTCAACAATAACAAGACGTTCGGGCGCAAATCGCGCGAATGGGTTTTGGCACTGGCGCTGGAGCAGAAGTTTTCCAAGGATCAAGTGCTCGAACTGTACCTCAACAAGGTCTATTTCGGCGGCGGCGCCTATGGCATCGATTCTGCGGCACGCAAGTTTTTCGGCCATCCGGGCGAAAAGATCACGTTGCCCGAAGCCGCGATTATTGCAGGGCTGGTCAAAGCGCCGTCGCGCTATTCGCCCACCGCCGATGCCGAAGCGGCGATTGGCCGTGCGGGTGTGGTGCTGCAAACCATGGTGACCAACGGCGTGATCACCGCCGATGAAGCCGCCGCACTGGACCTCAAAAAGGTCAAGATGGTCGAAGACCGCGCTTCGCAAAATTCGGCGCGCTATTTCACCGATTGGGCATTGCCGCAGCTTGATTTCATCCTGCCCGAAAACGATCAGCCGATTGAAGTGTGGACCACGCTTGATCCGGTGATGCAGCGCGCGGCGACCAATGCCATTGCGAGCTTTGCCCCCAAAGGGGCGCAAGGCGCGCTTGTCTCGCTTGACCGCGATGGTGCGGTGCTGGCGATGGTGGGCGGCACGGATTACGTCACGTCGAATTACAATCGCGCCGTCAACGCGGTGCGCCAGCCGGGTTCGGCATGGAAGCTGTTTGTCTATCTGACCGCACTGGAAGCGGGATATACTCCCGACGACCGCGTGGTGGATGAACAAGTGACGATCGAAGGCTGGACCCCGCGCAACGATGGCGGACGCTATGCTGGCGAAATTGACCTGCGCACCGCCTTTGCCTATTCCAAGAACACCGTGGCGGCCCAATTGGGCAACGAGGTGGGTTTCGGGCAAGTGGCCAATATGGCGCGCCGTCTGGGCATTACCACGCCGATCAACACCCTGCCGTCGATGGTGCTGGGATCATCTGACGTGCGCGTGATCGATATGGTCCGCGCCTTTGCCGCCGTTCAGGCCAAAGGCATGTCGGTGGCCCCCTTTGGTATTCGCAAAGTGACGACGACTGACGGCGAATTGCTGTACAGTTATCGCCCGGACACGCCGCAGCAGCTGATGCCCAATTATGTGGCCGCAGGCATGACCGATCTGATGCAGACGGCGGTCAACATCGGCACCGGACGTGCGGCGCAGATCGGCCGTCCTGTCGCGGGCAAGACCGGCACCACATCATCCAACAAGGATGGCTGGTTCCTCGGCTTTTCCAGCGGAATCACCACGGGCGTGTGGATGGGGCGCGATGATGCCAAGGCCGTGCCGGGGCTTCAGGGCGGTGCTGCGCCTGCGCGCGCCTTTGCGGCATACATGAAGGTTGCCACGGCCAAGCGCCCGATCGAGAAGTTCGACACCGAGCTGAAATTGCCACAATGGCAGCTTGAGCCGGATGACGAGGCCATGCTTGGCAATCCCGATGAATATTTCTATGTGGATGAGCAAGGCAATCTGGTCGATCCGTCACGCCGCGAGCGTGAGCGAGAGCCGGCGATTGAAACGTATGACGATTCCAACGTCACGCCCGAGGATATGCCCAATGACTTGCCCCAGGCGGCCAATGACGATTTCCTGAACCGCGCCACCGGCAGGCAAAGGCCACCCCCTCCGCCGCCGCAGTAGTGCGGTTCAGCGCACTTTGAGCGGTGCGCAGAACCTTTTGGCTGTGAGAGCGTTAGGCCCTTGATGGAAGGCGACTGCTTTCGCCAAGGAGACATGACATGAGCCTGCTGAAATGGGCCGCCGTTGGTGCGGCTGGTTATGCGATTTATCGCGCATCACAGAACAAGACCGCTGAGCCGTCGCACGCAGCCTTTGCCGATGGTGAAGCGACCGATCACAATTTCTCGCAAGTGCGCTCGGCCGGTGTTGAAGGTATGCGTTCAAACCCCAGGCATTGGGACCGCACCGATCAGGCATCGGACGAAAGCTTTCCGGCCAGCGATCCGCCATCGACGTATTGAGCGTGGACGTGTTGAGCTGAAGGGGGCGGTTTTTCGGCACGAATACTGTTCTTGAACTTTCGTCATCCTGAACTTGTTTCAGGATCCATCCATCAACCAACACGGCGGTTCGTGTGGATAGATGGACCCCGGATCAAGTCCGGGGTGACGGGGTTGGGTTCGACCTGCCGGAGGGTATAGACGCCGCCGCAGTTCAGGGTGACAAAGGTGGTCGAATAACCAACAAAAAAGGGCCGCTCCGGCATGGAGCGGCCCTTTTTTGTGGGCGGGCGGATGGCCTGCGTCAATTAACGCAGACGCACCGGCATGTATGTGGCGGGCTGGCCACGGCGCTGGATGCGCAGGAGCACGGCCTCGCGGCCTTCGGTCTTGGCCGTGCGTACGATCTTTTCCAGATCGGCAAGGCTGGTGACGGCAACATAATTGGCCGAGAGCACGATGTCGCCGCGTTGCAGGCCCTTGGTGGCAGCATCGGCTGATGCGTCAACCGCAGTGATCACAACGCCCTTGGCGTCTTCGCCCGCTCCCAGTTGACGCGCAATTTGCGGGGTTAATGGAATGGCGACGATGCCGAGTGACGATTGCAGAACGCTGGGGCCTGTCTGCGGCTTTGCAGCAAAGCTTTCGCTGTCTTGCTGGGCATCGGGGTCAAAGCTCTGGTTGGCCAGTTCTTCCTCGGTCGGGCGCTTGCCCACCACGGCCTGCACGGTCACGCGCTGGCCGTTGCGCAGCAGTTCAACCGGGATGCGCTTGCCCGGTACGGTGTTGGCCACGATGAACGACAGCGTCTGGTCGGGCGATACTTCCTTGCCGTCAACTTTGACGACAACGTCGCCTGCCTGAATGCCTGCCTTGGCAGCGGCTTGGGCAGGTTCGACCGCCTGAATGAACTCGCCCCGGTTCTTGGGCAGGCCCAGCGATGCGGCAAGGTCTTCGGACAGTGGCTGGATGCGCACGCCGAGATAGCCGCGCTCGATCGCCTGGCCAGCGCGCAGTTTGTCGACAATGGGCGCTGCGATTTCAGCCGGGATGGCAAAGCCTATGCCGACCGAGCCGCCGGTGGGCGAGAAGATGGCGTTGTTGATGCCGATGACGTTGCCCGCCATATCGAACATCGGGCCGCCCGAATTGCCCCTGTTGATCGACGCATCGGTTTGCAGATAGCGGTCATAGGCAGAACCGGACCCGGTGTTGCGATAGACCGCCGAGACGATCCCTTGCGTCACCGTGCCGCCAAGCCCGAACGGGTTGCCGATGGCGATCACCCAGTCACCGACGCGCGCCTTGCGCGAATCGCCGAACTTTACGAACGGGAAAGCCTTGGGTGCGCTGATTTTCAGCACGGCAAGATCGGATGCGGCATCCTTGCCGATCAGCTTGGCGGGATATTCGGTGCCGTCGGGCGTGGTGACGGTGATCGATTCGACCTCGCCCTGTCCGTCAGCCGTGATCACGTGGTTGTTGGTCACCACATAGCCATCGGCAGAGATGATGAAGCCTGAACCCAGTGATTGCGCTTCACGCGTTTGCGGAGCGCCGCCGCCCTGGCCACCGCCGAACAGATCGCCAAACGGCGTTCCGGCGAAGGGATTGGCGGCCTGCACCTTTACCCGCTGGCGGGTGGAGATGTTGACCACGGCGGGCTGCAATTGCTGCGTCAGATCGGCAAAGCTGAGCGGCGCACCGGGGCGCGGCACTATCGTGCGCATCTCTGCCTGATCGTTCTGGGCAACTTGCGCGCCAGCGGGAAGGCCTGTCACCAATGTCAATGCGCTGCCAGCCAGAAGCAGCGCCGAAGTTACACCGTAAGCATATCGCACGTGGCTGGTCCTCTTTTGTCTATACAGAAGCCCGGCGGGGCTTCGTTAACGTCGTCAGTGCCGTTTTCACGCCGTTCCGCCTGAACGGATTTTGAATGACGGCGTTCAGCTTTGTTCATCTTGGCCTGAATTACTTGCCCCTGAACTGCTTCAGGTATTCGTTGTCCGGCGAAAGGATGATCGATGTGCTCGCATCCTTTTGTCGGAATGTGGCGTCGTAGCTTTGCATGGCACGGTAGAAATCGTAAAACGCCGGGTCCTTGTTGAAGGCATCGGCATACGTCTTGGCCGCAGTTGCCTCAGCCGTCGCGCGGATGATCTGGGCTGTTTTCTGGCCCTGGGCGCGCAATGTGGCGGCTTCCTGCTGGCGGGCGGTGGCCATGCGGGTGAAGGCGGATTCCAGCGGGCTGCCTTCGGGAAGATCGGCGCGCTTGATCCGCACGTCGATGATCTGCGCGCCATATTCGCGGGCTTCCCGATCAAGGCCTGCGCGGATCTGTTCCATCGCCTTGCCACGGTCGGCGGTGAGCAGCGAATTGAAGCTGCGCTTGCCCAGTTCCTGCCGCAGCGCCGAATTGAGGATCGGCTGGAGCTGTTCGGTTACCCGTTCGGTCGTTCCGGCGGTTTGCACCATGCGGACCGGATCGATGATGCGGAAGCGCGCGAAAGCGTCCACTTCAAGGCGGCGCTGGTCGGCCGAGAGCACCTGTTGGCGTTCCATGTCCAGATCGAGGATGCGGCGGTCGATCTCGACCACTTGTTCCATGAACGGAATGCGCCACACCACGCCTGCACCGGTCTGGCCGAATTCCACATCGGGGCGGAAGCGGTTGATCACGCGGTCGGGCTGGCCCAGCCGCACGACCACGGCCTGCGTCTTTTCATCCACGACCTTGAGACAGCTGCCAGCCGCGACAAGCGCGACGGCGGCGGCGATGATCGGCACTTTGTGGTCATTCCACAGCGTTTGCAGGAAGGTCATGTCAGTTGCCCCCTTCCGCTGGCTTGGGTTGCGTGCGCTTCATTTCGGGCAAGGGCAGGTAGGACTGCACATTGTTCGATTCGAGGATGACCTTGTCGGTCTGGCTCAACACGCGCTCCATCGTTTCGTAATACATGCGGCGGCGCGTCACTTCGGGGGCCAGCCGGTACTGTTCATAGACCTTGTCGAACGCGGTCGCTTCACCACCGGCGCGCGCCGTCAGCTGTTCGGCCCAGGCCTGTGCACGGTTGATTTCGCTTTGGGCGTCCTGCTGGGCGGCCAGCACTTCCTTGAAGGCGTCGACGACTTTGGTCGGCGGATCGGTCTTCTTGATGTCGACGCCCTGAATCGAAACGCCAGAGCGATAGGCATCAAGCACGCGCTGCATGCGGTCGCGGACGTTCTGTTCAATCTGCTGGCGGCCCGAACCCATCGCGTCGTTCAGGTTCACTTCGGCAATCGACTGGCGCATGGCGGCTTCTGCCACTTCGCGCACGGTCTGGTCAGGTTCGGCCAACTGGAACGAATACTGCTTCAGGTCCTTGATGTTCCAGCGGACCAGATAAGTCAGGAACAGCAAGTTCTGGTCACCTGTCAGCATCAGCTTTTCGCCGTCGCCTTCAGGGATGGATTCGCGGCGGATCGAGGTCACGTCCGTCACGCTCACCTGCTGGATCGGCCAGGGCATGGTCAGCGCCATGCCGGAATCGAGCGTGCGCGAATACGAGCCGAACGTGGTGACAATGCCCTTTTCCTGCGGGGCAATGCGGTGGACCATCGACGTTGAAAGCCAGAGTGCAGCGACAATCGCCACGCCGACAGGCGCCCACGATTTGCCATCGGGCCGCTGCGGCAGGCGCGGCATGGTTGGGCCACGACCCCCGCCGCCGCCGCCACCGCCGCCTTTGCGTGCACGGAAAATGTCTTCGATATTGGGGCCACGTTTGGGTGCATCGCCCGATTGCGGCGGCAACCACGGATTGCGCGGGCCTTCGGTGGGCGCATCCCCTTGTGGCGCAGGGCCAGCGTCATCGGGCGCAGGCGGTTCGCTGCCCCCTGATGATCCCCAGGGGCTTTTCTTACCCGCCATGAAAAATCCCCGTTCCCGGCCCAATCGCGCGATCCATCCAACCTGTTCGTTCATGCTACCCACTATAGGAAGCGTTTCTGTTAAAAACAGTGTCCATTCCCCAAAATTCATCTGCTAGGAGGCTGGCGAGAATTTAGCTTAGGATTTGGTGTGGACATTACAGAAGAGGCTTTATGCGCCGCATTGGCCACCGCAGCAGGCGACAGGTTGCAAACGTGCAAGCTGGCAGACGGCGTGGCCACGATCATGCTGGAAGTGGGCGGGCTGGAACGGCTGGACCGTGACAAGCTGGAAATGGCCGTACGCGATGCCGCGCGCAAAGCAGGCGTTGCCGATCTGCGCCTTGGCATGACGGCTGAACGCAAGGCGCGCGTCATCATCGCCGTGGGATCGGGCAAGGGCGGCGTTGGCAAATCGACGCTGTCGGCCAATCTGGCCGTGGCCATGGCGCGGCTCGGGCGCAAGGTCGGGCTGGTCGATGCCGATATCTATGGCCCGTCGCAGCCGCGCCTGCTGTCTACCGAAGGCCGCCGCCCCGAAGCCGAAGGCAACAAGATGATCCCGGTGCAAAGCCCTTATGGCGTGCCGATGCTGTCGATGGGCCACCTTGTCCAACCGGGGCAAGCCATTGCGTGGCGCGGGCCGATGGCGGGCAATGCGCTGAACCAGTTGATCGATGCCCATTGGGGCGAGACGGAAATCATCATTGTCGATCTGCCGCCGGGCACAGGCGATGTGCAATTGACGATGCTTTCCAAGCACAAGCCCGCAGGCGCGGTGATCGTTTCCACGCCGCAGGATCTGGCGCTGATGGATGCCACCCGCGCCATCGGCCTGTTCGAACAGGGGCAGGTGCCCTTGATCGGCATGGTTGAGAACATGGCGGGCTATATCTGCCCGCATTGCGGCGAGGCGAGCGATCCGTTCGGTCATGGTGGCGCAGAGGCTGCTGCCAAAACCATGGGCCTGCCGTTTCTGGGACGCGTCCCGCTTGATCTGGCGATCCGGCAGGAAAGCGATGCAGGCAACCCGCCCGCAGCAGGCGATACGCCGCAGGCCGAGGCGTTCTTGTCCATCGCGCGCGGCGTACTCGCCTGGCTTGACGCAAAGCGCTGATCGTCAATGCGGCTGACACGGCGAGGGCTGCTGGTAGGAGCAGGGGTGGGCGGCGCGCTGCTCATCGCCTTTCCGCTCATCCCGCGCCGCCATGCCGTGCCGCTGGTGGCGGGCAAGGACGAACATGTTGTCGATGCCTTCCTGAAGGTGGGCAAAGTCCGGTCTGCCAGTGGCAAGATGGACTGCATGCTGACCGTCGCGGTGCCGTTTTGCGAAATGGGGCAGGGCATCACCACGCTGGTGGCGCAGATCATCGCGGATGAAGCTGGCGCTGACTGGCGCAAAGTTGCGGTCGAGGCTTCACCGATCAGCCCCGCTTATGCCGATGCGGTGCTTTCGGCACATTGGGCGGCGTTGTGGATGCCCGCGTTTGCATCGCTGGGCGCTGATCCTGCGGGCATTCTTCCGCGCCTTCATGCCGAACGCGAACCGTTGATGATTACTGCGGATGGCACCGCGCTGGCGGCCTTTGAAACGCCTTTGCGCGAAGCGGGCGCTGCGCTGCGGGCCATGATGGCGCAAGCCGCGGCAGACCGGTGGGGCGTCGGCTGGGAAGAGTGTGACACCAAGGACAGCGAGGTGCTGTACCAAGGCAAGCGCGCATCCTTTGCCGAACTGCTGGACAGCGCGGTGGCCTACGATCCGCCAAGTATTCCGGTGCTGCGCGCCGATCCGCCGCGCGAGCCGCCCGGCCAGTTTCCCGAAGGCGCACCGCCGCGCCATCCCCGCCTTGATCTTCCCGCCAAAGTTGATGGCAGCTTTACCTTTGCGGGCGATGTGCGCCTGCCCGGCATGGTCTTTGCCGCCATTGCCCATGGGCCGCAGGGGGCAAGCGTTCTGTCCAGCTATGACAAGCAGGCCGCCGCCACGGTGCGCGGGCTTGTGGGCGTGGTGCGGGCCAAGCGCTGGCTGGCTGCTGTTGCCACCAATTGGCACGCCGCCGACAAGGCGGTGCGCGCCATGGAGCCGCAATTCAAGGCGGACGGGCCGGTGGCCGAAAGCGAAAAGACGCTGATCGCTATCGACAAGGCCTTGAACAAGGGCGATCCGGTCCGCGTCTTTGCGCAAGGTGATCCAGATGCGCTGCTGGAAAAGCCCGGCCTTTCAGCGCGGTACGATGTGGAACCGACACTGCACGCCCCGCTGGAAACTGCCAGCGCCACCGCGCGGATGCGGCAGGGCAAGCTGGAATTGTGGATCGCCACGCAAGCGCCCGAACGCGCAAGGCGGGCGGCGGCAAAGGCAGCGGGCCTCTCGCGCCATGATGTGATTGTCTATCCGATGCATGCCGGCGGCAGCTTTGATGCGCGGCTGGACGTGCGGATCGCGGCTGAAGTTTCCGCCATTGCGACCACTTTGAACAAGCCGGTCCAGCTGACGTGGTCGCGCTGGCAGGAATCGCTGGCGGGCGTACCGCGCACGGCTCTGTCAGCGCAACTGGATGGCGCGCTGAGCCTCGACAAGATTCGTGTGCTGGGCTGGCGGGCGCGGCTGGCAGTGCCCGCAACTGCGCGCGAATCAGGGGCACGGTTACTGGATGGCTGGGGCATCCGTGATGCATTGGGCTTGCAGGACAGCGCCGATCCGATGGCTTGTGCAGGCGCGATGCCGTTGTATCGCATCCCTGAAAAGGCGGTGGACCATGTGCCCGTGGCGATTGACCTGCCCACAGCGCGGTTTCGCGGACAGGCGCATGGCTATACCGCGTTCTTCACCGAAAGCTTCATCGATGAACTGGCGCATTTGGCCAATAAAGAGCCTCTGTCGTTCCGCATCGGGATGCTGGAAGGCCAGCCCCGGCTGGTCGATTGCCTGAGCGGGGTGGCCCGTCTGGCGCAGTGGGACGGCGGGGTTGAAGCATCGGGGCAAGGCATTGCGTGCCACCGCATGGACCTTGCCACCGGTCAGGATGTGCCGCGTTCGGGCTTTATCGCGGTTGTGGCCACGGCCCGCGCCGAAGCAGGCGTGGTGCGGGTGGAACGGATCAGTGCCTATGTGGACATTGGCCGGATTGTGAACATGGGCATTGCCCGCCAGCAAATCGAAGGGGGGCTGATGTTTGGTCTGTCCCATGCAGTTGGCGGATCGACAAGTTATGCTAAAGGCCGCCCCAAGGCAGGCCGATTATCACAACTGGGACTGCCTTTGCTTGCCGATTGCCCCAAGGTTGATATTGCCTTTGCCGACAGCAAGGCAGAGCCGTTCGACCCTGGTGAACTGGGTATGGTTGCCGTGGCTCCTGCTGTTGCCAATGCTTTATTCTCTGCCACGGGCGCGCGTTTCCGCCGCCTGCCGCTGATTTCCGAAGGTTTATAACCCTTCCAAAGGATTCTGATGCAACGCCCTGCTGATCACCCGACTATCCTGACCGGCAAAGTCGGCGTTCTTGTCGTCAACCTTGGCACGCCTGATGCGCCCGACACGCCATCGGTAAAGCGCTATCTCAAGGAGTTCCTTTCGGACAAGCGCGTGGTCGAAATACCAACGCTGATCTGGCAGCCGATATTGCGCGGGATCATCCTGAACACCCGGCCCAAGAAATCCGCCCATGCTTATTCGCAGGTGTGGACCGATGAAGGCTCGCCTCTGGCCGCGATCACAGCAGCACAGGCCCGCGCGCTGCAAGTGCGGCTGGGCGATGCGGCCATTGTGCGCCACGCGATGCGCTATCAATCGCCCGCGATGGCCAAGGAACTGGATGCCCTGTTGGAAGCGGGATGCGAGCGCATCCTCGTCGCCCCGCTCTATCCGCACTATTCGGGTGCAACGACGGCTTCGGCGCTGGATGCCGTGGCCGACTGGATCAAGGCTCGCCGCCGCTTGCCCGCGCTGCGCACGCTACCGCCCTATCACGATGATCCGGCCTATATCGGCGCGCTGCATGCCGATCTTGGACGGCAGATCGATGCGCTGGATTTCAAGCCCGAGCTTTTGATGCTGAGCTTTCACGGCATGCCAGAACGCACGCTGCTGCTGGGGGATCCCTATCACTGCCACTGCCGCAAGACCGCGCGGCTGGTGTCGGAACGCTTTGCCACAACGCACCCCGGACTGCGCATTGAAACCACGTTCCAATCGCGCTTTGGCCGCGCCAAGTGGCTGGAACCGGCAACGGACACCGTGTTGATCGCCGAAGGACAGAAGGGCACCAAGGCCATCGCCATTGCCGCGCCGGGCTTTTCGGCCGATTGCCTTGAGACGCTGGAAGAACTCTCCATTCGCGGCAAGGAAGATTTCTTCGAGGCAGGCGGCACGCACTTTGCCTCGCTCACGTGCCTCAACGATGGGGACGAAGGTATGGGCTTGCTGGAAACGCTGGTGCGGGGCGAATTGTCAGGCTGGATCTAATCGCGCTTGGCGTCTGATGGCGGGCATGTTAATTGACCGGTTAAATAGCAAGAACCGGGAGATACCATGGCCAGCATCGCGCCGGACCTGAAGGCAGACCTCCACACAGAACGCGCCAATCCCCACTGGGTGCGGCTGGGCGGTGATCACAAGCTTGACCATATCCCCGGCGAAGACGGCTGGCCGGTGCTGGGCACCACGATCATGCAATTGTCTGATCCGACGGGCTTCCAATCGCGCATGCTGGAAACCTATGGCCCGGTTTTCCGCACGCGCAGTTTCGGGCGGCGCGGGGTGAACCTGATTGGCGCCGATGCCAACGAACTGGTGCTGTTTGATCGCGACAAGCTGTTTTCGAACGAACAGGGCTGGGGCCCCATGCTCAACCTGCTGTTTCCGCGCGGGCTGATGCTGATGGATTTCGAACCCCACCGCGCCGATCGCCGCGCCCTGTCGATTGCATTCAAGCCTGAACCGATGCGGGCCTATTGCGGCGTGCTGAACTCTGACATCTGCGCTGCGGTGGACCGCTGGGGCGGCTCCATGGCGTTCTATGACGCCATCAAGGCGCTGACCCTTGATACGGCCGCGTCCAGCTTCCTGGGGCTCCCTCTGGGGCCAGAGGCCGATGTTCTGAACAAGGCCTTTGTCGATATGGTGCAGGCCTCGGTTGGGGTGGTGCGCAAGCCTTTGCCGTTCACCAAGATGGGCAAGGGCGTGGCCGGGCGGCGGTTGATGGTCGATTACTTCGGCAAGCTGTTGCGTGAGCGCCGCGCCAATCCCGGGCAGGACATGTTCAGCCAGTTTGCGCTCGCAACCCGTGATGACGGTACGCTCCTGCCTGAAGACGTGGTGGTGGATCACATGATCTTCCTGATGATGGCCGCGCACGATACGATCACGTCATCGGCCACGGTGCTGTTCTGGCAATTGGCCAGGAACCCGCAATGGCAGGACCGTCTGCGGGCCGAGGCGCGCGCCATTACCGGCGGTGAGGGCCGCCTGTTGGCCTATGACGATCTGGGGCGGATGGAATTGACCGAGATGGCGTTCAAGGAAGCGCTGCGGTTCATGCCGCCTGTACCCAACATGCCGCGCCGTGCATTGCGCGATTTCGAATTCGGCGGATATTGCATACCCGCCGGCGCGCCCATCGGAATCAGCCCTGCGGCGGTCCATGCAGACCCCCGGTACTGGCCTGATCCCGAACGGTTCGATCCGCTGCGCTTCACGCCCGAGAATGTGGCGGGGCGGCACAAGTATGCGTGGGTGCCGTTTGGCGGGGGCGCGCACATGTGCCTGGGCCTGCATTTTGCCTATATGCAGGTAAAGTTGCTGGTCAGTCACATTCTCACCCGCTACGAGGTTTCCATGCAGGCAGGCCGCGATCCGTCGTGGCAGGCCTGGCCGATCCCCAAACCGCGTGATGGCCTTCGCGTAGAGTTGCGCCGAATCTGTTGACGATTCGGTGCGCTACCGTTAAGGGCGCCGCTTTCCGGTGGTGTATTGCCACCACCCAGAAGATTTTCGCGGCCCGGCTTGTTCGGCCCGCCACAGGACGAGAAACAGGAACACATGGCCAACACGCCGCAAGCTCGCAAGCGCATCCGCCGCAATGACCGTCGCGCCGAAATCAACGGCAACCGTCTTTCGCGCATCCGTACGTTCGTCAAGAAGGTCGAATCGGCGCTTGAAGGTGGTGACAAGACTGCTGCTGCTGAAGCACTCAAGGCTGCACAGCCTGAACTGGCTCGTGGTGTTGCGCGCGGCGTGATGCACAAGAACACGGTTGCGCGGAAATTGTCGCGCCTGACCAAGCGGGTTGCCTCGCTCTGATTGGTCAGCGTTGATTCGCGGGTCACGGCTCCCGATTGCGGACCCGTCGTAGCGAAACATAGTACATTTACGCAAATTGGCCGGCGGCTTTCCGTCGGCCAATTTCGTTTGTCATGCGTAATAATACATCGATGACACCCGAATGTTGCATTGTGACAGTGTGGAAACGCAGCAAGTCACGGAAACAATGCGATTCGCATACTCCGAAATCAAAAATCATTACTTATCAGTGCCTTGATGCATTTGTGCGGGGCTTGGCGAGTCAAGGGCATTTATTTCAGTTTTTTTGCGCTTCCCCGGCTTGCCTAAGCCCCCCATCGGCCAATAGACAGGGGCTCTACCGAAGACGGGAATCGCCGTCATCCGGTGTCACTGAAATCATTTCAATTGTCGCCCGCTGCGCATGTGTGTGGTTGGGCACGGGTAATTTGTGCCTGCGGGACCTGATCGGTCGGCGCAAGGTTTAGGCAGTCAGGTCAGCGACGGGTGAAGATGCAAGAACTTGCAAGAGACAGCGCCGCTCAGGGTGTGAACGCGGCAATGACCGCGCAAACGCACACAATCGCGACGGGGACCGGCGCGACGGGGACCGGTATCGCCGAACGCAACACGACGAATCGCAAAGGGCGGGACAACGTAATGATCGAGGACCAGGAAGCGCTGGATCTGGCAGCAGACTGGGCCGACATCAGCCAGGGCCTCAAGAAGGACCTTGGCCCGCAATTGCACACACAATGGATCAAGCCGATCCAGCTCGGTTCGTTCTGCAAGGAAACCGGTACGCTCGACCTGTTCCTGCCCACCGAATTTTCCGCCAACTGGGTCGCTGACCGCTTTGCCGATCGCCTCAGCCTTGCTTGGAAGATTGCCCGTTCCGAAGTGCGTCAGGTGCGCATCACCGTGCACCCGCGCCGCCGCTCGTTGCCCGAACTGCGCATCGGCGGGGAAACCGCCGTGCAGCCGCGCTTGGCATCGCACATGACCGCCCAGATGGCCGGTTCACCGATGATGTCGGACACCGCGCTTTCGGGTCTTGATCCTTCGCTGACTTTTGCCGAATTCGTGTCCGGCTCGGCCAATGTGCTGGCGTTGAACGCCGCACAGCGCATGGCGGCGATTGAAACCCCGCAGTTCTCGCCGCTCTACCTCAAAGGCTCGACAGGGCAGGGCAAGACGCATCTGCTCCACGCCATCGGCCATGCCTTTGCCGCCAACAAGCCGGGTGCGCGCATCTTCTATTGCTCGGCCGAACGCTTCATGATCGAGTTCGTTCAGGCCATGCGCTCGAACGAGATGATCGAGTTCAAATCGCGGCTGCGCGGTTTCGACATGCTGCTGGTCGATGACATCCAGTTCATCATCGGCAAGGCATCGACGCAGGAAGAATTCCTCCACACGATCGATGCATTGATGAGCGCGGGCAAGCGCCTTGTCGTCGCCGCTGACCGCGCGCCACAGGCCCTGGACGGGGTGGAGCAGCGCCTGCTCTCGCGCCTGTCGATGGGCCTTGTCGCTGATATCCAGCCCGCTGATATCGAACTGCGCCGCAAGATCCTCGAACACCGCCTCGTGCGCTTTGGCAGCACGCAAGTGCCGTCTGATGTGATCGAATTTCTTGCCCGCACGATCAACCGCAACGTGCGCGAACTCGTCGGCGGCCTCAACAAGCTGATCGCCTATGCCCAGCTCACCGGCCAGCCGGTATCGCTGCAACTGGCCGAAGAGCAGTTGACCGATATCCTCTCGGCCAATCGCCGCCGGATCACGATTGATGAAATCCAGCGGACGGTATGCCAGTTCTACCGCGTTGACCGCACCGAAATGGCCTCCAAGCGCCGCGCCCGCGCGGTTGTGCGGCCCCGTCAGGTGGCGATGTACCTCGCCAAAGTGCTCACCCCGCGTTCCTACCCCGAAATCGGGCGCAAGTTCGGCGGCCGCGATCATTCGACGGTGATTCACGCCGTCCGCCTGATCGAAGAACTGCGCACCCGCGATGCCGATATGGACGGCGATGTGCGGACTCTATTGCGCCAGTTGGAAGATTAAAGAGGGCTCTTGGGGGTTTTAGGGGATTAAAGGGGTTTCGCGCAGAGACGCGGAGAAGAAGTTGAGACGCGGAGAGATGTTGCCCTTGCGGCCCCGCACAACCTCTCTGCGTCTCTTCTTCTTCTTCTCTGCGCCTCTGCGTGAACCCCTTCCTCTTTCTACCCGCAGCCCCTAACTGCCCATTATGAATCCAGACCGCCTAAACCGCTTCGCCCGCCATATCGTCCTGCCCGAAGTGGGCGCGGTGGGGCAGGCGAGGCTGGCGGCCAGCCATATCGTGCTTGTGGGCATGGGCGGGATCGGTTCGCCTGCGCTGCAATACCTTGCCGGAGCAGGCATTGGCCGCCTGACCCTCATCGACGATGACGTGGTCGAGGCGAGCAATCTCCAACGCCAGACGATCTATACCGAGGCCGATATCGGCCAGCACAAGGCCACCGCTGCCGCAGCATGGGCCGCGCGGTTTGATCCGGCTTTGACGGTCACGCCTCACATCGTTCGCATCACCCGTGCCAATGCCGCCAGCCTGATTGCGGGCGCGAACGTTGTGCTGGACGGTTGCGACAACTTCGCCACGCGGCTGACGGTTTCGGACGCTTGTGTGGCGGCAGGCATACCGCTGACCTCTGCTGCACTGGGCCGGTTTCAGGGGCAAGTGGCCAACTTTGCCGGACACCGCGCGGGCCATGCCTGCTATCGCTGCTTTGTCGGCGATGCTTTTGATGCCGAGGACTGCGATACTTGCGCCGATATGGGTGTGCTGGGCGCAATGGTCGGCATGGTGGGCGCGTTCGGAGCGATGGCCGCGATGCGTGTGCTGCTGGAAGGCGTCAGCACGCTGGGCGATCCGCAATGGGGCCAGTTGCATGTGCTTGATGGTCTCAAGCCGGGGTTGCGCACGATGCGGATTGCGAAGGATGCGAAATGCGGGGGATGTGGCGAGGCTTCGTAAAAGGGTTCGCGCAGAGTTCGCCGTGGACGCAGAGAGGTTGGGTTTGACGGCGAAGCTGTATTTTAAAGCTGACCAAGCCGTATCGTGCATGGTCGGATTTTTGGACGGCCTTGCGGCCAGAATCACCCCTCTGCGTCTCCACTTCTTCTCTGCGCCTCTGCGTGAACCCCTTTAAACTTTTGCGGAATGGTCCAGCTCTCCATTCAAACCGACGGTTCTTGTCGAGAGATGGATGCTGAAACGAGTTCAGCATGACGGGGTTTTGGAAGGGGATAGTTGGCAAACACATTCAGGGAGACGAACGCCTGAATAATTTTGCGACGCTGCCTCAGTGCTCTCTTGTCCCTGCGCTCTTTGCGATCTCTGCGCGAACCGACTTTCCTAGCTTCAAGAACCAAGCAATTCATCAACCCAAGCGGGCACGATCTCGCTGGCTGGCCCCAGCCGCGTTTCGTGGAACCACGCCGAACCTTTGCTGCGTTCGAGGTTCAATTCCAGCGTTTGCGCGCCCAGATCGCGCGCGCGGCGCACTAGCCCGCCTGCAGGGTAAACCGCGCCCGAAGTGCCGATGGATACGAACAGGTCTGCGCCCGACAGCGCGCTGTAAATGTCATCCATGCGGTAAGGCGTTTCGCCGAACCAAACGATATCGGGCCGCAGTTCCGGTTCTTCGCACGATGGGCAGGGCGGGCGGTGAATCAGCGGGCCGGTCCAGCGATGGCGGGCGTCACAGGCGCGGCACCATGCGTTCAGGTGTTCGCCATGCATGTGCAGGACGTTCAGCGCGCCGCCCCGCTCGTGCAGATCATCGACGTTTTGCGTGACGATCAGGACTTCGCCGCCAGTGCGTTTGGGCCATTCGCGGTCCAAACGGGCCAGCGCGACATGGGCGGGGTTGGGCAGTTTGGTCTGGATCGCCTCACGCCGCATATCGTAAAACCGCAGGACAAGGTCGGGATCGCGGGCGAAGGCTTCGGGCGTGGCCACGTCCTCAACGCGGTGCTGCTCCCAAAGGCCCCCTTCACTGCGGAAGGTATCAATGCCCGATTCGGCGGAAATTCCCGCTCCGGTGAGGATGACGATATTGCGCAGGTGTTGCATCGGGACCATGAAGCACAGCGACCAAGGGGCAGGCAATGACCAAAGACGTAACACGAATCGGAATTATCGGCAGCGCCGGACGAATGGGCAATGCGTTGCAGGCTGCCATTGTTGCAGCAGGGCATGACTTTGCCGGCGGGATTGACAAGGGCGGTGATCCGCTTGCGCTGGCCAAGGCGTGCGATGTGCTGGTGGATTTCTCGGCGCCTGCCGCGCTGGAGTTCAATCTGGATGCGGCGATCCATGCGGGCATTCCGATCGTGATCGGCACCACCGGCCTTGAAGAGCGCCACCATTGGCTGGTCGATGCTGCTGCGGTCAGCATTCCCGTGCTGCAAACCGGCAATACTTCGCTGGGCGTCACGCTGCTTTCGCACTTGGTGAAAGAGGCGGCGCAGCGGCTGGGTGAGGATTGGGACATCGAAATTGTCGAAACGCATCACCGCATGAAAGTGGATGCGCCATCGGGCACGGCACTGCTGCTGGGCGAGGCTGCGGCCAAGGGGCGCGGAGTGCATCTGGCAGACGAAGCCGTGCGCGGGCGCGATGGCATCACCGGCGCGCGGGTTGCGGGCACCATCGGCTTTGCTGCCTTGCGTGGTGGCAGCGTGGCGGGCGATCATTCGGTGCATTTTCTGGCCGACAATGAACGCCTGACCTTCTCGCACCTTGCGGAAAATCGCGGCATCTTTGCCAAGGGCGCGGTCCGCGCGGCGGAATGGCTGCTGGACAGGCAAGCGGGCCGCTATACCATGCAGGACGTTCTGGGGCTGTGACATGAAGAAGGCGGACGTCTTCGAATTCTTCCGCCGCTTGGCCGAGGCGAATCCCGCGCCTGACACCGAGCTGGAATATGGCAATGTCTACCAGCTTCTGGTGGCGGTGACGCTGTCGGCACAGGCGACCGACGTTGGTGTGAACAAGGCGACGCGCAAGCTGTTTGCGCAAGTGAAGACGCCGCAGGATATGCTCGATCTGGGCGAGGATGGCCTGAAATCGCATATCAAGACCATCGGCCTGTTCAATGCCAAAGCCAAAAACGTGATGGCCATGGCCGAAATTCTGGTGCGCGAACATGGCGGCGAGGTTCCGGCGGACCGTGATGCCTTGACCGCGCTGCCCGGCGTGGGGCGCAAGACCGCCAATGTCGTGATGAATTGCGCGTTCGGGGCAGAGACGTTCGCGGTCGATACGCACATATTCCGCGTCGGCAACCGCACCGGCCTTGCCAAAGGCAAAACCGTGCTGGCGGTGGAGAAGGGGTTGGAAAAGCATGTGCCCCAACCCTTCCGCGTCGGCGCGCATCACTGGCTGATCCTGCATGGACGCTATATCTGCAAAGCGCGCACGCCCGAATGCTGGCACTGCGGGCTGGTTGACCTTTGCGCGTTTAAGGCCAAAGTTCTGGAGAAGGGGGCCAAACCGGCTGCGGTGGCAAAGAAACCGCGCGCAGCCATAAAGCAGGAGAGCATGACATGAAGCGCATGACCTTACCCCTCATCATCGCCGCCGCGTTGACCGGATGTGCCGCGCAAGGTGGCGAACGCCAAGGCAACAATGGGCACAGCAAGGATACGCCAGCGGTGAAAGTGGTGGGCGAGCCGGTCAACTGCTTGCCGATCCAGTCAATCCGCGAAAGCCGCGTGCGTGATGACTGGACCATCGATTTCCGCACGAATAACAACCGCTGGTATCGCAACACCCTGCCCAACCGCTGCAATGGCCTCGGTTTTGAGCGCGCGTTTTCCTATGCAACCTCGCTTACCCAGGTGTGCAATGTCGATATTATCACGGTCATTGCCAACACCGGCGGTCCCGGCCCGATCAACCGTGGATCGTGCGGATTGGGCCAGTTTACGCCGGTTGAACTGGTGAAGTAAGCCTCAATTCTCGAAATTCACCGGATCGAGGTTCAGCCCTGCCCGCCCGTCTGCGGCGGTATGGGCAGGGGCGTGGGGCGGTTCGGCATCGGGGTCCAGCGGCGGCTGAAGCATGCCTTCCCACTTGGTGATGACCGACGTGGCCACCGCATTGCCCACCACGTTGGTCGCGCTGCGGCCCATATCGAGGAAGTGATCGACACCCAGCACCAGTGCGATGCCTTCAACCGGCAGGCCGAACTGGTTGAGCGTTGCGGCAATCACCACAAGGCTGGCACGCGGCACACCAGCAATGCCCTTGGACGTGACCATCAACGTCAGCAGCATCACGATCTGGCTGGAAATGGGCAAGTCGATGCCATAGGCCTGCGCGATGAACAGCGCGGCAAAGCTGGTGTAGATCATCGACCCGTCAAGGTTGAAGCTGTAGCCCAGCGGCAGGACGAAGCCCGATATGCGGCGCGGCACACCGAAGCGGTCCAACTGTTCGAACAACTTGGGCAGCGCGGCTTCGGAACTGGCGGTGGAATAGGCCAGCAGCAGCGGTTCGCGGATATAGCGGATCAGCGTGAAGATGCGCCCGCGCAGGAAGATTGCGCCCGCGCCGAGCAGGATCACCCACAGGATCAGCATGGCCAGATAGAACGAGCCGACCAGTTTGCCGTAAGTCACGATGATGCCAAGCCCGCGCAGCGCGATGACTGACGAAATTGCGCCAAACACAGCGAACGGGGCAAAGCGCATGACATAGCCGGTGACGGTCAGCATCACTTGCGCCAAAGCCTCGGCCCCGCGCACCAGCGGCGCACCCTTTTCGCCCACAGCAGAGAGGGCAAGCCCCGCAAACAGCGAGAATACCAGCACTTGCAGGATATCGTTCTTGGCCATCGCCTCGATCGGGCTGGCGGGGAAGACGGACAGCACAAAGTGGCGGAAGGTAAAATCGCCCGTGGCCAGTTCGCCCAGATCGCCGGTGGGGGTCAATTCAAGGCCGACACCGGGCTTGAGCAGGTTGACCATGATCAGGCCCAGCGTGATCGACACGAAGCTGAAAGTGACGAACCACGCCAGCGAACGCCCGCCGATCCGGCCCAATGCCGCGCTATCGCCCATGCTGGCAATGCCGGTGACGATGGTGGCCAGAACCAGTGGCGCGACGATCATCTTGATCAGCCGCAGGAATACATCGGGCAGCAGTTTCAGCGTATCGGCGGTGAACGCCAGTGTCTCGTCGCCCTTGGCATAGCTGGTGTTGAGCGCGTAACCGACGATGATGCCCAGCACCATGCCGATCAGAATGTACAATGTCAGGCGCTTGGCCAAAGGAATGCTCCCGCAAGAATGTTGCGGCTGAGACTAACGACCTTTCACGCGAAACCCAAGCGCTTCAAAGCATCCTAATTGCGCAAGGCGATTCTTCGCTTCGGATTTCCAAATCCACACCCCCGTCATGCTGAACTTGTTTCAGCATCCATCTCTCACCACAAGCCGCAGTTCGCGTGGATAGATGGACCCTGAAACAAGTTCAGGGTGACGAATTGGGAACAGCGGTGAGTGAAGGGTCTGCCGGCCTATCCACACTGCGCGCGGTGGAGCAGCTTCTGATCCGCCAGCACCAGCGCCATCATCGCTTCGACCACCGGCACCCCGCGAATCCCCACGCATGGATCGTGGCGGCCTTTGGTGAACAGTTCGGTTGCCTCGCCCTCGCGGGTGATCGTGGGCATGGGGGTGAGGATCGAGGATGTCGGCTTGAACGCCACGCGCACCAGCACCGGCTGTCCGGTGGAGATGCCGCCCGCGACCCCGCCTGCATGGTTGGCGGTAAATTCTGGCGCGCCCTGTCCGGGCCGCATCGGATCGGCATTGCCCTCGCCGGTATTGGCCGCCGCGGCAAAGCCGTCGCCGATTTCCACGCCCTTCACCGCGTTGATGCCCATCATTGCGTGGGCCAATTCGGCATCGAGCTTGGCATAGAGCGGTGCGCCCCAGCCTGCGGGGACGCCGGTCGCCACGCATTCTACTACCGCGCCCAGCGATGATCCCGATTTGCGCGCATCATCCACCAGCTTTTCCCAGCGGGCAGCGGCCTGCGCGTCAGGGCAGAAGAACGGGTTATTGCCGATTTCGGCGGCGTCAAAGTTTGCCATATCAATGGCATCGCCGCCAATCGCGCTGACATAGCCGAGGATGGTGACTTGCGGGATCACCAGCCGCGCCACGCCGCCTGCGGCCACCCGCGCCGCCGTTTCGCGCGCCGATGATCGCCCGCCGCCGCGATAATCGCGGAAACCGTACTTGGCGTCATAGGCGTAATCGGCGTGGCCCGGGCGATAGGCCTTGGCGACATCGCCATAGTCCTTCGAACGCTGGTCCACGTTTTCAATCATCAGGCTGATCGGTGTGCCTGTGGTTTTGCCTTCAAACACGCCCGACAGGATGCGCACCTGATCAGGCTCCTGCCGCTGCGTGGTAAAGCGCGATTGGCCGGGGCGGCGCGCATCGAGGAACGGCTGGAGATCCGCTTCCGAAATCGCAAGGCCGGGAGGGCAGCCATCAACCACGGCGCCCAGCGCCGGCCCGTGGCTTTCGCCCCAGGTGGTGAAACGGAATACGTGACCAAAACTGTTCAGGCTCATGGGCGCGCAATGTCGCACTTGGCCGCAAAAGTCCACCTTTCGGCGAACGGGAACGCGCGCTATCTCTGCGCCATGTACCTCGTCGTTTTCCGCAACCGCAAACGCGCCGATATCGATGCCGTCGCCTATGCCACTGATGCGGCACAGATGGAGACGCTGGCCCACGCGCAACCCGGCTTCCTCAGCTTCAAAAGCTACACGGCCGATGATGGCGAAGTCATCGCCCTGTCAGAATGGACGGATATGGAAGCAGCCCTTGGCTGGCGGCGCGTGGCCGAACACGCCGAAATGCAAGCCAAAGGCCGCACCGACTACTACGAAAGCTACACCCTCTACGCAGGCACCCCTTCGCGCGTGCATCACTTCAACAGGCAGACTCCATGAGCACCACGGTTTACGGCATCCCCAATTGCGAGCAATTTGGGGCGGATGTAGCGGGACACTCATGACCGCGAGGCAAATCTATAGGCGTGCAGCACTGGCGTTCATCGTGTTCGCTTTAGTGTTTTATGCAGGCGAAAACTTCAGTGGCGAGATTTCAAAAAGTCCGCTTGCGACAAACATACTGTTGGTTGTCGCTGCAGTGAGTGGCCTAGCGTTAGCTTTTTACCTGCCTCGCTCGATCAGATTGTGGCTTCGAAAGAAAAAGAAATGACACTTACCCTTTACGGCATCCCTAACTGCGACACCGTCAAGAAGGCGCGCACCTGGCTCGATGCCAACGGCCTTGCCTGCACGTTCCATGATTACAAAAAGCAGGGTGCAGACCCCGTCAAAATCGCGGGCTGGATCGAGCAGGCGGGCCTCGACAAAGTGGTGAACCGTGCAGGCACGACCTATCGCAAGCTGGATGATGCGCAGAAGGCGGCGATTGCCGATGGCGGCGCTCCGGCGGTGCTGGTGGAGAATCCTTCGGTGATCAAACGCCCGATTGTCGAGTATTCCGGCGGCTTGCTGGTGGGGTTCAAGGAAGCCGATTGGGCGCAAGTGCTGTTATGATAAGCAAGTCCATCCTTGCCGCATTGGTGCTCGCCGTGATGATCCCTTCTGCCCACGCGCAAATCCTGATCGGCCATCGCGGTGCGAGCGGGGAGCGGCCCGAACATACGCTGGCGTCGTATGAGCGGGCGATTGATGCGGGTGCAGACTTTATCGAGCCGGATCTGGTGCCGACCAAGGATGGTGTGCTGGTGGCGCGACACGAAAACGAGATTTCGGGCACGACCGATGTGGCCGATCACCCCGAATTTGCCAGCCGCCGCCGCACCCATGTGATCGATGGTGAGACCATGACCGGCTGGTTCACCGAAGATTTCACGCTGGCCGAACTGCGCACATTGCGCGCCAAAGAACGCCTGCCCAAGCTGCGGCCTGCCAACATGCGGTTTGACGGGCTTTATCAGGTGCCGACGTTCGCCGAAGTGCTGGCCTTGGTCAAAGCCAAGGAGGCCGAGACGGGCCGCCGCATCGGCATTTACCCCGAGATCAAGCACCCCGGATGGTTCACCGCGCAAGGCATTGATACGGCCTCAATGCTGCTGACGATGCTGGATAAAGCGGGCTATCGCGATGCCAGCGATCCGGTGTTCATCCAGAGTTTTGAAGCTGGCCCGCTTGAGGCTTTGCGCAAGCGCACCAAGGTGCGACTGGTGCAGTTGATGTCAGCTGAGGGTGGCCCGCCTGATCGCCCGAACACGACATATGCCGCGATGGCAAAGCCTGCTGGCCTGAAAGCGCTGGCGGCCCATGTCGATGCGATTGGCGTCGAGGCGACGATGGTGGTGAATGCGCAGCTTCAGCCGACTGGCCTTGTCGCCATGGCCCATGCTGCGGGTCTTAAGGTGCACACGTGGACCTTGCGTTGCGAAAATGCGTTTCTGCCCCCGGCATTGCGGATCGGCATCGATCCCGCCGCCCATGGCAATTGCGCTGCGGCGTGGGACGCGCTGGTGAAGGCAGGCGTTGACGGCATTTTCACCGATAACCCCGCGCAAGCCCAAGCCGCGCGCATGGCAAAGCGTTAGTTCGTCTCGCGCACCAGACGTTCGGCCAATTCGGCGATTTCCGATGGCTCCAGCAGCCATGTGCGGGTGGCGCGGCCTTCGCGGTGGATCGGTTGCGTGAGCAGGACGCGCGCGTTGGCCTGCGCTTCGGGCTTACACAGCTGGTAATGCATGGCACAGTCGCGGATCGTGCCGATGATCGGCACTTTGCCGCCAAGGTCGATCATTGTGGCGGGTTGGTCCCACGCAATGGCATCGGTATAGGCCATGATCAAACGTCCAGATTGGCCACGTTCAGCGCGTTTTCCTGAATGAATTCGCGGCGCGGTTCCACCACATCGCCCATCAGGCGGGTGAAGATTTCGTCGGTAATATCGGCGTCTTCGACCTTTACCTGCAACAGCGTGCGCACGTTGGGGTCCAGCGTGGTTTCCCAAAGCTGGTCGGCGTTCATCTCGCCAAGACCCTTGTAGCGCTGGATCGAAAGGCCCTTGCGGCCCCCGGCAAACACCGTTTCGAGCAGTTCCGAAGGCCGCGTGATCGCGTCCTTGGCTTGCGTTACGGGCGCTGCTGCCGGAATATCGCCATCGTCATCAGCCGAAACGACCACTTCGGGTTCTGCCTCTGCTGCCGTGGCTGTCTGCCGCACCAGCCGCGCAACGCCGGAATAGACATCGGCGTTTTCAGCCGCCAGCTTGGCCAGCTTGCGCGCCTCGGCGCTGATCAGGAAGCCGGGTTCGATCACGTGATGATCGGTCACGCCGCGCCATACGCGCTTGATGTGATAGCCGCCCTCTTCGGCCATTTCGACCAGCCAGCGCGCTTCGGTATCGCCACGGTCCAGCCAGCGCGTGGTGCGCGCCAAGGCTTCGGCGCGGACTTGCGTCGGCATGTCAAAATCGAGCGCGCCAGCCAGTGCCAGTGCTTCGATGATGGCGGGGTTATAACGGCGCGGCACGAAGGCCATCAGGTTGCGCATGCGCAGCGCATGTTCGACCAGATTTTCAAGGTCAGGCCCGCTGCGCGCACCGCCTGCGGTTTCCAGCACGCGGCCCGAAAGCCCGGCTTCGAGCAGATAGCGGTCCAGCGCGGCATTGTCTTTGAGGTAGACCTCGCTGCGGCCCTTGGCCACTTTGTACAGCGGCGGCTGCGCGATGAACAAGTGCCCCGCGCGGATGATGTCGGGCATCTGGCGGTGGAAGAAGGTGAGCAGCAAGGTGCGGATATGCGCGCCGTCAACGTCAGCGTCGGTCATGATCACGATCTTGTGATAGCGCAGTTTTTCAAGGTTGAATTCATCGCGGATGCCGGTGCCCATCGCCTGAATCAGCGTGCCGACTTCTTTCGATCCGATGATCCGGTCAAACCGCGCGCGCTCGACATTGAGGATCTTGCCTTTGAGCGGCAGGATCGCCTGCGTCTTGCGGTCACGGCCCTGCTTGGCGCTGCCGCCTGCGGAGTCACCCTCGACGAGGAACAG
The DNA here is from genome assembly GCF_002280675.1 of Novosphingobium sp. 32-60-15. Taxonomy (GTDB): domain Bacteria; phylum Pseudomonadota; class Alphaproteobacteria; order Sphingomonadales; family Sphingomonadaceae; genus Novosphingobium. Next base: position 21,773 of record NZ_NCEN01000007.1, on the reverse strand, counting down.
TTCGCACTTGGCAGGATCGCGTTCCTGACAATCGGCCAGCTTGCCCGGAAGGCTGGCTATGTCCATCGCGCCCTTGCGGCGGGTCAATTCACGTGCGCGCTTGGCGGCTTCGCGCGCGGCGGCGGCATCGATCACCTTCTGGATGATCGATTTGGCATGGCCGGGGTTTTCTTCCAGCCATTCCACCATCTTGTCAGCCATCAGGCTTTCCAAAGGCTGGCGCACTTCGGAAGACACCAGTTTGTCTTTGGTTTGCGATGAAAACTTCGGATCGGGCAGCTTGACCGAGACGATGGCGGTCAGGCCCTCGCGCATGTCTTCGCCGGTCAGCGAAACCTTTTCCTTCTTCAACATGCCCGACCGCTCGGCATAGCCGTTCAGCGTGCGCGTCAAGGCCGCGCGGAATGCGGCAAGGTGCGTGCCGCCATCGCGCTGCGGGATGTTGTTGGTGAAACACAGCACGTTTTCATAATAGCTGTCGTTCCATTCCAGCGCGACTTCGATGCCCACGCCATCGCGTTCTGCCGAAATCGCCACAGGATCGGGCATCAGCGCCGCCTTGTTGCGATCAAGGTACTTCACGAACGCGGCAATCCCGCCTTCGTAATAGAGATCGTGTTCCTTGATCTCCTCATGCCGTTTATCGCGCAGCAGGATGCGCACGCCCGAATTGAGGAAGGCCAGTTCGCGGTAGCGATGCTCAAGCTTGTCGAAATCAAATTCGAGCACGTTCTTGAACGTGTCGGTGCTGGCGACAAAGGTGACGCGCGTACCCTTCTTGACGCCGCCCTTGCCATTATCGGGCGCAGGCCCGCGCACGATCAGCGGTGACACCGCATCGCCGTGGGCGAACTTCATCCAATGTTCCTGGCCATCGCGCCAGATCGTCAGCTCCAGCCATTCGGACAGGGCGTTGACCACCGAAACGCCCACGCCGTGAAGGCCGCCCGACACTTTATAGGCGTTATCGTCAGACGTGTTTTCAAACTTACCGCCCGCGTGAAGCTGGGTCATGATCACTTCGGCGGCAGAAACGCCTTCCTCGGCATGAATGCCGGTGGGAATGCCGCGCCCGTTATCTTCGACCGAAACCGAGCCATCGGCGTTCAGTTCGATCAGCACAAGATCACAGTGCCCTGCCAGCGCTTCGTCAATCGCGTTGTCGGAAACCTCGAACACCATGTGGTGCAGGCCCGATCCATCGTCGGTATCGCCGATGTACATGCCGGGGCGCTTTCGAACCGCATCAAGTCCTTTGAGAACCTTGATCGAATCGGCGCCATACTCGTTGGCGTTGGGGATGTTTTCATTGGTACTGGCCATCATCTGGCCATAGGCACTTGAGGGCAAAAACCCAAGCGAATCCGGTTCGTTTTACACAGGCCGTAACATTGGCAAAAAGGCGTTTGCGCAAGAGGCTTGGCTGACGCACGATACTGGCAAGACAAGGCTTCATCGGGGACCGCCACAATCATGCGCAAACTGCTTATTTTGCTTGGCTCAACGCTGCTGACCGCAAGCCCTGCGCTGGCAGCCGAAGCTTCGCTTCGGCCTGATCAACAGGCCTATCGTGCGTTGTTGAAAGAGATGGTGGAAACCGACACCTCGATCACCACCGGCAGTTGCACGGCATTGGCAGACAAGATCGAAGGCCATTTGCGCAGCGCAGGCTTCACCAGCGCCGAATTGCACCGCTTTGCCGTGCCCGAATTTCCCAAGGAAGGCGGCATCGTTGCCATTCTTCCCGGCACCTCGAAAAAGGCCAAGCCGATCCTGCTTTTGGGCCATCTCGATGTCGTCGTCGCCAAGCGCGAGGACTGGACCCGCGATCCTTATGCCTTCATCGAAGAGGGCGGCTATTTCTACGGGCGCGGCGTGGCCGATATGAAGGCGATGGACGCGGTCTGGGTGGATATGCTGATGCGCTTCCGTAGGGAGGGGCGCAAGGCGGGCAAGGCGCCGAAGCGCACGATCAAGCTGGTGCTGACGTGCGGTGAGGAGACCAGCACCGCGTTCAACGGCGTGGACTGGCTGGCCAAGAACCGCCGCGAATTGATCGACGCCGAATTTGCCCTGAACGAAGGCGGATCGGGCCGCACCGACAAGCCGCTGGAAGACGGTGGCCGCGTCGTTGTCCAGACGATCCACGTGGGCGAAAAAACGCCGGTCAATTACCGTATCGAAGCCACCAACCCCGGCGGACACAGCTCCACTCCGGTCAAGGAAAACGCGATTTACGGATTGGCCGATGCCCTGGCGCGCCTTCGCGATTTCGATTTCCCGCTGATGCTCAACGATACGACCCGAGCCTATTTCTCGAAGGCCGGTGCTGCGCGCGCTGATGCGATGGGCAAGGCAATGGTCGCCATTGCGGCAAATCCGGCTGACGCACAGGCCGAAATGCTGCTCAACACCGACCGCGCATTCCATTCGATGCTGCGCACCACATGCGTTGCCACGTTGCTGGATGGTGGCCACGCCAACAACGCGCTGCCACAGCGGGCCGGGGCCAATATCAATTGCCGCATCTTCCCCGGCATTCTGGCCGAAGATGTGCGCAAAACGCTGGAAACGGTTGTTGCCGACCCGAAAATGACTGTTGTCCGCACCGACAATCGCGGGCCGGATGCCAAAGCGCCTCCGCTCAATCCTGCGATCATCGGCCCTGCGGAAAAGCTGGTCGCCAAATACTACCCCGGTGTGCCGTTTGTGCCGGTCATGTCCACCGGCGCTACCGATGGCGTGTTCCTCTCCGCCGTCGGCATCCCCAGCTATGGCCCTCCCGGCTTCTTCGGCAACCCTGATGGCAATGGCGTTCACGGGCTGAATGAACGGGTGTCGATCCAGTCGGTGTTTACGGGGCGCAATCTGCTGACCGATTTGGTGACTGCCTACGCCTTTTGATCAGGTTGTGGAAATTGCCCGCCGTTCCCTCTTGACGGAAGGGGGGCGGCGGTGTTCCTTGTGCCCATGCGTAACACAGAAGTCATGCGGCTCAGCCATGACTGTCCTTGCCGGGGCCATCACGCCCCGATGTGCAGGGACCGGAACGGGACGTGCTTCATAAGGCGCTGATAGAGCAGGCGGCTTCGGCCAGGCCTCACAGCGGCGATAGCGCCGCGTTTAACGACGTATTGGGCAATGACCGCCATTTGTCCAATTGCCCGGCTTTGGTGCTGAACGCTGATTACACCCCGCTCAGCTATTATCCGCTCAGCCTGTGGCCGTGGCAAACCGCGATCAAGGCGGTGTTCCTTGAACGCGTCGACATTATCGAGACGTATGACCGCGAGGTGCACAGTGCCAGCTTCGGCATGAAGCTGCCCTCGGTCATCGCGCTGCGCCAATATGTGCGGCCCAGTGAATATCCCGCCTTCACGCGGTTCAACCTGTTCCTGCGCGATGGCTTCCAGTGCCAATACTGCGGCTGCCCCGATAACCTGACCTTCGATCACATCGTGCCGCGCCGTCTGGGCGGGCGCACCTCGTGGGAAAATGTCGCGGCGGCCTGTTCGCCCTGCAACTTGCGCAAAGGCGGCCGCACGCCTGAACAAGCGCGGATGAAGCTGATGAATCGCGCCATCCGCCCCACCACCTGGCAACTGCAAGACCGCGGCCGCGCCTTCCCGCCGGGCCACTTGCACGAAACATGGCGTGATTGGCTGTATTGGGATGTTGAATTGGAGAGCTGAGGGTGGTTCCAATGGACTTTGCCCGTCCAGCAACACCCAATCCCGCCCGCAGTCCAACACCCCACCCTACGTCGGCCCGGACTTGATCCGGGCTGAGGCTCCCCTGTTTCGCGCAGAGGCCGCAAAGAAAAGCCTGACCCCGGATCAAGTCCCGGGCGACGAGAGGTGGGGCGGCAGCGTGCAAGGCTGCTGTCGCGAAGGTTGAACGGCAGAATCTGGGTGGCAAGCGAACTTAACCACAGAAATACTCTCATTCCCCTCCGTCACCCCGGGCTTGACCCTGGGTCCCGCTTTTTGTCTTCTCGCGCCATGGACAGGGAAAGGATCGGCGGCTGGGTCTATATCATGGCTGACCGCTATCGAGGCGCTATGTATGTCGGCGTCACGTCTCATCTGGCGGCGCGAATTCAAGTTCGACCTGATCGAACGCGGCAATCCGGACTGGCTGGACCTGTACGACGTGCTTGTTTGACAGGCCGCGCGAAAAACAGCGTGACCCCGGGTCAAGCCCGGGGTGACGATAAAAGGGGGGCGGCTACCCTGAACGCGTCTGGCGTTTAGCCCCTCCGGCAACCCCAATCATCAACCCCGTCATGCTGAACTTGTTTCAGCATCCATCTATCCAATCGAACCGCGGCTTGCGATGAGAAATGGATCCTGAAACAAGTTCAGGATGACGGCGGTTTTTGGGCCTTGGACGGTATGTGTTGGATGGCTGAAAGTCGGTGGAGAGCGGACGTTATTGATTAGGCCTGAACATTTCGATGGCTGACATTGCCTCATCGAACTTACGATCAGTTCCTACCAACGAAATTCCAACATCGCCGCCTGTCAGAACGCGGTTTGCACGACCTGCTAATCCTGCAAGACCCTTGCCTGGAAAGCGCGACGGATCGCGCAAATGCAGAATAAAGTGTCTGTTGCTCTTATATCGCCATTCCGTCACGTTAGTAATCTCTGACCAAGGAATGGTCTGATCGCACCACCCTGTCCAAAAGATGCCGGACTTGTTGATGCGAAGGCGCTCAGCGTTTATCCACCACGCCTTTGCGCCAAGTATGGCACATATCCCGAAGAAAACGATGGTTAGCCAACCCCAAAATTCTAACATTATTGGGCCAGCTCTGCGTGAAGCCGGGACTGGGCCGACCAATCCTGCCATCCACACTCCGCATCCAACAAAGCTGATTGAGCCTGCGATGATAAGTGCTGTGCGCCAGCGGGAAGTATGGGCAACGAAATCTTGCATGTTTCAATTTGTAAGGAACTTTAGAGCATTTCTGCAATGGTGCCGCTTCTGGAACTACGACTTTTGTCCGCAAAATGCGCACATCCGCCATCAATCCAACCACCAAAGCAGCCTCACCCCTCCCGCTTCAGCAAACTCGCGCCCTTCCAGAACAGCGCCAGCGTGATCAGCGAAATCGCGGCTGAAATCAGGATCGGCATTCCGGGTAGATTGATGATGGCATCCGGCCCGCTGAACCGCGCAAGGGCTTGGGTGTAAAGCGGTGGGCCGATGATGGCGGCGATGCTTCCGACCGATTGCACCGCGCCTTGCAATTCACCCTGGCTGCGGGCGTCCACGGCCTGGCTGTTCAGCGCGGCGATGGGGGATTGGACAAAACCTTGCAGCGAACCCACTGCAATTGCCAGATAGACCTGCCACGTCTCGCGCGCCAAAGAATAGATCACGGCCGCCACGCACAGGCCCGTAACGCCCAGCACGACCGCGCGCCGTTCTCCCAGATAGGGCAGGACCAGGCGCAGGCCGAAGCCTTGGACCACGGCGCTGGAAAAGCCCACCATCGCCAGCGCCAGCCCCACTTCGCGCACCGAAAAGTCATAGGCGGCAATCGCGAAATAGGCCCATGCCGCCGGGTACACCACGCTGACCAGTTGCCACGTGCCCAGCGCCGCCACGAACCACAGCACGGTGGGGCTTTGCCCGCGTAGCGCCCGCAATGATGATACGGCATTGGCCTTGCGCCAATTGAACGGGCGGCGGTTTTCGGGGCCGAGCGATTCCTTGAGGAACACCAGCCCGAACGCGAAGTTGGTCAGCGCCAGTGCCGAGGCCACATAGAACGGCAGGCGCGGGTTGATCGATCCCAGCAGCCCGCCCAGCGCAGGGCCGACCACAAATCCCACCCCGAACGCCAGCCCGACCATCCCGAAATTGGCTGCGCGTTTTTCGGGCGGAGAAATATCGGCAATATAGGCATAAGCCGCTGAAAAGCTGGCGCCGGTTACGCCTGCCAGCAAACGCCCGACGATCAGCCAAGCAAAAGTGGGGGCAACGGCCTGAAGCAGATAGTCCAGCCCCAGCATCAGCACGGCGGCCAGCAGCACAGGGCGGCGGCCATAACGGTCTGACAGATTGCCCAGCACCGGCGCGAACACGAATTGCATCACGGCATAGCCAGCGCCAAGCCAGCCTGCATATTCTGCCGCCGTGCCGATATCCACGCGTGTCAGATCGATGATCAGCCCCGGCAGCACCGGCGTGACGATGCCGAAGCCGAGCATGTCGATCAGCACAATCGCAAAGACGATCCCGAACGAGGCCCTGTTTGAAGAAGTGTCGGCCATCGTTCCCGTCAGTTTAACGTTCCTGTCAATTTAGCGTTTGGTCAGCGCCGCTTCGCATTCGGCCAGCAATTGCGCGATGATCTCGGCGACGGGTTCTTCCTTGGTCACCATGCCCACCGATTGGCCTGCCATGACCGAGCCGGTTTCCACATCACCATCAATCACCGCGCGGCGCAATGCCCCTGCCCAAAAGTGCTCGATTTCAAGCTGGGCCTGCCCCATGTCGACAAGGCCTTCGTCGAGCCGCTTGGCCACTTCCACCTGCTTGGCGGTAAACTCTTCGGTGCCCTTGTTCTTCAGGGCGCGGACGGGGATCACGGGGAGGCGCGGATCAACCTGCACGCTGGCCACGGCATCGCGCGCATTGCCCCGGAAGAACGCTTTTTTGAACGCAGGGTGCGCGATGGATTCAGTCGCACAGGCAAAGCGCGTGCCCAATTGCACGCCGCTTGCGCCCATTTCCAGATAGCTGGCGATCATCTCGCCCCGGCCGATGCCGCCTGCCACGAAGACGATGTGATCGGCGGCGAGTTCAGGCAGGAATTCCTGCGCCAGCACCGATGTGGATACAGGGCCAATGTGCCCGCCTGCTTCCGATCCTTCAATCACCAGCGCGTCGGCACCTGACCGCAGCAGCTTTTTGGCCAGCGCCAGCGTAGGCGCAAAGACCAGCACTTTGCCGCCAAATTCCTTGATCGCCTCAACGCTGCCCTTGGGCGGAATGCCGCCTGCCAGCACGACATGGCCGACTTTGTGTTTGGCGCACACCGCGATCAGATCGAACAGCATCGGGTGCATGGTGATCAGGTTCACGCCGAACGGTTTGTCGGTCAGCGCCTTGGTCGCGGTGATTTCGGTATCGAGCAGTTCAGGCGTCATCGCCCCGCAGGCAATCACGCCGAACCCGCCGGCATTGCTGATGGCCGAAACCAGATTGCGTTCGGAAACCCAGCTCATCGCACCACACAGGATTGCATGTTCGGTGCCAAGGAATTCGGCACCACGGCGCATCATGGCAGAGGTTTTTGAGCTGGCAGTCATGAAAGATCGATCCCGTCCGGTAAACTGGCGCGGGCTTTACGGCTCCTTCACGTCTGCAACAAGGCCAGAGTTGGGGGCAGGGCTGATACGCCGCGCCACCGAGGCTTGGCTATTGCGCCAGCATCACCCGATTGCGGCCTTCCGATTTGGCGCGATACAGCGCTTCGTCCGCTGCTTTCAGCGCATCACGCGGATTGGCATGGGCAAAGACATCGGCAATCCCGCCCGAAAACGTGATCTGGCCAATCGGTTCTTCATTGGACCGGTTCACAAAGCTGCGGTTCGAAAAGTTCTCGCGCACGGCGTCCAGCTTTTCAAAGGCTTCCTGCGGTGTCTTGCCCCGGAACAGCATGACAAACTCTTCGCCGCCCTGCCGCGCCACATGGCAATTGTCATTGGTGATGCGCGCCAAAGTTTCGCCAATCGCGCGGATCACGCGATCGCCGGTATCGTGGCCGTGGGTATCGTTCACGCGCTTGAAGTGGTCGATATCGCAAAACGCCACGCACAGGTTTTCTGCTTCCTGCCGTGCTTCGCGGTAATGCTTGTCCAGAATGGCCTCGAACGCGCGGCGGTTCGGCAGGCCGGTCAGGTGGTCGATGTCGGCGTCGTGCTTGGCCTTGTCCAGTTCCTGGCGCAGCTTGCGCGTTTCATCCGCGCTGCGCTTCATCTCGGCTGCAAAGTGCGATGTGCGGTCAATCATTTCCTTGGCGAGCGCTTCCATCGCCACCAGTGCATTATCCGCATCGGAATTCGCCGCATTGGTCACGTGCGCGGCAATTTCTGTATTGTAATTCGTCGCGGCATCGCTTGCCGACGTTGTAGTCGTCACAAAGCTGTCGAGCGATGTTTCCAGATGCCCGATGATCTTTTTGACACCCTCTTGCGTGTCATCGGGAGTGCGGTTCTGGTCAAGCCATTCCTGCGTGATCTTTTCGCCGGTCTTGCGCCGTTCCATGATCTTGCGCGCAAGATTGGCATCATCGCCCGAAAAGGCCGCATGTGCCGCCAGAAGATTGCCCGGCGTGACCAGCAGGCCATTTCCGAGCAAAAGCTCTGAAATCTCGTCCATCAGCATTTGCTGTGCGATGTCTTGAGGAGAGGTGCCGCTGCTCCTGGAGCGTTGCGAGGTTTTGCTATCGCCGTCATCTGCAGAAATATCGATTGCAGACCCGTTACCGAATAAACGAAAGAGGCGCGAACCGCCTCCAAACTCCACACCCATAACTACCCCCGAATGCGACAGACTTCTGCTGTGTTGGTCGCCGTGATGGCGCTTACCAGCTTGCATCGACACATTTACGGTGAGGGGTCATAATCTTTCGTACACCATTACCGTGCGTAGTTTTCCGGAGTGCCCGAAGGTTTTGTGTTAGATTGTCTGAGCAAGGTGGAACTCCCGCAAACGCGTACTTGTCGCCCCCGGCATTGATCCTTTGGCAGGTTTTTTATGCGATAACCGCTCGCATGGAACGTGTTATCATCTGGACAGTGCTGGTTTTTAGCGGGCTTTGCCTGTGGTTGCTGCTCCGCCATGACTGGCTGCGGTGGACCCGCCCGATGTGCGAAGCCGAGGCCGAGATCATTGGCCAACGAATGACATGGAGCGACAGCACGCGCACTTATGCGGCACGGCTGCGGTTTGCAGTGGACGGCCAAGTCTATGATGTGACCGACCAGCTCTATGGCTCAAAGGCAGCAATCGCGGTTGGCACACGCTGCCGGATCACTTGGCCGCAGGGACGTCCTGATCTTGCCCGCATCCCGCGTCCGTGGATGTGGGTTGGGGTCTATGCCTTCCTGCTTTACGTCTTCGGGATCATGGCCGGGAAGCTTGGCGGCCTTATTGAATAGCGCTGGTCTGCGCAAAGACCGCCCTCTATGCCGGAGGCTATGACCCTTTCCCCGATCATCGCAGAAGCCCAAACCCGTGCCACCATTACGCCCCTCGTCGGCGCGCCCCGGCACCTTGTTGACTGCGAGCTGGATGAGGCCGACCTGAGCAAACTCGACTTGTCGGGCTGGACGTTTGAGCGGTGCAGTTTGCGCCATACGGATTTCAGCGGAGCGAACCTTGCCAACTCGACATGGCAATCCTGCCGTGCCGCTTTCGCGAATTTCAGTGCTGCTGATCTTGCCGAAGCTGTTGTGAAGGCGAGCGATTTCAACAACGCCGCATTCCGTCGCGCCAACATCGCTGCCACCACTTTTACCGCCACCCGCATGACCGGCGCAGACTTTCATGGTGCCAAGGGCATGGGCTTTGCGTTTGAAGAAGTTCTGCTGGTGGGCGCGCGGCTGGCGGGCCTGTCATTCCGCAAAGAGGTGTTGCGCCGCGTTGATCTGGCGCAGGCAGACCTGACCAAATGCGATTTCCGCGCCACTGTTTTCGAAGGATGCAGCTTGCGCGAAGCCAATATGGACGGCGCACAATTTGCGGGCGCTGATTTACGTGGTGCCGACCTTGGTGGATTGAAGCTTGAAGATGCCGCCTTGTTTCGCGGCGCGGTCATTTCCCGCGAACAGGCAGAGCAATTGCTGTCCGGCTGGGGCCTGCTGATCCGGTAAAAATTGCCAGCAAAAGGATGGTGCGCGGCCTATCGTAGCTGCGCGAATCATGATATCTACATGAGTGTGAACAAGCCAGACCCCCACCTCGTCCCGATCACTGTCCAGCCCTCTGATATTGATTTCATGGGCCACGTTAACAATGCCAATTATCTCAACTGGGTACAGGACGCGGTGATTGATCACTGGCGCACTTTCGCCCCGGCCGATGCGGTTGCCGCGCACTTGTGGGTCGCGCTGAAGCACGAAATTACCTACCGCCGCCCGACCTTCCTTGATGATACCGTGATCGCGCACGTCATCCTTGAAAAGGTGCAGGGCGCGCGCGCTTTTTACGAAACGATCATCAAGCGCGGCGAAGACGTGCTGGCCGAAGTCAAATCAAGCTGGTGCTGCCTCGATGCCGAAACACTCCGGCCTGCGCGGCTGGCGCGTGATCTGATTGAAAAGTTTCTGCCCACCCCGGCAGATTGACTGCAGGCCTCGTTTTGGCGGCTAATCAAAGGCTTGTCCGGCAGTTGTCAGATTAAACCTTTCGTTGACTTCGTGCGGCTAGTTCGAGGCAGATGATTACGTCCCCTGACTCGCTGCTGACTCCGGCCAATCTCGTTACAGCATTTGTGGCCATGAATTTCTTCGCATTTGCGTCGTTCGGCATCGACAAGTGGAAGGCCGAGACCGGCCGATGGCGGACCAGCGAAGCGACGTTGTTATGGCTGGCGTTTCTCGGCGGTTCGCCCGGAGCGTTCTTGGGCCGGGCCCTTTTCCGGCACAAAACGCGCAAACAGCCATTCGTCGAGCAGCTCTACACTATCGCTTTTTTGCAGGTGATGGGCGCAGGGGCGTGGCTGGGTTGGCAACTCGCGGGCTGAGAAGCTGTGATCGCCTAACGCAGCTTGGCGATGTTCAGGCTGTCGGCTTTGGCGCGGGTTTTCACTGATTCCTCGCTGCGGGTCAGTGCCTTGGCGATGGATTTCAGGGGCATGCCCTTCTTTGCCAGCGTATGCAGCTTCTGGATTTCATCAGGAGTCCACGCCTGCTTGTGACGCTCGAAACGCTCGGCCATCGGGTAATCCTTATTAGCCGCGAGTGGCGGTGACGATGTAATTCAGCGCAAGGTTATCCGATAAATGAAGCCCGCGCGATGGCCCCCACGAAATCCCCATAGGATTGCCCATCTTCAGGCCCGCCGCATCCAGCAGGTCGTGCAGTTCAATCGGGGTGATGAAATCATCCCAGTGGTGCGTGCCGCGCGGCACCATACCCAGCGCCTCGGCGCCTTCCACCAGCAATAAACGCGATTGCGTGGTGCGGTTGGGGGTGGACAGGATCATCAATCCGCCATCGGCCAGCGCAGCTTCAAGCGCAGCCACGAACGCGGCCTTGTCAGCCACATGCTCGATCACTTCCATGGACGTCACCAGATCGAACCCGGCAAGGCCAAGCTGCCCGACATCGCCGCACTGGTAATCAATCATCAGGCCTGATCCGGCAGCGTGTGCCTGCGCTGCGGCAATATTTTCAAACGCCGCGTCAACGCCGCTTACCTCTGCGCCCAGCCGTGCCAGCGGCTCGCACAACAACCCGGCGCCGCAGCCCACATCCAGCGCGCGCTTGCCCGCCAGTGGCTTCACCCCGCGCGAATCGGTGCCGAAGTGCGAATCGATAGCTTCGCGGATAAAGCCCAGCCGCACCGGGTTCAGCTTGTGCAGCATGGCGGACGAACCCTTGGGATTCCACCAGTCTGCCGCCAGCTTGCCGAAATGGGCGGCTTCATCGGCCCGGATCGTTTTCTGACCCATGGTGTGCGCAGAGGTTGCATTGCTCATGCCCCCCCACTAAAGCGCCCGCGCCGCATGGTCTATGGCCCATGCGTGCAAGATTCTTTCGTTTGTTCAAGTTGGGAGCTTCGCCCTTGGCCCGCATCGTGATGAAATTCGGCGGCACGTCGATGGCCGGAACCGAGCGCATCCGCCGCGTGGCGCGCATTGTGCAGCGCCAGCAAGCTGCGGGGCACGAAGTTGCGGTTGTCGTTTCGGCCATGGCCGGTGAGACGGACCGCCTCGTAAACTTCTGCCGTGAAGCCGACCCGCTTTACGATCCCGCCGAATATGACGTGGTCGTCGCCAGTGGCGAACAAGTCACCTCAGGCCTGCTGGCCATGCATTTGCAGGCGCTGGGCTGCAAGGCGCGGTCATGGCTCGGCTGGCAAGTGCCGATCAAGACAGACGATGCACACGCCAAGGCGCGCATTGAAGATATCGACGCCGCAGCCCTGATGGCCAGCATGGCCTCGGGCGAAATCGCGGTCATTCCGGGCTTTCAGGGCATCAGCCCCGCAGGACGTATCACAACGCTGGGTCGTGGCGGTTCGGACACGTCGGCGGTTGCGGTGGCCGCAGCGGTCAAGGCGGATCGTTGCGATATCTATACCGACGTTGACGGCGTTTATACCACCGACCCGCGCATCGTGGCCAAAGCGCGCAAGCTGAAAAATGTCACGTACGAGGAAATGCTCGAACTGGCTTCGGTAGGCTCGAAAGTGTTGCAGACCCGCTCGGTCAGCCTCGCCATGAAGGAAGGCGTGCGGGTGCAAGTGCTTTCCTCGTTTATCGATGATGATGCCCCCGCCGCAGATACCATCCCCGGCACGATGATTGTCAGCGATGACGAGCTTGCCAGAATCCAAGAGGGACTTGATATGGAACGCCAGCTGATCACCGGCATCGCAGCCGACAAGAACGAAGCCAAGATCACCCTGACGCGCATTGCCGACCGCCCCGGCGCGGTGGCCGCGATCTTCGGCCCGCTGGCTGCGGCCAATATCAACGTCGATATGATTATCCAGAATATCGCCAAGGATCGTGGCGAAACCGACGTAACCTTTACCGTGCCGATCAGCGATCTGGCCCGCACGCAAAGCCTGCTGGAAGAGCGCAAGGACACCATCGGTTATTACCGCATGCTGGCCAACAGCAAGGTCGCCAAGATCAGTGTCGTCGGTGTCGGTATGCGCAGCCACGCAGGCGTTGCCGCCACGATGTTCCGCGCGCTGGCTGATCGCGGGATCAACATCCAGGCGATCACCACCAGCGAAATCAAGGTTTCGGTGCTGATTGACGAGGACGAAACCGAACTCGCCGTCCGCGTCCTGCACACCGCCTATGAAATGGACGGCGAATAAGCCGCCACATTCCCTAAACCCCCCTCCCGCATGCGGGAGGGGTTGGGGGTGGGCTTACGGCGATTGCGTCTGCAAACGCCATCTTACCGCAGCAAACCACCCAGCACACCGCGCGCAAAGCGGCCAAACGCCTCGCCGCCAATCGATGTCGCAATCGATCCGGCAATCGCGGTAATCCCCGATGCCACCGGCGCAGACCGCGTCTTCTTGCCGGTAATCTTGGCCGCAATCACCGCACCTGCCGATGATGCAACCGCACCTGCTGCCGCCTTGCCGGCGCGCTCCCACATGGAAGTCGTCCGGCGGGGGGCTGCACGCTGCTTTTCCTCACCCTCTTCCTCAACTTGCTGGGCTGCCGCTGCTGCATCCGATGCCTTTTGCGCCAGAATTTCGGCGGCGGATTCGCGGTTCAGCGCTTCATCGTACTTGCCCTCGAACGGGCTGATCGACTGGATGATCGCGCGCTCTTTGGGTGTGATCGGCCCAAGGCGCGAACGTGGCGGCGTGATCATCGTGCGTTGCACCACCGATGGCGAACCATCTTCGTTCAGTGTGGAAACCAGCGCCTCGCCCACGCGCAGTTCGGTGATCACTGTTTCAACGTCCAGATCCTTGTTGATCCGGAACGTCTCCGCCGCTGCCTTGATCGCGCGCTGGTCACGCGGGGTGAAAGCGCGCAGGGCGTGTTGCACGCGGTTGCCCAATTGGCCTGCGATTTTCTCAGGAATATCAATCGGGTTCTGCGAGATGAAATAGACGCCCACACCCTTTGACCGGATCAGGCGCACCACTTGTTCCACTTTGTCCATCAGCGCATCGGGCGCATCTTCGAACAGCAAGTGCGCTTCATCAAAGAAGAACACGAGGCACGGCTTTTCGGGATCACCCACTTCGGGCAATGCTTCGAACAGTTCCGAAAGCAGCCACAGCAGGAAGGTTGCATACAGCTTGGGGCTTTGCATCAGCTTGTCGGCTGCCAGCACATTGACAATGCCGCGCCCCTGATCGTCCGTCTTCAGGAAATCGTTGATTTCGAACGCAGGTTCGCCAAAAAAGCGGTCCGCGCCCTGGCTTTCGAACGCCAGCAATTGCCGCTGGATCGTGCCCACGCTGGCCTTGGATACGTTGCCGTACTTGCCGGACAATTCGCTGGCATTTTCTGCGCAGGCCATCAGCACCGATTGCAGATCGGGCAGATCGATCAGCAGCAGCCCGTTATCATCGGCATAGCGGAACGCGATGTTCAACACGCCTTCCTGCGTATCGTTCAGCCCCATCAACCGCGCCAGCAGCAGCGGCCCCATTTCGGAAATCGTCGTGCGGATGGGATGGCCGCTCTCACCGTACAGGTCCCAGAACACCGCCGGATTGTCGGCATAGGCATAATCGGTGATGCCAAGGTCCTTCGCCCGCGATTCGAGGCTGGCGGCGTGTTTGAAGGTGGGGCTGCCGGCCATCGCAATGCCCGAAAGATCGCCTTTCACATCGGCCATGAATACGGGCACGCCACGGTTGGAAAACTGTTCGGCAATGCCTTGCAAAGTCACCGTTTTACCGGTGCCGGTTGCCCCTGCAATCAGCCCGTGGCGGTTGGCACGGCGCAGCCGCAGCACTTGTTTTTCGCCGTTTGAAGCCAGCCCGAGGTAGATATCGTCCATGCAATGTGTCCCATCCATTTGCCCGATGATTACGGCCCGAACGGCGCAGTTGCGAGTGGTTTTTGCATCCCCGGCGCGGAACGGCTAGAGGCCAGCCAAACACCATGACCCGCGCCCCCTTCATCCTTCTCGACGACGCCCGCAGTGACGGTGCCAGCGACGCGCGCCTTTATGAGGATGTCCTCGAACTGGTCATCGCACGCCGCCCCGATGAGGTGGAATCCGCGCTGGCGCAAATCGCCGCCACGCCCGGCGATTGGGCAGGTTATCTTGCCTATGAAGCAGGCCTTGCGCTGGAACCGCGCCTTGCGCCTCTGGCCGATGAACGCACCGGTGCGGCAGGCCCGCTGGTGTGGTTTGCCCGCTTCGGCAAAGTCACACGCATGCCCAGCGCCGAAGTGGAACGCTGGTTGGCTGCAAAGGCCACCGGCCCCGGCAGGCTTGGCCAGATGGGAGCCGCTTTGTCCTGTGGCGGCTATGCCCGCGCGTTCAACCTTGTGCAGGAAGCCATCCGCGCGGGCGACATCTATCAGGCCAATCTCACCTTTCCGCTGGCGGGCACTTGGGACGGTGATCCGCTGGCGATCTATGCTGATGTCCGCCGTGATGCACGCGCGGGCTATGGCGGGGTGATTTGGGATGGCGGGCATTGGCACCTCTCGTTCTCGCCCGAACTGTTCTTCAAACTGGCCGATGGTCAAGCCCGCGTCCGCCCGATGAAGGGCACCGCCCCGCGCGGGCACACGCCTGACGAGGACGCTCGCTTCAAGGCCGATCTTTCGGCCAGCGTCAAAGATCGCGCCGAAAACCTGATGATCGTTGACCTTATGCGCAATGATCTGGCGCGCGTATCGCAGGCAGGCTCGGTCAAAGTCGAAGCGCCTTTCGCCATCGAAAGCTATCCCACCGTCCACCAGATGGTCACTACGGTCAACGCCCGCCTTTCACCCGGCGAGGACGTGCGCAGCCTGCTGCGCGCCATCTTCCCCTGCGGATCGATCACCGGCGCTCCCAAAATTCGCGCCATGGAAATCATCCAGCAGGCCGAACGCGATGCGCGCGGGCTCTATTGCGGATCGATCGGGCGGATAGACCCCTCTGGCGATGCCGCGTTCAATGTGGCAATCCGTACCGTGCGCCTCAGCAGCGATCATCCGGGGGCTTCTGGTGGTCGCGCGGTCATGGGGGTGGGATCGGCGGTTGTTGCCGATTCCGTCATGATCGGCGAATGGCGCGAATGCGTGGTGAAGGGGAATTTCTTGCGTCTGACTGCCGGCCATGCCGACCTTATTGAAACGATGGCGTTCGATCCGGCAAAGGGGATCGAACTGCTGGAACTGCATCTGGAACGGATGAAGGCCAGCGCGCTCGCGCTCGGCTTCAGCTTTGATCGCCACGCCATCCGCAATGCCATTCACGCGCTGTGCTTCGATCTGGAAGCGCCCGCCAAAGTGCGCTTGGTCGTCTCCAAAGGCGGGGCGCATGCGCTCGAATCTTCGGCCATTCCTGCGCCTCTGGAATCGATCACATGCGCGGTCCTACCGCTGCCAGTGTCTGATGGCGATTGGCGTTTGCGCCACAAGACCACCGATCGCGGCTTTTACGAAGCAGGCCTTGCCGCCGCCAAAAGGGCAGGTGCGGGCGAGGCGCTGTTCCTGCGCGATGACGGCCTGATCACCGAAGGCACGTTTACCAACGTCTTTGTCGAGCGCGATGGCACCTTGCTCACCCCGCGCGCAGACCTTGGCCTGTTGCCCGGCGTGTTGCGCCGCCATCTGATCGAAGCAGGCCGCGCGGTTGAGGCAGACCTGACGCTTAATGATCTGGCGGGCGGCTTCCTCGTCGGCAACGCCTTGCGCGGCTTGATAACCGCGCGGTTGATCGGTGCCTGACATGCTTTCCCAAGCCCTAGCGCGGATTGCCCCGTCACAGACCACCGCGATCACTGACCGCGCGATCCAGCTTCGCGCCGAGGGCCGCGATGTCATCTCGCTCTCAGTCGGCGAACCCGATTTCGCCACGCCGCCCCATGTCATTCAGGCCGCCAAGGATGCGCTGGACGCAGGCGATACCAAGTATACCGCCGTCATGGGCACCGCCGCCTTGCGTGAAGCTGCTGCGCTCCACTTCAAACGCGATCTCGGCATCGATATCCCGCCATCGCAAGTGATCGTCAGCGCAGGCGGCAAACAGGCGATCTTTCACGCTCTGCTGGCCACGCTTGATCCCGCAGATGAAGTTCTGATCCCGTCCCCGTGGTGGGTCAGCTATCCCGAAATCGTGCGCTTTACCGGCGCTGCCGTGGTCGATCTGCCCACTACGGCGGCAGGCGGTTTCCGCATCACGCCCGCCCAGCTTGAAGCTGCGATCACGCCTGCCACGCGCTGGCTCCTGCTCAACAGCCCCGGCAACCCCACCGGCGCAACATACCCCGCCGCCGAACTGCGCGCGCTTGGCGAAGTGCTGCGCCGCCACCCGCGGATGCTGGTGATGAGCGACGATATCTACGCTCCGCTGCGCTATGGCGAGGGCATGCACGCCACGCTGGCGGTGGAATGCCCCGATCTGGCAGAGCGCATCCTCACCGTTTCGGGCGTATCCAAAAGCCACGCGATGACCGGCTTCCGCATCGGCGTTTCGGCAGGTCCGGCATGGCTCATCAGTGCGATGGGCCGGTTGCAATCGCATTCCTCGGGCAATCCTGCCTCGATCAGCCAGGCCGCCGCCGTCGCAGCGTTCGAAGGCCCGCAGGAATTCCTGCTCGATTGGCGCGAACGCTTCCGCGCGCGGCGCGATATGGTCGTGGCGGCCATCAATGCGATCCCCGGTCTCAGCACGCCCGTGCCAGATGGCGCATTCTATTGCATGATCGATGCCGCGCCCCTGATGGGCCGCTTCGGAGATGATGCAGCCCTGTGCCTGCACTTGTTGGAAAGCGGCGTCGCGGTCGTCCCCGCCACGGCCTTTGGCGGGCGCGATGGCTTTCGCATCAGCTTTGCCGCAGACGATGCCAAGTTGACCGAGGCTGTGCGCCGCATCGCCGCCGCCGTAGCCTGAAATTACGGCCCGCTTTGGGCCACTGGAACACATTGCAATGATTGATTTTTCCATCCTGTTCGAAGACGGCGAAGCCCTTGTCATCGACAAGCCCGCAGGCCTCCCGCTGGATCGCCCTCGCGCAGGGGGCGAGGCTTTGGAAGATCACCTCGATGCCATGCGCTTCGGCTTCCAGCGCGAACCGTTCCCCGTCCACCGGCTTGACCGCGATACATCGGGCTGCCTGCTGCTGGCGCGCAATCCCAAGGCATTGAAGCGCTTTTCCGCCGCTTTCGAAGCGCGCGAGGTGAGCAAAGTCTATCTCGGCATCGTCGCGGCCGAAGTAAAGGGCGAGCAAGGCACCATCGATCTTTCCCTGCTCAAGATCAGCTCTGTTGAAAACGGCTGGCGGATGATCGCTGCCAAAAAGGGCAAGCCCGCCGTCACGCACTGGAAGGTCATCGCGCGCCAACCCGGCAAGACGCTGGTCGAATTCCGCCCTGAAACCGGCCGCACTCACCAGATCCGCGTTCATGCGCTGGCTGGCCTTGGTGCCGCGCTGGTCGGCGATCCGATCTATGGCGACGGGCAGGGGGCGATGCGCACCATGCTCCACGCCGCTGCGCTCACCATCCCGCGCGCTGGTAAAGACCCCATCGTGGCGCACGCACCCCTGCCAATGGACTTTGATGCGATGGGCTTTGACCTGCCCGAACCGGCGGATAAGCCTGAAATAGCGGTCGAAGATGACACCTGACGCGCTCGTCGCCTATGCCCTGACGCTGGTCGAAGAAAGCTTCATCGCGTCCGCAGGCCCGGGCGGGCAGAACGTCAATAAAGTTGCCACCGCCGTGCAAATCCGGCTCGATGTCTATGCGCTGCGCTTAGCTCCGCCGGTATTCCACCGGCTAAAGGAACTGGCTGGCAGCAAATTCACCGCCAAGGGTGAAATCGTGATGACCGCGCGCAGCTATCGCACGCAGGAACAAAACCGCGAAGACGCGCGCAAACGCCTTGGCGAATTGCTGCGCGATGCGATGAACCTTCCCGCCAAACGCGCCAAATCCCGCCTCAACCGCGTCGGCAAAGTGCAACGGCTGGAAGGCAAGAAGATACGCGGCACGATCAAAGCCGGGCGCGGAAAAGTGCGGCTGGATTAATCCCCGCCGACGCGCTCAATCTCGGCGCCCAGCAATTGCAGCTTTTCCTCAAGCCGCTCGTACCCGCGATCAAGGTGGTACAGCCGGTGAACCTGCGTTTCGCCCTCAGCAGCAAGGCCTGCGATCACAAGGCTCATCGATGCGCGCAGATCGGTCGCCATCACTTCGGCACCCGTCAGCGTGTCAACGCCGTGGACCACTGCGGTGCGACCCTTGGTTTCAATCCGCGCGCCCATGCGGTTCAGTTCGGGGACGTGCATGTACCGGTTTTCAAAGATCGTTTCGGTCAGCACCGATGATCCCTTGGCAAGGCACAGCATCGCCATCAATTGTGCCTGCATATCGGTGGCAAAACCGGGGTAAGGCGCGGTTGACAGCGTGACCGGCTTGATCGGGCCGTCTGCCGCCACATAAATGCCGCCCGCGCGTGGTTCCACAAACACGCCTGCATCGCGCAATGCCTGCACGGTGGCTTCCATGTCCTCGATCTTCGCGCCCTTGAGCATCACATCGCCGCCGGTGATCGCCGCGGCACAGGCATAAGACCCCGCTTCGATCCGGTCCGGCATGACCATATAGGTCGCGCCATGCAGACGGTCGACGCCGTGGATCGTCAGGTCAGACGTGCCGATGCCTTCAATCTGGCCGCCCATCGCCACCAGCAGGTTGCACAGGTCAACGATTTCCGGCTCGCGCGCCGCATTGTGCAGCGTCGATTTGCCCTTGCACAAAACCGCCGTCATCAGCGCATTCTCGGTCGCGCCAACCGACACCACGGGGAACGAATAACGCCCGCCCGGAAGCCCGCCATCAGGCGCAATCGCGCGCACATAACCCGCCGCCAATTCAATCGTCGCGCCCAATGCTTCCAGCACTTTCAGGTGCAGATCGATCGGGCGGTTGCCAATCGCACAGCCACCCGGTAGCGAAACCGTGGCCTCGCCCGCGCGCGCCAGCATCGGCCCCAGCACAAGGATCGACGCGCGCATCTTGCGCACCAGATCATAAGGAGCAACGGTCGAGGTTAACCGCGTTGCCTGAAGCGTCATCACCCGACCGAAATCTTCGGGCCGCGCGCCTGCAATAGAGGTGGAAATGCCGAACTGGTTCAGCAGGTGCTGGAACCCGTCAATGTCTGCCAGACGCGGCAGATTGCGCAAAGTCAGCGGCTCGTCGGTCAACAATGCGCACGGCAACAAAGTGAGTGCTGAGTTCTTCGCGCCTGAAACCGGAAGTGTGCCTGAAAGGCGCTTTCCGCCGCGGATTATAATTTTGTCCATTTTTTTCATTTAACCAGTTTGCATTGGGGCGCAAGTATGCCGACCGGCGTTCTATCGAAGGTACGTGGGGCTCTGGCGCTAACACATTGACATTTGTTCGAAGTAATCGTGCAATTCATCACAATATTGCAATAACCCATTGGTTAAAAGGGAAACGATGACCGAAACTTCCAAGCGCAAGCCGATCCGCAAAGCCGTTTTTCCCGTTGCGGGCCTTGGCACGCGGTTTCTTCCGGCAACCAAAGCTATCCCCAAGGAAATGCTGCCGATCATTGATCGCCCGCTGATCCAATATGCGGTGGACGAAGCGCGCGAAGCCGGAATCGAACAGCTCATCTTCGTAACCGGTCGCGGCAAAACGTCGATTGTCGAACATTTCGACACCGCTTATGAACTTGAACATACGATGGGCAGCCGTGGCAAAGACCTTTCGGTGCTCGATGATACGCGTATTCAGCCGGGCAATCTTGTCACCGTGCGCCAGCAAGTGCCGATGGGCCTTGGTCACGCCATCTGGTGCGCGCGCGCGGTTGTGGGTGATGAGCCCTTTGCCATTTTCCTGCCTGATGAAATGATGGTCGGCAGCCCCGGCTGCATGAAGCAAATGGTTGAGGCCTACAACGAAGTCGGCGGCAATCTGATCTCTGTCCTTGAAGTGCCTGAAGAAGAAGTATCCAGCTATGGCGTGATCGCTCCGGGCGCGCGCATTTCCGATACTCTCACCGAAGTTACCGGTCTGGTCGAAAAGCCCAAGCGTGAAGATGCACCGTCAAACCTGATCATTTCAGGACGCTACATCCTCCAGCCTGAAGTGATGCGCTTGCTTGAAGGGCAGGAAAAGGGTGCAGGCGGTGAAATCCAGTTGACTGACGCCATGGCCCGCATGATCGGCCAGCAGCCGTTCCACTCGGTCAAGTTTGCCGGCCGCCGCTTTGACTGCGGCAGCAAGGCGGGGTTCGTCGAAGCCACCATCACACTTGCGTTGGAACGCGCCGATCTGGCCGATGACGTGCGCGCCATCATGCAGCGTCTGCTCGCCTGATCGCCCGAAATCCTTTGCGCTTCCCATCCATTGCATAAACTTCCTTGTCATTGCGAGGAAGCAAAGCCGACGAGGCAATCCAGAGCCGTTATACCCCGCTCTGGATTGCTTCTCCCCGCTGCGCGGGGTTCGCAATGACGAAGTGGTTGCAAACATCATAAGCGCCAAAGTCTTTTGCAAAGGCCGCCCTGCAACCCACGCGGGCGGCCTTTGTTGCAACAAACTTGCAAAGTCCCTCTTTGCACCTTTGCAAGTTTACCGTGGACAGCGCCGCCAAACCTCGCCATCGGCATGATGGCAAGGGATGCACCGCATCCACAGCCAGTCTATGTCAGGAGCAAATGCCATGAAAGCCCTGGTCTGCGTGAAGCGCGTGATCGATTACAACGTGAAGCCGCGAGTGAAGGCGGATGGTACGGGTGTTGATCTTGCGAACGTGAAGATGAGCATGAACCCGTTTGACGAGATCGCGGTTGAGGAAGCCATTCGCCTGAAGGAAAAGGGCGTTGTGACCGAGATT
>NZ_NCEN01000006.1 GCF_002280675.1 Novosphingobium sp. 32-60-15 | reverse complement strand
CTGAAAATCCAGGCCGCTGTCTAAACCATCGGAATGGTGGTTCCCTTTTGGACGCCGATCACCCCGCTAGCCGGGTTCCTTTTGCACGCCGATCCACACTTGATGGCCGCACCGCTCTTGTCACTGGCGCATCGCGCGGCATGGGAACATCACATGCCCGGCGCTTTATCGCCGAGGGTGCAAAAGTCGTCCTGACCGATCTTCGGTCCGATACCGGTGAAGCGCTGGCCCAAGAACTCGGCCCGAATGCAAAGTTCATCGAACACGATGTCACCAGTGCGGCCGATTGGTCGCGTGTCGTAGCAGCGGCAGAAGAGTTCTTTGGTCCGATCAACGTTCTGGTCAACAATGCCGGCATACTTGGCGTGATGGCCAAGACAGCGGATGTTTCAGAAGCCGATTATCATAAGGTTTGTGACGTAAATCAGCACTCGGTCTACCTTGGCATGCACGCCGTCATTCCCTCAATGCTCAAAGGCGGGCGTGGTTCGATCGTGAACATTTCGTCGATTGCAGGGCTCGTCGCCAATTACGGCTTCCCCAGCCTTGCCTATGTCGCCAGCAAATTCGCTGTGCGCGGTATGACCAAGGCCGCGGCTGTAGAATATGGTCCAGACAACATTCGCGTGAACTCGGTCCATCCCGGCTTTATCATGACACCGATGATGATCGAGGCGACGGACGAAGGCGGCGGCGAAGCACTGCTACAAATCCCCCTGCGCCGCATCGCTGAACCCGAAGAAGTTTCGAACCTTGTGCTGTTCCTTGCATGTGACGAATCAAGCTACATTACGGGCGCTGAACACGTGATCGATGCTGGCATGACAGCCCAGTAGTTATCAGTGAGGCCGGGGTCCTTCATGAGCGAGGACCCTGGCGCTCGTTCGAACCCGTTGAGTTTGCCGCGCTTGAGTGGGAGGAATGGTTGAGCAACCGGCGCCTGCCGGACCCTATCGGCCATATCCCGCCCGCTGGAGCCGAAGACCGCTATCATGCCATGCTGTTGTACGAACTGCCCGTAGCCGCATGACTTACCCTTGCGGTTATCCCGTGGTTTGTGGGGCAATGCTGCGGTTCAAGTCTGTTGCGGGCGCAGAACGAGAGGTCTTGACAGCCACATTGCCTGCAAATCTTTTGCGAAAAAGGTTATGGACAAGCTTGTGTTCAAGAATCCGTCCTGCAATCCAAAGCGCAAAGAAAATACCCATGTAGGTGTAAGCTGTTTTCATTGATGGCTTACGGTTGCGCTTGCCAATTTCCTCGCCGTCCTTTTTCTTTTCGGGAACAGGAGCGCCCAGGGCCTTGTCGACAGGGTTCATGGGCACGTCCTCAGGCTTTATCAGCGAGCGCTTCTTTGCCGCCTCTGCCTTGACCTTGACCACCTCGGGCGGATTACGCCACTGGTCCATAGCAACGCCAGCGTGGCCTAATGCGAAGAAAAACAGGGGTGCTATAAAGCAGGCCAGTAACGCTCGACTCTTCAGATCGTAATGCAGCATTGTGCCCGAAACACGCAGTACACCGCTATCGAAAACCGACATTTTGTCTTGTGGAAGGGGATTGTTCTTGGTGAAGGTCAATGTTTCACCATCGACTTTGTAGTTTGTATTGCTAGTCTGAAAAAGGCTTTCGATTTTCACAAATGCTTCACTCGAGGATTGGGTTGGCTCAATCGACAACTTTCCCTTGATGCACCAAATCCAATCGAAAACAGACAATTTCACTGGAGTTCCCTTCGCGTGCGGAGCACTTTAGCCGCTCTTATTTTCATACCATCGGCTGTCTGTGTCCGCGCTTTGCAATCTATCGCGCAGATGTGCGTACTTCCTTCACCGCTACTCGGCAGGCGTAGCAGTGAACGGCCTCGAAAATTCACTGCGCGCAGCCCACTTCTGTTTGAGAAGCTTGTATGATTCAGAAAAAGTGAAGTGCATTGTTTCCCAAATGGACATACGCCGCCCGCCTTCTTGACCGAGCAACTCTGCTTCGCCGTCAAGACAAGTGCCATGCATACGGTCAATGAAAATCCAGGTACCGGCATAGTTGCTTCGCGTAGCTTCATAGTCCTGCGCATGATGAAGGCTGTGGTGTTCGGTCGAATTGAAAATTTTGAACCACCATTTGGGCGTGTTGAAGCGGATGTTGCAGTGTTGATAGCTGCTGACAGCCATCCCGAATGCGCCAGCCAAAAGTGCGGCGCGCGGCAAGAAATCGAACAGCCCGCCGATGCCAAGGCCAATCAGGAAAATTTCAATCGGGTTGCCGATGCTGCCCTTTTGAACGTTCAACTGGGTGACATAGTGGTGCGGTGCGTGCGTCAGCCACAACGGGTGCCAGTTGTGCATGCCGCGGTGCATCCAATATTGAAAATAGTCACCGATGAAAGAGATCAACACGGCTTGAAGCAGCAAGGGAAGGGTCATGAACCAGGCAATTTTGGCAAGGTCAAAAGTGTCCTGGAACCATGTGATGATCGCCTCGCTGTTGATCGGCCCAAACACCACCCGCACAAACATCGCGCCCATTGCGACATAGAAGGTATCGCACGCGAGTTCTTTCCAGGTGTGCTGCCAGCTCTTGTAGCGGGGTGATATCCACTCCATCGAAAGCATCATGACCTTGACGCCGTAACCGATCCACAAGGTCACCGATGGCTTGATCCACTCTGCCGGCGCATAATAAAAATAGCTAATCACCAACAGCAGGAAGGCTGGTTGGAAATAGGTGAAGATGAACTGCTTTACAGGCCCACCTTCCACGCGCCCCAGATTGTCGAGCCCGCGGGTTATGGGGGCACTGACCATGTAAGCCGGCTTCTCGGTGACGGCATACTCGCTCATGGCAATTCCTACGTAAAATGGACGCGACCGGGATAAAATGTCGGCAGAAGATACCTGAGTGAGCCGGTTCCGGCATTACGCCGTTTAGCGTAGCCGCACCGGCGCAATCACTTGCCCACCACTGTTATGGCACCTGCCCTACGTCAAACGGCGCATATTGCTTGTCCGACCGACTGCGTACCCGAACCAGACCGATGCAGAATAGAGCCAGCGCCGCCAAGGCCAGAGCCACAAGCATAGGCGGAGACAAGCCTGAGTGATTGGCCATTTGAATCGGGGGGACTCACAATGAAACATACACAAATTCGTCTGCAACTGCTGTCGGCAACCATCTTGGCTGGCGTGATCGCCATGCCTGTTCAGGCGCAGGACATGCCGGCTGACGCCATGGCGGCTGAAGAAACGCAGGGTCAGAACGAGCTGGTTGTCACGGCCACGCGCCGCGCCGTTTCGTTGCAGACAGTCCCGATCAACATTTCTGCTCTCGATAGCTTGACGCTTGAAAACAAGCGTCTGGATGACGTCGGCGATATTGGTCTTTACACCCCCGGCTTGACAGTGCCCGACACCGGCCCCCGCACCGCCAACAGCATTGTCATGCGCGGCATTACATCTGGCGGACCAGGCGGCACCAACCGCAGTACCGCAGTAGGCGTATATCTCGGGGAGATCCCGCTATACGTCGATTTCAAATTCCTCGACATCAACCGGGTGGAAACGCTGCTCGGGCCCCAAGGCACACTCTATGGCCTTGGCACGCTGGCAGGCGCGATCCGCTACATTCCCAATCGCCCGAACTTCAGCAGGTTCGAGGGCGAGGCACATGCCCGCGTTTATGATGTGGCACATTCCGACGGTGTAGGGTCGGTGTTCGATGCGACAGTCAATCTGCCGATCGTCGAAGATAAAGTCGCCCTGCGCGTTACCGGCGGCTATTACAACGACCCCGGCTTTATCGATTCCCCATTTCTGGTGAACCAGCTTGGTGTGTCGCTCCCGCAGCCAGACTTTAACGATCCTCAAGCGGTGGCTGCGAACCTGCGTCGCGGTAAAGATCTGAACGACGAACGGACGTATTCCGTCCGTGCGCAGTTGGGCTTTGACTTCGGCTGGTTGCGCCCGACGTTCAGTTATATCCGGCAGGAAACAAGGACCAACGGCACGCAGGTCAATGGCGGGTTTGGTGCCACTTACACGCTGAACCCCAACGGCGTCGCCTTCCCTGACGGACAGTGCGTCTATGCCAATTGCCGTGGCGTCCTTGGGACTGGCAAGTACGAAAACGGCGGTCGCGTGCCACAGCCTGCCACCCGCAAACTGGAAATGTTTGCAGCAGAAGTCGATATCGACATCGGTGACATTGCCAAGATCGTTTCGGCCACCGCTTTTTCGAGGCAGGATCTTTTCAGCCAAGGCGACATTGCCGACCTTTTGCTTGATCTTGATTATGATTACGAGCTTTTCCCGTCCTTTGCCGGCACCACCACATCTGAGAGCGACCCTGAACAGTTCAACCAGGAAATCCGTTTGGTTTCTGCCCATGGCGGGCCGGTCGACTGGCTGCTTGGTGGCTTCTATAACCACTTCAAGAGCTATACGTTCAGCGCCGAGCGTTTGCCCGGCTATCCTGAGTGGGCAGGGATCTTCCGGCCTGATGGATTGGAGTACATCTCGTTCACAGACACCTATACCAAGGAAAAGGCCGTTTTCGGTGAAGTAACATGGCATGTGACGCCACAGTTCCAGATTACTGGCGGTGCGCGCTATTACAAATACAAGGCCTATATTTCGGGCGCCACAGATACGCCGCTGACCCGTGGCGGACAACGCCGTACGCCCTATCCGCTTATCCAGTTTGATCCCTCGCGCATTCGCACCGGTTCGACCGAGGATGATGGCTTCGTATACAAGCTCAACGCCTCGTATGAGTTCAGCCCTGAATTGTTCGCCTATGCGACCTATTCGACGGGTTACCGCATCGGTGGCGTCAACCGCGTGGCACCGTGTATTGTGCCTTTGCCTGCCGGGCAAAACGTCTGCGCTTTGCCCAATGAACTTTCGTTCGGGCCAGACAAGACCCAGAATTACGAAGTTGGCGTCCGTTTCAGCCTTCTTGATAAAATGCTGCAAGGCACGGTAAACCTTTACAATATCGATTGGACAAATCTCCAACTCGGCAGTCAGACGGCGAACGGAGCCGTGGGCATCACCGCAAACGCGGGTGGTGCGCGTAGCCGAGGAGCAGAAGCGACGCTCGCGCTTAACCTTGGCAGGTTCAGCCTGTCGGGGAACTACACTTATCTCGACGCAAAACTTACCAAGGCTGCACCGGGCCTGATCGGCGGGATCAGCAACGGCTTTGATGTTCAGGGTGCGGGCGATGCCTTTGTTGGCGACCGTTTGCCAGGCACGTCCAAACATGCCGGATCAATCACTGCAACATACACAGTGCCAATGGCCGATGAGGCCGAACTTTACTTGTTGTGGAGCACTGCTGCTCGCAGCGATACCTATTCCACGACGGGCCTGCGTGGTTACGGTGAAGCTATCCCCGGATACTCGATAAGCCGCGCGTCCATCACTTATAAGACACCGCAGCTTGAAGTATCGCTTTTTGCAAACAACGTGTTCGACAAGTATGCCTTGTCCAGCGTGTCCAATGACTACACACTTGCCCGCGCAAACGACGGAGTGTTGATCCGCTCCTACGGCTTTGGCGTCATTCAGCCGCGCACTATGGGCGCCGAAATTCGTGGGCGTTTCTGAGCCTATAGAATTGAAAAGCAGTCAACTTTCAAAGCATGATCCGGGCATTCCGGATCATGCTGCGATTGCTGTCCGGACCACAACCCGGCTGATGCCGGGAGCGTGGCCGGTCGAACTTTCAGTACGCTTCGCTGGCAAACTGCCGTTCCTGCTTCCCATCAGGTTTTATCGGCTGATCTTTGGCGATATGCGACGCTGCTGGCTGATCTGACAGTTCCAATAGGCGTCGGTAATGGCCGTTTGGCACACGTTGCAATTGGTCGTGCGACCCCTGTTCCACGATCATGCCTTTATCGAACACCATTATGCGATCGGCATTGCGGATGGTCGAAAGGCGGTGTGCGATGACGATTGTGGTGCGGCCTTTGGCCAGTTCCGCGATTGCTTCCTGAACCAAGCGCTCGGTCGACGTATCAAGGCTGGAGGTTGCTTCATCGAGCAGCAGGATCGGCCGGTCCGCGAGGATTGCCCGGGCAATGGCAACACGCTGGCGTTCTCCGCCCGATAGTTTGGCACCACGCTCACCCACAAAGGTGGCATAACCGTTTTGCAAAGTACTGATGAATTCGTGCGCGCGCGCCAGTTTTGCGGCTTTGATGATGTCATCCATGCTTGCCTCTGGCCGACCGTAGGCGATGTTTTCGGCCAATGACCGGTGGAACAGGACGGGTTCTTGCGGAACCAGCGAGATCAACTTGCGCAAATCCGATGGCGCCATTTCCCGGATGTCTTTGCCATCGATGGCAACGACCCCGGCATCGATTTCGTAAAGCCGCTGGATCAGTTTCACGGCTGTGGATTTTCCTGATCCCGATGGGCCGACAAGCGCCACATGTTCACCTGCAAGCACGGTCAAGGACAAGTCCTGGTACACCTGGCCACCCGAAGGGTAAGAGAAGCTTACATTCAAGAACGCAATCTCGCCCTCGATGGGACGTCGATCTTGCACAACTTCGCTACAATTCGTGCTGATATCGCCCACTTCGCGCGATGCGACGAGGAATTCGGCAGCGTCTTCCATTTCTGCAAACGCGCGCTGGATGGTGCGAATATCGCTAGCCAGATTTCGCAATTGCCCGGACAGCATGGCAACGGCTGACAATGCAAATGCCACATCGGCAACATCGGCTCTGCTATGGACTGCATACCAGCCGATCAGGCCAAGTACCGAAAGCTGCGCCATCGTCCACACCATTTGCAGAACGGCGTTTGTATCGGTTGCCCGGTTGAACGAAGGCAGTGCAACCGTAGCCCAATCATCGGAAAAGCCGCGCAGCAATTTGTCTTCGCGTTCTTCAGCGCCAAACGACTTTACCGTTGCGTTGTTGGTGATCGAATCCGCCAATGCGCCGGTCAAACGGCTGTCGCGTGCGGCGGATACGACGCTCATCGGGCGGACCCAGCGTGCCGAAAGCTGCCAGCTGGCGATCACGTAAAGGAAGCTCAGGAAATAGAAGACTCCGCCGGCAACCGGCAAACGCCACGTCAGGATTCCGCCCATGACAACCAGCAGCAAAGCTGGCTGCAACAAGCGCAACACGATGATATTGCTGAGCATATCAAGCGCCCAGCGCGCACGTGAAATACGGTGGACGGTGGCTCCGGCAAAGCTGTTGGCGTGCCATTCGGCGGGCAAGCGCTGAACGCGGGCAAACAGATCAAGTTGCAACCTTTGCATTGACCGCACGGTGAGCGCGTTCCACCCCCGATCAAGCAGCTGACGCAGCACGATGGCAGTTATCATCGCAAGGCCAGCGGCCAATAACGCTCCCCAAGGTTCACGTAACGATACACTACCGGGCGTAGCGCGATCAGCGACGACCGCAGCCAATTCACCCAGCGCGATGGGTGTGGCCGCTTCGGCGGCGATAATGCCCAATAAGAGCGCGAGGATGGCAGCGACGACTTTGGGTTCCGCCAACCAGTAGCGGGCAAAGGCACCGATCGTTTGACGCAAGGTCAACTGGGTGGTTCGTCGCGGGGTGTGGACGACGCCAGGAACGCCTTTCATTCCGGAAATTCCAATCGTGCAAAAATCGCCGGATGATCGCTTGCCCAATCTTCAGGCCGCGTAGGCAAAGGTTGAAGTTTGTTTTCGCGCGTCAGGTGCTGCCAACCGGGGGCCGAACCGAACAGCAGGATATGATCGATAGTGCCATCAGCAGGTGCAGTGACAATTGGCATCGAGGCGGCATGGAGACGTGAATCTAACCCCAATGCCGGGTTATTGTATAACGAACCCAACTCTCCATCCGTCATGCGCGCGTTCAGATCGCCCATCAGAACAAATGGTTGATGATCGAAACGCACGATGCACTGCGCGATAGCCGCGGCTTGGCGATGACGGACCGCAACAGCGTCTCCATCGCGCAAATGGGTCAAATGCGTGCAGCCAAGGCGGACGCTTCGGTTGCGCAATGGCAAGGTCGCCATCAGCAAGGCCCGCTCCCCATCCCGCTTGTCTTCAGGAAGCATCACTACTTCAACGTCAATGACCGGAGTGCGCGTGAGGATTGCCATGTCCGACCGCGTTTCTACTTGGGTGGCAGGCGTGGTCATTTTGGTGGCGCTGATCGGGTGCAAGCGCCGTTTTGCGCGCAAAGGTGCGCGCACGAAATGCATGGCGCAGCGCCGGGCAATGGTTTCGACGACATCAATCCCGAGCGCAGGCGCATAAAAGCATTCCTGCAAGGCGATCACATCAGCGTTGAGCGCGGACAGACCGGTAACGATCCGCTCTATCCGCTGTTCAAAACGCCCTTCGTTTTTCCAAAGGTTGAAACTGACGATTTTCAATTGGGCCATCGCTAGCTGACCCTTACCCCCGCCACCCAAGCGGACCGTACCACGGGCAGGCCGCCGTTCAGGCTGACGCGCAAAAGATCAGCGCGCAGACCTGTGGCAATTTCGCCCCGATCCGTCAGCCCGACGGCATGGGCAGGTGTGCGCGTGACTGTAGCGACCGCTTGCGGCAGGCTCCAACCGTGAGGTTCTTCGGTCAGCCGGAAAATGCATTCGATCATACTGCGCGGCACATAGTCCGATGCAAAGCCATCCAGCAGGTTATCCGCCGCCAATTCAGCCGCGCCCACGTTGCCCGAATAGGAACCGCCCCGCACCAAATTGGGCCCGCCCATAAAATTCACCATGCCCAGACGCTTGGCTTCTGCGGCAGCTTCATGGGTGACCGGAAACTCTGATATGACGGCGCCAGCGGCGTGGGCAGCTGCGACGTGTTCAGCGGTTTCATCATCATGCGCGGCCAGAGTGACATTCATTTCTCCGGCCATTTTGCCCATGATTGCCCGGTTAGTGGTGACATTGCTGGCCTGATCTGCGCGCCGTTGATCAAGCCGTGTGGCGACTTCGGCCTCGGACATTTCCTTGCGCCACGTCCGATCCAGAAAGAAGTCTAGATCCTTGTACTGCCTTTGGCCGGGGGTGTGGTCCATGAACGACGCCAGTCCGGTAAGCGGATTGGGCATGAATTCATCCAGCAGCTCTGGCAAAACCGGAGACGGCAATTCGCAACGCCAGTGAATGCGGTGATCCGCGCGCAACGCCCCGCTATTGCGTGCAGCCCCCAGCCCCGCAATCAGACGGCGCAAGTTGTCACGCCCGCGCACTTGCCCATTTGACCAGGCACCCAGCGACAGGCTGTCAAACACCGTGGTCACGCCGCTTGAGATGCAGACGCCATCATGCGCGATACTGGCTGAAGCTGCGTCCCAATCAATATTGGGCCGGGGAAAGTAATGGCGTTCAAGATTATCGGTATGAATATCGATAATACCGGGGATGATATAGTCATCTTCCATATCGATTGCGTCAGCGTTCGAGCGTCCTTCGCTTACATCACCAATGACACCGCCATTGATCGCTATGGAACCTTGAACAATGGCATCGCCAGTGACGATACGCGCATTTGTTAAAACAGTGGTCACGGTCAAAATCCTATGATGGCCGGTTCAATTGTTGAAGTTCGACGTGTCGATTACGATCTCAATACGGTCAGCCGCCATCCGTGCCTCGCCATATTCCAGCATGTTTCCATCAACATCGTGATTGATTGCTCTGGTAATGATAAGCGGAACGTGGCGCGGCATTTGCAGGATGCTGGCTTCTTCATTGGTGGGAAGACGAGAAATGATGTGTGTCCTCACTCTCACGTAATCAACAATGCCGAGTTCTTTGAGTGTCGCCGTAATTGACTGGAACTTGTTGTAAGTATCCGCGAACTTCGGAATACGTTTTTCAAGAAAATAATGCTGCGCCAAAGCTGAAGGTTGCCCGTCAACAACCGACAAACGCTCAAGACAAACGCCTATTGCCGTGAGTTTGACACCGAATTCGCGGGCCACTGGCGGGGGCATCCGGCCAATCTGGATACTGCGGGTTTCATACTTGTGATTGACGTGGGCCTGCTGCGCAATTTCGCCAAAACGCGTTCTTTGACGGATCGGGAATGCCATATTGGGGCGACAGACAAACGTCCCGCGCCCTTGATGGCTTTCGACCAAACCCCTTTGAACAAGACGATTTAGCGCCAGACGCACCATGTGCCGCGTTACAAAGTACTTCCGGACAAGCATGTGCTCGGTAGGCAACTTGTCGCCGGGGTTAAGCACCCGCTCATGGATTGCGCGTTCCAGGTCTTCAGCGATGGCAAGCCACATCATAAACCTCCTGCGAATCTCCTCGCATTCAGCGGCGACAATTTGATGACAATATTCAACAAGTTTTACTTGTATAATATAACTGTAACCTAGTTTTAACTTGCTCATACGAGATCATTTACATAAACAATAGATCAATTGATCGACAATTACTAAATTTGTTGGAGTCATTGTGGAAAGTCATCAGGAAGATGTCGCAACAACTGAAGGCCTGCGTTTAGCACGCCAAAGGGCTCATGCGCTGATTGCCAAGTCGCCAGCGGATGCTGTGCGTTCGGTGTTCGACCTTATGGAAAACCTTCCTGAGGTTGAGCGCCTGCGCCCCAGCGAAGTCGGGTTGGTGCTGGTTCGCGGCCGAGTGGGCGGAGAGGGCGAACGCTTCAATCTTGGTGAACTTCCCGTGGCGCGCGCCGCTTTGCGCATTCCTGAAGGCCCCGTCGGGGTTGGCTATGTTGCCGGGCGCAATCGCGATCACGCAGAACTGGCCGCTTTGGCAGATGCAATGGTGCAGGCCGATGTCTGGCGTGACCGGCTAGAGGAAGGCGTTCTGGCACCCTTGGCCGCCGGTCTGGCAGAGCGGAAGGCAGATACCGGTCGCAAAGCAGCCGCCACCAAGGTGGATTTCTTCACGATGGTTCGCACGCGGGGTGAAAAATGATCGGCTCACTGGCGCTTGAAGGCGTCTCACCCGGCTTTGCCAATCCTGTGGCAGATTCGCAGCGGGTTTTCCGCCGCGTGCTTGATGCCATGTCGCGGCCCGGAAGGCTGATTGATCTGGATTCAGGTATTGCCGCAGCATCTCCCCATTTGACCGCAGCCAGTGCGCTGGCGCTGACTTTGCTGGATTTTGAAACGCCGGTTTTCGTGGCACTTGATGCAGATGGCGAAGCTTTTGCCAATTGGTTGCGCTTCCACTGCGGCTGTCCGATCACGGCAGAGCCTAAGGCTGCGGCATATGCTTTGGTGCTCGCCGACCTTTTGCCCGCACTGGACCAATTTTACGCAGGCGACCCAAAATACCCCGACCGCGCGACGACGCTGATCGTTGTGTGCGCAGCTTTGGAAGGTGGCGCGGCGGTCCGCCTTGAAGGGCCAGGCATTGCAGAGACGCGCAGGATTGCGCCTGCCGGACTGCCTGAAGACTTTTGGAACCAAGTGCGTGCTGACCGCAGCGCCTTCCAGCTTGGCGTCGATATTATCCTGACAGCGGGCGATCAGATCATCGCTCTACCGCGTTCCACGCGCATCGTGCCGGAGAACTGACATGGCCTATGTTTCGGTAAAGGGTGGCGAACGCGCCATCAGCAACGCCCACCAATGGCTGGATGAAATGCGGCGCGGCGATGCATCGGTCCCCGAATTGACGGTGGAGCAGATCCGCCACC
Organism: Novosphingobium sp. 32-60-15; assembly: GCF_002280675.1. GTDB lineage: Bacteria > Pseudomonadota > Alphaproteobacteria > Sphingomonadales > Sphingomonadaceae > Novosphingobium. Next base: position 128,944 of record NZ_NCEN01000006.1, on the reverse strand, counting down.
AAATGTCGCTCGCGGTTGATCGCGTGATGATGGAAGGCAGTTGCTACGATCCCGAACTTGCCGCTTTGGCGATCAAGCAAGCGCGCGGCGATGTGACAGAGGCAATCTTTCTGGTGCGCGCTTATCGCACCACATTGCAGCGTTTCGGCGCGACCGAGCCGATCAAAACCCCGGAGATGGCGGTGCAGCGCCGCGTATCGGCAGCGTTCAAGGACATCCCCGGCGGGCAGATCCTAGGACCGACGTTCGATTATACGCACCGCCTTTTGAACTTCGATTTGTGTGATGCCGGTCCTGCTGGTGTTGCCGTCAAAGCCACTGAGCCGGTTGTTGAAAAGATGCCGACTATCGCATCGGTTTTTGCGCATGAATCGCTGCTTGAGCAAACTGCTGCCGAAAGCGATGATGCACCGGAGCCTTATGACCTTACCCGCGAGCCCATGGCGTTCCCTGCAGGGCGCGATCAGCGGCTTCAGGCGCTGGCGCGTGGCGATGAAGGGTTTCTGCTCAGCCTTGCGTACGCATCACAGCGCGGCTGGGGTAGCACGCATCCGTTGTGCGGTGAAATCCGTATGGGTGACGTGACTGTCGAATTCACACCGGAAGAGCTGGGTTTCCCCATCGAAATCGGGGAAATCGTGGTCACCGAATGCCAGATGATCTCAAACTTTGAAGGCTCTGCCGACAAGCCGCCGCAGTTCACATTCGGTTATGGCCTGACCTTTGGCCACAATGAGCGCAAGGCCATGAGCATGGCGATTGTTGACCGCGCGCTGCGCCACAAGGAAGTGGGCGAAAATGGGGTTCACGCCGTTCAGGACGAAGAATTCGTGCTGTATCACAGCGACAATGTCGAAGCTTCGGGCTTTGTCCAGCATTTGAAACTGCCGCACTATGTCGATTTTCAGGCGCAACTCCAGTTCGTCCGCCGCCTTTGCAAGGAATGGCGTGAGGCCCGCGAAGCCGCAACGCCCGACGCTGGTGAATTTGCGGAGGCAGCAGAATGACTACGCAAACCAACCGTATGCAGCATGGCGCGTATAACCACGCCTATCTTGATGAACAGACCAAGCGGATGATCCGCCGCGCCATCCTTAAAGCGGTGGCCATTCCGGGTTATCAGGTGCCGTTCGGCTCACGCGAAATGCCGGTGCCCTATGGCTGGGGTACGGGCGGCATTCAGGTGACCGCATCGATCATCGGGCAGGACGATGTCTACAAGTGCATCGACCAAGGCGCTGATGATACGACCAACGCTGTATCGATCCGGCGCTTCTTTGCCCGTGTTGCCGATGTGGCAACGACCGAGCGGACCGCAGAGGCAACGATCATCCAGACGCGGCATCGCATCCCGGAAGCGCCGCTGAAGGAAGGCCAGATCATGGTCTATCAGGTGCCGCAGCCTGAACCACTGCGCGGGCTTGAACCGCGCGAAACCGAAACGCGCGCCATGCACGCCTATGAAGAATACGGCCTGCAATATCTGTCGCTGTATGAAAGCGTTGCAGCCTTCGGGCGAATTGCAGGCGGCGCAGGTTATCCCGTGCTGGTTGACGAACGCTATTTGATGTCGCCTTCGCCCATTCCGAAGTTTGACAATCCCAAGCTGCACCAGAGCGAGGCTTTGCATCTGTTTGGCGCTGGCCGCGAAAAGCGGATTTACGCGGTGCCGCCACACACCGATGTGCGCAGCCTCGATTTCGAAGACTATCCGTTCGATGTGCAAAGCTGGGACGAGGTTTGCGCGCTGTGCGGATGCCCGGACAGCTACAAGGACGAGGTCATCCTTGATGATGAAGGCACACGCATGTTCGTGTGTTCGGACAGTTCGCATTGTTCCGATCGCCGCGATGCCGGCCACGCTGGCCCGATGGCCGGACACGAGCTTGATCAAGGATCTGCTGATGCTGCAAACTTGGAGGACGCAGAGTGACCGAGGCTCTCACCATGGAACGCGCTGACGTTCAGCATCAAGATGATGCGGCGCTGCTTGCCGTACGCGGGCTTAACAAGCGTTTTGGCAATGTGGTTGCATGCCACGACATCAATTTCGAACTGCGCCGGGGGGAAATCCTTGGCATTGTTGGCGAAAGCGGTTCGGGCAAGACCACTTTGCTGCGCTGCATGGCCGGGCAGATCGATCCGGATGCCGGACAAGTCGTGTTCAACAGCCGCCGCCACGGGGTGAAAGACATCTTCGCCCTGTCTGAACAGGATCGCCGGCGGATCAGCCGCGAGGAATGGGGCTATGTCCACCAGAACCCGCGCGATGGTTTGCGTATGCGCGTATCCGGCGGTGCCAACGTGGCCGAACCGTTGATGATGAACGGTCAGCGCCACTATGGTCAAATGCGTGAACTGACACTGGAATGGTTTGAAAAGGTCGAACTGGACATCGCGCGTATCGACAACAAGCCGCGCACGTTTTCGGGCGGTATGCAGCAGCGTTTGCAAATTGCCCGCAACCTCATTCACAGCCCGTCGCTGGTGTTCATGGATGAACCGACCGGAGGCCTTGATGTATCGGTGCAGGCCCGCTTGCTGGATCTGATGCGCTTGCTGGTGCGCGATATGGGTCTGGCGGCGATTATCGTGACGCACGACATCGCGGTTGCCCGGCTTCTGGCAGACCGCCTGATGGTGATGAAATCGGGTGAAGTCGTCGAGCACGGCCTGACCGACCAGGTTCTTGACGATCCGCAGCATGGCTACACCCAGCTGCTCGTCTCTTCCGTACTCCAGATTTAAGCAGGCTACAGATGAGCACGCAAAACCAACCTGTCGGCTTCAACGAAGCCATGTCCAACGGTGATCCGGTGATCGTTGTGGAACAGCTTGCCAAGACCTTTCTGCTGCACAATCTGAACGGATCGGTCGTGCCTGTGTTTACCGGTGTCAATCTTGCGGTGCATCCGGGTGAATGTGTGGTGCTTTCGGGTGCATCGGGGGTTGGCAAGTCCACCATGCTGCGCGCCATTTATGGCAATTACATCCCCAGCAGCGGGTCTGTCCAAGTCCGCCACGACGACGGACTGGTCGATATTACCCATGCACCGCCCCATTTGGTGCTTGATGTACGGCGGCGGTCGATGGGCTATGTCAGCCAGTTCTTGCGCGTGATCCCGCGGATCCCGACGCTGGATCTGGTCATGGAACCACTGCTGGAAAACGGCGTCGATCCGGCAGAAGCGCGCGAACGGGCCGAGGCTATGCTCGCCGATCTCAACCTGCCGCGCACGCTGTGGAGCCTGCCGCCTGCCACGTTCTCGGGCGGAGAGCAGCAGCGCGTCAATATTGCGCGGGTGATGGTGCGGGATTATCCGGTGCTTTTGCTGGACGAGCCTACCGCATCGCTTGACGCCGCCAATCGGCAGACGGTGATCAAGCTGATGAACCGCGCGCGCGCTGCTGGCACTGCCATGATCGGGATCTTCCATGACGAGGCGGTGCGCGATGGCGTGGCCACGCGTCTGTTCGATGTCACGCAATTCAAGATGGCGGCATAAGCGATGGAACAGGACCTGCTTGATCGGCCAATCACGGCTGACGCTGCTCAACAGCGCATATTCAGCCGCCGCGTGGTGACGGCAGACAGCGTGGTCGCCGCCGAACTGGTTATCCGCGAAGGGCACATCCAGTCAATCGAACGGCGAGATGAAGCTTCTGCTTATGCAGATGATTGGGGCGATGATCTGTTGATCCCCGGTTTGATCGACATTCATACAGACAATCTGGAAAAGCATTATCAGCCGCGTCCCGGCGCAACGTGGGACACGATTGGTTCGGTTATGGCACACGATGCACAATGTGCCGCCGCCGGTATTACCACGGTGTTTGATTCCTTGTGCCTGCACGGAGAACGCAATGGCCTGAACCGGGGGGAAGCTTTCCCGATCATGGTCGCGGCGATTGATGATGCCCAAGACGCAGGCCTGCTGCGTTCGGACCACTTGCTGCATATCCGCTGCGAGGTGACCAATCCGGCTTTGCTGGAACGCCTGATCCCGCATCTGGGGAATCCGCGCCTGCGGATGCTGTCGCTGATGGATCACCGTCCGGGCCAGCGGCAATTCGTCAACCGCGAAGTGTCTGCGGAAAAGGCCGCGGCGGCGCTGGAGATTGCCGACATGTGCGATTTGCACCGCAAACGTCTGGCCGAAATTGCACGGGAAATCGGTGTGGCATTGGCGGCGCATGATGACGCTTCAGGAGAGCAAGTACTTGAAGCGCAAGGCTTTGGCTGCACAATCGCTGAATTTCCGGTGACGCAGGAAGCGGCGCAAACATCACGCAACGCCGGAATGGCCATCGCAATGGGCGCGCCCAATCTAGTGCGCGGCCATTCGCATTCGGGCAATCTGGGCGCAGGGGAAGCCGCCAGTGCAGGCTTGCTTGATATTCTTGCGTCGGACTACGTCCCGCTTTCCATGCTGCGCGCCGCTTTCATGCTGACTCAGGCGCCTTATAACTGGGAACTTCCCGAAGCCATTGCGGTGGTCACATCCGGTCCGGCCAAAGCTGCCGGATTGACCGATCGGGGGGGGCTGGCTGAAGGTTTGCGGGCCGATATGGTACGGGTTTCTTGGCAAACCGGTGGTTGGCCACGCCCGGTGTCTGTATGGCGGCTTGGCCAGCGCGAGGCTTGATTGAATGAGCGCACGCTACGCAATTTATTATGCGCCCGATCCTGCGTCTGAATTGTGGCGCAAAGGTTCTGCCTGGCTTGGCCGCGATGCTGATACCGGCATGGTTCGCGATCAACCTGTGCCCCGAGGTTTCACTGCCGAAGCTTTTGCCGCGATGACGGCAGATCCCCGGCGCTATGGTTTTCATGGCACACTTAAGGCGCCATTTGCGCTGGCCGATGGAGCCACGGAACAAGCATTGCTGGATTGTGCTGCGCGATTTGCTGCAGGCCAAACGCCTTTTTCCGCAGCCATCGCCCCGCAGATACTGGGCCGTTTCGTCGCGTTCAGGCTGGTTGACTCCTGCCCCGCCATGTTGGAACTCCACACTCGGTGCGTTGAACATTTTGAACCGTTCCGCAAGCCGTTGAGCGATACCGATATTGCCCGCCGCCGCCAAAGTGCCTTGAGTCCGGAGCAAGACGCGCGCTTGCTGAAATGGGGCTATCCCCATGTCCTCGAAGGCTTCCGCTTCCACATGACGCTTTCGGGCAGCATTGCCGATGAGACGGAACGCGCAGCCATTCACGCAGTGGCATGTGCCCGCTTCGGAGCAGAGCCGCAGGACCACTGTTTTGATTCGATCAGCGTGTTTCATCAACCCAACTCTGCCAGTCCGTTCACGATCATCGGACGCTTTGGCTTCGGCCAGTCGCAAAGTTAAGCCCAGACAATGCGCGTGATGGTTGTCGGCATATCAGGTGTGGGCAAATCGACTTTCGCGGCGCGATTGGCCGAGGCTGCAGGCTTACGGGTTGTCGAACTTGACCTGCTGAACTGGGGTCCGGATTGGTATAGCCGCACGGCAGAAGAGCCAGAAGCCTTCATGCAATCGGTCGATCAGGCAACACTTGATGATGGCTGGATTGTTGCCGGCGGCTATTCCAAAGTCTGGCCGATTGTTTGGACAAGAGCGCAGCATCTGGTCTGGCTGGACCTTCCCCGATTGCAAGTGATGCGGCAAGTGATTGCCCGGTCGCTGGCGCGGGCGGCCAGCGGAGATGATGTTTTTCCCAGATGTTCTGAGGGCTTTGAAAGGTTGTTCAGGGCGGATCACCCAATCCGTTGGGCGTGGAACAACCATCGCCGCCGCCGCGAAAGCATCGCACGCGCAGTGGCCGACCCCGCCTATGCCCACCTTACGGTGCACCGCTGCTGTACGCGCAAGGAGGCAGATAGAGTGCTGGCACGGCTATCGGGGCGTGATCTTTAGCCGTGGTGCAATGCCCGGCCCGTTGAACGACAAGGCTATCGGGTAAGCGCGGGTTCATGAGTCAACGCCGCGATAAACGCCGCCAAGGCTTGCTCAAGGCTGCCGTCGTTGGTGATGATGACGACGTCATCGCCGCTGGGCAAAGACATTACCGCGCGGGCCAGACGCTGGGCCACGTCTTCAGCACTTTCTCGACCGCGCGCGGCAATCCGTTGTGCCAGAATGGCAATCGGGGCTATCACGTAGATAATCCGCAAGTTGCGATATGTGGCGCGGGCGGTTTCAATAACAGTGCGCGATGTGTTGATCACCACGGTGTCACCATTGGCCAGCAGATCGATTACGGCAATCGGTATGCCATAGTGCAGGCCATGTGCGCCCCACGCCAAAGCATAGCCACCGGCAGCTTGGCGCGCGGCAAAATCTTGCTCAGACACCGCAATATGATCTTCGCCACCGGCGTCACTGGGGCGGGTTACTTCTCGCTTGGGAAAGTGAAAGCGCTGGTCCTGCGCAAGCTGCGCCATTGCCGCTTCAATCAGGCTGTCCTTGCCCGCGCCCGATGGCCCCACGACCAAAATCAAGCGCCCTTCAGCCATGTTTGTCACAAAATGCAGCGGCATCCAGATTGCGGAAATCATCCAAAGCAGAGGCGAGCCGGTCGTGCGCCCAGTCCCACCATGCCAGTGAGATGAGGCGTTCACGCACCTCTTCGTCAAAGCGGTATTTGATGACTTGTGCTGCCACACCAACCGCTACGCCATAGGGCGGGATGTCCTTCGAAACGACAGCCCCTGCGCCGATAATTGCGCCGGTGCCGATGGAAACCCCGGCAAGAATGGTCGCACCATGGCCAATCCAGACATCGTGACCCATGTTGACCTGATCTTCGCGACGCCATTCGAAGAAATCGGCATCGTCGGCCTCGCCCAGATCATAAGACACCGCGCGATAGCTGAAATGGTGCTGCGCCGCCCGCCAGGTGGGGTGATTGCCAGGGTTGATCCGCACATCGCGGGCGATTGAGCAGAACTTGCCAATCCGCGCATAAGCGGCGCTGGAATCGCTGACGATGTAGCTGTAATCGCCGAAGGAAACCTCGCTCAAATGGGTGCGTGCACCAACGCGCGTCCACCGGCCTAGAGCGCAATCCACCACAGAGGCTTGCGGATCGATTTCAGGCGCTGGCCCTTTTGCGGAACTGTGTTCACGCGCGGGTGCCTGCCTTGCGACATATTCCAGCCCCTGTTCGGCGGCGAGCGCGGCCAGCCGCCCTTGCTTGGTTGCTCCGGCCATCAGGCGTACACCGCTGTGGCAACAGGCATCACAGGCTGAACTTGCGCCACGGCATCGCCTGAGCATTCGCAAGGCTGGGTGCGCTTGCGATAGATTTCGGCAACTGCGCTTTCGGTCAAGTCTGAAACCGGGCCATCGAACACGATAGAACCACGGTTCATGCCAATCACCCGGCGGCAATAGCGGCGGGCAATATCTATCGAATGCAGGTTGACCAAAACGGTTATCCCGCGGCTGGCGTTGATATCGGCAATGCTTTGCATCACGATCTCGGCATTGATCGGATCAAGCGATGCAACGGGCTCATCTGCCAGAAGAATTTCCGGTTCTTGCAGCATCGCGCGGGCAATTGCGATGCGCTGCTGCTGCCCGCCAGACAGGAACTGGGTGCGCTTGAAGACAGTGTCGGCCATGCTCAGCCGGTCAAGTTCGAGAACTGCCTGCGCGCGCAATTCCTTGGGCCACTGCTTGAACATTACCGGTGCCAGAGGACGGCGACCCAGCGTCCCCAACAAGACATTGGTGAGCACATCAAGACGCGGGATCAGGTTGTAATCCTGAAAAATAATTGTCGCGCGCTGACGCCAGGCCCGCAATTCGCGGCCCTTGAGGTCTGACACGGTCTGTCCATCCCACCGGATTGTTCCTTCTTGGGGTGTATAGAGCCGGTTGATCAGCCGTAGCAGGCTGCTTTTGCCCGAGCCGGACCGGCCAATGATGCCGACCATTTCGCCCCGCTGGATGGTGAGGTTTGCTTGCTTTACGGCCGTTACATCACCGAACGAGCATGTAACCTTGTCAATTTCGAGCATGGCAGGTTTCCTATGTCAGGCGGGTGCGCAGCCACTGTGAACCAAGGTCCAGCACGGTGACGGCGACGATGTAGAGAAGGACGATAAAGGCAACTTCGTCGAAGGCGAAAATCCGGATACGCTCGTCCAGTTCAAAGCCGATCCCGCCCGCACCGACCACGCCGACGATGGCGGCTGACCGGAAGTTTTGTTCAAGGTAATAAAGGCATTGGCTGAGACAAACCGGCAGAGCTTGCGGCAATGTGCCGAACCGCAGCACGCCGATATCGGGCGATCCCGTGGCCCGCAGGGAATCGCGCTGGCGCTCGTCTGCATTTTCCAGCGCTTCGCCAAACAGCTTGGCAAGCCGCGGGATGTCGGCAAAGCCGATGGCAAGAATGCCCGGAATGGGGCCAAGCCCGACCGCCGCCACCAGAATGAGCGCCCAGACCAGCACCGGGATGCCGCGAAAAATATCCATGATCCGGCGCACGATGAAATGGATCATAGGGTTTGGGACAATGTTGCGCGCGGCCAGAAGCCCCAGTGGCAATGCGCCGACCACGGCAAGAACAGTGCCGAGCACGGCAATGGCAAGCGTTTGCGCAATTGCCCACAACAAGCGCTCCAATTGCCCGCCCGAAGTGGGCGGAACCATGGTGCCAAGGATTTGCCCAAGCTTGCCAAAGCCTCCAGCCAAAACCGAATAGGTGAGTTCAAGATCAATCCATGCCGCTGTGAAAACTATCGCAAAGGCAATGAGGCCCAACCAGAATTTCACGCGATTGGTGATCGGGGTGAAAATTGCGCCGGGGGCCAAGGCTTCGGCCTGTTGCAGAAGGGCAAGGTCACTCATGCTGCGGCCGCCTTTGCAGATGGCTTGCGATTGTTCCTTAAGGCATGCTTGCCGATCAAGCGGTGGCGCAGGGTTTCGGACAGCAGGTCGAGCACGAAAATATAGCCGATGATCAAGATGAGAATGGCCAGATAGGTGTCGAATTCGGTAAAGCTGATCGCGCGTTGCAATTCCATGCCAATACCGCCCGCGCCGACAATGCCGAGGGCAGCAGCGGACGAGAGGTTTATCTCCATCCGCAAAAGCCAATACGACAGGATTTGCGGCAAAAGCTGCGGGATGATGCCAAAGCGCATTTGCATGACCCAATTGCCGCCCAGCGCCGATATGGAATCAACCTGCCGCATTTCGGCATTCTCCATGCATTCACTGAACAGTTTGCCCAAGGACCCAACGGTCGAGATGATCAGCGTCAGCACGCCCGCGACGGGCCCCAGACTGAAAGCTGCAGCAAAGATCAGTGCCAAAATGGCATCGGGAATGGTGCGCGCCAGATCGAATGTGCGGCGCACCAATTGCAGCCCAATCCAATTCTGGTTCAGGTTGCTTGCTGCCAGAAACGACAAATAGAGCGCAAGGGTGCCGCCAACCACCGTGCCGACAAAGGCCATGGCGATGGTTTCGCGCATCGCTACGAGCCACACCGGCAGATCATAGAACCAGCTGGCAAGCGATCCGGCATCGCGCCTCGCGCCAAACAGGTTTTGCAATTGCAGGTCTGGCACCATGCGGTCTGCGAATGTTGCAATCCGTGCGGTCCAGCCTGCATCGACCGTGCTTTGGCCTGCCTCGCTCAATTCCATCGACATTATCAGCACGAAGGAAGCGAGCGCGATCCATCCCAGCGAGATCAACCGGCTGTTGCGCGACCGCCGGTTCCAGTCTGCTTCGAACGCGACAAGATCGAACGGACTGTCCGGCGTGGGGTTGTGGTGTGCGCCGTCCATCAGATGGGCTTTTCCAAACCGGTCGCTTCGATAGGTTCAATTTCGGTCATCTGCGGGGCGAACCACCGCGCGGCCAGCGGGTTTTCCTGAACAAGGGCCACGTGAATGCCAAGCAACCTTGCCCAGCTTTCCAACGGCAAGTCCCGCCGCGCGCTCCAAGCTTCGGTTGCAGGTTCGCGGCCCCGCCAGATCTGGCGATAGCCAACGCACGGGGTTTCGCCCTTGGCCTCACCCCGGCACAGGCGCACCCATTGCGCGCTTTGCATCGCCAGCACATCGGCTTTACCCGCCTTCAAAGCGGCAAGCGCGGTTACTTTGGTCGGCTCGATGACCTCTGCCGACCTTTCAAACCCGAACGCCGTCAGCGCCGCCTTTATGCCTGCAAGAACCGCGCTGTTGTCTGCGGGCAAAACCATCCGCCGCCCTTTGGCGTCTGCAGCAGTACGGATGGGCGATGCATCCGGCACCGCAAGCACCACTTCCATCCGGCCCATATCTGCTGGTATCCGCTGTGCCATGATTGGCCGCACGGTCTGCTTGACCGGTGTAATGCTCGGCAGATCAAGCAGGGCAAGATCGATTTTCCCCTCGGCAAGCGCAGCGGCAGCTTCAGAGCGTGTAGCCACAGGGCATAGCGTGACAGGAATGCCCATCCGTTTGGACAGGTGCGCGACATAGGCCGTTTGGCTGGCATCAAATGCGGGCGATTGCGCCGCGCAAGGACCGGTTGCAGGCGCTGCAACAGCAATCCGCAATTGTTTGAGCAAGGGCGCGGCTTTGGCGTCAGATGCAACCGGTGCTTCACTTTTGCCGCAGGCGGCAAGGAGCATGAGCGCAGCAAGGATCATTGCGCGGGTCATTTGCTTGATCCTCCGGCTCGGCGCTTGCTGATATCTTCATCACGCAACGCCAAGACTTCGGCATAAGTGGCCTTGTTCACAGACGCGAATGTGCCGCCCGCAACCTGGCCCATTTCTTCCCACACATCGGGCTTTTCATATGGCAGCATGGCGAGCGCGCCGCGCAACACATCAATCATCGGAGCGGGGCGGTCTGTCCTGACGACGAAGGGAGAGTTGGGCATTGGCCCTGCCGTCCAGATCAACCGGATTTCGTTCGGCTTGATCAGGCCGCGTCTTCCAGCGGTTATGTGACTGCCAGCGGCAAAGCCTGTTTCTGGAGTGCCCGCGCTGACCGTGACCATCGCAGCATCGACCCGGCCATTGGCCATAGCAACGAGCGCTTGGGTGGCGCCTCCTGCCATGATCGAGCGCCCGAAAAACGTATCAGGATTAACGCCCTGCTCGCGCATGGTCTTGCGCGGATAAACATAGCCCGAGGTCGAATTGAAATCGACGTAAGCAAGGGTTTTCCCCTTCAAATCGTTCAAACTGCGAAAGCTGGAACCGGCTTTGACCGCGATCGCAGAATAATAGCCCTTCGTGCCTTCTGCTTGCCGCACGATGACAAAGGGTGCGACTTTGTCGCCCACTTGGGCCGCGACATTGGCATAGGAACTGGCACCCATTGTCGCCATGTCGACCTGGCCCGATGAAATGGCCTGAACCACGCCGTTATAATCGGTCGCTTCAAACAATTCGACAGGCAGACCCGTCACTTCGGTCAGGTGTTTGCGGTATCCTCCCCAACGCGCGGCAAAAGCAGGGTCAGCATCATCGCCGCGCACCGCAACCCGCAGACGCCCCATCTCTGCCTGCCAACTTCCGGCTGGCAGATTGCTGTCTTTTGACCCACAGGCAGACAGCGCGCATGCGCCCAATGCCATGAAGGCCCACGATGTTAACTGGCGTTGGAATGTCATGACCGGTGCAACGTATGGCAAGGCGATGTCCGTTTTATGATAGGGGCCGCGACCTTTCAGACTGGCGGAAAGCCGCGGCCCGTTGGGATCAGAAGTTTGCGCGAACGCCGAACAGGAAGCGGCGGCCAAAACCTTCGACTTCGTAAGGCCGGTCCGGAACGCCCTGATAGCGAACGCCGCGTTCATCGGTCAGGTTGTTGACATCAACATAGACCGAAAAGATCTTGTTGATTTCATACCGGGCAGACGCATCAATCCGGGTTGAACGCGCCCAATAAAGGTTCGAGTTTGCGGCGCTGCCGCTCGGGAACACCTCATCAAGCCAGGGGCTGCGGGTCTGATACGTGATGCGACCGGAAAAACCGTACTTTTCGTAAAACGCGCTTGCCGAGATGATCGATTTGGATGTGCCGGGAAAGTTAACCTTGGAGCCGTCAGGCGTCTTGAACGACCCCCAGTTCAAGGCCAGACTGCCCGTCACGCCAAATCCATCGAGCGGGCTTGGCAGGAAAGTCCAGGCATGGTTGTAAACAAATTCAACACCGGAAAGATGGCCGTCCTGACCGTTCACGATGCTGGAATAGGTGTACCCTTCGCGGCTGGTGCCGCCGGTATCAAAGCGACCATCGGTAACAAGCGATGTTGAATCAAACAGCACATCCGAAACTTCGCGGTGATAGAAGCTTGCCGAAAGGATCGCAGCAGGGGCAAAATACCATTCTGCAGAAAGATCAACACCGTATGCTTTTTCCGGGATCGCAAACGGGTTACCGCCAGTGATGGTGCCGCTAGTGTCGTTGATCGAAACTGTTGCGCGCATGTCTTCAAGACTGGGACGGGCGTGGCCGGTGATGAAGGCAGCGCGCAGCTTCACCGTTTCGGTTGCGTCAAAGGTATAGTGCAGGCTTGGGAAGATGTTGGTGAATTCATCCTGGAACGCCAGTGGCGTGAGCACCAGTTGCGCAGGCGCTGACCCAACGGCAGGAATTGTCACCGTGCTGGTGCCTGTCGATGCGATCTTCGTGTTTTCGATACGTGCGCCCAGCAGGACGGTGTGCGCATCCCACTTCCACTTGTTCATGACATAACCGGAAATCACGCGTTCAGCGACAGTGTTGAACAGTTTTGGATCAGGCGCGATGACGGCATAATTGCCGGTACCGACCGCATTTGCTGCGCGCGCTGCGGCCTGGACGGCATCGAACTGTTTGCGCAGGCCCGGATTGTCCATGTAGTTCACGTTGTAGCCGAAGGGAAAATCTGTGTCCCACGCTTCACGTGTGATGAAGTCAAACGGGGTCCACGGAACGCCCAGAGCGGTTGCCGCCGTGTTGATCGTCAGCGTGCCTGTAGTTACGCCATCCGCCAAAATCTGGTTGAAAACGGTGTTCGATTGCTTGCGATCATCGAACTGGAAACCGAAGCTGAGCGTGGCTTCTGCCCCCATGCTGTCCCATTGGCGATCTACTGCAACTTTGCCGGTCCAGCTTTTGGTGCCGAGCAAATAGCTGCTTTCTGCTGCCTGCTGGCGGGTGAACTGGCGCTGGTCAATCGCATCTTGCTGCGCCCCGCGCGCAAGTGTCGCCCCGGATAACACAGTGTCATAAAGAGTGCTGAACGGGATGCCGCCGGGCTTGGCATTGACGACCAGTTGCACCGAAGGAAAACGCTCGGCATTGGCCAGCGTTGGCGCGTTAAGCGCGGTTGATGTATTGTAAGTGACAAGCGGAATATCGCCATCAAAGTTTGTGCGGGTATAGGCAACATCAGCTGAAACATTCCAGCCATTGCCTTCATACGTCGCGTTCAACAGCGCGAGCTTTACGCCATTTTCGAACACGCCGTCTTCAAACGTGCTGTCCATAGGCACGCCGACAAGATTTGCCGTTTCGAAATTGCGCGTTCCGGAAAACGCTCGGTTGTATTGGAAGCGGAACTGGTTGCGTTCTTCAAAATCGTTGAACTTCGTATCCAGATATGTCCCGGTAAAGCGCAAGCCGGGGGTCGGTTCCCATTGCAGACGCCCGGAATAGGATTCAGTCTGGCGGGTAATGATATATTTGGTGATGCGCAGTTGGGTGATGCCGACATCGTCGAAACGCGGCTCGCTATTGTCGGTCTGCTGTTCAAAGTTGAACTTCGAATAGGCCGCGCTGATCGCCAGCGTATCATTGGCCCACGATCCGCGCGCCGAATAGTTGTTAACCGGGCCTTGGCCCAGATCGACAAAGCCTTTGCCGAAGTCACCGCTGAAGTGGAACCCGGGGTTGTCGATGGGGGAATAGGCCTTGATGTCCACGCGCCCAGCCAATGCTTCGGCAGGCATGCTGGGCAGCAGCGTCTTGTTCAATTCAAGCCGGCCGATCTGCACCGATGGGACGGAATCAAAGCGGAAGATGCGGTCTTCGGCGCCCAGTACGTTGATCCCGTCAAGCGACACTTGTGTCCACCGTGTCGGCGCGCCGCGGATTTGGATGTAGCGTTCCTGACCTTGGTCGCGCTGCACACCGACGCCGGGCAAACGCGCCAGCGCGCCTGCTGCTGTCGCATCGGGAAAACGTCCGATCGTGTCAGACGCGATGATGTTTACGACGTTATCGGCGCGGCGCTGTGCTTCTGTCGATGCCAAAAGGCTGTCGCGAATCGGTGTCCCGGTAACGACAATTGATTCCCTTTGTTCACCATCATCAGCTTGATCCGCTGCATCTTGGGCAAAGGCAGAAGTTGGCAAGCATGTTGTTAGGTACAATGAACCAATACTGGCCAAAATCTTACTATAACGGACGTGCTTCATGACTGGTCCCCCGACCGGCGTGTGCCGTGACGGGGCGATGATTAAACAAAGCTTGTGTCGGAGGTGTGATGTTTCGCGTTCACATCAGTGAAGGAATCGAGACTCATTTAATACCATGTTGTGACTTGTTGAGCGGCCTCAAGATCGAAAAGAGCGCTTGTCACACGGGAGTGAAGTGCGAGCCATGCCATCGCATAGTGACCGGCGAAAGACGCAGCACTGGCCAAAAGCGTCCCGCCTCTCCGGATAGAGTGCTGGGGAATGTCGGGATCATTCCACCGCCAGGAATAGCGTAACCGACGGCGCAAAATGAAGAGGCCCAAATCGGCAACACAACGAAAGCTTAACTTGTCTTACGGCAAACGCCCGTATTGACGATGCGCTCTGCGGTGATCCAGAGGCCGCCTTGCACCAAATATGGGAAAACGAACGATGACAATCTGCCGCCGCGCCGGTGTTGCGCTGGCCTTCACCGCTTGTGCGATTGCCGCGCCCCAAGCCGCCTATGCCACAGATGGCTATTTCTTGAATGGCATGGGGGCCAAGGCCAAGGGCGCTGGCGGCGTTGCCATTGCCCTGCCTGAGGACGCCGTTGCGATTGCCGCCAATCCTGCGGCGGCGGTCGATCTGGGCGAGCGGTTGGACATTGGTCTGGAAGTCTTTGTGCCGGACCGCGGCGCACAAATCAGCGGCAATGCGGCCGGGTTGAACGGCAAATGGTCTGGCAATGGCGCAAATCCGTTTGTCTTGCCCGAGATTGCCTATGTGCGCCCTTTGGGTGACGGCTTTGCGGCCGGAATAGCCGTCACCGGCAACGGCGGGATGAACACCAATTACAACGCCAACCCCTTTGCCAGCTTCGGCGCAACCGGCGATGCGGGCGTAAATTTGCGCCAGATCTTTATCACACCGACACTGGCGGCGCGGGTTTCTGGCGCCCACAGTTTTGGCGTTTCACCCATAATCGTGGTGCAAAGCTTCGCCGTGACCGGCATCCAGCCCTTCACCGCAGCCAGCAGCGCGCCGACCTTGATGACCAACAATGGCGATGACTGGTCCATCGGTGCCGGAGTGCGCGTGGGCTACCTTGGCCATTTCGGCAAAGCCGTTTCGCTGGGTGCGTTCTATCAATCCAAGGTTTGGGCAGGCCGCTTTGAAAAATACGCCGGGCTGTTTGCCGGTGGCGGTGATTTTGACGTACCTGCATCATGGGGCTTTGGTCTTTCGGTAAAAGCAGGCGACAGGCTGACATTTGGCGCGGATTATAAGCGCATCGAATATTCGGGCGTTGCATCGGTCGGCAATCCGCTGGCCCCGCTGTTTGCAGGCACGCCTTTTGGCGCGGCCATTGGCCCCGGCTTTGGCTGGCGCGATATCGATGTGGTCAAGTTCGGCGCAGCCTACAAAGCCAGCGATGCCCTTACCTTGCGGGCAGGCTATGGCCGTTCGGACAACCCCGTGCCTGCGTCGGAAACGTTCTTGAACTTGCTGGCGCCGGGCGTGGTGACAGACCACTTTACCGCCGGGGCGACTGTGCGGGTGCAGGAAAAGCTGGAGCTGACCGGATACATCCTGCGCGCGCCGCGCAACACCGTGCGCGGTGCAAGTTCCATCCCGCTGCCCTATGGCGGGGGTGAAGCCAACGTACACCTTGCCGAAACGGCGGTCGGGCTTTCGATTGGCTTTGTGTTTCAATAAGGCCGGCGCACGGGAAGGCAGCGCATCCCGCTGCCTTCCCCAAATGTCCGCAAAAGTCAGCGCTTTTTGGCGGCGATGGCTTCGATTTCTATCAGGAATTGGGGCGCGACCAGAGCTGCGACCTGGAAGGTGGAGCGCGCGACGGTTGAGGGATTTTCAGCCGTTTTGAAAAACATCTTGAAGCCGTCGTTCGCTCCTGCGAAATCCATCTTGCCAAGCTTTGGATCAGCCGCGACGAACAGCGTCAGCTTGACCAGATCATCCATCGTATAACCCCGCGCAGCAAGCAGCGTCTTGATTTTGTTCAGGACGCTGATGGTTTGCGTCTTGGTATCGCCAAAATCAGGGGCCGCTCCGGCGGCGGGCGGTGCGATGGGCGAGGCGAGCTGGCCGGACAGGAAAATCATGTCCGTCCCCGCCTTCACATCAGCCGCATCGAGAATAAGCGCTGAAGGGTTCGACTGGATTTTGGTGACTTGCGCAGACGCAGCAGGGGCAAGTGCAAGTGCCGTTGCCGCAAGGCCGATGGAGGCGAGAAACCGGGTGGCGATGGTTTGGTGGGACAGCATGGAAGCTCCTTGTTTTGCGCGTGCGATGGCAAGCTGACGGGCCTTGCCACAAGGTGCAACCCTAGTTTGCGCAAAAGGGTGGCCATGACTCCTTTGTTGCAGCTGCGCTTCAAACTATAATTCATATTTTTCAGTTGTTTAACACACATTATGAGCCGCCCTGAGGCCATGTTACGTCAAAAGGCGTATGTCTTACAGCAGCGATAAGGCGTGCTTTTACGCCATGTCCGGGCACACCGTGAGGGGAGGCTCCGGAGTTAGCCATGACAACGGACCGGGTCGGCCTTGCACCAACGCTAGGCACAGATTCCGGCCACTTGGTGGGAGAGGTCGATACATATCAGGGGGAACCTCATGTCGACCGTTACCAAGACCATTTGCGGAATTTTGTTGGCCAGCACGGCGTTTACATCAGCGTTTGCGCAAGAGGCGCCAGCTGAAGAACAACCCGTAGCCGATGAGATCATTGTTACCGGTTCGCGCGCTGTAGGCGGCACTGCGGCTGACTCTGCTGCTCCGGTGACACTGTTGAGCGGCAATGCGCTGACCCGCGTTGGCCAGCCGAACCTCAATCAAGCGCTGACCCAGTTGGTGCCATCATTCACGGCGCAGACGCAGGGCACGGACATGTCCAACTTCTCGTTGAGCGCGCGCCTGCGCGGGCTTAGCCCGAACCACACTTTGGTGATGGTCAACGGAAAGCGGCGTCACGGTTCGGCAATTTTGCAAGTGATTGCAGGACCGTTCCAGGGTTCGGCCGCGCCATCGATTGACCTGATCCCGCCCGATGCGGTGCAACGCATCGAAATTTTGCAGGAAGGCGCTGCGGCACAATACGGGTCTGACGCCATTGCAGGCGTCATCAACATCATGCTGAAAAGCGCTGACACCGGCGGCAGCATCCGCGCGACGGCAGGGCAGTTCTTTGACGGCGAAGGCGAAACCTACAGCGTCAGCGGCAACCTGGGCTATGCGCTGGGTGACAACGGCTTCCTGAACCTCTCGCTGTTCCACCGCCGCAACGATTACACGTTCGTGGGTGACGGCCAGATCCTTGTCAAAGACATCAACGGCAATGTGAACACGACCGTGCCCGCTGCATTCCAGCCGATTTATGCCGGGCTTGATCTTGCCAACATCAACGGCGGCCAAGCCAAATCAGCCTTGTCGATTGCGTTCTTTAACGCAGGCTACGATTTTGGCGGGGTTGAGGCTTATGCGTTTGGCGATATTGCCCGCCGCGATGGCAGCGCCAAGCAAGGTTATCGCCCGCCAAACCGCGTTTGCCGCGTATCGACAGACCCGACCAGCTGCTTCCAGGGCACCGGCCTGACCGGCTTTGTGCCACTGCAGGAAGTCACACAGGACGAATGGTCATTGACCGGCGGTTTGCGCGGCGAAGTGAGCGGTTGGAGCTGGGATCTTTCGGCAGAATACGGCAGCGACCGCAACGACATCAGCACAACGGAATCGGTCAACCGTTCGCTGTTCATCAACACCGGCCAAAGCCCCACGTCATTCTATGACGGCTTCTTCAAGCTGACCCAGTTTGTTTCCACGCTGGACATCAAGAAGGAATTCGATGCCGGCATGGCCGAGCCGCTGACTGTGGCATTCGGTGGCGAATATCGCCGTGAAACCTACGAAATCGGCCAGGGCGACAACCTGTCGACCTATTTCGAAGGCGGCCAATCGTTCCCCGGTTTTGCCGCAAGTGATGCCGGCCAATACAAGCGCACGGCCAAGGCGGTGTACCTCAACTTCATTGCCAAGCCGGTTGAAGATCTGACGGTCGACCTTGCCGGACGATATGAAGATTATAGCGACTTTGGTGATACCGCGATTGGCAAGATTACGGCGCGCTATGATTTCAGCCCTGCCTTTGCCTTGCGCGGCACCGCCAGCACGGGCTTCCGCGCACCGACGCTGGCAGAATCCAACTATTCAGCCACCAACGTCGCGCCAACCAGCGCCACCGTCCAACTGCCGCCAAATTCAACTGCATCGGCGCTGCTGGGCTTTGGTTCGCTGCGGCCGGAAAAGTCGACCAACTTCTCGGGCGGGATCGTGCTGCGCCCGGTTGAAAAGCTGATCGTCACGCTTGATGCCTATTACATCAAGATCAAGGACCGGATTGCCGGGACGTCGACCATTCGCGGAGTGGTCAACGGAACCCCGCAGACCAACCTGATCAACGGGCAGACGGCGTTTGCGGCGGTGAATGCGGCGATTGCCGCGCGCGGCGTGACGCTTGATTCAGCGGTCAACACCATCGGCGTGGCCACGTTTACCAACGGCATCGACACCCGCACATGGGGCATCGATTTTCAGGCACGCTATCCAGTTGAATTGCCGTTCGGCCAGCTCGATCTGATGCTGAGCGCGAATTACAACAAGACCGATGTCACCGAAAACCGCATTGGCACATTGTTCAACAGCCAAGCCGAAAGCTTCCTTGAATCGGCGCAGCCAAAGTACAAGGTCTTGTTGGACACGACGTTCACCTCAGGCCGGTTCAGCGCGACGGTGCGGCAATCGTATCAGGGTTCGGCAACCATTCTGGTGAACCCCGGGGTAAGCGGGTTTGGTCCTTATCAGGGAATCGTCAAGGCAACGCCGCTGACCGATGCGGAGCTTTCCTACGATGTGACCGACACGTTGACGTTTGCGATTGGTGCCAACAACTTGTTCGACAAGACGCCGGAGATTCCTGACCTTCTGCCAGTGGCGGTCGGTCCGGGCATTTCGCCCTATATCAACGGCGGCACAACCGTGAACAGCCCATACGGCCACGGCACGTATGGTAGCAACGGCGGGTATTACTACGCGCGCATGAACTTCAAGTTCTGATCAACTGCGGGGCGGGGTTGGCACGATGCCTTCCCTGCCCTGCCCATTTTTAAACCTGAAAAGAACAACGCGAGGATTTGAAATGATGAGGAAACTTCAGGCGCTGGTGTTCACTGCCGCATTGCTGGCGGGCGGCATGGGTTCCGCGCAAGCCGCATCACCCAAGGCGAAAGCCAAGCCTGTTGTAACCCGCACCAAGAGCAACCCGAATTCGCTGATATCATCATCGGCAACCATCCCGCCGGGCAGCACGATCATTTACCTGTCAGGATCAACCG
The DNA here is from genome assembly GCF_002280675.1 of Novosphingobium sp. 32-60-15. Classification (GTDB taxonomy): domain Bacteria; phylum Pseudomonadota; class Alphaproteobacteria; order Sphingomonadales; family Sphingomonadaceae; genus Novosphingobium. The sequence continues at coordinate 109,145 of NZ_NCEN01000006.1, read as the reverse complement.
CATCACCGATTGATCCGGCCAAGCCCGAAGAACTGGGCGACACGCGGCAACAGACGCTGAACATTCTGACCAAGATGAAGGCGCAACTGGAATCACTGGGTCTTGGCATGGGCGATCTGGTGAAGATGAACGTGTTTTTGGTGGGCACGCCTGAAAATGGCGGACGGATGGATGCGCCTGCCATGAACGAAGTGTTCAAGACCTTCTTTGGCACCCCCGAACAGCCCAACGCACCAACACGTTCAACCGTGCAAGTGGCAGCGCTGGGCCGCCCTTACGTGCTGGTCGAGATCGAAGGCATTGCAGCCAAGGCACCATGACGATGGGTGTGATCATGCGGTTGGGCGCGCTGGGCCTTGGCGCGGTGACACTGGCCGCTGCCGTAGGTTTGCGCGCACAAGATGCGCCGGGCGGCGGGCCTTCTGCGGTGGAAGTCTCGGCCGAGGGCAGGCAAGTGTACGAGCAGATTTGCCAGGCCTGCCACATGGCCGATGCAATGGGCGGCGGCGGAGCAGGCGCAAAAATACCGGCGCTGGCAGGCAATCCGCGCCTTGCCGACAAGGATTACGGTACGATCATCCTGCTGAAAGGCAGAGGCGGGATGCCGTGGTTCTCCGACATTCTGACGCCGGAGCAAATGGCGGCCGTGCTGACTTATGTGCGCGGTCATTTCAACGATTACAAAGACCCGGTCACCCTTGCCGATGTCGAACGGGTGAATGTGGCGTCGCCGCCGGTTCCGGATTGTAACTGCACACAGTGATTTCCGGCATCTGCCGGCACCTCAGGGGGTTTTATGGACGATACAGTAATGCCGCAGACGCGGCGCGACCTGCTGCGCATGATCGGCACGACCGGAGGCGGGCTTGCCATGTATCAGGCGATGACGGTGCTGGGCCATGCCGCCGAGACGCAGTTTACCGGGCCGCCAATGCTTTCAGGCGCGCGCAAAGGGGCAAGCGTGCTGGTGCTGGGCGCGGGCCTGGCCGGGATGCTGGCCGCCTATGAACTGACCAAGGCAGGGTACAAGGTGACCGTCCTGGAATTTCAGGACCGGCCCGGCGGGCGCAACATCTCTATCCGTGGCGGCGACAAAGTGGCCGAGACAGACGGATCGGTGCAGGACTGCACGTTTGCGCCGGGCAATTACCTGAACCCCGGCCCATGGCGCATACCCCACCATCACCGCACGCTGCTGCATTATTGCAAGCAGTTCGGGGTAGAACTTGAGCCGTTTATCCAGTTGAACCACAACGCATTTGTCCACCGCACGAAAGCCTTTGGTGGCAAGCCGCAGCGCTATCGTGAAGTAGCGACCGATTTCAAGGGCCACGTTTCCGAATTGATGGCCAAGGCACTTAACGCCGGGTCTCTGGATGACAAGCTGACCAAGGAAGACAAAGACAAACTGCTGGTGGCAATGCGCGAATGGGGCATGCTGGACAAAAACATGGCCTATACCAGCGACCTCAAGGTTTCAGGCCAGCGCGGCTATGACAAGGCGCCCGGCGGCGGCGTGGGCGGTGCACCGACGCCATCGACCGTAAACAGCTTGCCCGATGTGCTGGCATCCAATGTGTGGACGCAGATGGGCTTCTTCTTCACCAATGTGATGCAAACGACGATGTTCCAGCCCAAGGGCGGCATGGACATGATCGGCAAGGGTTTTTATCGCCAGATCGCCAAGATGGTGCGGCTGAACACGCGCGTGACGGCGCTTTCGCAGAACGCAACGGGCGTGACCGCTGCGTGGGAAGACGCCAAGACCGGGCAGAAGGGATCAACCAGCGCGGACTATTGCGTCTGCACGATTCCGGCGACGATCCTGAACCAAATCGAATTGCAAGTGGGTGCGCCGATGAAGGCAGCTTTGAAGGCCCTGCCCTATTCGAACTCGGTCAAAATCGGCCTCGAAATGCGGCGCCGGTTCTGGGAGGAGGATTATTCGATCTATGGCGGCCACAGCTTCACCGATCAGGCAATTGGCCTGATTTCCTATCCGAACAACAACTTCTTCAAGGATGGCCCCGCCGTGCTTCTGGGATCTTTTGCCAGTGGTGCGGGCGGGTATCAGCTGGCGGGGATGACTCACGCCAAGCGCATTGAAGCAGCGCTCGAGCAAGGATCGGTGTTTCACCCTGCGGAGTATCGCAAGGAGTTCGTCTCGGGCACGTCCTATGCATGGAGCCGCGCGCCGTGGATTATGGGATGCTGCGCCACCTGGACCGAAGAAAGCCGCGCAGCGCATTACCAGAACTTGTGCGCAATGGATGGCCGCATCGTGATGGCGGGCGAGCATGCGTCCTATTATGGCTGCTGGATGGAAGGCGCACTGTTATCTTCGCTGGATGCAGTGACGCGGTTGCACCAGCGGGCTTTGGCTGGATAGCTTGATCGGGCGGGCCAAAATGAACGGACCCTCCCCCGGCCCCTCCCGCATGCGGGAGGGGGGAAGAAGGGGATTACAGGCCCGCCATGCGCTTGTTGGCAGCATTGGTCAGGGCGGCGATTTTAATGGCTGCATCGCGGCGCATTTCTTTGCGGCACTGCAGGTTTGGCTGCGGGCCAACACTGAGTCGGTCAGTGGGGTTGCACGCTTCGATGATGGCAAGATCGATCTGCTTGCGAAGTTTGGTGACTTGGCCCGGATCGGTCAAATCATAACCATCGCTGGCAATAGCGAGATCGAAGGTTTCACGCTGGGACGTGGCTGATGCCGGCAGTGCGGTGCACAGCGCCGCAGCAGCCGCAAGGGCTGCAACAAAGGTTTTCATTTCAACACTCCTGCGAAGGAAATGGACCATTTTTGGCCCTGTTTTATCGCCCGACTGCCAACGTGATTGGTGGCCCGCCAGCATCCCGGACAAGTGTCAAGATATACCTCTGCGTGTTTCGCTGCAAGGGGCGACGTTTTGCAAATTGTTGCGGGATGGATTTAACCAATGTACGCAGCATAAAGGCGGTGCGCAGCAAAAAGGGGCGGTGGCCGCGTGGCCCCGCCCCTTTTCAATGCTTTGCGATGAAATCAGGCAGCTACGATGGCAGCCTTGCTGATGGCACCTGGCTTCGCTGGTGGCTCACCCTTGGGCAGGGCATCGACGTGTTCCATGCCGCTGATGACCTGACCCCAAACGGTGTACTGCTTGTCAAGGAAGCGGGCATCATCAAAGCAGATGAAGAACTGGCTGTTGGCCGAGTTTGGTGCGCTGGTGCGCGCCATTGAACAAACGCCGCGCACATGCGGTTCGGCGTTGAATTCAGCCTTGAGGTCTGGCTTGCTTGAGCCGCCCATGCCGGTGCCCTGCGGACAGCCGCCCTGCGCCATGAAGCCGGGGATTACGCGATGGAACTTTACGCCATCGTAAAAGCCTTCGCCAACCAGTTCCTTGATCCGTTCAACGTGACCGGGCGCAAGGTCTGGACGCAACTTGATTACTACATCGCCTGAATCGAGCGAAAGTACGAGATTTTCGTCAGCCATTTGTCGCAATTCCTTCCTGTTTGACGCCGATATAGGGCGTTGGAAAAGAAAGTCACGCAAAGCAAGCCAAGGCGGTTTGCTTTTATCGGTCAGGAGGCTAACCCCGCCGCAATGCAGCGCGATGAAGACCTTCTTGAATCACGGCTTTCGGGCGTGGACGATGATGTCCCGGCGGCAGAGCCTGCGCGCAATGCCGAAAGCCTTGATGAACAGGACAATACCCTGCGCCCCGGCTTTGTCCGCAAAGTTTCAGAAGCGCTGGAAAGCGGCGATCACGAACGGGTTTACAACCTTGTAGAGCCGCTGCACCCCGCCGACATCGCCGATTTGTTCGAGCTGATTAATCGGGATGAGCGCGTTGCCTTGGCCCGCGCCATCAACGATCTGATGGGCGGCGAAGTCTTCGCCGAGTTGAACGACCACGTCCGCGAATTGCTTGTCGACGAGCTTGACCCCGATGAAGTGGCCGAGCTTGCCGAGCAGATGGAGACGGATGACGCCGTCGCCCTGATCGAAGACTTGGACGAGGAAGACCAGCAGGCTGTCCTTGCCGAGATGGAGCCGGAAGACCGCGCGGCCATCGAATCAGCCCTGTCCTACCCCGAAGAAACCGCCGGCCGCCTGATGAGCCGCGATCTGATCGCGGTGCCCGAGGCGATGACGGTCGGCGATCTGATCGATTTCCTGCGCCGCAACGATGATCTGCCGACCGAATTCTGGGAAGTGTTCATCGTTGATCACAAGCACCATCCGCTGGGCACGTGCCAGCTTTCGTGGATATTGCGGGCGCCGCGCGGAGTACTTCTGGCCGATGTGATGAAACGCGACCAGACGCTTATCCCGGTGGCGATGGATCAGGAAGAAGTCGCGCTGCGCTTCCAGAAGTACGCGCTGATTTCGGCCGCCGTGGTCGATGAAAGCGGGCGGCTGGTGGGCCAGATCACCGTCGATGACATTGTCCACATCATTCAGGAAGAGGCGAGCGAGGATATCCTGCGCCTGTCCGGTGCCGGTGATGGCGACATTAACGAGCCGATCATGCTGACAGTGCGCACGCGCCTGACATGGCTGGTGGTGAACCTTGGCACGGCATTGCTGGCGGCATCGGTTGTGGGTCTGTTCCAAGGCGCGATTGCCAGATTTGCGCTGCTGGCGGTGCTGATGCCGATTGTATCGGGCATGGGCGGCAATGCGGGCACGCAAACGCTGGCCGTGATCGTGCGCGCAATTGCCACCAATCAGCTGACCAGTTCAAACACGCTGCGCATGATCTTCCGCGAATTGCGCATCGCCACGGCCAACGGGCTGACGCTGGGTGTGCTGGTGGGCAGCGGCACCGCGCTGCTGTTCGGCAATCCGTTGCTGGGCGCGGTGATTGGCACCGCGATGATCATCAACAATCTGGTGGCGGGCCTTGCCGGGATCATGGTGCCCGTTACGCTTGACCGGCTGAAAGTGGACCCGGCTGTCTCATCTGCCGTATTCGTGACAATGGCCACCGATGTCATGGGCTTCTTCTCGTTCCTTGGCCTTGCCGTGTTAAGCGGGCTTGCTGCCTGATCTGGAAGAACCCCAATGCCGTTGCACATGACCAAAGTCGCCTATGGCGCGCAATCGCTGGCCGAACTGCACGAATGGTTTGCGGCAGGCGGACGGCGCGGCGATGCCAAAGCCGCGCGGCTGACAACCAAGAACCGCCCCAAGCGCGCCGATGAAATGATCGGCAGTTCGCTTTTCTGGATTCACAAGCACCAACTGGTCGCGCGCTCCGAAATCCTCGGCTTTGAAGAGGCTGAAGGCGGTCGCACCAATATCGTGATCTCCACCAGACTGATCGACGTCCACCCCCGCCCCAAACGCGCCCACCAAGGCTGGCGCTACCTCGAAGACTCCGACGCTCCCCGCGATCTGGCCGATGGCGAAACAGGCGAAGTGCTGCCCGCGCAAATTGCGGCGGATCTGGCGAAGCTGGGGTTGGTTTAGGGGGTTGGAAAGTGGTCAGGGAGCGCGCCCGCCTTGCGACAATGGTAGTGACGGTGTATACACCATGTCATTACTTAAGGGAGTTGCAGTCATGGCCAAGGAAGCCGTTTTCACGATGAAGCTGGAAGCCGATCTGCGGGCAGATTTCATGGCTGAAACAGATGCCCTGCATCGACCCGCCTCGCAGGTCGTGCGCGAATTGATGCGCGACTTTATCGAGCAGCAGCGCCTCAAACGGGAACATAGCGCCTTTGTCGAGCGCAAGGTGGTCAAGGCCCGCACGTCGATGCATGCAGGCGACGGACTTGGCAATGATGAGGTTGAAGCGGAGTTCGCCAACCGCCGCGCGCGCGTTTCCCGCTAGCGATGAAAGTTCTCTGGACGCCCGAAGCGCGCCAAGACCGCGCCGAAATATGGGACTATCTTTCTACGCGCGATAGCCGCGCTGCCATCAGGCTTGATGACCTCTTCAGCGAGGCCGCTGCCCGACTTGCTGATTTCCCGATGCTGGGTCACGAAGGCGAAGTGTCCGGTACGCGCGAACTGACGCCACATGCCAGTTACCGATTGGTCTATGAGATTTACAGCGACACCGTCTGGGTTCTCGCCATCATTCACACCAAGCGCCAGTGGCCACCGCTTCGCGATTGATGATCTGGTTTGAGTTTGGCGGGTTGATGGCGCGATGCTATGGTTATCGGTGTTAAGTCCGCTGAATATCATCAGCCAACGGCAAAATGCTGAGCTTTTTACACCCGCCACCGTCATGCCAAGTAAAGAGCCTCATGCTTCGTCTGCAAAGAAGTCTTCGTCCAAGCGCTTTACTTCGATTATTCGGCTGGCACGAACACCGACGCCGAACTCCACCATCAATTCTGTAAGTCGTGCGCCATCGATGAGAATGATGCGCTGCTGCAAACCTCGCGCATAGGCCAAAGCTTGCTTGCTGAAGGTTGACGTGGTGACGAAAACACCCTTGTTCGCACCAAGGCCCACGAGGCTGCCAACAAAACCTTGAACTTCGGGGCGCCCAACAGGTGAACTAGCCCCATAGCGTTTGGCTTGGACATAGATCCGGTCAAGCCCTAGCCGATCTTCGTCAATGATGCCGTCGATGCCGCCATCGCCTGACTTGCCCAATTGCCGCGCAGCATCCTCGTGGGAACCGCCATAACCCATTGCGACGAGCAATTCGACAATGAGACGTTCAAAGAACGCTGGCGATTGCTCCAAGACCCTTTGCAACAAGTCAGCTTTTAAAGCCGAAGTGAGCACAGCATAAGCCGCGTCGATCTGTTCTTCAGGTGTTGCATCGGAAGATGTAGCAGCCAACGCTGCGGACACTTGGTCTGGTTCCACGTTGGCCCCTGCCTGACCATGAAATTCGGCAAAGGCGGGAATTTCCTTTAAAGTTTCAACATCAATCCTGCTTGGCTTTTTGGCAAGCAGCGCCAAGCCGGCAGGAGTAGCAACGAAAACACCACGCCTCGGGCTATCAACCAACCCAGCCTTTGACATATAAAACTTTGCCCAATGCACGCGATTATGAAGCAGTCGTTGCTTTCCGCTCGGCAGCATCTCTTCACGTTCATCTTGCGACAGCCCCAGCCTATCAGCAATTATTTGTGCGGCAACTGGAACACGTGTCTCGCCTTCGGCAGCCAACGACAACACCGGAAGCATGAGAGTTTGGTAGTCAGGAATAGCCATCTATTGCGAGTATCAAACCGGTCAATTACCGCAAAGCGCAATTTCAACTATCAAACAAGCAACAGCCACTAATCAATGCGGCACCACGCCCAACTCTACCCCCGTCTTGTCATGCAACGCAAAGCGGTCGATGATGTCGGCGCTGGCTTCGTTGTACCCGATGACTTCGACGGTGCGGCCTGCGCGGCGGAGGCGGTCTACGATTTTGTCTAGCGCGCCGACGGCGGAGATGTCCCAGAAGTGGGCGCGCGATACGTCTATGATGACGGATGCTGCGCTGTCTTCATCGTTGAACGCGCGGGTGAAACGGTCGACCGAGGCGAAGAAGATTTCACCGCGCACATTGTAGGTGGCGGTGATGCCATCGGCAGAGGAGTTGCGCTCTACCGCGAACATGCGCTGCACTTTGCCGGCGAAGAAGATGCCTGAGAGCAACACCCCTGCCAGCACGCCGAGCGACAGGTCCTTGGTGGCGACGACGACGACGACCGTGGTGAGCATCACCACCGATGATGTGGGCGGATGGCGGCGCAAGTTGGCGATGGAGTTCCAGCTGAACGTGCCGATGGACACCATGATCATCACCGCAACCAGCGCGGGCATCGGCACGCGCCCGACCCACGGGCCAAGCACGGCCAGCAGGAACAACAGAAACGCGCCCGAAACGAAGGTGGACAAGCGGCCCCGCCCGCCTGAGGTGACGTTGATCACAGACTGGCCGATCATCGCGCAGCCGCCCATGCCGCCGAACAGCGCGGCGACGATGTTCGCCCCGCCCTGCCCTGCACATTCGCGCTGCTTGTTGCTGTCAGTATGCGTCATGTCATCGACGATCTGCGCGGTCAGCATCGATTCGAGCAGGCCAACTGCGGCCATCGTCAGCGAATAGGGCGCGATGATTTGCAGCGTTTCCCATGTTAGCGGGATGTTGGGCAGCGCAAAGCTGGGCAGGCCTTCGGGCAGCTTGCCCATATCGCCGACAGAATTGACCGGCAGCCCCATCCAGATGCTGAGCGCGGTAAGCACAAGGATCGCGACGAGCGGCGATGGCACGGCGGTGGTAAGACGCGGCAGCAGGTAAATGATCGCCAGTGCAGCGGCGACCATCGCATAAGTCTCCCAACCGACGTTGATAAGCTGCGGCAATTGCGCGACGAAAATTAGGATCGCTAAGGCGTTGACGAAGCCGGTAATAACCGAGCGCGAAACGAACTGCATCAGCAGATCAAGCCGGAGCGCGCCCGCGATCATCTGGAACATTCCCATCAGCACGGTGGCGGCGAACAGGTATTCAACGCCATGATCGCGCACCAGCGGGATAACCAGCACCGAGATGGCAGCCGTAGCGGCAGAGATCATGCCGGGGCGTCCACCGATGAACGATATGACCATCGCGATGGCGACCGAGGCATAAAGCCCGACGCGCGGATCAACGCCTGCGATGATTGAAAAGCCGATGGCTTCGGGGATGAGCGCCAGCGCAACGACGATCCCGGCAAGCACATCGCGGCGGATACCGGCAGGTCCATCGAACCATTCGCGGCGGTAATTGGCAAATTTTTCAGACATTGGAATTCCACATCAGGGCGCATGGCGCGGACTTGGCGCGCAGGGACTGGGCTGCATGCATGATGTTGTCCGGCGGATCGGCGGCCGGAAGAGCCACCCGGAATTTCACCGGGTCCTTACGAATGCACACTCTTTAGGCAAAGGAACGGGCTTTTGGCAAGCCCGCGCCCCTCAGCGCTCCAACCACCACTTCAACAAGTGATGCGCCACGGCGAACGGCGGCGGCGCTATGAATGCGCCGTCTTCGGCTCCGGTCATGGCGTAGGCGACTTCTTCGCGGGTGAACCAGCGGGCGTCGTCGAGTTCGGTTTCGTCGATTACGATGGTCTTGTCATCGGCATAGGCGTGGCAGCCGATCATCAGGGATGAGGGGAACGGCCAAGGCTGGCTTGCGACATATTCCACCGCACGCGCCTTTACCCCTGCTTCTTCGAGGACTTCGCGTTTTACCGCGCCTTCAAGGCTTTCGCCGGGTTCGACAAAGCCTGCGAGCGCGGAATAGCGGCGCGGGGGGAAGCGGGGCTGGCGGCCAAGCAGGAGTTCGCCTTCGCATTCGACGGTCATGATCGTGACCGGATCGACGCGGGGGAAGTGTTCGGCCTTGCATGCATCGTTGGTGCATGAACGCTGCCAGCCGCCCTTCGTCAGCACCGTGGCGCTGCCGCAGCGGGCGCAGAAGCGGTGGCGGGCGTGCCAATCGACCAGACTGCGCGCGCCGCCGTAGATGGCAAGGTCTGCAGGCGAAAGCGCGCCCATTGCGGACCACAAGCGCGGGTTTGGCGGGGCGACGCTGCCGATGATGGACGGGGTAACTTGGGCAAAACAGCCGCGCCCGTCGTCCATCAGGCCAAGGAACACGAGTTCTGCGGCAGGATCGGCATCGGCCAATGTGCCCCAATCGAGGCCGCCATCAGGCGCGATGACCGGATCGATGCCTTCCAGCTTAAGCAATCGCGCGCGCCAGTCCATCAGCGCGTTCAGACGTTCGGCATCGGCGCGGATGTGATCGGCGCGGTCAAGGCCTTGGCCTGCAAATGCGATCGAGATGTCCATTAAGCTGCGGCTTTCTTTGGTGTGATGTCGGCCAGCACGGCCTTGGCAAATTCGCGGTGCACCGGATAGGCCTCGGACGGCATATATTGCGTATACATTCCGGCGCGAATGCCGACGCGCAAGTTGACGAAGCCGACGGTTCCGGCAGCCCCTGCCCAGCCATATGTGCCCGCATCTTCGCCAAGGCCGACCGAGCCGCCTGCACCAAAGCCATTGCCTTTGATGAAAGAGCGCGACAGATCAGCGCCTTGCGGCAATAGATTGCTGGTGCCGAGGCGCACGGCAGCCTCGCTCATCACCTGGCGCCCGTCAATTTTGCCAAAGCCCAGAATCATCGCCAGGAACCGGTCATAATCGCGCGGGGATGATACAAGGCCCGCCCCGCCGAATGGATAGGGCGGCTGATCGAGATAGACCGAGGTTTTTCCCGGATCGATGGGCAGGAGCATGCCACCTGCAACGGCATAGTTGGTGGTCAGGCGCGCGGCCTGTGCTTCGGGTACGCGGAACCATGTGGATGCCATGCCGATAGGGGCGAACAGGCGTTCTTGCAGGAACACGTCAAAAGGCTGACCCGACACAATTTCAATAACGCGCCCCAGCAGATCAAGCCCGACCGAATAGCTCCATGTCGTGCCGGGTTCATAGACCAGCGGCATGGTGGCCAGCCCTTCGGCAAATTCGGCAAGGCTGGACAGCGGCTTGAACATTTCAAGACCGGGCAATGGCATCCGGCTGGCCTGTCCCGGAACAAGCCCTGCCTTGATAAAGGCGTCCTTGATCGGGCCTTTCTGGATGATCGAATAGCCAAGCCCTGCCGTGTGCGTCAGCAGGTGACGCACCGTGATCTGCGTTTTGGCAGGGCGCAGATCGGTGATCGAACCATCGGGCGTGACCTGCACCTGCATCTTGGCAAAGGCGGGGATGAAATCGGCGATGGGCTGATCAAGGCGCATTTTGCCTTCATCAACCAGCATCATCGCGGCCATGCCGGTGATCGGCTTGGTCATCGAATAGATGCGGAAAAGGCTGTCCATATCAAGCAGGGCATCGCTGTTTCTGGCCAGAGTGCCGCGCGCAATATCCAGCGGAGCGGCGCTGCTGCCCTGCCCCAGTGCGGCGATCATGCCAGGTAGTTTTCCGGTGCCGACATAAGCATCGATCAGGCCGGTGACAGCGGGAAAGCGCGCTTCGGCAGCGGCATTGGCAAAGGCCATGCGCGGCAATGCGGCACTTCCCGCCAGCGCCGCCAATGATCCGATAAGGCCACGGCGCGAAATGGTCATGGCATTCATCCGGCATCCCTCTCTGCAATTGCTAGCCGCGCTGTTTTGGCAAACACGGTGGGCAATCCGGCGGCTTCGATCTGGTCAACCGGCCACCATTCTCCGGCTGGAAGATTATCCAATTCTGCCGCGCCGCAAAGCATCAATTGCAATTCGAGATCGAAATGGGTGAAGCTGTGCCGCACGACGCCGCCGGTCTGCCATGTTCCGCCAAGCGCGTCTGCACCATCGCTGCGCGCAGACCATGCATCATCGGGCAGCGCGCGCATGCCGCCCAACATGCCGCTGGGTGGGCGTTTGACCAACAGGACTTTGCCTTCGCGTTCAATCCAATAGGCATGGCCGGTGCGGGTGGGCTTGGGCTTCTTGGCAGCTTTCACCGGCAACCGTTCAGGCGCGCCATCGGCCACGGCACGGCAATGGACGCGCAAGGGGCATAGCATGCAGCGCGGACTGCGCGCGGTGCAGATGGTTGCGCCAAGGTCCATCATGGCCTGCGCAAAATCTCCGGCGCGGGCATCGGGTGTGGCTTGCCCTGCGGCAAAACGGATGGCGGGCTTGGCAGCGGGCAGCGGTTCATCAATGGCGAACAAGCGGGCAATGACGCGTTCGACATTGGCATCCACCACAACGGCGCGCCTTCCGAACGCTATCGCGGCAACGGCAGCGGCGGTATATTCGCCAAGACCGGGAAGCGCGCGCAAGGCTTCTTCGGTATCGGGGAACTTGCCGCCCATCGCCGCCACCGCGCGGGCGCAAGCGAGCAGATTGCGCGCGCGGGCGTAATAGCCAAGGCCGGCCCATGCTGCCATGACATCAGCATCATCGGCGGCGGCCAGATCGGTGACCGTGGGCCAGCGTTCGGTAAATTTGGCAAAGTAAGGCCCCACCGCCGCAACTGTGGTTTGCTGAAGCATGACTTCAGACAGCCACACCTTGTAAGGATCAGTGCCCGAACCTCCGGGGGCGATACGCCATGGCAGACGACGCGCGTTGGCATCGTACCAGACGAGCAAATCAGGCGCGATTTGTGCGGGATCGCAATTAGGGGTGGGTTGCGCTCTGGCTTGCATGGCAGCGCTATGGCATGGGGACAATCGATATGGAAAGCCCACCTTCGGACACTACGAAACGCAAAACCCGCGCCCCTGCAAAGACGGCTGCGGCCAAGCCTGCTGCGGGTAAGCCATACGCCGGAAAACCGTATGAACGCCCGCGCGGGGGCGAGGCACGGCAGATTGCAGATCTGATGCCTGCCATCGGGCGTACCGCGTTCCGCCGCTTCGGCTTTGTGCAATCAAGCGTTGTAACGCGCTGGCCGGAGATAGTGGGCGAGCGCCATGCGCGGCATTGCATGCCTGAATCCATCCGCTTTCCGCCCGGTGAAAAGGCTGATGGCATCCTGCAACTGGTGGTGACGCCTGCGCACGCCACGATCATCCAGCACGTCATCCCCGAAATCATGGACCGCGTGAACCGGTTTTTCGGCTATCGTGCAGTGGCGCGGGTGAAGATACGGCAAGGCGTGGTTCAGGCGCCAAAGGCAAAAGAAGCACCGCGCACCGCGCCGCCATCGCTGAAGCCAATCCCCATCGAATTGGGGGATTCGCTGCGCGACATTGGCGATCCTGAATTGCGCACGGTATTGGAAAGCCTCGCCCGGAGTCTGGACGAGGTAAGCAAGGGACGGAACTGACGTGAAACGGGCGATGGCAACGGTGGCGCTGGCTTTTGGCGCATTGGTGACGCTGACAGGTGCAGGGCCAGGAGCAAATAAGCCCGCCAAGCCGGTAGCGCGCGGCAATTGGGTTGCGACAGCGGCAGTCACACGGCAGGGCTATCATGTGCTGGGCAATCAGGCCGCGCCGTTGCGGCTGGTCGAATATGTCAGTTATACCTGCCCGCATTGCGCACAGTTTGAAGTGCAATCCGAAGCGCAGTTGAAAATCGGACTGGTGGGATTGGGCAAGGGCGCTGTCGAAATCCGCAATTTTGTGCGTGATCCGATTGATATGACCGTGGCCTTGTTGACCAATTGCGTTGCGCCCGCACGGTTTTTCCCGCTGCACACAGCCTTCATGCGCAATCAGGCCAAATGGATCGTGCCCGCAACCAATTCAACCGAGGCCCAGCGCCAGCGTTGGAGCACAGGGCCATTCGTCAACCGTACCCGCGCCATCGCCAGCGATTTCAAATTCTATGAATTCATGGAAGCGCGCGGCGTAAACCGTGTTGCGACAGAGCGCTGCCTCGCCAACGAAACGCTGGCCAAGAAACTGGCCGCGCAAACGCAAGAGGCGGTTGAAAAGTACAACGTGAACGGCACACCAAGCTTCATGCTGGACGGGGTATTGCTGGCCGGAACGCACGATTGGGCTTCACTGAAACCGCAACTGGATGCGCGGGTGCGGTAAAATCCGTCGCGTAAGCCCACCCCCTTCAAACCCGCGCGACAATCGGCTAGCGTCGTGCAAAATCCAGACATGGGAATATCCAGACGATGAAATTCGCCCGCGCCTTGCTTCTTGCAACCCTTCCTTTGACACTTGGCCTTGCCGCATGCGGTGACAAGACGGGCGCTGCCGGGGGCGAAGCCGCGAGCGCGGAACCTATCGCCAAAATCGCAGCGCCCGCAGGCAAAAGCTGGACCGAAACCTTCGCTGCAACGCCTGAGGGCGGATATGTGATGGGCAACCCCGATGCGCCAATCAAGCTGATCGAATATGGCGCGCTATCGTGTTCGCACTGTGCCGAGTTCTCGGAAAAGGGTTTTCCCAAGCTGCGGGACGATTACATCGCATCGGGCCGCGTCAGCTATGAATTGCGGCTGTTCCTGCTGAACGCGCTGGATATGCCCGCAGTGCTGCTGGCAAGCTGCGGTTCACCCGAAGCGACGATCCCGCTGTCGGAACAGTTCTGGGGCTGGCAGAAGAACATGTTTACCAACCTGCAAAAGGATGAAGCCGCGTTCCAGCGCGTTTCAACTCTGCCCGTTGACCAGCGCTTTGCCGGAATCGCGCAGCTTTCGGGCATGAGCGAGTTCTTTGCATCGCGCGGCATTGCAGCCGCACAAGGATCAGCCTGTCTGGCCGACACTGCCAAGGCCACGAAGCTGGCCGCAACGACCGAGCAGTGGAGCAAGGAATATGACATTACCGGCACGCCTACGTTCTTCCTGAACGGCAGCAAGACCACTGTAGGAACATGGGCGGAGCTTGAGCCTTTGCTGCAAAAGGCGGGTGCCCGTTAAGCGTTAGGCGAAGGGCCGGGGGCGCGTTCGATGCAGATCAGGCGATTGAAGCTGGCGGGCTTCAAAAGCTTTGTCGAGCCTGCCGAACTGCGCATCGAACCCGGCCTGACAGGTGTTGTCGGCCCCAACGGCTGCGGCAAATCCAACCTGCTGGAGGCGATCCGGTGGGTCATGGGCGAAAGCTCGGCCAAATCCATGCGCGGTGGCGGCATGGAAGACGTGATCTTCGCAGGCACGGCCACCCGCCCTGCCCGCGCCTTTGCCGAAGTGCTGCTGACCGCCGAAACTGACCCATCCGGGCCATTTGGCGGTGAACTGGAAGTGGTCCGCCGGATCGAGCGGGGCGCAGGCAGCGCCTATCGCGTGAACGGACGCGATGTGCGGGCCAAAGATGTGGCGCTGGTCTTTGCCGATGCTGCCACGGGCGCGCACTGCCCTGCATTGGTCAGCCAGGGGCGCATTGCGGCTGTCATCGCGGCAAAGCCTGCCGAACGGCGCATGATGCTGGAGGAGGCGGCGGGGATTGCCGGCCTTCACGTCCGCCGCCGCGATGCCGAACAAAAACTGCGAGCGACAGAGACCAATCTTGAGCGGCTGGTCGATATGCTGTCCGGCCTTGAGACACAGATCGCAGCCCTGCGACGGCAAGCGCGCGCAGCCGAACGCTATATCTCGGTCAGTGACAAGATCCGGCTTGCCGAAGCGCGGCTGGTGTTTGCACGCTGGCGCGATGCGGCGGCAGCGGCGGATGCAGCGCGCAAGGAAGCGCGCGCTGCAGACGACAGGGTAAGCGCAGCGCAAGACCTTGCAAAAGCAGCACAAGATGCGCAGCACAAGGCCGCTGCGGCTCTGGCCAAGGCCCGCGATGATGTGTTTGACCGGCGGCAGGATTCGGCGGCGCATGGCCAACGGATGGCTTCGCTATCCGCGCAACTGGAAGCGGCGGAACAGCGGGTAGCCGACATCGAACGCCAACTTGCGCGGATTGAACAGGACCGCAGCAGCGCCGACCAGCTTACCGCAGACGCCGCCGAAGCGATCGCGCGGCTTGAAGGCGAGCTGGCTACGGCAGAAGCAACGCTGAAAGCCGATGAGGCGCGGCGGCCGATCCTGATGGCCGCGGCAGATGACGCAGACCGTGCGGCGCGCGGAGCAGAAGTCGCACTGGCACAACGCGTGGCTGAGCAAGCCGGAATAGACGCTGAATGGCGCGTGGCTGAAGCCGCAGTCGTGGCGGCGCATGCGCGATTGACGCGGGTTGAGGGCGATGCGGCGCGGCTGTCTCAACAGGCCGAAGCGTTGGCACGAGAAGCTGACCCGTCAGCGCAAATTGCACAGGCAGAGTTCCAGCGAACCGGGGCCGCAGCGGCTTTGGCAGCGGCAGAGGACGAGCGGACCGAACTGACGGCCAAACGCGAAGCCCTTTCGGCGCAGCGCGACGCGTTGAGCAATGCGCTGGCGCAAGCGCGGGCAGAGCTTTCGGGCGTCGAGCGTGAGGCAGAGGCCTTGGCGCGAGACAAGGCTGCGCGCGAAAAGGCGGCAGTGGCAAAAGGGCGCGGAGCTTCGGCGATTGCAGGCACGCGGGTGGCTTCGGGCTATGAACGCGCTGTGGCCGCAGTTCTGGGGCGCGATGCGGCGGCTCCGGTGGGGCCTGCGCCTGGAGATGCTGAGGGGCGGTTTTGGACGGGCGCCGATGCGCCGTCGCCATTAGCGGATTCACTTGCGCATCAGATTACGCAGTGTCCGCCCGAACTCACCGCACGGCTGGCACTGGTGCGGGTGGTTGATCGCGATGAAGGGCAAGCACTAGCTCCGGGCGAATGGCTGGTGACAAAGGCCGGGCACTTGCGCCGGTGGGACGGGTTTGTGGCGCGCGGCGAAGGCGCGGCAGAAGCAGCCGCGATGGAAGCGGCCAACCGGCTGACCGAGCTTGAAGCATTGCTGCCTGCACGGCGCGAAGCCTTGGCGCTGGCCGAAGCGGCGTTTGCGGCGGCGCGCGATGCTCTCAGCGATGTGCAAGCGCGGCTGGGTGCAGTCGAAAAAGCGATTTCCACCGCTTCGGATGCTGAACGTGCAGCCTTGCGAGCGCTGGATGCTGCCGACGCAGCACGGCTGCGGCTGGAACAGCGCAAGGCCGAAATTGCGCGGGTTCAGGCCGATCTGGCCGAACAGCGCAGGTCTGCGGAGGCTGAGGCCAAGGCCACGCAGGACAAGCGTGCCAGCTTGCCAGATCCGGCAGCAGGGCGTGCGGCGCTGGAAACAGCGCGAGCGCGCAATGATGCGGCACGACAAGGCTTGCAAACAACCGCTGCGGCGATGGCCTCGCTTGAGCAGACTATCGCCGTGGGCCGTGAACGGCTGGCTGGCCTGAAGGGCGATGCAAGGGCGTGGTCGGCTCGCGCGGGCGATGCGGCCAAACGCCTTGCCGAGATGACCGGTCGGCGCGAGGAACTGGAAGCCGAGCGCGCGATCCTGGCAGCCAAGCCTGCAGGGCTGATCCGTGAGATAGATGAAGGCGAGGCGATTGGCGCGCGTCTGACGACGGGCCTTGCCGCTGCAGAAGTGGCGCTGACGCAATGCGACGCCGCTGCAAAGGCTGCAGACGTGGCGTTGAGCGAGGCCAACGAGGCCTTGGCCACCGCGCGCGAGGGCCGCGCAGGCGCAGCCGCGCGAGCGGAGAACGAGGACGCGCGGCGGCAGGAAATGGCGGGCATTTCGGGCGAGCGGTTCCAGTGCCCTCCCCCGCTATTGCCGCAGCGGTTTGAATTTGATTCTGCAACTGTCGCATCGGCGGGCGATGAATCAGCGGCACTGGACCGGCTGGTCGCTGAACGCGAGCGGATTGGCCCGGTCAATCTGGTGGCGGCTGACGAACTGGCCGAGGCAGAAGCGCGCCACGGCACAAGTGTTGCAGAACAAGCGGAATTGACCGAAGCAGTGCACCGTCTGCGCGGATCCATCGGCAATCTGAACCGCGAAGGGCGTGAACGGTTGCGCGCGGCGTTCGAGGCGGTGGACGGCCATTTCCGCCGTCTATTCAGCCGCCTGTTCGGCGGAGGAGAGGCGCATCTTGCATTGGTGGACAGCGACGATCCGCTGGAGGCAGGCCTTGAAATCTTCGCCCAACCACCCGGCAAGCGCCTGCAATCACTGACACTTCTTTCAGGCGGCGAACAGGCGCTGACCGCCGTCGCGCTGATTTTTGCCCTGTTCCTGACCAATCCTGCCCCGATCTGCGTGCTGGACGAAGTGGACGCGCCGCTGGACGATGCCAACATCGAACGCTTCTGCGACTTGCTCGATGCGATGGTGGCGGAAACCAAGACCCGTTACCTGATCGTCACCCACAACGCCGTGACTATGAGCCGCATGCACCGCCTGTTTGGCGTGACGATGGTGGAACGCGGCGTATCGCGGCTTGTCAGCGTGGATTTGGGCGGGGCGGTCGAGTTGCTGGAAGCGGCGGGTTGAGATTTCCAATTCTGCCGCGCTCGTTTTGTTTGTTTCCGTAAGCATACATCATAATCCAAAACTTGTGCCGGACGTTCTGATGGTTGTTCCACTCACGTTTTTGCAATTGCAGGCCTATTTTGATCGCATTGGCTTTGCATACCCTGTTGCAGCTGATTTTCAGACGCTCGACGCCATCATCCGCGCCCACACGCAGGCCATCCCCTTCGAGAACATCGACGTACAACTGGGCCGCAGGCTGACTACTGATCCCGACGCAGCCTTTTTTAAGCTGGTGGAGCGGCGGCGCGGGGGCTGGTGTTATGAGCATAATGGCGTGCTGGGCGCTGCCTTGGCGGCGATTGGCTTTGACGTTGTGCGGATCAGCGCTGGCGTGATGCGGCAGGTGCGCGGTGATGCTGCGATGGGATCGCATTTGTGTCTGCTGGTGGACGGGCGCTGGCTGGTGGATGCGGGCTTTGGCAGTTGGATTGGCGCGCCAGTGCCGCTGGAGGAAGGCGAGTGGCTTCATGCGCCGCTGCCTGTGCGTCTGGCGCGTACGGATGACGCGATGTGGCGGCTTTCGGTAGAGCCGGTGGCGATGTCTTATGACTTCGACGCCAAAGCTGCGGATGAGGCTGAACTTGCGCGGATGTGCGTTTGGCAAGCCAGCGATCCGGCATCGGTGTTTGTGCAGAACCTGACGGTACAGCGGCGCGGTGGCGGGCGCTATTTCATGCTGCGTGGCAAAGTGCTCTCAGAGATCACTGCGAAAGGCGAAGCGCGGCGGGAATTGGGTTCAGCAGGTGAACTGGTTGCCTGTTTGCGCGATGTGTTCCTGCTGGATACGCCCGAGGCGGCTGACATGTGGTCGGCGATCTGTGCGCGGCATGAGGCGTTGTTCGGCGATCAGGCGCTGCCCACCACATAACACGCCGCTGCCATCAGCAACCCGGCAAACCGGTTGGAGCGGAATTTGGCAAGCGGATCGACGCCGTCCTCTTTCAGTGTGGCCACTTGCCAGCCAAGGTGCAGCGCCACAGGCACAAGCGCCAGCAAAGCTACAGCATCGGGCCGGACGAGCCACACCGCACCGCCCCAGCACGCCAGCGCCATGCCGTAAAGCGCGGTGACACCTGCCCTTACCTGCTTTCCGAAGGACAGTGCTGACGAACCGATGCCAACCAGCGCATCGTCCTCACGGTCTTGCAGGGCGTAGATCGTGTCATAGGCCATGCACCAAGCCCAGCAGCCCGCATAAAGCAGGCCAAGCGGGCCGAGGCGTTCGAAACCGGTCGCCTCAACCCAACCGACAGGTGCCCCCCATGTAAACACTAGGCCAAGCCACGCTTGCGGCCAGCCGGTGATGCGCTTCATGAACGGATAGGCGGCGACAAGGCCAAGGCTGCCAAGCGCGACAAGCTGCGCCTCCCACCGCAATTGCAGGAGCACGATCAGTCCGACGGCACATAAGATCAGCAACCAGCCCCAAGCCGCTCGCTTGGAAACCGCACCGCTGGCAATGGGACGCAAGGCCGTGCGCGCGACGCGGGCATCGAGATCGGCATCGACAATATCGTTATAAACGCAGCCTGCGCCACGCATGGCGATGGCACCTGCCAGCATCCATGCCAGAATGCCCCACCGCGCGGTTCCGCCTGCCAGAAACAGACCCCATGCGCAGGGCCAGAACAGCAGCCACCAGCCGATGGGCCGGTCAAACCGCGCCAGCAGCGCATAATCGCGCAACGGCTGTGGCAGGCGGGCGACGAGGCCCTTGTGCTCGCTATCGGGGACGATCTGTGCGGAAGTTGCCGGGTCCATGGCGAGAAGCCTTACCGTCTGTGGTGAAATCCGCTAGGCCGATATTGATGACAGCTACTCCCGCCTGGCCGCCCAAGAGCGCACCGCGCCTGTTTGTTGATACGACGCTGACAGAGAGCATGCGGCTGCCGATCGAGGGCGGGCAGGCGCATTATCTGGGCAAGGTCATGCGGATTGCGCCAAACGATGCGGTGATCCTGTGCGATGACCGGACCGGCGAATGGGTGGCGCGGGTTACGCAAGTCGACAAGCGCGTGGTGGTGGTCGAGGTGGAGCGGCAAAGCCGTCCGCGCGAAGATGTGCCTGACTTCTGGCTGTGCGCGGCGCTGTTGAAAAAGCTGAACTTTGATCTGGTGCTGGAAAAAGCGACCGAACTGGGCGTGGCCAAAGTGGTGCCGGTGGTGACGCGACGTTGTGTGGCGGTCAAGCTGAACCCCGAACGTGCGCGCACGATCATGACCGAGGCCGCAGAACAATGCGCGCGCACCGCCCTGCCCGCGCTGGGGGAAACGGCAAAGCTGGAGCACATGCTGCGCGATTGGCCCGATGGGCGCACGCTGTTCTTTGCTGACGAGAACGGCGGGATGCCGGTGGCAAAGGCGTTTGTGCAATCAGGCACGGCTCCCGCTGCGCTGCTGGTGGGGCCTGAGGGCGGCTTTGACGAGACAGAACGCGCCCTGATTCGCGCGCACCCCGCCGCCGTGGCAATTGCGCTGGGGCCACGTATCCTTCGCGGGGAAACCGCGTCAATTGCCGGAACCGCGCTGTGGATGGGGTTGCAGGGCGATTGGGGCGCGTAAAATTGCCGCCAATGGCGCAATGGTCATTCCCAAGAATTCTGCTGGTCTAAAGCCTTGCGGGGCATTATCGGCAACGGCCATGAGCACGCGGCAAGTTTCAGATCGCAACGATCCTATCATCGAGAACCGCGACATGTTGGTCGCGCCCATGCAGAAGGGTGAAAAGCCCGCTGAACGCTGGCGCATCGGCACCGAGCATGAGAAGTTCGTCTATCGCACGGCTGACCGGCGCGCGCCTTCCTACACGGAACAGGGCGGGATTCGCGATCTGTTGATGGCGATGACCGAGTTCGGCTGGGAACCGGTGCTGGAAGGCGGCAATGTCATTGCGATGAGCGGGCCTGACGGCGCGATCAGCCTTGAACCTGCGGGACAACTGGAACTTTCAGGCGCACCACTGGAAAACCTGCATCAGACCTGTGCGGAAACCGGGCGGCATCTGGCGCAAGTAAAGACCATCGGCGACAAGCTGGGATTGGGCTATCTGGGTCTGGGCCTGTGGCCGGACAAGACCCGCGAAGAGCTGCCTGTGATGCCCAAGGGCCGTTATGACATCATGCTGCGGCACATGCCGCGCGTGGGATCGATGGGCCTCGACATGATGCTCCGGACTTGTACCATCCAGGTCAACCTCGACTATTCGAGCGAGGCTGACATGGTGAAGAAGTTCCGCACCAGTCTGGCCTTGCAGCCGTTGGCGACGGCGCTGTTTGCCAATTCCCCGTTCCTTGAAGGCAAGCCCAACGGCCTGCTGTCCTATCGCAGCCACATCTGGACCGATACCGATCCTGCGCGCACGGGGATGCTGTCATTCGTGTTCGATGAAGACTTCGGGTACGAACGGTATGTGGACTACATGCTCGATGTGCCGATGTATTTTGTTTACCGCGATGGCAAATATATCGACGCCTCGGGGCTTTCTTTCCGTGACTTCCTTGATGGCAAGCTTTCGGTTTTGCCGGGAGAAAAGCCCAAGGCATCGGACTGGGTCGATCATCTCTCAACCGCGTTTCCCGAAGTGCGGCTGAAGTCGTTCCTTGAAATGCGCGGGGCAGATGGTGGGCCTTGGAACCGGATTTGCGCACTGCCTGCGCTGTGGGTAGGCCTGCTGTATGACCAGACAGCGCTGGATGCAGCGTGGGATCTGGTGAAGGATTGGGACATGGACGGGCGCGAGAAATTGCGCGCAGAAGTGCCCAAGCTGGGGCTGGACGCTGCTCTGCCGGGTGGCGGAAAGTTGCGCGACATTGCGGCAGAGGTTCTGGCCATTTCCCGCAGCGGGCTTTCCGCGCGCAACCGCCTGAACGATGCAGGGGACAATGAAACCGGATATCTTCAGCCGCTCGACGAGATTGTTTCAAGCGGTCTGACCCCGGCTGAGCGTTTGCTAAACTTGTACAACGGCGAATGGGGCGGCGATCTTTCGCGGATTTACGCGGAAAAAAGTTTCTGATGATTATCGTGCTGGGCAGCTTCCGCCTTCCGCTGGAAAGTTTTGAAGCCGCCCTGCCAATGATGGCAAAAGTGATCGCGGCCACGCGGGCAGAAGACGGCTGCATCCTCTATGCCTATTCGCGTGATATGGTTGATGCAGGGCTGGTGCGCGTTGCCGAAAAGTGGCGGGACTGCGCGGCGCTGGATGCCCATTTCCAGACCGACCACATGAAGGTGTGGGCGCAGGAACGCGCCACCCTTGGCCTGAGTGAACGTGACATACGCGTGTTTGAAAGCGACGAGGGCGTCGCTGTCTGACCTTACTCGGCTGGCTGGATGACTGGCCGGTGTGACGTTACCGCTTTTGACAGTCGGCGCAGCACACGCGTGATGGGACCGTGCTCGTCCATCCACGCATGGTATTCGCGGTACTTGGCATCTTCGGCCAGCAAGTGCTTTTCTTCGGTACGCGCGCGCCAGTAATAGATCGCGCTGACAAGCCCGAGGATGACCGTATTGCGGATGGCATCCACCATTGACCCGCTGGTGACAAGGAACGGCAGCGATGCCAGCCACCAATAAGTGTTCTTCGACAGATAGGCCGGGTGGCGGGTGAAGGCATAAGGCCCGTTTGTCAGGACACCGCGATAGGTCAGGTTTGAGAAGCGCAGACCGAATGCAACCGTCGCCCAGGCATAGACGGCGGTCAGGAACACCAGCGCGCCTGCCCATAGCCACAGCAGCGTATCGTGGCCTTGCAGCCAGTACATCCATTCAGCGCCATTGTGGCGGTAATCCAGCACATCGCCTTCGCCCATCAGAATGAACGGGGGATAGCAGATCAGCGCCGCAACCCATGCGCCAAGGTGCGGATTGGCCGAGCGGATTTGCGAATCCAGCGGCTTGCAGGTGAGAAGATAGCCAACCATGGCGATCTGCACATCAACCATGAACATCGTTTCGATGAGCAGTATGGCCAGCGCGACGGGATCGTGCGTGACCGAAGCCCAGTCATAGCGCACCACCGCGCCAAACCCGCCGGGGACGATGGAAATCATGAAGGCGCAGAAGAAGCCCTTCACCGCCCACGACAACCAGTGGCGCTTTACTTCGGCAGCATCCCAAGGTTCGCGGCCGATCAGCATTGCGCCAAAGTGCCATGCGCCGTCCCGCGGGTTTACCAGTACCCGGTCCAGCCAGAGGACATAAGGAATGGCACCCAGAAACAGGAACGGAACAGCGCTTTCCAGCACTTCCATCGCGAAAACATATTGCCCGCGCCAGTACCAGCGGGCGATGCAATAAGCGAAGCCGATCAACGCCCAGGTGGCCCACAGCCCGGCGATTTTGGTGATCGAAATATCGACAACATCGCGCAAGGGGCGCGGGGATGACCAATCTATGCCGGTGGAAGGACGGCGGTGGACTTTGTCCACCAGCAGCGACCAGCCGACCATGCCTGCACCTGAAAACACCATCGCGGCCATGGCAGCGGCAGGGCCGTCCATGACCTCACGCGGACCGGGCAATCCGAAAGCCTCGCCAATCGCAGGCCAGTAGCGGCACACCAGCACCCAGAAGGCAAGGCCGACAAGGCCGGCAATGCCGACGCCTGCGGAGACATCGGATGGCGGAGGAGAGGGGCGCGTGGTCATGACGGGCCCTGCTTAGCCTGAAACGGTTAGCAATCCGTTGTGATGTGTTGAGCGGCAGAATGCCCACCCCGCTGCGACCAAATTCGCCAATGGCTCATTAAGTCTCGCTCCCTCCCGTTTACGGGAGGGGGCGGGGGTGGGCTGTTCTCGTCTTAACGGAACGCGGTGATTTTGCCGCCGTCGTCAAGGATGTAAAGCGTCTGGTTGGCCACGATCGGAGCGAGGCTGATAGCAGAGCCGAGGTTGGTGAATTTGCTTACCGTGCCGTCAGTGACCGATGCGCTCATCACTTCGCCGCGCGAATTGGCCACCCACAGGCGGTTGCCCGCAAGGACGGGACCGGTCCAGAAGATCGGGTTCTTCTTTTTCTTTTCGTTCTTGAAACGCTGAAGCTCGGTCATCCAGCGGACTTTGCCGTTGGCCTTGGCAATGCACAGCAGCTTGCCTTCATCCGTCAGCGTAAAGATCCAGTCACCCGCGATGGCGGGGGTGGAAATGCCCGCAAGGTTCAGTTCCCAGATGCGCTGGCCGGTGACCAGTTCATAAGCTGCCATGCGTCCACCCTGCCCCAAGGCATAAACGCGGCCACGTTCAATGATGGGATCGGCATCAACATCGGTCAGCGTCGAAACGCTGGTGGCGATGCTGGTGCGGGCCAGGGCATCGGCCCACAACTGACGGCCGTTTTCATAGCGGTAAGCAACCAGTTCGCCCGAGGAATAACCCGCAACGATGGTGCCTTGGCCAGCGGCAGGGGCGGCCACGCCGAACACGTTGGTCTGGCCGACAGAGGCGTTTTCATTCCAAAGCACCGCGCCATCGGTGGCGTTGAGCGCAAGGATCTGGTTGTCCTGCGTCATCACCATCACCTGGCCAAAGGCAACCGTGGGGAAACCGCGCAATGGACCAGCAGGCTTTACGCGCCATTTGATAGCGCCGTTGGCAGCATCAAGCGCGGCGACTTCGCCCACGCCATTCGTTACGTAGACAAGGCCTTCATCATAAGCAGCGCCGCCGCCGAAGGATGAACCCGAGTTCTGCTTTTCAGCCTCGACCGACGTGGTCCATGCGCGCGCACCGGTTGCGGCATCGAATGCGTGGACCATGCCGTCTGTGTCCATCGCAAACAGTTTGCCGCCACCGACAACGGGTGAAGCCGCAAGACGCCGCGAGGAAGATGAGCCTTTGATGCCGACGCTCCACGCCTTGGTGGGCGAAGTGCCCAGCGCAACGTGGCCGTAAGATTTGCTGGCATTGCCGCCGCCTTGGGCGAAATCAGCGTTCACTTCGGGCAAGGGCAGGACGACTTGCGTCAGGCCGATCGTCTCGTCAACTTTGGTGCCTGCTTCGATCTTGGACAGGATCGGGGTGCGCTGGCCGATGGTCGGGGTGGTCTTGACCTTGTCCTTGCCGCCGATAATGCCGCAGCTGCCCAAAGCGAGCGCGAGGACCAGAGCACTGGCGACAGTGGCGCGGCGAAGGGTGGGTGTAGACTTCATGGCGTGTCGTCCTTGCGTGTTCATTGTACCGCTGGCAGCGAGGTCTCGCTCGGGTCTTCAACGGCGTCGACGCCAAGCAGGCCAGCCATCTGGCGGGCACGGCGGCGCAGTGAATCAGGTGCGGTCTTGTCCTTGGCAATCTGCGCAA
The DNA here is from genome assembly GCF_002280675.1 of Novosphingobium sp. 32-60-15. Lineage (GTDB taxonomy): Bacteria > Pseudomonadota > Alphaproteobacteria > Sphingomonadales > Sphingomonadaceae > Novosphingobium. Next base: position 84,003 of record NZ_NCEN01000006.1, on the reverse strand, counting down.
ACAGCGCGCCTGCCAGATCATTCTTGCCTTGCTTGAGATAAGCCGTTCCCACAACTTCTGCGGCATTGGCAAACCAGGCGTTACCCGGGACAGCAAGAGGCTTCAGGCGCTCGACCACCTTTTCGGGGCCGATCTTGTCAAACGTCAGCGCCACTTCGCGGATCGAGGCGAGATCGCGGTAGGCCTGCGGGGCATCTACATCTGCGGCGACAGCGGCGAACGCTTTGGCAGCTTCGTCAGTCTTGCTCTGTTCAGCCAGAATGCCGGCTTCGAGCAATTTGGCCGAGGCGCGGTAGCCAGCGCCACTGTCCTTGGCCAGCGGGGCAAGTTCGGTTGTCGCGCCTTTGAGGTTGCGCGCTTCCAGTTGATCAAGCGCTTTGGTGAGCACTTCACCTTGTTCACCCGCCACGGTATTGGTGTGGTTTTGATACCAAAGCCAACCGGCCAGCCCGAGCAAGCCCGCCACAATCAGCGCACCGACAGGTTTGCCATAGCGTTGCAGCGCGGTGAACACCTGGTCTTCACGCAGCGCATCATCAACTTCGCGCAGGAAAGCATCACCACCAGACGCCCCCCCTCGCCCATCATCGCGGGCCGGGAGTTGATCAGGAGAGGACTGCGGACGATCAGGACGGAGAGCCAAGTCAGCGCTTTCAAATAGTGCGGATGAAGATTGCTAGCGTTTGTCTGGCGCGCTGTTTAGCGGATGGGACCGCCTTTTCAACGGAATTGATTCTGTACGATCCTTGCGTGAACCCTGGGTGAAGAAGATCACGGGAACGAGGCCCGCCCCATAGCCCGCGCATAGAGCGCGGCATAGTGGCGCGCCATCACGGTTTCATCATAATGGTCGCGGGCACGAATGCGGTTGGCATCGCCAATGCGGCGGCGTTGAAGGTCATCCGACGCAAGCGCCGCGATGGCATTGGCAAGGGCGGCGTCATCGCCGGGAGCACTGATAAAGGGCCGGTTGGGTTCGCTGACCATTTCCGCAATATCGCCCACGGCGGGGCTGGCGACAGGCAGGCCCGCCGCCATCGCTTCAAGGACCGAAAGGGGGGCCTGTTCACTGTCCGATGACAATGCAAACACATCGAACAGGCCAATGGCAGCAGCAGGATCGGCGACGTGACCGGGCAAATGGACGCGGTGGCCAATTTCAAGGCGTGTGGCTTCGGCCAGAATTGCCTCACGCTCGGGCCCTTCGCCCAGGATCACAAGATGCCATTCAGGCGGAAGGCCCTGCATGGCGCGGACAAGGCGCGGCAGGTTTTTTACCGCGCGCAGGCCCGCCAATGTGCCAACCCACTTTTCGCCCGCACGCTTGACCACGCGGGGCAGAACGTCGGGGCGAGGCTTGCGCCCGTAAGCGCTGGTTTCAATGCCATTGGCGATGCGGTGGACGCGCGCAGCGGGCTGTCGCCACGTCTTGAGCGCGATCTCTTCCAACTGGCGCGAGGGCACCACCAAAGCCGAGGCGCGGGACAAAGCGACCATCCGGTACCAATTACGGCTGCGCTTCAGACCGCCTGCTTCATCGGCATTAAAGCCGTCTTCGTGATGGATCAGCGGGGCCAGACCCATGGTCGGGCCGAAGACGGCATGGGCAAACACCGCGTCCATTGCCCCCCAGTTGTATGTCAGGACCAGATCGAAACCCTGCATGGCGCGCGCAAGCTTTTGCAGGCGGGCGATGCGCAGTTTTCCGGCAAGCGGCGGGAAGCCGAACGGGAAATAGGCCGCAACGCGCTTATCAATCAGGCCCTTTGCCCCCATCGCGCCGGGCTGGGCCGAGACGATGTGATGTTCCACCCCGCGATGAAAGCGGTTCATCAATGCGACAGCGCGGCGTTCCTTGCCGCCTGCATCAAACGTGGAATGAAGGTGGAGCACCTTGATCGGCGCACCCTTTGCAACCGACTTCATGCCACGCGTTCAAGCAATCGTTCGATTGCGGCAACCGATTCAGCCTCATCCAGCGTGGGGGCGTGGCCAATGCGGGGGAGCGTGAGCAATTCAACACCGGGGCGCGTGGCCATCTTGGCGGCAACATGCGCTTCGAGAATGTCCGAGGTTTCGCCGCGCAAAAGCAGCAGGGGCCGCGTGGCCAGCGCATCATACATCGGCCACATATCCACTTGCGGGGCCGCGCCTTGCGGTTCTTCGAATGGCTCGGCAATCTTCATGTCATAATCGAACGCAATGCGCCCGCCGGTACCAAGCGCCATGATACGCTTGGCATAGCGCAGCCAATCGGTGATTTCCCAATCGGGATAGACATCGCCGCTGCTTTCCTGAAGCGCGCGCGCGGCATGCATCCACGTTTCAAAATTGCGCCCTTGGCCAACGTAGCCGCGAATCCGTTCAAGGCCGCTTGCCGAAAGTTCGGGGCCGATGTCATTCAGAACCGCCGCCGCGATCCGGTCAGGGTTGCTGATCGCCAGCAGCATCGTCAACAATCCGCCAAGCGAGGTGCCCACGGCTACGAACCGGTCAATGCCCTCTTGCGCCAGCAGCGCTTCGACATCCTGCAAGTATTGCAGGGGCTGATAGGTCATCGGATCTTTGGCATAATCGCTATCGCCGCGCCCGCGCATTTCAGGGCACAGCACGCGCCATCTTCCCGCAAGACGCGCGGCGAGGTCTTCAAAATCACGGGCATTGCGCGTGAGACCGGGCAAGCAGATGACCGGCGGACGGCTGGAATCACCGTCATATAGCCGGAAATGCAGGCGCAGCCCGTCGCCGCTGGTCCAATAACGATCTTCGTATTCCGCCATGATCGTAGTGAAACCGCCTCTGTTTGGCCCAAGATTGAACGAACCCGCTTGCAGACGGGCCTTGCTATGCCCACTATTGCAGGGATGCAGCCGCTCCCGCAAGACGCGATCTATCGCGCATCGCCCCGGATCATGGCGCTGGCAGACTGGATAGGCGATCCGGTGCGCGCAGCGGACTTTCCCGAAACCCGCCTGCGCTGGCGAAATGACCGTGCCGCGGCGGACGTTGGCCTGCATCATTTGAGCGACGAGGAGTGGCTGCGCCACTTTGGCCGGTTTGATCCCCTGCCCGATAATATGCCAGAGCCGCTGGCGCTGCGTTACCACGGGCACCAGTTCCGCGTTTACAATCCGGACCTTGGCGATGGGCGCGGCTTTACCTTTGCGCAAATGCTGGATGGCGACGGACGCTTGATGGACCTTGGCACCAAAGGTTCAGGGCAAACACCGTGGAGCAGGCAGGGTGACGGGCGGCTGACGCTGAAAGGCGCCATGCGCGAGATTTTGGCGACCGAAATGCTTGCGGCACAAGGGGTTAACACCAGCCGCACGTTCAGCGTGATCGAAACCGGCGAAGCGCTGTATCGCGGGGATGAACCTTCGCCGACACGGTCTGCGGTGATGGTGCGGCTGAGCCATGGGCACATCCGAATCGGCACGTTTCAACGGCTAAGCGCGTTGCAGCTTGAGGACGAGATGGCGCAACTGGTCGCCTATTGCCTTACCAATTTCCCCGGCGCTGCCATTCCTGACGCGCCACATCCGGCTGTGCGGTTTTTCAACCAGGTTATTGAACGCATGGCCGATATGGCGGCGAGCTACATGGTCGCAGGGTTCGTCCATGGCGTGCTGAATTCGGACAACATGAACGTGACCGGCGAAAGTTTTGATTATGGGCCGTGGCGCTGGCTGCCAAAGTGGGAGCCGGGCTTTACGGCGGCCTATTTCGATCATCAGGGGCTTTATGCTTATGGCCGCCAGCCTGAAGCGGTTCATTGGAATTGCGGGCAATTGGCGGTGGCGCTGCGGTCTTTGGTGGAAGCAGCGCCATTGATCGAGGCGCTGAACCGCTATCCTGAACTGTACCAGCAAGCCATGGCGCGGCGGTGGTGCTGGCGGTTGGGGGTTGTGCCGCGCGGGTTGGAAGAGGACACCGCGCTGATCGGCGCATGCGAGGCCGCGATGGCCGCTGAAGGCGCGGGGCCAGACGCGTTCTTCTTTGCCCATCGCGGTGGGCGCGGGGTGTTTGCAGATACGGCCGAAGGCGCAGCGCTGAAGGCAGCACTCGCGCCGTATACCGCGACCGATGCCAGCCATGCCTATTGGGCTGATGATGCGCCACAAACGATGCTGATTGACGAGGTCGAAGCGATTTGGCAGCCGATTGCCGAAGCCGATGATTGGTCAGCCCTTCATACCAAGGTAGCAGCAATCCGGCGGATGGGCGAAGCGATGGGCGATAGGCCCCATCCACAGGGCCACGCGCCTGTCTGACAAAGCAATATTGCCTAATTGCAATGCAAAGTGTTTAAAAGCCGCGTTAAGGATTTGTGTTACAAGCCCGACGAACCAAGCAAAAAGACAGGCTGATCTGTGGCAGTTGCCGAAATCATATCTTACGAACCCGCCACCGGCGAGGAAATGTGGCGCGGCAAGGTCGGCGATGTCGACGATGTGGTAGCGCGCGCGCGGCGAGCCTGGCCTGCATGGGCGGCCCAACCGCTTGCCACGCGAATCGAACTTGTGCGGCGGTTCGCCAACGAAGTGCGCAAAGAATCGGACAAGTTGGCCGAGATGATCGCGCGCGAAACCGGCAAACCGATGTGGGAGGCGCGCACCGAAGTTGAAAGCGTCATCAACAAGGTCGAGATTTCCATCCGCGCTTATGCGGAACGCACATCGCAACGCAAACTGGATTCCGCATTGCAGGGCACATCGGCCCTGCGTCACAAACCACATGGCGTAATGGCTGTGCTGGGGCCGTACAATTTCCCCGCGCATCTGCCCAATGGCCATATCGTGCCGGCCCTGATTGCCGGCAACGTGGTGGTGTTCAAACCTTCGGAAAAGACGCCGGCAACGGGTGAACTACTGGCCTTGTGCTTCAATCGCGCCGGGATTTCAGCGGCGGTGGTGCAAATGCTGATCGGCGGTCCTGATACAGGACAGGAACTGGTTACGCATGAAGGAGTGGACGGCGTTTTGTTCACCGGATCTGCTCATGCCGGAATCGCGATCAATCGCAAACTGGCAGGCAATCCCGGCAAAATGGTTGCGCTGGAAATGGGCGGCAACAATCCCATTGTGATGTGGGACACACCCAAAATGCAGGACGCGGTGTCGCTGATTGCGCAATCGTCCTTCACCAGCGCGGGCCAGCGCTGCACCGCCGCGCGCCGGTTGATCGTCAAGGAATCGATCTATGATGAAGTGATCGACGGGGTAAAACGCCTGGCCGATCGCATCATTGTTGGCGCACCGTTTGACGATCCGCCGCCATACATGGGGCCGGTAATTGACAACCGCACCGCCGATGGCCTGACCGAAAGCTTCGTCTATCTGCTGTCGTCAGGCGGCCGCCCGATCAAGCATATGGTGCGCTTGCGTGATGATTTGCCGTTCCTGTCGCCTGCCATCATCGATGTGACGGGCGTAGCAGATCGGCCCGACGTGGAACTGTTTGGCCCACTGCTCCAAGTGGTCAAAGTGAACGATTTTGACGAAGCGATTGCCGAGGCGAACAGCACCCGCTTTGGCCTGTCCGCATCGTTGATTGGCGGCACACCGCAGGATTACAACCGCTTTTGGGCAAACATCCGTGCAGGCGTGATTAACTGGAACCGCCCCACCAATGGCGCAAGTTCAGGCGCGCCGTTTGGCGGCGTGGGCTTGTCCGGCAATCACCGGCCAAGCGCCTTTTACGCGGCTGATTACTGCGCCTATCCGGTGGCATCAACCGAGATGGACCAACCGCGCGCCAGCATCGGCGTTGGGCTGCGCAGTGATTAGCAAGCCCTGACTCTACGCCCTACTTTTCCGCGGGATTGGGGAACGGCAGAGCCGGATCAACCGGACCGCCGGGAATCACTGCCATATTGCGCATGTTTTGCTGGGTAAGGTCAGGATCAACCAGCAATTGCCCTTCCAAAGCCTCGGCCATCACAGGGTCAAGCGCCTCGCCATCTTGCTGGGCAGGTGCCGCGCCACACGCCGCCAATGACAGCATAAGCATCAGCAAGATCAAGCGCGGCAAAATCATGCGACAGTATTACCGCAAGTATGGTTAATAAAAAGGAGCGCTTTCCCTTAGAGAAAGCGCTCCTTGACCGACCCTGCGATACGACCCGAAGGGTGGCTGATCCGGTTTAGCGGCAGCGTGATCCGCCACGGTCAACTTCACGACCGAGCAGCGCGCCACCGGCAGCGCCCAGAACGGCGCCAAGCGTGCGATCACCGCGACGGCCTGCTACTTCGCGGCCCAGCAAGGCCCCCGCTGCGCCACCGACCAGCAAGCCCGTGGTGCCATCCGAGCGGCGGCAGTAGTCGCGGCCATCATTGCCCCGCCACGATGCACGATCACCGCGCCAGTCACGGCGATCATTGCGCCAATCGCGACGGTTATCGCGGCGGCCATCACGCCAATCCCGGCGACCTTCGTAGCGATCATCATCCCAGCCCTGCCATTGGGTGGCAACGACTGCCGATGGGCCGTGCGAAGCCGTGGCGGCAACAGCAGGAACAGCGGTTGCAACAGTCGAGACTGCGATCAATGCGAGGGCTGCATTCTTGAGATTGAACATGGGCCTTCTCCTCTTATTGAGGACGCACCGGGCTGTCCGAGATCGTCCTGAAGCTTTCGTTGGTTCATGTTTACGCGTCGCAACCTGAACGATCCGCAACCGAAGCGTCAGAATTGGAAATTGCGATAAAGCGAGCGCTAGTAGCGACAAATCGTGTTTGCAAAGGGGCTTGGCGTGTCTCTGCGATGCTGCCAAGGCAGAATTATGAACCATACGCCCGCATTGCGACGCGGATTGACAGCCGCGATCGCAGCCTATGTCTGTTGGGGCCTGCTCCCGCTGTATTTTCGGGCATTGCATGCCGTACCACCCTTCGAACTGGTCGGCTGGCGCGTGGTGTTCACAGTGCCCGTCTGCCTTGTGATCATTGCCGTGCGAAAGCAGGCCGCCGAAGTCTTTGCCGCCTTGAAAAATCCCCGCGTGCTTGGGCAGTTGGCATTAAGCGCGGGGCTGATCGGTGCGAATTGGCTGATCTATGTGATGGCAATCAACAGCGGCCACGTGCTGGCGACAAGCCTTGGCTATTACATCAATCCGCTCATCAATGTGCTGTTGGGCACGATGCTTCTGGGCGAGCGGTTGAGCCGGGTGCAATGGGCCGCCGTAGCACTGGCCGGGCTTGGTATTGCGCTGTTGCTGGCTGGCGCCCTCGACACTTTGGCAATCGCCCTGTCGCTTGCATTCACTTTTGCGTTTTACGGATTTGTGCGCAAGCAAGCCCCGGTCAGTTCCGTCCCCGGTTTGACCGTTGAGACTGCACTGCTCCTTTTGCCCGCGATCATGATCGTCTTTCTGGCGTCAGAATCGCCGCAAGGTTCAAGCCTTGGCAAAGATGATTCGGACACGTTGCTGTTACTGGCATCCGGGATAGCCACAGCAGTCCCGCTGCTGCTGTTTGCTGTCGCAGCACGCGCTATGCCATTGTCGACGCTTGGCTTTGTTCAGTTTCTTGCGCCCACGATCAGCTTCGTTCTGGGCCTGACCGTGTTTGGCGAAACGCTGGATAACACACGGCTGGCGTGTTTTGCGCTGATCTGGGCAGCAATCGCGCTTTACAGTTGGGACATGCTGCGCCGTTCAGGCCAAGCGCCAGCGTAGCGTTTCGCCCGCATGGAACGGCACGATGATGGTGCCGTTGGCGTCCACGGTATCTGGCACGGTGATCGGCGCTTTCTCAAGGGTGATCGTCGCGTCATTCACCGGCAAGCCATAAAACGCCGGGCCATTGAGCGAGGCAAAAGCTTCGAATTTGTCGAGCGCGCCTTCATCGTCAAAGACAGTGACATAGCTTTCAAGCGCATAGGGCGCGTTGAATATCCCCGCGCAGCCGCACGACGCTTCTTTCAAATGCTTGGCATGGGGCGCGGTATCCGTGCCGAGAAAGACGCGGGATGATCCTGAAGTAGCAAGTTTGCGCAGGGCCAGACGGTGCTTTTCACGCTTGGCCACGGGCAGGCAGAATGCGTGGGGACGGATCCCGCCAACCAGCATGGCGTTGCGGTTGATGTGCAAGTGCTGCGGGGTGATCGTCGCGGCAATTGTCTCGCCTGAACCTTCGACGAAATCCGCCGCTTCTTGCGTGGTGATATGTTCAAACACGATTTTGAGCGCGGGCATATCGGCCACAAGACGCAACAACGTCCGTTCGATGAACACGGCTTCGCGGTCAAATATATCGACGTGATTGTCGGTTACTTCACCGTGAATCAGCAGCGGCATGCCAATGGCCTGCATCTTTTCCAGCACCGGATAGATGTTGCGGATGTCCGTCACCCCATGGGCCGAACCGGTGGTGGCGTGGGCGGGGTAAAGCTTGGCGGCAACGAACGTGCCCGATGCAAAGCCGCGTTCCACTTCGGCAGGATCAGTGCCATCGGTCAGGTACAGCGTCATCAGCGGCGTAAAATCGCTGCCTTCAGGCCGTGCGGCAAGAATCCGATCCCGATAAGCGGCGACACCGGCAACGTCCGTCATCGGCGGCGACAGATTGGGCATGACGATGGCGCGGGCAAACTGGCGCGCCGTGTACGGGACAACGCCTTTAAGCAGGCCATTGTCGCGCAAGTGTACGTGCCAATCATCGGGGCGGCGGATCGTCAGCGTTTCAGTCATCCCTTCCCCTTAGCGGTGCGGCTTCCTATGTTCCAGCCATGACCCGTCTTTTCGAGCGCGCGCTGATCCGCCTTTCCCCCGAATATCCCGCAGAGGACGTGGCCGCGTTCTTGCAAGGGCTGGTGACCAATGACGTGAAGGGCGTTTTGCCCGTCTGGGCCGGGCTGCTTTCACCCCAAGGCAAAGTGCTGTTCGATTTTCTGGTGTGGCCGGACGGGGATGGCTTGCTGCTGGATTGTGAGGCGAGCGCTGCAGATGCCTTGGCCAAGCGGCTGACACTGTACCGCCTGCGCCGGAAAATCGGCATCGCGCGGGCAGATGATCTGGCAGTGCATTGGGCGAATCACATGGGCGATGCCGGCGCGCGCGACCCACGGCTTGCCGCGCTGGGGCAGCGCTGGATCGCTCCGGTGAGTAATTCGGACACGCCAGCCGATGACGCCTGGACCGCGCACCGCTTGTCTCTTGGCGTTACCGAAGGGCAGGCCGAACTGGGCGACGTGTTGTGGCTGGAATGCAACGCGGTCGATCTGAACGGGGTCAGCTTCACCAAGGGCTGCTATGTCGGCCAGGAAAACACCGCCCGGATGAACTGGCGGCAGAAGGTCAACCGGCGCTTGCTGGTGGTGCCACTGGAGCGTTCAGACGAATCGCGACGGCGCGTTGCCTATCCAGCATTGGGATTGGCGGTGGATCACCGGCGAGTTGACGCTATACCCGCCGATCTTGCGCCTGCATGGATGGACCTTACCCCTCAGGAATGATCGGGGCGGCCTGCATACCTTCAACCAGCATTTTTTCGGCGCGATCGCGCCCGGCCTCGCGCGGCAGGTTAAGTGCGCCTGCCAATGGGCCACCCATCAACGCATCACCCAGTGCCATGAGGACAAGCGCCAAAGTGTTGCTGCGCTGGGTATCCGATCCATATTCGTCCAGATCGACCACCAGATCATGAATCGTATCAACGATGGGGTCGAGCGCGTCTTCATTGCCCGAAAGCAGCATCCACGAGGTAAGTGCGCCAGCACCCTCTTTCCCGAAGGCGTCAAACGTCAGGTCAACGACGTCGCGCGGGCTGCCAATGCCAGAACGGCTGGCAATCACGGCTTCGCGAATCGTGGCGCAGATGGTTTCTGCTAAGTGTTTTGCCAGAGCCTTTTGTAGACCGGACGCTGATCCGAAGTGGTGTAGCAGGTTCGCGTGCGTACGCCCGATTCGTCCGGCCACGGCTTTAAGCGTCACCGCTTGCGGCCCGGTTTCCACCAACAGTCCGCGCGCGGCTTCAAGCGCAGCCATACGGCTTTCTTCGGGCGGAAGACGCTTCCTTATTGACATTGGTGTAAGCACGCCTAAATTATCGCTCATGACAGCCATGACCCCCGCTATCGCCCTAGAGCGCACCGCAGCTTCCGGCAAGACGGTGCCCACGCCTCATGACCTGACGATCACGATCCGTGACCGCCGGTTTGGCCGCAACGCGCCCCCCGGACGTTGGTGGCTGAACAACGATCCCGTGGCAACAGCATGGCACAACGCGCTGTCTGCAACGTTCCCCCGGGGCGAGGCGTTCTTCATCGAATCGGTCAAGGCCCACCGCGATGGAGCGCCGCCCAAGTTGGAGGCCGAGATTCGCGCCTTCATCAAACAGGAAATCAATCACACGCGCGAACATGTCGCATTCAACCGCATGGCCGAAGCGGCGGGCTATGACATCGCCAAGATCGACAAGCGCGTCGAAGAAATGCTGGCCCTGACCAAGGATCGTCCGGTCATCGTCAATCTGGCCGCCACGATGGCGCTGGAACATTATACCGCGATGATGGCGCACGAATTCCTCGCCAACCCCGCTCACTTCGCCGGAGCCGAACAGGAAGCCGCCAATATGTGGCGCTGGCATGCGATGGAGGAAATCGAGCACAAGGGTGTGGCATATGACACCTGGCTGCATGCAACCCGGGGCTGGAGCCGGTTCAAGCGCTGGAAGGTCAAATCGCTGATGATGGTGATCGTGACCAAGAACTTCTTCACCCATCGCGTTGAAGATACGCTGGATCTGCTGGCGCAGGACGGTCTGACCGGGGCAAAGTGGAAGTGGCGTCTGGCAGCCTATTTGCTCTGGAAGCCGGGCGTTGTACGCCGCGTATTCCCCGCATGGCTCAGCTATTTCATGCCCGGCTTCCATCCGTGGCAGCATGATGACCGGGCGCTGATCGCCAAGATGGACAGCGAATTTCCCGACGCGGTGATGGGGCGATAGTTGCGAGAGGTCGTATCGGCGGTCGGTACTTTGTGCCTTCCTTGCTGCGACTGATTTCGCCCGCGGGACTTGAGGGTCTTACGCAGAGACGCAGAGAAGAAGTGGAGCCGCAAAGGGGGCAGGTTTGATGGCGAAGCCGCTTTCCGGACCAGAACGTCGCGGTTGGTGCGAGGCTGGATTTTCAGGTGGCCTTGCGGCCCGGCCTGACATCTCTGCGCCTCAACTTCTTCTCCGCGTCTCTGCGTGAAACCTGCAACGCTGTTTTCGGAGCGCTGCAGCGCCCACCCCGCTTGCGCGCAGGGTGAGTTGTTGCTCTTTTACGCCGCGCGCAAGGTTCGCATCGGATTGAACCCGCCATCTTCCGGCCCGTCGCTTTGCGTTGCCGGACATAAATCAATCGCATGCATCACAGTCGGTTCGGCTTGGGGCCGGGCAGCGCTGCGCCTCAAGCGAATCTCTCCGGTCGGGCGAAAGCCGATCTTCGACAAAACCCGGGCTGATGCTGCATTATCTATGAAATGGCGACCGACAATACGCCGATGGCCAAGCGTTGGCGCCAGAGAGAGCAGCGCGCGGACCGCTTCAGTGGCATAACCGTTGTTCCAATGCTGGCGCGCGATCCAATAGCCGATCACGGTTTCGCCATCCTCTTCAGCCAGACCGGCGCAGCCGATCAGCCGCGTACCAGTTGCACCGGGGAGCGTAACAAAAAACTGTGGATGACGCATGCCCTGAGCGCTGGCGGCAAAACTGCGGGCTTCGTCCGGACCATAAGGCCACGGCGCGCACGCAAGGTTGCGGACAATAGCTTCGTCGTCGAGCAATGCGTGAAGCTCGGCCCAGTCTTCCGGCCAGCTGGGCCGCAGGAACAGCCGTTCGCTGCGAATGAACATCTCAGTCTCCTAACCTCGGCCCCTCACCTCTCAGCGCCGTTAAGCGATTGAAGTGACAGCCATGTTGCGCCTTGCGCCCAAACGATTTTTAATCGCGTCAGGGCGCTGTGGCATGTGAGTCTGAGGGAGACATGAAAAGAGGGAGACGGGCTGGGCCCTCTCCCTCTATCGGCCAATCAGCAACGATTGGCGGGGCCACCCCATCGGGACGGCCCTTTGAACGACCATCCGGTTATTCTGCTGCTTGCGCCATCACGTCGACCGAAACATATTTGCGGTCAAGCTTGCCACCGTGGAAACGCACGCGACCTTCGGTCAGTGCGAACAGGGTGTGATCCTTGCCCATACCGACGTTGACGCCTGGATATACGCGGGTGCCGCGCTGACGGATGATGATGTTGCCGCCGATCACTTCCTGACCGCCGAACTTCTTAACGCCAAGGCGGCGGCCTGCTGAGTCGCGACCGTTGCGCGAAGAGCCGCCTGCTTTCTTATGTGCCATCTCGAATAACTCCGAACTGTTCGCTTAGGCGACGGACAGGATGCGCAGCAGGGTCATCTGCTGGCGGTGGCCGTTCTTGCGACGATAGTTGTGACGGCGACGCTTCTTGAAAACGATCACCTTTTCCGACTTCGCCTGTGCAATGATCTCGGCCGAAACCGTGATCGCAGCAGCGTCAGCGAGGGTATCGCCTTCACCGGCAAGAAGAATATCACCCAACGTGATCGTATCACCGGCTTCACCAGCCAGCTTTTCGACCGCGATCTTGTCTCCGGCGGCAACCCGATACTGCTTGCCGCCCGTGCGCACGATTGCGAACATGGTTTCTACTATCCGTTCCAAATGCCAAGGTTGCCCATGGCGATCCACTTGAGGCACCCTACGCCTGCGAATCGCTGACAGCGGGCAACATACCGTTTCCCCGCACGAATGTGGGGCCCCGGAAAGAAGGGGGCGGATAATCCAACCCCCGCCTTGTGTCAATGCCGACTGATGCGTGGATCGCCCTGAAAATGCAGATCTGCTGGGTAATCGCTGAAGGTTACGCTGGCGAGACTTACCAGCCATGCTATGGCGCGGCCATGGCAAAGTGCAATCCCCACCTCGCTCTTCTCGCAATCGCGAGTCTCACCGTACTTTCAGGCGGCTGTGCGCCAAGGTCCGATTTTCCTTCGCTTGCACGGCGACCGGCTGAGGATATCTATGCCTCGGCGCGGGCAGCACAAGCCGCACCAATCCCCCAACCGGGCGTTTCCGAAGGCCTGACAGAGCGGCTTGCCAGCCTGCGCTCTGCTGCGCGCGAGGCACATGAGATGTTTCTCACGCGCCAAGCTGCCGCGACCCGCGCGGTAAGTGCCGCTGCGGGCGCTGCGAAGGGCGCTGAGGCATGGTCGGTGGCATCAGTGGCAGTGGCAGGCCTCGAATCGGCACGCTCTCGCCTCGGCCTTCCGCTGGCCGATCTGGACCGGCTGGAAGTGCAGGCGAGCAATCTCGTGGCTGACGGCGCTGAGGCGGACTTCAAGGCCGTGCGTGAGACGCGGGCGGAAGTCGAGGCTTTGGCAGCGAGCGAGACGAGTGTGATCGATTCGCTACTTGGCCGTTTGGCGGGCTAAGCTAGGTTTACTATCGGGCCTACCGCCAGCGCTCCAGATCGTCGTGATCCTGTTCACGCGGTTCGATCCAGCGCCATCCATCGGCAGTTTTTTCCCGCTTCCAGAACCAGCTTTCGCTTTTAAGGTGGTCCATCGCGAAATCGGCCGCCTCAAAAGCATCGCGGCGATGGCGCGCGGCGGCGGCAACCAGCACTATCGGATCGCCGGGCAACATTACCCCGCTGCGGTGCACGATCAACAGCCCCTCAAGCGGCCAGCGCGCCTGCGTGATGCGCGCAAGTTCCACCATGCCGGGAAGTGTCATCGGACCATAGTGCTTAAGCTCCAGCGCCTCTACACCGCCGCCTTCGCGCACTTGCCCAAGGAAGGTGACGATCCCGCCGGATGTTGGATGCTTGGCATTGAACGCGGCAATTTCAGCCACAGGGTCCAGCGCCGATTCGGCCAAGCGCACATCGGCCATATCAGCCACCGCTTACCGGCGGCAGAAACGCCAGTTCATCATCCTCGCCCAGCACAATCCCGCCCATATCGGTGAGCAAACGCCCATTGAGCGCCATCCGCACTTTTTCGCCCAGCAATTGCACGGCGAGTGCAGGATCAAGTGCGGCAAGGATATGTTCGACAGGGCCGGATGCAACGGACATTTCGCCGGTGCCCGCGATGTCCTCAAGCCGCCCCAGGAATATCAGTCTGGCCATGGCTTAGCCGCCGGTGGTGGACATGTGGCGCGAAACAGCGGGTGCGCCGCCGGGACGGTCAATCACAAAGGAATGGCGCTCCTGCTTTTCGCCCATCGCGCGGGCAAACGCACGGGCCAATTGCTCATCAGGGTTTTCAGACCGCAGCGCAGCGCGCAGATCAACCCGGCCTTCGCCGCCAAGGCACATGTAAAGCTGGCCCGTGGCGGTCACGCGTACGCGGTTGCACCCTTCGCAGAAATTGCCCGTCAGCGGCGTGATAAAGCCAAGCCGCCCGCCGGTTTGCGCAATATCGACATAGCGCGCGGGCCCGCCAGAGCGGGCATCGCTTGGCGTCAGCGTCCAGCGCTTTTCCAGATCGCGGCGAACCGCATCCAAGGGCAGGTAATGGTCGAAGCGGTCGCCCTCGACTTCGCCCAAGGGCATGACTTCTATCAACGTTACGTCATGGCCTTCACCATGCGCCCATGTGATGAGGTCGGGCAGCGTGGCCTCGTTGATGTCCTTGAGCGCGACGGCGTTGATCTTGACCTTGAGACCCGCCGCCTTGGCTGCGGCGATGCCTTCCAGCACTTGCGGCAGCATGTCACGGCGTGCGAGGCTGGCAAAAGCGGCGCGGTCCAGCGTATCGAGCGATACGTTGATGCGTTTGACACCCGCCGCCGCCAGATCATCGGCAAATTCGGCAAGGCGGGTGCCATTGGTGGTAAGGGTCAGCTCGTCAAGGCCATCCCCCAGCTTGCGGCCCAGCGCCTGCACCAGCTGGATCATGTCACGCCGGACCAGTGGCTCACCGCCGGTCAGCCGGATCTTGCGCACGCCGCGTTCGATGAAGGCGAGTGCCAGCCGGTGCATTTCTTCCAGCGTGAGCACTTCGGCGCGAGGCAGAAACTCCATGCGCTCAGGCATGCAATAGGCGCAGCGCAGATCGCAACGGTCCGTCACCGACAAGCGCAGATACGTGATTCGCCGCGCAAAACGGTCAATCAGGGGCGCCCTGGCGGTGGGAGAGGTGATACTCACTTCTCCATGTATACGAAGTCTCGCGGGTAAGATTCAAGGTTTGCGCCCGCATCGACGAAAATAGTCTGTCCGGTGACCGAACGCGCCTGTGCCAGATAGTAGACGGCATCGGCGATTTCGTCTGCTCCGGGCAGGCGCTTGAGCGGCATGATGTCTTCCAACCGCTGCCACTGTGCGGCATCGTAGTCGGACGTGGGCAAGATCAGGCCGGGGGCCACACCATTGATTCGCACGCGCGGGGCCATTGCGCGGGCCAATGTGCGCACCGAGGCATGTAGCGCCTGTTTTGAAAGGGTATAACTTATCTGGTCGGGCACCGGGTTCATCACCCGCTGATCAAGGATATTGACCACGCTGCCGTTGCGATCGCCCAGGGCTTCAGCAAAGGCGCGCGTCAGCAAAAGCGGGGCGAACAGATTGACGCGGAAGTGCTGCTCCAGTTCGGCGCTGGTGATCGTATCGGCGCGGTCATCGTGAAATAGTGAAGCGGAGTTGACAAGCAAATCGGGCGAACGGCCCGCAAGGGTTGCCACTTCGTCCATCAGGCGCGGGGCGAACGCCGGATCATCAAGATCGCCCGCAACGGGATAAACCGCTGCGCCCAGCCATTCCAGTTGCGCCTTGAATTCGGCATCGAATGTGGTCGCGCGGTGGGCATGAAGCGCCAAGTCCCAGCCTTCGGTTGCCAACTTGCGCGCAATGGCACCGCCTATCCGCTTCCAACCGCCAGTAACAAGTGCCAGCGGGCGCATGTCAGCCATCAGGCGCGACGCTGACGCGTGAGGGTGATCCCGATTTCTTCACCGTTTTCGCTGATCGCCAGCTTCACGATCTTCACCTCGACCCACATAATCCGATCATCCTGCAAGAACAGCGTTTCGCAAATGTGGTCTGCCACGGCTTCGATCAGCTTGAAATGCACCCCCTCGGGCAAGCCTTCGCTCGCCGCGAATTTGAGGTCCATGTAATTCTTGCTGGCGGTAAGCGGGCAATCGGGCGTGTAGCGGTCCTGCACTTTGAGGCCGACACGCATAGAAATGCGCAAAGGCTGCGGACGGCCCGTCTCCTCCGAATAGATCCCGGTCAGGACATCGGTTTCAAGATTGGCGACTTCGAGGATCAGGGTGTCTGACATGGTTCGCGCGTCTGACACTGCGCGCTCGCCTTGTCCACACGGCTTTTGCGTTGTCGCGAAGCGAAATAGCCAGCGTTTCGATTTTCTGCTTCAAGAGCGATGCGGTGCTTTTGCCGCGATCCAATGGAGAACTGCCAATGTCGTTTGGTGACTTGTGCCTTTTCCTTGGGGTCTTGTTCGCTTTTGCCACCCTTGTTTTAAAGGTGGTTGAAGTGGCTGGCCGCAAGAGAGGCTAACGGGCGGGGGGTGCGCTGCAACGCATCCCCCAAACGAAGAAACCCCCACCGCTGCAACGGTAGGGGTTTGATCCAATGGCAAGAGCCAATGTCGTTTGGTTCATTTTGAGTAGCAGAACCGGCTACTGAAATCAATCCGCGCGTTAAATCCTCCAGCGCGCGAAGATCGCAGTCGGCAGCAAACGTCCATGCGGGCCTTCTTCGCGAATCGACAAGTCGCCGTGTTCGATGGTGCCGGGCAAGTGCTTGAGCGCCTCGGCGAGCAGTCCGGCGATGGCGAGCGAGGACATGCGCACGGCATAGACCGTGAGGAACAGGAAGCGGCTATCGGCATCGAGCAATTGTGCGCAATCGGCGATGAGGTTCGGCAGGTTTTCTTCGAGCCGCCACACTTCGCCATCAGGGCCGCGCCCGAACTTGGGCGGATCGAGGATAATGCCGTCATAACGCTTCGTCCGGCGCACTTCGCGCGCGGCAAACTTGGCCGCATCATCCACGATCCAGCGCACAGGCCGGTCAGCCATGCCGGAAAGCTCGGCATTGACGCGAGCCTGGGCTACGGACTTCTTGGAAGCGTCAACGTGGGTTACGGGGCCATACTGGCTGAGCGAGAGTGTGCCGACACCGGTGTAACCGAACAGGTTGAGGGTCGAAGCGTCGGTCTTGTCGCCAAGTTGCTCGCCCATCCAGTCCCACACCGGGGCCATATCGGGGAAGAAGCCGAGGTGCCGGAACGGCGTGCACGATGCCTGGAAGCGCACATCGCCGCGCCCCAGTTCCCAGCCATCGCGCGGGACAGGGCCGTTGTATTGCCAGCGGCCGCCGCCGTCTTCGTCCGAACCCGGCACAAATTCGGCATCGGCAGGCCATTCGGGAATGTTCGGGCTCCACAGGGCCTGTGCTTCGGGCCGGATGAAGCGATATTTGCCATAACGCTCCAGCTTCCGGCCATTGCCCGAATCGAGCAGGGCGAAATCGTCCCAGCCCGCACCGATCATCAGCTTTGGCTGGACATCAAGCGTCGCCATCGGGCTCAGCCGTTCCGGGCCGTGGCACGTGACGTAACGTAAGCGGCGATTTCATCGTAGCCGCCGGTCAGATGATCGCAGCGTTCCTCGCGGTCAAACAGGTCACCCACGCGGGCGGGTAAGCCGGGGCGCAGGCCGGTCGCGCGCTCAACCGCATCGACGAACTTGGCAGGATGCGCCGTTGCCAGTGTAACGATGGGGACGCCTGCTGGAATGCCCTGTGCCACGCGCGCTGCGTGAAGCGCGATGGCGGTGTGCGGATCCAGCACTTCGCCGCACGCCTCGTAAGCCCAGCGCATGGCGTTGGCCATATCGCCTGCATCGGCGCGGGCAGAACTGAACAGCGCGGCCGATGATTCGCGCTGCGCGTTGGTAAGCTGGATTGCCTTGGTCGCCTCGAACGTGCGCATCTGTTCGGCCAGGGCTGCACCATCGCGCCCGCAGCCATCAAACAGCAGGCGTTCAAAGTTGGATGACACCTGAATGTCCATCGATGGTGCAGCGGTAGCGGTAACCGTGCTGGCCGAGTAATCGCCGGTCGAGAGCGCGCGGTGCAGGATGTCGTTGACGTTTGTCGCCACGATCAGCCGTTCGATGGGCAAGCCCATCTTGGCTGCGGCATAGCCTGCAAACACATCGCCGAAATTGCCGGTGGGGACCGAAAACGCGACCTTGCGCTGGGGCGCACCCAATTGCAGCGCGGCGTAGAAGTAATAGACCACTTGCGCCATCAACCGCGCCCAGTTGATCGAATTGACCGCCGCAATGCCGAACCGGCCAGTGATGGCGGCATCATTGAACATGCGCTTCACCGTGGCTTGCGCATCGTCAAAGCTGCCATCAATGGCGATGTTATAGACGTTGGGCGCGATTACCGTGGTCATCTGGCGGCGCTGCACATCGGACACGCGGCCATGCGGGTGAAGCATGAAGATATCGACTTTGGCACGGCCCGCCACTGCATCAATCGCGGCAGAGCCGGTATCGCCGGACGTTGCGCCAACGATGGTCAGATGATCGTCACCCCGCGCCAGAAATTCCTCGAACAGCAGGCCGAGCAATTGCAGGGCCACGTCCTTGAACGCCAAGGTGGGGCCGTGGAACAGTTCGAGCACCCATTGCGTTTCATCGAGCTGCTTGAGCGGGACAACAGCGGCATGGGCGAAGCGGCCATAGGCCTTTTCACACAATTCCAGCAGGCGTTCGGGCGTCAGGCAATCGCCAACGAAGGGCAGCATGATCTTCTGCGCCAGTTGCGCGTAAGGCAGCCCGGCCATCGCAGCGATCTCGTCGGCGCTGAACTGCGGCCACGTTTCGGGCACGTAAAGCCCGCCATCCGAGGCAAGGCCTGCGAGCGTGACGCCCTGAAAATCGAGCGAGGGCGCCTTCCCCCGTGTGCTGACGTACTTCATGGGAATGGGCGGTTAGCGATAGGGGGCGCTTGTGGCAAGGATTCTGGATGATGCGGCGGACATCACCGCTCTCGCCACCGTTTGCGCAGGGCGATGGCATAGATCGCGAGCGCGACGAGCGCGAAGAATAGCCACTGCACCGCATAGGCGAGATGGTTGTTGGGGATATCATTCGGATCGGGGCGCGCGCTGGCGGCGAGTCCGGCTTGCGGCGGATCGGCAATCAGCTTGGGGCCGGGCGCAATCCATCCGGTCACTTTGCCTCCTCTCCACGGCACGATTGCCGGTGACTGTGCAAGGCCGAGGACAACCTCGACGTTGCTGCCGGTTGCGGTCTTGCATGTGACGATTTGCGCGATCCCTGCATCGCCCTTGGCATTCCGGCCAGACCGCGACGTGGGACTGGCGGCAGAAACGCAATCAATGGACGAGCGATGATAGAGCGCAGCTTCAACCTCGTCAGGCTCTTTTGGGAACGACACGGCAGCAGAGGACGCTTGCGCCGCTGCATAGCGCGCCAACATCGCGTCCTTTTCATGCATCCGATCAAGTTGCCAAAGCCCCAAACGAATCATCACACCTACGGCAATCAGCACAATGATCGTTGGCAAAACTGGCACACGGCGCATCACAACAGCTTTCCCTTTTGCAGCCGCGCCATCAGCACGATCGTTTTGGCAATGCGCAGCGCGCCGATCACCGCGACAGGTACGACAATACCCCACAGTGCGACCAGCACCCACACGGGCAACTGCACCGCTTCGTCCAGCTTTAACGAGGCTAAGATCAACAACACGGTGACCGGCAGGACAACGAGGTAAAGACCCCTGCCCTTGGGCTCAAACCGCCCAAACTCTTGCCCGCAAGCGTTGCATCGGTCCACCAGATTCGCCGGGCCATCCCACAAGCCGCGCTGGCCGCAGCAGGGACACAAACCGAAAAGGGCAGCCTGGGTAATTCCCGGCTGCCCCTTCGTGTTGCGATTGCCTTTGGGGCTTTCGCCGTTTGGCATCAGTGGACCGGATAGCCCCAGCTGCCCCACACATAGATGGCGACGAACAGGAACAGCCACACCACGTCAACGAAGTGCCAGTACCAGGCCGCTGCTTCGAAACCGAAGTGCTGGCGCGGGGTGAAGTGGCCCTTGTAAGCGCGGATCAGGCAAACGATCAGGAAGATCGTGCCCACGACCACGTGGAAGCCGTGGAAGCCGGTTGCCATGTAGAACGACGATCCGAACGTGTTCACGCCGAATGCGAACGGTGCAACCGAATATTCGTAAGCCTGGATGGCCGAGAACACGAGGCCGAGGATGATCGTGGCCCACAGGCCCTTCTTGAGGCCATCGCGATCACCATGGATCAGCGCGTGGTGCGCCCAGGTGAGCGTGGTGCCTGAGCAGAGCAGGATCAGCGTGTTGAGCAATGGCAGATCGAACGGATCCATCACAGCTTCAATTGCCTTTGGCGGCCATTGGCCGGCAACCGATTCGGCCAGTTCCGAAGGGAACAGCGAGAAATCGAAGAAGGCCCAGAACCAGCCGACAAAGAACATCACTTCGGAAGCGATGAACAGGATCATGCCATAACGCTGGTGAAGCTGCACAACCGGCGTGTGATCGCCCGCATGCGCTTCTTTGATGACTTTGCCCCACCACGAAAAGAACGTGACGATCACGCCCAGCAGGCCGAGGAAAAATGTGGCGGTGCCACCAGCCATGTCGTGCATCCAGAAGACGCCGCCCGTAGCCATGATCAACGCCGAAAATGCGCCGACAACCGGCCAGATGTCGGGCGGCAGAATGTGATAATCGTGGTTCTTAGCGCCGGCCATGATCGTCGAAATCCCCCAGTCAAGTCTGGTCATGTAAGTGTGGATCGAACGCTAGGTTCGAACCGCTGGTATTGGTGGCCTTTATCGCCGCACTCGCGCCGGGTCCAGAGGCTTTTCCATCGATAGTGCAATGGGCTTCTCAAGCGCAGCGGCGGCAGACTCGGCTGTTTCGGTAAAGGTGTAGCTCAGCGTGATCTCTTCGATGTTTTTGGCTGCCGGATCATCAAGGATCGCGGGATCAACATAATAGATCACCGGCATGCGAACATCTTGTCCTGCCAACAGCTTTTGTTCGGTGAAGCAAAAGCACTGGATTTTATTGAAATACTTGCCAGCCTGTTCGGGCGAAACGTTAAACATCGCCGTGCCGGTAATCGTCCGGCCTGTCAGGTTGCGCGCGCGATAGGTTGCGATCTTCCGCTCACCCAGCTTTAGGTCCTGCTTGATCTGTTCTGGCTTGAATTCCCAAGGTAAGGTCTTGGCGACATTGGCGTCAAAACGCACTGTCACAACTTTAGCGGCAACCTTGATGCCCGATGCGGTCACCGCATCCGCACGCTGCGTTGTGCCGCCGTAACCGGTCACCTGACAAAACAGACGATAAAGGGGCACAGAGGCATAGCCCAGCCCCAGCATTGCCACAGCGCCGCCCGCTGCCAGAAGTCCGACACGCCGGTTCTTGCGCGGATCGGCAATAACGCGCGCGCTCATATCAACCGGCTCCGCCCGTCTGCGCTGTGATTTTTACGATCGAAATGGCGAAGAACAGGATCGCGAAGGATATCAGGACGATGCCGAGCACCTTGTTGCGGCCGCGTTGGCGCTTGCGATAAAGTTCCGTCTGCTCGCGCGTCATCGGCTCAAACTTTTGCGGTTCAATCATTACAACCAGCCTTGTACCGTGGCCACGCGGTCTACGACCAACATGCCGAACAAAACGAAAAGATAGAGTATCGAATACCCGAACAGCCGCTTTTCAGGCAGCATGCCGTCACCCGGTACAGACACCCGCATGCCAACCTTGATGGACAGGGCAACAAACACCAAGCCCAACGCAAGCGCAGACAAGCCGTAGATAATTCCTGCTCCGCCAATCCACCACGGCGCCAGCGTAACCGGCAGCAACGCCACGGCATAAGCCGCAATCTGGTGGCGGGTTGACCGCTCTCCGGCAACAACAGGCATCATCGGTATGCCCACTTTCGCATAATCGATCTGCACAAACAGGGCGAGTGCCCAGAAGTGTGGCGGGGTCCACATAAAGATGATGGCGAACAGCAGCACCGGCATCAATGTGATGTCACCAGTGACGGCAACCCACCCGATCAGGGGAGGAAAGGCCCCTGCTCCGCCACCGATCACGATGTTCTGCGGGGTGCGCGGCTTAAGCCAGACAGTGTAGATCCAGGCATAATAAAATATTGAAAACGCGAGGATAGCAGCGGCCAGCCAACCGACGCCAAGTCCCATTGTCAAAACAGAACCGCCCGACAGCACAAAGCCGAAATCACGCGCAGATGTGGCAACCATACGGCCCGAAGGTACCGGGCGCGCGGCGGTACGCTTCATCCCTGCGTCAAGATCAGCCTCCCACCACTGGTTCAGCGCAGCAGCGCCACCTGCGCCCACTGCGATACAAAGGATCGCGGTGAAGCCGATGACCGGGTGGATGTGGCCCGGCGCAGCAAACAGCCCGCAAATGCCGGTGAAAATCACCAAAGTCATCACGCGCGGCTTGGTCAGCGCAAAGAAATCGCGCCAATCGGCGGGGAGCGGAAGGGTTTGGCCTGTGTGCATGATTGGCCGGGCCTATACCTGCGCTTTGAGCGAGAGGAAAGCGAAAGGGGACGAGTCGGTGAATGATCGGAAGCTTATGCGCTTCAAGGCATGTTTTGATCGCTTCATCCAGACGGTCAAGCTTGCTTCCAACAACGAAAAAGGCCCCCGGGTTTCCCCGGAGGCCTGTTTTCATTCGTGGGATCGAACTCAGTGCGCGTGCGCAGCGTCGTCGATCACGGGAAGGGTTTCGAACTGGTGGAACGGCGGTGGTGAAGACAAAGTCCACTCCAGCGTCGTCGCGCCTTCGCCCCAATAATTGCCCACAGCCTTTTTCCCGGCAAGGAAAGCATAGGCCATGTTGACGAAGAAGATCACAATCGACGCAGCCATGATGACATAGCCGTACGATGCAATTTCGTTCCAGTAAGAATATGCCTGCGCATAGTCCGGGTAACGACGTGGCATACCCTGAACACCCAGGAAGTGCATCGGGAAGAACAGGGTGTTCACGCCGATGAAGAATACCCAGAACTGCAAATGGCTGAGGAATTCGGAGTGCATCCGGCCGCTCATCTTCGGGAACCAGTAGAAGAACCCGGCGAAGAGCGATGTGACCGCACCCAGCGACAGCACGTAGTGGAAGTGGGCAACAACGTAGTACGTGTCGTGCAGGTTATCGTCGATGCCGCCATTGGCAAGCACAACGCCGGTCACGCCGCCGACGGTGAACAGGAAGATGAAGCCCATCGCCCATACCATTGGCGATTTGAATTCAAGGCTGCCGCCCCACATCGTCGCAATCCACGAGAAGATCTTGATGCCGGTAGGCACTGCGATCACCATGGTGGCGGCGGTGAAGTACATCTTGGTGTTTACGTCGAGACCGGTGGTGTACATGTGGTGTGCCCACACGATGAACCCGACCACGCCGATGGCGACCATGGCGTATGCCATCCCGAGGTAACCGAACACGGGCTTCTTCGAGAAGGTCGAGATGATCTGGCTGATGATGCCGAAGCCCGGCAAGATCATGATATAAACTTCGGGATGGCCGAAGAACCAGAACAAGTGCTGGTAAAGGACGGGGTCCCCGCCGCCAGCAGGATCAAAGAAGGTCGTGCCGAAGTTGCGGTCTGTCAGCAGCATGGTGATGGCAGCAGCCAGAACCGGCAGAGCCAGCAGCAACAGGAACGCGGTGACCAGCACCGACCATACGAACAGCGGCATCTTGTGCAGGGTCATCCCCGGCGCGCGCATGTTGAAGATGGTGGTGATGAAGTTCACCGCACCAAGGATCGAACCTGCGCCCGAAAGGTGAAGCGAGAAGATGGCGAAATCAACAGCAGGACCAACCGAGCCCGAGGTGGAAAGCGGTGCATAGACCGTCCAGCCCGTGCCAGCGCCCTGACCGGTGCCGCCGGGCATGAACGCCGACATCATCAACGAACAGAAGCCCACGAAGGTCAGCCAGAACGACACGTTGTTCATGCGCGGGAAGGCCATGTCCGGTGCGCCGATCATGATCGGAACAAACCAGTTGCCAAAGCCGCCGATGATGGCTGGCATGACCATGAAGAACACCATGATCAGGCCGTGAGCCGTGATCAGCACGTTCCACAGGTGGAGCTGCTGGTCAAAAGTCGGGTTCGCAGTGCCCAGAAGATCAGCGAAATAGCCGAGGTACTGGATGCCCGGCTGCGCCAGTTCGGCACGCATGATGCCGGAAACGGCACCACCGATGACGCCTGCGAAAATTGCAAAGATCAGGTACAGCGTACCGATATCTTTGTGGTTGGTTGACATGAACCAGCGGGCGAAAAAGCCCGGCTTGTGGTCATGATCGTGATCGTGCGCATGATCGTGCGCATCGAAGCCTTCGTTTGCGGGTATGGTGGCCATATCGGTCAAACCTTGTCCATTAACCTAGCGTCAGGCCGCAGGCGCTGCAGGAGCAGCGTCAGCAGCCGGGGCGGGGGCAGCAGGTGCAGCAGCGGTTTCCGCCGCAGGACCAACCGTACCGCCGGGTTGGGTCTTCACCCAAGCCTCGAACTTGTCACGCGGCAGTGCTTCGACCGCGATTGGCATGTAGCCGTGACGGGCACCGCACAGTTCGGAGCACTGGCCGTAATAAAGACCCGGCTCCTTGATGATCAGCACCTTTTCGTTGATGCGGCCGGGCACAGCGTCAAGCTTGAACCACAGCGAAGGCACCGCGAATGCGTGGATTACATCCGAACCGATGGTCTGGATGCGGATCGGCTCGCCGGCAGGGACGACCATTCGGTTGTCCACGGCAAGCTGCGAAGGCTCACCAGCTTTCAGCGCATCAGCGTCCGACAACATGTTCGAAATGACTTCGAAGCCGCCGTTGTCAGGGTAGGTATAGCCCCAATACCACTGATAGCCGGTCACCTTGACAGTGACTGCGCCCTTGGGTGCCGGTTCATACTGGTTGGCCAGCAGGCGGATCGATGGAACCGCAATGACCACAAGGATCAACACCGGAACCAGAGTCCAGACCACTTCGATCAGCGTGTTGTGGCTGGTTTTCGAAGCGACCGGATTGGCGCGCTTGTTGAACTTGGCCATCACTACAAACAGCAGGCCCAGTACCAGCAGCGAGATGACGACGATTACCGGCATCAGCAGATAGTCGTGCATCCACAGCGCTTGTTCGCCGGTGTCCGAATACTGGTCCTGGAAGGTCCACCCCTTGTCAACCGGCTGACCTTTGCCAGGCGTCGGTTTCATGGGAACGTAGTAGCCCTTATCAACGGTTGCGGCGGCTGCATCAGCAGCAGGCGCTGCCGAATCAGGTGCGGCAACCACAGGCGCCGCAGCGGCAACCGGCGCAACGGGTGCAGCGGCAAAAGCCTGCGTTCCCAACGTCAGTGCGGCAACAACGCCAAGGGTCCTAATTGCTTTGCCCATGGAGCGGGCGGTATCAGCAAGACTCATCGTCTAAGTTTCCGCTTTTCCCTGTTTGCGAGCGCTTGCACGCTGCACCAAATGGCGCTTTCACGCCGTGTCTAAGTCCTTCGAATGGTCCGGCCTATACGCGCGCTTGTAATAAGCCTCAAGCGGTTGGATGCATATTTTTCCGCGCAACCGCACACCCATTCGGGCAATGCCCTTTCGACCACCAACCAGCACTGTCGAAAAGAGTTGCCGCAGCCTTGCGCAACCGCCATTTGCGCAGGCACATTCATGACCTTCAGGTGCCCCATGCTCGAAGACGACATTCTTTCCGAATTCCGCGCCAGCCAAGCCTTGTTGGAAGGGCACTTCCTCCTCTCGTCAGGGCGGCATAGCGCCCATTACCTGCAATGTGCCCGCGTACTGATGGACCCGATGCGCGCATCCCGGCTGGCAGTAGCAATCGCCCAAAAACTGCCGCGCGACATTCGTGCGCAGATCCAGAAGGTTGTGGCTCCGGCCATGGGCGGCGTCATCATCGGCCATGAAATGGGTCGCGCGCTGGGTGTTGAAGCAATGTTCGTCGAACGCCCGACAGGCACATTCGAACTGCGCCGCGGCTTTTCTTTGAACCCCGGCGACAAGGTACTGATGGTCGAAGACGTCGTCACCACCGGCCTTTCCAGCCGCGAGGCCATTGCCGCGATTGAAGCCGCTGGCGGCGAAGTCATCGCTGCTGCGTCACTGATCGACCGTTCGGCAGGCGCGGTTGACCTTGGCGTACCGTTCTTCCCGCTGGTGGCCTTGAACTTCCCCACATACGCCCCGGACGAATTGCCCGCCGAACTGGCCGCGACGCCTGCAATCAAGCCTGGCAGCCGGAAGGAATAGGCGCGCATGACCAGGTTCCTTGGATTTGCGGCGCTGCTGACGTTGGTATCCGTTTCGGCCAACGCGCAGCCCGCAGCGCCGCCGAAGCTGGATGTTGCAGCGATAACCACCGCACTAAACCCCGACGCCGCGCCCGGCACGATCCTGATCGCGCGCGGCGACAGGATCATATTCGAAAGCACGATCGGCACATACGCCCCCGGCGGCACTGCCCTGCACCAGTTGGGCGCGGTTTGGCGATGGGCATCGGTGACCAAGCAGATCACCGCCACTATCGCCATGCAGGAAGTCGCAGCTGGACGGCTCGATCTTGATGCACCGATCACGCGCTACCTGCCTGACAGCAAGGCACCCTATGCAAACCGCATCACTTCGCGGATGCTGATGCAGCACGTCTCCGGACTGCCGCGGACCGAAGACGGCCCTATCGGTAGGGACGATTGGTCAACCTTTTATATCGTTGACCCCGGCACCCCGGAAACCGGGCGGACTTGGTGCGAAGGGCCAACTGCCCGAGAACCGCTGTCCGGATTCTTTTACGGTGATTGCGATTTCATCATGATGGGAGCGGTGATCGAGGCAACCAGCGGCAAGTCTTACGCCGCCTTGATTGCCGAACGCATCACACAGCCGCTCGGCCTAACCAGCATCGGCCTGTTCCCCCGAGCAGACCCCACGGTAGCAGGCTTTATCGGAGGGAAACCTGAATCATCAGCGTTCCGGCTTGAGAATTTCGGCGCTGCGGGCGCGCTTTATGGGACAACCCATGATCTGCTCGCCTTTGATCGCGCACTGATGACCGGCAAGCTGTTGCCGAAGACAGAGCGGAACGTGATGTGGGACGGCAAGCCCGAATATGGCTTTGCCGCGCTGGGCCAGTGGTCGTTTAGCGTGCCCCTGAAGGATTGCGGCAACACGCCTGTTCGCATTGTCGAGCGGCGCGGCTTTATTGGCGGTGTGGTACTGCGCAATATCATCCTGCCAGATCTGGACATGGTGATCATCATGACATCGAACCGCGCCGAGGCCGAAGCTGCCTTTGGCGAGATTTGGCAGCAGGCGGGCATCACCCATGACGTGATGCGCGCCGCCTTGTGTGCGACAGGAACCCCGCTTTGACACCTCTCCATACCCCACCCCGCCTCCGTTTGGGCGTGAACATCGATCACGTCGCCACCATCCGTAACGCCCGCGGCGGGGATCATCCCGATCCCGTGCGCGCGGCGCAAATCGTTGCCAGTGTGGGCGGCGATGGCATAACCGCGCACTTGCGCGAGGACCGGCGCCATATCCGCGACGAGGACCTGGCCCGCATTCAAGCCGCGACAAACTTGCCGCTGAACCTTGAGATGGCCGCAACCGACGAGATGGTCGAAATAGCGCTACGCCATCGCCCCCACGCCGCCTGCATCGTGCCCGAACGGCGCGAGGAACGCACGACCGAGGGCGGGCTTGATGCCGCAGGACTGCACAACCGTCTGGCACCGATTGTCTCACGCCTGACCGACGCCGGAATCCGTGTAAGCCTGTTCATCGCACCCGAACCGCGCCAGATCGAAGCGGCGATGAAGTTGGGCGCGCCGGTGGTGGAACTCCATACCGGCGAATATGCCCATGCCGAAGGCGAAGCGGTGGCGGTGGAGCTTAAACGCATTGCCGACATGGCAGCATTGGCGGCACGCAACGGCATTGAACCCCACGCGGGGCACGGCCTGACCTATGAAAACGTCCAGCCGATTGCCGCCATCCCGCAACTGGCCGAACTGAACATCGGGCACTATCTGATCGGTGAGGCAATCTTTGTCGGGCTGGAATCAGCCGTGCGGCGGATGCGCGATTTGATGGACGATGCGCGGTGAGATACCTTGCATGATCATCGCCATCGGATCAGACCTTTGCAACATTGAGCGGATCCAGAACTCGCTTGATCGATTTGGCGAACGCTTCGTCAACCGCGTGTTTACCGATGTTGAGAAAGCCAAAGCGGAACGCCGTCCCTTTACCAAGGCCGGTACGCTGGCCAAACGCTTTGCCGCCAAGGAAGCATTTTCCAAAGCGGTTGGAACCGGGTTCAAGGCGGGCGTGTTCATGAAGGACATCGGCGTGGTCAACGCAAAGTCAGGCGCGCCGACGCTGGCCTTTACCGGCGGCGCAGCGGCAAGACTTGCCGCGATTACGCCCGAAGGCCATGAAGCCTTCGTCCATCTCACGCTGACCGATGATCATCCTTGGGCCCAAGCCTTTGTGGTAATCGAGGCCCGCCCTGTAACGCGAAACGCCCAAACTTGACCGAAACTGACGCCCAAACGCCCAACGAAGATTTGTCCCCTCCCCCGCCGCCACCCGGCAGCGGGATTGACTGGTGGGGCGAGATTCGCGGGCTGTTGGCGATGTTGATAGCAGTTGTGCTGTTTCACAGTTTCATCGCCAAACCGTTCTATATCCCGTCGATTTCGATGATGCCCAACTTGTTGGTGGGTGACAGGTTGATCGTGTCGAAATACCCCTACGGCTGGTCGTGGGTATCAGCGTCGTTCCACGTGCTGCCACGCGGCGACAACCGTATTATCCCCGCAACGCCGCAATATGGCGATGTGGTGATCGCAGTGCCGCCTGACCGCGATGAAGACTATATCAAGCGCGTCATAGCCCTGCCGGGAGATCGTATCGCGGTGATTCACGGCCAGATCATCCTGAATGGCAAGCTGGTGCCGCAACAGGTGGAACCGGCGCTGCACATACCCGCTGATCCGCAACTGTCCTGCGACGGCGCACCGTGTTACGACATGTTCGAACGCTATCGCACGCGACTGGCCGATGGGCGCGAGGTTTACGAACTGCCCGCGTTTCGCGAGACACTACCCAATGGCGCCAGTTATGTGGTCATCGATCATACCGATCAGGTGCTCGACAATTACCCCGAAACACGTGTGCCCGAAGGCCATGTGTTCCTGATGGGCGACAATCGCGATCATTCCGCCGATAGCCGCGCTTCGGTTGAGGAACGCGGATTGGGAGGCCCTGTGCCGCTGGCCAGTGTGGGCGGCCGTGCCGAGTTCATCACCTTTTCGCTCGACGGCAGCGAAACCATGAACCCGCTAACGTGGTGGTCCGCATTGCGCGGTAGGCGCGCTTGGAGCAAACTGCGCCCGGAAATCCGGCAACCGGGCCGTCCGGCGGAGCGTTGAACCACCATGGATCAGGCCGAAACTCCCCCGCATAGCAGCGCCAACGCTGGCCCGACCGATATATCGGACGGCCTGATAAGGCGTGAGGCCAAGAAAGCCGCGGTGTGGCTGACGGTCGCAGGGCTGTTCGCGCTTGTCGTGATACTGGCCCAGCCGATCATGGTGATCATTGGCGGCATAGTGTTTGCAGCGATGATCGACGGCGGACAGCGCCTTATCGCGCGCGTTGCGCCGTTTCTGCCGCGAGGCGTGCGGATTGCGCTGGTACTGTTGGGCACCTTGGCCTTTTTCGTCTGGTTGGTGACTTTTGCAGGTGGCGAAATCGCCGCACAAGCCGCCGAATTTCCCTCGCTTGTCGAAATGCAAGTTGGCCGATTGATGATCTGGGCCGAAAGCCACGGCATCTCGCGGCAAGACTTCAACTTGCAGCAAGTGGCAGGCCAGGTGCTGGGCAGCGTCGGCCAGGTGACCAGTGCCTTGGGCGGCTTGTTTGGCGGATTTACCACGGCTTTTCTGATTTTCATTCTGTCGATCTACTTCGTGATCGAGCCTGATCTGTACCGGCGCGGCTTTGCGTGGATGTTGCCCGAAGAAAGCCGCGATCACTTTGAAGGCACTGCGATCCGCATGGGCCGGGCGCTGCGCATGCTGCTTTTCGGGCGCTTGCTCGGCATGGCGGTTGAAGGCGTGGCGACGTGGGCCATGCTGGCGTGGTGGGGCGTGCCGATGGCAGCGCTCTTGGGTCTGCTTACCGGCCTGCTGGCGTTTCTGCCCAACATTGGCGCCCCGATTTCCGGCCTATTGATGATTATTGTCGGATTTTCTGGCGGCACTGAAATGGGCCTGTATTGCATTGCCGTCTATATCATCGTGCAGACGGTGGATGGTAATGTGATTGTGCCAATGGTGGCCAAACGTACCGCTGATCTGGCCCCGGCGCTCGTGCTGGCGGCGCAGTTGGTGTTTGGCCTGTTGTTCGGCATTCTAGGGCTTATGCTGGCAGACCCGATCGTGGCGATGATCAAGATCGCGCTGGAACGGCAAGCCGCGCGCAATGACGCCAATCGTGTTACCGACTGAACAAAGGAGCTGAATTTTGGCGCGCAAGTTCCTGTATTTGATCGTTATTTTGGTTGCTTTGGTCTTGGCGGTACTGCTGGTGCTGCGCATTTGGTCCACCGAGCTGACGCGCTATGCCTTTGTTCCGCAAGTGGCATTCAAGCAAGCAGAGGCCTTGCCTGCAGGCGCATATGCCAATCGCGCGATGTGGATTTCGCGGCCAGACATTGGCGCGAAAGACCCCGCGCAGTGGGCTCCGCAAGGCGTTGCGCGTCAGCAGGGCAAGGCGGCGGTGTTCTTTATTCACCCGTCATCCTATCTCGCCCGCAAATATTGGAACGCCCCCGTCAACGAACCCGACAGCGCGCGCCGTGCGGATGATTTCGTCAATGCGATGGCTTCTGCATTCAACGGGCAGGCGCAAGTGTGGGCGCCGCGCTATCGCCAAGCGGCGTTTGGTGCATTCCTGACAGACCAGCCCGAAGCCCAACAGGCATTGGATCTGGCTTATGCCGATGTGGTCTTGGCCTTTGATGCGTTTCTGGCAGCCACGCCGAAAGATGCGCCCATCGTGCTGGCAGGGCACAGCCAGGGCGCACTGCACCTGATGCGCTTGCTGAAAGACCGCATCGCCGGAACTCCGCTGGCCGCGCGCGTGGCTGCTGCCTATCCAATCGGATGGCCTATTTCTGTCGCGCATGATCTGCCCGTGATGGGCTTGCCATCCTGCACCGCACCCGATCAAAAAGGCTGCTTGATGACGTGGAGCAGCTTTGCCGAACCTGCCGATCCGGCTATGATTATCGATGCCTATCGCGCGCGTCCGGGCCTTGACGGGCAAGCCAAGGGCACAGACGCCGTGCTTTGCACCAATCCGCTGACCGGGCGCACTGGCGGCAGTGCTCCGGCATCGGTCAATCTGGGCACGCTCCGGCCAAATACCGCTGGTATGGGCGGGGAAATCATCACCAAAGCCGTCCCTGCACGCTGTGATGTCAAGACCGGCCTGTTGATGCTCGGCGATCCGCCGGACCTTGGTGCATTTGTGCTGCCGGGTAACAATTATCATGTTTATGACATACCGTTGTTCTGGATGAACCTGCGTGCCGATGTGGCGCGGCGGGCCCAAGCATGGGAAGCATCTCGCCAGCCGTGATTTGCGAATCCGTCATCGATATGCGCGCGGCCCTGCCTGAAGGCGGCGCGCTGCTGGGCCTTGATACGGGCACCAAGACAATTGGCTTGGCGCTCTGCGATCCGCAATGGCGCTTTGCCACGGCTGGAAAGACCATCCGGCGCACCAAATTCGCCGCTGACAAAGCGCAACTCAAGGCGTTGATTGCCGAACGCCACGTCAAAGGGCTGGTCATCGGCTTGCCGCTCAACATGGATGGATCAGGCAGTCCGCGATCTCAAGGCGCGCGGGCCATGGCGCGCAATCTGGAGGACCTTGGCCTGCCCATCCTGATGTGGGACGAACGCTGGACCACGCAGGCAGCCGAACGTGCGATGATCGAACAGGATTTCAGCCGCGCCAAGCGCGCTGAAAGGATCGATTCGCACGCCGCCGCGCTGATTTTGCAAGGGGCCATCGATGCGCTGGCGGGAAGCGCGTTTTAGTTTCAGATTAATCGAACGCTTAATCGCTTGTAATCACATCGCTGGCGCTGCAAGAATTTCCCGATGACGATTCCACCGACCGATTTGGGTGAACGCCCGCTCTATCCACCTGGCTTGGGCTTCGATCCTGAAACGATCAATTCCAAGATGACCAGCTTTGGCCACACCGGTTTTCTGGGCATGCGGTACAAAACCCATGCCGACAACTGGGTCGAACTGGAACTGCCGTGGCGTGAAGATCTGGTGGGCGATGCTGAAACCGGTGTGCTGGCATCAGGCCCGATCGTCAGCCTGCTGGATAATGCCACGTCCATGGCCGTGTGGGTCCATCGCAACAGCTTCCGGCCGCAAGTAACGCTGGATTTGCGGATAGATTACATTCGCGCCGCGACACCGGGAAAAACGGTCGTCGCCTGGGCTGAATGCTATCAACTTAAGCAATCCATGGCGTTTGTGCGGGGGATTGCGCACGATGGTGACATTAGCGATCCGGTCGCGCACGCTGCCGGTATCTTCATCCAGGTCGATGCTGAAGGCTGGAGCCGTGAAACGGTGGGTGCGGAATGACGGACGATCTGATTGCAAAGCTGTCTGCACAATTGCCGCCCTATGCAAAAGCCATGGGTATGACGGTTGATCATATGGCAGAAGGTGCGCCAGTCCTGACCATGGATTACTCCAGCCGTGCCGTGGGCCGTCCCGGCTTTCTGCACGGCGGTGCGATTGCGGGTATGCTGGAAATTGCCGCGATTGCGTCTTTGCGCGCACATCTGGGCGACGAAGGCATGACCGTGCGGTTCAAGCCCATCAACATATCGGTCGAATACTTGCGCGGCGGGGTGCAGGCGCAAACTTTTGCCATGGGCAGTGTCATCCGCGCCGGACGCCGCATTGCCAACGTCCGTGCCGAAGCGTGGCAGGCCGACCGTGACAAGCCCTTGGCCAGTTGCTGGATGAACTTCCTGCTCAAGCCGAAAAGTTAAGCTCGTTGATGCCGAGCGGCCCGGCTTAATCTTCAACCACTTTCATCAGCCGCCGTTCCAGAGGGGATAGCACGCCCGCCAGATCATGCCCGCGCTTCAACACTTGTCCTGCTTCGCCAAACAGCGCCCACATGCCCTGCTTGCTGCGCAATGACGGGCGCTTTTCGATCCGGGCTGTGGGCCGTTCAGCGGTGCGTTTGAACGCGGCAAAGCTGGCAGCGTCCTTACCGAAATCCATCGCATAATCGCGCCAGAATCCGGCGGCTACCATACGGCCATACAAATCAAGGATACGCAACAGTTCGGGTCGGTCAAACGCCACTTGCGATGGCGGGCGCGCGTGCGGGAACGGCAGAATCGTGCCCGGCGTGCCGGGATCAGATCCGCCCACGCTCAGTTGCGGGTCCTCCGACCGGCCGGCGGCGGTGCGGGCGTAATGCCATCATCGCTTGCCTGCTTTGCGATCAGCGCTGAGACTTGCGCCTTAAGCGTGGCAACTTCCGCTTCCAGATCATCCACCCGGTTGCCGCCTTGCGGCTCGCACGGCTCTTTGCAGGGCGTGCCATAAGGGATGAACTCTTTGAGCCACGTTTCCGCCGGCACCAAAGTTGACCGCGCCTTCAGGCCGATCATCGTGGCGCCTTCGGGCACGTCGTCTGTCACCACAGCATTTGCACCGACGCGTGCGCGTGGACCGACTGTGATGGGGCCAAGTATCTGCGCGCCTGACCCGATGATGGCGTTATCGCACAAAGTCGGGTGACGCTTGCCGGGAATGCCGTTGGCTGGATTGGTGCCGCCCAATGTAACGCACTGGTAAATTGTTACATTGTCACCAATTTCGCAAGTTTCACCAATCACGGTAAAGCCATGGTCGATAAACAGGTGCTTGCCGATCTTGGCACCGGGATGAATGTCGATTGCCGTCAGGAACCGCGAAAAGTGGTTCACTGCGCGAGCAGCGAAGTAGAGCTTTGCCTCAAACAGCCAATGCGCAATGCGGTGCAGGCCCACGGCCAGAAGCCCCGGATAAAGCAGGATTTCCCAACGCGAACGCGGCGCGGGATCGCGCGAGCGGATCGAGTCGAGATAGGCGATCAGGCTGTTGAACATGCCCCAATTCTCTCTCTTTCAACCGCTTAAAGCAAGCGCGGTTGGAATTCCCCGGAACGCTCGGCCAGGGCGTCGCGCACAAGGGATATGGTGACGGGTGCCTTACGCTCAAGGGACAGGCGGTCAATTGTTTCTATAAGTGTCTCGATTCCGGCATGGCTGCGCTCAAGCCGTGGCAGCAAATATGCCATCACTTGATCGTTCAGGTTCAGCCCGCGCCGCGTGGCATGTTCGGCAATAAGCCCCGCTGCCAATTCATCGTCAGGCGCGCCAATCTCGATCAACAGCGCTGATCCCAACCGCGAAGCAAGGTCTGGCAAAGCAATCGTCCAGCCTCCTGGCGCGCTATTGCTGACCAGCAACAACGGACGCCCATCTGCCTGGGCGCGGTTCCAGCGGTGGAACAAATCGTTTTCAGGCAACGTATCGGCGTCGTCAATCGCATCGCCCGCGCCGCTCTCGGCAAACCAGCGCGCCAGCAGACTTTTGCCCGAACGTGGCGGGCCCGCCAGAATTGCAGTGCGAAAGGGCCAACTGTCTGCGGATTGCAAAGCCTCAATCACGGGCACAAGTGACGGGCCGAGCACGACATTCTCGGCACCGCGCGCGGTGACCAGCGGAAGGGCAATTTGCGACATTGTAGGGGCTATACGCTTAAAATCAGCACATGGTCACTTACGGATCGAAAGCGCATCGGCGCCTGCACTTACCCGCCAGCCTTGCGTCTTGAGCGCTGCAGCCAAAGCATCAATCTCGCCTGCATACGTCACACGCATGACCGACGTGCCACCGATGGCGGTCGACGTCGTGATTGCACTTTTCACGCCGGACAATCCGCGCAATGCCGCAATCCCTGCATCGAAGGCCGCGCCATCAGGCGTCGCAAACTGGACGGTTACCGTCGAAGTCACCGCCGCCGAAGCCGTTGCTGCCGCCGTTGGCGCAGCATCTGGCCCTGTCTGCGCGTCAGACGCAGCACGCGCCGGACCTTCAGCAGCAATTAACTGGTCGATCAGCGCAGGGTCAATCTGCGGCGCAATGTTCAACGTAGGATCAGGGCGCAACATCCCGCCTGCCAGTGCATCGCTAAACAGCCGGTCAAGCTTGCCAATCGCCTGTTCCAGCATCTTGGGCACTTCGGCTTCATTGCGCGCGGTCAGCGTGAAACTGCCCAGGAACAGGTTATCAGGGCCAAAGCGCGCAGTGAACGTGCCGCGCACCGGACCACCGGGATATTCCCGATCCAGCCTCGCCAGAGGCATGATCACATCGGCCGCGCCAAATTCGTCCAGAATCACCCGCCACCAATTGCGGCTGCGGCGGTCAAGCTGGCCTGCGGTCAGCAGCAGCGAATCAGAACCTGCGCCAGCGGGCCGCACATAATCGATCGCGCTGTTGCCGGTGCGATATTCCGCCCACGCCTTTTGCCACGGATTGCGCGTTTCAAACACGGTAGCCACGCCGCCCTGATAGAGCACCGGAATGACCAGCATCGGCGCAGAGCGCGCGCGGGCACCGGTCATCCCCAAACGCTCACTGGTGCGCGTCCGGTCAAAAATTACGCCAAGCCGCGCGATGTAGCGGCGCGGACCGATCTGTTCTTGTTCGACCACAATCGCAGAGATCATCGATTCGAGCGTCGAATCATCAATGCCGGGCGCTGCACCACCGCTGCCGTTTGCTTCCCACAGCTTGGCCCAGCCCAGCCTAGCGGCTTCACGCCAACCATTGGTGCGCGCGTCTTCGGCATTATCGCCGCTGACGTTCACCTCAATCCCACGAATCTCGAAATCGCCATTGCTGGCAATCGGCGGAATCCCGCGATCCCCTTCGATTTGCGCAAGCAATGCAACCCCGCCCAGCCCCGTAAACAGGGCCAGTCCAAGCAGCAAAGCTTTACGATTCCGGGCGTTTTCGAAGGGCAACCGCAATGCGACCAAGGGAACTCCAGAACCAGTTTGACCGCGATCTTGGGGACAAGGCGGCTTGTCTGTGCGCTTTTGCCCAAAGGCAAGTGGAAATCCAAGCAGGAAAGCGCTAGGCGCGCGTTCCATGAGCGATCAGGATAAAAAGCCGCAGAGCTATAGCTACGCCCAAGCTGGCGTGAACATTGCCGCGGGCAACGCACTGGTGAAAGCCATCGGCCCCCTTGCCAAGTCCACCGCACGCCCCGGCGCAGACGCGGAACTGGGCGGCTTCGGCGGGTTCTTTGACCTGAAGGCGGCGGGCTATAAAGACCCGCTGCTGGTGGCGGGCAATGATGGCGTAGGCACCAAGGTAAAGCTGGCAATTGACCATGACCGCCATGACCAGATCGGCATCGATCTGGTGGCCATGTGCGTCAACGATCTGATCGTTCAGGGCGCGGAACCGCTGTTCTTCCTCGATTATTTCGCTACAGGCAGGCTTGATAACGGCGTGGCCGAACGCGTGGTTGCGGGCATTGCAGAAGGCTGCAAGATTGCCGGATGCGCGCTGATCGGCGGCGAAACTGCTGAAATGCCCGGCATGTATGCCGATGGCGATTATGACCTTGCCGGGTTTTGCGTAGGCGCGGTTGAGCGTGGCGAGCAATTGACCGGTGACCGTGTGGCCGCTGGCGACGTGCTGCTCGGCCTTGCTTCATCTGGCGTCCATTCCAACGGTTATTCGCTGGTGCGCCGTCTTGCCGCAGACAAGGGCTGGAAGTTGGACCGCCCTGCTCTGTTCGATAACGAACGCCTCCTGATCGATTATCTGATCGAGCCGACTCGCATTTACGTAAAAACGCTGCTCCCATTCATCCGGTCTGGCCGGATCAATGCGCTGGCCCACATCACTGGCGGCGGTTTGCTGGAAAACGTGCCGCGCGTCCTGCCGCGCGGCCTTCATGCGCTTATAAACGCTGATAGCTGGGAACAGAGCCGCCTGATGGCGTTCCTCCAGGCGCAAGGCCATATCGAACCTGAGGAAATGGCGCGCACGTTCAACTGTGGCATCGGCATGGTTCTGGCAGTTTCGCCCGAAGCCGCTGACGATTTGGCCGCAGACCTTGCTGGGGCTGGCGAACAGGTGTTCCGCATTGGCGAAATCGTTGCAGGCGAAAAGGGTTGCACCGTCACCGGAAGCGTCGAAACATGGTCAGCGCGCGAACCATGGGAAGCTGTACACCTTGGCTAAGCGGACGCCTGTTGCGGTATTCATTTCGGGCAGCGGCACCAACATGGCCGCGCTGCTTTATGCCAGCCGCGCTGCTGATTGCCCTTACGAGATCGTCCTTGTCCTTTCGAACAATCCCGATGCGTCCGGCCTGAAACTGGCTGAGGCCGAAGGTGTCGCGACGTTTTGCTTGCCGCACAAGGGCATCCCGCGCGCCGAACACGATGCCCTGATGGAAGCCCAAGTGCTGGCGTCAGGCGCGCGTTTGATTGCTCTGGCAGGGTATATGCGCATCCTCAGCCCTGAATTCGTGGGTCGCTGGGAAGGCAGGATGCTGAACATCCACCCGTCATTGCTGCCCAAATACAAGGGCCTGCACACCCATGA
Source organism: Novosphingobium sp. 32-60-15 (assembly GCF_002280675.1). Classification (GTDB taxonomy): domain Bacteria; phylum Pseudomonadota; class Alphaproteobacteria; order Sphingomonadales; family Sphingomonadaceae; genus Novosphingobium. Next base: position 46,105 of record NZ_NCEN01000006.1, on the reverse strand, counting down.
CCGTGCGATTGAGTCAGGTGATTCGCATGGCGGATGCACGGTACACCTCGTCACCGCCGAACTGGATGACGGGCCAGTGCTGGGACAAATCCCGGTAGCGATCATTCCGGGCGATACAGGCGATACATTGGCCGCCCGTGTGCTGTTTGCCGAACACCAGCTTTATTCGCGAACCCTTGCCGCCTACGTTTCGCGGGAAAGTGATGCTGATTGGCTGCTCGAAAAGGTCCGCAGTCTGGCATTGGCGCTTCCCGAAGTTGAAGAGCGTGAAAGCCATGGCGCACCCGGCTGGCGTGTCGGCGGAAAATACTTCGCCTATTTCAACGACCAGCACCACGGCACACCCCACATCGCCTTGCTCATCAAAACCAGCGGGCAGGATGAATTGGCGGCATTGATCGAACAAGATCCAGACATGTGGTTCCGTCCGGCCTATTATGGTGCCAGCGGGTGGGCGGGGCTAATCCTCAACCGCGCTGATGTAGACTGGGACCACGCGGCAGACTGGCTTCGACGCAGTTGGGCCGCAACCGCCCCGCGCCGACTTGCCGCAATGCTGGAATTTTAGGTTCAGTTGTCAGATTTGATCTGCGCTAACTTGGGGGCGGCTTTCACGCGTGCCTTGATATCGCACGGTTGGATCGCTTGAATCGCCGGCAATTATGACAAAATCGTCGTGAACTTCCACCAGTTCTCCGACGAATGGCATGTCTTCAAACATGGCATTGCCAACTACACGATAGCTAACCGTGTCCCCCACTTTGAACGTGCTCGCGTCAAAATTGAACGCGAAAGGGCAATCATCGCCGCCTGCGTTGTTTCCCATGCCTTGCATAACTGATTCTCCCAGTGGCCAAGCCCATAACAAAAAGGGCCGCCGGAGTGAACCGGCGGCCCGTAAAGTTCCTTGTCCTCGCGATGCGGGGACAGGGTGGATCAGAATTCGTAGCCGAGCGTCACGCCATACGTGCGCGGCGGCATGAGCGTGCCACCGATTGCACGGCTGGTAGAGATCGCGAAACTGCCGGCATAGACCAGTTCATTGGTGATATTGCGCATCCAGAAGTTGGCCGAGAATTGGTCACCGGGGTGGCGGTACATCACATTGGCATCAAGCTGGATATAGCCGTCCTGCGCCATGCGATCATCGTTGAATTCGGTGTGATACTGCTTGCTGCGATAGGCAAAGTTGGTGCCCAAGCGAACCGTGCCGCCATTGCTGACGTCAATGTCATAAGTCGGAGCCAGGTTGACGCTCCACTTGGGGCTCATGCGCGTGGCATTGCCTGACAAGTCTTTCACCAGCAGCGCTTCGTTTGCACCCGGCGCGAAGAGACGCGGATCAAGCGGGTCGGAAGCTGTAAAGCTGGTAAATTCCGAATGGAGATAATTCACCGAAGCTGACATCGTAAACGCACCGGCGCGATAAAGCAGATCGAATTCAGCACCATAGGCTTCGGATACAGCAGCGTTGGTCAAAGTGCTGGTGAAGAACGGCGGTGCCGGGATTGGGCGGGTCAGCGAGAATTGACCGTCCTTCAAACGCTGGAAGAACACGGCAAGGTTGGCGCTGAGGCCACCGGCTGCATACTTCGCACCAACTTCAAATGCTTCGACCTTTTCAGGATTCACGAACGGCAGCGGCTGGGTTGGCGAAAGGCGGCGGGTAGAGCCGATTTCGGCAGTGCCGCTTTTGAAGCCGCGCGACCAGTTGCCGTAAAGCATCAAATCGTCGTTCGGACGATATTCAAAACCAAGCGAAGGCGAGAAATCGTCCCAGCTCTTGGTGGCGTCCCACTGCAACGGATCAAGCACCAATCGGTTCAGTGCAGGCGAGCCAAGACCCGTGTTGTTGCGCAGACGGCGCTCTTCCCAGCTGTAACGTGCGCCGCCCTTGACCGAGAATTTGTCGGACAAATCATAAGTCACATTGGCGAATGCGGCATAGGCGCGGATATCAAGCTGGCCATCAAACTGGATGCGGAACGGATCGGTGTTGGTCAGAACATCAAGGCCGATGTGGTTTTCAGTACGGACGTTTTCGTCCAGATAGAACAGGCCGAACACACCGTGGAACTTGTCCGTATCGACGTTGGCTTGCAATTCCTGGCTGAACTGGTGCTGGAACACCGGCTGCCAGTGATTGGCACTGCTCTGCAGTGCGTTGGTCTGTGCCAAGGCATAGCCAAGGTAAGACGACATATCGAAATCATGGAAGAAGATTGCGTCAAACGCACGGTAGCTGGTCAGCGATTTGAACGACAGCGAATCGCTGGCATCAACCGTGATAGCAGCAGTCAATGCCCATTGTTCACGATCGTTGATCGGATCAAAATTTGTGTTGATGTTGCGGGGGTTGGCCGCGAAGCTGGCCTGGCTGCCGTCAAGATTGCGGCGCTGGCCAAGCGCGCTCAACCCGTCATTCTGCGGGATCGCATCGTTCAACACGCCGGGGAATGACACTTCGCGGAACTTGATCGCCAGCGAACGGTCGTCTTCGCTGTGATATTCGCCGGTCAGCAGGATATTCACCGAATCCGAAGGCAGGAATTCCAGATGCGCACGGCCCGACCACTGGTTCAGGTTGTCGATTTCATTGCCAGTGAATTCGTTGACGCCAAAACCGTCACGCTTGATGCGCTGCACGGCCAGACGGCCACGAACGCCTTCGGCAATGGGGCCACCGATGGCCGCATCAGTTTGGATCAGCAGGGCATCGCCGCCAAACGACTGGCGGATATAGCCGTCCAGCGTGTCGGTTGGCTTGGCTGTGATCAGGTTTACCGCACCGCCCGTGGCGTTACGGCCATAGAGCGTGCCCTGTGGGCCGCGCAGCACTTCAACGCGCTGAAGATCGAACATCGAGCCAAGCTGTGCCTGGGCCAGCGATACGACAACGCCATCAACGTGCAGCGCAACTGACGGATCAACACCCGCGAGCGAGCTTGACAGCCCGATGCCGCGAATGAACAGCTTGGCAAAGTTGAAGTCATTGCCGAAGCTGATTGACGGCACCAGCGCCTGAAGCCCTTCAAGCGTGACGGTATTGTTGGCCGCAAGTTGCTCGGTCCCGACTGCGGTAACCGAAAGCGAAACGTCCGAAAGCGATTGCGCGCGCTTTTGTGCGGTAACAATGATTTCGCCACCGTTTTCGGCAACTTCGGTCGCCTCTTGGGCAAAGGCGGGTTGCGCTACGGCAAAAGCTGCCGCTGCGATGATGCTGGCACGCGAAAAAAGGCGCGCAGGTGCACGGTTGGTGCTCACAGGTATCCTCCCTGATTGGACTCATGATCGAGCCGCACGTTCTCATAATGGAACGCTGCCACCTTACCATTGGTAAGCGACACATACAATTTCAGCTCCGTGATGCCGCGCTCATTTCAACAAAGCGTTGCAGGAATGCAACAATCAGGGATGTAAGTAAAAAGGGCCGGAGCATCGCTGCCCCGGCCCTTTTGCCACGTCAGATCGAAAGGACGATCAGCCGACGATTTCTTCCGGCTTGAAGAAGTAAGCGATTTCAATTGCTGCGTTCTCGTCCGAATCCGAACCGTGGACGGTGTTGGCTTCGATTGATTCGGCCAGTTCCTTGCGGATCGTACCGGGTTCGGCATTGGCCGGGTTGGTTGCGCCCATGATGTCGCGGTTACGCTGCATTGCGTTCTCGCCTTCGAGAACCTGCACCACAACCGGGCCAGAGATCATGAATTCAACCAGTTCGCCAAAGAAAGGGCGTTCTTTGTGAACGGCATAGAAGCCTTCGGCCTGTTCACGGGTCATGTGAATACGCTTTGAAGCAACAACGCGCAGGCCCGCTTCTTCCAGCATCTTGACGACAGCGCCAGTGATGTTGCGACGCGTTGCGTCAGGCTTGATGATCGAAAAAGTGCGGGTAACCGCCATGGGAAATTCCTTGCGAAAGGGACAATTCAGTTGGCCGCGCCCCTAGCGAGGTTTGTGCCGCGGTGCAAGGTTGGGTGGTATGGGAGATAAAGCCTCAGCCCGGCTCAAGGCCGGGCCGCCGACAGGTGCAGCCATTCTCGTAGCAACTCACGTCGGCCCGGACTTGATCCGGGCTGAGGCTTCTTGTTTCATGAACTGATGGACCAAGAACAACATGGCGGCTGGGTCTATATCATGGCCGATCATTATCGCGGTTCGATGTATGTTGGCGTTACAGCACACTTGGCTCGGCGAATTTTTCAGCACCGTGGTGGCACCGGGTCCGATTATTGCGCGAAAAACAAGCTGCACCGTCTGATCTGGACTGAACGCGGCGATACTATCGAAGAGTGCATCGCGCATGAGAAACGCTTGAAACGCTGGCGGCGTGAGTGGAAGTTTGAGCTTATTGAACGCGGCAATCCCGATTGGACGGACCTTTATGCGCTTCTGATCTGACAGTTGAAGGAAAGCCTCAGCCCGGGTCAGGCCCGGGCCGACGTCAACTTTACAGCAGTCCTGACATCATCGTCGGCCCGGACTTGATCCGGGCTGAGGCTTTGTTCTTATGGCCCCTCGACCCACTTGCCGCCGTCCTGCCGCCAATAGCGCCGCTCCACGCCTTCGCGTGTGCCCAGCATGCGCCAGCAGCCGCGTGCGTCATCAATGCGGTCTGGCGGGAACAGCAGGAAAACGCGCGTGAAATCGCCATCACGCCATACACCATCGGCCAGGGCCATGAACTTTGCGCCATTTACCGCCGCAACATCAGACGAAAGCAGGATCGGCTGGCGCGCCGCATGGGGATCAGCGGCATGACCATTGGCCAGAAACGTCTCGGGCAGACGCGTCCATAGTGCCTCGCTCGCGCGCTTTAACTGCGCGGCATCGTCTGACACCACCAGCAATCGCTCCCCCGTCGCCAGTGTGTTGCGCGCAATCAGCGGCAACACCTGTTCGACAGCGTCTTTGGTCAGCTGGTAGAAATCGACGCGCATCAGGCCACTTTTCCTTTGCCGCTACGGCAGCGATCAGAACAGAACTTCACGTTGTCCCAATCACGCTCCCACTTTTTGCGCCAGGCAAAGGGCAGGCCGCAACCTGCGCAAATCTTGGTTGGCAGATCGGATTTGCGCCGCATTTTTGGCACAGGCTATCAGGCCTCCAGCACGTCGCGAACGTATTGATCGAGCAGGCGCACGCCAAACCCTGTTGCGCCCTTGTCCCAGGTCTGGCCGGGCTTGTCGGCCCATACCATGCCTGCGATGTCGAGATGCGCCCAAGCCACGCCTTTGTCGATATAGCGGTGCAGGAACTGCGCTGCGGTGATCGACCCACCATAGCGCGGTCCCACGTTCTTCATATCGGCAATCGGGCTGTCGATCAGCTTGTCATAGCCTGCGCCAATCGGGAAACGCCACAGCTTGTCGCCGCAGGTCTTGCCCGCTGTATCAAGGCGCGCGGCCAGCGCATCGTCATTGGCAAACATGCCGCCATATTCATGGCCCAACGACACGATGATCGCGCCGGTCAGCGTCGCCAGATCGATGATCGTGGCGGGCGCATATTCCTTTTGCACCCATGTGAGCGCATCGCACAGCACCAGACGGCCCTCGGCATCGGTGTTGATCACCTCGATGGTCTGGCCGGACATGGATGTGACCACATCACCGGGCCGCTGCGCGTTGCCATCGGGCATGTTCTCGACAAGGCCGCACACGCCGATCACATCGGCCTTGGCCTTGCGCAGCGCCAGCGTCAGCATTGCGCCTGCCACTGCGCCTGCACCGCCCATGTCCCACTTCATGTCTTCCATACCGGCCGCAGGCTTGATCGATATGCCGCCGGTGTCGAACGTCACGCCCTTGCCGACAAATGCAGTCGGCTTGTCCACGTCCGCACCCTTCCAGCGCATCGCCAGAAGTTGGGGTTCGCGTACCGATCCTTGCGAAACGCCCAGCAGCGCACCCATGCCCAAGGCTGTCATTTCGGCAAGGCCCAGCACCAGAATTTCGACGCCGGTGCCTTCAAGCCGTGCCTTCACCCGTTCGACAAAGCTTGCAGGATAAATGACATTGGCCGGTTCCGCGACAAGTTCACGCGTCAATTCAACACCTTGCGCCACTGCGCTTTCAATCTCCCAAGCTGCAGCCGTGCCTTCAGGGGCGTTGACCGCAATCACGTCAGCCAGCGAACGCTTCTGTTCATCGGTCAGCTTGGTGCGATAGACATCGTGCCGCCACCCGCGCAGCCGCGCGCCCAGCAAAACTGCCGCAGCTTCCACACCGGAAAGGCCCGAGCCGGTAAAATCAATCGCCAGCGCCGCTTCGCCCGATGTCAGATACTTCGCCGTCAGTGCCGCACCTGCCTTTTCCAACGCAGGCAGCCTGTCAGCGCCTGAAGCCTTGCCAATCCCGACAAGCGCCAACCGCACAACACCTGCATCGCCATTGACGAAGGCTTCGAACACTTGCGCTGTTTTGCCTGTAAAGCGCGCCGCTCCTGCACCTTCACGCACGACCGCATCAATATCGGCGGGCAGCGCATCTTGCGAAACCAGCCGCGCGATCAGACGAGGCAATGGGGCATCGCTGGTACGGAAAACGACGTTCATTAAAGGAACTCCTGTCGGAAAAGGCGGCACACTTTGACGCAAAGCTTGGCCAAGGCTGCATTTGTGTAATTGCAGTTAGGGTGCACTGGTGCGATAGGCAAGCGCATGCAACCCGCCCGGCGGCCGCAGCCGCAAGCCCTTGATCGACGCTTGCGTCTTGCGCACGTAACGCGAATGGCTCTTTGGCCCGCGTCTACGCTTGTGTTTGCAGCGTTTTCCGCCAATCCCGCACTGGCGCAAGCAGCGCCTGCCCTTAATGCCGCAGCGCAAACTTCAACGCCTTCTGCAACCGGCGAATCAGCCACAGAAGACCTTGTCCGGTTCGAAGCCGACAAAGTGCGCTATGATAGCGAAAGCGAAGTGGTCACCGCAAACGGCGGCGTCGTCCTGCGCCATGTCGATCAGACCGTGCGCGCTGATAATGTGGTGTGGGACCGCAAGACCGGGCAGATATTGGCCACCGGCAACATCCGATTTGTCGATATTGATGGCAACATCGTCTATACCGACAAGGTCGAATTGACCGACACGTTCAAGGCGGGCGCGATTGAAGACCTGCTGATTGTGTTGCGCGCAGGCGGCAGGCTGGCTGCCGAAAGCGGCGCGCGCGATGACAACGGCAACATGACACTGGATCAAGTGGCCTATTCCGGCTGCTCGGTCGAAGACAGCAAAGGCTGCGCCAAAAAGCCCAGTTGGGAAGTGACCGCCGCCCGCGTGTTCTTTGACGCCAAGGAAAAGCGGGTCAAATATTACGGCGCAACGCTGCGCATGTTCGGCATCCCCATCCTGCCACTGCCAGGCCTTGGCCACACATCCGATTTTCGTGCGGAAAGCGGCTTGCTGATTCCCGATTTCCGGCTAGGCGCGGCCAACGGCGCTGAAATCAGCGAGACATGGTACTGGCGTATTGCCGACAATCGCGATCTGGCGGTGACGGGCACGTTCTACACTGGGTCGCTGCCGATGCTGACCGCAAAGTACCGGCATCTGACCAATCTGGGCGCGTTCCAGATCACCGGTTATGCCACCCGAAGCGGGCTGATCCCGCTGGGCGCGCCAATTAACACAACGCCCACCGGCCAGCAATCATGGCGCGGCTATATTGAAGCCAACGGCAAGCTGCAGTTCTCGCCCGAATGGAGCCTGACCGGCTATGGCCGTCTGGCGTCTGACCGCACGTTCCTGCGCCGTTACGACATAAGCCGTGATGACCGTTTGCGTTCATCGCTGAATATCGAACGGATCGACGATAGCAGCTATTTCAGCATAGCAGGTTGGGCCACGCAGACGGTGCGCGTCAACGATCCGCAAGGGCTGGTGCCGCTGGCCCTTCCCGCGATCGATTATCGCCGCCGCCTGACGGTTGAAGGGCTGCCGGGCCGGTTTGAACTGCAGGCCAACAGCCTTGCCATCGTGCGTACTGCCGGACAGGACAGCCAGCGCGCCTTTGCCCGCGCGCAGTGGGATTTGCGCACGATTACGGGCATGGGGCAGGAAGTGACGCTGACGGGCCTTGTGCGCGGCGATGTCTATCACAGTTCTGACAACGCGCTTACCGCAACGCCCACTTATCGCGGGCTGGAAGGCTGGCAGACACGCGGCATCGCCACCGCAGCGCTTGACGTGAAATGGCCGTTCGTCGGCAGCCTGTTTGGCGGCGCGCAAGTGCTGACCCCGCGCTTTCAGGTCGTGGCCACCCCCGGCGTGCGCAACTTTGAAATCCCCAACGAGGATTCGCGCTCGGTCGATCTGGAAGACACCAACCTGTTCTCGCTCAACCGCTTTCCGGGGCATGACCGGATCGAGGACGGCGTGCGCTTCACTTACGGCTTTGACTGGAGCTTCCAGCGCCCCGGCCTGCGCGTCACGACCACGCTGGGCCAAAGCTACCGCCTGTCTAACCAGACCGCGCTCCTGCCCGAAGGCACCGGCCTCAGCCGCCGTACATCAGACTTTGTGGGCCGCACCACCGTGCGGTTCGGCGATATCGTGAAGCTGACGCACCGCTATCGGCTGGACAAGGACAGCTTTGCCCTGCGCCGCAATGAAGCGGACGTCACGCTGGGCAATCATCGCCGCTATCTGGAGGCGGGCTATCTCAAGCTGAACCGCAACATCGCCAGCACATTTGAAGATTTGCAGGATCGCGAAGAACTGCGCTTTGCCGCACGCACGCCGATCACACGGACATTCTCGGTGTTCGGATCAACCATCATCAACCTGACCAACCGCAACGAAGACCCGACCGGCTCTTCGGACGGCTACCAGATGCTGCGCCACCGGCTGGGCGTGGCATGGACCGATGATTGCCTCGATCTGTCATTCACCTGGCGGCGTGATTACGTGAACATCGGGGATGCAGTGCGCGGAAACTCGTTCCAGATTTCGCTTTCACTCAAGAACCTCGGGGTGAAATAGCCCGCCATCTTGCCCTTTTGCGCACGATACGCCACTCATCGTGGGTTAAGCCGCTTGCGGTCACAAGCCCAAGAGTACCAAACGGCAGCCGTTTGAGCGCCAGTTCGACAGGACGATACCTCTGACTATGATGTCCAGACTGAAAATCACCCGCACGATTGGCACTGCCGCGCTCGCCTTCGGTATGGCTGCTGTTGCCGTCACTCCGGTATTGGCACAGGGCGCAAATTCGCCGCTCAACATTCCGGCCAACCCGGTAATGTTCGGCAAGAACGATCCCAACGTCCGCCGCGCCACAGCGATTGTGAATGGTGAAATTGTAACCGGCACCGACGTTGAACAGCGTCTGGCGCTGATCGTTTCGGCCAATGGTAACAAAGTGGATGGTGAGGAACTGGATCGTCTGCGCATGCAGGTCTTGCGCAACCTGATCGATGAAACACTGCAAATTCAAGAAGCCAAAGCGGCTGATGTGCCGGTGGACGATGCGCAGGTCGATGCCACATATGATCGCGTGGCCAGCCAGAACTTTGGACAGACTCCTGAAGCGATGGAAAAGTACCTCGCTCGCGTTGGTTCGTCTTCGGCATCGCTGAAGCGCCAGATCCGGGGCGAACTGGCATGGCAGAACCTGCTGCGCCGCAACGTCCAGCCCTTCGTCAACGTGGCCGAAGGCGAAGTGACCGAAATGATGCAGCGTTTGCAGGCATCAAAGGGCACCGAGGAATACCGTATCGGTGAAATCTTCCTTGCCGCCAGTGACGTGAACAAGACGCAAGTCTTTGCAAATGCAGAAAAGATCGTTGAGCAGTTAAAGGGCGGCGGCAGCTTTGTCGCCTATGCCCGCCAGTACTCCGAAGCCTCCACCGCTGCTGTCGGCGGTGATCTCGGCTGGATCCGTCTGGCCCAGCTTCCGCCCGAACTGGGCGCTGCGGCCACTGGCATGGCGCCGGGACAGTTGGCAGGCCCTATTGAAATTCGTGGCGGCTTTTCGATCCTGTACCTGATCGACAAACGGCAAGTGCTGACCGCCGATCCTCGCGACGCGCTGCTCAGCCTCAAGCAAATCTCTATCGAATTTCCCAAAGGCCTCAGCAATGATGCTGCGGGCAAAAAGGCCGCTGAATTTGCCGCCATGGTCAAGACGATCAAGGGCTGTGGTGATGCCGAAACGCAAGCCACCAAAATTGGCGCTTCGGTTGTCGCCAATGACCAGATCAAGGCGCGCGATCTGCCGGGTGCGCTGCAAGACACCTTGCTGGCCCTGCCCGTTGGCCAGACCACACCACCGTTCGGCTCCATCGAAGAAGGCGTTCGTGTGCTGATGCTGTGCGGCCGTGATGATCCGCAAGTCGCCAGCGGACCAAGCTTCGATGAACTGATGTCGCAGATCGAAGATGACCGCGTCAACAAGCGCGCGCAAACATACTTGCGCGATCTTCGCCGCGATGCGGTGATTGAATACAACTGATTGTCGCCAAGCGGCGCTTGAGCGTTTAGGGGAAGCGCATGACGCTTCCCCTCGCCCTTTCCATCGGAGATCCCGCAGGCATCGGCCCCGAACTGGCCGCAGCCGCTTGGGACATGCGCAAGGCAGAGCATTTGCCGGCGTTTTTTGTGGTAGGCTCTGCCCGCGTGATCGAAGAAGCCGCGCGCCGACGCGGCCTCAACGTACCGGTCTGCGCAGTTAAAGCGCCCGATGAAGTGGCCGGATGTTTTGACCAAGGCCTGCCCGTGCTCGATATCGGCGATGTCGATTACACCCCCGGCGCACCTTGCGATGCCGGAGCCACGCTGGCGCTCAATGCCCTTGCCGCAGCCACCGGCCTCGTCCGTTCAGGCGCAGCAGCCGCGCTCGTCACCGGCCCCATCGCCAAAAGCCGCCTGGCGCGCGTTGGCTTTCACTATCCGGGGCAAACCGAATATGTCGCGCAAGCTTGCGGCATTCTACCCGAAAACGCCGTCATGATGCTGGCTGGCCCCAACTTGCGCGTGGTGCCCATTACTGTCCATGTGGCGCTGCGCGATGTGCCGGATTTGCTGACCAACGAACTGATCCGCAACCGCGCTGCCATCACCGCAAGCGCACTCACCCGCGATTTCGGGATTGCAAACCCGCGCCTCGCCGTTGCAGGCCTGAACCCCCATGCGGGCGAAGATGGCAGGATGGGGCACGAAGATGCCGACATCGTCGCGCCCGCTGTTGCACTGTTGCAAGCGGCGGGCATCAACGCGTTCGGCCCGCTTCCACCTGACACAATGTTCCATGCCGAAGCCCGCGCCGCCTATGATGCGGCAATTTGCATGTACCATGATCAAGCGCTTATCCCGATGAAAGCATTGGATTTTGATGCGGGCGTCAACGTCACGCTGGGCCTGCCGATCATCCGCACCTCGCCCGATCACGGCACAGCGTTTGGCATTGCCGGAACCGGCACCGCGCGCGTCGGCCCCACCGTGGCAGCGTTGCGGATGGCGGGCGAATGCGCGATGCGAAGGATGAACCCTTGACCGACACCCTCCCCCCCTTGCGCGACGTGGTCAACCGTCACGGGTTGATTGCCACCAAAGCGCTGGGCCAGAATTTCCTGTTCGATGAACAATTGCTCAGCCGTATCGCCACGGTTCCGGGCAAGCTGAAGGGCGAAAACGTCCTTGAAGTAGGTCCCGGGCCCGGGGGCCTCACCCGCGCCTTGCTGCGTGCAGGGGCAAACGTGACGGCAATCGAAATGGACAAGCGCTGTTTGCCCGCGCTTGCCGAACTGGCAGAAGCGTTCCCCGGCCAGTTGACCGTAATTCAGGGCGATGCCACCAAAATCGCGCCCGAAACGCTGTTTGATGGTGCATGGCATGTCGCCGCAAACCTGCCCTACAATGTGGGCACGATGCTGTTCACCGGCTGGCTTTCGGGGCAGGCGTGGCCGCCGCAGTGGAAATCGCTGACGCTGATGTTCCAGCAGGAGGTCGCCGAACGCATTATCGCAGCGCCGGGATCAGATGCTTATGGCCGTCTGGCCGTGCTGGCCCAATGGCGCTCCACCCCTCGCATCGCCATGAAAGTGCACCGCAGCGCTTTCACCCCGCCGCCCAAAGTGATGTCGGCCATCATCCATGTTGAACCTGCCGCCATGCCCGAAGGCGTCTCGGCCCGCATGCTGGAACGCGTGACCGAAGCCGCATTCGGCCAACGCCGCAAAATGCTGCGCCAGTCGCTGAAGGGTCTGCCCGGCGCGATTGATGCGCTGGAAGTACTGGGCATCGACAGCCAGCGCCGCGCCGAAACCTTGGATGTGGCAGAGTTTGTGAGCATCGCGCGGGTGCTGACGAAGTAGAATTGTTTCGCGCAGAGGCGCAAAGTTCCGCAGAGATTTACGGACGAGCCGCAGGCCGCATTTTCATCATTGCGACGCATCGCAAGCTCAAAAGCGGCTTTGCCGCACACGCTCGGTCTCTGCGGAACTCTGCGCCTCTGCGCGAAATAGAAAGGGCGAGCTTTGAAGCCCGCCCTTTCCCAATGTTAGGCCAGTTCAGCCACTTTCGCCACAGCCGCCTTTTTCTTCAAACGCCACGCGTGCAGCAGCGGTTCGGTGTAGCCGTTGGGCTGTTCCACCCCGTTGAACACCAGATCGCAGGCCGCGCGGAAGGCAAAGCTGTCTTCCCAGTTTCCGGCCATTGGTTCATACAGCGCATCGTTCGCGTTTTGCGCATCAACCTTGGCCGCCATGCGCTTCAGGCTGTCCATCACTTGTGCGTTGGTGGCCACGCCATGCAGCAACCAGTTCGCCATGTGCTGGCTGGAAATGCGCAGCGTCGCGCGGTCCTCCATCAGGCCCACGTCATTGATATCGGGCACTTTTGAACAACCTACGCCCTGATCAATCCAGCGCACGACATAGCCGAGCAGGCCTTGCGCGTTGTTGTCCAGTTCCTCGCGCACTTCGTCTTCGGACCAGTTCGTGCCGTCAGCCAGCGGGATCGCCAGCAGCGCATCAAGATCGGGTGTGCGTTCTGCCAGCACCGACTTCTGCACATCGAACACATCAACCTGATGATAGTGCATCGCGTGCAAGGTTGCCGCTGTGGGCGATGGAACCCACGCCGTATTCGCGCCGGTGCGGGGATGCGCGATCTTCTGTTCCATCATGTCGTGCATCATATCGGGCGCGGCCCACATGCCCTTGCCGATTTGCGCCTTGCCCGAAAGGCCTTGCGCCAAACCGATGCAGACATTGCGTTTTTCATAGGCCGCAATCCAGCCCGAACCCTTGATCGCGCCCTTGCGGATCATCGCGCCGGCCTGCATCGAGGTGTGGATTTCATCGCCCGTCCGGTCAAGGAAGCCGGTGTTGATGAACACGATACGGTCCCGCACCGCCTTGATGCACGAGGCCAGATTGGCCGATGTCCGCCGCTCTTCATCCATCACGCCCACCTTCACGGTGTGGCGCTCAAGCCCCAGCAAGTCCTCGACCGCGTTGAACAGGTCGTTGGTAAAGGCAACTTCTTCCGGCCCATGCATCTTGGGCTTCACGATATAGATGCTGCCCTTGCGGCTGTTGCGCAACGGCCCTAGCCCCTTCACATCATGCATGCCGATGGCCGACGTGATCACCGCGTCCATGATGCCTTCGGGAATTTCGCTGCCATCAGCCAGCAGGATCGCCGGATTGGTCATCAGATGGCCAACATTGCGCACAAACAGCAAGCTGCGCCCCGGCAACGTCAGCGTGGCTCCATCGGGCGCCGTCCAGGTCCGGTCAGCCTCCAGCTTGCGGCTCATGGTCTTGCCGCCCTTTTCGAAGCGCGCCTCCAGATCGCCGCGCATCAGGCCCAGCCAGTTGCGATAGGCCAGCAACTTGTCTTCGGCATCCACAGCCGCCACGGAATCTTCAAGATCGACAATCGCCGTCAGCGCGGATTCCATCACGATATCGGCAATGCCCGCCTTGTCGTCCTTTCCCACCGGATGCGTGCAGTCCAACACCACTTCGGCATGAAGGCCATTGTTGCGCAGCAGGATGCTACCGGGCTTTTGCCCCGCTAACTGCCCTGCATCGGCCAATGGCGGCACGCCTTCGCCATCCCAGTCATTCCAGCCCATCCCTGTCAGCGGGAAAGTATGGTCAAGGAACACACGGCCAGCACGAACGACTGCCGCACCGCGATCAGCGTCATAACCGCCGCCGCGCGCAGGCGGCGCATCCAGCGCATCGGTGCCGTACCACGCATCATAAAGGCTGCCCCAACGCGCATTGGCGGCGTTCAGAACGAAGCGATCATTCAGCACCGGGACAACCAGTTGCGGCCCTGCCATCGTGGCAATTTCAGGGTCGACGTTTTGCGTACCGATTGCAAACGCCTCAGGCTCGGCCACCAGATAGCCGATTTCGGTCAGGAACGCGCGGTATTCGGCCATAACCACCGGCTTGCCCTTGCGGTCACGGTGCCAGGCATCGATCCTTGCCTGCAAGCTGTCACGCTTGGCCAGAAGCGCGCGGTTTACCGGAGTAAATTGGCCGACAAGCTGCGCAAAGCCCTGCCAAAAGGCATTGGCATCAAGCCCGAGGGGGCCAAGCACTTCGCTGTCGATAAACCGGCTAAGCTGCGCGTCAACTTTAAGGCCGCTACGCTCGATACGTTCGTTCATTTCACCCATTTCCATTCGCTCATGTCAACGTCCACGCCCAACAGGACATGCGCCGAATCTGTAGAACCTGGGGAGGAACGTTCCAGCCTATGCATCACTGCAATGTGTTTTGCAATGACATGGGCAGGAGATCGCCAAAGGACATAGCACTTCACCCCGCCCCCATGACGCGCTACGAAGGTTACAGATGCAACAGCTTTCCGCCAAAGAGCACGGCCTGATTGCCGCAATTGACGCCGCCGCGATGCTGGCCCGCGTCGAACGGTGGTGCGCCATCAATACCGGCACCGGCAACCTTTCCGGCCTCGCCCGCCAGTGGGATCTTCTGGCCGATGCATTTTCTGCCTTGCCGGGCATAGTGCGCAAGGTCGAACCCGCAACCGTCACTGCAATCGCGGCAGACGGAAGCGAGGTGCAAACGGCCAATGGCGCGCATCTG
Source organism: Novosphingobium sp. 32-60-15 (assembly GCF_002280675.1). Taxonomy (GTDB): domain Bacteria; phylum Pseudomonadota; class Alphaproteobacteria; order Sphingomonadales; family Sphingomonadaceae; genus Novosphingobium. Next base: position 31,042 of record NZ_NCEN01000006.1, on the reverse strand, counting down.
GTCCTGTCCGTCCGGCCCGATGCGCCGCGCCGCTATCTGCTGACGGGCCATATGGACACGGTATTTGCGCCCACGCACCCGTTCCAGACATTGACATGGCTGGATAGCGAAACCCTGAACGGACCCGGCGTGGCCGATATGAAAGGCGGCATCGCCGTAATCCTTGCCGCCCTGACCACATTTGAAACCAGCCCCGCCGCCGCGCAAGTCGGCTATGACGTGCTGATCAATGCGGACGAGGAAACCGGCAGCTTGTCATCGGCTGCGCTCATTGCCGAACTGGCATCGGGCAAAGCCGCAGCGCTGACCTATGAACCCTCTGCCCTGCCAGATGGCACATTGGCAGGAGAGCGCCCCGGCAGCGGCAATTACAGCGCCGTCATCACCGGCCGTAGTGCCCATGCCGGACGCAATCCGCAGGACGGGCGCAACGCCATCCTTGCAGCGGCTGATCTTGCCCTGCGCCTGAAAGCGCTTGAAGAACCGGGCCTTACCGTCAATCCTGCCAGAATCGATGGCGGCAGCGCCAACAATGTCGTGCCCGATCATGCGGTGCTGCGTTTCAATGTGCGCCCGCGCTTGCCTGAAATGGCCCAAGCTTTCGCAGCGTCCCTGCGCGAAGCTGTGCGCGTGATCGAAAAGCTGCATGATGTCTCCATCCACCTCCACGGCGGCGTGTCCCGCGCGCCCAAACCTTTGACGGCCGAGGCCGAAGCCCTGTTCGGTCTGGTGCGCGAATGCGGGCAGGCGCTGGGCCAGCCGATCCGCTGGCAGGCATCGGGCGGAGTGTGCGACGGCAACAACATTGCCGCATGCGGGGTGCCTGTTGTCGATACGATGGGCGTGCGCGGGGGCGCAATCCATTCGGATCAGGAATACCTGATCGTGCCGTCCTTGGCAGAACGTGCCGCATTATCGGCGCTGGTTCTGCACCGGCTATCTGGGGGAAGCTGATGACATTCCGTATTCGCGCCGCGCGCGCCAGTGATCTGCAATCGCTGTATGAAATGGCCAAGCTTACCGGCGGCGGCTTCACCAATCTGCCCGCAGACCGCAAATCGCTGACCACCAAGCTTGAGCGCGCCTGCCAGGCCTATGCCAACAAGGAGGATGGCGATCCGCAAAATCTGAAAGATGAACTGTTCGTGCTCGTGCTGGAAGACAGCGCCACCGGCGAAGTGCGCGGAACGTGCCAGATCTTTACCAGCGTGGGGCGGCAGTGGCCGTTCTATTCCTATCGCAAGGCCACGCTGACGCAGCATTCCAAGGAACTGAACCGCACCTTCCGCGCCGAGATGCTGGGCCTTGTCACCGATCTTGAAGGATCAAGCGAAGTCGGCGGCCTGTTCCTGCATCCATCGGAACGCGCAGGGGGCCTTGGCATGTTGCTGGCGCGCAGCCGCTATCTGTTCATCGCAATGCATCGCCAACGCTTTGCCGACAAAATCCTCGCAGAATTGCGCGGCGCCATTGATGAACGCGGAGGCTCTCCATTCTGGGATGGCGTTGCGGGCCGGTTTTTCGGCATGAGCTTTCAGGAAGCAGACTATTTCAACGCGATCAACGGCAACCAGTTCATCGCCGATCTGATGCCCAAGCACCCTGTCTATATCGCGATGCTGCCCGAAAGCGCGCGCACAGCCATCGGCTTGCCCCACCCTTCCGGCCGCGCGGCCATGCGCATGCTTGAGGACGAAGGCTTTTCGTATGAAGGCTATATCGATATTTTCGACGGCGGCCCCACCATGACCGCACGCACCGACCGCGTTCGTTCCATCTGCGAGGCGCAAACCACAGTCGTCACCCACGTTCGCGCGCCTGAACGCGATGGCGGCGCGGTCAAGGCTCTGGTCGCAACGGGCCGCCTTGCCGATTACCGCTGCACTTTTGCCGAAGTTGCCAATACGCCCGATGGCCTTGTGCTTGATCCGGTTGCAGCCGCTGCACTCGACGTCTCGGCAGGCGATATGGTCTGGCACATCCCGCGATAAGCGCGCCCCCTGATTTTGGAAATGGTTCATGCCCCTCGTTGAAATCAACTTCGATGGCCTTGTTGGCCCAAGCCACAATTACGCGGGCCTCAGCCTTGGCAATCTGGCTTCGGCAAGTCATGCGGGCGAGGCATCCTATCCGCGCGCTGCCGCCCTGCAAGGCATTGCCAAGATGCGCCATAATATGGGCCTTGGCCTGATGCAGGGCCTGTTTGCGCCCCTGCCCCGCCCCAACCCCGTACTGTTGGACGCCTTGGGCCTGAACGCGATTGACGAGGTCGATCCGGCGCAGCGCCGGTTGCGCGCTGCGGCATGGTCTGCCTCGTCCATGTGGACCGCCAATGCCGCCACGGTCAGCCCCTCGCCCGATACCGCCGACGGGCGCTGCCACCTTACGGCCGCCAACCTTGTAACTATGCCGCACCGGTCGCAGGAATGGCCGGACACCGTGCGCCAGTTGCGTCTGGCCTTTGCCGACACCGCCCATTTTGCCGTGCACGATGCCGTGCCGGCGTGCTTTGGCGATGAAGGCGCGGCCAATCACATGCGGATGTGTGTGGCCCATGATGCCCCCGGCCTTGAACTGTTCGTCTATGGCAAGCCCGGCGGCGCATTCCCCGCGCGCCAGCATGAACAGGCAAGCCGCGCCGTTGCCCGCCTGCACGGGCTTGATCCCGCACGCTGCCTGTTCATCGAACAGTCGGGCGAAGCCATCGCCGCAGGGGCGTTCCACAACGATGTCGTCGCGGTTGCCAATGAACGCGTGCTGTTCACGCACGAACAGGCTTTCGCCGATCCCGAAGGCACCTATGCGGCAATCCGGACAAGGTTGCCGCAAGCAGAAATCGTCGTCGTGCCCGCCTCGGCGGTAAGCTTGGCGGATGCTATCCAAAGTTATCTGTTCAATGCGCAACTGCTCACCCTGCCAACCGGCGAAATGGGCCTCGTCATTCCGCTCGAAGCATGGGAAATGCCCTCGGTGCGAAGCTGGCTCGATGGCATGCTAGCATCCAACGGCCCCATCCGCCGCGTCCTGCCGGTGGATGTGCGCCAATCGATGGCCAATGGCGGTGGCCCTGCCTGTCTGCGGCTGCGTGTTGTTGCTGATCCTGCGACGATTGACCCGCGTTTCCTGCTGGATGAAGCCAAAGCCGCGCTGGTGGAACGCGTTGTCGCCGCACACTGGCCAGAACAGATCGACCCCGCTGATCTTGGCACACCGTCATTGGCCGAAAGCGTGATTTCAGCCCGCGCTGCGCTGCTGAATGCATTGAATCTTGGGGAACTTTCCTGATCCCTGCGGCGTACCCCATGGACAGGCCCTGTCGCTGGAATTTACAGTGAACGAAAGTTTAACAAGCAATAATCCAGCAAAACAGGGAATGGCACGATGATTGCAGTGCTTATTGGCAAAAGAGGATCAGTACCCCGAATGCTAAACAAGATTGCTCGCCTGTTCGTCATCAAAACCCGCTTCGAGGCGTTTGCGATCATCTATGCGCTGTCGCTGGGCGCGGTTGAACGCGGACAGGCCTACCTTACCCAATACCCCGGCTTTGGCGGCAAGCTGTTGTTTGCTGCTGCCACGGGCGCGGTGTTCATGGGCGGTGCAAAAATCCTTGATGCTGTGCGTATGGAACGCGAAGCTGCAGAACAAATCGCTGAAACCGCAAAGATTTAAGAGGTCGCGATTAGCAATACCGGACGCGCGCTCACATGGCGGAAATGCCACCGTCCAGCTTTAATTCGGCCCCTGTCATGAAGCGGCTTTCATCACTGGCAAGGTAAAGCACGCCCGCCGCAATATCGTCCGGAACGCCAACCCGGCCAAGCGGCACTTGGCGGGCCAGCTTGACCATCACCACTGACTTTTCAAGGTTTGCATTTGCGCTGATATCATCAAGGATCGGGGTATCAACGAACGTCGGGTGCACCGAATTGCAGCGGATATCCCAACCACGTTTGGCGCAATAGAGCGCGACCGATTTGGACAGCATCCACACCGCCGCCTTGCTGGCATTATAGCCGGGCATGGAATCCGATGCGATCAGCCCCGCGATCGAACTGATGTTGACGATTGATGCGGGCTGGCTATCGCGCAATAATGGCAGCGCCTTTTGGCAGCCAAGGAAAACGCTGTCGACGTTGATGGCAAAGCCGCGATGCCATTCCTCCAACGTGCAGGTTTCAATATTGCCGCGCACGCTCACGCCCGCATTATTGACGAGCACCGATAACCCGCCCATTTTCTCCGCTGCCAGCGCGATGGCCGCATCCCAATCAAACGGACTGGTTACATCATGGCGCATGGCAAAGGCCGTGCCTGCGCCCAGTTCGGTGTTGATCGCATCGGCTGTTGCCTTTGCGCCGTCACCGTTGATATCCGTGAGCAGAACCTTGGCACCTTCGCGCGCCAGCATCCATGCATGCGCCGCGCCAAGGCCTTGGGCAGCGCCGGTGATCAGGGCCTTCTTGCCGCTTACTCTACCCATTGGCGCTCTCCGGATGTGGTTGTTATGTTGAGGCGCCGAGGATGCCGGGCGAGAGCAACAACAGCATCCGCGTATCAATGGCATAGCCTTCGGCACGTTTGGCCGCGATAAAGCTTGTAATCTCGCTCAACACAACTCGGTGCACGGTAATGCCTTCGCCTTCCAAGCCGCCGCCTTCTGACACTTTTTCCAGATCCAGCGCACGGAACAGAGTGAAAGCTTCTGTCACCATCCCCGGCGAGGAATAAAACTCACCTAGCGATTCAACCCGGCCCGGACGATAGCCGGTTTCCTCTTCCAATTCGCGCGCGGCCGCTATGGCTGCATCCTCGTTCTCGGAACCTGCCTCATCACCGATCAACCCGGCGGGCAATTCGATGCAAGGCCGGCCCAGCGGCACGCGAAATTGTTCAACCAGCAGGACATGGCCATCATCAACCGCGAGGATCACCGCCGCCCGAATGTTGCGACTGCGCCCGACATATTCCCAGCGCCCGCGCGTTTTTGCGACAATATAGCGTCCTTCCCAACGAATTTCTTCGGGCTGGTCACGGTATTCATCTTCCAAACTCATACTTCAATCAACCTGTCAGGCAGTTCGTTGACATCATCTTTGCCGCGCGGAAAGTGTTGGCCAAGCACTTTGCCAACTTCGCCCACAGCAGCGGCCATACCTTGCGCCATGTGGCCTTGGCGCAGCGGATCAAGCATCGCCTTCATCGCATAGCCCCACGTTTCGGGTGAAACTTTGGACGCAATGGCAGCATCGGCGATAATCTCGGCGCGGTGTTCGGCAAGGCTCAGGTAAATCAATACGCCGGTGTGACCAGAGGTGCGGCTTTCTGCGCCCACCCGAAAACACGTCAGCGCGCGTTCCCGTACGCGGGCATTGCGCACCCGGCGCGGGGTGAGCCACAGGCCAAGCGGGGTAAAGCGCAGCACAAGATAGACCGTCATGAATTTCAGCGTGCCCGAAACCAACGCAAGGCCAAGCACAGCGCGCGGGGTCCATTCAAACGCCCACAGACCAAGCAGGTTTTCGATCAGCGGCAGCGTAACTCCCGCGCCAAGTTCCAGCGCGCATAGCGCTGCAAATGCCGCAAACGCGGCCCAAGCCAGCGCGACATCGCGGTATGTGTCAGACCGGGCGGTCACGATGGTCACGATTTCGCCCGCGCTATGTGCCTCGGCTGCGGCAACAGCATCGGACACCAGCTTATGGTCGGCGGCTGTCATTTTCGGTTGTGCCATCACCCGTCCCGCTTACCAGTCACCAGACGCGCCGCCGCCACCGGAATCGCCTCCGCCAAATCCGCCGAAGCCGCCGCCGCCATCGCCGCCACCACCGCCCCATCCGCCGCTTCCATGGGATGCAGAGCGCGCAATTTCGCTCAAGCCCCAAAGCACGATGCCGGGATCAATGCCGCTGCGGCGCTGGCCATATCCGCGATTGCGTCGTCCGAAGATCGCAATGGCCACAATGATCAATACGATCCAGAAAATCGCGCTGGCAAACGTCCCGCCTACGCTTGGTGATCCTTCGCGTTGTGCCGCAGCCGCCGCTTCGGCAACGGCTTTGGCGTCTGCCGGATTGCGGCTTAACTGCGTCAGGATCTGATCGACACCGGCGTTAATCCCGCCGGGGTAATCGCCCGCCTTGAAACGCGGGGTAACTGCCGATGCAATGATCCGTCCGGCCAGCACATCGGGCATGAACTCTTCCAGCCCATACCCCACTTCAATCCGCACCCGCCGATCATTGGGCGCAATCAGAAACAGCAGGCCCTGGTCCGTGCCCTGCCCGCCAACACCCCACGTGCGAAACAGTGTGTTGGTGTAATTCGCAACATCATCGCCATCGAGCGAAGCGATAGTGGCAACGATGATCGCGCGCCCGGTCTGCGCGTTATAGGCCGCAAGGCGCTGGGTCAGCGCGGCTTCCTGATCGTCAGGAATGATGTTTGCCTGATCCAGCACAGGGCCAGCAGGCTTGGGCGGCACGGCTGCGTGTGCTGTCCCGGCCAGAACCAGAAACAGCACAGCGCATGCACGAAGGAATGCCCGCAATTGGGGGAATGCCCGCAATTGGGCGGTCATATCAATTGCCCGATGCTGCCGGAGCAGGAGCCGCAGCTGCTGGCGCAGGCGCGTTCATGTCAAAATTCACTGTCGGCGCAACTTCCGAACCGGAAGCCGCCTTGAACGGAACCATCGGCTTTGCGCCATGGATCAGCTTGGCACCGATGGCGTCGGGGAAGGTACGGATCGTGGTGTTATAGGCCTGAACCGCTTCGTTGTAACGCGTGCGCGAAACGTTGATGCGGTTTTCGGTACCTTCCAACTGAACCATCAGATCAGCAAAGCGCGCCTGGCTTTGCAATTGCGGATAGTTTTCCACCACAGTGCGCAACTGGCCCAGCGCCTGCGTCAACTGGTTTTGTGCGTTCTGGAATTTTTCGAACTCGGCAGGGTTCGAAAGATCGTCCGTGGTAATGTTGATCGATGTGGCCGCAGCGCGCGCATTGGTCACGTTGGTCAGGATCGTGGTTTCAGAAGCGGCTGCGCCCTTGGCGGTTGAAACCAGATTCGGGATCAGATCGGCGCGGCGCTGGTACGAACTTTCCACATCGGCCCAGCGGGCCTTGGCCTCTTCCTCAGCCGTCGGGACCGAATTGATCCCGCAGCCGGCAAGGCTGGCGGCGGCAACAGTTGCAAACGCGATTGTGCTGAAGCGAATAGCGGCCATCGGCATCGTACCCCTTAGATGGACCGCACACGCGATCCGGTATGGCGCAAGAGATAGCGTAAGCCAGCCGCACTTCAAGGGTGTCTCGGCTTTGCAACCGATTGAGGCTTGAAGCATCAGCAATCGGCTGGCAACAAGGCCACTGCATTATAGTTAAGATTGAGTAGGGGGAAATTATGGGAATGCTCGGTGAATTCAAGACGTTCATTGCACGCGGTAATGTACTGGATCTGGCAGTTGGTGTGATTATCGGCGCTGCTTTTGGTAAAGTCGTAACTTCGCTTACCGAAAGCGTGATTATGCCGGTGGTCGGCTTCGTTTCGGGCGGGAAGGATTTTACCAACCTGTTCATTCAATTGGGTGATTTGCCTGCTGACTTTAAAGGCGATGCAGCCAGCTATGCTGACTTGAAAGCCGCTGGCGTGGCGATGATCGGTTATGGCGATTTCATCACCCAGATCGTGAATTTCGTGATTCTGGCGTTCGTCGTGTTCCTGATCGTCAAAGGCGCAAACAAGGTCATCGCCAAGCCTGTCGAAGAAGCACCTGCAGTCCCTGTTGGCCCCAGCGAAATCGAACTGCTGGCCGAAATCCGCGATGCGCTGAAGGCCAAAGGCTGAAGCTTACCGATAAAACGGATGTTAAAGGGGCGGGAGAAATCCTGCCCCTTTTCATTTGGCACAACCACCCTATATGAGGTCCTGCCGGTTCAGGCCGGCTATGGTGATAAACTGCGGCGTGCAATAGGCACAGCGGACCCGGGGGCGGTACCCGGCGGCTCCACCATCACTACAGGTTCCTTGTTGGACCTGGCCTTGTTGTCGCAAGGGTGTTGATGGGGCCGAACTAGGATCGACGTGTGTTGAAAAGCGCTGTTTTTGCCCAGGCTGAGTAACCTGTTATAGGCTCACAACTCACAAGTGCCAACGACAACGAAGCACTTGCTCTCGCAGCATAATTCTAGGGGCTAACGCCCTGAAGTTATAAAGCGTGAGCACGGTTCGGACCGAACCGGGTAACAGAATCGGAAACCGGGGGCTGGGGGCGAGCCTAGCAACAGAATCGCCCTATTTCCTCCCCACACCGCGAGCAAACCGATCGTCACCCCGGCGAAGGACCGGGGCCCATGCCCTATCGCACGACCCTGCTCTCACGTGTATTGCCTTTTTACGCAAAAAGGGCCGGATGAACCAACGCATCACCCGGCCCCATCTCAGTCTTCAAGACAATGTAAGCCGTGTAATCCTGTTCAGGTTCAGAACACCACAACTGAACGGATTGATTTGCCAGCGTGCATCAAATCAAACGCAGTGTTGATTTCTTCAAGCCCCATGACATGCGTGATCATCGGGTCGATTTCGATCTTGCCGGTCATGTACATGTCGACAATCTTGGGCACGTCCGTGCGGCCTTTGGCCCCGCCGAACGCGGTGCCGCGCCAGTTGCGCCCCGTCACAAGCTGGAACGGGCGCGTCGAAATTTCCTTACCCGCTTCTGCCACGCCGATGATGATGCTGGTGCCCCATCCGCGATGGCAGGCTTCCAGTGCGGTGCGCATCACTTCGGTATTGCCCGTCGCATCGAAGGTGTAATCCGCACCGCCGTCAGTCAATTCGACGATCTTGGCGACCGTATCTTCGCGGCTGAGGCCTTTGGAATTGAGGAAGTCGGTCATGCCGAACTTGCGGCCCCATTCTTCACGGTCGGGGTTGATGTCCACACCGATAATCTTGTTCGCACCCGCCAGACGCGCGCCCTGGATCACGTTCAGACCGATACCGCCAAGGCCGAAGATCACGACATTATCGCCGACTTGCACTTTGGCAGTGTTGATCACCGCGCCAACGCCGGTGGTGACACCGCAGCCGATATAGCATGACGATTGGAACGGCGCGTCCTCACGGATTTTGGCGACCGCGATTTCGGGCAGCACGGTGAAGTTCGAGAAGGTGGAGCAGCCCATGTAATGGAAGATGGTCTGGCCCTTGTATGAAAAGCGGCTGGTGCCATCGGGCATCAGGCCCTTGCCCTGCGTCGCGCGGATCGCGGTGCACAAGTTGGTCTTGCCCGACAGGCATGATTTGCACTGGCGGCATTCGGGTGTGTAAAGCGGGATCACGTGATCGCCGGGCTTGACCGAGGTGACCCCTGCGCCAACTTCGCGGACAACGCCTGCGCCTTCATGGCCCAGAACGCTGGGAAACAGGCCTTCGCTATCAAAGCCGTCAAGCGTGTAGGCATCGGTGTGGCAAATGCCGGTGGCCATGATTTCGACCAGAACTTCGCCCGCTTTGGGGCCTTCGAGGTCAAGCTCGACAATTTCGAGCGGCTGTTTGGGGGCGAACGCAACGGCGGCGCGGGTCTTCATATCTCGGTCTCCCTGTGATGTGAGCGGGGCGATAGCATAATTGCAGTGAACCTGTTAAATTGCCCAATACGATAAACACTGTTGCAAGACGAGAACAATGAGCAGCCGTTGGGATGGGTTTGATGAAGTGGTGGCCGTGGCCGATACGGGTACATTCGTGGGGGCGGCCAAACGATTGGGCACATCGACATCGCATGTGAGCCGCGCCGTGGCCCGGCTTGAGCAAAGCCTTGGCGCACAGTTTTTCCACCGCACCACTCGCGCCGTCAGCCTGACCGACACCGGACGCACACTGGTCGATCAATTCCGCCGCCTGATCGCCGAACGCGACGAAGCCATCGCCATGTTAGACCTGCAGGGCGAACCCCAAGGGCAATTGCGCATTACCTGCCCCACCGCATTGGGAGAGCGGTTCATAGCGCCGATCGTGCGCGGCTATGTCCAGCAATATCCGAAGCTTGCGGTTGATCTGGACCTGACCAACCGCGTGGTTGATTTGGTGCCAGAAGGCTTTGACCTGGCCATACGCACCGGCACTTTGCCCGACAGCCGCCTGATCCGAACCCAGGTGGCCACGCGCGGCATCGTGACATGTGCCGCGCCCGATTACCTCACACGTCGCGGTGTGCCAAAGTCTGTCGATGACCTGGAGCAGCACGAATGCTTGCTAGCCACTGCGGATGTCTGGCGCTTTCGCGTGGATGGTGAGCCCCGGACATTGCGCCCGCGCGGGCGCTGGCGCTGCAATAACGGCGAAGCGGTGGTCGAGGCGACACTGGCGGGCATGGGCTTGTGCCAATTGCCCGCGTTTTATGTAAACCGCGCCATTACGGAGGGACGGTTAACGGAAGTTTTGCAAGCCCACCGCCCCGATGACGATCCGATCTGGGCCGTCTATCCGCAGCGTCGCCATTTGCTACCCAAAGTGCAGCGGCTGATTGATCTGTTACGGCTGGATTTGCCAGTTGCTTTGTCGCCGCGCTGACAGCCGCAGCCCTGCAAAAAAAATTCGGCACTGCGATGCCAGCATGCCGTAGCGTAAGCTGCACAAGTGGCGAATTTGCGCGGGTCTCAGGGCTTTCCCTTAACGTAAAGCTGCATTAGCACAAGGCCGTCCCAGAGTCGCAGCAACGCGCAAGGAGAGGTCATTGCAAGGTTACGCCACCCACTTGTTACAAGCGCTCATCCGATGAGCAGCGCCGCATCGACGCTTGCAATAGGCCACATCGGCACGGGACTGGAACACGTTGGCGACCGCTTTGTCGCCAAGGACGTGAACGGCTGGCTGCAAGGCCGCACAATGTATGGCGGGGCGTCAACATTCCTTGCCTATTCCGCCATTCGCAAGGCCATCCCTGATCTGCCATCGTTGCGTGCTGCGCAGATCGGCTTTGTCGCTCCGGTGGGGGCAGATGTGGAAATTGCGGTCAGCGTGATGCGCCAAGGCAAAAACATCAGCCAAATCCAGACCGACCTATATTGCGAGGGCACGCTAGCCCAGCGAGGGATGTGGATCTTTGGCGGCGCACGGCCTGCGAATGGTTCAGTGACGGCCAGCAAGGTCGCTGGCTTAACCCCGGTTGAAGAGCGCGAGCCAATTCCGACCCCGGCCGGGCAACACTTCGTTCAAAATCTCGAAATGCGCTATGCCGAAGCCAAAGGCGGTGAGCGCCCCGGCGTGGTCAGCCGCTGGATACGTTTGAAGGACCGCGACGGCCTTGATACGATGGCCGAACTTGTCTTGCTGGGCGATGCCTTGCCGCCCGGTTCGATCCGCGCAATGGAGCGCAGCGGACCGATCAGTTCCATCAACTGGGCCTTCACGCTGCTGGGCGACAAGCCAGCCACACGCGATGGTTGGTGGCTGCTGGAATCAACATCGAACCACATGGCCGAAGGCTTTGACAGCGAAACCATGCGGATGTGGAATGCAGATGGCGTAGAAGTGATGCGCGGGCTGCAAAGCGTCGCGATATTCGGGTGATGGAGCCGACCTGATGAACCTTGCTGATCCTGCATCGCTAGGCCTTGATAGCGCCCGCCTTGACCGGATCGGCGCATTCCTGGACGAGCGATATGTGACCACTGGCCGCTTGCCGGGCGTTGACCTGCTGGTCGCGCGGGAGGGTCAGGCGGTCTATCGCCACACCTCGGGTTCGGCGCGCGCCGACGGCACGCCCATGGCCGCTGACAGCATTTTTCGCATCGCATCGATGACCAAGCCGCTAACAGCCGTGGCCTTCATGATGCTGGTGGAAGAAGGCAGGATTGCGCTAGACGACCCGGTGACGAAAGTTGTGCCGGAATTTGCCAATCTGGGCGTTTATACAGGCGGCGGCGGAGAGATGGATTTCTTTCCCGCCAGACCTGCTCCGGCCATGCGGATGGTCGATCTGCTTACGCACATGTCCGGCCTGACTTATGGTTTGCAGAACCGCACCAATGTCGACGCGGCATATCGCAAAGGGCGGTTGGACGGACACCCAAGCCTGCCGGGCAATGATCACTTCATCGCCGAACTGGCCAAACTTCCGTTGGAATTTGAACCGGGGCAAGGCTGGAATTATTCGGTCGGCAGCGATGTGCTCGGCGTGATCGTCGCGCGGCTTTCGGGGATGAGCTTGGGCGAATTTTTCGCAAAACATTTATTTGCGCCGCTGGGCATGGTTGATACCGCCTTTTCCTGCCCGTCAGACAAAGCGCACCGGCTGACCGATGCCTTCGCTTACCGCAAAGGTGAGGCGCCGCCGCTCTTTGATTCCGCCATAAAATCTAGCACCTTGCGCGACGCGCGGTTTGAAAGCGGCGGAGGTGGGTTGCTGTCGACCACAGCTGATTACCACCGCTTTTGCCAAATGTTGGTGAATGGTGGCGCTGTGGACGGTGTCCGCATCCTCAGCCCCAAGACGCTGCAATTGATGACTGCCAATCATTTGCCCGGTGGCGCAGACCTGACCCAAGTCTCGCGATCACTGTTCAGTGAAGCGTATAATGCAGGCGCAGGCTTCGGCCTTGGCTTTGGCGTGACCATCGATCCCGCGCGCGCCTTGGTGCCGGGCTCTGTTGGCGAGTTTTATTGGGGCGGAGTTTTTTCAACCGCGTTCATGGTTGATCCGGTCGAGAAGCTGCACATGGTATTCATGACGCAGCTTTACCCCTCATTCGTTTACCCCATCCGGCGTCAGTTGAAGACGCTGATCTATAGCGCGCTGACCACAAGCCGCGCCTGAACTGGAGAGAGCCGATGTCCGAAGCAATACCCGGTGCGAAAGAGCACATCGACGCCGCCCGCAAGCTGGCCGCAACGATTGACGACATTCCTGCCGATACCGCCCTGCTGCCAATCGCCAGCGTTGGCGTGATTGGTGCAGGCACAATGGGCGGCGGCATCACGATGAATTTCCTGACCGCCGGTATCCCTGTAACCATCGTGGAAATGACGCAGGAAGCGCTTGATCGCGGCGTTGCGACGATGGCCAAGAATTACGAAAACACCGTAAAGCGCGGCAAGATGGAGGCCGCCGATGCGCAGGCCGCAATGGGCCGCCTTACGCCGTCGCTCGATTTTGGTGCGCTGGCCGATGCCGACCTGATCATCGAGGCTGTCTATGAAAGCATGGACGTGAAGAAGGACGTGTTCGGCAAACTGGACAAGGTGGCAAAGCCCGGCGCGATTCTCGCATCGAACACCAGCTATCTTGATGTGAACGAAATTGCCGCTGCAACGGGCCGTCCCGAAGCAGTTCTGGGCATGCACTTCTTCTCGCCCGCCAACGTGATGAAACTGCTGGAAGTGGTGCGCGGGGCAAAAACCGGCGCGGCCCAACTGGCAACCGTCATGGCGCTATCGGTCAAAATTGGCAAAGTGCCGGTCGTTTCAGGCGTATGCCATGGCTTTATCGGCAACCGCATGCTCAGCCCGCGTCAGGCACAAGCCCTTGCGCTGATCATGGAAGGCGCAAATTACTGGGATGTGGACGAAGCCTTGCTCGAATTCGGCTTCCCGATGGGGCCGTGGCAAATGGCCGATCTGGCGGGCCTCGACATTGGCTGGCACCGCGATCCCGCACGCATTGAATCTGTGCGCGATGCCCTTTGCGCAGCAGGGCGCTGGGGCCAGAAGACCAAAAAGGGCTTTTACGATTACGACGACAACCGCCAGCGCACGCCGTCTGACGAAGTGAAGGCCGTGATCGCGCAATTCGCCGCAAAAGAAGGCAAACCACAGCGCGCAATCGACAAGCACGAGATCCGCGAGCGCTTGCTCTATTCCATGATCAGCGAGGGCGCTCTTATCCTTGACGAAGGCATTTCACAGCGGGCGAGCGACATCGATACGGTGTGGCTCAACGGTTATGGCTGGCCAGCGTGGACCGGCGGGCCGATGTTCTGGGCCGATCACATCGGGCTGGATACGGTTGTCGCTGGCTTGAAAAAGCACGGGCTTCCGGTCGCTCCGCTGCTGGAGCGCAAAGCGGCGGCTGGCGAAAAATTCAACGCCTGAACCCCATTCAATCAAAAGGAGCTTCACGATGCGTGACGCCGTAATCGTATCTGCTGCCCGCACACCCATTGGCCGTGCCTACAAGGGGGCGTTCAATGCAACGCCGGGGGCATCGCTGGGCGCGTTATCGCTGCAAGCCGCCGTCGCCCGCGCAGGGATTGATCCTGCCGAAGTGGATGACGTGCTGTGGGGCAGCGCGCTGCAACAAGGTGAGCAAGCCGCCAATATCGCGCGTCTGGTGGCGCTGAAGGCAGGCCTGCCGGTGACCACATCGGGGATGAGTATGGACCGCCAATGCTCATCGGGCCTGATGACAATCGCCACTGCATCAAAGCAAGTCGTGATCGACCGCATGGACGTGGTGGCAGCAGGCGGTCAGGAATCGATCAGTCTGGTGCAGACCAAAGAAATGCGCATGGCCTTCGATCCCAGCCTGATGGCGATGCACAAGGCGATCTACATGCCGATGCTGCAAACCGCCGAAGTGGTTGGCAAGCGCTATGGCATTTCCCGCGAGGCTTGTGACGAATACGCCTTTCAATCGCAAATGCGCACCGCAGCAGCGCAAGCGGCGGGCAAGTTCGATGACGAGATCGTGGCGGTTGATACCCGCATGGGCGTGCAGAACAAGGAAACCGGCGAGGTCACCTTTCAGGATATCCACCTGACCAAGGATGAAGGTAACCGCCCTTCAACCACGCTGGAAAGCCTGACCGCGCTGAAGCCCGTGATCGAGAGCGGCATCGTAACCGCAGGCAACGCCAGCCAGCTTTCCGATGGATCAGCCGCCGTGGTGATCATGGAAGCCGCCCTTGCCGCAAAGCGCGGGCTGGCTCCGCTTGGCCGTTATGTCGGCATGGCGGTTGCAGGCACTGAGCCGGACGAAATGGGCATCGGCCCGGTCTTCGCTATACCCAAGCTGCTATCGCGCTTTGGCCTGACCATGGCTGACATCGGACTGTGGGAACTGAACGAGGCCTTCGCGGTGCAAGTGCTGTACTGCCGCGACAAGCTGGGCATTCCCGATGACCTGCTCAACGTCAACGGCGGCGCCATCTCTATCGGTCACCCTTATGGCATGACCGGCGCGCGCGGCGTGATGCACGCCCTGATCGAAGGCAAACGCCGTGGTGCAAAGCACGTGGTCGTGACGATGTGCGTCGGCGGCGGCATGGGCGCGGCAGGACTGTTCGAGGTCTTGTAAGCGCGGCTTAAGTGACCCCCGCCTCGGCCTTGCCGGGTGCGGGGGAAAAGCCGTTGAGGCCAAGCCACCATTGCAGAGCGATTACGGCGCCTTTGGCGGGCTGTAACAGCGCTATCAGCAAAGTCACGGCCATCACGGCAACGATGATCATCATCACCCAACCCGGAATTGCCGTGTTCAGGCCCAGTTCGATGATCACCGGGGCCATGATGTGGCCGGTGAGCAGAATCGAAATGTAGGGCGGAATGTCGTCTGCCGCGTGCAGCGTCCAGTTCTGATTACACCTGCGGCAGCGCTCAACCGGTTTAAGGAAGCGCGCAAACAATTGCGTTTCGCCACAGCGCGGGCATTTGCCCTTTATGCCGCGCCACAACGCCCCGCCAACCCCCTGTGGGAGCATAGCGAGGTTTATCGGCAGGGCGGCGGTAGGCATTTTTTGTGTGCCTTATGTCTTGGCGAACGGGTTTTTCGGGCTGCGCAGCGTAAGGCGGATCGGCACGGCATCAAAACCGAGTTCGCGGCGCATGCCGTTGATCAGATAACGCCGGTAGCTTTCGGGCAATTGATCGAGACGGGTGCCGAACAGGACGAAGCCTGGGGGGCGCGTCTTGGCCTGCGTGATATAGCGCAGCTTGATGCGGCGGCCACCGGGCGCGGGTGGTGGATTGGCAGCGAGCGCATCATCGAACCAGCGGTTGAGCGCGGCAGTGGGCACGCGCTTTGACCATGCGGCGCGGATTTCGAACGCGGCGGAAAGCATTTCATCAAGGCCCTTGCCAGTGCGGCCCGAGATGGCGAGCAGCGGAACGCCGCGCACCTGCGCCAAGCCGTCTTCCAATGCTGCGCGGATGCCCTGGAACAGGCCCGATGGATCTTCGGCGATGTCCCACTTGTTGATGCAGATCATCAGCGCGCGCCCTTCTTCGAGCACCATCGAGGCGATCTTGAGGTCCTGATGTTCCAGCCCGCGCGTGGAATCGAGCATCAACACGACGACTTCGGCAAAGTCGATGGCGTGGCGCGCATCGGCGACCGACATCTTTTCCAGCTTGTCGACAACGTTCGACTTTTTACGCATGCCTGCCGTGTCAATCAGGCGGACGGGGCGATAGCCTTCGCGCTTGGGATCAAACCACTGCCAGTCAATCGCAATCGAATCGCGCGTGATACCTGCTTCCGGCCCGGTCAGCAGGCGGTCTTCGCCGAGCATCTTGTTGATCAGCGTAGATTTGCCCGCGTTCGGGCGTCCGACGATAGCAAGTTTGAGGACCGATTCGGGATCGAACTCCTCTTCATCGTCAAGCGAGGGGATGTCGTCGTCGTCAGCTTCGGCTTGCTTGGCTTCGATCAGTGGACGCAACGCTTCGAATAGATCGGCAAGGCCTTGCCCGTGCTCGGCCGAGAAAGCGATAGGTTCACCAAAGCCCAGAGAAAAGGCATCAAAAATGCCGGGATCACCCTGACGGCCCTCGGCCTTGTTGGCCATCAGCACGATGGGAACGCGGTTCTGGCGCAAATAGCGGGCGATTTCCTCGTCAAGTGGAGTGACACCTGCGCGCGCATCGATGACGAACAGAGCAACGTCTGCGCCCACCAGCGAGGCTTCGGTCTGCTTGCGCATCCGGCCCGTCAACGTATCGGGATCGGTGTCTTCCCAGCCTGCCGTATCGACGATGGTGAAATCGAGGCCGAGCAGCGTGGCATCGCCAAAGCGGCGGTCACGTGTGACGCCGGGCTGATCATCGACCAGTGCGAGCTTTTTGCCGACGAGTCGGTTGAAAATGGTGGACTTGCCCACGTTAGGGCGTCCGATAATGATAACCTGTGGGCGCATGGGCCTCCCGTGGCTGTTCCGGCGCGCGAACGCAAGCGCGGCGTTAAGTCCGGAAGTTTGATTATCACGGAATTAACCATTGGTATAAGGCTCACCATAACCCAACCGGCAGATAACTGCCGGCATGGCTATAAGGTTTGTCCCCGTTACCGTCCTTTGCGGCTTCGCCCTTTTTGGGAGCGGGACCTATGCGGCCGAATTCACCGATTCTGCGCGGTTTGGCGTGCCTTCGGGCAAAAATGGCCAGGGTTCACCCTACCTTGAATGCGTGCCATATGCCCGCGCCGTTAGCGGCATTCGCATCTATGGCGATGCCTTGACATGGTGGGCACAGGCCGAGGGCCGCTATGCGCGCGGAAATCGTCCCAAAGTGGGCGCAGTGATGAGCTTCAGGCCGCATGGCCGCATGGAATTGGGCCATGTCGCCGCCGTCAGCCGCATTATCGATTCGCGCAACGTCCTGCTGCGCCACGCCAACTGGTCCGAGATCGACGGACGGCGCGGACAGATTGAGGACAATGTGCGTGCTGTGGACGTATCACCCGGTAACGATTGGAGCCAGGTCCGCGTCTGGTATGCGCCGATTGGCGATCTGGGCACAACCGCATGGCCGGTGAACGGATTTATCTATCCCGATAAGCCCGGACGGTCTGAACGGCTGACGGTCCTGTCATCTGCCGATGTTTCGCAAAAGGTGAAAGTCAGCGATGCGCCGGTTTCGCGGATCGGCGCAGACTTTTTGCGCGGCATCCGGCCAGAAGTCGCGGTTCCCTCAGCGATGGGGCGTCGCCAGGTAAGCTATGGCGCGCAAAAGCCGCTGCTGCCCCGCCCGGCCAAGCGCAACGCGGCGCTGGGCGATGACCCGATTGGCCGGATCATCGCCAGTCGCACGAAATAACGCCAATTACAGCGTTTTGATAATGGCCGAGAAATCGAGGCCAGCGTTGCCTGCATCAGCGAACGCCGCGTAAAGTTCTTCAGCCCGCGCGCCCATCGGCACTTGCGCGCCCGCATCGCTCGCCGCTGCCATCGCCAGCCTCAAGTCCTTAAGCATCAGCGCAGTGGCAAAGCCGCCCTGATAGTCGTTGTCTGCAGGGGTCTTTGGACCGACGCCGGGAACCGGGCAATACGAAGTCATCGACCAGCACTGGCCCGAGGCCTTGGACGAAATATCATAGAAGGTTTGCAGATCAAGGCCGAGCTTTTCAGCCATGGCAAACGTCTCACACGTGGCGACCATCGATGCGCCCAGCAGCATGTTGTTGCAAATCTTGGCAGCTTGGCCTGCACCGCTTGTGCCTGCATAAATGACTGTCTTGCCCATTGCACCAAGGATAGTTTCAGCGCGGGCGAAAGCATCATCGCTGCCACCGACCATGAACGTCAGCGTGCCGCCATTGGCTGCAGCGATCCCGCCAGAAACCGGCGCATCAACCATGGCATAGCCTGCTTCATCTGCTGCCGCTGCAACTTCGCGCGCGCTGGCAACGTCGATAGTCGAGCAATCTAGCAGGAGCGCGGTAACAGGCGCATGGCCGATCACGTCCGAGCCATAGACCGACTTCACGATGGCGCCATTGGGCAGCATCGAGACGACGGCATCGGCGCCCTGAACGGCTTCCTTGACCGAAGTGTACGTGGTGCAGCCGTTTTCCTGCGCGCGGGTGAGCGCGGCTTCGGCAAGATCGAAAGCGTGAACATCGTGCCCCGCCTTTACAAGGTTTGCGGCCATGCCGCCGCCCATATTGCCAAGTCCGATGAATGCGATTTTCATTGTGAATCTCCGCTCCCGCTTGCGGGAGGGGCCGAGGGAGGGCCTGTTCCCGCTGGGATTAAAGGTTGAGCGAAGGCAACATGCCCTCCCCTAACCCCTCCCGCATGCGGGAGGGGGACTTACCGTGATTAGCGACCAGTCCAGACGCCGGGGCGTTTTTCGATGAAGGCTTTCATGCCTTCGACTTTGTCTTCGGTGGCGGTCAGTATCTGGAAGGCGCGGCGTTCGAACAGCAGGCCCTGATCGAGCGTGGTTTCAAACGCGGCGTTGACCATTTCCTTGTTCACCATTGCGGCCATCGGCGGCATCGCGGCGATGGTGGCAGCGGCCTTCAGGGCTTCGGCCAACAGATCGGCAAGCGGCACGATCCGGCTGACAAGGCCTGAGCGTTCCGCTTCAACAGCATCCATCATTCGTCCGGTCAGGCACATGTCCATCGACTTTGCCTTGCCCACCGCGCGGGTCAGGCGCTGCGATCCGCCCATGCCGGGGGCAACGCCCAGCTTGATTTCGGGCTGGCCGAACTTGGCCGTGTCCGACGCGATGATGAAATCAGCCATCATTGCCAATTCGCAACCGCCGCCCAGTGCAAAGCCATTGACTGCGGCGATCCACGGTTTACGCGTGGCCTTGACCACGTGGCTGGTCCACTGCGAGAAGAAGTCTTCGTTAAAGAAATCCGAAGCCGGTTTGTCAGCCATTTCCTTGATATCGGCGCCTGCGGCAAATGCCTTTTCGCCTGATCCGGTAAGGACGGCGCAACGCTGCGATGGATCGGCCTGATAGGCCGCGAAAGCATCGATCAGGTCCGCCAGAACTTGCGTGTTCAAGGCGTTGAGCGCCTGCGGGCGGTTGAGCGTGATCAGGGTAACGGCACCCTGCTGTTCGACGAGGATCGTTTCATAGCTCATAGCGGTTTCCATTCGTCAGCAGCGCCCAGTGGCGCAAATATGGCATCAAGCAGATCGTCGGTCACGCCTTCGGGCGTTGCGGGCGACCATTGGGGCGCGTTGTCCTTGTCGACAATGACGGCGCGAACACCTTCGGAAAAATCGGGCAGAACCAGCACCCGCGCGGCAATGCGGTATTCCATCACCATGTTGGCGGCAAAGTCTGGCAAGGTCAGGCTGGTGGCGAGTTGGCGCAGCGCAACTTTGCAGGTCTGCGGGCTTTTGGTGGCAAGCGTTGCCAAGGTAGCCTCGGCAAAGTCAGATCCATCCGCAGTCAGGGCTGCGAGAATGTCCTCGTAACGGTCCGAGGCAAACAGACGCTCGATATCCTTGGCATGGGCCGCAATCTTCGGCTCAGGCGGGACCGCTGAGGCTTCGCGCAAGATCGTGGCAATCGCGGCAGGATCAGCTGCGATCCGAGCTTTTACATCGGCAAGGTTTTCCGCCGGAATATAGTGCGTGGCAAGGCCTGCCCAAACGCATTCCGCGCCATCGAACCGTGCGCCGGTGAGCGCCAGATACTGCCCGATCCGTCCCTTGAGACGCGAAAGGAACCAGCCGCCGCCCACATCGGGAAACAGGCCAATGCCCGTTTCGGGCATGGCAAAGCGCGTGGCTTCGGTCGCCACGCGATACGTTGCAGGGCCAGACAAACCAACGCCGCCGCCCATGGTGATGCCGTCCATGAACGTAACCACAGGCTTGCCGTACGTCATCAACAGATGATTGAGCTGGTATTCGTCGTGGAAGAACTTGCGGCCGCTCTCTCCGCCGTCGTTCAAGGCAGAGTTGCGCAAATAGGAAATGTCCCCGCCCGCGCAAAAGCCGCGGCCTTCGGAATGATCGATCAGGACCGCGCCAACAGCTGGATCATTGCGCCAAGCCAGCAATGCGGCTGTCATCATGTGCACCATATCGATGGTCAGCGCATGGATCGCCTTGGGCCGATTGAGCGAAACAACGCCTGCTGCGCCATCAAGCTTTACAAGAACATCGTTGGTCACTTCAGCAAGTCCCTTCCAACGATCATGCTCATAACCTCGTTCGTGCCTTCAAGGATGCGGTGAACGCGCAAATCGCGCCAGAAGCGTTCGATCGGGTAATCGCGCAAATAGCCGTAACCACCAAACATCTGCAGCGCGCGATCAACAATCGACGAGCCACTGTCGGTCGCCAGCTTCTTGGCCATGGCCGAAAAGCGGGTCTTGTCGGGGGCCCCGGACGTAACCTTGGCAGCGGCAAGATAAAGCAGTGCGCGTGCAGCTTCGAGATCGGTCGCCATATCCGCAATCTGGAACTGGGTGTTCTGGAATTCAGCAATCGCCTTGCCGAACTGGCGGCGATCCTTGACGTAGCCGACCGCCTCATCAAGGCAGCGTTGCGCGCCGCCCAGCGAACAAGCGCCGATGTTCAGGCGGCCACCATCCAGCCCCGCCATGGCGAAGCGGAAACCATCGCCCTCATCGCCGACACGATTGGCCACCGGCACGCGAGCGTTGTCGAACACGACTTGCGCTGTGGGCGAAGCGTTCCAGCCAAGCTTCTTTTCGGGCGCACCAAAGCTGACGCCGGGCGTGTCCTTGTCCACCACGATGCATGAGATGCCCTTGGGGCCATCTGCGCCGGTGCGAACCATGACCACGTAAACGTCGTTCATGCCACCGCCTGAGATGAACTGCTTGGTGCCGTTCAACACATAATCGTCGCCATCGCGGCGCGCGGTGGTCTTGAGCGCCGCAGCGTCCGAGCCGGAGCCGGGTTCGGTCAGGCAGTAGCTGGCCATCAGGTCCATGGTGACAAGCCCAGGCAAATAGCGCGCCTTGACCTCATCGCCACCAAATGAATCAATCATCCACGCGGCCATATTGTGAATCGAGATGAACGCGGACGTGGTTGGGCAGCCATAAGCCATGGCCTCCATGATCAGCGCCGATTCAAGGCGACCGAGGCCGATACCGCCCGATTCCTCGCTGACATAGATCGCGGCAAAGCCGAGTTCGGCCGCCGCCTTAACCGTCTCACGCGGGAAGACATGATCTTCATCCCATTGCGCGGCGAACGGAGTAATCGCGTCAGCGGTAAAGCGGCGGGCCATTTCCTGAATGGCAATCTGGTCTTCGGTCAGCGCGAATTGATCTGTCATGGCTGGCTCGCATATCCTCTATGTTCTGCGTGGGTTGCTAGGCGGTATGCCGCGCAACGTCCAGAACCCTGCACCAAATGCAAATGCACCCCCGCAGCGCAATATGGCTGCAGGGGTGATTTTGCATCGGCAAGGTCAAGCGAGCTTGGCGATCACATCGCCGAACAGAACCTCGTCGCTTGGCAGGACCTTGGCCTGCGCCAGAGGCTTGGAAACCCACGTTTCGTTGATCAGGTCACGCCACGTGATGTTGTTGTTGGTGCCATTGCCACCCCAGCTTCCGCAACCCAGCGAGAAGGTCTGGCGCATGCCGTTCCACAAGTTACCGCTGTTCGAAGCCGACTGTGGCTGGTTGACCATGACGCGGCTGGTGCGGGTGCCATTGGCCAGCTTCATGATGTTGGCATCGGACTGCGAATAGATACCGCAGCTATGGCCCTGCCCCTGATATGCCTGAATGGCGTTGGTCAGCGCGATCGCTTCGTCGATATCCTTCGCGCGATAAAGCGCCATTGTAACCGTCATCTTCTCGCCCGAGAATGGATGATCAGGGCCAGTGCCGGTTTCGGGCACGATGAAGAAGATCTTGCCTTCGGGCAGGCCGAAACCCGCCATCCCGGCAATTTTTTCAGCAGGCTGCGCCACGGCGTTGGCATTGATGTGGCCATCGACCCAGATCACGTTCTGCAACAACGTCTTTTCTTCAGGGGTCACGATGTAACCGCCCTGATGCTGAAGCTTCACAAGCATCTCGTCGTAAATGGCGTCGAGCAGGATGACGCTGTTGTCTGACGAACACGACGCGGCAAGATCCAGCGTCTTGGAAATGCGGATTTTCTCGGCAGCGTCATCCAGATCCGCCGTTTCATCAACCGTGATCACTGCATTGCCCACGCCAACGCCCAGCGCCGGAGTGCCGGACGAATAGGCTGCCTTGACCATCGGTGTGCCGCCGGTGGCCAGCACGCGGTCGCACTGGCGCATAAGTTCGTTGGTCTTTTCAACCGAAGGAATATCGATGCTGAGCACCAGGTCGGCCGGCGCGCCCATCTTGACGATGGCTTCGCGCATAAGATCGCAGATCAGCTTGTTGGTCAGCTTGGCGCGCGGGTGCGGTGCGACGATGATCGAGTTGCGGCCCTTCACAGCGGAAATCGCCTTGATCACAGGCGTTGCTTCGGGGTTGGTCGAAGGCGAAAGCGCACCGATCACGCCAACCGGCTTGGCGATCTTGACGATGTTGCGAACGGGATCTTCTTCCAGCACGCCAACTGACTTGTCGTCGATGATATCGTACAAGGTTGCGCGGGTCTTGCGGAAGATCTTGAGGTACTTGCCATCGTAATTGCCAAGCTGCGTTTCATCGACGGTATGCTGGGCAATCTTCTCGGCGACATCTTCACGCGCGACCGACCACACCATCGCGCGGATAAGCGCATCGACCTGCTCTTGCGTGTAGTTCGCGATCTGGGCCTGCGCGGCGCGCGAACGGGCAACAAGTGCCGCAATTTCAGTGGCTTCGGGTGACAGTGCAGTGGGTTGGGCGACGGCCATGATGCATCCTTGGCTTTCAGGATTGGGCAACCACGCCATGCGATGGCGGGTCTGGCTGCTCAAATCCCCTCGTTAAATTTATCGCAGTTGCCTGCACCCTCTCACGTTTGCAGGCAAGCCCACTTAATGCAATGCTAACCTGCAAAAATGCAGGTATCGTGCAGGTGACGGGGGAAGAGGTGCGCAATGGCCATCAATTGGAACGATCTTCAGGACTTTCTGGCGATTGCGCGCGCGGGCCAGTTGTCGCGAGCGGCGGCACAATTGGGCATAGATGCGACAACGATGGGCCGCCGCCTGCGCCGTCTTGAAACCCGCCTTGGCACGACTCTTTTCGAACAGACACGGCAAGGTCAGGTGCTGACCGAGGCTGGTGAGCGCATGCTCGAAGAAGTAGAGGCGATGGAGCAATCCGCGCGCCGCATTTCCGAAAACACCGAATCCGGCGCTGGCGCTGGCGGGCTGTTGCGAGTCAGTCTGTCCGAAGGGTTCGGCACATGGCTGGTGGCAGCACGCCTCGGCAGCTTTACCCAGCAGCACCCGCGCTTGATGATCGATCTGGTCGCATCCAGCGGCTTTCTCAGCCCGTCCAAGCGGGAAGCCGACCTTGCCGTAACCTTGTCGCGCCCCCGCGCAGGGCCAGTGATCGCAGGCAAGCTATCAGACTATGCCTTGCGCCTTTACGCTTCGACCGAATATCTCGAACAGCATGGCGTGCCGCAAAAGCCCACAGACCTTGCCGATGGCCACCCGCTCGTCGGCTATATTCCCGATCTGCTTTACGCGCCGGAGCTGCGTTATCTGGCAGAAATCGAGCAAAACCTGTCAGCCACGGTTCGCTCGTCCTCGATCAATGCGCAGCACAGCATTATTGCAGCAGGCGCAGGCATCGGCGTACTGCCATGCTTCATCGGCGATTCCGACAAGCGGCTCGTACCAGTCTTGCCAGAACGCTGCATTACGCGGACATTCTGGCTGGTGACGCACAAGGATACGCACAATCTGGCGCGTGTGCGGGCGTTCAAAGACTGGCTGATGGCGCTGGTGGCGCAAGAGCGCGGGCGGTTGCTACCGCGCTAAGCCGCGCGCAATTGGCCTCAGGCTTTGGCGACAGGCGCGCCTTCGCCAAGATCTTCAAACCAGGCCTCAACCGGGCCATTCAGCTTGATCGTCAAAGGATTGCCCTTGCGGTCCATGGCCTTACCAGCTTGAACACGCACCCAACCTTCGGAAATGCAATATTCCTCAACATTGGTTCGGACCACTTCCTTAAAGCGGATGCCAATTCCGCGCCGCAGTTTCTCTTCATCGAAATATGGGCTGCGCGGGTTTATCGCAAGCCGGTCCGGCGGCACATCGGCGCCAGAGTTTACGGGCGCTGCACTATCGGGAGCGGTTTCGGGCTGGAGCGTTTCATCAGTCATGGCAGCCGCAATTATCTTGATTGCCCCACTTGTCAATCAAGCCCCGCCGTCGTAATGGCCCGCCCCTGTCCGGCAGACCTGAAAAGTCCGCCCCGACGGGCGCGTAGCTCAGTGGTAGAGCACACCCTTCACACGGGTGGGGTCGCAGGTTCAATCCCTGCCGCGCCCACCATTGAACAATAGAGAAACTAAGGCTTTTCACGCCTTCTTGCAACAAATTTCTGACCCCCTTGTTTGATGGTGGTCAGTTCGTGGTCAGAGTTGTAAAGTTTGGCCAGTGCATGGATTTCAGTCCAAAGCGTGGTCAGGGCCTTTGTGACCGACTGCAATCTGGTTGGGTCGTATTTTGCGTAAATGCGAGTCGTACGCGCTAATTTGCCCTCATGCCCCAACATCTCGACAATATCGCGCTCTGGCACGGCTGGGTCAGCGTATAGGATCGTCGCCACGGTATGCCGGATGGTCTTGGGGTGAACGTCATCCGAAAGGCCGAGTGTGCGTCGCATGATCCGCCACGCTGTTCTGCGTGACGCAACAGTTGCGCCCCCTTCCCGCACCCACTTGCGCAGAACATGGCGAAGCGGGCGGATTGCTGGAATGATGGCGTTGCGCTTTTTGGTCTGCGGCGATGCGCCTGGTTGAAGGTCAATCAATCCCGTGGCTTCAATAAACTGCTTGCGCGGATCGAACTTAAGCGCCGCTTGTGGGCGAACGGCAGAAGCAAATTGCAGCGCGACGAACCTGAACAAGTCAATGTTGTGGCTGGCATACCAAGCGATACGCGCCATTTCGTCCTTAGTCAGAACTCGGTCGCGTGGTGGCGATGCGTAGCGTTCATCAAGATCGGCAATGCGTGGGGCAAGCGGGATGCGCATATTGGCGACGGCATGATGAACGGCGGCGCGAATGTCGTTGATGTTTCGCTGCACGGTTGCACCTGCAACACCTTCGCTTTTGTAGTCGAACGTCTCGCCAAACCATTCCAGATTAAAGCCGTGTGGAGCCATTCGCCATTCGCGGAACCGCTCAAATAGCGTTGGCGTTAGATCGGTGATCACCGCGCCCACCCCTGCCCTATCCTGCATAAGGAACGCGGCGAAGGTTCGCAGGGAGCGGCCTGTTTGGTCATTGTTGACTGTCTTGCTGCCCTTCTCGCGCCAGTAATTGACGAGGTGCGCAATAACGTTGGCTTCATGCGCTTGCTGCTTTCCGAGTGATCGAAGCTCAAACAGGTGCGCATCAAGTATGGCCTTCGCCTTCGTCAGTTCGGTCGTGCGAGTGCTGCGATAAATGACCGTGCCTCGTTCGGGACGGGCAATTTGCCAGACACCTTTCGCCCTGCCGTCGCGGCGGTAGTCGAGCCAAAATTCTCCGACGACATAAGGGGAGTTTTCGCGGGGCATAATTCCTGTGTCTCCGCACGGGCAAGGGTATCTAGTAGGCCGTGCTGCGCTACCAATTCGCGGATTTGTTCAAGGGTCAAGTTCGTGCCGCTTTCCTTTCGGAGTGCGCGCCTGATTTTCTCGGCTATTCTGTGCGCAGTCATACGCCCACCTTCCACGGTTCACGCTGGTCAACAGCCCGCACAGTCTCCACCACATCGGCAAGCGTCTGCCAGCGTTCGTAATCGGTGTCGGAAACGTATGTGCCGGCGCAATCCTCGATCAGCATGGCGATCTCCTGCATATCCAACTGGTCAAGCCCGATGCTGCGAAACGAGGCGTCTAGGTCATCGTGGGGGATGCCTTGTTCGGTTAGGTAGGTGGTTATTTCGGGGGGGAGGGTCATGGCTCAATCCTCGCATACAGGCGCTCAAGGGGCCGGTTTACGTCAACGGCGGTGCAACCAAGCGCCATCATGCATTGACGGCCAATGTCTTCAGCGCGGCTCATGCGTGGCGGCAATGATTGGTGGTCAAACTTTTCCAGCCATGACTGCAAGCGCGCCTGCATTTCAACAGCGCAAGGTTCGCCTTCCCACCATCCGGTCACTTCATAGGTGTGGCCGTGCAGTCTGCCATCGGGGCCGGTGTGCGCGACTTGTAATATGGCGCTGGCTCCGGTTAGTGCCTTAGTCATGCTGGGCAGGCCATGCTTCGGGGTCTGCAAGCGCGGCGATCAGGTCTTCTGCCATCTGCGGATTTTCCGACCGGATGCTGTCCGCGTATGCGCGAAGTGCAAAAGTTGCGTGCGGGTCTGCTCCAGAATAATCCAGAACGATATAGCGGGCACCTTCGCGAATGAGCTTCCCATCGCGGCGGGTGACGTAAAAGCGGTCTTCAAATCCGCCCGTGGTTGCGCGTGTTTTCATGCTGCTTCCTCGTCAAATAGTGTTGCGATTTGTCCGCGCCCTGCGATTGCGTGGCGCATGTGTGAATATCGAGCGAGGCCGGTTCCGTCGGCGCTGTCGGCACCAAGCCGCTCAAAGTGCGCCCATCGGTCGGGGTGATTGACGCGGCCCACATGAACGTGCTTGCCCAAGACTTTCGCGGTCCTGATTATGGCCTCAACATGGGGGCCACATTTCCAGCTGGTGGAACCGCCGATAAAAACGGCTGCGATCTGTGCCCAAGGAATAGGCAGGCTCTCTTGCCCGTCCTGACAAACCAGCGCCAAACGCCAGCCTGCCATTTGCGGTGCGAAGTGGGCGAACAGTTCAAGCGTCCGTTGCGCGTTGCCGACAATATCAGGCACGGCAACAAACAGGCAGTTATCGCGGTGATGTTCTTCGCGCTTTAGCAGGCTGAAAAGGCCGGGAACGTCCAGCTCCTTAAACCCGCCGTTGTCGATGGCCCAAGGGCGCGAAGGGTCACGCAACCGATAGCGTGTGAGCGGCGTCAACAACTGCCCGACTGGCAAGCCTATCTCGCGTTCGCATTCATCAAGGTCTTGGCCGTTGTCGAGCAGTGCGATCATCGCCCCACAACCTCCTCAAGCAAATCCATCAATTCAACGCCTGCCCAATATTCGGACGGGTTGCGTTTAAGCGCCTTCTCGGCATCTTCGGCTTTGCGTTCATGCGCCCATTTGGCGTAGGTCATGCGGCCTCCTTCTGCCGGTAGCGCTTCTGATATGCTGCCAAGTCCGGCGATGGGTCGGTAAGGTGCAAGCCTTGCTCAAGGCACTCGCGCTGCACGGCGTCCAAGAATGCCACCATCTGCCTAACCTTCATGGCGCTGGTCACATCGATCATGTCCATGAAGGCCACCTTTTCCTGATATGGCAGGGGGCGAATATGCTTGTCATAGGTGGCGCGAAATTCGGGGCTGGCTTCGCGTAAGATCGGAACGCCAAAGCGCAGTTTCCAATCACGCTGCAATTCAGCGCCAGTCCGGTCGCCAAGCTGCATCGCGGCCTCGTTTGCCCAAAGCCATTGCAGTTTGTTTTGTTCGCTGGTCCGGTCGCGGCCCTGTACCCATTCGACTGTGATCGGGAGGGTAAGGTTTCCAAGCAACCGGCCAAGGTCGATTAGATCGGCCTCGTTTGCGATGATTCGGTGAGGCATTATACCAGTTCCCCCTTGTCGCCTTTCCATGCCTGCCAGTAGGCGGCGGCTGCATTCATCGCGGTTTCACGGGTTAGGCCAATCGCAGACCAGCCTTTGACCGTGTGAAGTTGATGATGCTTTCTGCACAATGGAATTGCGTTGTGGTCTGATGCCTTGGTGCCCATGCCTTTGCTGTCAGGATCGGGCGTATGTGCGGCCTCTAGGTTGCCTTCACAGTCGCCACGGTCTGCCATTGCGCAAGGACGGCCTCGCAGCCATTGGTGATAGGCTTTCTGGACTTTCCAAGCAGGGCGGGCCGCGTTCTTTTTGCGTGGCCTTGTGTCAATCCGCATGGCTGGTTTCCCATACTTCTGGACTGCGCAAGTTCCACAACCGGACCGCTTCCAATTTCAATTCGTGCAGGTGGTGTTCGTCAGTTGCGCCACTAAAGTGCATTTCACCAAACGGGCCTTCACACTGGCAACGGTCGCAAGCAACTGCGCCATTTTGAAAAAACAGGAAGTTGTTCCCGCAAAATGGGCAGTCGTCCGCGCCTGCAAGTTCTTGATGGAAAGTCGTGATTGCCATCACCACACCGTGTCGTTGCGGAAAAATGGAATCGAATCGTCCAAATCATCGCCACCAAACCCGCCTGCATGGCCTTGGCTTCCGTCCGGTTCGCGGCGCTGGTCACTGCCCTGCGGTGTTCCCATGATCGTCACATGATCGGCGCGGCACTGGATATATGTTTTGCCGTTATGCTCCCGCGTGGACATTTCGCCCGACACGGCAACCTTGCTGCCCTTGCGCAGAATGCGGGCCAGCCCTTCGGCTCCCTTGCCCCACTTGGTTACATCAACCCATGTGGTGCTTTTGTTTTCGCCGTAGCCTGTGGAGACGCCAACCGAGAATGAGCAACGCTCGGTCCCGTTCTGCGCGGTCTTAAATTCGGCGTCTTTGCCGGTGTTTCCGGCCAATGTTAGGATGAGCACTGGTAGTCCTTTCAGAAACCAACCGCGACAAAGCGGCTGTGAATTGCGCGGACGGTTTCAACGTCTCGCTTGCAGTAGTCTGCGATCTTGGCGTGTTCGCCGTTGGCCCATGCGGCGGCGACCATCGAACCATCGAAGTCACCCTTGCCGGCAAGGCCAAGTGCATCGGCAAGACGATCCTGGCTGATTGTGTTGCGGACGCCCGCCCATGCGGTCATCGTGTCAAATATGTCTTGCGACCACGGCTTGATGTCGCGCGGGATGATCGTTGGGATGCGGACGCCAAGGACAATTGACCGGCACAGAATGAACCGCATGTCGAACGCGGCGACGTTGTGACCAATGAAACAGGCCATTCCCATCTTGGGCAGCGCGTCGAAAAACTGCTGCAAGATGATCGGTTCGCGGTCCGTGGTTTCCGCCGATAGCGAAACAGTCGGGCCGTCCTCGATTGCATAGCCAATGCAGCAAATGTGCCCATAGGCGGGGTCAAAACTGGTCTTGGCGACTGCCTCGTCTGTGGCGGTTTCGGCGTTTTCCTCCAGCCACTGCATGATGCTTTCCGGCTTCTTGATCGTTGCCGGTGGCTTGATGTTCTCCCGAACCTTGGCGCGATATTCCGGCGTCTGGTTCGGGATTGTCTCAAGATCGATATAAATGTTCTTCATGCTGGTTCCTCCACCATCGCAGCCAGCTTCTTGTTCAGCATGGCGCGGGCGCGGTCGAATTGGGCGGCGGGTAAATCCTTCACGCTCGGCACTTTGAACGCGGTGCAGAATGCCTTGCTGTCCGAATGCGTCTGCGTGATTAGATCGGTGATGATGGCCCATTGCATGTCTGTGAGGGGGCCTTCGGGCACATCGGCACGTTGTGCTGGCGCGGGTGCGGATTTAGCCTGTGTGGACTTTACAGCGGCGTTTCCGTCGTCGTCCTCTGTTGCCAAGCCAAAGGCCGTTTGCAGGCCATAGCGGCGGGCATAAGAGAGCGCAGAACCGAAACCTTGCGCGTCCTTCTTGGTGGCTGGCATGAACACGCAACCGGCGCTCATTTCCTGCCCGCTCTCGTGAATGTAGAACGTTTCGATCATCGCGCCGTTTTCGTTTTCGTGCTGGTGCTGACGATACCAAAGGCCGTGCCTTGTGATCGGCTCAAGTGCTTCGATCACGGCGGCAAGATCGGCATACTTGGACTTGAACGCGGGGTTAGCCTTGTTCTTCTTGGCGCTCTCCAGTTCGGGGAGTGCTTTTGCCAACGCTGCAATCAGCGACGGTTCAATTGTGGCTACAGCGTTCATGATGATGCCTTTCCACCGCGCGCCTCGAACGCGGTGCTAGGGGAGGGAGCGCTTTCAGCGGGGGGCTGTGAGGCAGCGCGGGCGGAACGAAGGGCGTAAAAATCAGCGTCGGTCTTGGTCATCGGAAGGATCATGTTGACCGGTGCGTTGATGGTCTTGCCGCATTGGGTGATCAGGGCTTTGATGATGTTCACTTGGCGCGCTCCTCAAGCATGGCGTCGGCCATTGCGTAGGCACGAATTGCGCAAGTCTCGTCGTCCCTGATTTCGCTAAAACTGGCACATGC
>NZ_NCEN01000005.1 GCF_002280675.1 Novosphingobium sp. 32-60-15 | reverse complement strand
AGCTGCATCACCTCGCCCGGCGTGAGGAGCTGGCGAGCGGTCTCTGACCGCGACACCATCAGATGCCCGAGCCAGGGCGAAAGCCTGTGACCCGCATAGTTCTTCATCGCCCGCATCTCGGTCGCGGTGCCGAGCGCGTCCGAGACGCGCTTGGCGGTCCGCTCATCGTTGGTGGCGAAGCTCACGCGGACGTGGCAGTTGTCGAGGATCGCGTTGTTCGGGCCGTAAGCCTTCTCGATCTGATTGAGGCTCTGCGCGATCAGGAACGCCTTGAGCCCGTAGCCGGCCATGAACGCCAAGGCAGACTCGAAGAAGTCGAGCCGGCCTAAGGCGGGAAACTCGTCGAGCATCAGGAGCACGCGGTGGCGGTTGCCCTTCGGGGTCAGCTCCTCGGTCAAACGGCGCCCGATCTGGTTGAGGATGAGGCGGATGAGTGGCTTGGTGCGCGATATGTCGCTGGGCGGCACGACCAGATAGAGCGTCGCCGGCCGTTCGCCCCCCACCAGATCCGATATGCGCCACTGGCAGGCCCGCGTGACCTGCGCCACAACAGGATCGCGGTAGAGACCGAGGAACGACATGGCCGTGCTGAGCACGCCCGACCGCTCGTTATCCGACTTGTTCAGCAGCTCTCGCGCCGCGCTGGCGACGACGGGATGAACGCCGGCTTCGCCAAGGTGCGGCGTCGCCATCATCGCGGCCAGCGTCTGCTCGATCGTGCGAGATGGATCGGAGAGGTACGACGCGACGCCGGCCAACGTCTTGTCCGGCTCGGCATAGAGGACGTGAAGGATCGCGCCGACCAGCAGCGAGTGCGACGTTTTTTCCCAATGGTTCCGGCGCTCCAGGCTGCCTTCGGGATCGACCAGCACGTCCGCCACATTCTGCACATCGCGCACCTCCCATTGGCCGCGCCGCACTTCCAGCAACGGGTTGTAGGCAGCCGATGCGGCATTGGTCGGATCGAACAGCAGCACGCGGCCGTGTCGCGCGCGGAAGCCCGAGGTCAGCGACCAGTTCTCGCCTTTTATGTCGTGGACGATCGCGGAGGCCGGCCAGGTGAGTAGCGACGGCACAACCAACCCGACGCCCTTGCCGCTCCGCGTCGGAGCGAAGCACAGCACATGCTCGGGGCCATCGTGGCGCAGATAGTCCCGGTCGAGTCTGCCGAGCACGACGCCGTTCGCGCCCAGCAGCCCGGCCGCCCGAACCTCGCGCGTTGTCGCCCAGCGTGCCGAGCCGTAGGTCTCGGCGTTCTTCAACTCGCGCGCACGCCACACAGACATTCCAATGGCGACGGCGATTGACACGAACCCGCCCGACGCGGCGATGAATGCGCCGGTCTTGAAGATGGCTGGCGCGTATGCGTCGAACGAGAACCACCACCAAAAGAAGGCCGGCGGCGGATAGACACGCCAGCCGCCGACGATGAACCAGGGCGGCCCCAGCTCGGGTTGATAGGCCAAGGCCGCGGCGGTCCATTGCGTCGCGCCCCACACACCTGCGAGCACGATCAGAAAGACAGCGATGATCTGGCCCCACAGGATTTTCGTCGCGGACATGGCTGTTTCCTTGTCAGAGGCCGAGGCCGCGCTTGCGGCCGAGCGCTAGGTCGATGCCGCCACCAGCGCGAACGACACCGGACACTTGGCGACCGAGCTGCTGTTCGAGCGCGCTGGCCCAGGGCACGAGACGGAAGCCGAGCCCGTCGTCGATCATGGCGAAGCGACCGGAGGCGAGTGCGAGGCGCTGGCGGACTACGCCGGCAATCTTCTCGCCGGAGGTGGTCGGGCGATACGCAAGGCCCGTTTCGCCCGCGATCTTCGCGCCAACGGCGTCCAGCTCGCGCTTGCGCAGCGTGTCGAGCAAGCCGCGCTCGAACACCGCGCGTTGGCCATAGCGGCGCGCCAGCCCCTCGCGGACAAGATGATCGGTGCGCGCGTCCATCGCACGGCACACCTCCGCACCGAACCCGCCATCCGCGACACCCGTGCCGCGCTCGATCAGCCGATGGTCAAGCCAGGTCGCGCCGGGCGCCTTCACCTGCGCGGCGAGGTCGAGGTCCGATCGCGTGGCGAGGATCAGGGTGGGCTTCGGCTCGCCCGGCTTGCCTATAGCGCGCAGCTCGACGATCCCGCCGAGCGTCGGGCTTTGCTCCAGCGCTTCAATTCCGGGCAGCCGCACATGATGGGTGCGGCCGTCCGTGCCGTCGATCACGGCATAGGCCGCGCCATACAGCTCGTCGTGCAACCCCTTGTCGATCAGCCGGCCGACGATTGGCTTTTCCGGCGCGCCGCTCACAACCGCGTAGCTTTCCAGCGGCCGGTCCTGCCCGTGATCTTTCAGAGCCTGTCCGATGGTGCGGATAATGTCGCCGCGCGCGGCCAGCTCGCGCAGCTTGCCTTGCGCGCCTTCGGCAACCGCCCACTGTCCGGGCTCACCCTCAGCGGCGAGCCCCATCGTCTCCAGATGCTGCAAGCGGCCGACCATTAACCGGCGGAGGCGCGGATCGGCCGGACCGGGCCGCTCGGGGCGCAGGTCGATGACCCCCAGTTCGTCGGCCGCGCGGCCGATCTCGGTATCGAGCCGCGTCCAGCGCTCGGCCGTCACTTCTCGGTCGAGCGCGCGCTGCACTTCATGCTCAGGCTTCGGCCCAAGTTCGGCCTGCGCCAGCTCCTCGGCGTGGGAGCGCAGGTTGTGGCTGATATAGTCCCGCGCCATGACGAGATCGGTGCCGGTGTCGGTGACACCGCGCACGAGCATATGAACGTGCGGGTTGTCGGTGTTCCAATGATCGACCGCGACCCAATCGAGCCGCGTCCCCAAATCCGTTTCCATCTGCCGCACGAGATCGCGGGTGTATTCGCGTAGGTCGGTCAGCTCGGCCGCATCCTCCGGCGAGACGATGATGCGGAAATGATGCCGGTCATCCTTGCACCGCTCGGTGAATGCGCGATCGTCGGCATTGTCTCCGGCCGCGTCGAACATGCGCGTCGGGGAACGGTCACGGGTGACGCCTTCGCGCTTCAAATAGGCGACGTGCGCGGACAGCGGCGCCATGCGTCGGCCCCCGCGACTGCGATGGTTCACGGGTAGCGCCTTCACCATCACTCGACGGCCCGATCCGAATAACCGGCTGCGGGCAAATGCTGTTCGTCCCCGCCCGAAACTGGATTGGCGACCTCGGCGCGAGCCGCCCCCGGTGCGCCGGCCTCCGCTGTGGATCGCGGCCACGCGCAGCACCTCGGCCACCAGGCCGCGCGCATTGCGGCCCTGCGCCTTGCTGCGCTTGGCCTTGCCCGGCCGAACGCGGAACTCACTGTCCTCGCTCACGGCCGGGCCGCTTTCGGCCGTAAATGGCCCGTGGTGCCATTCGAGACGTTGATTTTGCTTGCTTTTCCCTTCCGCGCGGCACGCGCGCCGACCGACGCCCCCGCATGAAGCCACGGAAAAGCCTTGGCTTTTCGGCGAAACGGGGTGCGGCTTATATCTTGCCCTCGTCTGTCCCTGCCGTTTTCCTCCTCCCCAGCCACTTTGCTGCTTCGGACGGATGAAGGGAGTGACAGACCGATCATTGCGGTCGGCCCGCGCGGGCGCGGGACACGAACAGCGTGTCGCGCGCCACATTCGGCGACGGATCGGTGGTGTGAGCGCCGTCAGATTCTACGCTGCCCGAGGGCGTTTCCGGCGCGGTTTCGCCGCTGCCGGACCGCACGCCAACTGCATCTGATGCGGCGCTCCCCGTGCGAACAAACAACGCGGCGCGACGCCAGGCGAACGGATCAGGCGGCACGCTTACCGCCATCTCCACAGCGCCCGATCCGCCAGTGATCGGCGCGAGCCGGGCGAGATAGCCGACCGTCTCACGAGGCAGCGGACGGCCGCGCGACAGATAGTCGTCGTAGCGGCCCGGTCCCGCATTATAGGCCGCCAGCATCGCGCTGGCGTTGCCGTAGCGGTCGTGCATCTCGCGCAGATAGGCCGCGCCCGCCATGATGTTGTCGCGCACGTCGAACGGAGCGGGGCCGAGGCCGTAGCGAGTGCGTAGGCCCGCCCAGGTCGCGGGCATGATCTGCATCAAGCCCATCGCCCCGGCAGGCGAGATTGCGCGGGAAACGCCACGGCTCTCGACGCGCATCACGGCCCAAATCCACGCTTCGGGGATGCCGAACCGACGCGCGGCGTCGGCGACATGGCGGGCATAAGGATGGACGGGTGCCGATCGCGCGGCCGACATATCCTGCGCCAGCACGGAAGCAGGCGCAGCGCTGCCGGACAGCAGCACGACGGCAAGCGCCACCGCCGATCCGACTCCACTCCGTCGCCAGCCTGCCATCGTGCTCGCTGCGGTAAAGGGTGCGCGCGGAGCGCCGGCCGTTGGCCGCCCTTGACCTTCGCTGCGCGCGCCGGCCGGCCTGCGACCGAGCGGGACGAAGGGATGAGACGGCTTTCCCGCGAACAAAGGGATGAGGATGAAGCGCACTGGTTCAGTCCTGCTCGCGCGATTTCGGCTGGCGGTTCCAGCGCAGCGACCAAGCCGATTTGTCATTGCCGTTCTGGAACAGCGCGGCGCGGATCGGCTGCGCAAAGGCGGGATCGTCGATGCGCAGCGAGACGTAATCGCCGGCGCGTTCGCCGCTCTCGTTCCAGCCGGCTCCGATCTCCGGCCCTTCGCCGCTGTCGCCGCGATGGACGCGCCAGTCCGGCGCCTTGTCGGCGTCGCTCGGATCGGCTGGGACAATCGAGATACGGATGTCGAGCGTCGCCGTCTCGATGATGCCTTCGTAGCCGTTGGCAGTGCGGAAGAAGCTGCCGATCTGCATGATGATCTCCTTTGGGTTGGCAGTTGGGAAAAGCGGGTCAGCGCCAGGTGAGCGGCGCTTCGAGGTCGTCGCGGGTAAGGATCGGGATCGCGCGGCCGAGCACGGTCGAGGCCGGCAACCGGCCGAAATAGCGGCCGTCCATGCTGTCGGCGTGGTCGGGATTGAGCATCAGCAGCTCGCCGGCGCGCAGCGTGCGGCAGCCCTGCCAGACCGGCAGCGGGCGGCCCATGCCGTCGGCCAAGCGAGCAACGACGACGGGCTGCGCATCGATGCTCACGACGGCGCCGATCCTGCACACTCGCTGCCCCGGTTTGGCGGCAACGTGCTTGAGGAGCGGCACGCGCTCGCCGAGATAGCCGCGCTCCGCGAGCCACCGCGCCAGCGGCGGTGGCGGCGTCACGGCGACCAACGCGCCGTTCGGCGGATCGGGAAGCGGCTCGATCCGATAAAGTCCGATCGGCGCGCTCGCGCTGGCGTTCCAGACGACGCGCGGGAGCGGGTCGAATACCGCCACGGCTGCGAACGACACGCCGAATAGCGACGCGACAGAGACCGTCGCAATGGCCCATCCACGGCGCGTCATCCTTCGATCTCCCGGCGCTTGAGCCAGGCGCGATGACGCTCCAGCGTGTAGGGACGCGGCTGATGTCCGGCGGCGATGCGGTTGTGGACGTGCCGCCAATGATCGGGCGCGGCGTCGCAGGGATCGACGCCGGCCGCCTCGGCCGCGTCGATCGCGGCAAGCACTTGGCTTACCTTGGGCCAGCCTTCGATCTTGAGCAGGATGTCGCCGCCGGGGCGGACGAACGGCAGAGTCGTGAAGGGCTCGCCGGTGCCGACCGCACGCACGATGTCGATGCGCGAGCTGACCGTGCCGTAGTCGTTGGCGGCCCAGCGGACGAACGCGAAGATGGCGCCGGGACGGAAGCGGACGATGCGGCGGCGGCGATCGACGATCTCATCAACCGCAACGCGCCCGAACCTGATCCAATGCTCGATCCGTTTCTCGATCCACGTCAATTCGACGCGCGTCATGCCGTCATCGGCCGAATCCGCGCGCGGCATGAGATCATCCTGCCCCGGATCGGAGGTCGAATGCTTGATGCCGATGTCGGCCCAGGCGCGCAGGTCATCGACCGAATAGACGACGCGGCCGCCGATCCGGCGGTAAGCAGGACCGGTGCCGAAATAGCGGTGCTTCTCAAGGGTGCGGCCGGAGAGGCCGAGAAATCGCGCGGCTTCCGGCGTGCGCAGGAAACGGGGCGGCAAGTTGGTGGGCGTATCGGACAAGTGACGGCTCCTGCGGGCGGTGGCGGCAGGAGACGTAATTGTCAGAGCGGAGGCGGCCGGGTGGGGTATGAAGATGTGCGGCCGCACGGATGCGACCACCCCCAAATGCGTGCGGCGGCGTGAGCGGGTCAGCGAATGCGGAGCAGCTTGCGGTAGTCGCCCTTCATCATGGCGATGCCGTCGCGAACCAGACGGACTACGAACGAACGCGCGGAAGACATCTTCCAGTCGCTCGCGGACAGCCGCGCTGCCTCGTCGCGTCCTAGCGCGATCGCGATCTCGCGGTAGGTCGCGCCGCCGTCGCGCAGGTCGAGCGCGCGGAGCATCAAGTCGAGCCGCGCGAGCCGGTAAGCCGTGAGCGGCCATCCGCGCGGCAGCGGGCCGGCGGCGCGGCCGAGCAGACGGCGGTGAAAGCGCAGCAGGCTGGCGATGCGGGTGAGGAAATCCTTGTCGAGCGGGATGACGGCGGCGAGCGGCTGGCCCGGCTTGTGGTCGCGCAGCCACAGGCGATGTTCGCCGGCCGCATCGGCGACGATGACATGGCGGCCTTCGATCCCGGCCAGGTCGGCGAGCAGCGCGCCGATCGCGCGCGGATCGACCGGGGCGGCGGTCTCGAAACCCTCCGGCGCGGCGTCGAGGATCACCGTGACGGCGGTCAGCTCCGGGCGCCAGACGACGGGCTCCGAAAGATCATCCGGCGCCGTGGCGAAAGGATAACCCCCAGCGCCGCGCGAACGCCGTCTCGGCGGCGTTCTTTGCGACGGCGCCGTCGGCGATGCGCTGCTGCATCTGCTCATGCTCGGCGCGATAGGTACGGTTTCGTTGAAGAAACTCGGCGGCAAGATCGGCGCGCCCGAGCGCGTCGGACATTCGGCCGGCGCGTCGCTGGCGACGCCCCGGTGGCGTCGGCATTGCATCCTCCCAACCGCGCGGCGCGCGGATAGTACAGGATGAACATCACCGGACTTCCTGACGCATAATAGCGCCAAGGTTGCGCTCAACCATGCCGGGTATGCTGCGGCAACAGCAACAGAATGGCGCCAAATCGGATTGAAACTTAACGCTTTAGCGGGCGCTCACTGCCGAGCAGATAGGCATAGCCAACCTCCGTCATCCATCGTGCGCGGGCAAGGTGACTGTCGTGCATCTCTTTTGCCCGCTGCGGCTCGACGGCTGCGTCCACACCGAGGATGGCAGCGGTTGTCTCGCGCCAGTCGGCCCCGTCACTATCCGCATCGAGCAGCCGCAAATAGGCGACAAGGTGGCTTTCGTCATACGCCGTGAGCTGCGATACCTCGGGCGCGCGATCCTCGAATTGGCTGGTGCTCATGGCGCCCTCGTCATGTTGCCCGTTAACCGTTTAAGCTCAGATTGCTGAACCGGATACGCGCAAGTCCTGCATCGCTGGACGCGCCTTCCGCACCGACGGACGGCGCGCTCCAGCCGATACAACTGATATGAGATAAACCCGATGAGATGTATCGTCCAGCTTGCCGCGCATGGATATGCGTCGTCTCGTGGGATTGAACTTTGCCAAGCTGAGAAAGGATAAGGGCTTTACCCAGGAGCGCTTTGCCGAGATGTCCGGCTTTACCCAACAATATGTCAGCGATCTGGAGCGCGGCCGGCGCAATCCCACGGTCGTCACCCTGTTTCATCTGGCTTCCGCGCTTGGCGTCACGCCCGCGGATCTTGTCGCGGAACTCGATCCGCCCCAGACCGACTAGCTTCGCAGAATTTGAGCGCGAGCCGGGCGTCAGCCCGGCGAGCGCGATTGCGGCCGCGCGGACCTCGGGACGAGCGGCCGCCGCCGATCCAGCGCAGCGGATCGGCGCAAAATGGCGTAGCCGCAGGGCCGGAGTCTCCGGCCCTGCGGTAGTTAGCGTCACGCCGCTTTGAGGCGCTGCATCCCCTCGGCTAGCGTCCAGAGCGCACGGTTGAGCGTCACATTCTGATCGATGCCGTTGATGGCGCGGGTCTGCGCGCGACGGATACGGCCCTCGGCGTTGCGCTTGCGGCCCTGCAACCCGCCACGAACCACATTCTCCTGAATGACGTTGAAGGTGGTCCACAGGCTGCGGTCCACATCCTCGCGGCGGCGCGGCTCGATGATCTGTTCGGGGCGAACCGGGCTTTCGTCCTCGCCATAGCGGGCAACAAGGCTGACCTCGCCAAGCAAGCACTGCTCATCCGGCGAAAGCTGGATCGCCTTCATCGACTCGCTGGCGTCGATCAGCCGGGGGAAGTCCTCGGCAACGGTGAACACGCCGTCGATGATGTCATGCTCGATATTGCCTTTGTGCGGCACGCGGACCTCCTCAAACCGCTCACCCGCGATCATGCTGTTGGTGCAGACGAAGCGCAGCATCCCAGCAAACATCTGATAGGCGCTGGTCCCGTCATGGCTGTTCACGATGATGACTTCGGCGGCCTCGGGCTTGCCGATGCCGTCGTCCCGGCGCAGGCGCAGCATATGCTTGGCGTGGCCGTGGCGGCTGCCGTCGCGCGGAACGGACTGGACCGCGAAGAACGGCGACCATCCTTCCCGGCGCAGCCCCTCCACGATGTCGATGGTCGGGACATAGACATAGCGATCTGAACGGCTGTCGTGCGCCTCGCGGGCGAAGATGGAAGGGACGTGCCGATACAGCGCCTCGTTGTCGAGCGGCTCCCGCGCAGCGGAGCGCCGCGCTGAAACCCTGCCCGTCGGCGAGACCGGGGGTGCAACCGGAGTGGGCGGCTTCGCGGGGAACCGGCTGCACGGAACGCGCAGCGTGGAGGAAGCTGGGCGGAAGCTGCTCCGAAGGGCGCTAGGGGCAGCGCCCCAAGCAGCTCCGACAACATGCCGGGCCGACTGGCCCGTCCGCTTTTGATAACCAGCTAACAACCACACGAAGGCGCCCCGCTCCAATGGAGCGGGGCGCCGTGTCGGGGTCAGCGGGACCAGATCAGCGCGTATTCGCCGGCGGTTTCGGTCTCGGACAGAGTGGCGTAGATCGGGGACGGGAAAGTGGGATCGTCCAGCTTGACCGAGATGTAGTCGCGGTTCTCGCGGCTGGTCTTCTTCCATCCTGCGCCGCACTCGACGGAGCCAACCGCGAGACGGTAGTCGGGGGCTTTCTCGCTCTCCTTGTCGATCGGCCGGAGGCTGGCCTTGGCGTTGAGGGTGAGCGTCTTGATGGTTCCGGTGAAGGAGCCGTTGGCCGCTTGGGTGAAGGTGCCGATGGTCGCCATGTCAAAGTTCCTTTCGCTCTCGGGCCACGACCGCCGCGGCCTCGATGGCGATCGGTGAAGCGGGGATGACCGGACGCGCACCGCTTGCGGCCGAAGCGCAGCGGAGGATGGCGAAGCGCGGCTTTTTTGCTTCGCGATGCAAAGCCGAAGGCGGCGGAAAAAAGCCGCGCGACGGCGTTGCGCCAGGCCGAGCAAGGCATAGCCGGCCCCGGTTAGATCAAGCCAATCGAGAGGCCGTGCGGTCGTGGCGAGGGGCACACGGGATATGCTCGCGGCCATCAAAACTGGATCGCAGCCCTCCCACGGTTCGGCGCCCTGTAAGGTGGGAACGGCCGGTCCTATGCCGACTTGATGGAGCGAGCCGCGAGCAAGGCGGCGTCACAAAGACCGCGACCCGCATCAAGGCGGGTAGCAGATGATGAAAAAGGAGGATGGTTCCAGGAAAATATCCGCTATTCTGGATATATGGAAACCGATTCGACCATCCTTGCCCTTGGCGCACTCGCGCAGACGACTCGCCTCGATACGTTCCGACTGCTTGTGCGATACGAGCCGGACGGCCTGCCGGCCGGCGAGATCGCGCGCCAGCTCGACGTGCCGCAGAACACCATGTCGGCGCATCTGGGCATCCTGTCGCGCGCGGGATTGGTGAAATCCGAACGGCAAAGCCGGTCGATCATCTACCGCGCCGACCTCGATACGCTGCGCGCGCTCACCTTGTTTCTGGTCAAGGACTGCTGCGCCGGAAAGCCGGAGCTATGCGTGCCGCTCGTTGCTGAACTCACTCCCTGCTGTTGAAGGAGACCGCTATGTCCGCCGACCGCATGTTCAATGTCCTGTTCCTATGCACCGGAAATTCGGCGCGCTCGATCCTCGCGGAAAGCGCGCTCAACAAGCTGGGCGAAGGCCGCTTCCGCGGCTTCTCGGCTGGCAGCCTCCCCAAGGGTGCGGTCAACCCGATCGCGCTCCGGCTGCTGGAGCGCATCGACTATCCGACCGAAGGGCTGCGCTCCAAAAGCTGGGAGGAGTTCTCTCAACCGGATGCGCCGCACATGGATTTCGTGTTCACCGTCTGCGACGACGCGGCGGGTGAGACCTGCCCGGTGTGGCCCGGCCATCCAATGACGGCCCATTGGGGTATCGAAGATCCAAGCCGTGCCGAGGGAACGGAGATCGAGCGCGAGCGCGCCTTTGTGACGGCGCTGCGCTATCTGGAAAATCGGATCAAGCTATTCCTCGCGCTGCCCATCGCAGCCCTGGAAGCCAAGGCGCTCGGCGCGAAGCTGCGCGAGATCGGCCATGCCGAAGGCTCTACCGCCCGGCGCGGTGATGCCGCATGACCGACATCATCATCTATCACAACCCGGAGTGCGGCACCTCCCGCAACGCGCTGGCCTTGATCCGCAATGCGGGCATAGAGCCGCATGTCATCGAATACCTGAAAACGCCGCCTTCGCGCGCATTGCTCGTCCAGCTTACCGAGCGCGCGGGTATCACGCCGCGCGACCTGCTGCGTGAGAAGGGCACACCTTATGCCGAACTGGGTCTGGGCGACACCTCACTGTCTGACGCAACCCTGATCGACGCGATGATGTTGCATCCGATCCTCATCAACCGGCCGCTGGTCGTCTCGCCGCTGGGCGTGAAGCTCAGCCGCCCTTCGGAAGTCGTGCTGGACCTGCTGCCCGCGCCGCAACAGGGCGCCTTCGTCAAAGAGGACGGGCAGCAGGTCGTCGATGCTACCGGCGCAAGGGTGAGCTGAAGGATGGCGACCATTCCCGCCGACGCCACAGCGGCGCGTCCCGGCATCTCCTTCTTCGAGCGCTATCTGACGCTGTGGGTGGCGCTCTGTATCGTCGCCGGCATCGCGCTCGGTCACGCGCTACCCGGGCTGTTCGGCGCTATCGCCGCTGCCGAGGTGGCGCGCGTCAATTTCGTGGTCGCGGTGCTGATCTGGCTGATGATCGTGCCGATGCTTCTCAAGATCGACTTCGGCGCGCTCGGGAGTGTCCGCCAGCACTGGAAGGGCGTCGGCGTCACCCTGTTCATCAACTGGGCGGTCAAGCCCTTCTCGATGGCGCTGCTCGGCACACTTTTCCTGGGCTGGCTGTTCGCGCCATTGCTCCCGGCGGGCGAAGCCTCATCCTATATCGCCGGCCTGATCCTGCTCGCCGCCGCGCCCTGCACGGCGATGGTGTTCGTCTGGTCGAACCTGTGCGACGGCGAACCCAATTTCACGCTGAGCCAAGTGGCGCTGAACGACCTCATCATGGTGTTCGCCTTCGCGCCACTGGTCGGCCTGCTGCTCGGCGTCGCCTCGATAACGGTCCCGTGGGACACGCTGCTGCTCTCGGTGGGCCTCTATATTGTCGTGCCGGTGGTCGTCGCGCAGATCGTGCGCCGCGGCGTGCTGGCGTCGGGTGGCCAGGTCGCGCTCGACCGGCTGCTGACCCGTCTCGGCCCGGCGTCGCTCACCGCCCTGCTGGCGACGCTGGTGTTGCTGTTCGGCTTCCAGGGCGAGGCGATCATCGCGCAGCCGCTGGTAATCGCGCTCATCGCCGTGCCGATACTGGTGCAGGTCTATTTCAACGCCGGGCTGGCCTATTGGCTCAGCCGCCGGTTCGGGGTCGCGTGGTGCGTGGCCGCGCCCGCCGCGCTGATCGGTGCGTCCAATTTCTTCGAGCTGGCGGTTGCTGCGGCGATCAGCCTTTTCGGCCTCAAGTCCGGCGCCGCGCTCGCCACGGTCGTCGGCGTGCTGGTTGAGGTGCCGGTGATGCTGACGGTGGTGGCGATCGTGAAGCGGACGCGCGGCTGGTATGAGAAAGGCGCGACCGCTTGACCCGCCTCCGACATCTTTCCGATCCGGATCATCTGCCCGCGCTCGATCCGCGTTATGCCCATGACCGGCCCGCCCTTGGCCTTGGCGCGGGCGATCCGCCGCCGCGTATCCTGCTGCTCTACGGCTCGCTCCGCGAACGGTCCTTCTCGCGCTTCGCAGTCGAGGAGGCCGCGCGGCTGCTTCAGTTCTTCGGCGCCGAGACGCGCATCTTCGATCCGTCCGACCTGCCTTTGCCCGACCAGGTCACAGGGGACGATCATCCCGCCGTCCATGAGCTGCGCGACCATGCGCTGTGGTCAGAAGGCATGGTGTGGTGCAGCCCGGAGCGTCACGGCCAGATCACCGGACTCATGAAAACGCAGATCGACCATCTGCCACTGGAGATGAAGGGGATGCGCCCGACGCAGGGCCGCACGCTCGCGGTCATGCAGGTGTCGGGCGGCTCGCAGTCGTTCAACGCCGTGAACACGCTACGCCTGCTCGGCCGCTGGATGCGAATGGTGACAATCCCTAACCAGTCGAGCGTGGCGATGGCCTACAAGGAGTTCGACGAAGCCGGACGTATGAAGCCGTCCAGCTACTATGACCGCATCGTTGATGTGATGGAGGAATTGGTTCGGTTCACGGTGCTGCTGCGCCCTCACGCTGCGCAGCTTGTGGATCGCTATTCCGAGCGCAAGGCGACGGGCGTAACGATCGATCCGGCAAACGACCTGTCGGCCATCGCCATCGCCAAACAAACATCGAGATAACACGTGGCGCCGCGAGCCGGGCTGTGCCCGGCGAGCGACGATTTCTTCCTGCATGACAAAAGCGGCCGCGCCTGGACAGGGGCGCGGCCGCGATTTTTGGGGGCGACGAAGGAAGGCCGGGACCACTCGCGCGGCCCCGGCCCAATGCCGCTATTCGGCGGCGACGGCGTAGGACGCTTCGCCGTCCTGCGCTCCGGTATCGGGGGACTCCGCTTCGGACGGCTGCTCCACGATGCCGCCATCCTCGGCCTCGACGGGTGCGGACTGATCCGCCCCCGGCTCGGGGGTCCGCAGGATCGCGGGCAACCATCCGGTCCCGGCCAGAAGCTGCTCGGCCGCCTGCGCCATGTCCGGCTTCTTCATGTCGACGATACGGCGGGCGGCGTCCTCTGACACGCCTTCGGTAACGGCCTCCACGATATGCGCCTTGGTGACGCGGCCAAGGTAGCTGTCCACGGTAGGCGTCCAGTCCTTCGCCACGTCCAGCGCCAGCGCGCTCGCCAGCCTGTCCGCCGTTTGCAGCGAACGGGGCT
Source organism: Novosphingobium sp. 32-60-15 (assembly GCF_002280675.1). Classification (GTDB taxonomy): domain Bacteria; phylum Pseudomonadota; class Alphaproteobacteria; order Sphingomonadales; family Sphingomonadaceae; genus Novosphingobium. The sequence continues at coordinate 136,505 of NZ_NCEN01000005.1, read as the reverse complement.
TGCGGTCCCACGGCAGCCGCAGGGCGTTGACGGTGCGGGACGCGCAATGCGCCAGCAGCGCCAGCCGCTTCTCGTCGTCCAGCCCGACGATGAAGCCCCACAGGTCGGCCACGTCACGCGGCATCCGCTCGGCCCACGCCTCGCGCGCCTCGTTCGCCTTGGCGGCAAGCGGCATGTCCTCGATCCCGTCCGCATGACTGCCCAGCGGCGTCACGGTTGGACGAACCTCAAGACAACCGGCCTCGGTGTAGCTGTAGAACAGTTGCGCCGTGAGCGTGTGGGTCAAGGCGATCAGCGCCAGATCGGGCCTCTCGGCCAGCGCAACACGAAGCGCCAGCGTCCGGTAGGCGGACAGGTCGCGGGTGAGGCTGTCGGAAATCGGCTTGCCCGGTTCCTCGTCCTCTTCCTCGATCTCCTGTTCGTCGTCGTCGCCGTCGTCGGCCTGCTCGTCCGCGACGGCCTGCGGGTCGATGGCTTCGCCTTCGCCCTCATCCTCGGGCTGCGGGTCGGCCAGCGCCTCGTCCTCGGCACGAACGAAACCGCGCTCGAGACGGGGAACGCCGTCATGGTTCAACACCACGAACACCCCGCCATGCGCGATCACATTGGCGTCGTAGGCGTAACGCTTGGCCGAAATGGCGTCGATCTCGTCGGACACCGCCTCCAGCTTAGCCGCCACATCCTCGGGCATCTCGTCATAGGACGAATAGCCCTCGGCAAGCTCGTCATACTCGATGGACAGCGCCTCCAGCCGCGCCTCGTCCTCGTCGGACAGGGCGACGGTCTGCGGATAGAAGCGCCGCATCCCGTGGGCGTGGGGATAGTCGATATGGGCTTCGGCCCATTTCCAGCCCTCGGCCTGAACCTCGCTCGCGATCTCGCGCAGCTTCTCGGTCGCGAGCATGTCCAGCAAGCCAGCGTCCTCGAAAAAGCCACCCCGATCCTCGCTGAACAGGTCACGGATGATATTGCCGCCCGCCTCGATATAGGCGTCGGCCCCGACGAACACCGCGCGCCGGTCGGTCGCCGGAACATTGCTCGCGGTCATGTCGCGCCGGATGATCCACGGCTCGCGATTGTGGTGCAGACCCTCGAACACCTGCTCCTGCCGGGCATGATCCTCGGTGATCGCGAAGGCCATAAGCTGATCCAGCGTAAGGCCATCCTCGCGATAGACCTGCAATAGCTTGGGCGAGACAGCGCCAAGGCGAAGCCGCTGCTTCACCACGGAAGCCGACACGCCGAACCGCGCGCCGATCTCTTGCGCTCCCCAGCCCTTGTCGCTGGAAAGCTCCGCAAACCGCTCGAACTGATCGGCGGGGTGCATCGGCGTCCGGGTCACGTTCTCGTCCAGACTGATCTCGCCGGGATCGTTCTGCGTATCGAGCCAGCAGCGCACGGGTTCCGATTTTTTGATCTGCTTGCGCTTGGCGCGCAACAGCATCGCCAGCCTGCGGCCTTCGCCGGCGGTTACGAGGTAGTAGCCGGTCGGCGTTCCGTCCTCCTTAACCTCCGGCTCTATGACAAGGTTCTGGATCAGCCCCTTGTGCTGAATCGAAGCGGCCAGCGCCTCGATAGCGGCTTCCCCATGCGGCACCTTGCGGGCATTGCGCGGGGACTTCTTGAGCTTGGCGAGCGGCACGAAAATCTCGACGCCCGAGACAGGCTCGGCGGCAACGGTTTCGGTAACAGCGTTCATCACACTACTCCTTCTAAAACCACACACACCCCGGAATGGGGTGGGCGGCGAAAGAGCGACCGGAAGGCCCGCCGGCAGAGCCGGGCAGCATCCGAAGGACCGGAACGCAGAGGAGGTAAGCGCGGCACGCGCGTTGCGGCCCGGCGCGGCGGGCCTAAAGGGAAGCGTCGCCCACCCCACAGACGGAGTGAGCAACGACCAGACGCGATCGGGCCGGCGCAGCCCTGGCCCGATCTCCGCAGCATGGGAAAGACCCAAATCCGCCGGGGCGGATTTACGGTTCGGCGTGAACACGCCGAGCGGGGCGTTGCGGGGTGTCCCCGCTAGAAGGGGTCTGGCGAGACCCGCCTGGGGCTCGCCAGCAGGGGAAAGCTTTCCCCCTCAAACCGGAAAATGATAGCAGCAAAAAGACACCATCCGCGCACTGAAGCGAGGTGGATTAGAATACAGCGGGCGGAATCGGATTGCGCCCGGGTCAGGGCTATTAGTTTGGGGAAAGTCTATGGACTGGTCACAATTAACCGGAGCACTGATCGGTCTCGTGGGTGTTCCTCTGGGCATCATCTTGGGAGAGTTATTGAGACGACGGCAAAGAGCAGAACAATTCGCAGCGGCGATCTTCGGCAAGCGCCTCGAAGCTTACGACTCGCTTATCAATATCCTATTTGAGAGCCACCGGATCGCGAACGAAGTGATCGACAATACGAAACTGTCGGCGGCCGAGCGGCACGAGCTGATCTCCGCAGCCATCATGCCGATCGCGGAACATACAACGCGCAGCGTCCTCTATATAGACGAGGAACTGGGCGCCCATTGCACCGCGCTTTTCATGGGTGTGGAAGACCTGCGCGACCTGCCCGAAAGCGAACGTCAAGCGCGTCTCGCGCAGTTCCAACGGGATTGGAGAGAAACTCGCCGGATGATCCTTGAGGACTCTGGTGTCATCAAGGTCAATCGGCTGTTCCGCGACATCAATCGCCCCACGATCAGCTCACCCGTTATCGAGCGCATTAGAGAATTGCGGCGCGAGCAGGACAACGAAATCTGAGACGACCTCTACCCAGCCAGCGCGATAGAGCTTCGATCCTACGGGTGGCGTCTACGCTTGTTCTACAAGCAGGCTTTTGAGATTCCGCATTATCGTGGCGGACATATCAGCGGGCGGCGTTCCATGCAGACGCGCCATACCTTCGACAGCGATCCAGACATCGCTCGGCGTGGTCGGGCGGGCGTCGGTTTGAGTGAATGGCCCATCAGTCTCCGTCAGAACGCGATCCAACGGGAGCGCCTTGGTTATCGCCGCGCGCTTCTCATTCGCGAGCATCTCCGCGTTCACCGAAAAATAGCAGCCGAGATCGACTGCTCTCTTGGCCTCTGCTGCGGTGCCAGTGAACCAATGAAGCACCACGCGCCCACGCGGGGGCGGCATGTATTGCTCGATCATATCGAGGACGGCCTTGGTCGCGCGGACGCTATGCGTCGTGACGATCTTGTTCCCCGCCGCCGCACACAGCGTTAGCACGCGAGCGAAAATCTCCTTCTGCGTCTCGAACGACCTGTAGAACCGCGGGCCAGCGTCCAGCCCGACCTCGCCGACATAGCGGGTGCGCGGCAGCAATTCCTCCCATAGCCCGATCTCATGAGCGCGTTCGGCGACCAGTTGAGGATGCAGGCCGAGAGCCGCCCGAACATGACGCGTGGCGGACGCCACTTCGTGGTTTCGCGGCCAAGCCTTGGGCGTGGTGGTTACGGTGAGGGTGAAAACGCCATCGCGCTCGCAACGCTCCACCGCGGCCGCGTGGTCGGGGTAGAGATCGAGGTGACAATGAAAATCGACTAGACCCGATCGCATGGAGCCTCTTACGACGGTGCGGCGCGAACGCCAGTCAGCAAGCGCCCAACCTCCTCCAGTCCGCGGCGATAGACATCGGCCAGGCCATCGTGGCGGGTGGGATCATCATAGAGCGGCCCCGGCTTGTGGATGAGGGCTTTGGCGAGTTCCGGACGCTTCGATAGCCGCGCGATCGCGATCTGGAAGGATCGAACCTGCTGACCTTCGGCCTGCCTGGTGTCTAATGTGGCAGTCTTCAGGTCGGGCACGCCGTAAACTGTCGAATCCCTGCCTCGCAGAGAGGCCCGCCGAATGAGACATGGCAGGCAGTAACCGCAGTGCCCCTGCGGCTTCTTGGTCCAACGCCCCTTCGTCGGTGATGAACACGATAGCGACAGCGGGGCGAGCTGCTTCAACAGGGTCGGATTGGCGCACTCGGCGACCATTTCCCCCTTGGTCTTGTCCCAATAGGGATTCTCGACCTTCCCTTCGACACCAAGCGCACCGAGCAATTCGTTCCACCGGGCCATGTAGAAAGGATGCGTCGTTCGGGTGCTGAGCGCACCGAGCCGGAGCCGATCGAGCGGCACGTTGAGCGCGATCAGACCGTTCTCGGGAACCTTGAGCACGAAGGCGCGGCCGAGCGCGGTGCCGGCGGCGACACCCAGCGAGAAGAACAGGAAGGATCGACCGCGTGTGGTGTCCTCCGATCCGACATCCTCGACAAACCCGCTATCGAAGCTCATCCACACCCGCAGCCGATCGAAGGCAGATGCTTTATAAGCGGTTTTCAAACCGTCGAAGCACTGCTCCTGCGACTTGCTCACCAGTCCTTCGCCGGCATGGCTGACCAGAAGCGGCGTCTCGCCGGCATTCAAGCTGTCGATCGCGCCGATCAGGCTGTCCAAGCCACCGGAGAACAGACTCACGCCATCGAACGGGGCTGGAATAAGGGTGGGTGCCGCGACGGGAACCAGCGGCGCATAGCCCTTGGCCCGTTTGCGGAAACCCACATCCCATCTGTCGCCGGTCAGAAAGTTCAGGGCGCGGACCAGGATGGGCGCGGCGGCTGTCCATCGCACCGGATCGCTAACGGGGATGACCAGCCGAATCTCGCGCGTCCAGGCGTCCTGCGATTCCGTGGAGCGGGAGATGCGGGTGTCCGCCGCATGAACATGGGCCGCGACGACGAGCATGTCTGCGCCGATCTCGCTCGGGGTCAGGTGCAGCGCCTTAAGGTCGGACAAGGCGCGGCCGATCCCATGATCGAGACGCTTGCCCGCCACCAACTGCAAGGTCGATACAACCTCGTCGCGCGCCTTCGGGACGCGGGTCTTATCGTCCGGCCCGAAACGGCCGATGATGACATGGCGCCTCATTTCGCTGCCTCCCCGTCGCCCATCGTCTGCAACACGTCGAAGGCGGATTGATAGACGTCGGTCACGAAGCCCATCACCGCATCAGGGGTCAGCGACTGGATGTTGACCCCTGCGGCGTTGATCGCGTCGCTGACACCACGCTGGATGAAATCACGCAGTTGCGCCTGAACCCTCTCGGCCGCGCGCGGATCAGCGGGCAAGGTCACGACCTTGGTGCCGATGTCGTTGCAGATGCGGGCCTCGATCGCGTGGGTGGCGTATAGCTCGAAGACAGTCTGAATCTGGCCCGGCGTGAGAGCGTCGATGTCGGTGATGCCCGCGCCAGCGAGGTCGGCGATCGTCTCTACGAAGGCGTCTCGTGCGATGCCCTCGTCGATCGACCCGCCTTCGGGGCAGATATAGTCGGCGAGGCCGGCGAACACTTCCTCGATCGGCCGCCCGGCGAGGCTTTCCAGATTAAGCGTTCGCAGCGCTTCGCGAACGCCATTGGCGCTAGCGTCGTTGAGGAACCGGACGAGCCCGGCGCCGGCGCCGCGCGATGAGCCCATACGTTGCGCGGCCTGGCGCGAACCGCCTGCCGATTTGGACACATATTGCGAGACCGCGCGACCGAGGCTCCGACGGTCGCTGCCACCCGAGCTTGCGAAGCGAGTGAAATTGTTTCGCGCCGACGTGAACCGATCCGATGCACCTGCTGGCGCGGTGGGCCGAGGCGCTGGTGCTGGAGGAACTGCTGGGGGTGTTCCATCAGGTGACGACGGTAGCGCCCCGTCGCCATCCCCCGCGCCCGCGCCGGACCCGCCGTCGCCGTCACCCTGCAACCAACTCGGAATTAGCGGCGTGCCTCCGCCCGCACCCTCATAGGCGTTCGAGGTGCCCATCAGCGCCCACCTTTCCGCGTGCGAAGCGCGGCGCTCGCCGTCGGCTTCAAGAAGGACGAACCGGAGGTTGACCATCCCTGGAGTAGCTTCTCGAAGCGAACCACGGCGTCGGAATCCTTGACGACGCCCTCCCAACCCGACGCGGGCCACGGCCCGCACCGATCGGCCGGTAAGGCTTCTAGCAGGTCGAGAAGATTGGCTTGAAGCGTCGGATGCGCGCGAACCAGCACCGCGAGTCCGTCGATGCCGGGCGGCACGGTATCAAAGGCGTCTCCGCCCATGACGCGGCCGCGCAGCTCCTCGAAGACCTGCGCGGCCTCAGCCGGAACGAGTTGCTTGAGTTCACCTTCGAACGCCTGGACAGCGAGTTTCGGGCCGAGCAGCTTCTCGACCACAGCGGCGAGACGGCCGAGGACGGAGGCCGCGCCGAAATAGTCCTTTCGATCCTTGGTCACGAACAGATAGGGGCGCAGATCGACTTCGGCCAAGGCCGGTGACAGCCGCGCCCAGGCCCGTATCGCGTCGGCCGCCTTCCATTCCGTCAGGATAGCGCTGTCCTTAGAGTCCGGCACGGCGGTCGGCTTGGCGTCATCGGTGGAACTGATCTTAGGCCCGGCCCGCTTCGCCTTGGGGGCTGGCTTCTCCTCCGACGCAGCGGCTTCAAGCGCCGCCAAATCTACGCAGCGGCCGTCCGGATCGCGGGCGGCGGCGCTGGCGATCTGGTCAAACAATCTAGAGAGGAACCGTTCGGCCAGCATAAGCTTCGCCAGAACGGGCAGCTTCACCTCTTCTCCGAAGCCGCGGGCGAGCGCGGTCTGATGGCGTAGCAGCAGGGTGTTCAGGAAGCGCTTGATCTGCCGCGGATTGCCCTGAGTGCCGCTGGCCAGGATCGGACCGATCTGGTCGCTCAAGGTGAGCGCGTTCTGGACCTTGCTGGCTTTGTCGCCCAAGGCGGTCTTGACCGTCTGCGCGTCGAGCCCGGCTGTTTGCCAAGGCCGTTTGAGCAATTCACGCGCGACGGTGATGAGCGCCGAATAAGCGGGATCGTCCTCGCCCAGTTCGGCACCGATGAGCAACAGGGTGACGTAGATACGGGTTTCGGTCTCGCCCAAAGCCGGAATCCGGAACGGAATCTGGATCAGCTTTTCGAGATAGTTGCGCGCATAGTCGCGGGGTCCGGTCGTGTCCGGCAGTTCGGGGAAATGCTTACGCACCGAATATTCAATCATCGCCTCATCGGCCGCGACGATGAACGCGGTGCGGGCGGTGAAGACGAACAGCCGGACGGCTTCGAGCGTTTCGATCGCCGTGTCCGGCAGGCAGCGGTCGAGATCGTCGATGAGGACGATCAGTTGCTTGATACCCGCCTGCTTGAGCAGATCGTCAAAAGCTTTCCGGAATGCCTCGATCTCTTCCGGCACATTTTTCGACTCTCCTGGCTTCAGCAGACCTTGCACACCGTCGATCGCTTTGTCGTAATTCTCCTGCGTGGCGAGTTTTGAGGGATCGGAGAAGATCCCCTTCAAGGTGCCGACCACCGCGCCGATCTGATCGGCTGTGGGAATGCCAGTGAATGCGGTGAAAGCGAGTCCGCCCCCGTGCCGCGCGATCTTTAGCCAGTCGATCCGCCGGAAGATGTCTTTCACGGCTACGCCGGCTTGAGTGAGCAACGGGCGTTTTTCGATAAGCCCGGTGACGATGCCCTCGATCAGCGCGATTTTGGCGTCTTCGAATCCTTGAAAGCGCCATCCGTTGAATTTGATGCAGAGCACGTCCTCATCCGAACTGAGGCCGTTTTCGATCATCTCCAAAATGCTGGATTTGCCCGCACCCCAGTCGCCGTGAACGCCGATCGTCACGGCGCGCTCGGGCTTTTCGCGTAGCAGCTCGATGATAGTCTTGGCGATCGCCTCATTGTTGAGGAGGTCGACCCTTGTCTCATTGTCAGTGAGAATCATCCCGCCCCCGTCCTCCCCCGCGACTCGCAGCGGTTGTAATAGTGAAGCCCCCGCACGCAACACTGCCGGAAGAAGATAGGCTTCGCCATATGTTCTGCCCGGCCTTGGGCAAGTCCAACGAGACGCAACCAAGCAGTTCCTCTTCTATCGGACCTGCTTCACCGGGAAGGACTTTCAGGAGGATGTGATGCCGGTGGAAGGCTCCACCTTGACAATGTAATGCGTTTTCCTTACATTCAGCGGGCAGAGGAGATGAGCCATGCCCGCGCTGCTCGAAGAAATCAGCACCATCACCGCCAAGGGCCAGACGACGATTCCGAAGTCCGTCCGCCAGGCGCTCGGCGTCGATTACGGCGGCAAGATCGCTTTCCGCGTCGATGAGCATGGCGTGTCGGTGCATCGCGCCGATGCCGAGCATGACGATCCGGCGATCGACAGCTTTCTGACGTTTCTGGCCGAGGATATCAAACGCCGGCCCGAGGCGCTGACGGCGCTATCTCCCGCGCTGGCCCAGCGCATTGCGGCTCTGACGGAAGGCGTGAAGGTCGATCTCGACGCGCCGATCGACGGCGATGTCGATCTCTGATGATGACGGTCAACGGGTGGCAGCTCTTTGCCCATCCGCTGTTTCTCGATCAGTTCGAGAAGCTGGGGACGGCCGTTGCGCGCTCGCGGCAGAAAGACCCGCGCGGTTGGCGCAAGTCGGCCAATGCGAAACTGCTCGCCGCGCTGCGCCAGCTCGTATTCGAGACCATTCCCCAAGACCCCACGCGCCCGGAGTATCGCCAGGGCGGCACGCTTGGCGACGACCGCAAGCATTGGTTCCGGGCGAAGTTTGGCGGCGGCAGGTTCCGCTTGTTCTTCCGCTACAGCACCAGCGCGAAGATCATCATCTTTGCCTGGGTGAACGACGAGACGACCCTGCGCACGTATGGCGCGAAGTCGGACGCCTATGCCGTGTTCCGCAAGATGCTCGACAAGGGCAATCCACCCGATTCGTGGGAAGCGCTGCTGAAGGCGGCGAACGATACGAGCGCGCGCGAACGACTGGAGGCGGCGTCGCCGGACACGCCGTGAGCACTTATCTGCGCTACACCGTGTGGCGTCGTTTGCCCGAAGACCGCTCGTGCTGCACGGTCAGCACATGGCCCTTCCGCGTAAGCTCCGCCGGCGCGCGCCTCGTCGCTGGGCCGAAAGCCCGGATGACCTGCACGACTACATCAACCGCGTCACTCCGCGCCGTGCTTCGCGTCCGGTGCGCGAGGATGATGGGCCGATCGTCGTCACCGACGACTGGCCAGAGCAAGTTCCGATCGGCGACGCCGAGCTGCGCGCGATCGAAGGCCATATGCGGCAAGAGCTGGACAAGCTGTTCGGACCGCTGCCGTGAAGTGAGGAGTGAAGCGTCATGACCAGCGCCGCCCTGCGACGAGATGAGGATGAGGCGCCGGTCGTGGCGATCGCCCGCGCCGCGCTCTATCTCCGGGTCTCGACCGGCCGGCAGGCCGAGAGCGACCTGTCGATTCCCGACCAACGCCGCCAGATCGAAGGCTACTGCCTCTCGCGCGGCTGGGAAGTCGCGGCCGAGTTCGTCGAGCCGGGCAACACCGCGACGGACGATCGCCGACCTGCCTTTCAAGCGATGATCGACGCGGCGATGACGAAGCCGCCGACATTCACCGTCATCGTCGTCCACAGCTTCTCGCGGTTCTTCCGCGACCAGTTCCAGTTCGAGTTCTACGTCCGCAAGCTGGCGAAGAACGGGGTGAAGCTCGTCTCGATCACGCAGGACTTGGGCGACGATCCGATGAGCATCATGATGCGCCAGATCATGACGCTGTTCGACGAATATCAATCGAAGGAGAATGGCAAGCACACGCTGCGTGCGATGAAGGAGAACGCCCGGCAGGGCTTCTGGAACGGGGCGCGGGCGCCGATCGGCTACCGCGTGGTTGCAGCCGGGGAGCGCGGCGCGAAGATCAAGAAGAAGCTGGAGATCGACCCGATCCAGGCCGAGACGGTGCGGCGCATCTACCGCATGGCTTTGAATGGTGTCGGTGACCGGGGACCGATGGGGCTCAAGTCAATCGCGACGTGGCTCAACGAGAACAACATCCGCACGCGCGATGGCGGGCGATGGGGTCTCGGCGCGGTGCATATGGTGCTGACACGCACGACCTATATCGGCCAGCACCGCTTCAACACGCGCGATCACAAGACCAGGACGCCCAAGCCCGAGGCCGAGCACGCCGTCATGGAAGTGCCGGCGATCGTCTCGGAAGCGGAGTTCGAGGCGGTCCAGCGGTCGCTCAAGGCGCGCAGCCCGAAGATGATGGCGCCGATGGCGGTGGGTGGGCCGACGCTGCTCACCGGCATTTGCTTCTGCGCGTGCTGCGGCGGCGCGATGACGCTGCGCACAGGCACCAGCAGCGTCGGCCGGGAATATCGCTATTACACCTGCTCGACGAAGGCGCGGCAGGGCGCGACCGGCTGTCCTGGCATCACCGTGCCGATGGACCAGCTCAACAGGGCCGTGGTCGACCATCTCGAAGCGCGGCTGCTCGACCCGGCGCGGCTCGAAGCTCTGATGGATCAGATCCTCGAACGGCGCGACGAGTGGGTGAACCAGCGCCGCCAGCATGTCGCCGATCTTGAGCGGCGTGCGACCGAGGCGGAAGCGAAGCTCAAGCGGCTTTACGACGCGATCGAGAATGGCGTCATCGACGTAAGCGACCCGTCGCTCAAGGATCGCATCGCCGAGCTGACCGCGACGCGCGACCAGGCCAAGGGGGATGCCGAGCGCGCGGTGGCGCACATCGTAAAGATCGGCCCCGCGATCACGCCGGAAAGCCTGCGCGCCTTTGCGGCCGCCGTGCGCAAGAAGCTGCGGAACGGCGACGGCACGTTCGCCCGCGATCAGGTGCGGGCGGTTGCGCAACGTGTGGAAGTCGTGAGCCGAAAAGAGGTTCGCATCCGTGGGCTGCGGAGCGAGCTGCTCCGAACGCTAACCGCCGCCTCCGGCGTAGAGGCGGCGGTGCTAGGCGTTCGTGCCTTTGAACCGAAATGGCGCGCCCGACGGGATTCGAACCCATGGCCCCCAGATTAGGAATCTGGTGCTCTATCCTGCTGAGCTACGGGCGCCCGCGCTCTCTTTAGGCAGGGCGGCTTGTGCTGGCAACGCGCTTTTGGCGTTATGCGTGCTTCAATTGGCTTCTTCGGGCGGGATGACCGGGACCAGCACCGGGGCTACGGGAATGCCCTCTTCGGCCAATTCTTGTGCTTGTTGGAAAGTGGCGCGGCCGTGGATGGGGGCTACTTCCTTTTCACCGTAATGCATGGCGCGGGCATCTTCGGTGAACTTTTCGCCAACCCATTTGGATGATTTCAGCGCTTCGGTTTGCATGGCTGCCACAGCTTTGAGCATGGCGACAGCTTCGGGCGGTAGTGGCGTATTGGCGATCGGTTGCGCCGGGACGTGATCGGACAAATCGGGCTTTGCGGTTGGTACGACCATCTGGTTGCCTTTACGGCCAACCGCAGGGGCCATAACCGCTTTTGACACATCGCCCGTACCGCACATCGGGCACGAAATCAGGCCACGGGCTTGCTGATCTTCATAGTCCGTTGACGAGCCGAACCATCCTTCAAACCGGTGCCCCAAAGGCCCGCATTGCAGATCAAAGACAATCATAGCGCTGACTTAGGGATTTCCCGCTTGTTGGCAAGACTGGGAAGCTGTGAACGCACCTCGCCCGTTCGGACAGGGTCTACAATAGCAAAGCCCAAGCCCGCCGCATCGCCCATATCCAGCACAACATCGCCCCAAGGGTCGATCACCAGCGAATGGCCATAAGTCTCGCGCCCGTCCTCATGGCGTCCGGTTTGCGCTGCGGCAATTACCCAGGCGCTGGCCTCAACCGCGCGGGCACGTTGCAGCAAATGCCAGTGCGCTTTGCCGGTCGGCACGGTAAACGCCGCCGGTATGCGAATGGCATCGCAGCGCATTTGGCCCAGTGCTTCAAACAACGCCGGAAACCGTACATCGTAGCAGATCGCCATCCCCAAGCGGCCAAGCGGTGTCTGAACGCTCACAACCTGATCACCCGGCGTGTAGGCGGCAGATTCCCGCCAAGTCTCGCCCGATGCCAAAGCCACATCGAACATGTGTATCTTGTCATAACGCGCGGCAATTGCGCCCCCGGCGTCAATCACAAAGCCGCGATTGGCCCATTTGCCATCCTTTCGCAGCACCGCCAGCGAGCCCAGATCGATCCAGATAGCATTCTCGCGCGCCGCCTGTTGTGCCGCTGCCAGCACCGGGCTGTCACCCTCGGCCACAATGTTCGGCGTCGCGCGTTTGCGATCCCGGTCTAGCAGCCCGCACATTTCTGGCGTGAATAGCATCGCTGCGCCCTCGCCCTTTGCCTGCTTCGCCGCATGGGTGATGGCCAAAGCATTAGCGCGCGGATCAATCCCGCTTGTCATCTGAAACAACGCGATTTTTACCGCGCCATGCGATGCTCCGGCATTCACAGCGCCAGCATCGCGTCCAGTTTACCTTTGGCCTCAAGCACGGAAAGATCATCCGAGCCGCCGATATGCGCGCCACCGATGAAGATCGACGGGACGGTAGAATGGTGAGGCGCACGCTCCATCATCTCTGCCTTTTTCGGGCCACCCATGGTCACGTCGAATTCCTCGTACGTCACGCCCTTGCCATCCAGCAACGCCTTGGCGCGGTAGCAATAGGGGCAGCCCCATTTGGTATAGATTTCAATTTTCGGCGTATTCGGCATGGAAACCTCAAACTGGGGGTCTTGAAATGCGATTTTCGCTAACACACATGGTGGTTCGTGTCATGCGCCGCAAGTCGGGCATGGCCATAAACCGCCAAGGTGAGCGCCGGTTTCCGGGCGCACTGCGGCAAGTGCAGATTGCTCAAAGATTGAGGATATTGCCATGAACCGTCTTGATTTCACCCCTTATCGCCGGACCACTGTGGGTTTTGACCGCCTGTTCGATTTGCTTGAAAGGCAGGCCCGCGCCAATGCCGGTGACAATTATCCACCCTTCAATATCGAACGGCGCGGCGAAGATGCTTATCGCATTACGCTGGCCGTAGCGGGCTTCAAGCCTGAAGATATTGATATTACCGCCCAGCAAAACCTGCTGACGGTGAAGGGTAGCCGTACCGAACCGCATGATCGCGAATATCTTCATGTCGGCATCGCCAACCGGGGATTTGAACGTCGCTTCGAACTGGCCGATTACGTCCGCGTCGAAGCCGCTGATCTTGCCGATGGCTTGCTGACGATCGACCTTGTGCGCGAAGTGCCCGAGGCGATGAAGCCCAAGAAAGTGCTGATCGGTGCGCAAAACCCGCTAAAGGTTATTGAAGGCGACAATTCTGCCGCTGCGTAATCCTGAACGGGTGTAATTGTGAAGGGGCGGGCACAAAAGCTCGCCCCTTTTTGTTTTACCCTTCACCAAGCCTCGGCGACGTCGGTCAAAGCCTCGCGGTCAAGGATCGTCACACGCCCGCCTTTCAATGCCACAATGCCATTGTCGACCCATGCCGAAAGCTGGCGGTTGATCTGTTCGCGCGACATGCCGGCAAAGTTGCCCAGTTCGCCTTGGCTCAACGCGATTTTCAACTGGTTGCCTGTTTCGCTGCTATCGCCCATCATCAACCGCAGCAGGAACCGCGCAAGCCTTGGGCCAGAAGTATAGGCCCTGTCTGCTTCGATTACCGCGTTGTTCTGGCGCAAACGCCGCGCCATGGCTTTCAGCAGGCGCAGCGATAGTCCTTTGTGTTTATCGATGATTTCGGCAAAGGCCGTTTTGGTCAGCACCAGCGCTTCAACCGGATCGATGGCGATCACCGATGCGGTTCGCTCACCGCCATCGAGGAAGGCGATCTCGCCCAGCACATGGCCTGCTTCGGCATAATCGAGAATGATCTCGCGTCCATTGGCAGCCAGCATGCTCACGCGGGCAAGGCCCCTGATCACGATGAACAGCGTCCGGCCCTGTTCACCTTGCGCCATCAATTCCTGGCCGGGTTTATATGACCGCACATTGCCGCGCGCGATGATGTCGGAAAGTTCGGCCTGTTCGCAATCTGCAAACAGACTTTGCGCCGTTAAAGCTTCCGCCAGTTTCGCCGCGTCCATGCCAGAAAGCCCCCGCTACACGCCCATTACGATAGGCGTTCAAATAATCAGGGAAATCGCGCGCTGACTAGTGCTTTTAGTTGTCTTTAAACAAGACGCATCTGCTTTACAGCCGCTGCAATAAACCCGCTGAACAATGGGTGCGGATCGAACGGGCGGCTTTTCAGTTCGGGATGGAACTGTACACCGATAAACCATGGGTGGTCAGGGCGTTCGACGATTTCAGGCAGTAACCCGTCGGGCGACATGCCGGAAAACACCAACCCGCCCTGCTCCAGACGGTCCTTGTAGGCCACGTTCACTTCGTAGCGGTGACGATGCCGCTCGCTAATCTCGGTCGTGCCATAGACGTTGGCGACGTGGCTGTTGCCGGTCAGCTTTGCGTCATAAGCGCCGAGCCGCATTGTTCCGCCCAGATCGCCACCTTCGGAACGTTGCTCCAGACCTTCGGCGGTCATCCATTCGGTAATGATGCCGACAACCGGTTCATCGGTCGGGCCGAATTCGGTTGATGATGCATTGGCGATGCCGGCCGTGTTGCGCGCGCCTTCGATGCAGGCCATCTGCATGCCAAGGCAAATGCCGAAGAACGGCACTTTGCGTTCACGTGCAAACCGCACAGAAGCGATCTTGCCCTCGGTCCCGCGCTCCCCAAAGCCGCCGGGCACCAAAATGCCATGCATCGGCTCAAGGCTCGCTGCGATTTCGGCATCGTCCTTTTCGAACAGTTCGGCATCAAGCCATTTGATGCGCACTTTGACGCGGTTGGCCATGCCACCGTGCGCCAAGGCTTCGTTCAACGATTTGTAAGCGTCCTGCAGGCCAACATACTTGCCCACAACGCCGATCGTCACTTCGCCCTCAGGGTTCTGATAGCGATCAACGATGTCGTCCCACACGCTCAAATCAGGCTCGGGCGCGGTCAGTCCGAAATGCCGCAGCACTTCGCCATCTAGGCCCTCTGCGTGATACTGCAACGGCACCGAATAGATGCTCGTCGCATCAAGCGCCGGGATGACCGCAGATTTGCGGACATTGCAAAACTGCGCGATCTTGGCGCGTTCAGTGTCGGGCAACGGCTTTTCGCAGCGGCACAGCAAGATGTCCGGCTGAATGCCAAGCCCCGTCAATTCGCGTACCGAATGCTGTGTCGGCTTGGTCTTAAGCTCGCCCGCTGCGGCAATATAGGGCACCAGCGTTACGTGGACGAAGCACGTCTCATCGCGCATTTCGTTGTGCAACTGGCGAAGCGCTTCGATGAACGGCAGGCCTTCAATGTCGCCCACCGTCCCGCCGATTTCGCAAAGCACGAAATCCAAATCGTCGGTTTCTGCCTGCGCGAATTCCTTGATCGCGTCGGTGACATGCGGAATGACCTGCACGGTCGCGCCAAGGTAATCGCCGCGCCGTTCTTTGGTGATAATGTCGCGGTAAATGCGTCCCGACGTGATGTTGTCTGCCTGCCGCGCCGAAACGCCGGTGAAGCGTTCGTAATGCCCAAGATCAAGGTCAGTCTCGGCCCCGTCATCGGTCACATAGACTTCGCCATGCTGATAAGGGCTCATCGTACCCGGATCGACGTTCAGATAGGGGTCGAACTTGCGGATTCGCACGCGAAAACCGCGCGCCTGAAGCAGCGCCGCAAGGCTTGCTGCCATAAGACCTTTGCCGAGCGAGGAGACCACGCCGCCGGTGATGAAAATGTACCGCGCCATGGGAGTTGGGCCTTAGCGTCTGAAGTTGCAATTGCGCAAGCGGTTGCCGCTGAAATCTTTACGGCAATCCACAAGCATGGATTGAACACAACACGAATACCACCCCGCTACCCCAAGGAAGCGAGGCGGCATCACCGCATTGCAAAAAACTTTACTGCCCCGCAGCGCCGCTCAGTGGATCGTTCGCTGGCGCTGGTGCTGCTGGTTGTTGCACAGGCGCTGCGGCCGGTGCCGCGCCACCCTGTGCCGGAGCAAGTGGATCAACTGCAGGCGCATTCTGCAACGGTGCAGCGCGCTCAAGCGAGGTGTCGATCTGGCGGCCTGACGTCTGGCCGACTGCCAGCGTTGCCAGCGCAATGCTCAACACCACAAATGCCGTTGCCAAAACCGTGGTCGCCCGCGTCATGAAATCTGCTGCGCCACGTGCCGACATGAAACCGGCAGGGCTTCCGCCAACGCCAAGGCCGCCGCCTTCGGACTTCTGCATCAGGATCGTCACAACCAACAGGGCGGCAACGATGGCCTGGACAACGGTCAGAAAAATAAACAGCGACATGTATCTCAACCTTTGGCGCGTCCGAACGCAGAAACAACTTGGCTGCCATGTAGGCGGCAGATCGCTTTGGCGCAACCCGCCACGCGCGCAATGCTGGCAGGTCAGCCCTCGCCGTTGCCTGCGGCTGCGATGATCGGCAAGAACGCGTCTGCCGTCAGGCTCGCACCGCCAACCAATGCCCCGCCAACGCCCTGCGCCGCCAGCAATTCGGCTGCGTTCCCTGCGTTGACCGAACCACCATAAAGAATGCGGACCTTTTCGCCTGCTTCCCCATACAAAGCGATCAAGCGTTCTCGGATCGCCGCATGCATCTCGATGACATCAGCCACAGCTGCAACGCGGCCTGTGCCAATGGCCCAGACAGGCTCGTAAGCCACGGCAACTTTGCCCAGTGTTACAGCATCAGCGGTGCCGTCACCCACCGGCATGGAGCCATCAACCTGGCCTGCGACAACTGCCACGGCCTTGCCCGCATCGCGTTCGTCCAGTGTTTCACCGACGCAAACGATCACGCCCAGCCCCGCTGCCAAAGCTGCATTGGCCTTGGCCTGCACAAGGGCATCGCTTTCAGCATGATCCTTGCGCCGTTCGCTATGCCCAACGATGACAAAGTCTGCGCCAGTATCCAGCAGCATCGCTGCCGATACGTCGCCGGTATGCGCGCCTTTTGCTTCGGCATGGCAATCCTGCCCGCCGACGCCCATTGCCGTCACCGCTTCGCGCAGCGCGCCAATCAGCGTGAACGGCGGCGCCAGTGCCACTTGCACATCGGGATAGCGGCCTGCGGCACGATCAATCGCGCGCGCCTCGGCCAACATGGCGCGGCTCCCGTTCATCTTCCAATTGCCCACGATATAAGGACGATGTGGCATATTCGGCCAATTCCCCTGAAAAACCTAAATCACGCCATAGTTTTAAGGGCTATAGCACCCTCGAGTCGTCGGGCGGCTATCAAACCTACGCCTATTTTGCAAAACACGTGATCGCATAACCGGCAAAAACATTTAGTTACCGCAGCCACAGCATTCAACCAAGCGCCTGTGCATCACACCGGGCATTGCGAGAAACGGCAATGCCCCCTAAAGCGTCGGCAAATTTCCCTTCGGGTCCGGTAACGCACCCAGAATGATGAGACGAACACCCGCAAATGCTCGGCTTTTTCCGCTCCTTTATTAAGTCCCGCGTCGGCGCTGCTGTCGCGTTGGTGTTCCTTGGCCTGATCGCGCTGGCTTTCGCCAGCGCCGACATAACGGGCAGCGGCTTTGGCGGCATCGCCGGTGGGGATCGCGCTGCCAGCGTCGGATCTAGCCGGATCGGGACTGCTGAACTCACCAAAGCCCTGACCAACGCGTTTGAACAGGAACGCAAAAAGTCCCCAGGCCTGACGATGAAGCAATTCCTCGATGGCGGCGGTATGGACGGCGTTCTGAACGAAATGATTGACCGCTTGGCGCTTGCCGAATGGGGCAAAAAGCATGGCCTCGTCGTCAGTGATCGTCTGGTCGATAGCGAAATCGTCAAGATCAGCGCGTTCCAGGGGCCTGATGGCAAATTCAGCCAAATGGCTTACGAACAATTGCTCGCCCAGCGCGGCCTTACCGATAAGGAGGTGCGCTCCGACCTTGCGCAAGGATTGATGGCGCGGCAGTTGTTGTTGCCCGCAGCGTTTGGTGCCCAAATGCCCGATGAAGCGGTTGTGCGCTATGCATCGTTGCTTACCGAAAAGCGCAGCGGCGTGGTCCTTACCGTCCCATCGCTGGCCTTTATTCCGCCAAACCCGCCCAGCGCCGAAGCCGTCAGCGCGTTCTACAACGCCAACAAGGCGCGCTACATGCAGCCTGAACGGCGCACGATCCGCTATACGCTGATCAATGAATCCAGCCTCAAGAGCCTCGCTGCTCCTACCGAGGCCGAGATCGCCAACCGTTACAAACAAAACACCGCGCTTTATGCTCCCAGCGAAGAGCGCACGATCACGCAAGTCATCGTTCCCACAGAAGCTGCCGCCAAAGCGCTGATTGCAGAGGTCGGCAAAGGCGGATCACTTGATGCTGCGGCCCGGGCCAAGGGGCTCGCCGCCAGCCAGATGGCCAATCAAACGCGCGAAGGCCTGACCAGACAAACGGCCAAGCCGGTATCCGATGCCGTGTTTGCCGCGGCTGCTGGCACGTTGGCTGCCCCGGCAAAGTCCAGCATCGGCTGGCATGTGATCAAAGTGGATGCGGTCAATCGCAATGCCGGCAAAACGCTTGATCAGGCCCGCCCCGAACTTGTCACGATGCTGACCCTTGAAAAGCGTCGCGCCGCGCTGTCCGATCTTGCCGCGCAAGTGGAACAAGAAGTCGATGGCGGTACCGGCCTTGCCGATATTGCCAAGAATCTGGGCCTCTCCGTCACGTCGACGCAGCCGGTTGTGGCCGATGGGAGTGTGTTCGGCAAACCAACCGAACGCGTGCCCAACGAAATTACCACGCTTGTTCAAGCAGCATTCGCGATGGAGCGTGAAGGCGAACCGCAGCTTGCCGAACTCAAGGCCGGTGAAGTTTTCGCGGTTTATGATGTTGGCCAGCTTACGGTATCCAGCCCCGCCCCGCTTGACCGCATTCGTGATGTTGTCGCCCGTGATTGGGGGCTTGATCAAGGCTCGGCCAAGGCCAAGGCTGCTGCGGATAAAATCCTTGCAGCCTTGAACAAAGGTACGCCCATCGGTGAAGCGGTAAAGCAAGCAGGCGTTGCTTTGCCCGCGCCGCAGCCCGTTGAAATGGCCCGCCAGCAGCTTTCTGCAATGCAAGGCCAAGTGCCACCTGCCCTTGCCTTGCTATTCGCCATGGCTGAAGGCACCAACAAGCGCCTTGAAGGCCCAAACAAGGCTGGCTGGTTCGTCATTTCGCTCAAGGATATCATACCTGGCGCAGTAAAGCGCGCCGACCCGATTTTCGCGCAAGCTTCGCAGGAATTCCGCACGGTGACGGGCAACGAATATGCCAAAAGCCTCAACCTTGCGATCCGCAACGATGTCGGCGTTGAACGCAACGAAGCTGCAATCAAGGCTGTGCGCAATCAGCTAACCGGCGCCAACGCGCAATAATGCCGGTGTCCATGCTCGCAGACTTTACCGCCACCGCGCTGCCCGAAAACCACGGCCCCGCGCTCGTCCAGCTTACCGCTGGAAAACCGGCGCTGGTCTGGCGCAAGTTGATTGTGGACACTGAAACCCCGGTAGGCGCAGCACTGAAACTGATGGAATCAGGCCGCGGCGATTTCCTGCTGGAATCGGTGCAGGGCGGTGAAGTTCGTGGGCGTTACAGCCTTCTCGGCCTCGATCCCGATCTTGTGTTCCGCGCCACTGGCGAAGCGGCTGAAATCAACCGTATCTGGCGGTACGATAAGGCTGCCTTCGCGCCATTACCAGAAGACGCGCTGACTGAACTGCGCGCGCTCGTCGCCGCTTGCCGCATCGATGTTCCCGATGCCTTGCCGCCTGCGCTGGCCTGTCTCGTCGGCTATTTCGGCTATGAAACCATCGGCCTTGTCGAAAAGCTGCCGCGCGCGCCGCAAAGCGATCTGGTCCTGCCCGACATGCTGTTCACCCGCCCCACCGTGGTGTTGGTGTTTGATCGCTTGTCAGATGAACTCTTCGCCATTGCTCCGGTCTGGGCCGAAGGCGGTGCACCAGCGCACCTCCTAGAAGCCGCGACCGACCGGATCGACAGCGCCATCCGCAAGCTGGCCAACGCAGTTCCTGAAGAACAGCGCCTGACCGAAAGCGTGGACGTAACCCCGCAGCCGGTCATGCCGGCCGCGCAATACGCCAGCATGGTCACGCGCGCCAAGGACTACATCGAAGCAGGTGACATCTTTCAGGTCGTCATCGCCCAACGCTTCACCGCGCCCTTTCCGTTGCCGCCCATCGCGCTTTACCGCAGTTTGCGTCGGATCAACCCTTCGCCGTTCCTCTATTTCCTCGACATGCCGGGCTTCGCGCTCACCGGATCTTCGCCTGAGATACTGGTGCGAATTCGTGATGGCGAAGTGACCATTCGCCCAATCGCCGGAACCCGCCCACGCGGCAAAACGCCAGAGGAAGACCGCGCCAACGAAAGCAGCCTGCTTGACGATCCCAAGGAGCGCGCCGAGCACCTGATGCTGCTCGATCTCGGCCGCAACGATGTGGGTCGTGTCGCCCAGGCTGGCACGGTCAAAGTGACCGAAAGCTACACGGTGGAACGCTACAGCCACGTCATGCACATTGTATCGAACGTCATAGGCCAGCTTGACACAAACCGCGCCGATAACGTCGATGCACTGTTCGCCGGTTTCCCTGCAGGCACTGTCAGTGGCGCACCAAAAGTCCGTGCCTGTGAAATCATCGCCGAGCTCGAACCTGAAACGCGCGGCGCTTATGCTGGCGGTGTCGGATACTTCGCCCCCGATGGCTCTGTCGATAGCTGCATCGTCTTGCGTACCGGCATCCTGAAAGACGGGGTGCTTCACGTGCAGGCAGGTGCAGGCATCGTGGCCGACAGCAACCCCGAATACGAACAGCGCGAATGCGAGGCCAAATCCGGCGCGCTATTCGCCGCCGCCCGCGAAGCCGTCCGCGTCGCCTCAGAACCGAAGTTTGGCCAATGATCCTCGTCATCGACAATTACGATAGCTTCACCTGGAACCTCGTCCATTACCTTATGGAAATGGGCGCAGAGGTGGAAGTCGTGCGCAACGACGCGCTTACCGTTGCACAGGCCATTGCCACCGGCGCACAAGGCTTCCTGCTTTCGCCCGGCCCTTGCACCCCCAACGAAGCGGGCATCAGCCTCGATCTTGTCGGAGCCGCAGCCGACGCAAACCTGCCGTTGCTCGGCGTATGCCTCGGCCACCAATCCATCGGTCAGTATTTCGGCGGCAAAGTCGTGCGCGGCGGGCTGATGCACGGCAAGACCAGCCCTGTCACGCACGATGGCACCGGTGTGTTCCAGGGCTTGCCCAGCCCGTTTATTGCCACCCGATACCACTCGCTGATTGTCACAGACATTCCTGAATGCCTGGTGGTTAACGCGCAGTCTGATGATACGCACGTCATGGGCTTCCGCCACACATCACTGCCGATCCACGGCGTCCAGTTTCACCCGGAATCCATTGCCACAGAACACGGCCATGCAATGATCGGCAACTTTCTGAAAATCTGCGGCATCCCCACCAATCCGTTGCCCGCATGAATTTGCCCGATCCCCTTTATCCGCTCGAAGAAGCCGAAGCCGAACACGCCTTTGCTGCAATTCTTGACGGCAAAGTCCCCGACGAAGACATCGCGCAGTTCCTTGTGGGCCTCTCGGACCGGGGCGAAACCGCCAGCGAGATCGCTGGAGCCGCCCGAGCCATGCGCGCTCGCATGATCCCGATCATCGCGCCAGCCAATGCCATCGACGTTTGCGGCACCGGCGGCGATGGCCACCACACGCTCAACGTCTCCACCGCCGTCAGCCTTGTCGTTGCGGCTTGCGGCGTTCCCGTCGCCAAACACGGCAACCGCGCAGCCAGCAGCAAAGCGGGCGCGGCGGACACCTTGGAAGCGCTTGGCCTCAACCTTGATCGCGCTGCGGAAACGGCCGAAGAAACGCTGGCCGATCTTGGCATTTGCTTCCTCTTTGCAGGGCGGCATCACCCGTCGATGGGGCGCATTATGCCTATCCGCAAGGCGCTGGGCCGACGCACGATCTTCAACCTGATGGGTCCCTTGGCCAACCCAGCTGGTGTTCGCCGCCAGCTCGTCGGCGTTGCAAGGCCTTCCTACGTCCCGATTTACGCCGAAGCCCTGTTGCGCCTTGGCACAACGCACAGCTTTGTCATTTCTGGCGATGAAGGCCTCGATGAACTCAGCCTCGCCGGTGGAAATGAACTCGCCGAAGTAAAAGATGGCGAACTTGCGCTTCGCCGCGTCACTCCCGACGATGCTGGCTTGCCCACGGCTCCGGTCGACACCATTCGCGGCGGAGACGCTCGACACAACGCTGCCGCCTTGCGCGCACTCCTTCTGGGTGAAACAAGCCCATACCGCAACGCCGTCCTGTTCAATGCCGCTGCGGCACTCATCATCGCAGGCGAAGCACAAGACTGGCACGAAGGCGTTGAAGAAGCCGCAGAGGCCATCGACAAAGGCCTCGCCAACGCGCTGCTCAACTGCTGGATCGCCGCGCTTAAGTAGCGAGCCAGTCCATCACCCAAAACCCACTCGACTAATTCCGCCCAGCACGGCAAAGACCAATCCACCATGACTGATATGCTCACTGAAATCTGCGACACAAAACGCATCGAGGTGGCCGCCCGCAAGGCCGCCACGAACGTTGCCGAACTGGCAGACAGCGCTGCACAGCAAACGCCGCCACGCGGCTTCGAAGCCGCTCTGCGCACCAAGGCCGCCAAGGGTTACGCCCTGATTGCCGAGATCAAGAAGTCCAGCCCATCCAAAGGGCTGATCCGCGCCGATTTTAGCCCTGCAGCTCACGCCCGTGCCTACGAGGCAGGCGGCGCTACCTGCCTCTCGGTGCTCACCGACGCGCCTTATTTTCAGGGCCACGAAGATTACCTGATCGAGGCCCGCGCTGCCTGCACCCTACCGGTCATCCGCAAGGATTTCATGGTCGATCCGTGGCAGTGCCTCGAAGCGCGCGCCATCGGCGCTGACGCCATCCTGATCATCGCCGCCTGCCTGTCAGACAGCCAAATGGCCGAAATCGAAGCCGCCGCCCGCGAACTTGGCATGGATGCGCTCGTCGAAGTCCACAACGAGGAAGAAATGGAGCGCGCCGCCCATCTCAAGTCGCGCCTGATCGGCATTAACAACCGTGACCTGAAACGCTTTGTCACCGACCTGTCGACTACAGAACGCCTCGCCCCCCTCGCCCCCGAAGGCACCCTTCTGGTTAGCGAAAGCGGCATCAACACTCACGCCGATCTTTTGCGCCTTGAACCATGCGGCGCGCGCACGTTTTTGGTAGGCGAAAGCCTGATGCGACAGACCGACATAACGGCAGCCACCCTTACTTTGCTTAACGGCTGACGAAAACTTGGTCCTCCCTCTCGATTGCGGGGAAGAGCATTGGGGTGTCTTGCCAGACGTCAACCCAGCCGACGAGCATACCACCATCAGCCGATGCAATTGCCACATCGCATGTCGCGCCTCTGCCAAACTCCGCCTTATGCTTGGCCCCTTGCTCTCCACCGAAAAAACCATGCAGTTCCGAGCAGAGGCGGGCATTAGAGTTTCTCTTCGGGAAGTGTAACCTGCGCAAACCCGTTCAGGATTTGAGGGCGAGAGATGAACAAATTGACGCATGTTGATTCGGCTGGAAACGCCCGGATGGTCGACGTTGGCAGCAAGGCAGAAACGCACCGCGTCGCCGTGGCCAGAGGCGCGATCAGGATGTCTGCCACCACGCTGACCGCCATCGCGCAGGGCAACGCGCCCAAGGGCGATGTTCTTGGAACGGCGCGCATTGCCGGGATCATGGCCGCCAAGAAAACCGGCGAGCTCATCCCCCTGTGCCACCCGCTTGGCATCGATGCGGTGAACATTGATTTCGAACTGGTGGAGACTGGCGTGGAATGTACTGCCACCGCCACGCTAACCGGCAAGACCGGCATCGAAATGGAGGCACTCACCGCTGTGTCAGTCGCACTGCTTACCGTTTACGATATGGCCAAAGCCCTCGACAAAGGCATGGTGATCGAAGGCATACGCCTGATTGAAAAACGCGGCGGCAAATCTGGAATCTGGCGGGCGGACGACGCGTGAAAACGCCGCCGCTTCCCCTAGCTGAGGCACAGGCCCGCTTGCTTGCGCTGGCCCCTTCCCTGCCGTTAGAGCAGCGCCCGGTTGCACAATGCCTCGGCCACTACCTCGCCGCACCTGTTGTCGCTCGCCGGACGCAACCTGCCGCCCCTCTCTCAGCTATGGACGGCTATGCGCTCCGCTCGGTTGATCTACCCGGCCCTTGGAACGTGATTGGTGAGAGTGCAGCTGGACACCCCTACGCGAAAACCGTCAGCAAAGGCGAAGCCATAAGGATCAGCACCGGCGCCGTTGTCCCGGCTGGCACAGACATGGTGTTGCTTCAGGAAGACGCCGGCCGCGAAGGCGAAGTACTGAATCTCACCGGAGAGCCTCCCGCGCCGCCCGGACGGCACATCCGTCCCGCCGGAATGGACTTCACGGCCGATACCGTACTGATCGAGGCCGGAACCCGCATCGGCCCCGCCCAAATCGCGCTGGCCATCGCAGGCGGGCATAGCCACCTCCCCGTCCGCCGCACGCTTACGCTGACTGTGATCGATAGTGGCGACGAACTGGTAGCGCCCGGCCAGTTGCCTGAACTCCACCAACTTCCCGCCAGCAACGGTCCGATGCTTTACGCCATGGCCGCTGTCCTACCCGTCCGCGTCACCCACGGCGGACCCGTGGCGGATAACCTCCACGATCTTGCTGCCGCATTCGATACCGCGCGCGATGCTGACGTTATCGTTACAAGCGGCGGCGCGTCGGTTGGGGATCATGACCTTATCCGTCCGGCATTGGCGTCTATCGGCGCAAGTATCGATTTCTGGCGCGTCGGGATAAAGCCCGGCAAGCCCTTGCTCATTGCCACACGCGGACCGCAGATCATCGTCGGACTACCCGGTAACCCTGCGTCTGCCTATGTGACCGCGTTCCTGTTCATGTTGCCCCTCCTGCGCGCCATGCTTGGCGCAGCGCAGCCGCTTCCGCGCACCATCCCTGCCCGCCTGACTGGCCCCATGCCAAAAGGCGGCAGTCGCATGGAATTCCTCCGCGCGCACTGGGACGGTACATCTGTAACCCTTGATCCGCTGCAAGACTCCGGCGCCTTGTCCCCGCTGTCGCGCGCGAATTCGTTCGTTCTGCGCGAAGCATGGGCGGATGCGAAAGCGGCGGGAACAGATGTTCCTGTTTACCTGATCGAAAATGGCGGTATTGCTTGACGAGTTGCAGTAAGTTGCTTATCCGTTCCGCATTCGTTCACCTGCGGAGAACCGCCAATGTTAACGCGCAAGCAGCACGAACTGCTCACTTTCATCCAGGTACGCTTGGAGGAATCCGGCATCTCTCCCAGTTTTGAGGAGATGAAGGAAGCACTCGACCTTAAGTCGAAGTCTGGCGTCCACCGTCTGATCTCTGCCCTGGAAGAGCGCGGCTTCATTCGCCGCCTGCCCAACCGCGCCCGCGCTTTGGAAGTTATCCGCCAACCTGACAGCGCGGTAACAAAGGGCGGCGCTACCGCTGCGCCAACCCGTGCAGCGGCCAACACCAACTCCGCCCTAACCCCGCTGCGCACTGCTCCAAGGGCAACTCCCGCTCCGGCCAACGATGTCATCGAATTGCCCCTCCATGGCAAAATCGCTGCGGGCGTGCCTATTGAAGCCTTTGAAACCAGCGCGACATTGCCTGTACCGGCGGCCTTGCTTGGCGCGGGTGAACATTACGCCCTCGAAGTCTCTGGCGATTCCATGGTCGATGCCGGCATCTTTGACGGTGATTATGCTTTGGTCCGCAAGACAGATGCCGCCCGCGATGGTGAAATCGTCGTCGCATTGGTGCGTGGCGAAGAGGCAACGCTCAAGTACCTCCACCGCGAAAAAGGCATGATCCGCCTTGATCCCGCCAACGCCGCATATGACCCGCAGTTCTACCGACCTGATGAAGTGACGGTTCAGGGCAAACTGGCAGGATTGCTGCGCCGATATCACTGATAAAAGACGGTCATGCCAGCTTGCGCCGATACAAATGTGCGACGGCGCAAGCTGGTGACGCAGCGCTCCTAACTTCGCCGCCTTATGCGGACGCTTACGTGCTGCGCTTTTTTGGCTTCGTCATTGGCAAGCGGCCGTTGGTTTAGAGCGTGATGACGTCAAGCTGAATCAAATCTCCGCTCGTTTCGATCCGTTTGATACACTCAGGATAAACTTTGGCCTTTCAGGGCTAAGTCGAGACACCGCGCAGAGCGTCTCGACTTCGCTCGACACGAACGGGACCTGTTTTTGACTGGCGTAAAGTCATCACGCCATAGGCTTTTGTTTCGTCAGATTGCTTTGACGTTGGTCGCTATGGTTTGTTTCAAGGCTTAAAAGCTGACGGCGCTGCCCCGACTGAAGGCTGGGGGATTTGCTGCTTCAGTCCGCTCTTGATCTCCCCCGTCACAGGCCAGCGATACCACCCGTGCCTCCCTTGTGTTTCGGCCACAGTGCGTATTTTGCCGCTCGCCAAATTGATCGTTATCCCGCCAGTCTTTGCCAAAAATGTCCGGTCTGCCTTGAGCATTTTCGGGCGGCAAGCCCATGGTAGTCGCCGATCAGCGACCACAATGTCGGCACGTTCACAGGCCGATTCAAGTTCCATATCGTCAATGTACTCGCGGGTGCGGGCCATCAGAAGGGTAAAGCGTTTGCCGTTCCTGTTGATAGCGATAGTACAAAAGTCTGCGCTGCAACGGGCAGCGGGCCAGTCTTCCAAAGGGCGCAATTGGCCTTCCATTCCGGCAAGTTCGAGCAGGCTATCCCGCATATAATCGCCACGCCCATCGCGCAGGACAAGCAGGTCCTCGCCCTGGCCGGTAATGCCGACATGGTGGCCGTCACCAGTGACGAGGATATCGGGCGTAGGCGCAAAGATCATCACTGTGACAGCAATGGCGGCAGGGATTGCGCCCCACAAACGGATGCGTCCGGTCCAAAGGGCAAGCCAGAGCATTCCGGTGACGAACAGGCCAAAGCTCCACGGTTCAACCGGAGGCAGCATGGTCACCGCACCGGGCCGCGCAGCCACGAAATGCGCAATCGCCAGCAGAAATTCCAAGGCCTTGCCGGCCAGCCACCACATCGGCGCTCCGATCCCGCCAAGGTCAAGCAGCAGTGCCAGCCCGATCAGCGGCATGATCGCAAACGTCGTTAAAGGGATGGCGATGACATTGGCCAGTGCGCCGTAAACTCCGGCGCGGTGGAAGTGGAACAGGCCGATTGGCATCAGCGCCAATTCGATCACTATACCAGTTGCCAGCAACATCACGATTCCGCGCGCGAAACGTACAACCGGGCCATAATGCGCGGAACTGAGGAAACCGCGTACCGGGGCGGCAGAGTGGAACGCGATGATGGCGATTACTGCCGAGAAACTCATCTGAAAGCTGGGTCCAACGACCGCTTCGGGCCAGAACAGCATAACCAGAAGCCCGCCAACCGCGACAAGGCGCAGTGATAAGGGATCGCGCCCCAAGGCGAGAGCCGCAAGCACCAGCAAAGCGCCTAGGCAAGAGCGGACCGTCGGAACTTCAGCGCCGGTGAGCAAAGTATAAGCGATGCCTGCCAGCGCTCCTGCCAGCGCGCCTGCAATCGGCACACGCACACGAAGCGCGATCCACGGGACGAACGCGAGAGCGCGCGCGACGATCCAATAGACGAAGCCGACCAGTGCGCTAACGTGTAAACCGCTGATCGAAAGCAAGTGCGTAAGGCCTGCATCACGCATCGCGTCTTCATCAGCCATGGCGATGGCGCCGCGATCACCGCTGGCAAGGGCTGCGGCAATGTTGCCGGGTGAACCTGCGAGCATCGAGCGAATGTGACGAGCGAGCGAGGATTGGAGCCCGCGAAGGGTGGTGCCGCGGTCTGATTCGCGCAGGACTTCAACGTTTGAAAGTGCTGAACCGGTGGCGGCGATGCCATTGAACCAGGCAGTTCGCGCGAAATCATAGGCTCCGGGCAGCAAAGGCGGCGCAGGGGGCATTAAACGGGCGCGCAGGCGGACAATCGCGCCTTGGCGTGCAGCCGGATTGTCTTTGTCCGTCGGCAAGTTGACGCGGACCAACACCGGCCCTGCAAAGCCTTCGAAGGGCACCCGTATCAAAAGCCTTGCGCGGGCTTTGGCTGGCTCTTCACGGCGTTCAACCAATCGGCCCTGCACCCAGACCACAAGTGGCCTCGAGATTCCGGGTTGGCCGACCAGTTCAGATTTCGCCCAGATGGTAGTGAGGCCCGCACAGCCCATGGCAGCAAGGCCGATCACAGCAAGGCGAACGTGTCCAAAGTTGGCTTCGTCCAGAAATATTGCGGCCATTAATGCCAGTCCGGACATGCCAAAAAGCAGCGCGATCCAATGAGCCGGACTGGGCAGGGTGACCCACGCCACGATGCCGGCGGCAAATGCAACGACCAGCCACAGCCCCCGCTCAAACGGATGAGCTTCAAGGAAGGCTTCACCATGTTTAAGGATGCTGGACAATCGCGCCGTGATGTCCCAATGCCCGCGGCGTCCGACCAGCGTTGTCGCAGGATTGGCAGCAGGTAGTCCTGTCGCCGGATCATCTGTTGCGGGAGCGTTGGGTAAGGCGGACGCCATGAGTTTTAAAGGGAAGGAAAGCGCGGCCAATGGCAAGCGCCACTGACACCATTTCTGCAGGATTACGCCCCAATGGCGGGGTGGTGACGCGTTTTGCGCCCTCGCCCACCGGCTATCTCCACATTGGCGGTGCGCGAACTGCGCTGTTCAACTGGCTTTATGCCCGCCATCATGGCGGCACATACCTTTTGCGGGTTGAAGATACGGATCGCGCGCGGTCTACCGACGCTGCGATTGATGCGATTTTTGACGGGCTGGAATGGCTGGGGCTTGGTGGAGATGAGCCGCCGGTATTCCAGTTCTCACGGTCTGAACGACACGCGCAAGTGGCGCACCAGTTGCTTGAAGCAGGCCATGCCTATCGCTGCTATCTGACGCAGGAGGAACTGGCGGCGCGGCGCGATCAAGCGCAAGCCGAAAGGCGCCCGTTCCGCATCGACAGCGAATGGCGGGATGCGACACCTGACCAGTGGCCCGATGGCGCGGCTTTTGTCGTGCGGATGAAATCACCGCGCGAGGGTGAAACGGTCATCGCCGATCAGGTCCAAGGATCGATCACGGTTCAAAATAGCGAACTTGATGATTTCATCGTGCTGCGATCTGACGGCACGCCCACGTATATGTTGGCGGTAGTGGTTGACGATCACGACATGGGCGTGACGCACGTGATCCGTGGTGATGATCACATCAACAACGCTTTCCGCCAGTTGGTGGTCATTCGCGGCATGAACAGCATCGATGGCACGTGGCCGGACCCGGTATATGCCCACATTCCGCTGATCCACGGAGCAGACGGAGCCAAGCTTTCCAAACGCCATGGCGCTCTGGGAGTTGATGCTTATCGCGATGAGATGGGCCTGTTGCCAGAAGCTGTATTCAATTACCTGCTACGGCTCGGCTGGGGCCATGGCGATGAAGAAATCATCAGCCGCGATCAGGCGGTTGAATGGTTCGATATTGTCGATGTGAACAAAGGCGCATCACGGTTTGATCTGAAGAAGTTATTGAACCTGAACGGGCATTATATCCGCGAGGCTGATGATGCGCGGCTTGCTGCACTGGTTGCTGAACGCCTGCCTGCACTCGCTCCGGCCTTCGAGGCAAATAGCGGGCTTGAATTGCTGACACGGGCCATGCCAGTGCTGAAAGTTCGGGCGGCGGACCTTAACGAATTGGCGCAAGGTGCCGTGTTCCTGTTTGCGCAGCGCCCCCTGCCCATGGTTGAAAAGGCCGCGGCACTTTTGACCGATGAAGCGCGGACACTGTTAAGCAAAATCACAACAGTGCTTGACGCTGAAAACGGCTGGACAACCGAAAGCCTCGAGGCCACGGTGAAACAAATGGCTGAGGAGTTAGGGATAGGTCTGGGCAAGATTGCCCAACCGTTGCGCGCAAGCTTGACGGGACAGACTACCTCACCGGGAATTTTCGACGTATTGGCACTGCTCGGCAAAGACGAGTCGCTGGCGCGCATTCGCGATCAAGCTGCTTGACCGGCGCAGGGTATTGAAATGAAATGGAACAGGAGGGCAAAGGCGTGAGCGTTAACCAGGCTTCTATGACCGCTGGCGGCAAGACCATCGAAATGCCCGTAAGCAGCGGAACGATCGGTCCTGATGTGATCGACATCCGCAAGCTCTATGCCCAGACGGGTATGTTCACTTACGATCCGGGCTTCACCTCAACGGCAAGCTGCGATTCTGCGATCACGTACATTGACGGTGATGAAGGGGTTCTGCTTCACCGCGGTTATCCGATCGGACAACTGGCCGAACATTCTTCCTTTATGGAAGTCAGCTACTTGCTGCTGAATGGCGAATTGCCGAGCGCGCAGGAATTGGCCGATTTCAGCCGCACGATCACACGCCACACGATGCTGCATGAACAGCTTGCCACGTTCTATCGCGGATTCCGCCGTGACGCACATCCCATGGCGATCATGTGCGGCGTAGTTGGTGCGCTTTCGGCGTTCTATCATGACAGCACCGACATTGCTGACCCCACGCATCGCAAGATCAGCTCGCACCGTCTGATCGCCAAGATGCCGACGATTGCGGCAATGGCTTACAAGTATTCGGTCGGCCAGCCTTTCGTCTATCCGGACAACAAGCTGTCTTACACCGGCAACTTCCTGAAAATGACCTTCGGCGTGCCGGCAGAAGAATATGAAGTGATCCCCGCCGTTGAAAAGGCGATGGACCGCATCTTTACGCTTCACGCCGATCACGAACAGAACGCGTCGACCTCGACCGTGCGTTTGGCGGGTTCTTCGGGTGCAAACCCGTTTGCTTGCATCGCAGCGGGCATTGCCTGCCTGTGGGGCCCTGCCCATGGTGGTGCGAACGAAGCTGCGCTCAACATGCTGAAGGAAATCGGCACGCCTGATCGCATTCAGCATTACATTGATCGCGCCAAGGACAAGAACGATCCGTTCCGTCTGATGGGCTTTGGCCACCGCGTTTACAAGAACTACGATCCGCGCGCGACCGTGATGCAGACGACTGTCCGCGAAGTGTTTGCGGCGCTTAATGTGCAGGATCCGCTGTTCGAAACCGCACTCCGCCTTGAGGAAATCGCGCTCAGCGATCCCTACTTTGCTGAAAAGAAGCTGTTCCCGAACGTCGATTTCTATTCGGGCATCATTTTGTCGGCGATCGGCTTCCCGACAACGATGTTCACAGTGCTGTTCGCGCTTGCCCGGACAGTCGGCTGGGTGGCGCAATGGAATGAAATGATCTCTGACCCAGGCCAGAAGATCGGTCGTCCGCGCCAGCTTTACACTGGCCCCACTGCCCGTGACTATGTGCCCGTAAGCGAACGCTGATAGACTGATAAGGACTGGCGGCGATGGCGAAGCTTCTCAAGGTGTTCGGCATCGCCGCCATAATTATTGGTGCTCTGTGGATCGGACAGGGAACTGGATTGATCTTGTGGCCTGCATCCAGTTTCATGCTGGCACAAAGCCAGTGGGCCTACATTGGCGCTGGCCTGATGGTTCTGGGCATTTTTGCGCTGTGGCGCGCAGGAAAACGGCGCTAGTCAGGCCGCTCCGGTCGTTGCATCTATTTGAGCAGAAGGCAGGCTGAGTATAAAGCGTGCACCGCCATTTTCTGCAGCGGTTGCAATCAATTCCCCGCCCATGGCCCGTGCAAGTTTGCGCGAGATATAGAGGCCAAGGCCGCTGCCACCATCGCCACTGCGGCCCAGTCTTTCAAACTTCTCGAAAACTTTGGCCGATTGTTCGGCATTCAGTCCCGGACCCTCATCAGTGACTGCCAGCCATGACGATTGGCCTTCACTACCCACAGCAATGGTAACAGTGGTGTGTCCGGGGGTGTAGCGGATGGCGTTGCCGATCAGGTTCAACAAAATCTG
Organism: Novosphingobium sp. 32-60-15; assembly: GCF_002280675.1. Lineage (GTDB taxonomy): Bacteria > Pseudomonadota > Alphaproteobacteria > Sphingomonadales > Sphingomonadaceae > Novosphingobium. The sequence continues at coordinate 104,535 of NZ_NCEN01000005.1, read as the reverse complement.
CAATATCCGGCGGAATTCACCAATTGCCGGAGCACGTTGGTCTGCCGGTGGTGTCACAATTATGATGGAGCGCTCTTGCGCACGCACGCCAAGGATCCCTGCTGCACGGCGTGCACAATCCGCCAGATCAATTTGATCAAGAGACGGGGCAAAATCGGCGTCTTCGACCGTTTCAAGATCGGAAAGGTCCTCGACCAACCCCAGCAAGTGCCGCCCTGCTTCGGCAATATCGCCAGCATAGTTGGCATATTGATCTGCCAGTGGCCCGGCGAGGCGCGTCCGGATCGTTTCGGCATTGGCGACAATGCGATTGATCGGTTGACGCAGCGCCGGAGCCAGATTGCGGCCAAGCAAACCTTTGAAATCGGGTAGTTTGAGCGGCCCTGCATTTTCTGCAATACCGGCTCCAATGACTGTTTCTGCAACAAGCAGAAGTTCAAAGCCTCCTGAACGCAGCGGTAGCAAACGCGCGCGCCAATTGCGGGTGGAACCGGGAAGATCAAGTTCAGCATCGTCCAGCAACCGCCAATGGAGCGGCTGGAGATGGGAATTGCCACGCAGGTTGACCAAATCTGTCCAATAGCGGCCAAATCCCTGGCGTAGCGCTTTGCTGAAATTCGCCAGATCGCTGGCGTCCACCGTGCCGGAGATGACGCGCTGTTCCGCATCAAGCACGACGTGTGCCTCAGCGAGTTGGCGCAACAAGGCCTCGGCGGCGCCGTTCTCGTCCGCCTTCCACGCGTCGGCGGCAAGCTTCCATTCGGTTATTTCGATGGTGGTGCCATCGTCTGATGGCGTTGCCATCACGCGGAATGACACGGGTTGCCGATCATCTTCCAGCGTAAGCAATGCCGACAATGCCACGCCGGCTGTGCGCGCTTTGCGAACCAATGCGAATAGGCCGGGTAGGGCAAGGGTTCCGGGAAAGCTTCCACCCAGGCGCACTTGCAAAGCCGCAAGTGTTTCATCCGCTTCAATCAGGCGATCAGCCCCATCACAGCGTGCGCGGATTGGCCCAGCAGCAGTCATTTCAATTGCGCCAACATATCAGACACCGTCACTGTAATGCGCGGACGCAAGCAGTGCCAGCGCGCGATCCGGGTGCAACTGGGCCAAACCATCGGGCAAGGTGATATCAGGGTGAAGCGCATTGAAGGTTTCGGTCAGACCATCTTTGCCCAACCCGGCCCCAGCCAAAGACAGCGCAAGGCGGGGCATCTGGCTTTCGGTTGTGGACATGATCGCAGTCTCGCGCGGAAGACCGGTACCCAGACTCAATGCAGTCAGGAAAAGCGCAACGCCTGCATTTTGCAGTGATAATGTGGCGGTGGGTTTTGCCCCTGTTGCGGAAATCGCATAAGCTAAAAGATCTAGGCGGGACGCTGTTTCGCTCCGCAATTTACGCTGCATCACTTCGGCCAATTCCGCCGCAGCGACGCCCGATGGATCATCCGCGACGTAACCGTGCATTGTCAGGATCGCGATATGGTGAAGATCGTCCGGCAATTCGGTCAGCGGAAGCTGCATACGGCGGATTGCCTGCCCGAACCGTGCCTGCGCTGCCAACAAATTCATGCCCCGCGCAGCCAGATCATGGTCAGGCGAAGCGATAATGTCTTGCAGCAGCGGCGTTAGTACCGGATCTATGCCAAGCCTGCTTTGCAACTTTTCGGCAAGCTGCCACTCCACGGCAAGCATATGCAGATGATTGAGCAATGCTTGATGGCCCGCCAGAATATCAACCATGCCGGGGCCTGCTTCGCGCGCCCAAGCTGCTGCATCGCTGTGTCCGGCCGCTTCGCCCAATGCCTGGATTAACTGCCGTGCGATGTCTGCCAACATACCGCGAACCCGCGCAATAACTTCGTCGCTGAAAATCGAGCTGTCGTCATTGCGCAGCAAATGGCGCAGGATCGGGCCCATGTGAACAATGACCTGATCCGCATGGAACAAGTCGTCTTTCAGCAACGTCTCAATTGCGCCGGGGTCGATACCGGTGGTTGCGGTCAATGCCATGCGCAACCTTTAACTCCGACTGGTTAACTGCGGGTTAGGCGAACCCTTTGACGATGGACGATTTCCACTTTCATTCTGGCGAACTTTCAATGCCAGCAAACACGCGCCAATCAACGCAATCACCGCAAGGCCAATCGTCACGTCGAATGGCAAAAACAAACTGGCAAGAGCCAGGCATAAACCGATTGTCAATCGATCTTCAAACCAATGAACCCAACGTTCCTGAGGCAAAGCTACCGGCAAAAGACGCAGCGCAATAATGAGCAAGATCGGCGCAAACGCACGTAGGCCCAAAGGTGACGACGGCAGTTCACTGCGCCAAGTGGCCAAAGCGACAAAGCCTGCATCAATGAGCCCGTGAAATACGTCAACGCTGCGCCGCGCTAGTCCCGAAGCCAGCAACGAATCACGCTCGACCTGTCCGAGCAAGCTTGCAACCCGCTCAATCGACCAGCACAGTGCCAGAAGCGCAAACCCTGTGGCGTAATTGCCCAGCCAACCAAGGCCCCCGCCAAGCAATCCCAGCAATCCAGCGGCAAGCCCGACAAGCGCGGGACGCGTTCCTGCGTGAAGCAAAGCCGGGCCAAATTGGCGCACAATCGCAATTGCCGCAGTATTGCCCAATGAGCCTGCGCCAAAATCTGCACTTGCAGTATGCAAACGAAGCCAGCGCCGCTCAACCAGATGGGCTTCGCTTTCATCACGAACGATGCTCCAACGCCCATCATCCAGCAATGCCGATGGCACCGCACGCAGCGTTATCCGTGCTTGTATTGCAAGGCGCAGCAATGCCGACTGGACATTCCATTCGGGCGGCAAATCGGCAAGCGCAGCAGCCACGCGCCCCGGGAAACGCATCGCCGCGGCAAACGCGTTGTTGATGTCGATCCTTTCGAAACCCAGCGGTAGCGCTGTTTCGACTGGCAACGTCAATAGCGCAGGGCCAGCTTCCAGCAGATCACGCAGCGCATCAGGCATGGCCAGCAAGCCATCGCCAAGGACAAACACGTCGTCTTCAGGCTGGATCAAGGGCACCAATGCCCGGGCTGTGGCCACAACGTGGAATTGCGCTTGGCCAGCTTCGACGACGTGTTGCAATGCTACGAGCTCGCCGCTGAGACCTTCGGCCATTACGACGATGCGCTTGCAGCCCAAGGACAGCGCAAAGCCGATTTGATGACGCAGCACCGAGCGTCCGCCAATTGGCAGATATCCACGCAGCGCGCGCGGATCAGTGCCGGCGGCTTCCATCAACGATAAAACTGCGACCCGCAAAGAGCTTTGCCTCCTGAAGAGGCATCGTAGGGGCTGGCGCGCCTGCTGCCAAGCACGGCGGCTCGTTAACTTGAAGAATGCCCGTTCGGCATCAGGGGGTAACTATCATATCTTCTAGCATCTGGTGCAAGCGGCGCAAAATTGCCCGATCACCCGGTACGGTTTCGAGTGCTTCTTCGGCGAGTGCCAGCAGCCCATCGGCATGAAAGCTGGCTGCAAGCCCCTTGAGCCGCATGGCCGCCACTTGCCAATTCCCGTCACAGCGTGACCGTCCCAGAAGATCAATCTGCCGTTCGGCGCTTTCGATGAAGGCTGCGCGAAGTTCGCGGATAAGCTCCGGGTCGTATCCCGCAGCGGCCGCCAAATTCGCGTCTAAGGATCCACCTTCGTAGGCCATAGGAAAGCGCTACGGGCCAAAGTGTTAAGGCGGGGTTTATAACTTGGATGAATTCGTGATAAGCTTCACACCATGAACGGGGGAACACGGATAATTCCGATCGATGGCGCCGAACAGGACGCCAGCCAAGCTGAGGCTGTTGGCGAAACCGTCTTTGACGGTGGCGCGACGCTTTCGGCTGCATCTTGGAATAGTGACGACGAAATCGTCGAAAGCGCGCCCATCAGGGATCTTAGTTGGATCTGCCCTGCACTAGCGTTCGTCGCGGTCGCTGCCTGGACGGCGTTCTTTGCTTGGGCGGTGATCCTGCCAAGTCGAGATGCTAACTCCCCACAGCAATGGGTGTTCTGGATTTCGCAATGGGCGGTTCCCGTGCTGCTCGTTCTGATCACGTTATTGGTCACCATGCGCACCAGCAAGCGCGAGTCAGGCCGGTTTGCTGACGTATCACTCTCGTTGGCGCGTGAATCGGCACTGCTTGAAAGGCGGCTGACCACCGTAAATACTGAGCTCTCACTGGCACGCGATTTTATCGCTGCGCAAAGCCGCGATCTTGAATCACTAGGCCGAATTGCGGTGGATCGCTTGTCGGGTAGCGCCAACAAGTTGGAGGAGTTGGTCACGCTCAACCGGCAAAGGGTTGATCAAATCGGCGAAGTTTCAACCAGCGCGCTGGAGAATATGGAGAAACTCCGCAGTCAGCTTCCGGTAATTGCGAATTCAGCCAAGGATGTGACCAATAACATTGGCAACGCTGGACGCACGGCCCATTTGCAGCTTGAAGAAATGGTGTCGGGATTCCAACGCCTTAATGATTTCGGACTGGCCAGTGAACGCCAAGTGATGGCCGTGCGCGAACGGGTACAGTCCGCGCTTGATCAGTTCGCTCAAGCAAGTGAAGAACTCGCCCAAGTGGCAGAGGGCAGGTTTGAGACACTGGCCGCACAAAGCGCCGAGCAGACTGTTACAATAGCCCAAAGTGAGCAGGCAGCCCTTGCCGCATGGCATGAGCGGACAAATGCACATACCGCTTCGTTGCGTGAAGCCTTGACCCGATTGAGCGCGGATCATGAGGCCTTGTTGGCTGAATCCGCCAATCGCTTGGCGCGGTTTGAAGAAACGGCTGATGCGCTTTCGGCAATGCTTGATGATCAGGCGCTTAACCTTGATGACCAGCTCGCCCGTCGGCGCGCAGCGATTGAAGCAGCTGCAGTTGAACAAGGTGAGGCACTCAATATACGGCTCAGCAATATTGACAGCGCCATTGCGAAGCGCCGTGCAGTGATGGAACAGGCAGCCGTTGATGCGGCCGAGGCATTGGTTGCGAAGCTTGCTGAAGTTGACCAGACCATTGAGGCGCAGCGTAACAAACAAGTCGCCGACATCGCACATCTTGCGCAGACGTGTGAAGAAATCGGTCACAAGGTCAATACCTTCTCTGATGTTCTTCGCAATACGGGCGAGGAAGGCAACAAAGCAGTCGGTACGGTTGAAAAGTCCATCGCCGATATCAATGCGATGCTGTTAGATATGCGGAGCGCGATGGCGGGAAGCGATGCCCAGATTGGTGACTTGACCGATTCTGCGGTACGTCTGCTTGAGATTATTCAGGCCAGTAGCGATCACACCCGCACCCAGATGCCAGAGGCATTGCGCAGCACCGAGGCCGGGCTGAAAGGCTTGGAAAATCGCGTATTCACATTGCGTGACACGTTGCGCGAGGCCGGTGATGGTGGACGTGCGCTGTCAGATACAGTTGGCGGGGTACGCACCGAAATTTCAGAAACGCTCGAAGCTTTGCGCAATGCGCAGACGGCTCTGGCCGAGGCAAAGCAGGATAGCACGACGCTATCCGAGCAAATCGAGCAGCGCCTCAACGGCGCGATCGCCAGCCTGTCAGACGCGGTGAGCAAGACTGGCACTGACCTGCATACCACCACGGCTGAAGAAATTGAGGCATTGGCAGCGAAGCTTGGCGAGGAAAGCAGCGCTGCGATCAACCGCGTTCTGCAAGGCCGTGCTGCCGAACTTGTCGGACGCCTTGAACAGGCGATTGATGCTGCCTCGACCGCAAGCCGCGAGACGGCGATCCAGATGCGCGATCAATTGACCTTGGTCGACGAACTTGCCGGCAATCTGGAGGCGCGGGTTAACAGGGCGCGCGAACGGGCTGAGGAGCAAGTGGATAACGACTTTGCCCGCCGTGCTGCGCTCATCACAGAATCGTTGAACTCCTTCTCTATCGATATTGCCAAGGCCTTGTCGGCAGATGTGTCAGAGACGGCTTGGGCGTCGTACTTGCGCGGGGATCGCGGAATATTTACGCGCCGCGCCGTATCCCTGCTTGAAACCTCCGAAGCCAAGTCCGTGCAGGCCCATTACGAGGCTGAGAGCGAATTCCGCGAGCATGTGAATCGCTACATCCATGACTTTGAAGCGATGTTGCGCCAATTGCTATCCACACGCGACGGTAACGCCCTGGGGGTCACGCTGCTATCGTCGGACATGGGCAAACTTTACGTCGCATTGGCGCAAGGGATTGAGCGGCTGCGCACGTAAAACTAATGAAAGTCACGTGATTTCGGGATGATGCGGACGTCGCGCGGGTGGGCGCGCATATTGGTGCCGCGTTCCGGAATGGGGCGATTGCATTCGTCCGCACGCGCAATCTGCGGAACAAGGCATTCGGCATCCGATAGCGCATCAAGCCTCGCGCTGGCGTCGGTCAGATGCGTGGCGATGACGTGAATCACTTCGTCATCATATTCAACCCGCCCGCGCACTTCCATCAGCCGTGATCCCATGATCACCTTGCGCTGCTTTTCCATAAGATCGGGCCAAATCACCAGATTGACGACGCCGGTTTCGTCCTCAATCGTGATGAAGCAGACCCCCTTGGCACTGCCCGGCCGCTGACGCACGAGTACGACGCCTGCCACTTGCACATTCGCACGGAATTTGTGGTTTCGAAGATCGGCAGCGCGCACAAAGCCACGGTCACCCAATCCTGCACGCAAGAATGCCATCGGATGGGCCTTCAACGACAGGCGATGCGTTTGATAATCGGCGACCACCTCTTCTGATAGCGGCATCACCGGCAGCACCGCCCTCACCCGCTCCTCCCCCTCGGAACGTGCTGTGGCGGCGGCAAACAGCGGCAATTCCTTGGCCGCAACAAGGCTGCGCGCATCCCACAGCGCTTGCCTGCGCGAAAGGCTGATGGAACCGAACGCATCGGCTGCGGCAAGCCGCTCTATCAGCGCAGGCGACAAGGCAGCGCTATCTTTGAGAGCGGCTACATCGCGGAATGGGCCCTGCTCTGCCCGCGCGGCTACCAGCATGGCGGCGGCATGTTCAGGAAAGCCATCAACTTGCCGCAACCCAAGCCGCAGCGCCTGCCCGCGCTGCTCCAACGTGCAATCCCATTCGGAATGATTGACATCCACTGGCAGCACCACAACCCCGTGCTGTGCGGCATCGCGCACGATCTGTGCTGGCGCGTAAAAGCCCATGGGTTGCGAATTGAGCAGCCCGCAGGCAAACGCTGCAGGATAATGGCACTTCAACCACGACGAAACATAGACAAGATGCGCGAAACTGGCTGAGTGGCTCTCGGGGAAGCCATATTCGCCAAACCCCTTGATCTGATTGAAGCAACGAGCCGCAAACTCAGGGTCATAGCCGCGCTGCACCATGCGCCCGACCATCATGTCTTCCAATTCGTGAACCATCCCGCGTGACCGGAAAGTGGCCATCGCCTTGCGCAGACGGTTAGCTTCAAGGCTGGAAAACTTTGCCGCATCCAGCGCAATTTTCATTGCTTGCTCCTGGAAAATCGGCACGCCCAAGGTCCGCGCAAGGATTGATGTCAATTCGTCGGGTGGCCCGTGTTCCGGACCCGGTGCCGGTATTTCTACCCGCTCCTCGCCCCGTCGCCGCTTCAGGTACGGATGGACCATATCACCCTGGATCGGACCGGGCCGTACGATCGCAACTTCGATCACCAGATCATAGAAACAGCGCGGGCGCAGGCGTGGCAGCATATTCATCTGCGCACGGCTTTCAACCTGAAACACGCCCAGCGAATCCCCCTTGCATAGCATGTCGTAAACCGCCGGATCCTCACGCGGGACAGTTGCCAACGTCAGTTCGCGGCCATGATGTGCGGCCAAAAGATCAAGGCATTTGCGGATGCACGTGAGCATACCGAGCGCCAGCACATCGACTTTGAGAATGCCGAGCGCTTCGATATCATCCTTGTCCCATTCAATGAAACTGCGCTCTGCCATCGCGCCATTGCCAATCGGCACCGTTTGCGTCAGCGGGCCTTGAGTAAGGATGAAACCACCCACATGCTGTGACAAATGCCTTGGCATACCAATCATTTGTTCAGCCAATTTCAGAACCCTTCGCAAATGCGGGTCCATTGCGTTCAAGCCGCTTTGTGCGACATTGCGCTCTCCCACTTCATGGCCCCAACTGCCCCACACGGTACGTGCAAGAGCGCCGGTGACATCCTCGGACAAGCCCATAGCCTTGCCCACCTCGCGGATCGCCATACGCGGGCGATAGTGGATCACGGTCGCGCACAAGCCCGCACGATGGCGGCCATAGCGGCGGTAAATGTACTGGATGACCTCCTCGCGCCGCTCATGCTCGAAATCGACGTCAATATCCGGCGGTTCCTTGCGCTCTTCGGAAATGAAGCGGTCAAACAGCAAAGCGTGCTTGGCCGGATCGACCGAGGTTATGCCAAGGCAGAAACACACCGCCGAATTGGCCGCCGATCCACGCCCCTGGCACAAGATTGGCGGATCACAGTTTCGCGCAAAATCAACGATATCCTTGATGGTGAGAAAGTAAGTTGCCAGGTTCAGCTTGCCGATCAGGTCAAGCTCCCGTCGCAGAGTATCCGCCACGCTTTGCGGCACCCCCTCGGGATAACGTTCATCCGCCCCGCGCCAGGTCTGCACCTCCAGCCAGTCTTGCGGTTCGTGACCATCCGGGCAGATCTCTTCGGGATACTCGTACCGCAATTCGCTCAAATTAAAGCGACACGCATCAGCCAGTTCCCGCGCTGCGCGGATCGCATGGGGCCAGCGCTGGAACAACCGCACCATTTCTTCAGCCGATTTCAAATGTCGTTCGGCATTGGGTTCAAGCAAAAGGCCCGCTTCCGCAACAGTCGTCTTGTGGCGGATCGCGGTCATCACATCCTGCAACGGGCGGCGCTCTGCCGCGCTGTACAGCACATCATTGGTCGCCAGCAGCGCCAAGCCATGTGCTTGCGCCAGTGCATTCAGCCGCTCAATCCGGACAATGTCATCGCCTGTGTGGAGGTAACTTGCCGCTATATGTCCAAGGGTCGGAAGCCTGTGGACAAGATGGGGGATAAGGCTGGAAAACGGCAGGGATTGGCGGTGGAATTCCTGTGGAAGAACTGCCTCATCCTGCCCCGGAAAAGCTACCACGTTACTTTCAATATCAAGCGTAAATATCTGATCCAAATCGCGTGGTGGCATAAGGACCAGTTGGATGCCTTCGCTGTGGGCAGCCAGCATCGCAAGATCAATCTCGCACACGCCTTTGGCCTGCCAAGTCCCGTCAAGCCTGGCCATCCGCCCTGCCGAAATCAGGCTGCACAAACGCCCGTAGGCAGCCCGGTCTGTTGGGTAGGCAAGCAACGCCAGCCCTTCGACCGTCTCGATCCGGCAGCCGATGACCGGGCGCAATTGCGCCGCCTCCGCCTCGGTATGCAAACGAACGATGCCAGCGAGTGTGTTGACGTCAGCAATGCCAATAGCATCGTAGCCAAGCCTGCGTGCCTCGGTGACAAGGTCTATCGCATCAGACGCGCCACGCAGGAACGAAAAGCAACTGGCAAGCCCCAGTTCGACAAAGTCGGCGCGCGGCGGTGCGGCACCATCGAAAGGCTCAATATGCCGGCGATCAGGGGTAAGCGGTGGTTCGGGCATCAGGCATCGCTCAGTGCGAAAGCTCAGATACCCGCGCAGCTACACAGCGCAAGTCATTGGCAAACTTTTGTTCTTCATCAGCGCGCCCATGATCTTGCAGCCGCAAGAGGTAGCTGGGATGCGTGGTGATCCACAATTCGCTGCCATCATCCAGCGGCAAAGGCACACCGCGCTCCTTCTGCACACTCACCGTTCGCCCGAGGAGGCCGCGAGCGGCGCTTGCCCCCAATGCCAGCACGATCCGCGGGCGTACCAGTGCGCGCTCACCATCAAGCCACCAGCGGCACACATCGATTTCCTTGGCCGTGGGATTTTGATGCAAACGCCGCTTGCCGCGAAGGGTGAACTTGAAATGCTTCACCGCATTGGTGACGTACGCCTGCTCAATTGCGATTGCGGCATCCTTCAGATGGGCGCGGAGCAATTGCCCTGCAGGACCAACAAACGGGTGGCCCAGTTCTTCTTCATTATCACCCGGCTGTTCGCCCACAATCATCAGCACAGGCGCATCTGCACCCTCACCCATGACGCTGTTCGTGCCGTTGCAGCCAATGTCACAGCGGCGGCATGACTGGACGGCTTCAGCAATGCCTGCCAGCGTATCGGGCAGCACACCAAAGTCTTGCGCGCCAGCTTCAACCATTCCCGCCTCGCGCGCTTGTGCCCCTGCAATCATTTCCGGAATCAGCGAGGCTTCGGGCAGATTCTTCCAATACTTGCGCGGCATTTCCTTGAGCATTGCGCCAACCTTCAGGCGCGCAGGGTTGAAGATTGAGGTATAGTATTTGCGCCACAGCGCTTCGACCGGATCACCCGAAGGCGCATCGGCGCGGGTGGCAGGCGGGCCTTCCTGCAAGGTTTCGCCATCCCAGTGCATGCTGCCTTGCGGGGTGAGGATCGACCAGCGCATCGTGGTGAAACGGCGAACAAAAAACGCGGCGTTCGAACGCAAGATATGATGCCCAGGCTCAAACCAGGCGACGTAGCGTTCGCCATCGGGTTCCTCAATCACGCGGAAGCGCACGAAAGCACGCATCTTGTGAATATCGCGCCGCACTTGGCGGGCCAGTTCGTCAATCCCGCGCACATCGGCATCGGCCCGATCGTCCATCAGACGCGGATTGGTCTGCAACCGCCAAAGCAGACGGTAAAGCAATGAAAATCGTTTAGAGTCAGAGTGTAGGATCGCACTTTTGGCATACTGCAGGAAATCGCGTGAGGCGCGTGGCTGTGGTGCATCAGCGGGAGGCGCAGGCAAGCGCCGCTCTCCTTGCGCGAACAGATCAGTACTTTGATCGGCAGGTGAATCCCACACAATCCGGTCCGGCGGCACATCGGCCTGGATCAGCCGCCGCGCCGTGTCACGCCAGCCTTCGAAATCATCAGGAGCAGCCAGCGAAACGCGAAATGCCTCGGCTGAGCGCATGGTGCGAAAGGGGGTCATGACGCAAACAATTCCAGTTGCTCGGCCTTTTTGGGCGCAATCAGGTTTTGCAAATCTGCGCGGTCGGTCAGCAGTACTGGCCGCCAATCCTCGGCAATGATGAACGGGCGGACTTTTGCGACCGAAACGGTCAGCTTGCCCACATCCTCAAGCCGCAGACGGCGCTGGCGTCTTGCCACAATAAGGGCGTTGACCGCGCGCACGCCAAGGCCCGGAACGCGCAACAGCCGCTCACGTGGCGCGCGATTGACGTCCACTGGAAAGTCTGCGCGAAATTGCAATGCCCATGCCAGCTTGGGATCAATATCCAGCGGCAACATACCGTCTGCGCCTGCCGCTTGCTGTACTTCATGCGGGGCATAGCCGTAGAACCGCATCAGCCAGTCGGATTGGTATAGCCGGTGTTCACGCATCAGCGGCGGGCGCTTCAATGGCAGGACTGCACTGGCATCGGGGATCGGGCTGAACGCGGAATAATAGACGCGGCGCAGGCCAAAGTTGCCGTAAAGCGTGCTGGCGCGGCCAACGATATCGGCATCGGTTGCGGCATCGGCACCGACAATCATCTGGGTGGATTGGCCAGCGGGGGCAAATTTCGGGGCGTGGCGAAAGCGCTTGCGGGCGTCCTTGGCCTCGATGATCGAATCTTTCAGCGACGTCATCGCACCTTCGATCTGCGTGGCGGACTTGTCGGGCGCGAGGCGGGTCAACCCGGCGACGGTTGGCAGTTCGACATTGATCGAGACGCGATCGGCATAAAGCCCGGCGCGGGCGACCAGTTCGGGATCAGCCTCAGGGATCGTCTTGAGGTGGATATAGCCGCGAAAATCGTGTTCTTCCCGCAGGATACGCGCGACTTCTATCAACTGCTCCATAGTGTGGCTGGAGCTCTTGATAATACCAGAAGAGAGGAACAGCCCTTCGATATAATTGCGGCGGTAGAACGACAGCGTCAGATCGACCACTTCTTGCGGCGTGAAACGGGCGCGGCGCGTGTTCGAGCTTTTGCGGTTGATGCAGTAATGGCAATCGAACACGCACTGATTGGTCAGCAGGATTTTGAGCAGCGAAATGCAGCGTCCGTCCGGCGCATAAGCATGGCAGATGCCCATGCCCTCGGTTGATCCGATGCCTTTGCCGCCTTTGCTGTTACGCTTGGAGGTACCAGACGACGCGCACGATGCATCGTACTTGGCGGCATCGGCAAGTATCTCAAGCCGTTCAAGAATTGTCTTTTGTGTAGGTAGGGCTGGCTGCGACATTCGTTCCTTATATGTTCTTTTTGTGCCTTCCGCCACCCCGAACATGTGGACAGGTCGGGGTCATGCAAACAATCCTTGGATAAACCATTCAGGGGCACCACCGCGCCCATCCCCGATGACGCCATGCCGGTAAATCCAGTAGCGACGACCGGCTGCGTCTTCGATGCGGTAGTAATCGCGCAAGCGCACGGTGGAACGTTCGCGCCACCATTCTGGCGCAATCCGTTCCGGCCCTTCGGCTCGGGCGATTTCATGGACTTCACCCCGCCAGCGAAACCGGCGTGGCAAGCCGTCAGGCGTTTCATAAATGACGGCGACAGATTCGGGCTTATCCAGTATTTTCAGTGGTCTGTGGTGAAAAGCGAATTCCTCTTGTGAAGATGGAAGATCGATCAAAGGCGGCTGCCAGCGCTGCGCACGTTCGGGCAAATGGCTGGCGTGAGCGATCGGGCGACGCACCGCTTCGGGCCCAAGTCGCACCGTCAACCGATCCACGCAGGCGGCCAGACTGGTCCCATGGCGTTCGGCGGCGGCATCAAGTTGCGCTTGTGCCAGCGCCAGCGGTTCGGTCCACGAAGCGCGCAGCCGCACCAGTTCGATGCCGAAACCTGCATCCACATCATCAAGACGGGTGGCAAACAGGCGGCACAAGTGGGCCGGATCACGCGTGGCGGCGGCCATTTCAAGGCGGCGGATGGCCACATCACCGTCAACCTTCCACATGCCCAGTTCAAGCCGCCGCGCCCCCTGCCCCAAAGCTTCAAGCAGCCGCGCCATATCCTCCGCCAGATCAGCCACGACCTGATCGAGCAGCGTGCGATGGCGGATTGGCTCCATCAGGCGGCGCTGGACGAGTGGCGCAGTGACGCTGATCACCGGCAACAGCGGTTCGGGCAGGCGTCCCAGCAATTGATCGAGCCGGAGCAGCGGGTTGGACGCGGCCGAGCGGCGGTTGCGGAAACGCCGCGCCAAGGCATCGCGGGCAAGTCCGTGCAGATCGCCAAGGCGTTTGAGGCCAAGGCGGCGCAGCAGCAGGATGACGTCATCATCAAGCCGTAGTGCCGCTGCTGGCAAACCACCAAGACGCACCATCGGATCGTCGCCGGGAGCGATGATTGCCGCCTCTGGCCCGAAATGCGCCAGCGCCCATGCTGCGCCTGCGGTGGGGGCAAGCGCCGCGCGGATGCCGAGGCCACGCCGGGTGAAGGCATTGATGGCATCAGCCAGCAGCGTGCGTTCCCCGCCGAACAGATGCGCAACGCCGGTCGTGTCGATCAACAGGCCATCGGGTGGATCAAGCGCGCTCCACGGCCCCCACCGCTGTGACCACAGCGCAAGGTTTTCCAGCAAGGCAAGATCGCCCGCAGGATCAGCCGGGCGCACGCCGAGCGCCGGGCACAGCGTGCGCGCATCGGCCAGGCGCATGGCAGGAACCGCACCTGCAACTTGGGCGGCATGGTTGGCGGCGGCAATGCGCGGTCCGTGCGCGGTATCTTCAATCAGGGCGAGCGGTTCGGCGTCTGCCCCTTGTCCGCGCGCAAGACCTTCAGAAAGCCGCCAACGATCGATCGCCAGCCCCGTGCACCAGATCGCCATGATCCGGCGGGCTGGCGTTGGCGTAAGGCTGGGCAACGAGGGCGAGACCGTCATCGCGCAAAATCCATTTTCCGGGTTGGTAAGTGTGGGCGCGAAACAATTCCGCTGCCCAAGTGGTTGCGCCGGGCGCATGCGCGTTCCAGCGCGGCGGGGGTGAAGGTGCAGCCTCAACCCGCCAGCGCATGCGTGCAGCGCCAAGATCATGCCTGGCATCCAACCTGATGAGCCATAGCGGCACCCCATGCTTTTCAGCGGCAAGGCCAAGGCGGCGCGAAGCGGTAAAATCAAGCGCGCGCGGATTTCCGGCAATTTCGCCGATTACGAAAGCAAGGTCGCGACAGCGCAAGCCTTCTTCGAGCGCGAACAGCGCGTCTTCGGGTGTGGTGGCAGCAACATGGATCAGGCGGTGGCGCAACTCTGCCGGAAGGCCGGGTAAATAGGGCCGCCCGGACAAACGCAGCGCCGCTTTGTCTTGCACCCACAAAAAGGGGCGATGATCGGGCGTATCGGCAGTCGGATCGGGCGCTGCCATGCGTAGAGCATCTTGCGCCAAGGCGAGCGCCAGCCCTGCCCCTGAAGCCTCACGCGCAGACGCGAACATTTCAGATTGTGCGCAGCCAGTGGCAAGGCCGGGGCGCCAATGCGGTGTGCGTTCGCTTGCCCCGATGCCCCGGATAAGGCCGGGCATGAGGTCAGCAGGATCAGTGATAGGGGCGGGTTCTGGCATACGAATCGTTCCTTGTGTTCTTATTATGTTCTTATTTTCGGAACGCGCAATCCGCTTTGTCTGTCCCTTGTGTGGACAACCTTGGGGAGAAACAGTGGATTTCCTGAGGACAAGCCAGAAGGGAACCTCCCCCGCCCCGGTCCGTTGATTGATCAAATATCAGACGCGAAAGGCAAACTTGCGATGAAATATGATCAAGGCAATCCCGAAGAGCTTCGTGAAAAATTCTGGAAAGCGATGTCGTCTTCGCCTTATGTGATGCTGCAACTTGACGCAGATCCGGACACTGCGGCGCCAATGACAGCGCAACTCGACAAGGGTGCCAACAGTGCAATCTGGTTTTTCACATCGCGCGACAATCGCTTTGCCGAGATGGGCGGTGCAACCGCAACCTTCTCGTCCAAAGGCCACGATGTGTTTGCCCGATTCCACGGCATGTTGACCGAAGAAACAGACCGGGCGCTGCTGGACAAGCATTGGAACAACTTTGTCGAGGCGTGGTTTCCGGGCGGAAAAGACGCGCCAAACCTGCTGTTCCTGCGCATGGATTTGGGCGATGCCTCGATCTGGGCAGGCGATCTTGGCATCATCGGCGTAGCAAAAATGGCGCTGGGCATGGATGTTACGAATGACGTTAAAGGCGGGTTTACCGAGACAAACCTTTGATTTGACCAACCTCTGATTTGACCAACCTTTGATTTGAATCGACGCCAAATGAAAAAGGGCCGCTCCTTTCGGGGCGGCCCTTTTTGTATGCAGGTACCAATCGATCAATCGATGGGCGGCACCGAGGTGGGAGGAACGTCTTTGTCCATTTCATGAACTTCGACCAATCCGCGCCCCACATGGCTGCGACTGCGGCTGTAGGCGTAATAGACCACAAGACCGATGGCTGCCCAGATGACAAACAGCATCTGGCTCTTCGAATCGAGCTTGTAGAACAAGTACAAGCAGCCAAGAAACGCGAGCGGCGAAGTGACATAAATCGCCGGAGTGCGGAACGGGCGATGACGGCCCGGTTCACGGCGACGGATCACCAGTACCGCCACAGAAACCGCAGCAAACGCAAACAGCGTGCCCGAGTTCGAGATATTGGCCAGCAAGCCTACCGGGAAAAACGCTGCGAAAAGTGCCACGAAAATACCGGTGATGATCGTGATGACGTGCGGCGTATTGTAACGCGGATGGATTTTCGAGAACGAGGCGGGAAGCAAGCCGTCACGGCTCATCACGAAAAAGATGCGGGTTTGGCCGAACATCATCATCAAAATGACCGATGGCAGGGCAAGACCGGCGGCAAGACCGATCAGGTTGCCGATTTGCGGCCAGCCGATTTCACGCAGCGTCCACGCAAGCGCTTCCTTTGAACAGACCACTGCCTGATCGCCCATCGCGGCGCATCGTGCGGCAAGTTCTGTGCTGCCCGGTTCCATGCCAAGGCCATTGGCATCAAGCACAGGCTGTGCGCCGACCGAACCGATGACGCCGGCTGCGACCAACAGATAGAATACAGTACAGATCGCAAGGCTGCCGATCAGGCCGATCGGCATGTTGCGTTGTGGATTCTTCGTCTCTTCAGCCGCTGTAGAAACCGCATCGAACCCGACGTAAGCAAAGAAGATAGACGCTGCCGCTGCCCCGATCCCGCCAAAGCCCAAAGGCGAGAACGGTTCGAAGTTTTCCATCTTCATCACCGGCAGCGCCAAAATGCAGAACAGGGTCAGTGCTGCGACCTTGATGGCCACAAGCACTGCGTTGACCGAGGCACTTTCCTTGGTACCGATGACCAACAGCCACGTAACAAGGCCTGCGATCAGCATCGCGGGCAAGTTCACCAGGCCGCCGTCATAAGGGCCGCGCACCAGCAAATCGGGAATGTCGATACTGAACGCGTTTTCGATCAGGCCGACGACATAGCCGGACCAGCCGACGCTTACGGCGCCCGCCGCCACAGCATATTCGAGGATCAGGGCCCAGCCCACCATCCAGGCGATCAATTCGCCCATCACGGCGTAGCTGTATGTATAAGCCGATCCGGAGACCGGGACCATTGACGCCATTTCAGCGTAACATAGCGCCGCTACTGCGCAGACAAATCCGGCGATGATGAAACTGATCATCATGCCTGGACCTGCTTTTTGCGCAGCTTCGGCTGTAAGAACGAAAATGCCAGTGCCGATGACGGCACCAACGCCCAACATCGTAAGCTGGAACGCCCCCAGCGAGCGGTGCAGCGATTTCTTTTCTGCAGTAGCTAGAATGGCGTCGAGCGGTTTGACGCGACCGAACATGAATTTCTCCCGCCTTGGTCCAAAGCACCAAACCGCCGATGCGGTTGCTTTGGAAACCAGGTAATGGCCGGGAAGCTAACGCGAACCGCCCATCGCGCAAGCCATTTTTCCCCAAGATTGCGCATAAGGCGTGTAGCCTTGCGGGTTTGCGCCAAGGCAGTAGAAGCGTGGGCCCGCCTCAAAGGATGCGTATCGATGTCTACAACCTTCCAACTCGACACTTCAACGAGCCGTGCGAACCCTACGCCAAGCCCGATGAAGCGCCTGACGATCCCTGCGATCCGCCAGCGCAAGAAGGATGGTGTCACCGCGCAACCCATTGTAATGTTAACGGCATATACGGCGCGACAAGCCCAGTTGCTGGATGAACATTGCGATTTGCTGCTGGTCGGAGATTCGCTCGGGCAGGTGATTTACGGCCTGCCATCAAGTGTGCCGGTAACGCTCGATATGATGGCGGCACATGGCGCGGCGGTGGTGCGCGGGTCGTTTCATGCGGCGGTTGTGGTCGATATGCCGTTCGGAAGTTACGAGGCCTCGCCGCAGCACGCATTCGAAAGCGCGGCGCGACTGCTCAAGGAAACCGGCTGCGCGGCTGTGAAGTTGGAAGGCGGCGAAGCTATGGCGGAAACCGTGGCGTTCCTTACCGCACGCGGTATTCCCGTGATGGGCCATGTTGGATTGACCCCGCAAGCGGTCAATGTGCTGGGCGGCTATAACGCACGTGGCCGGACCGAGGCAGAGGCTGCCAAGATCATTTGCGACGCCCGCGCGCTTTGCGAAGCCGGTGCCTTTGCAATCGTGATCGAAGGCGTTGTCGAAACAATTGCCATAGCCATTACGCAAGCCGTGGCGTGCCCGACCATCGGCATTGGCGCTTCGGCCCAGTGTGACGGGCAAGTGCTGGTCACCGAAGACATGCTGGGCATGTTTGAACGGGTTCCTCGCTTTGTGAAAATCTATGAAAACATCGCTGGAACCATTTCGGGCGCAGCGGCGCTTTATGCCGAAGAAGTGCGTGCGCGCACCTTCCCCGGTATTGAACAGACCTATCAGCCAAAGTAACGGGCGGTTTCGTTAACCGATCCAACCTCTCCGAACAGGGAATTCAGTTTGCTGCTCCGCTTCTACAAGGGATCGATCCTTTTTACGCTGGTGTGTCTGGCACTGGCAGCCGGCTATGGCTGGATGCAAACCGGCACGATGAGCGGCACGCTATCGCTGCTGTGGATCGTGTTCGTCCTGTCGATCCTCGAAATCTCGCTGTCGTTTGACAATGCCGTGGTCAACGCCGCCGTTCTCGAAGACATGGACGAAGTGTGGCAAAAACGCTTCCTGACATGGGGCATGATCATCGCCGTGTTCGGCATGCGCATCGTATTCCCGTTGGCGATTGTGGCGATTGCCGCGGGACTTGGTCCGATTGAAGCGCTGACGCTGTCGCTCAATGATCCAAAGCGTTACGAGGAAATCGTGAGCAGCGCCCACGTCGGCATTGCCGGATTTGGCGGTGCGTTCCTTGCCATGGTGGGTTTGTCGTTCTTTTTCGATGGCGAAAAAGAAGTGCACTGGATCAAATGGATCGAAGAAAAGCTGGCTGTCGTATCGAACATCAAGGCGGCTGAAATTGCGCTGCTGCTGCTGACGATATATGCCATCTCGCTCACTCTTCCTGCCGAAGATGCCCTGACGTTCGTTATCTCGGGAGTATTGGGCCTTGTTACCTTCATTGCGGTGGAAGCCTTGGGCACCATCCTTGAAATGCGTGACGAAGCGCAGAAGGCAGCAGGCATGGTTGTGCGTTCTGGGCTTGGCGGCTTCCTTTACCTCAACGTGCTGGACGCCTCGTTCAGCTTTGACGGGGTGATCGGGGCATTTGCCCTGTCCAACAACATGGTGATCATTGCACTGGGCCTGTCCATCGGTGCGATGTTCGTGCGTTCG
Organism: Novosphingobium sp. 32-60-15; assembly: GCF_002280675.1. GTDB lineage: Bacteria > Pseudomonadota > Alphaproteobacteria > Sphingomonadales > Sphingomonadaceae > Novosphingobium. Next base: position 85,608 of record NZ_NCEN01000005.1, on the reverse strand, counting down.
ATGACGATCATGCTGGTGCAAAAAGGCACGCTTTCAGAGTACCGCTATCTTGAACACGGCGCGTTCTGGGCGATCATTGCACTGGGTGCGATCATGCTGCTGTCGGCGCGCTATCACATCCCAGAAACGATCACCGGCCTCATTGGCGCTGCGATGATCGGCCTCTCGCTTTGGTGGTCAGTCCGCCACAAGCGCAACAACCCCGATACTGAAATCGAGGCCGCAATTCGCGCCGATTGATTACCCGAACAGCGCTGCCGTTCCTACAGGGGCGGCAGCGCCATAATCAGTTGCGCGTTTTTAGTGTAGGCCGTGGCGCCGGAGTGCCAAGGAAGCGCGGAGCAGGCCCCGGCATCAGGAACCCGTCTTCTTCAACGAAAGTGCCGCGCGCCACGTTATGTGGATGCTGCGGAGCTTCTCGCAGGCTGAGGACAGGAGCGAAACAGATATCGGTGCCGTCCATGATGGCGCACCATTCATCGCGCGTCCTGGTGAGGAACAGCGCGGTTAGCCGGTCCTTGAGATGCGGCCATTTCCTCGCATCCATTTGCACCGAAAACTCGGGGTCTTGGCTCAATCCGGTCTTTTCCAGCAGCAGGGCATAAAACTGTGGCTCTATCGAACCTATCGAGACATGTTTGCCATCGCGTGTTTCATACGTGTCGTAGAAGTGCGCGCCACCATCCAGTAAGTTGACGCCGCGTTCATCCTTCCACATCCCATTGCCCAGGAAGGTGTAAGTCATCGCTGAAAGGATTGCCGCGCCATCAACCATGGCGCAATCTACCACTTGCCCCTTGCCCGTACGCTGGGCCGAAAAAACGGCGGCCATCACGCCGAAGGCCAGAACCATCCCGCCTCCGCCGAAATCGCCGACAAGGTTCACCGGAAACTGCGGTTTACCGCCGGCTTGGCCAAAGCTGTGCAAAGCGCCTGACAAGGCGATGTAATTGATATCGTGGCCAGCCAGCGGTGCCATGGGGCCGTCCTGCCCCCAACCTGTCATCCGCCCGTAAATCAGCTTGGGATTGTCAGCCAGCAAGACATCGGGACCAAGGCCCAAGCGTTCCATCACACCGGGACGGAAGCCTTCAACGATGGCGTCAGCTTCTTTCACCAACGAGCGGATGTGCGCGATGGCAGCGGGATCTTTGAGGTCGAGTTCAAGCCGTTCGCGATTGCGGTTGAGGATGTCGCGCTCTCCCCTGTCGCCGACACGCTCACCACGTGCCGGACGATCAATGCGAATGACGCGCGCCCCGTGATCTGCAAGCATCATGCAGGCAAATGGCGCGGGGCCAAGTCCTGCAAATTCAAGTACAGTCAACCCTTCAAGCGCCCCTGCCATGACATACTCCCCACCATTAATCGAACGTTCGACGGGGAGTTAGTGACGCAAACACACCCTGTCGAGGGGCATTTTATGATGGATTGCGCAAAACCCTTGCGCGCAACAGCACCTCAATCTGCGCTGCGCCATCACGATCGCCCACAGCCTCGCGGCCAAATGATAACAGTTTCAACGCTTGGGGATTGCCCGGATTTTGCCGCAAGAATCGGGCCACCATGGCGTTGGCATCAGCCTGATGTCCAAGGGCACGCATCGCGTAATCAATGCGCAGCATCGTGGGCAGGTTGAAGCGCATCAGCGCGGCGCGGCCATACATGTCGAGTGCACCCAGCTTATCGCCCATAACCATGCGGGTGTCGCCCGATAGAAGCCATGCATCTACCGCACCGGGGTTGGCCAATCGCAAGCGGTCAGCGACTTCTTTTGCGCGCGCCCCTTCACCCGCTCCGATCAGTCCACGAATATAAGGCACCGCATTTCCGGCAAAGTTTGGAGCATCAGCATAGCGCATCGCCAGCGCAGAGAGAGGTTGTGCATTCGGAATGGGCTGTGCAGGCTGCTCACCTGGATCATCTGCCCTTGCCAGCAGCGCTGCCGCTTCCTGCTTGTTCCCCATGGCGGAATAGGCATGTCCGACGTTCGCCAGCAAATAGGGTGGCGCAAAGTCCTGCTTTGGCCACAGGCCAGCGGCATCAATGGCTTCCCTATTCAAATTCTGGCGCCGTAGTGCGCGCACAAACAGCAACCGCGCTTGCACGTTATCCGGCTGCAACCGCACCAATCGGTTGAAATGGCCGATTGCCAAGTTGCTGTTGCCCGCACGGTATTCCAGAATGCCGTTCAACAGCATGACCGCCGGCACATCACGCAGCGCGGTACCGGTTTGCTGCAGGATTTTGCGGGCAAGTGTGGTCTGCCCTGCCCGTGCAGCCAACACCGCCTGAAGATAAAGTGCCCGCACATTACCCCGATCGATAGAGGTCAATTTGCGGCACACCACCAGCATCGCTTTGTACTGGCCCATATCGCCAAGCGTCGCAGCGTATTCGCTCAACAGTCCAAGATCATCCGGAGCGACTTGCAGCCCCGCCTCAAACCACGGCAATGCCGCATAGAGCCCGAATTGCTCACGAATCAGCAGTCCGCGCATCTCAAGCGCGCGCGGGTCTTTCGGGCCAAGCTTTACCGCGCGTTCGGCAGCCGCAATGGCCTGTGATTGTTCACCGCCAGAAAAGCGCAGCCGTGCAATGTCGATCCACAGCGCGGCACTTTCACCATCAAGCCGCAAAGCCTGATCAAACGCCTGTCCGGCTTGTGCCAAATGCCCTTCGGCCAGCTCAAGCCGCCCGCGCATATGCCACCCTTGCGCAGCGCTCCCGGCAATGAAGTCACCGCCGTAAAGCATTTTTCGGGCTTCGCGCCGGTCACCCTGGATCAGCAGCGCCTCACCCAGTTCGGCACGCACGGCATCCGTGACAGCACCTCTGCGCACTGCTGATCGCAAAGGAGCTTCGGCAGCAATCCCGTCCCCTTTGGAGAGCGCTGCGCGCGCTTTTGCCAATGCCACATCCAGTTCGGCACCAGACGCATCGCCGCGCACCGGCGCTGCTGCCGCCAAGACGAGGAGCGCAACGGCTGCCCCCAATTGCTTGTGGTAACGCCGCACGGGCTTATGCCTGCAAGTCGTATTGCTTTAGCAGGTCATACAGCGTCGGCCTGCTGATCCCGAGCATCTTTGCGGTGCTTGAAATATTGCCCTCGCTCCGCGCCAAAGCGTGACGGATGATCTTGCGATCCGTTGCCTCACGCGCAGTTTTAAGGTTGAGCGGGGTCACCTGATCTTGCGCAGAGCCCGGTAAATCAAGATCGGCCGCGGTCACCAACTTGCCATCTGCCATGATCACCGCGCGCTTGACCCGGTTTTCAAGCTCACGCACGTTGCCCGGCCAATTCCAGCTATCAATCGCGGCCAAGGCATCTGCGGCAAGGCCCTTCACTTGCGGGTTCATCTCTGCAGCAAAGCGCAACAGAAATGTCTTGGCGAGCAAAGTGGCATCACCCGGCCGCTCAGCAAGGCCGGGAATACGCACGACGATTTCGGCAAGCCGGTAATACAGATCTTCGCGGAACCGGTTATCGGTGATCATCGCTTCAAGGTTTTGATGGGTTGCACATACAATCCGTGTGTCCACCTCGATCGAGCGCCTGCCACCAATGCGTTCAATCGTGCGTTCTTGCAAAAAGCGCAGCAACTTCACCTGCAATTGCAGCGGAATGTCGCCCACTTCATCAAGGAAGAGCGTGCCCCCGCTGGCCAGTTCAATTTTGCCTTCGGTGGTTTTGACAGCGCCCGTGAATGCCCCTTTTTCATGCCCGAACAATTCGCTTTCGAGCAGGTTTTCAGGAATTGCCGCGCAATTGATGGCAATGAACGATCCCTTGGCGCGGTTCGATGCATCGTGCAGACCGCGTGCCAGCAACTCCTTGCCGGTGCCGCTGGCCCCCAATAACATGACCGATGCATTGGTATTGGCAACGCGCTCAATCGTACGGGCAACTTTGACCATTTCGGGCGCGGCTGTGATCATCCGGCCAAGCACTTTGTTGTCTGATGAGGCGCGGCTTGCCAGATTGCGGTTCTCGGCCTCGATCCGCGAAAGATGCAGCGCGCGCCGGACGATCAATCCCAACGCATCGATATCAACGGGTTTCTGATAGAAATCGTACGCGCCCTTCTCGATTGCCTTTAACGCCGATTCACGCGCACCATGGCCTGATGCTACAATGACTTTGAGATCCGGGCGAAGCGCCATCATCTCGTCCAGCACGGCAAAGCCCTCGGTAGTGCCGTCGGGATCCGGCGGCAGGCCAAGGTCGAGCGTGACGACGACCGGTTCTTCTGCTCGCAACAGGGTAAGCGCGCTGGCGCGATCACCGGCAATGACCACTTCAAAATCTTCGTACGCCCACTTCAATTGCGCCTGAAGACCCGGATCATCTTCGACAATCAGCAGCACAGGGCGCTTTTGGGGCTGGGTATCGCTCATCATGCTACCTTCTTGTCGAGAGGGCCTTGGCCATTCTCGATGGAATTTATCAACGGCTGGGCTGCAGTCAGCGGCAACCGGATGGTGAACCGGCTGCCGAGCCCTTCGCGGCTTTCGACTTCCAATCGTCCCCGCATTGCCTTGACCAGTTCTCGCGCTTCAAACGCGCCAATCCCAAATCCACCTTGTTTGGTTGAAACGAACGGCTTGAACAGCCGGTTCCGGATGAATTCCGCGCTCATCCCTGATCCGGTATCGATCACCTCGATTGTGCCATGCAGGCTATCGACGCCAACTTGCAAGAATACCGCCATGCCATCGGGGCTGGCTTCAAAGGCATTTTGCACCAGATGCAGAATGACTTGCTCCAACACCTCGCGGTTGGCCATCACCCGGCAAGGTTGGCTTTGCGTCACATAAAGCTGCGGCAATCCCGTGGTGCTGTACCGCGCGGCGATGCCTGCAACGACATCGCTTGCGTCAATGTCCTCAACCCGTTCGGTACCGCTTGCGCCATAACGGGAAAGCCGCGCGAGCAGCGCATTGAGTTTGTCTGCAGCATTGCGCAGCGTAATCAGCATATCGGCGCGGAAATCCGGATTTTCGGCGTGCTTTTCCGCATTGCGCACCAGCAGGCTGATCTGGCTCGCCAAGTTTTTGATATCGTGCATCACAAATGCAATGCGGCGGTTGAACTCGTCAAAGCGGCTGGCTTCGAGCAGCGCCGATTGCCCGGAATGTTCAGCAAGGTAGCTGGCCAATTGCATGCCCACCACACGCAGCAGATCGAAGTCTTCCCAATCGAGCTTTCGCGCCACCTGCGGGCGGCCCAACACAACAAGGCCAACCATCCGGTCAAAGTGAAGCAGTGGCACCAGCGCCCAGGCCGATTGCTCTTCCAGCATCCAAGCCGGAACTGCGCCATGTTCGCCATGGTGATCAATCCCCGCCCGCACTTCGTCGAGATCGACAATAAACGCGCTCTTTTCAAAGAATGGCACGCAAGCAGCGCTTAACGCTTCTGCCGGAACATCCGCAGTGGGCCATTGCCAGCGCGATGCAAGCACCAGTTCACCGCTCTCTGCAGGCACCAGCAGCAGTCCTGCCGAACTGTCGGTAATGTCGGCCACAGCTTGGACGACACGCTCGTGCAGTGGCGGGGTTTGCGAACCTGCCCGGCCGATTGTCCGGGTGAACCGCAGCCATTCAGCACGATAATCATAGCGGTGCTGGAAGAAGTGCTTGGCCAGCATAACCTTAAGCCATCCCCGCACCCGCGCTGATGGCATGATAGCCAACACCAGAACGCTTGATACAAAGATAAACCCGAGTTGAGCCAATTGGCTGGCATTCCCGCCCAGCCACGCGAGCGATTGCGCCGCGCCAACCATCACGATCATGTAAGCGCCAATTACCATCAACGAGAGCGATTGGAACGCAACTGTACGCGATGGTGAAAAGCGCATGGCCGAACGGCCGCGCACAGCGCCGATGACCAGCAAACCTGCCGCAATGATCTGTGCCAGCCCGCGCAAGGCTGCCAATTCCATCGGCAATTGGCGCGATAGATAAGCGATCGTGTATAAGTTGAGGTCGTATCCCCAGATCACCGCCAAAGCGGAACACGTCCAGCGCAGCGCCATGCGTTGGTGGGTCGCGGCGCCGACGTAGAGGTTGTGCACAAGCACTAGTCCGCCGATAGCCACCAACAGTCTGAACAGGAACGAAATCTGCAAGATCATGGTCGCTACGCCCACGTCTTGGCCAAAGCGGAACTGCATCATGATCAGCAGAAACTGTAACAATTCGACAAAGACGAGCGCTGCCAGAACCGGGCGGATCGGCCCGACACTGGCGTGCCTGCCATCACGGGTAAACAGCGCCAAAATCAGGCCGAGCAGCGCCAGATTTCGCAAAGTCTCAAAACATTGGCTGACGAGCGTTGCCGTTCCCGTCGCCGCCACAACCAGTGACCATGCGGCCACAATTGCAAATGTTGCAATTTCGGGCCATCCGGCATGATCGCGATCACGCTTGCGTCTGCGTCCGTCCCAACGCCAGCCAATCAACACCAGAAAGGCAAAGGCGGATGTCACAAACATCGCCTGCCCAAGGCCTTGCCACGTAAAGAAGTTCGCCACCCGCCCCGATCCTCAGCGCGCGCCTTCGTGCCACAGCACGACGCGCAAGGTTTGCAACAGGATCAACAGATCAAGGAAAGGCGTGTAGTTTTTGGCGTAATAGAGATCGTATTCAAGCTTGTGCCGCGAATCCTCCAGCGATGCGCCGTAAGGATAGTTGATTTGCGCCCAGCCGGTGATGCCCGGTTTGACCATATGGCGTTCGGCGTAATAGGGCAGTTCATCTTCCAGGCTCGCGACAAATTCAGGCCGTTCAGGGCGCGGGCCGACAAAGCTCATCTTTCCTGTCAGCACTGTCCACGTTTGTGGCAATTCGTCGATGCGCAGTTGGCGGATCAAACGGCCAATTCTCGTCACACGCGGGTCATTTTCCTGCGCAAACTGGGCTCCGTTAACCTCGGCATCCGTGCGCATGGAACGCAGCTTGATCACATCAAACGTCTCACCATACAGACCCACTCGGGTCTGGCGGAAAAACGCTGGGCCTTTGCTGTCAAGCTTCACCAGGATCGCAAACAGCACGATCACCGGCAGCGTTAGAACCAGCAGGAGCAAGCTGGCGGCAATATCAAACAGACGCTTTGACACGCTGGAAATGGCGCGGCCCGATGAAAAGCCGTCCGAGAAAATAAGCCAGCTTGGGTTGACGGTATCAAGATCGACCCGCCCCGTCTCACGTTCCATGAATGTCGAGAAGTCGTTGACGTGAACGCCAGTGGTCTTGATCCGCAGCAGGTCTTTCAGCGGCAAGGCATTGCGGCGCTCTTCCAGCGCCAGAACCACTTCGCTGACGCCAAGATTTTCGACATAGCGTGTCAGGTTGTTGATCGCATCGCGGTGGATCGCCTCAATCACAACCGGCGCAACGCTGCTCATGCCGATATAGCCGACAATCGCAAAACCGGCTTCGGGCCGTTCCCCCAGCTTGCGCAAACGTTCGGCCCGCGCACCGGCACCCAGCACCAACACGCGCCTACGGAACGCGGCTGTCCCCAGCAAGCCACCCAGCAGCAGGCGGATCATCACCAATGACCCCATCGCGAGGAACATCGCGTAGAGCAGATTTGAACGCCACAGCGTGCGGCCCGGCAGCAGGAAATAGACCACGGACAGCGCGATGATCCCAAGGCTGACCGCAACAAGCAATCGCGCGGTGGCATAGCGCATGGAACGCAGCGCTTCCGAACCATAGACCCCGACGGCAATCATCGCCGTTTGGACCAATGCCGCAAACATCAACAGCGGCGTCATGCGCATGGGCACCAGCCCCGGATCCATCCCGATCTGGTGTGCCCGCACTTGCCAGCCCACCTCGCCAGCACCGACCAGAAGGATAAAGTCCAGCAGCCCCAGTAACAGGACTGAATGCGGGATATAATGTTTGAACAAGCGGATCATTGCACCGGCGCTCGATACCCCTGGCAGACCCGGATTGGGTCAAATCGAATTCCGCTCTAGGGACAAAGGGTAAAGCGTCGGTTACTCTGACAATTCTCAAGACAGGCCAATTTGCAACATTGTTGTTTATTTACAATATTTTACTTATTTTTCTTGAATTCTATTGTCGGATGATTTTACATCTCCCAAGCGCAAATCTTGCTGGCAGACACCCGTGATCCCTGCCATGAAGGTTCTCATGCGGCAGAAAGAATTGCGCACCGCACTCGTCTGCTACGGCGGCATCAGCCTCGCAGTGTACATGCACGGCGTGACCAAAGAGCTATGGCATGCCACGCGTGCCAGTCGCGCTTTCCATTCCCCGTTGAACGAAACCAGCACCGGCGTCGAGGCGGTCTACCTTCGCCTGTTCGAAGAAATTGCCTCAACCCGCGAATTGCGCCTGCGTTTGCTGCCCGACATTATCTCGGGCGCAAGCGCTGGCGGGATAAATGGCGTATTCCTCGCCCAAGCCATCGCTACCGGACAAAGCCTTGAACCATTGACCGCGATGTGGCTGGAACGCGCAGACATTGACGTGTTGCTTGATCCGGACGCCAAACCATGGGGCCGTTTTGCCAAGTTCTGGGCGCAACCGCTGGTCTGGTTCGTGTTGAAGCGCCCCGGCAATGTCGTCAGCAGCACAGTCGCCCCGCAGACCCGGTCCGAAGTGCGCCGCAAGGTCTCGCGCTTGATCCGCGCACGATGGTTTGCCCCGCCATTCAGCGGCATCGGATTTTCAAGAATGATCGCCGACGCGCTTGATGCCATGGCATCGAGTTCTGAAGGCGGCCCCTTGCTACCTGATGGTCACCCGATTGACCTTCTGGTCACGGCAACCGACTTTAACGGGCACCTTGAAGAAATTTGCCTGAACAGCCCTCCCGTCGTGGTGGAAAGCGAGCATCGCCTGTCAATCGCCTTTCGCCATACCGCTGACAGCAAACAGCCCGGAGGCCTTGCATCCGCGCCCGAACTGGTCCTAGCTGCGCGGTCTACCGCCAGCTTCCCCGGTGCATTTCCGCCGCTGTTGATTGAAGAAATCGACCAGCTTGTGCAGGAACGCGGAACAATCTGGACCGGGCGTAACCAGTTCCTTGAACGGATAATGCCCAGCCAGTGGAAGCGCGGCCATATTGACAGCGTGGCGTTGATTGATGGCGCGGTTCTGGTCAACCGCCCCTTTGCCCAGGCGATCAGCGTGTTGCGGGACCGACCTGCGCGGCGCGAGGTTGACCGCCGCTTCGTCTATATTGATCCCAGCCCGGATCACATGCGCATCAGCCGCAAAGGCGGCCGGACTATCGGCTTCTTTTCAGCGATCTTCGGCTCGCTCTCGTCCATACCGCGTGAACAACCCATCCGCGACAATCTTGAAGCACTTGAACGCCAATCGCGCCAACGCGCACGGCTGCGCCTCATTGTCGAGGCGTTGCGACCAGAGATTGAAGAAACCGTCGAAAGCTTGTTCGGGCGCACTTTATTCTTTGATCGCCCATCTGCCCGCCGATTGACGGCGTGGCGGCACAAGGCACAGCAATCCGCTGCCGAACGCGCAGGCTTTGCTTTCCACAGCTATGCCCAAACCAAGTTGGCGGGGATCGTCACCAGCTTGGCCGAACTGGTCCACGATGCAGCGCCCCAGACCGCATCGGCTGGCAAAATTGAGGCCATTCTTTGGGCGCACTTGGCGCAAAGCGGGCTTGATCACCTTTCCGCCTTGCGCGGGGGGGCAACCGAACAGGCCATCGCGTTCTTTCGAACGCATGACATCGCCTTCCGCATTCGCCGCCTCAAACTGCTTGCCCGCCGGTTGACCCACGAATGGGAGGGCAGCGACGACATCAGCCCCGCCGCGCGCGAAGTTGCACGAGATGCCGTTTACCGTGCCCAGGCTTTGTATCAGGGCCGCGAAACTGCCGAAGGATTGGGGCCGGGCTTTGCTGAAACCGCCGCCGTCGTCATGGTGGATCCCGGCGCCGTACTGGCCGCCATCGCCGCCCGTCGTGACTTGATCGGGCTTGATCTACAGGTCGATACCATACTCGTCACAGCGCTGGATTGCATGGACAAGCCGCTGCGCCGCCGTTTCTTGCACGCCTATCTCGGCTTTCCATTCTACGATATTGCCACTCTGCCCTTGCTTCAAGGCGAAGGTTTGAACGAATTTGATTCGGTCAAAGTCGACCGCATTTCACCCGATGACGCGACGTCGATCCGAAAGGGCGGCACTTTGGCCTGCCTTCGGGGGGTCGAATTCTTCAACTTTGGCGCATTTTTCAGCCGCGCCTATCGTGAAAACGATTACCTTTGGGGCCGTTTGCACGGGGCGGAGCGGATGATCGATCTTATCGTATCAACCGTAGAAGTGCCGCTTCCCGACGCGGTTATCCGTACCTTTAAACGCGACGCCTTCTTGGCCATTCTGGACGAAGAGCAAGGCCGATTGGTGGCTGAACCGGGTTTGATAGACCGGCTGCGCGCAGAAGTTGTCGCCGCGTTCGAGTGATGTTCGGAGAAGGAAAGCAGGCTTCCTGCAAAGACGCGAAGATGGCCGGGTCAGAACTATTTGTCAGGCACCACTTACGCATTGCGTAAGGTAACTTTGCCAAAAGTGTGACCGCTTTGCATCCTCGCGCCTTTGCGCCAAGCAGATGTTACTCTGTCAAATCTGTCCAAGCGTCTTTGATCCGGTCAAAGAAACCCTTTGACTGCGGGCATTCCTCGCCAGTTTCAGTCGCCTGAAACTCGCGCAGGATTTCCTTCTGACGGGCAGAAAGCTTGCTTGGTGTCTCGACCTGAATTTCCACAACCAGATCACCGACACCGCGCCCTTGCAGGACGGGCATGCCCGCGCCGCGTTTGCGCAATTGTTTGCCCGATTGAATGCCTGCAGGAATTTCAATCGTGTGAACCCGGCCATCCATGCCCGGAATCTCAACCTCTCCCCCCAGCGCAGCCTTGGTGAAGCTGATCGGGCAGCGTGTCAGCAGCGTCGTGCCATCGCGCTCAAACATGGCGTGGCGTTGAACATGCAGGAAAATATACAAGTCGCCTGCGGGCGAACCGAACGGCCCCGCCTCACCCTTTCCGGCCAGACGAATGCGCGTGCCGTTGTCGACACCGGCAGGAATATTGACTGCAAGCTTCTGCTCGGCATCAACCCGGCCTTCGCCGCGGCAGCTCTTGCAGGGTGATTCAATAATTTCACCACGACCGTGGCAGGTTGGACATGGCCGCTCCACCATGAAGAAGCCCTGCTGTGCGCGAACCTTTCCATGCCCTTTGCACAAGTTGCAGCGCCGCGCCGATGTGCCGGGCGTTGCCCCCGAACCACCACATGGATCGCACGTTTGTGAAACTTCAACCGCTATTTCGGCGTCTTTGCCATGGAACGCATCTTCGAGCGTGATCTCCATGTCATAGCGCAAATCGGCACCACGACGGGCCTGCTGGCGACCACCACCACCGCCGAAACCACCGCCAAAGATCGTTTCGAAGATATCGCCGATGTCGCCGAAGTCTCCGCCACCAAAGCCGCCGCCACCGCCGGGATTACCGCCGCCGCCTTGCTGGAACGCAGCATGGCCAAAGCGGTCATAGGCCGCCCGCTTCTGCGGATCAGACAGGCAGGCATACGCCTCGTTGATCTGCTTGAATTTCGCTTCGGATTCAGCGCAGCCCGGATTTTTATCCGGATGATGCACCATCGCCAACTTGCGATAGGCGGATTTCAGCACCTTATCGTCGGCGGTCCGCTCTACTTGAAGCAATTCGTAAAAGTCGATTTCGGTCGACATTGCGTTTCCCTGACAAATAAAGACCCGCCGCTAGCGCGCCTGCGCAAGCGACGGGTCTGGTTCATCGCAACATCACTTGGTGTCGTCGACTTCCGAGAACTCGGCGTCGACCACATCGTCATCAGCCTTGGCACCGGCATCAGCGGCCGGAGAAGCACCAGTTGCCTGCTCCTTCTCATAGATCGCCTGGCCCATTTTCATGGCCTTGTCGGTCAATTCCTGCGTCTTGGCGGTCATTGCTTCAACATTGCCGCTTTCGACAGCGGTCTTGGCTTCGGCAATGGCTGCTTCGATCTCGGCCTTCAACGCGCCGTCGATCTTGTCGCCATTCTCTTCCAGTTGACGCTCGGTCGCGTGGATCAGGCTTTCGGCGTTGTTCTTCGCTTCTGCCTCGGCGCGGCGCTTCTTGTCCTCATCGGCAAACTTCTCGGCATCGCGGACCATCTGGTCGATGTCTGCGTCCGAAAGACCACCCGAGGCTTGGATGCGGATCTGCTGTTCCTTGCCCGTGCCCTTGTCCTTGGCCGATACGTTGACGATGCCGTTGGCGTCGATGTCGAACGTGACCTCGATCTGCGGCACACCACGGCGTGCAGGCGGGATACCGACCAGATCGAACTGGCCAAGCATCTTGTTGTCCTGCGCCATTTCGCGCTCACCCTGGAACACCCGGATCGTCACCGCCTGCTGATTGTCTTCGGCAGTCGAATAGACCTGGCTCTTCTTGGTCGGGATTGTCGTGTTGCGATCGATCATGCGCGTCATGATGCCGCCCAGCGTTTCAATGCCCAGCGAAAGCGGAGTCACGTCGAGCAGCAGCACGTCCTTGACGTCGCCCTGAAGCACGCCTGCCTGAATGGCAGCGCCCATGGCCACAACTTCGTCAGGGTTCACACCGGTGTGTGGTTCCTTGCCGAAGAAGTCCTTCACCACTTCGCGCACCTTGGGCATGCGGGTCATACCGCCAACCAGCACGACTTCATCAATGTCCTTGGCTGTAAGGCCAGCGTCCTGAAGCGCCTTCTTGCATGGATCAAGCGTACGCTGGATCAGGCCGGCAACCAGCTTTTCAAGGTCCGAACGCGTGATCGTTTCCACCAGATGGAGCGGCGTTGTTGCGCCACCTTCCATGCGGGCAGTGATGAACGGCAGGTTGATTTCGGTGGTCTGTGCCGAAGACAGTTCGATCTTCGCCTTTTCAGCCGCTTCCTTCAGGCGCTGCAGAGCAAGCTTGTCGCCGCGCAGGTCCATGTTTTCCTTGGCTTTGAACCGGTCAGCCAGATATTCGACGACAACCGTGTCAAAGTCTTCACCGCCCAGGAACGTGTCGCCGTTGGTCGATTTCACTTCGAACACGCCGTCGCCGATTTCCAGCACGGAAATATCGAACGTACCGCCACCAAGGTCATAAACCGCGATGGTCTTGCCGTCCTGCTTATCAAGGCCATAGGCCAGCGCAGCCGCGGTTGGCTCGTTGATGATGCGCAGCACTTCAAGACCGGCAATCTGTCCGGCATCCTTGGTCGCCTGACGTTGTGCGTCGTTGAAGTATGCTGGCACGGTGATCACAGCTTGCGTGACGGTCTCGCCAAGATAAGCCTCGGCGGTTTCCTTCATCTTTTGCAGCGTGAACGCGCTGATCTGCGAAGGGCTGTAGTCCTGGCCACCGGCCTTGACCCAAGCGTCGCCGTTCTTGCCCTTGGTGATCGTATAGGGGACGAGTTCCGTGTCCTTCTGGGTCAACGGATCGTCAAAGCGGCGGCCGATCAGGCGCTTTACCGCGAAAACTGTGTTGTCCGGATTGGTGACAGCCTGCCGCTTGGCCGGCTGGCCGATCAGACGCTCACCATCCTTGGTGAATGCGACAATCGACGGTGTGGTGCGCGCACCTTCCGAATTTTCAATAACCTTCGGCGTGCCGCCGTCCATCACTGCTACGCAGCTGTTGGTCGTGCCGAGATCGATACCGATTACTTTAGCCATGGTTTCCCCATTTCCTTCCAATCTGGACACCGCGAGGATGGATAGTCCCCCTGCCGGGCAGACCGCCGAACGCGGCTCGATTGACGGCGATATAGGTGCGGTTCTGCTTGGCACAAGGCCCCCGTACGCTTACCGGGTGAAGCAATTAGGCATGAGGAGTCGATGGTTATGCGCAATGGTGTGTTCGCGGGGCTTTCCGCGGTGGCTCTAATCCTGGGCGGATGCGGCGATAAATCCGATAGCCCCAGCGCTTCTGCCAGCCAATCTGCTGAAGCCACGCCAGAAAATGCGCCCGGAACCACAGTCAGCGATGCGATTGTCCGCCTGCCTGCCGTATCTGGATCACCAGGCGTTGCCTATTTCAACATCGCACAAGGCAGCGGGCCTGCGCGCAAAATCGCAGGCGTCTATGTCGAAGGCGTAGAACGCGCCGAAATGCACGAAACTGTGACCGAAAATGGCGTATCGTCCATGCGCCCGGCAAAGGATGTGCCACTTGAAGCAGGCAAAACCGCAGCGTTCAAACCCGGCGGCCTGCACATCATGCTGTTCGGTGTAGCCGATACACTCAAGGCTGGCGACACCACCGAAATCACGGTGACGCTCGATAATGGAGACAAGGTTAGCGCACCTGCCAAAATCGAAAGCATTGCTGGCGGTTCGGGTGACCATGATATGTCCGGCATGGACCATGACATGAGCAAAATGTGAAAGATGATGGCGCTCTTTGCCCACCCGGTTCGGAGCGCCCTCTAACCCCCGGCGAACGCTTGCTGGTGTCCGAGGTTTTCGGCGCAGCTATTGATCCCGACCCCGTCCGCATCCGCCGCCGACGCTGGTTCCCGTTCCAGCCGACCGGTACGGTCATGGCCCCGATGGGGCATATCCACTTCACGCCAGTCTGCTCGCGTTACACCGATGATTTTTCTTGCGCAGGACTATCCGACCAAGGCCTGTTCATTCACGAAATGGTGCACGTCTGGCAAACCCAGCAACGCGGACGGTGGTGGCTTCCGCTGATGCGACACCCCTTCTGCCGCTACAAATACACCTATCGCGAAGGCCAACCGTTCGACCGCTACGGCATCGAACAACAAGCCGAAATCATACGCCACTGGTTCATCGCAAAACGGGGCCATCCGTCACCGGATGCCCCGTCTGTGAAAGCGCTTGAATTGATTAATCCGTTTACGAATCGTTGATATTTTCCCGCCATTTTAGCGATATGGCTATTTCGGCATCTGATAACGCGCTGCATCTCTGGCGTAGTAAGACGATTGATGCATTTGCCCATGCAGAGGCTTCGGTTGACCTTCTCCTCCGTAAATCAAATACCTCCACCAAAACAGACATGTTCAGCGCCAAAATAGATGCCTTGCGCAAAGCGATGCCGAACTCTGCGATCGCTGAAGAGCGGAAAATCAAAATCGATCAGATGTTGGTCGAATTGATGGCGCTATTGCCATTGCGAAACGATATCGTGCACGCACCAATGATCATAGAAAGAGTCGGCGAAGGATCATTTGCAACCTTCGCCAACCCAAATTTTCAATGCAACTACTCAATTTACAAAAGAGTATTGCCTGCACCGCGTTTCCAAGCTCTCGCTACCAAGGTTGCTCAAGTCGCGAAGAGCCTCGAAGTTTCATAATCAGCAATTCACGCGATACTCATTGCCGTTGCGGTCGCGCGCATAGCAGCGATCCCCGTCCTTGCGGATTTGTGAACCGCCTGCTGCACCAACTGCGCCGCCGATAGCCGCACCTGTTGCAATATCACCGCCGGTCACTGCGCCAACACCAGCACCAACGACCGCGCCAAGCGCAGCACCTTCGCCGGTATAGTTGCGCGCGCAGCCACCCAGTGTGACGGCCGAACCCATGATAAGTGTTGCAATCATCATTCTGCGCATAATCGATCTCCAAGTTTCCCTCTCGACGGATGAAACGGCAAGATGTTCCGCAAGCTGCGACGAAGCGTTTCGTGGCTGCGTTTCTCCAGCCGCAATGCCGCGCATATGTGCAAGACGTCTGCGTGATCCGATGGCATCCTGAATTTCGGGAATCGGGAATGGAACCATGCCACACGCAGTCGATCACACCGCAATTCTGGCTCGCTTTGCAGGCGCTCGTGGCGGGACTGGAAATATCTTCAAGGATATCAATCCAAAGCATTTGGCGCATATCATCGTGGATATGCAGAACGGCTTCATGGAAGAAGGTGCCCCGGTTGAAGTACCGGTTGCCCGTAGCATCGTGGGCAACATCAACAGCATATCGGGCGCAATCCGCAAAAGCGGCGGCAAGAACATCTTCCTGCGCTACACAACTCCGCCAGCACAAGGCCCCGATTGGTCTAATTTCATGGTCCGTATGGGCGGCAATGCGCTTTCTCACCGTCAAGCCTTCACGCCCGGTGCCCATTATTGGCAGCTAGCAGATGATCTGGATGTCGATCCGGCTGACATGATCGTGGACAAGCATCGGTTTAGTGGCTTCACGCCCGGCACTTGTAGCCTGAATGAAATTCTCCAAGCCAATCAGATTGATACTGTGCTCATCTCAGGCACTTTGACAAACTGCTGCTGTGAAAGCACCGCAAGGGACGCCATGCAGCATAACTATCGCGTGCTGATCGCCGCTGATGCAAATGCTGCACTGTCCGATGAAGAACATGCTGCCACGTTGCACACGCTGTCGATGATTTTTGCTGATCTTTATTCAACAGACGAATTGGTGAGTCTGTTAGCGGAATAGAGCGCCCCCGCATTTGCAAGGGCGCTCCGTCCCTTTAGTCCGGCTTTTTGGCAACCGCTACCATCGCAGGGCGCAACAGACGGTCCTTGATCATGTAGCCTGCCTGCAATTCCGAAATCACGGTGCCCGGCTCAACGTCGGCAGACGGCATTTCGATCATCGCCTGATGCTGGTGCGGATCAAGCGGCATGCCCATGGCAGCGATGCGGATGATGCCGTGTGCGGCAAAAACCTTCTCAACCTCGCGTCCCGTCGCCTCAAGGCCCGCTACAAGGTTCTTGAACTTGTCATCCTCGCGCAATTCTGCCGGGATCGTCTCCAAAGCGCGAGCAAGGTTGTCTGCCACTGACAGCACATCGCGGGCAAAGCCGGTTGCGGCATAGGCGCGCGCGTCGGCAACGTCCTTTTCCATCCGGCGGCGCACGTTTTGCGTTTCGGCCTTGGCGTAGAGAATGTCCTGCTTGGCCGTCTCGAGATCCTCGCGCAGCCGCGTCAGTTCTTCATCGTTGGAAGGTTGGTCGATCATGTCCTCGGGCACACCCTTCAGTTCCGCCTCGATCTCTGCATCGGTTGGGCGTGTGTCGTTATCGCTCATTTTCTAGAAAACCCGTCTTGTCCGATAAATTTGCCCAATGTCTGGGCTGTGAAATCCACCATGGGGACGACTCGCGCATAATTCAACCGAGTCGGCCCGATTACTCCCACCACGCCAACCACGCGGCCATCGCCATCGCGCCACGGGGAAGCAATGACAGAAGAGCCCGATAGGGAGAACAACCGGTTTTCGCTACCGATAAAAATGCGTGTGGCCTGTGCCTCTCGCGCGGCATCCAGCACAGCGGCAATCGCTTCGGTGCTTTCCAATTCGTCCAGCAATTGCCGCACACGTTCAATGTCATGCAGCGCTGCGTCGTCAAGCAAGTTGGCCTGGCCTCGCACCACCAGAACGGGGCGCTGCGCTGCATCGAAACTCCACACGGCAAGCCCGCGCTCGACCAGACCGGCGCTTACCGCATCAAGTGCCGAGCGCCCGCCCGCGATTTCGGAGCGTACGACCGCCAACGCTTCGGCAAGTGTGCGGCCCATCAAACGGCTGGTAAGGTAATTACCAGCTTGCTCAAGTGCGGACGCGCCAACAGGCTCGGGCAAATCAATCACCCGGTTCTCGATCCCGCCATCTTCGCCCACCAACACGACAAGCGCGCGCAACGGAGACAAAGGCACAAATGATATCTGCGCAAGCCGGGGCTCTCGGCGCGGCACCATCACCACAGCCGCTCCTGCCGAAAGCTCGGACAGGGCAGAACTTGCCGCTGCCAGTGCATTTTCGATTGAACCGCCCGCCGTCAGCCCCCGCTCGATCTGTGCGCGCTCAATCGCAGTGGGTTCGGCCACTTGCATGATGCCATCGACAAACAGCCGCAGCCCCACTTCGGTCGGCATCCGCCCCGCGCTGGTATGCGGTGCCGCCAATAACCCGGCGTCCTGCAATTCCTGCAACACTGACCGGATCGAAGCGGGCGACAGGTTCACCGACCCGCTCCCGGCCAGCGCCTTTGATCCCATCGGATGACCGCTGGCGATATAGCCTTCCACCACAAGACGGAAAATCTCGCGGGCGCGGTCTGTCAAATCGGAGAGGGTGGGGCCGTTCATGATAACATTCTATTGACCGCTCTTGCAGGCGCAAGAGCAATGCGCCAGAGGCTTTGCCGAACTTTTAAGGGAAAACCCATGCGACCGTCAGGACGCGCGCCGGATGAAATGCGCGCTATCACTATTGAAACCGCTTTCACCAAACACGCTGAAGGGTCCGTCCTGATCGGCTTTGGCGATACCAAAGTGCTCGTCACCGCATCGGTTGAAGAGCGCGTACCACCTTTCATGCGCGGCAAAGGCGAAGGCTGGGTTACGGCCGAATATTCCATGCTTCCCCGCGCAACGCATACCCGCGGCAGCCGTGAAGCGGCCAAAGGCAAGCAATCGGGCCGCACACAGGAAATCCAGCGCTTGATCGGCCGTTCCTTGCGTGCGGTCACGGATATGAAGAAGCTGGGCGAACGCCAGATCACGCTGGATTGCGATGTGATTCAGGCCGATGGCGGCACCCGCACCGCGTCAATTTCGGGCGCATGGATTGCACTACGCCTCGCCGTGCAAGGCCTAATGGCCAGCGGCGCGATCAAGGATGACCCGCTAACCCGCAAGGTCGCCGCCATTTCCTGCGGTATCTACAAGGGCAATCCGGTCCTTGATCTTGATTACATCGAAGATTCCTCGGCCGATGCCGATGCCAACTTCGTGCTGATTGAAGGCGGCCACATTGCCGAAGTGCAGGCCACTGCCGAAGGCGCAACCTACGACGAAGAAGCCCTGCTCCGCCTCTTGCGCCTGTCGCGCATGGGCTGCGACCAGATCTTCGCCGCACAAGCCAAGGCCGTCGGCTAACCCGTCTGCCACACAACCCGTCATTCCGGTCTTCGCCGGGATGACGGAAGTTTGGTGGGCAAAAGCCCGACTTGAAGGAACTCTGATGTCCCGCCTTACCCCCGGCAAGCTTGTTATCGCCACGCACAACGCGGGCAAGCTCAAGGAAATTCAGGCCCTGCTCGCCCCTTATGGCATGGAATGCCTGTCAGCGGGCGCATTGGGCTTGGCCGAACCTGCCGAGACGGGCACCACCTTCATTGAAAACGCGCTCATCAAAGCGCAAGCAGCAGCCGAAGCGTCCCAGCTTCCATCGCTTGCCGATGATTCCGGCCTTTGCGTCGAGGCGCTTGGCGGCGCTCCCGGCGTCTACACCGCCGATTGGGCCGAAGCCGATACCTTCGAAGGTGGCCCCGGTCGTGATTGGTACATGGCCATGGGCAAAGTCGAAGGCAAACTGGCCGAGCTTGGCCCTGATATCTCGCGTCGCTGCCACTTCGCCTGTGTGCTTGCCATCGCATGGCCCGATGGTGCGCGCGCCGTTTATGAAGGCCACGCCCCGGGCGCGCTTACATGGCCCCCGCGTGGCATGCTCGGCTTCGGCTATGATCCGGTTTTTGTGCCCGTTGGTTATGACCGCACGTTTGCGGAACTTGACCCTGCTGAAAAGCACGAGATCAGCCACCGCGCCGATGCTTTCGCAAAGCTGGTAGCGGAGCAGTTTTCCGCTTAAGCCTTCTCGCATGGCGCTTGCACTTTACATCCACTGGCCGTTCTGTCTCGCAAAGTGCCCCTATTGCGATTTCAACAGTCACGTCCGCGAACGCACCGATGTCGAGGCGTGGCAGGCTGCCTTGCTGGCCGACATGCGCCACGAAGCCGCGTTAACACAGGGCAGGCCGCTCACCTCCATATTCTTCGGCGGCGGCACCCCATCATTGATGCCGCCAGCCCTTGTCGAAAGCCTGTTGATCGAGGCCGAGCGTCTTTGGGGTTTTGCCCCTGACATTGAGATCACACTGGAAGCCAATCCCAGTTCGGTTGAAGCCGCCAATTTTGCCGCGCTCGCCACAGCAGGGATCAATCGCGTTTCGCTCGGCCTGCAGGCACTGGACAACACCACTCTGAAATTTCTCGGACGGCTGCATGACGTCACGGAAAGTCTTTCCGCACTGGAGCTTGCACAACGCCTGTTCAGCCGCGTCAGCTTCGATCTCATCTATGCGCGCCCCGGCCATACGCCAGCAGCATGGGAGGCCGAACTCAGGCGTGCATTGGGTTTCGGAACCGGCCATCTGTCGCTCTATCAATTGACCATCGAACCCGGCACGCGCTTTGCCACCCTCGTTCGTGAAGGCAAACTTGCCCCGCTCAATGACGATGAAGCTGGCGATCTGTTCAATCTCACGCGTGACCTCACATCTGCTGCGGGCCTGCCTGCATATGAAACAAGCAACCACGCCCGCCCCGGCGAGGAAAGCCGCCACAACCTTACCTATTGGCGCTATCTGGACTATGTCGGCATTGGCCCGGGTGCACATGGCAGGCGGCTAGATATGGCCACGGTCCGCCACAAAAAGCCCGAAAATTACCTGCGGGTCAGTGCCGATCAGGGCCACGGCATTGCCGAAGCCCGCGCGCTCAGCCCATCCGATCAAGCCATGGAAGCGGTGCTGATGGGCTTGCGTCTGACCGAAGGCATCAACCCCGCACAACTCGCCGCCCGCTTCGGTTTTGCCGAGGCCCATTTGATCGATCCTGCCAAGCGCCAATTCTACACAAGCATTGGACATCTGGCAGGCTCACGATCAAATCTGCGTGTGACCGAACAAGGCGCGCCGCTGCTGGAAGCTTTGCTTGCCGAACTAGTGCCCGATGCACTCGTCAGCGCATGACTATTGCGGAAGTCCTTGAAGCATGGAACGCCTACCTCGCTCAATCCCGGCGTCGCTCCCCTCACACGGTCCGCGCCTATGCTGCTACCGCCGCGCGGCTGCTTCACACCCTGCCCGCCGGACAGACCTGGGCCACAATCGCCCGCCTCGACGCCGGAACCTTGCGCACGCATCTGGCTGAACGGCGTGCCGACGGCTTGGGCAATGTCTCGGCGGCGCGCGAACTTTCTGCGCTCAAAACTTTCATCGCATTTGCGCGTGAACAATCGGATGACCATCACGGATTGGGCGATCTTGGTCGCCCCCGCCTGCGCGGTCCTCGCGTCAAAAAAGGCCTGCCTCGTCCGATCACACCAGACGAAGCGGTCAACCTTGCCGAAACTGTAGCCGACGACGCCAGCCAGCCCTGGATCGCCGCGCGTGACCGCGCTGTGCTGCTGCTGCTTTATGGCGCGGGGATGCGCATTGCCGAAGCTCTCGCCCTTCCGGCCTCGGTCCTGCCTTTGGGTGAAACCATCATGATCACCGGCAAAGGCGGCCGCCAGCGCGTTATCCCGCTTTTGCCCATCGTGCGCGCAGGGGTTGAAGATTACATCCGGCAGTGTCCTTGGCCCTTGCCCAAAGACCAGCCGCTGTTCCGTGGCGCGAAAGGTGGGCCTTTGGCTCAAGGCATGGTCCAGCGCGCCGTCGCCCGCGCTCGCACGTTCCTTGGCCTGCCAGCCACAGCCACTCCCCACGCGCTGCGCCATTCCTTTGCCACACATCTACTAAGTGCGGGCGCTGACTTGCGGAGTTTGCAAGAACTGCTCGGCCACGCCAGCCTGTCTTCGACCCAGATCTATACGAAGGTTGATACAGCAACCCTGCTCGACGTTTATCGCAACGCCCACCCGCGCGCCTGACTATTTGCCCGCCCCCAGCGGTCTTGGCAGGCGAAGGACAGACATCAGCCCGCCCAGATCCTCACTCTCGCGCAGATCCACTGCGCCGCCGTAAATTTCGGCAACATCGCGCACGATGGCAAGGCCAAGCCCCGTCCCGGGTTTGCCGGTATCCAGTCGCGCGCCGCGATCAAAGATGCGTTCACGCTCCGCTTCCGGGATGCCCATGCCGTCATCTTCCACCCAGATCTCGCAGAACTTTGCGTCGTTGGGCACAGCATCAACCGTAATGAACACCGATCCGCCGCCGTACTTCGCAGCGTTTTCGATCAGATTTCCCAGTATTTCATCCAGATCCTGCCGCTCGATCGAAACCTCTGCCGCGCGGTTGCCATCCATATCCAACCGCACTTGCGGATAAAGCCGGGTTACTGCGCGTTCTACCGCCTCGACGCTTTCCCACACTTGCGCGCGTGACAGGCCCACCGCCCGCCGACCTACAGCCCGTGCCCGCGCCAAGTGGTGATCGACCTGCCGCCGCATCACAGCAGCTTCGCGGATCACGGTATCGGCAAGGTCATCGGCTTTGGCGGTGGCGGCGTTCATCACCACGGTCAGCGGTGTTTTCAACGCATGAGCGAGGTTACCTGCATGGGTTCGCGCCTCTTCAGCCTGCCGCTCGGAATGTTCGAGCAATGCATTCAATTCCTGCACCATCGGCTGCACTTCCAGCGGTAGCGGATCGTTCACACGGCTTGCCTCGCCCTCTCGCATCCGCGCAATCGCCTGCCGTACGCGGCGCAATGGCCCCAAACCGTAATAGGTCTGCAACCCTGCCATCACGAAAAGGCCCAGGCCCAGCACAAGAAACGACCAGATCAGGATCGCGCGAATACGCCTTATCTGCGCATTCAGTTCGCCCCGGCTGGCAGCAACCTGAAATTCCCATAACGTATTGGTGCCCGGCAGGATCACCGAACGCTTGATTATCCGCAGCGGTTCACCTTCAAACTGGTCGCTATCGGTAATCTTGGGATCGATGTTGTTCTGGTTCAGATTGCTAGTCAGTGACCGGTCCCACAAGGAACGCGACGGAAAGTCTTCGTGCCCCTGCCCCGAAATCTGCCAATACAGCCCGCTGTTCGGCTCCAGAAACCGCTGGTCACCCAAGGGCCGGTTGAAGAACACCTCACCGTCCGGTCCGATCTCTGCCGAGGCGACCATTGCCGTCAGCATATAACCAAGCTGTTCGTC
This sequence comes from Novosphingobium sp. 32-60-15, assembly GCF_002280675.1. GTDB lineage: Bacteria > Pseudomonadota > Alphaproteobacteria > Sphingomonadales > Sphingomonadaceae > Novosphingobium. Next base: position 62,636 of record NZ_NCEN01000005.1, on the reverse strand, counting down.
AAAATTCCGCGTAATCAGGCCGGTCAGCGATTGATCCAGCGCCAGCCCGCCGCCCAGCAGCAGGACCGTGACCCAAGCCGATGCAATCAGCAGCATGCGACGCGCCAGCGACCCGGTGTGGGGCGCTGGCGTATCTATCGCCCGCTGCGACGGTGCATCTCTGGCAGGCCTGCTTTCGGCCACGGATTACCCCCGGCCGGGACCAGCCGGATCATCAAGGCTATAGCCAAGCCCGCGGATCGTGGTGATCACATCCGGCCCCAGCTTTTTGCGAATACGCGTGACGAAAACTTCAATCGTGTTCGAATCACGGTCAAAATCCTGATCGTAGATATGTTCGATCAGTTCCGTGCGGCTGACGACCTTGCCCTTGTGGTGCAGCAAATAGGACAAGAGCTTATACTCTTGCGCTGTCAACTTCACCGGCTCACCGTCAAGCGTGACGCGGCCCGAACGCGTATCAAGACGCACATCGCCCGCGGTCAATTCGGAAGATGAATTGCCCGATGCGCGGCGGATCAGCGCCCGCAAACGAGCAATCAGCTCTTCGGTCTGGAACGGCTTGGCCAGATAGTCATCTGCGCCAGCATCAAGGCCGGCAACCTTGTCCGACCATGAATCACGCGCGGTCAGTACCAGTACGGGAAATTTGCGGCCTTCCTTGCGCCACATGCCAAGCACGGTCAGCCCGTCAATCTCGGGCAAGCCAAGGTCGAGCACCACCGCGTCATATTCTTCGGTCGAGCCCATGAAGTGCCCGTCTTCGCCATCAACCGAAAGGTCGACCGCATAGCCGGTCTGTTCAAGCGTTGACTTGAGCTGTTTGCCGAGAGTTGGTTCATCCTCGACGATCAGGATGCGCATGGAAATCTGTCCCCTGCTGGACGCGACTGTCGCGCCGAACTTGAACAGCTAGATGGGGCTGCAAACATGAACGGTCAAGGAACTGCCGCGAAAGGTCCTGTTCAGCGAGATTCGCCAAGCACTTGCCCGGTCTTGGCATCGACATCGACAAACATCACGCGGCCATCCCGGATGAACTTCAACCGATAGACCATCGCCGAAGGGTCATATTCCGGCCCAAGGTACTGCATGCCCTGCTTTGTCGGCAGGACCCGGCGTTCAATATCGCGCAGCGAGCGCACCGCGCCCGATCGCAAATCGCGCCGAACCTCGTTCTGCTCGTCCGGTCGCTGTTGAGCGTGGGACACTGAGGGAAACGCGGTGGCCAGCAAGGCCGCAACAAAGGCAGGTGCATATCGCATGATGTCGGCATGCCTAACGGTGAAGCCTTGAACAAGCCGTGAATATACGAAGAGACATTCATTCAGGCAGGAGCGTTGCGCATTGGCGACAGCACAGCTAAGCGCACGCCATGGCAGCAGCACCGATCCTCAGTTGGGAAGGCCTTGGCCTTATCCAGGGCAATGGCTGGCTTTTCAGCGACCTCGACATTCACATCGGCCCGCGTGATCGCTTGGCGCTGATCGGCCGCAATGGTGCAGGCAAAACTACGCTGCTCAAATTGATCGGCGGGCAAGTCGAAGCCGACAAGGGTACCCGTTCGATCCAGCCCGGCACGCGCATTGTCACGCTGGAACAAGACCCGTTCTTCACCGGCTATGATACACTGATGGACTTTGCGCTTTCGGGTAAGGACGCTCCGCCCCGGCACGAAGTCGAAGCCATCGCCGGACAGCTTGGCATCGATCTGTCGCGCAAAGCCGATAGTGCCAGCGGGGGTGAACGCCGCCGGGCTGCGCTGGCGCGAGCCTTGGCCAGCGAGCCTGACTTGCTGCTGCTGGACGAGCCGACCAACCACCTTGATCTTGCAGCCATCGATTGGCTGGAAGACTGGCTGATGCGCTACAAGGGCGCGTTCGTGGTCATCAGCCATGACCGCACCTTCCTGGACCGGTTGACCAAGGCCACGCTTTGGCTTGATCGTGGCGCGCTGCGCCGCAAGGACATCGGTTTTGGCAGCTACGAAGCGTGGATGGAAACCGTCTATGCCGAAGAAGCCCGCGCGGCTGACAAACTTGACGCCAAGTTGAAGATCGAAGCCCACTGGCTGGAACGCGGCGTCACCGCGCGGCGCAAACGCAACCAGGGCCGCCTTGAAAAGTTGTGGGAGATGCGCGCCCAACGCGCCGCCATGCTTACCCCGCAAGGCACCGCAAAGCTCGCCATCGCCAGCGATGATGCCAAAAGCAAAGCCGTCATCGTTGCCGATCACGCCACCAAGTCTTTCGGGGATCGGCCCATCGTCAAAGACTTCACCCTGCGCATCACGCGCAAGGACCGGATTGGCGTGGTGGGGTCAAACGGCGCGGGCAAAACCACGCTGCTCAAACTGCTCACCGGCGAAATAGAACCTGACAGCGGCACAATCACGCTGGCCAAGACGCTGCAAGGTATCATGATTGACCAGCAGCGCAGCCTGATGGCCCCGGAAAAGCGCGTGCGCGATGTGCTGGCCGATGGCAGCGACTGGATTGACGTGCGCGGGGTGCGCAAACACATCCACGGCTATCTCAAAGACTTCCTGTTCGATCCCAACCTCGTCGAAGCGCGCATCGGCACGCTCTCGGGAGGCGAACGCTCACGTCTGCTGCTCGCCCGCGAATTTGCGCGGTTCTCGAACCTTTTGGTGCTTGATGAGCCGACCAACGATCTTGACCTTGAAACGCTCGATTTGTTGCAGGAAGTCATCTCTGACTACGATGGCACCGTGCTGATCGTCAGCCATGACCGTGATTTCCTTGATCGCACGGTCACGATCACGCTTGGCATGGATGGATCTGGCCGTGTCGATATCGTTGCAGGCGGCTATGCCGACTGGGAAAAGATGCGCAAGTCCCGCAATGCGGCAGGCGCAAAGGCTGCGGCAAAGCAGTCCCCTTCACCCATTGCCGCGCCACCGCCGCCCAAAAAGGGCAAGCTGACGTACAAAGACCAGCGCGATTACGAAATTCTGCCCAAGCGGATCGAGGAACTCGAAGCCGCTATCGTGAGCGGTGAAACCCAGTTGGCGGACCCGGACCTTTACAGCAAAGACCCCAAAAAGTTCGACGCGCTGATGGAAACCATCGCCAAAGCCCGTGCAGAAAAGGATGCTGCGGAAGAACGATGGCTGGAACTTGCAGAAATGGTCGAAGGCTGAGGCGGGTCGATCCGTCCCGGCCGATTGCATCTCTGCTTTCCGAATAATCGAGAAACACGCAAAGCCCTTGCCTCTCCTCAAACTTTGTAGGAAAGCAAAAAATCACCGTTCCGGTTAATGGGCCGCATTATGATCAATCGAATCCGCGATATCCGCCGTCAGAAAGGCCTGACATTGGCCGATGTTGCCACGCGCTGCGATCCGCCGACCACCGCGCAAACCATTGGCCGCCTTGAAACCGGAATGCGCAGCCTGTCGCTTGTCTGGATGAACCGGATTGGCGCCGCATTGGGCGTTGAACCGCAATTGCTGGTCAAAGCTGACGAGGAAACGCCCGCCCGTCTGGTCGCGCGCCTCAACGCCCAAGGTGCAGAAGCGCTCGCAAAGCCGATGGATGCCATCCTTCCCGTTGCACTTGATGGCTCGGCCCGTCTGATGGCCATGGCGGTCGATGCCAGCGCCGGTGAATACCGCGCAGGCGATCAGGTGTGGATCCGCCAGATCGAACCGGAGGACTTCGCCCGCGCCTTCAACCGCGATATCCTCGCCCCACGCCCCGGCGGACGCTTCGCCTTTGGAAGGCTGATCGATCAACGCGATGGCCGCATCGCCTTGCTTCCCCCCGGCGCAGGTCAGCGCCAGGTCATCATTGACCGGCCCGCATGGCTGGGCCTTGCCGAAATGCTCGTGCGAAAGCTTTGACGTGAAGCGCCTGCTGTCAATCTCGACGCTGTATCCTGCCCCGGGACGCTCCGGCTTTGGCCGTTTCGTTGCGCGCCAGATGGAAGCACTTGCCGCGCGGGGGGATTGGCAGGTGACCGTGATCAACCCCATCGGCCTGCCCCCGCTCCCGTTGAAACGCTACGCCCCCTTGCGCGCGATACCGGCGGTTGAAGCGCAAGGCCCGCTCACCATTCACCACCCGCGCTTCACACTACTGCCCGCAATATCAGGCCCGATCAATCCCGCGCTGATTGCGCGCGCTGTGCTGCCTCTGGCGCAAAAGCTCCACGCAGAAACGCCATTCGATCTTGTTGACGCCCAGTTCTTCTACCCCGATGGCCCTGCCGCAGCCAAAATCGCAAGCGCACTTGGCCTGCCGCTGGCCATAAAGGCGCGTGGCTCGGACATCCATTTGTGGGGCGAACGCACGCTCGCCCGCCACCAGATCCTTGCCGCCGCCCACCAAGCAAGCGCTATCCTCACCGTATCGCGCTCTTTGACCAAAGATATGGCCGCAATGGGCATTCCCGAAGCCACCACGCATGTGCACTACACTGGCCTCGACCGCGAGCGCTTTCAACCGCTTGAGCGTAAGGCCGCACGGCAACTCATATCGGCTATCCCGGCCCTCCACGTCTGGTCCACAGGCCCCTTGCTGCTCTGCGTCGGCGCGCTCGTGCCCATCAAAGGCCAGGCCATCGCCATTCGGGCATTGAAACACCTTCCCGAAGATGTGCGCCTTGCCATTGCAGGGACTGGCTTGGATGAATCCGCGCTCAAGGCTCTGACAGTTGAACTTGGCTTGGAACAGCGCGTCCACTTCCTTGGAGCGGTAGAGCATGACCTGCTTCCGCAATTGCTCTGCGCCGCCGATGCCATGGTTCTACCGTCTGAACGCGAAGGCCTTGCCAATGCATGGATCGAGGCCATCGCCTGCGGCACGCCGGTCATCATTCCGGACGTAGGTGGGGCGCGCGAAGTCGTGCTAGACGACACCGCGGGTCGCATCGTGGAACGCACCCCCGAAGCAATTGCCTTGGCCGCAACAGACCTGCTTGCCAATCCGCCAAGCCAGCAATCCGTTGCAGCCAATGCAGAACGCTTCAGTTGGTCAGCCAACGCCGCCGCGCTTGCTGCGATCTATGAAGAGGCCCTGGGCCCTCCAGCAACCGAAAGCGCCTCCTAGACCCCTTCGCGGGCCATCCGCTCTTGCTTGTCGAGCGCGGTTTCGGTCGGCACAAAACTGTTCGGATTGACCTTGAGCCAGATCAGGATCGGCGCGGCCATATAGATCGAGCTATACGTTCCGACGAAAATGCCCAGCGTGATCGCTGCGGTAAACCCGAAGATCACGTCCGGCCCCAATAGCAGCAATGCCGCCAGCGTGATCAGGATCGACAGCGAGGTGACAATCGTACGCGCCAGTGTTTCGTTGACCGAAAGATCAAGCAGTTCGGGCATCGGCATCTTGCGGAACTTCTTCATGTTCTCGCGGATGCGGTCATAAACCACAATCGTATCGTTCAGCGAATAACCGATCAGCGTCAGCAAGGCTGCCACGATATTCAGGTCGAACTCCATACCGGTTACGGCAAAAAGCCCAAGCGTCAGCGAAACGTCGTGGAATAGCGCGAACAGCGCACCCACTCCGAACTGCCACTCGAACCGGATCCAGATATAGGCGGCCACGGCCAGCGCAGCAAAGCCCAGCGCTTTGAACGCATCCCAGCCAAGCTCTTTGGAAACCTTGCCAGATACCGAATCAACGCCGTCGATCCGCGCATCGGCATGGTTCTTTTTGATTTCAGCCGTGATCGTCCGCGCCATCTTGTCCGACAGTGCTGCATCGCTGTCAGCGCCTTCGGGCAACTTCATCCGGATCGAAATCTCGTTTGGCTTGCCATAGCGCTGGATGATCGGTTCACCATAGCCAAGCTTGTCGACCTGCTCGCGCAGTTCAACCACCGGGGCCGCAGGACTGCGTTCAAACGTCACGCGGATCATCTGCCCGCCGACAAAATCAACACCCAGGTTCAGGCCCTTGGTCAGCACCAGACCCCAAGATGCCGCGATCAGGATCATGCTGACAACGTAAAACGGCACCCGCCATTTCAGAAAATGGATGTTGGTATCGTCAGGAACGAGTTTGAGGAGTTTCATAAGTCCTTATCTCCCCTTACAGGTTCAGGTCAGCAGGGCGCGCGCGGCGCAGCCACTGCATCACCCACATGCGGGTCAGGGTCACAGCCGTGAACACCGATGTCACGATGCCGATCATCAGCACGATTGCAAAGCCCTTAACCGGCCCCGATCCGAACGCGAACATCAGCACCGCTGCGATGACGTTGGTGATATTGGCATCGAAAATGGCGCGGCTGGCTTCTTTATATCCCATTTCCACCGCCGCCACGACCTTGCGCCCGCGATGCCGCTCTTCACGGATACGCTCGTTAATCAGCACGTTGGCGTCAACCGCGGCACCAATCGTCAACACGAAGCCTGCAATGCCCGGAAGCGTCAGCGTGGTGTTGATCACTGCCATAATCCCCAGGATCATGAGCACGTTCACCACCAGCGCCACATTGGCATACATGCCAAAGCGGCCATAGGTCACGAAGATGAAGACCATCAACGCCAATGTGCCCACACCCATCGCAATCATGCCACGACGGATTGAGTCCGCACCCAGATCCGGCCCGACCGTGCGCTCTTCCACTACCTTCAAATCAACCGGCAATGCGCCGGACCGCAGCGAAATCGCCAAAGCATTGGCGCTCTCTGCCGTAAACCGGCCAGAAATAATCGCACTTCCACCAAGGATAGGCTCGTTAATCGTTGGCGCAGACAACACTTTGCCATCAAGGATGATCGCAAATTGCTTGCCGGTGTTCTGCGTTGTCAGCTTGGCAAACTTTGCCCCGCCTTCGGTGTTGAAGGTGATGTTGACGACAGGTTCGTTGGTTTGCTGGTTGTTCGTCTGCTGCGCGTTGGTCAATTGATCGCCGCGGATGCCGCCCAACCGCTTCACCGCGATGGCCGGCACTCCGCCACCTTCAGCAGGGCTGATGAACGGCACGATTTCGCTACCGGCAGGCGCAATTCCTTGCGCCACGTCCGATGGCAAAGCCGCTGTATCAACCAGCTTGAATTCAAGCTTGGCGGTCTGCCCCAGCAGGTTTTTCAGCGCCTGCGGGTCTTGCAACCCCGGTACTTGAACCACGATGCGCGTCGGGCCAGACCGGATGATTGTCGGCTCTTTGGTGCCCAGCGCGTCAATACGCTTGCGCACCACTTCGACTGCTGTGTCCATGGCCTGCGTTACTGCTTGATCCACGCCTGCATCCGTCGGCTTCAGGATAAAGCGATTACCGTCGCTGACGTTTATGTCCCAATCGCGCTGGCCTGTCAGGCCGGCCCCATTGGTCAAGGGCAGGATCGCCTCGCGCACCGCATCTACTTGCGTGGGATTTGCGACAACGAACGTAAGCGCGCCATCACGGTTGGAAATGTCGCTGATGCGGATGTTCTTGCCATCCTGCCGCAGCTTGGTTCGCACAGACTCTTCCATACCCTCAATGCGCTGCTGGCGCACTTGGCTGGGATCGGCTTCGAGCAGAATATGGCTGCCGCCCGCCAGATCGAGGCCAAGGTTGACCTTTGGTTCGGGCAGTACGGATGGCCAGGAAAGGCCCATGGTGGAGGTGAGCGAGGGGATCGCGGCGATAACGCAAGCCAGCGTTATCAACCAGAGCCAGATCACCTTCCAGCGCGGAAATTCGAGCATGGGCGGTCAGCTTTCGGAAAAAATGTTAGTCGTTTGCAGGGGCAGTGCCGGCGGGCGGAATGATGTCGCCCAGCGTCGTGCGCACAGCCTTCACCTTTACATTCGGAGCCAGTTCCAGCTCGACATAATGATCGTCAAGCTTGACCACTTTGCCAATAAGTCCGCCTGCAGTTACGACCATGTCGTTGCGCTTAAGCGCCGCAATCTTGGCCTTGTGCTCTTTTTGCTGGCGCATTTGCGGGCGCAAGATCAGGAACCAGAAGATAAAGCCCATTGCCACTAGTGGCAGAAAGCTCATCCAGGCAGGCGGTTCACCAGCAGAGGGGGCGGCAGCAGCGAGGATCGTTAACATCATAAGTCCATTTCTGGGATCGCGTGTCCGGTATTGCAACAGCGCGCGCTCGGCATTTTAAACACAAAGCACGCCGTACAAGGCTTCGTGGCGCGGTTAGCAGTTAAAAAACGGCAAAGCAATCGAACGCCCGAGCACGGTACAGTCCCTCAGCCAAAAACGTTTTGCCCAATACCGCGCTTGCCAAGGCGCAACGTGCTGCTTATAGGCCCGCTCCAAGGTCGGGACGTAGCGCAGCCTGGTAGCGCATCACACTGGGGGTGTGGGGGTCGGAGGTTCGAATCCTCTCGTCCCGACCAATTTACTAGCGATTTTCATCGCATAAATGGACTAACCGCGCTCTTGTACGCGAGCGTGATAGTCCTGCTGGTATAGTTTTATCCTGCCACTCCGGTTTTGCAACACGCTATGGAGCGGCACCGCGCAGGGTATCATACCACACCAACAGCCAACTAGGCCGTGGAACAGATACAGTGGATCGCTCGAAGTTCGTCCTTTTCCTGGCACGTGGCGCATCAAGTGACATCACACGCCCAGAGGACGCCTACTTACTTCAACAATACGAGACAGACCGCGGCATTATCTTTGATACCTTCCATCGGCCCAACACAGACAGTCCGTGCCCACTGATCATCACAGAATGAGCGACTTCAATTCCGTATAGCCAGCCAGCCCTTCGCGCCCGCCTTCCCGGCCCAACCCGGAGCGCTTGAACCCGCCGAAGGGCAAGGCTGTGTCGAAACGGAAGGCATTTTGCGTAATGGTGCCTGCGCGCATCCCGCGCATCACTTGCATGGCCGCGTCACCATCATCGGTAAATACCGCGCCATAAAGGCCGAAATCCGAGGTGTTGGCGATAGCAATGGCATCGTCGATGCCCTCATGAGTCAGCACCGCCAGCACCGGACCGAACACTTCCTCGTGCGCAATACGCATGGCAGGGTCCACATCGGCAAACAGTGTTGGTTCAAAATAGAACCCGCGGTCAAGGTGCCTTGGCCTTCCGCCGCCCGTAACCAAACGGGCACCTTCGGCAACGGCGATACCGACATATTCCTCAACACGGTCACGCTGGCGCCCGATGGCCAACGGCCCCATTTGCGTGGCCGGATCGCGCGGGTGTCCGACTGTGATGGCGCGCATCGCGGCTTCTACCGCTGCCACGAAATCAGCCTTGTGCGCCGCTGGAACAATCGCGCGGCTCAACGTAGCGCATATCTGGCCCGCCGACATCGTGATCGTCTGTGCAAGTGTGTTCGCTGCGCTTTCGATGTCGAAATCATCAAGCACGATGGCTGCTGATTTCCCGCCCAGTTCCAGCGTGCACCGCGCGATGCGCGCGCCGCAAACAGAAGCAATGCGCGCGCCCGCAACGACCGAACCGGTGAAGCTGACCTTATCGACCCCGGCATTGCGCACGAGGTGATCGGACACGTCACGATGCGCTGTTACCAGATTGATCACGCCCGGCGGCAGGCCCGCAGCTTCGGCTGCTTCAGCAAGAATATAGGCTTCCATAGGCGTTTCAGGTGCAGGCTTCATCACCACGGTGCAACCTGCAAGGAGCGCCGGTGCGATCTTGCCCGTCATGATGCCGTAAGGGTTGTTCCAGGGTGCAATGGCAGCCACCACGCCAACGGGATCGCGCAGCACAACGCCCCGGCCCGGACCGTCAAAAAGCCCCCGCTCTTCCTGCCACGGAAAGGTTTCGGCCATGTCGGCGTATACGCCAAACCAAGCCGTCCCGCCCCCGATCACAAATGGCGCCACCGCAGCGAGCGCGCCGATCTGTTCCACCCAGGCATCGGCAAGATCAGGTTCGCGCCGTTGCAGTTCTGCTTGCATCGCGCGCAAGTAACCCGCGCGTTCGGCAGGCGTTAAGCGCGGCCAAGGGCCATGATCGAATGCTTCACGGGCCGCAGCAACGGCTGCATCCACATCCGCTTCGTCCGCTTCTGCAACGCTGGCCACGACCACTTCTGCCGAAGCGGAGATCACGTCAATCGACCGGCCAGATGACGCTTCCACCCAACGCCCGGCAATGAACAGCCGGTCCGGGTGGCGAAGGTGCGGAGTGCGGATGGTGTCAAAGCTCATAGGGTACTCCAGTGCTCCCGCGCAGGGGAGCGATTTGGCAAATAAGACGGCGGCGGGATCAGGCGATTGCGCGCAGCAGGTGGTCGCTGGCTTTTTCACCGATCATGATCACGGTGGCGTTGGTATTGCCGATGGGCAGTGATGGCATAACCGAAGCGTCAACCACCCACAGCCCTTCAACGCCGCGCACGCGCAGTTCGGGATCGACAACCGAGGCGGCATCCGATCCCATGCGGCACGTGCCGACGGGATGGTAGAGCGGAACCGCCGCCTTTTTTACGAAGGCGCGCAATGCTGCCCCCGTGACATCCGGGCCGGGACGCAATTCCGCTTCTATCGAGTTAGCAATCGGCGCTTTGGCCAAGATCTCTCGCCCTATTTCGATCGCGCGGGCAAGGCGCTCCACGTCCTCTTCAGCGGCCAGCAAGCGATGGGTGATCACTGGAGGTTCATCTGGCCGGGACGAACGTAAAGTGATCCGACCGCGCGCCTTGGGCCGGCCCACGCTGACCGTGACGCTTACCGCTGGCCGATCAAGCAGGATGGCGCGGCCTTGCGCGCTGAATTCAAAGGCAAATGCCGTCAGCGAAATCTGGACATCGGGTATCTCTTCAGCCGCCGACGAGTGCGCGAACGCTTGGGCGTGGCACATCGACGAGGTGATCGCCCCGCGCCGCCGGAACAGGAAATCAAAGGTCTGCCCAACAGCGGCAAACCCGCGAATGTCGCTGTTGATTGTGGGCGTACGGGTTGCGGCGATCAGGTGAGTGCCGACGTGTTCCTGCAAGTTTCGGCCCACTTCAGGGCTATCCACTATACAAGCGATACCGTGGCGTTGCAGTTCGTCGGCCGGGCCGATGCCCGACAGCATAAGCAGGCGCGGCGTGTTCAGTGTGCCAGCAGACAGCACTACCCCTTTGCGCGCGCGCAGGATCTTTTCTGTCCCGGCGCGCCGCACAACGATTCCGGTCGCACGCCCTTGTTCGATCACCACGCGCAAGACTTCGGTCTCGGTCATAACGCGTCGGGTGGATCGGCCAAGCTTGCCGCGCAAATACCCGCGCGCTGCGCTGCAGCGCAGCCCGCCACGTTGCGTGGCTTGCGAAAAATCGGTGCCTTCGCCGGACTTTTCGCCATTATGATCGCGGTTGCGCGGGATACCGAAAGCCGCTGCCGCATCGACAAACTGGCCGATCACCGGATAGTTTACGCGGTTGTCGCTAACCGAAATCGGACCGGAATCACCACGCCAGGCATCGCCGCCCCGGCTATTGGTTTCCATCCGCCGGAAATAGGGCAGCACATCATCATAAGACCAGCCTGTAGCGCCAAGGTCTGCCCAGCGATCATAATCGCGGCGATGCCCACGCACATAGATCATGCCGTTGATGGCGCTGCCGCCGCCCAGCCGCCGGGCTGCGGGCCAGATGTCCTGCCGTCCGCCGATGGTATCATCGGGTTCGGCGGTGACGCCCCGGTCATAGTCAGGATTGTTGACGACAGCGACGGTAAGCGCGGGCACCAGCGTGCGCAGATCGGTATCGGGCTTGCCCGCCTCGATCAACAGCGTATCTACGCCCGCATCGGCCAGTCGCCCAGCCAAAGCGCATCCCGCCGACCCGCCACCGACAATGATGATATCTGCATCGAAGCGGGCCATGTCAGCGCCCCGCCCCTTCGGCCACGAGCGCACGCAAATCAGTCTGACGGCTCAAGGCAAAATCGCGAAACGATTGCGCGGACCTGCCGGTCAAAAGTTCCACATCGCGAGATTCGATATCAAACCAGCCATCGCGTATACCCACTTCCATCGATACGATATCGTCGCTCGACCATGGAATTGCATCGACACTGTGATCCGGAACGGCCTCTCTCGGGACGCCCATGGCATCAAAGAATGCATAACGTTCTTCGGGCGTCACATCGATCCATCGGATCGGGAAGTCCGCTACTTCGGCAATGATCTGCGAAATGGCCTGGTACGTCAGGCACTCCGGGCCAGTGATGTTGTATGTGCGGTTGGCCGTATCGGGCGCGAGCAGAGCAAAAGCGGCGCTGCGGATACAATCGTCGCGCGTTACCACGGGCATGCGGCCTTCACGCGTGGCGCCCTGCCATTCCCCTGTGCGCAACGGCACGCGCGGTGCCGCTTCAACCAGCGCATCGGCATATTGGGCATTGCGTAGCGATGTCCACACCAGCCCGGATTGGCGTAGCGCTTCCTCGGTGCCGCGATGATCGACTACTGCAAGCGAGGGGTTGTCTGGTTCCTTGCCGATATATGATGTGTAGACGACATGGCCTACACCGGCTGCGCGCGCAGCCTCGATCGCGCGGGTGTGCTGCGGGATGCGGAAGCCGACTTTCAGCGCGCTGATCATCAGCATCCGGTCTGCACCGCGCAAGCCGTTGCTCATGCTCTCGTAGTCGTCAAAATCGCCTTGGCGGACCTGCGCCCCGGCAGCAGCGAATGAGGCCAGCTTATCGGGGCTGCGACTCAGCAGGATCAGGTCGGCGGCCGGAACGCCTTGCGCCAAAAGGTGGCCCACAACGCCCCGGCCGAAAGGCCCGGACGCACCAGTGATGGCGTAACGGGTCATTTTACGGCTCCCACATTGGCAGAAGCGGGTATGCGCAGTGCATAACCCTTGACCGGGTGAGTGAAATGCCACGGCGCAAACTGGCGGCCCAAGCCAGGATCATCGGGCAGGCTCGGCAGATCGGGCGGGAACGCTTCGCTGGGTGGCGCGGAATGAAACCATATCTTTTCACGCAGAAGCAGGGTGTAATACGTCATTGCAACGCCCAGCCCTTTTATCTTCCACACCCCGTTTTCTCGGACGTATTCATTTTCATAAATGGCTTCAGCCAGCAGGAAGAATTCGGTCGTGGGCGGCGAGTTGCCCTGCACCTGCGCGCGGGCGCGTGATCGCGCGGTCTTTCCATCCTGCGCGATAGTGACCAATGGCTGCATCTGGACGTGGTTGATCACCTCGTCCCGCAGCAGGCCCCAGCGGCCATCCCCCAGCACGTCCAGCAGGAACGAATGAATACGAGTCTTGCCAAAATAGCGCCCACGCTGCCCGATTTCCATCCACGGAGCATCGTCGCAAAACAGATCGACCATTTCATCGAACATGCGATTGTCCATGAAGTAGCCATAGGAATATTGCAGCCGCTCGATCGCCTCACGGTCCTCTTGATGGGTCATAGCCGCCGTCAGATGCGCGATGCGTTCCTCCTGCGCGGCAAGACGGCGTTCCAGCGCGTCGATGCGGTTGTTCACTGTCCTGCTCCCTGCGCGGAAATCAACGGACGATAGGCCATCCGCCCACCTAGTGGCAGCGAGGCTGGAACCGGATCGCCTTGCTCGGCAAGGCGCTGCGCATATTCGTCGATCACACTGCCTGCATCGGTAATGCCGATGACCGTGCCCGCTTCATCAAGGTGGATCATGGCACCATACAGGATGAACAGAATCTCGGTCCAATCTTCCGCGTCGTCGGCAATTTTCAGCGTGTGGACCGTGCCTGGCGGTTCAAACAGATAGGACCCGGCGACATTGTCCAGGCTGTCAGGATATTCAAGGTAGGTCCACTTACCACTGAAAGTATAGGCGTGGACTTCACCTGTGTGCTTGTGCGGCACGATCTGCAAGCCCGGACGGAACCGCATGCGCACCGCATAGCGGCCGCCTTCTATGTCGGACATCAGCAGCTTAAGTTCGATGGCCGGATTGCCGGACCAGTTCTGCGCCCACGGCATGCCGAGGGTGTCGCTATGGAAGGATTCACCGCCGGTAATGCTCATGTCAGATCTATCCTCGTCCCGTCGGTGCGGACGGCATCCCAGGTATGGGCACCATCTTCATCATTCCGATGTTTGGAAGATAGGGCAGCAATGCCCCTGCGAAGAATGTGGAAACGACCGATCAGGTGGAAGGTTTTACCTTTCCACTTGTGACAAGCATGACAGCAATAATGACGGCAATCCGTCTTTTGAGGAAGTAAAATAACCTAAATATTCCAATATTTTAGACACAACTTCGCTGCACAAAAATGTTCGGCGTCGTGGTCGCAGGTGTTAACCTGCCTTTGCCACTTGCGTGCCGGACCTTGCGGATGATCAATGACGATGATTGACAGGATCGGGTCGGAATTTGACAACACACGTCAATTCCAAAACAAAAATGGCTGGAGAGCATGGCTGACATTTTACTACCGCCAAGTACGTCCCCGGCTGATTTCAGAAGCTTTCTGAAGTCTTGCGAAGCCGCTGTAGGGGCCGAATGGGTCAAATTTTCGGTCGCGGATGTCACTCCCTATGGCCACGTTGCCATGCCGTTTGATGATGACGACCACATGCCGTCTGCAGCCGTTTGCCCATCATCAATCGAAGAAGTGAAGGCTGTCGTTGCCATCGCGAACCGAATGCGTGTACCCTTATGGCCCACATCGACCGGGCGCAACATAGGCTACGGGTCATCGTCCGTAGCGGATCGCGGCACGGTTGTACTGGACATGCGGCGGATGAACCGCATCACCGACTTTGATCCGGACCTTGGCACCGTCGTGGTCGAACCTGGCGTCACTTATCACCAGTTGCAGGATTTTATTCAGGCCACCGGGCATAATTTCTGGCTCGATTTTCCAGGCCCAGGCCCGATCGTTTCGCCCATTGGCAATACGCTGGAACGCGGGCACGGCGTGACGCCCTATGGCGATCATTTCGCACATAGCTGCGGCTTCGAGGTGCTGCTATCGGATGGAACGCTGTTTCGCACAGGGCTTGGCGGGGTGACAGATACTACCAGTTGGCAAGCGTTCCGCTATGGTTATGGTCCGACGCTGGATGGCATTTTCACCCAGTCCAACTTTGGCATCGTAACCAAGATGGGCCTTTGGCTGATGCCTGCCCCGAAAGCGCACAAGACGGTGATCGCACACTGGCCTGATCCGTCGGATATCGTCCGGCTGACCGACGTGGTGCGCGGGTTGCGGTTGGATGGCACAATCCAGACTGAGGGCGTGCTGGGCAATGCCGGCATATTTCTGGCCGCAACACGGCGCAAGGCCGATGTCTATGATGGGTCGGGCGCGATCCCGCAGGAACTGGCCATTGCGGAATTAAAGAAGATGGGCCTTGGTGCGTGGAATTATGTGTTCACGCTCTACGGTCGGCCGGATCGGGTTGAATCTGATTGGAAAGAAGCAAAGGCGCGGTTGGAAGCTGCAGGAGCAACCCTGATACCAGATGCCAAGGATGAGCAGCAGATCAATGAATTGACGCTAAAATCCTTTGCGCTGTTCAATTGGATCGGCGGCGTCGGGCTTACTTGGTGTGCGCCTGTAGCGCCGATGCGGGGTGCAGACATGCAACGTCAGCTGAGATTGGCGCAGTCCATCACTGATCGCCACGGTGTCGATTTCATGGTCGGCACTGCATTTGGTGAACGGGCGGCACTCAACGTAATGCCGTTGATCTATGATCGGGCAGACAAGGCGCAGATGGCACGCGTCAGGGCCTGCTATACTGAAATGGTGGACGCAATGGCCAAGGCAGGTTTCGGCATGTATCGCACGTCAGTCGGCTTCATGGATCAGGTGGCAAGCCTTCACGGACAGGCCAATCTCGACATCAATCGCCGGATAAAGCGGGCGCTCGATCCTAGCGGGATCATCGCTCCCGGCAAATCGGGAATTCGGGTATGAAGAGGTCGTCGCTGATCGTTGCTGCGGCCTTGGTTGTGGCTACACCCGTGTGCGCCCAAAAGCCAACAGCTACGAAACCGGAAGCCATCTGGCGCGCAACTTGCGGCTATTGTCACGGCAGCGTGCCGGGCGCGCCGGAATTGCGGGGGATCGGCCTGCCCGAAGAGACTGTGATCACCGCCGCGCGGCACGGCGCGCCGGGAATGCCCGTTTTCCACGCGAGCGAGATCAGCGATGCTGATTTGCGGGCGCTGGCACGATGGATCGGACGGCAACACACGCCTTTAAAGACCACGCCTGTGAAGACTGCGCCATGATCAGACGCCGCGAATTTATACTCACGAGCGCTGCTGCCAGCACTGTCGTATTGCTGCCCGGCGCAGCACTGGCATGGCCTGCGCTCGCAAATTTCGACATTGTTGAAGTGGGCATGATCAGGGGTGTTCCAGGCGTTACTGGGACGCTGAGGATAGCAAACGGTGCATTTCTAACCCCCGATCAGGCCCGACGCCCGGTGGGCAACCGCCTATTGGCGCTGCTTTCCCCGGCCAATGCCGCGCTGCTGGGGGAATATGTGCGTTTCGATCAAGGGGTGAAGCTGGACGATCAGCCCTTCCCGGCGCTCGGCTTGCCAGAAAGTCTGGCGATCAGACCTGATGCACGGTTGGTGTCGGTGCACTGGACAGTCTGAGCGGAACGCCCGCGTGCATTGCTTCAAGCGTTGGTTAGGTTTAGTCTCCTGAAGTGATTTGTCTGCATGTGTAGCGGGCCAACGCGATTGGGGATGAACCGGGTGCAGTGCCACATTACCTTGCGCCAGCTGGAAATACTTCTGCTTGTCATCGAGCAGAGCAGCTTTCGCAAGGCCGCCGCATCGCTGGGCCTTTCACCGGTGGCGGTTGGCGAACATATTCGCGCTTTGGAAGATCGCCTGCGCGTATCGCTTTTCCACCGCCGCCGTGGCGGACCGCCTTTGCTGACGCCTGCCGGCGAACTGGCAGCAGAACGTGCGCGGGCCGTGATCGCCGCCGTCAACCATCTTGAGGCGGATTTGCTTCCGCTTTCGACAAGGCCCAACTGGCGCATTGGTCTTGCTCCCTTTGTCAGTCGCAATTTGCTTGGCCGTGTGGCCGAACTGCGCAAACGCTACCCCGACCGTTCGATTACGACGGATATTTGTGACAGGGAAGCTGAAGCGATCACCACTATGGTCGCAAACGGTGTTTTCGACATCGCCATCACGATTACCGATTGCGCAGACGGCGAAAACCTTGACGGACCTGTGCGTAAGGAAATCATCATCGACGAACCGCTGGCGGTGTTCGTTTCGCAATCGCATCCACTGGCTGGCAAGCGCGGGGTTTTAGCGGTCGACCTTGCCGATTTTCCCATTTCAACGCTGAGCGTTGCGCATCCGTTGCGTCACGTGACGGATGCTTCGCTCAAAACCTGCGGCCTTGGTGAACTGCGGCATGCGATCGAAACCGACGATTACAGCGAAATCCTCGCGTCCGTCAGCCATTCACGAAGCTTTGCCTGCATGTTCGCCGAAAGCGGGCGGGCAGATACGATTGCGCATCGTTTGATCATGCTCGATCTGGCGTTTGCCTTGCCCGCCCCCCAAGTCGTTTTGCTGACGAATGAAACCGCAGCTTTTGATCGGCAGTTGCGCCTCGCTGCAGAATACCTTGCCAATCACTATCGATCAGAAGCGGGAACGGCGCGCCGGTCAAAGGGATCGGCTTCTCGCGACAAAATCCCTGGGCGGCTTGCCCCCGGTACCCAGCGCCCTGCAGCCCGATTGGTACAGCCAACGCCGTCTGTTTCCGGAAACCTCTGTTAGGTTTTCAGCGCAGGCAAGCCAATCCGTCCAGCATCAATCTGCTTGAACTTGCTCCAAGCAGGTCCCGGACAACAGCTTCATGGGCATCAATCACGGCGCGGGCTTTGCGCAAGACCTCAGATCCGGTCGCAGTGAGGTGAATGCCCCGGCGACGTTTGTCATCCGAGGCGAATACCGGTTCAATCCAGCGCAGTGCGATAAGCCGCCTTGCGCACTGGCTTATCGTTGCAGGCGTGATGCCAAGCAAGGCAGCAATTTCCGATTGTGTTGACCCGGGATCCGTATCGATCAGCCAAAGCAAGATCGCCTCACGCGGAGTAATCCGGTGGGCAGCAAGTTGTTTTTGCAAACGTGCTGTCAGGGATGAACCGGCGTTGCTCAGTTGCAGCACAAGGTGGTCTTTAAATCCGGTCGTTTGTGCGTTCGTCCATTCGTTTGTTGACGCCATATCAAGTGCATTCCGGAAAAAGTCGGGCGGGAGCGCGGCTGCGCCCCCGCCCTCCATGTCAGAACTTCTTCTTGACCGAGACCGCCCACTCACGCGGCCTTCCAGGCAGGCCTGAAACTACACCGGCACCGGCGCCCGACAGATCGAACTTCGACAGGAAGTAGTATTCGTTGAACAGGTTGGTGACTTCTAGCGAAATGTCGACATCCCTGTCCGCATTGCGCCAAGTCAGGCGGGCATTGGCCAGAGTATACGCTTCGGCGGTGGAGAACAGTGCCGATGGCGAACCAGCGGCAGGAACCGTTGCCGTGCCGGCAATTGCGCCCTGACGCGAAACGTCAATGCGCGGCGTGATCGAACCTGCCGAACCAAGCTGCGCTTCATATTGCGCACCAATGCTCCACTGGGATTTCGATACACCACGCGGCGGCGCCACCAATTGGCTTACGAGCGCCGGATCAGACGAACAACCCGATGTTGCTCCCAACGGATTGACAACCGCCGGAACAACACACTTCCAGTTCCAGTCAAGAAACGAAGCCGAAGCATCGATCTGTAATCCTTCGATGGGGCGAATATAGAGTTCGAACTCAATGCCCTTTACATCGGCATCGCCTGCGTTCTGGGGCACCGCACACGGACCGGGGCCGCCGAACTGTGGGCACGACAGCAGGGTTAGCTGTGCATCCTTGAACTTGTTGAAATAGGCCGAAACGTTGAAGCGGACCTTGCGATCAAAAAGATCGGTTTTCAGGCCAAGTTCAAACGCTGTAAGCTTTTCCGGACCGAATGGCACTGCTTGTGCAGCATTGAACGGACGCGGTGCAATACCACCACCCTTAAATCCGGTCGATACCGTGCCATAGGCCAGGATTTCGGGCGAGAAGCGGTAATCCAAGCTGGCGCGATAATCGAACCTGTTGCCCGAATAGCTGCCGGTGCGGCCAGATAGCGCCGTTCCGTTGGGACCGGAATAACCAATGCCGTTGGCTGCCCCAACCGGATCAAGGAACGCGTTGATCGTCGTGCCATCCAGATTGTACCGGAAAAACGTATAGTCCTTGGATTCATGCGTATAACGGCCACCAAGCGTTAGCGTCATCGCATCGGTGGGATGAATGATCGCCGTTGCAAACGCAGCCTTGGACTTTGAACGGACCGGATCGTTGCCGATAAACTGCAGCGGGAACAGCGGCAGCGGACCGGTTGGCAGAGCAATCGCGACATAGCGAATGTCCTGCAAGGTATAATATGTCGTTTTTTCGTCAGAGATGTAACCACCCACAGTCAAGTCGGCGATCGTGCCGAGCTTTGCATTGAGACGCAGTTCCTGGCTGACGAACCAGCTATCGAGTTCGCTGATGCCAAAGCCAACGTTGGCAGGAGACAGATCCGTGTCGGAACTGAACGATGTATCGAATGCACGATAAGCGGTGATCGACTGGAGCTGAATGTCGTCGCTCAGCTTGAAATCGGCGTTGGCGGCAACCCCCCAACCGGTATATTCGGTCCGACCGTCACTGTTGACTGCCGGCAAAGGAAGGCCCTGCAACGGTGGAATAGCACCGGCAACAAACGCTCCAGCGGTTGAACCAGTGGTCGCATAGTTGCAGAATGTGCCGCAAATGAAGCGCGAGTCATAAGGCACACCGTTGCTGGTCTGCACATTGGGGTTGCTGTTTTCTCCATAGAGCAACACTTCAGCAGAATTGAAGCGACTATCACGGATGTAGTCACCACTAACCATGACATCGACGGCATCCGACGGGTTGTAGCGCAAGATGCCGCGAAGCGCCTTGTAGCCGACATCACCCTGCTTGTTGACGACGCAATCCGCACCGCCAGCGCGCGTTGGAACGCCACTCGTAGGATTGGCGCAGCCGTAGTCTATGTTTTTGACATAGCCTTCCTGATCCGCGAACGTCCCCGACAAGCGGCCAAACAAACCCTCAGCAAGCTTGAAGTCCGCACTGGCGCGCAGATTGATGCGACTACGGCTGCCGTAAGTCGCCGAAACATAGCCGCCACCTTCACCAGTTGGACGGCGCGAGATAAACCTGATCGCGCCACCTTCGGAATTGCGGCCAGTCAGTGTGCCCTGCGGCCCGCGCAGCACTTCGATGCGCTCAACGTCGAGCAAATCGAAGTTCGCGCCAGTCAGGCGTGGATAATAAACGTCGTCGATGTAGAGGCCGACACCAGGCTCAAGCGCGGGGTTGAAATCGATCTGGCCCATGCCACGGATCGACGCGGAAATAGACGGGCCAAATGCTGCGGTCGTCGGACGCAAGACCACGCTGGGGGCCTGGTTGGCAACTTCAGTCAGGCTCGACTGACTGCGCGACTCAAGCATCTCTGCATCAACCGCGGTAATCGCGATCGGTGTGTCCTGCAGCTTCTGCTCGCGAAATTGGGCTGTCACGACGATTTCGGCGACACCCGAAGATGGTTCCATCGCAGTTTGCTGCGCAGCATTTTGCGCGAATGCCGATGACGAAAGTGCAATACCCGAAAGACCTGCGCACAATGCAGCGCGCGTGAAATTCCTCGATCTGTAGCTTGTCATGTCCACTCCCTCCTGTTTTTCGAACACTTTTTCGGTGCCGCGGCCCTTTGTGCTCTAGTTATGATGTATAACATACGATTTCGGTCATTTCCAACCTAAATCCACCCCGAAATACCTCATACGGGGCATATATTTCAGAAAATATCCTGCCAACTTTCCAGAAGTGACCCCAAATAAAATGCCTTTACGAAATCGGTAGAGTGGTGGTGTCCTTGATCGCTTCCAGCACAAAGCTGGACCGCATATCCTGCACTCCCGGCAACCGCAGCAAAACGTTCTGAGCCAGCGCGGAATAGGCAGTCATGTCCTTTGCCACCACAGTCAGCAGAAAATCAAACTGTCCCGCCGTGATATAGCACCCGATGATCGATGGCTCCCGCCTCACAGCAACTTTGAACAAATCGACAATTGACGTTTCTGCTATTTGGGGAACCTTGACCTCGACAAATGCCATGATGCCAAGGCCCAGTTTTTCCCTGTCGAGAATCGCTGCATAGCGGGCAATGACGCCGCTATCTTCCAGTTGCTTCAGGCGCCGCAAACATGGGCTAGGCGACATGCCGATCTGATCTGCAAGAGCAACATTCGGCATCCGACCGTCAGCCTGAAGTATATTTAGGATCTTTTTGTCCGAATTTGAAAAGGTCATAAAGCGCCCCATATGAATCAAAATTGGTCACGTGATGACGGCACATATAGAATAACTGAACGAAAAGCGAAGGGTTGGCTTTCAAAAATGGGTCGTCTGACATCAACCATTGTCGGGAGGTCCCTCTGCCGGCCGTGAGTATCTGTGGTCACGATCTGACGTTTGGCAATCGTCCGCCAATTTGGCCTTGATGCAAGCGTCAGACTGTCTGATGACGTAGCAAATCGCCGAAAGATAGCTGCATTGAGCGCTGTGATGGTGAACCGTGGCACGACCTTCGATAAAATCAGCGGCACCACACCATGGTTTATGCTTTGCTAGGTCCCCCGCAGCCATGACGAACATGCTGGCGGAATTATTACTGCTCAACGCGCCATATTACGTCACCATATGACCATATATAACGATTATGGCGTCATAAAAGGTCAGAAATGCCCCGAGGTTCCTGATAAATCCTACTTCGATTGTATCCGGAGTTCTTCATGCTGCGTTGGCTTTTGCCCGATCCGTTTATCCTTGGGCTAGTAACCGCGCTTGTGCTGGCAACGGTCCTGCCTGCAACAGGCCTTGCCGCGCAAGGGGTGGCTGCGCTCTCGGTCGCAATGGTCGTGATGCTATTCTTCTTCGTAGGGGCCAAACTGTCGCGCGCCTCGATTGTCGAGGGGATTGCGCACTGGCGATTGCATCTGATTATTCTGTCGAGCACCTTCGTGATGTTTCCATTGTTGGCGCTGGCCTTGTCAAAGGCGCTGGCGGGCGCATTTTCGCCAACTTTGTGGACTGGTGTATTCTTTCTTGCGGCCCTGCCATCGACAGTTCAGTCCTCGATTGCGCTGACCTCGATCGCGCGTGGCAACATCGCTGCTGCGGTGGCCGCAGCATCGGCATCACAGCTTCTCGGCATTTTCCTTGCGCCTGCCATATTCAGCCTTTTGGCCGATGTGAACGGCAGCCACATTTCCCCGTCAGCGGTCGGCAAGATTGCTCTTGAAATCTTTGTCCCGTTCATCACCGGACATCTCGCGCGACCGTGGATTGCGGATTGGGTAACACGGCACAAAGCGCTGATCACGATCACCGATCGCGGTACGATCCTGGTTGCGGTTTATGCTGCGTTTTCGGCGGCCGTGCTGGAAGGCATCTGGAACCGGCTCCCGCCCGGCGACTTGCTCAAGCTGGGAGTGCTGTGCGCAATCATCCTGACGCTAGCACTATCGTTCACTTACGGCTTGGCCCGCGCACTTGGTTTCAACCGCGAAGACCGCATAGCCATTGTGTTTTGCGGCACCAAGAAATCGCTTGTGCAAGGGGTGCCAATGGCGCGGGTCATGTTCAGCGGCCCCGACCTTGGCTTGATTTTGCTGCCGATCATGATCTTCCACCAAATGCAGTTGATGGTCTGTTCTGCCATTGCCCGCCGCTTTGCCACAGGAGTATCCCAAGATGCGTGACGAAAAACCATGGCCGCAGGCGGGCCGCGAAAGGATGATGCTAAGTGCGCCGGTGGGCCGGATCGGGCGAGGCGAAGTCGACCCTGAACCAGAAATGCTAAGGCGCCTGAACCCCAAAACTGTGTTCATGATGGGCGACAACCCGGCGCTGCCCAGAATGCCTGAAAAACCGCGCCTTCTCGACTTTTTCCACTATCGCTTCAACGACATCACGATCCGGCACTTGCTGACCAGTGCAGAGCGGGCGCTGGCAGGTGGCATGGACGAAAAGATCGTTCTGGCGGTTCTGCTCCACGATTTGTCCAACGGTTGCCTGATCCGCTCGGATCACGGATATTGGGGCGCACAGATGATTGCACCCTATGTTGACGAAGAAATCGCATTCGCGGTCAAATACCATCAGTGCTTGCGTTATTTCGCGGATGCTGATGCAGATTATGCCTATCCCGAAACCTACGACCTCTTCTTCGGTCCGGATTACCAGCCGCCCGAATACATCCGCCAGGACGCGCAATTTGCCCGCAATCATCGTTGGTATATGTCAGCGCGGCTGGTGACCAAGTACGATATCTACTTCTTTGACGATCTGCCGCCGGTCAATCCTGAAATCTTCGTGGACATCATCGGACGCCATTTCCGCGAACCCGACGAAGGACTGGGCTTTGATGGATCACCCGTTGCGCATATGTGGCGGACGATGATCTGGCCGAACAATTTCCTGTAGTGACTAGTGTCAGGACCTAGGCCATTCTGATATTTGACAGTCCGTGCGCCACCGCATTGAGCGCGGTATCGAATGCTCGTTCGGGGTCTGCGCTGCCGACCATAAGCGTGTCCAGTTGCCGATTGCCCTCGAACAAAGACCAGCCAAGGGTAAAGGAATTGATCGTCGATTGGGCCAGTCTTGCCTCTGCCGCTGTCATACCCCCGGCCATCAGGTGGGCATCGATCCGTTCAGCCAGTTCGTTTGTCATTGCCTCGGTCGGCGCTACATAGGCGATCAGACGCGCGGAATCACGCCTGTGCAAGTGGCTTCGGCGCAGCGCCCTGCCAAGATCGATCAGCCATTCGCGGCCTTGCAACGTGAAGTCGACCTCGGCCAGAACTTCACGCAGCAAGGCTTCGGCCATGAGGCCATAAAGTTCCGCCCGGTTTTTGACATACCAGTACAGGGCCGGTGTTTGGACCCCGAACGCATCGGCAATCTTTCGCAGGCTCAGGGTTTCGAAACCTTCGGCCTGAAGGATGGCAAGGCCTGCCTCGCGAATGGCAGCAGTATCTATCGTCGGCTTTTTCTCCATCGGCGCCCTATCCACCGGCTCGCGATTTAAGGCAATGTCGCTCATTATAAAGCTGCGCGCCCAAGGATCATATCGGAAACCTTGTCACCCACCGCCATGATCGCCGCATGGGGATTGCCCGAAATCTGGGTCGGGAAGATCGAGGCATCGACCACACGCAGGTTTTCGATACCATGCACCTTGCATTCGGCATTAACCACCGCGGCTGCGTCGATCCCCATCCTGCATGAACCCATCGGGTGAGATGTCGTGCCCGCCACCGATTTCAGATACCTTTCCAGCGCCGCGTCATCATCAAGAGGCGCGGCGGGACGCGTGATTTCGCCGGCTATATCGGCGAAGGGAGGCTGCCTGATCATGCCAGTGAGTAAACGGTAAAAGGCTTTCATCCGCGCCATGTCATTTGGCGCCGTGAGGAGGTTATAACGTATGCGCGGCGGCACGGCGGGATCGGCCGATGCCAGCGTGATGCAGCCCCTGCTTTCCGGATGCGCAAGGCCGAAGCTCATCATCAGCTTGTGCGGGCCGGGTTTGGAGATGCCGGGATACCAGACTTTTGAAAGCATTGTCGCAGCGGCAAGGTTCAAGCGAAGGTCTGGCGAGCGATCCGATACATTGGTCCTGACCGACCCCGTCGCCACAATCGGCGGCCCCGCAGCAATGCCACCAAGCCCAAGTGCCCATTGCGCCAAAGACAGAGCGAACCGGTCGGCGCGCAGATTGCGGACAAAACTAAGCGGTTGCTTCACCGTGAATTCAAAACTGCCCCCGGGCTGGTCATTGAGATTACGGCCAACGCCCGGAAGATCGATCACCGGTTCGATCCCGATGGCCGCCAGTTCATCGGCCGGGCCGACGCCCGACAGCAGCAGGATCTGGGGTGATGCAATTGCCCCTGCCGCGACGATCACCTCGCGACTGGCGCGGACGCGCTTGCGCTTTCCGTTGTGAAGATATTCCACGCCGGTCGCGCAGCCGTTTTCGATAATGATCTTTTGCACCTGCGCGAACATTTCAATCGTCAAGCTCGGGCGGCTTGAAATCGGCCGCAGGAATGCATCGGCAGCGCTGACACGGCGGCCGCGACGATCCACGTTCAGATCGGACAGGCCAATGCCTTCGCCATCATTCGTCAGGAAATCGTCCGTCACTGCCCACCCCATTTGCCGGGCGGTTTCCAGAAAGGCCGGGGTGAAAGGACTCCGGTTGCTCGCCGGGGAAACGGCCACTTCGCCGCTGTCGCCATGGACGGCGTCAGCCCCGCGCCAATGGTTTTCGATACGCCTGAAATAGGGCAGCAAAGCGGCATAGTCCCAGCATTCAAGGCCGAGGTCCCGCCATTGATTGTAATCGTGCGGGCTGCCGCGATTATAGATCGTGCCGTTTATCGCAGAACTGCCACCCAGCCCTTTGCCACGCGGGACAGGTATCTTGCGTCCGTCCAGACCCGGCTCGGGTTCGCTCCACAGGCCCCAACTGGTCTTCGGGTTGAACCAGAGTTTCGTTGCAGCCAAAGGCATCCGGTACAAGATACTGCGGGTAGTGCCCCCTGCTTCCAGTAGCAGGACCTTACCGCCACCTGCCCCACTCAGCCGATTGGCAAGGACGCAGCCTGCAGACCCTGCGCCGATCACGATATAGTCCGGGTTCACAGGGCGTTCCTTGCGCAATCAACCGGCAAAATGGCGATCCACTTCTGTCCACTCTGCGGTTTTCAGGTACTGGCCGATAATCCTTGGATCGAAATCAGCAGGCGGTGCGCCGCTATCTTGGCGGATGGCGTCCAACCCCTGCTGGATTGCCAAGACCACGCGCCACAGGATGGCGGCTGGATAAATGGCAACTTCAATTCCGATCTGCGCAAGTTCTTCCAATGACGGCGCAAACCACGGCGTGCCGGGCACGACAACCGCCATGATGGGAACGCTAACGGCATCGCGCAGTCGTTTAAATGCGTCAGCATTGGCAAGACCGGGCACGATGATCGCATCCACGCCAATGTCTTGATAGGATACCGCCCGCGCAATGGCCTCGGCCAGATCGACGGCA
The DNA here is from genome assembly GCF_002280675.1 of Novosphingobium sp. 32-60-15. Taxonomy (GTDB): domain Bacteria; phylum Pseudomonadota; class Alphaproteobacteria; order Sphingomonadales; family Sphingomonadaceae; genus Novosphingobium. The sequence continues at coordinate 36,499 of NZ_NCEN01000005.1, read as the reverse complement.
TATGCTGCATCGCTACGGCCCACGATCAGGAAATCGTCGCTGCTGCGAGCGGCAAGCGCGGCCCGCAATTTGCCCTGTATTTCCTCTCGGGTTGAAACGGCGGGCGGCCGGTCCAGCCGGGGCGGCAGCACAAGGTCTTCAAAAGCAATCGCTGCAACGCCAAGCTTTTCGAAGCTACGCACGGTGCGGGTCACCGCCTTGGCATCGCCAAAGCCGTTTTCGCCATCGACCATGACCGGCAGTTGCGAGCCTTCCATGATCCGGCCAACCGCATCGCGGTATTCTCCAAAGCTTTGCAAGCCAGCATCCGGCAAAGCCAGTTGCACCGCCGCCAAGGCAGAGCCGCCCACACCATATGCGGTGAACCCCGCAGCCTCGATCATGCGCGCGCTCAAAGCATCGTGCGCTCCGGGCAGCACCAACGGATACCCGGTTGTGGCCAAGGTCGTCAGGTCGAGAGCGGGACGCCCACTTGTGCGCTTCGGCTCAGCAATCGTCATAGCTGCGGCCTTTGCAGAACTCGAAAACTTCGCGAAGCGTATAGGGGTCTTTGCCCGTGATGAATTTGACATGGTGCGAGAGGATCGCGTGAAAACCCATGCTCCAAGCAATATCCGCCGTCACCATTTCATCACTGGCCCACAAATGCGTATCGGGGTGCGCGTCCATGCTTTCCGAATACGTGCGCGGCACGCCCATTGCGTCGAATTGGGCATAACGCTCTTCGGTCGTCACCGGCACGTATTCGATCGGCACATTGTAGACTTCCGACGTAATCGCAGCGATGTCGCGAAAGCCGAACAACTCGGTCCCGCTGATCTCATATGTCGCCCCATTGTGCAGGTCCGGGTGCATCAGGCAGGTGGCGGCGCACAAGGCGATGTCGCGCTTTGACACAGGCGCCATCAGCCCCTCACCCGCCGCCTGAATCCATTTGCCAGTGCGCAGGGCTGGCTGCGAGGCAATGGTGGGGAAAACCTCGGCATAAGTTGCGTTGCGCAGGATGGTGTAGCCCAACCCTGAATCGCGCAAGTCGCCCTCAGTCACGATATGATCGGTGGCCGACAGTGTGGGATTGCGGGGATGAATGCCCGCGACCGATGTATAGACAATATGCTTGATGCCTGCCTTTCTGGCAGCATTGATTGCATTGCGGTGCTCCGGCACGCGCTTGGTCACCGCCAAACCGCTGATCAGCATTAGCACGTCACTTCCCGCATAAGCGGCTTCCAACGCTGCCGGATCGTTGTAATCCCCAGCGTGGACAGCCACACCGAGTTGCGCCCTTTCGGCCAGCTTCTCAGGCGTCCGGGTGACGAGTGCCAGATTGGCAGGCGCGATCTGGTCGAGCAGGATGGCGGTGATCCGTCGCCCCAAATCGCCCGAGGCACCGCTGATGACGATCTTTTCCATATCCGTTATCCTCACTGTACCGTCACGCCGCCGTCCACGCTTAGCAAGGCGCCAACCATGTAGCTGGCCGCGTCAGAGCAGAGGAACAGTGCGGTTTGCGCAACCTCTTGTGGCGAAGCGATGCGGCCGATGGGCGCTTGGGCGTTCATCGCCTCACGCGCGCCGGGCTGCGCCAATGCCCCTGCCAGCATCGGTGTATCGACAAAGCCCGGACAGATCGCGTTCACCCGGATGCCATGACCGATCAAATCTAGCGCCGCCGCCTTGGTCAGCCCGGCAACGCCATGTTTGCTGGCGACATAGGCGGCCATGCCCGGTGCTGCGATCAACGCGGCGATGGAAGCGGTGTTGACAATTGCGGTGCCGCCAGAAGCCTTGAGCGCGGGAACTTGCGCCTTCATCGCATAGAACACACCGCTGAGATTGGTGGCGAGCAAAGTATCCCAGTTCTCGACCGAGAAATCTTCGAACGCGCCACCAATGGCCGATGGCATCCCGGCGTTGTTGAACGCGACATGCAAAGCGCCGTAAATCGCGAGCGCGTGGTCGACCATAGACTGACACGACGCCGGATCGGATATATCGACAAACACCGCACTGGCGATGCCTCCACCGTCCACAATTGCCTGAGCGCCCTGTTCGGCCAAGGCAATGTTGCGGTCGGCCAGCACGACTTGCGCGCCTTCGTCCGCAAAGGCTTGTGCTGCAGCAAGTCCGATACCGCCTGCCGCGCCCGTTACCAGCACCACTTTGCCGGAAAATCGGGCCATCAGGCGACGACCTCCAGCCATTCGACGGTGGGCGGACCTGACAGGCACGCGCTCATCGCGGGCATCATCTCCAAAACGTAATCATAGGTCTGATGCGCAAGCTGCGTTTCCCAGCTTTCGAACAGTTGCATCGAGACATAGCGCGTGTCGCAATCGCGCTGACGGGTCAGGTTATACAACGAATAGCTGGGATCGCGCTCTCGGATATTGTGGACATGCTGCGTTGCCGCAGCTTCGAAAGCTGCCTGTTTACCCGGCGTGATGTCAAAGTGAATCAGCATGGCTTTCATGATCAATACCCCACGGTAAAGCGTTCGCGGTGATGCGCTGGCGTCACAACCTCGTCGATCAGCACCATCGAATAATCTTCAAGCGAGATGCGGCTTGTGCCATCGGCGGCAAACAGCATGTCGTTCGCACTGGTGCGGAAAACGCCGGTGCGCTCGCCCGGCCGCAGCCATGCCGACGGGGCCAGAAACACCCAGTCGAGATCGGTCATGTCCTTGAGCATGTAATAGAGCGCGCGCGTGCCCAATATCGAATTGCGATAGGGGTCGAACTCTTTGTCCCAATGCGAGGAATCAATGTATTCCCTGCCCTCTGGCGTCATCAGACTGGCCGCGCCACCAACGCAGACCAAGCGCGGAACGCCCGCTGCGCGGGTGGCATCAATAATGGCCTGATGACCGGCAACGCTCTGGTCATAGACTTCATCCGGGCTGGACGTGCGACCGGGGTGGAAGGCGTGGATGACCGTATCATGGCCACGCAAGGCTTCGGTCAGCGCAGGCACATCGAACACGTCACCTGCCGTGGCAGTAAGATGATCATGCGCTACCAGCGCCGCCGGATTGCGCACCACCGCAGTGATATCAAGTTCCGGACGAGACAGGGCTTCGGTCAGAATGTGACCGCCGACAAAGCCGGTGGCACCAAGAAGAGCTACTTTGTGTTGCATGATGCGTCCTTGGGTTTTGAAGGTGATAATTGCAGCGTGCCGCGCGCTGAAAGGTCGACGCCGAACAGACCGTCCGCACGCGGCGCGACCTTGATCGACAGCCTTGCTTCGCGGCCCAATTGGCGCAGCATCAAGGCCATATCCCATCGTACCAGCGCAATCGCACCGCTGGCAGCCACACGTTCACCCAGGCCGGCCTGCCATTGCCGAACCAGATCACCCAGCAGGATACTGCCCTCTGGCGCAATCGCCACAAGCCGCGCGTCGAGCAAGGCAACGGGCGCAGCAACTGCCTTTGCTTGCCCCATGACGGGCATGCCGCCTCCCACCGCGAACGCTGTTGCCGAGGTGGCTACCCCCAATAAAGATCGGCGCGTCAGGGCCCCCTTCATTGCGTTTTTCCCTTGGCCAGATAGGCAGCAATCCGCTCAAGCTGGACATCGCTCACCTCGCCCCGGCTGATGCGCGGCATATTGCCAATGCCCTGCCGTGCGGCCATTTTGACATAGTCCGCTGTCAGATCGTTACGCTGTTCCAGCCGCGCAATTGCAGGCGCCATCCGCCGCGCCAGCAAGACCGTACCCATCCCCATCTGCCGATGGCACATACTGCACTTTTCGACGAACAGCGCCTCATCGGGCGACTGCGACGAACGGTCCTGCATCACCCCGCGAAAGGGGTTCAGCACTTGTGCGCCGCTATCTTTGGCAGGCGGCGTTTGCGCGCCGACCGTAGCGGCGCAAAAAGCAAACCCGGCGACAATCAAGCTAGCACGCTTCATGGCCGCTTCCCCTTGGGCCAGATGCCGCTTTTGCCCGGCGCGATAATGCCATTGGGATCGAGTGCATCCTTCACCCTCGTATTCAGCCGGCGCAGCGCATGGCCGTTGAAATCATAGCAATCGGCAACGAGGTCCATATAATCGATATGCGTGCGGTATTCGCCATAGCGATGCGCACTGGCATCGGCCACCAGCGCGCGGAACATACCATCCACCCGGCCCATCATTGCAGGATCGTCCTTGTTGTAGAGGATCTGGTTGACGTTGGTCAGGCTGCGTTCGCCCATGGCAAAGCTGGCGTGGTAATCCATGTCATAGCTTTGATAGAGTGCATAAGTTCGCTTGAACTGATCCATCGCCATATCGCCGCTTGGTGGCAGCACTGGCGAATAACCGACATGCCCGCCGCGCCCGCCATGCCAGTTGGCATTGGCCAGCGGGAAGCTGACCGGAACCCCGGTGACCGGCGAGCCTTCTGGCGGATCACCGCGCTTCCACAACGCCGGTTTTTTGGATTGGATCGGCTTCTTGTCAAAGGCGCGGTCGAGAACCCGCATCGACGCTTCGACCACGTCGAGATGGCCGTAGAACCTCACCTGAACGCTCCACCAGCCGATCTTGAACCGCTCACGGATCGCTGCCACCACTTTGTCGTCGAGCGGCCCCTTGTCTGTCGTCCACTGTTCGCGCGTGGTCATCACCGCCGCCGATCGCAGCCAGTTGCCGATACTGGGTGATTGCTGGATCAAACCATCGCGGCGCAGCGGCATCAGTGTATCGATGGCCCAGCCGAGGTCATCGGGCTTATCAAATTCATAGTCATAGCCCGCTACCGCTTCTGGTTCGGGCATCAACCACAGACCAAGTTTGGTCACGATGCCGAGGTTGGATTGGCAAAACATCGTGTCCCAACCAGGACCAAAGCCGTTACGATACAGCGTCCAGTTGGGTGAGCCGTCCATCGCGCCCATGCCTGTGCGTACCAGATCCCCATCGGGCAGGACCACTTCAAGCCCGCATATGCGCGAGGCATGATCGCCATAGGACGTATAGCCCACCCCCCGGTCAAGCGCGTTGCCCGCAACCGAGCCCCAGCTATTGCCCGGCACCGACAGCCACAACGCAATGCCCTTTGATTGCAGATGGTCGTAAAGGTCGAAAAACCCGACGCCCGGCTCAACCAGCACGGTTCCGGTTGCGGCATCGACCTCGATCTTTTTCATGCGCGACAAATCGAGCACCACCGCGCCGCGCGTTACCGGTGCAGATCCGCCATAACCAAAGTTCTTGCCCCGACTGATCGGCCACAATGGCACACGGTACTGGTTGGCAATACGCACAATTTCGCGCACTTCTTCGGCACTGGCAGGGGCCAGTGCGCCTGCGGGTTCGTGCTTGGCTTCGTCCGCCGCGAAATGATCGGCATAGGCATTGCGATCTTCATCGGTGATCATCACCTGATCTTTGCCAATTGCTGCGGCAAATGCACGCCATGCTGCGGGGTTGATCGAGTTCATGCCAAAGCCTCCCTCCGGCGCGTTCGCACCACCGACAGCGCAACCGGCAGCATCAGCATGATCATGGCCGCGCAGACAAAATAGGGCGCATCGGCATTCTGGCCGAAGGTCCATCCGAAAAATGGCGGCGCAATAATTCGGGCCAAGGCGTTGGACGCCATCAACAGTCCCATCACGCTACCTTGCCGTTCGGGCGGCGTCCCGCGCGAAACCAGCGCGCCCGCGTTGGGGAAGGCAAGGCTATGCCCCATCATCAACAGCGACATCAGCACCACAGACGCGACCGGCAGCTTGATGATCGGCTGCAGCAAAATGGCGATGATCAGCACGGTCAAGCCGCCGACAATGATCCATGCCTCGCCAAAGCGTTTGACCAGCGGGCCGAGCAGGAATGCCTGAACAAACAAACCCGCTGCACCAACCGCGATGAACGTCAGCCCCACCTCATGTGCGCTCCACGCAAAATTGCGCTCGGTCCAAAGGCCGAAGATCGCCTCCATCGACGAAAATGCAGCAATCCCGAAAAACGCGATCAGGAACAGCCGCAGCAACAGCGAATTGCTGCCAACAAATATCCATGCCTCACGGTAGCGTGGCGCAGGTCGGGCCTGTCCGTCGGAGGGCCGGGTTTCAGGCAAAGCCAGCCACGCCCAAGCCGATGCGCCTGCGGCTAGCAGAGCGGCAGCAAAAATCGGCGGATGGAACCCAGCTGCGCCCAGTTCCGGCATCGCCAGCAATCCGCCAATCGCCGGACCTGTGGCGAAACCCAGATTAAATGCTGCACCAAAATAGCCCATGCTGCGCGCCCGATCCTGCGGCGGTGTAATATCGGCAATGACTCCCTGCACCACTCCAAGCGTGCCGCTGAAAAAACCGCTGACGATACGGATGGCAATGGCCACGCCAAGGCTGGGCGCATAAGCAAAGGCCACGTACGTCAATGCTGCGGCACATGTGGTCACGATCAATACCGGCTTGCGCCCGATGCGGTCAGACTGGCGGCCCCAGAAGATTTCGCCAAACACATTGCCCAACGAATAGGCCGCAAACAGGCAGGCCACCCCGAACGAGGATGCACCGAACAGCGAACCGTAAAACGGCAGCAGCGGCAAGATCAGGCTGAAACCGGCGATGTTGAGAAACACCAGCACCAGCAGCAAGGGCATCGGCCCCTTCACGCGCCAAACCTTGGTTCGGGCAGGCCGGTCACGCCAAGCCCATCGATGACAAACATCGCACCATCTTGCGGATCGGCCTCGCGCCCCAGGAACGCCGGGCTCAGCGTGGGCACGAACAACCGGTCAAGCGCCGGTCCGCCGAACATCACGCTGCCGGGCAGTTTTTGCGGAAAATCGATGATACGCTCAATGCTGCCGTCGGGTCGGAAACGGACGATCTTGCCACCTTCGCAAATGGCGCTCCATATATGGCCTTCGGTATCGACCGTAGCGCCATCGGGAATGCCGCCCATATCCTCGGTCCTGGCAAAGGCGCGGCGATTGCTGACTGTCCCTGTGTCGATATCATAGTCGTAAGCAAAGATCGTTTTGCGGATGGAATCGGCGTGGTAAAACGTTGCATCTTCCGGCGACCAACAAGGTCCGTTGGCCAGGAAGATGTCATCATCAATCACGCGCAATTCCGTGGCACCAGGATCGAGCGCGAACAGTTTTCCGCGCGCTTCTTTCATCCCACGATCGCTTGAACCAACGATAAAGCGCCCACGGCGATCCACTTTGCCGTCAGCAAGCTGGACCTCATCGTTGAGGTACGGGCTGGTTGCCAGCAAGGCGCATTCGCCGCTGGCAAAGTCTAGCGTGTAGACGCCGTCACCCAACGCCACAATCGCGCCGCCCCCTTCACACAGGGCCATCGATCCGACAATGTCAGGCAAGGCCCACTGCCGCGTTTCGTGCAATTGTGCGTCATGACGAAACACCTGACGCCCCAGAATGTCGATCCAGTACAACGCCTGTTCGGCCACATCCCAGACAGGTCCTTCGCCGATGACGGCCATTGGCACATCAAGCCGGGTGATCATTTTCCCGATCCTCTCTAAGTGGGCTTTCAGCCTCTATTTAATACCCTTAAATGATGCGCTGCGAATCGCCTTCATGTCAAGCGGGTGAGAGGACGCTTCGAGATTGAGCAACCCTGGGTCACAAATATCAAAAAGAGCTGCGGCATAGAGCATTCTATGACTACAGCGGCCACAAACCCGTCTTAAAAAAGCAGAACATGACACCCTAACAGCGATAATATGATGTTGGAGAAGGAGGGACTTGTCCCGATGAATTTGATCGCAAGAGACAACAGCCAAACACTCACCCAGACTGCAACATGGTCGCGCAGTGATGCAGTCTCGCCGCTGTCTGCCAGTAATACGGCACCCAACGCATATTTCGTGATCCTTGAAAGGAACCCCGCCCGATGAAGCTGCGCCGCACCACCATATTCATCCCCGGCAGCATGGACGAGGCAGCGCAGCGCGAACTCATCCAGACCTGCGGCGCGGACCTCATCTGCCTTGATGTCGAAGACACCGTTGCGGCCCCGCGCAAGGCAGACGCACGCGATCGCATCGTCCGTCTGCTGCACGAGGATATCTGGGGCCGGTCGGCACGCGCAGTGCGGATCAACGCAGTATCGTCGGCCTATGCCGCTGATGATCTGGCGGTGATTGTTGGAAACGCAGGCGGGCGGGTTGACACGCTGTTCCTGTCCAAACCGGACAAGGTTGAGGAAATCCGCTGGATTGACGGAAAGATTGACGCTTTGCGCGCGCAGTCGGGCTTTGCGAATCCCATCGGCTATGTCGTCGGAATCGAATCCGCCTATGCCCTGACGAACATTGACATGCTCGCATCATGCTCGCCCAATGTCGAGGCGCTAGGCTTTGCCATCGGCGATCTGTCGGGTTCTTTGGGGATGCACATCTCAGCCTATTTGATGGATCGCGCACTCTATCCGGGCGACATGTACCATTTCCACCGCGCGAGGATCATTCTGGCGGCCCGCACGTATGGTTTGTGGGCGCTGGATGCGCCGTGGCCTTTGATCAACGATCACGCCACGCTGGCAGAAGATGCCCGCTGGGGCGCGATGATGGGGTTTGACGGTAAGCTGGTGCTGGCTGCCGAACAAGTGCCGATCGTCCATCAGGCCTATCGCCCGACCGAGCCTGAACTGGCGCGCGCGCGCGCGATGCTGGCCCGCATGGCAGAACTGACCGCAGCGAACGAAGGCGCAGGCATGGCCGATGGAGAGTTTCTCGATCCCGTGGTGATCGCGCCTGCGCTGGCCACCATCGCCCGCGCCGAGGCCCCATTGTGACCCCGCGTCAGATCCTGCTGTTGTGCGCGTTCGGCGCATTCCTTGATGGGTACGACATTCAGGCGCTTGGGCTGGCAATCCCCGGCCTTGCCCAACAACTGGCCGTAAAGCCGACGGAATTTGCGCCCGCGTTGTCTGGCTCATTGGCGGGCATGGCCGCAGGAGCACTGCTGCTGGCCCCCTATGCTGATCGCTTCGGACGGCGAAACATGATGGTGCTGGCGTTGCTGCTGATTGGTTTGACCACAGTGGGAGCGATTGCCGTGACCACGCCGGGACAATTGGCGATGTGGCGCACGGCGACCGGGCTGGGCATGGGTGCGCTCTTGCCGCTGGCGGTGACGATGTCGGCTGAAGCGGCACCTGCTGCGCTGCGGGTTTTTATCGTCACGCTGATTGCATCATGTTCAGGCTTGGGTTCGTTTGCCGCAGGCCTTTTGGCACCCGTGCTGGACAAGCATTGGGGATGGCAGGGCATCTTTGCGATAGGAGCCGCCATGCCGCTGGCCGCTGCGCTGGCGTTTTCGATCATGCGCGAAGCGACCCCTGCCCAGCAAAGCGAACGGCCGGTGGTCAAGACTACCACTTTGCCTGCAGCGGTGGCCGGGTTGTTTTCGGCCCCCTACCGTCTGCGCACCACCCTGCTGTGGAGCATCTTCTTCATCAGCCTGTTCGCCACATATTCGCTGATAAGCTGGCTACCCACTTTGCTGACAACCGCCGGGTGGGCGCGGCCCGATGCCATGCGGGCGACAGGTTTTCTGGCGCTGGGCAGCATCGCGGGCGGACTGTTGCTGGCTCGCGCAGCTGACAAAGGCCATGCAGTGCCCGCCCTTGCCAGCGCTTATGTGCTGGCAGCCATCGCCTTTGCCAGCATCGCCACGACCCCTACATCGAAAGCCGCTTGGATCGCGGCAATCATCGCTGTGGGAGCAGGCTCCATCGGCTCACAATTGGCACTGGGGTCACTGGCTTCGACGTTCTACCCTGCCACAATTCGCGCCACCGGAGTGGGCTGGTCAAGCGGCATCGGCAGGGTAGGCTCAATCTTCGGGCCACTCGCGCTGGCAGGCATGATGTCTTTGCAGTTCCAGCCTGCCCATATCATCGGCTTTCTGGCCGTGCCGATGGCAATCTGTGCTGTGCTGGTCTGCTTGCTCAAAAGGGCGCTTGTTCATGAAGTTGCGTAACGCATTTATCATTACCGCGTTGACACTGACCGGCGCTTCCGCGCCGGACGAACACTGGACCAGCTATGGCCGAGACGGAAGCGAACAGCGGTTCAGTCCGCTGAACCAGATCAATGTCGAAACCGTCGCGCAACTGGGATTGGCATGGCGTTTCGACATGCGCGACGGGCGCGGGGTGGAAGCGACGCCGCTGGAAGTAGACGGCGTGCTCTATGTCACATCGGCTTGGAGCGTGGTCTATGCACTTGACGCAACCAATGGCAAACCCTTGTGGGTATTTGATCCTGCCGTTGATCGCTCCGTCGGGGCGAGAGCGTGCTGCGATGCGGTCAATCGGGGTTTGGCCTATCGCAATGGCCGGATCTTTGTGGCGGCGCTGGACGGCAGGCTGATCGCGGTTGATGCCAAAACCGGGAAACAAGCCTGGTCCACGCAAACACTGGACGGCGGTGATTGGCCCTATGTCATCACCGGCGCGCCGCGGGTGGCGGACAATCTTGTGCTGATCGGGAACAGCGGAGCAGACCTTGGCGCTCGCGGATATGTCACCGCCTATGATGCCGATACGGGCAAACTCGCCTGGCGGTTTTTCACCGTTCCGGGCAATCCGGCCAATGGCCCCGATAACGCAGCGTCCGATCCGATCATGGCGAAAGTGGCCGAGACATGGGCGGGCGAATGGTGGAAGCAAGGCGGCGGCGGCACCGTATGGGATTCGATTACGTATGACGCTGCGCTCGGCCAAGTGTACATCGGCGTCGGCAACGGATCACCCTGGAACCGGCAGGTGCGATCAGCCGACAAAGGCGACAACTGGTTTCTCGCATCGATTGTCGCGCTGGATGCGCAAACAGGCCAGTATCGCTGGCACTATCAGGCAACCCCGGGGGACACTTGGGACGCCACCGCCACCCAATCGATCATCCTTGCCGATGTGACGGTCGCCGGAAAACCGCACAAAGTGTTTATGCAAGCACCCAAGAACGGGTTCTTCTATGTGATCGACCGGGTGACCGGAAAGCTGCTTTCGGCAGGCAATATCGTGCCGATGGCCAAGACTGCCGATACGCCAAAAGGCGAACCGATCAGCTGGGCATACGGCATCGACCTTGAAACGGGACGGCCACTGGAAAATCCGGAGGCGCGTTATCCGGGTAACACACGCGTTATGGTGCATCCCACCGGCATGGGCGCGCACAGCTGGCAGCCGATGGCTTACAATCCAAAGACCAATCTCGCCTACATTCCCACCCAGGATTACGCGGCCACCTTTCAAGCCGATCCGCAGTATATGCCAATAGCCAACTCGCGCGCCAGCGGGTTGATGCCGGGCGGCGGTATTCCGCAAGACAATGCCGTGCGCGCCGGGATTGCAAGAAGCGTTCATGCAAAGCTGATCGCGTGGGACATTGGCGCGCAAAAACCGGCATGGGCGCTGGACTATGCCTTTGCCGGAAATGGCGGGCTCTTGGCCACGGACGGCAATCTCGTATTCCAATCAGGCGCCGACGGCATTTTCCGCGCAATCAACGCGGTGACCGGCAAACCAGTTTGGACATTCGATGCCCAGGCAACCGCCATGGGCGGGCCGATCACGTATCGCATCGGCGGCACCCAATACGTCGCGATTGCCATTGGCAACGGCGGCGCGCACTGGCTGGCAGGCGGATTAAGTTCGCCCCAGCGCAAAGGCTTGCCAACCGGCCGAGTGCTGGTGTTCAAACTGGGCGGACGTTTGACGTATGATCGCGTGGACACCGCGCCCGATCCGGTCAGCCCGCCCGATCCGGTAACCCGTGACAAGGCCGTCCTGCGCCGGGGTTCCGAGAAATACGGCGTCTTTTGCGCTGCATGCCACGGCTTTGGCGCAATCAGCGGTCAGGTATTGCCCGATCTACGAAGGTCGCTGGTGATGCATGACACAGAAGCGTTTCGTACCGTGGTAAAAGCTGGGGCCTTGCTGGGCAATGGCATGCCCCAATTCGGCGCCGAACTGCCCGACGACGATGTCGAAGCGATCCGCGCCTTTCTGGCAGATGAGGCCCGCTTTATCGCCGCCGCGAAATGAGGCTGGCCACGGGGGTGCGATCACTTCGATCAAGCTGCTGCCAGTCGCTCCACCAGCCGGTTGTAAATCGTTACGCCCTTGTCGTGAACCGTTGGCATGATTTTTGGGTTCTGCGTGGCGTTGATCACCTTTTGCTGGCCTTCGATCATGGCCTTGTCTTCGGCAAAGGCCATCGCCGCCACTTCCATCAAGGCGTCACGCATGGCTTCATCGCCGTGGTCGCGGTGCGGCCCCCACGAAAAGAAATAGCGTGCGGTGCCATCACCGGTGGGCGTGACGGCCTGGCTCGTAAATGTGGTGCCACCTTCAACCAGCGCAAAATCGGGCGGCCCAAAATTGCTCGCTTGCGCGGTGCCAACAGGGAAGTTTCCGCCGGTCATCAACAGAACTCCGGGGATCAGAAAATCGTATGTGGACCACACATCAGCCGGGCCACTGCCGCCACGCTGCGGCAGGCCCGGAGCATCGGTAACCCAGCGTTCGACACGGATGCCACGCTCCAGTGGTGTGATTTTGGGCAGGCTGTCAGCGAACACCCCAGTGGCCTGAAAACTGGCGGCATGAACATAGGTCAAGTGGCTGAAATCGAGGAGATTGTCGTTGATTAATGAAGCCTCGGCCGCGTAATCAAGAAAGCCACGACCAAGGATATAGTCGGGATTGTCAAAACCGACAGCGGGCGGGATCAAGGCTGGATCGGCCAGAGCCGGGTCGCCCATCCACACCCACGCCCAGCTATGGCGGTCCACCACCGGATAGGACCGGATACGCGCACCATCGGGGATCTTGTCCTGTCCCGGGATTTCCACGCACTGTCCGTCTGCGTCATAACGCAGGCCGTGATACATGCAGCGCAACGAAGCCCCCTCACAACGTCCCTTCGACAGCGGCGCAAGGCGGTGCAAGCAGCGATCCTCAAGGGCGCGCAACACACCATCGGCCCACCACAGCACCACTGGCTCGCCAAGGATGGACATAGCACTGGGTTCATTGCGCGGCATATCGGGAGTCCAACCGGCAACATACCAGGCATTGCGAACATAGGTCATGGCACTCTCCGTTTTCTTTATTGAACAAGGTTCAATGAACAACGTTCACTTGTCAAGTGCCCTCGCACTGCTCACAGTGTATCAATGAAGCTTGATGCCCCACAGATCACCCAAGCCGCCCTCGAGCTGTTGCAGGCCGAAGGGCTTGACGGGCTGTCGATGCGTACTTTGGCAGCCAAACTCGGAGTCAGGGCCTCGGCGCTCTATTGGCATGTCGCCGACAAGGACCGGCTCTACGCGCTGATGGCTGCGCAATTTTACGCCTCTGCCTATACTTACGCAGATCAGTGCAAGTCGCCGCGTGCATGGCTCGAAGCGCTCGGCCGCCAGTTTCGCGCAGTTCTGCTCGATTATCGCGATTCCGCGCGTCTTTGCGCAATTGCCCCGCCCGACGAGCCGCGCTCGCCAGAGATTGCAGGTAGGATTACCGCACGGCTGATTGCGCTGGGCATGGCTGAAGCCGAGGCGCTGGGCGCTATTGCTTCGGTACTCGCGCTGACGCTGGGCTGGGTTGTCTATGAACAATCGCGCAGTATGCACGAGCATCTTGCCGGAATGATGGATCTGGATACCACCTTTTCCGACGGCCTGGTTGCGTTGCTCGATGGCTTGCAGACGCTCTGAAAATACATCCCGCAGCAAGCTCAAAAGCAAAAAGGTGAAAAGAACGATTGGAGTGTTTTGGAGCGACACGACGTTAGATTGCTCCGATACCGCAATCGTTCTCAAGACTTGGATGATTGCCGACACACGCTTCGAAGGAAGCCGGGGTGTTGGGGCCTAAAGACGCTGGTTGTGCGTATTTTTATGGCGCCCCCGCTTGGCCGAACCGCATTTGAACCTTGCAGAGCATCCTCACTTCGCCACGATCGGGCCTGTCCTGCAGCAAGCACGAAAAACTGCTTCAGATGCGCCAGAGATATACGGTGCCAGTGACGTCCTTTGCGTATCAGCCTTGATCTGTGGCGTGCGCACAATGAAGCAATTCAAAGCTCGCTGCTGCACGAGATCCAGCGCGCGACCAATTCACGCGCCTTTGCAATTGTGCTTATCAAAAGCGCTTAATGGAAAGAACGTCAAAGGTTTGCCGAAGTATCTCGGTCGAGCGTTCATAATCGGCCAGTGCCAATGCTGCGATTAGAGCGTCGATGACGCAAAGTTGAGCAATTCGGCTGGTCATGGCTTCGGTCCGAAAGCGCGTTTCGCGGGCCATCGTAAACAGCACAATGTCGGCGAACGCCTGTATGGGTGAGCGCCCGAAGTTGGTGATCACCACAGTCTTCGCGCCCGCCTCATGCGCAAGGCGGGTAGACGCAACTGTTTCATTTGTGGAACCGCTGTGCGAAATTGTCAGCGCCGCAACGTCCGGTCCGCAGCGCGATGCCGAAATTGCCTGGATGTGACTGTCCGTGACCACGCGGGCATCAAGGCCGATCCGCAGCATCCGGTAATGCACGTCCTCGGCGATAGGTGCGGATGATCCGATACCGTAAATCTCCACGCGTTTTGCCGTGCGGATGATATCGACCGCGGCTGCCAAAGCCTTTGGGTCAAGCACAGAAAGCGAATCGCGCAGGGCCTGAATACCGGAATGGAAAACCTTGCGGCACACCGCCTCAGTCGTGTCATCCCGCGACAAGTCTTCGTGAATGAACTGGACTGGTTGGACAATTTCCTGAGCCAAGCTCAATTTTAGATGCTGGAATCCGCTGAGCCCGATTCCCCGGCAGAAATTGATTACGCTCCCTTCGCTGGCCTCTGTCACATCAGCCAGTTCAGTGATCGACATGCCGACCACTTCGGCAGGATTGTCTAGGACATAACCGGCTATCCTTCCCGCAATTCTCGACATTTGCGGCAGGGCTGCGCGAATTCTCGTCAAAGCATTTTCGACAGGTGAGGCTGGATTTACATCAGTCCGCATAGCTTGGCTTTCTCCACAGCCGCGAACGGCACCCATCGCCTTTATCTAACATTGTTTCAGCGTAATGAAAGTCTTACTGATTTTGTCTCATTTTATAAATTGGTAAAAATGAGTTTATTTCACATTGCTGTCATGTGTCTGGCCTAGCTCCCGCTCCGAAGCTGGCCAGCCCGAACCGCGCGAATCAATCGCGGCAAAGGGGGGCCTCCATCATTCGAACAACAATGGGGACGATCAATGATCACTGTGCCGACGCTGCGGCTGACTGCCGCTGCACTTATGCTTTCGTGCAGCGCTTACCCGGCGCTTGCCCTTGCCGCCGATGAACAAGCCACCGCGCAAGGGGCAGTTCCTGCTGCTGAAGATGCGGATGCTGAACAAGGCAACCGGTCCAATATCGTCGTCACCGGCGTTCGCGCAACCGCAACACCGCAGGCACAGCAAGCCGCTATCTATGGCAACTATGTGCAGATCGTTGACGCGCAGCAAATCGCCGCAAGTGGCGCCAGCAACTTTGCCGAACTCGCCCAGTTCCTGATCAAGGGTGCCAACATCGGTTATTCGCCCGATGAAGGCGAATACACGATCCGCCTTGATGGCGGCGGCGACCGTGACACACTGGTCGTTCTCGACGGCGTGCCACTCTATGACCGCGGCCCGGCGCTGGAAGAAATCTGGGGCACCACCACCATCGATCCGCACATGATCGACCATGTGGAAGTCTTCCGTGGCGGCAACAGCCTGTTCTTCGGATCGAACGGCGGCATCGGCGTGGTCAGCATCCGCACCAAGCGCCCCGATGGTACGAACAAGGTTGAACTGGGCGCAAGCTACGGCTCGTTCAATTCGCGCGAATTGTGGGGCAATGCCCGCATGGCGCTGGATGGTGAAGGCGGCGCGCATAGCGTAATGGTCTATGGCAGCAGCCAGAACACCGACGGCCCGCGTATCTTCAATCCGGCAGACTTTGTGGACAACGTCCGTCTTGCAGGCGGCGTCCAGAAGTATACGCTGAACCGCAACAATGTGGGCGTGAAGTACCTGTTCAAGCCCACAGATGACACCGAAGTGCGCCTGAACGCCCAGTATACCCAAATCGAATTCTCGGACGCGTTTCCGGACAACGAAACCTATTCGCCCAACCGCGTACGCTATCCCATTATCGATGGCAGCATCCTGCACAAATGGTCGGATGCCTTGACCAGCCAGCTTGATCTGTACTGGAGCAACCCGAAGCTCAACAACACCGAAACCTTTGCCGAAATCTGCCGTGTCAGAACCGGCTGCTTCGATACGCAGAACGGGCGCGCAATTTCCTTTGGCACGGCAACTGGCCGTTCAATTGCCTATCCCAACAAAGGTTTTGGCGCAGATTCAAAGGTTTCAGGCTTCAAGGAACTTGGCGCAAACTTCCGCAACACCATCACTTTGCCCGAAGTGGGTGAAGCTGTCGCGGGCGTCCAGGTGGTGTCCTACCGCAATGACTCAGACCCTGTTTTCCCGATCAACAGCGACTGGAACACCACGACGGGCGTCTATCTCGACCTGCGTCCACGCTTGCCTTTCAGCCCTTCAACCAACATCAGCCTTGCAGGCCGCGTTGACTTCTCGAAGGTATTCGACAGCAAGTTCATCTGGAAGTTCGGTGTGCGCCAGCCCATAGGCGATTTCTATATCCGCGCCAATGGCGGCACATCCTACAGCCTGCCCAAAACCAACGAACTGTTCGCCGACAGCCCCACAACGGTGGGCAACCCTGCTTTGCAGCCCGAAACGACCAAGACGTACAACGGCGCATTCGGGTATCAGCACACGTCGGGTGATCTGACCATCAGCGCGGAAATCGGCGCGTTCCGCACCGATATCACGGCCCGCATTCAAACCACATCCGGGCTGACCCCCAACACTTACTTCAACAACACTGCACTGACTCAGATCCGTGGCATAACCGCAGACTTCAATCTTGCGATTGGTGAACAGTGGTCGCTCAACGCCGGCTTCACCAAGCAGCAAGCGCGGTTGAAGGGCTCGCTGCTTCAGATCAACGAAACGCCAGAATACATGATCCAGGGCACCCTCGCCTGGAATTCGCCAGACCAGCGTTGGCACATCAATCTGTTCCCCCGCTATCAGGGACCAGAGTTTTCAACCGGCGGCATTGGTGGAAGCCTGCGGAAGAACTTCGGCAATTATCTGGTCGTTAACGGGTCGCTTGGCTGGTGGGCAGGCGAAGACCGCCAGCACCGCTTCCAGGTGCGCCTTGTCAACATTCTCGACGAGAAATACGCCGAGCGTTACGGCTACGGTAACCAGCGTTTCAGTTCGGCGTTTGTGCGCGGTGAAATCACCACGACCAGCCCGAGCTACTTCTACGGCTACCCGTTCGAAGGCAAGCCACGCAGCGTCTACGTTTCATACACGACGACGTTCTGAACCGGCGAGGGCACCGGCGTAAATGCTGGTGCCCTTCCTTCCTTCTGCCAAGTTCCTGATGGGTCACTTGATTGTCATAGCCGGAGCGTAGCTGCGGCCATGGCGGTGACATGAGACTGGACATTGGCAAAGACGGAATAGGAAGCATGCTCGGTATCGGGCTGGTGCTTCTTGCCTTGTTTTTGTCGCTCACCGGCTGCCCTGCAAGCACAGGCAATACGCCCGTCAAAGTGGTGCTTATCCCGGCAGACGGCGGAACGGCCAGCGGGACTCTTGCCGATTTTCAGCCACTGTTTGCCACACTTTCGGAATCGACCGGCATGACCTTCGATCTCAGTGTTACCCAATCCTACAGTGCCGCAGTCGAAGCGCTGTGCACCGGGAGTGCAGATGTGGCCTTCGTTGGTCCGGCAGCGTATTTGCAAGCGCACCAGCGCGGCTGTGCCGACTTGCTGGCGGTGGGTGTGCGCGGCGGAAAATCGCTTTACTACGCTGGAATTTTCGTGCCCGAAACGTCGCCACTGCGCACGATCTCAGATCTGAAGGGCCGGAGTGTCGCGTTTGGCGATCTTAACTCCACCTCGTCTTTCCTGATGCCTGTATCGATGATGATAGCCGCAGGGGTTGATCCTGCGCGTGATCTTGCCGCCGTGCGGCTTACCGGAAGCCACCCCAACAGCCTTGCAGCATTACGGGCCGGTGAAGTGGACGCCGCAGCGCTGTCGTTCGATTCATTCGACCGGGCGTTGCGCGCAGGCATTCCGGGCGTTGAAAACTTTCGCGTCCTCGCGCGCAGTGCGCCGATGCCGTATCCGCCATTTGTCGTCAGCACACGCCTTTCGCCTGATCGACAGGACCGGTTGCGCAAAGGCTTCGACAAACTCTCTCCCCGCGATCTGAGAGGTTATGCCGGTCGCAAACTCGACAGTTATACAACAACAGTTGAGCACACGCCGTTTGATGAACTGGCTGCAGCGCTAGCTCCTGTAACCGCCGAACGCAAAGCCGCAATATTGCACCGCGCGGGTGGGCGTTAAATCTCTGATGCGTGTAGAAACATCTGGTCTGACAATGTGTCAAGCATCCGGAGTGCTGTCCCTTGACGCTGTGTCTTTTTCACTAGCTGAAGGAAGTTTTTGCGCTCTGCAAGGTGCGTCGGGTGCCGGAAAATCAACCCTGCTAAGCCTTCTGGGAGGCCAAATCACCCCAACTCAGGGTCGTGTTTTTATTGATGGGCACTTGTTAAATCCCAACACACTTGCACGATTGCGCCCCCAAATCGGCCAAGTCTATCAGGATCATCGGCTTGTCCGCCAAGCCAGCGTTCTTGCCAACATCGCGGCAGGATTGGCCCCCACCTTGCCCCTGTGGCGCGCGCTAACCCAATCCTTCCCCGCCCCGGTAAAAGCGCGCGCGGCCAGATTGCTTGAGGCTTTGGGGCTTGAGCCGACGCTTCTGCTGCGCCCCGCTTCAACACTCTCCGGCGGGCAGGCACAGCGGGTCGGAATTGCTCGCGCGCTGATGGCAAAGCCAAGACTGGTGCTGGCCGATGAACCGGTTGCCAGCCTTGATCCACAAACGGCGAGGCTGACGTTATCGGTGCTGGCCGATTTCGCACGCGAGCATCATGCCACGGTGATCTGCGCGCTGCACCAGCCTGAACTTGTTGCGACGTTTGCCACGCACACTCTGAACCTCGATCAAGGCCGCTTGGTGAGTACTGCTTCACATGCAGGGATCATGGCAGCATGAGTGTTCCGGCATCGTTCCGCCCATTCCTGTTCGCGTTGGGTACTGTCCTGATGCTCGCATTGCTGGCGTTCAGCGCACAGCGGATGGACCTTGGCCGGATTAGTACCTCTGCGGCAAATATCCTTACGGGGCAGAGCGATAACCGGCCCGCGATTGCAGACCAGTTTTGGCCCCTGCAACTGGAAACCCGCGAAGAGTGGACCGCCCGATCAGCCGATACTGCAAATTTGCCCGCCTTCACGCATATCGAAACGCAGATCGTACAAGAGCGCCAACTCGATCCTGAAACACTACGCACGGTCACTGCCAATGTGCACCGCACATCGCTCGTCCATCCGTTCGGCTATGCTCTAGATGTTGCGGCGAAGATGCTTGAGAGCATTGAGATCGCCATTTGGGGCACTCTTTTGGCGGTTTGTCTGGGTCTGCCGCTGGCATTGCTACGCGCAAGTGCAATTGGACTGCCTGCCCCAATCCGCTCTGCCTCGCGCATGATCTGTGCAGCGCTGCGTGCTGTGCCTGAACTGCTTGTCGCGCTTATTCTGGTTGCTGCCATCGGGTTCGGTCCGCCTGCCGGAATTTTGGCACTGGGGTTTCACGCAGCAGGGTTCCTCGGCCGGTTCTTTGCCGATGCCATGGAAGATGCCGACCAGAAACCCGTGGGCGCATTGCGGGCAACCGGTGCTGGCCGTCTGGTGACGTTTGCGATGGCGATTGTACCGCAAGTGCGCGGACCATTTGCATCATCAACGCTCTACATCCTTGATCGCAATGTGCGGATGGCAGCGGTGATCGGGATCGTCGGCGCAGGCGGCATTGGCCAAGAATTGAAGGGCCGCATCGACATGTACGATTACGGCCACGTCACCACCATCGTCATCGCCATTTTCATCGTCGTACTGGCGTTGGACGAAATCGCCGTCCGCCTGCGCCGCCACACCTGATTGATAGCAAAACCCGGGAGACTGCCCATGTCCAACACCCGTCGTGACTTCCTCAAGACTGCTGCTGTAGCCGGCGCTGCAGGCAGCCTGCCTGCAAGCATTGGCCGGGCGCTAGCGGTTCCTGCCAACCGCCGCAGCGGCACAATCAAGGATGTGCGCCACATTGTCATCCTGATGCAGGAAAACCGCTCGTTCGATCATTACTTCGGCTCGCTTAAAGGCGTTCGCGGGTTTGGGGACCGACATCCTGTGCCGATGGAGGGCGACAAGCCGGTCTGGTTCCAACACAACGGCGCGCGCGTTCTGCCGCCATTCCATCTTGATACGCAGAGCACAAACGCACTGAAAGTGCCGGGCACGCCGCACAGCTTTGCAGATGCCCAAGCCGCCTGGAATCAGGGCAAATTCGGCCTTTGGCCCAAGTTCAAGACCGACTATTCGATGGGCTATTACCGCCGAGAGGACATTCCGTTCCAGTTCGCGCTGGCCGAAGCATTTACGATTTGCGATGCCTATCACTGCTCTGTCACCAGCGGTACTGATCCCAACCGCGTCGTGTTCTGGTCAGGCGCGGGGTTTGATCCCGAACTGTGCGCCAAAGGCATCAATTCGCAGGCTGACCGGTCAGAGCCCGATAATCTGCGCTGCTGGATCAAGGGCGCCCTACCCCAACCCGGCTATACTTACGCAGGCAATGCGCTGACGTGGAAGACTATCCCCGAAGTGCTCGAAGATGCTGGTGTTGATTGGCGCATTTATCAGGACCCGAACGACAACTGGACCGGCGCAATGCACGGCGGCCTTGCCTTTGAAGGCTTTCGCAACACCAAGCCGGGTGAGCCGCTTTATGAAAAGGGCATGAGCCACCATTCATTGGAACAATTGGCGCGCGATGTGCGTGAAGGCACGCTTCCCGCAGTGTCATGGGTGCTGCCACCGCGCCCATGGTCTGAACACCCTTCAGCCTCATCACCCATCGAAGGCGCAGAATTTACGGCCCGCGTTCTGGATGCACTGACGGCCAATCCCGATGTCTGGAGCAGCACGGTCTTCTTCCAGACGTTCGATGAGAACGATGGACTGTTCGATCACGTTCCGCCTGCCGCGCCGCCTTCATACAATGCCGATGGATCGCTTGCGGGCAAGGCCACTTTGCCGCTGGACGGCCATTATTTTGACGATCACGAAGATCGCCACACATCACGTGATGATGCGATCTCGGGCAAATTGCGCCCGTTTGGCCTCGGTCCGCGCGTACCGATGTATGTCGTGTCGCCGTGGAGCAAAGGTGGCTGGGTGAACAGCGAGGTGCTCGATCACACCTCGGTCGGTCAGTTCATCGAAAAACGCTTTGGCGTTACTATCCCCGGAATCAGCCCGTGGCACCGCGCGGTCTGTGGCGACATGACCTCGTGCTTCGATTTCTCGAAGAATGGCGATGCTGCCTTCCCTGACCTGCCTGATGTTGCCAATTCGGTCGCAACGATTGCCCGCCATCAAAAGCAGCCACGTCTGCTGCCACCACGCACCCCGCAAGGCCTGTTTCAGGAACCGGGCCTGCGTCGCTCACGCGCTCTGCCCTATGTTCTGGCAGTCGATGCAGCAGTTTCGGCCAATGGCGGAAACATTGAACTCACCTTCGTCAACGATGGTTCGGCAGGCGCTGTCTTCCATGTCTATGACCGGCTGAATTTGAACCGCATTCCGCGCCGTTATACAGTGGAACACGGTAAACGGATTTCCGATGCATGGGTAATCGAGGCAAGCGCAGGCTTTGACCTGTGGGTGCTTGGACCCAATGGCTTCTTGCGCCACTTTACCGGGAAACCAGCAACAGCCAATCTCGCACCGGTTTTGCAAATACGCCAAGCCGCACGGCGCTCGCAACTGGAAATCACGATTGGCAACACAGGGCTGGAAAGCTGTCAGATGACGCTGGGATCAGACGCTTACAGCATGGTCCCGGCACGACAAATCGCAGTTCCGGCAGGTGGCTCGGCACGGACGCTGTGGAGCGCCGAACGCAGCCAGGATTGGTATGACTTCACCTTGACTGCCAGCGGCATTTCCGTGCGCGCAGCCGGACGCATCGAGCGCGGCCTGCACGGGATCAGCGATCCGCTGATGCCAACCATCGCCTGAAAGGACTAACCATGCTTACACGTCGTCTGTTTATGGGAACCGCCGGTGCCGGCCTGCTGCTATCAGGATCGCTCGCGCGCGCGGCTGTAAAGACCAATCCCTTCACGCTTGGCGTGGCATCGGGTACGCCAAGGCCCGATAGCGTCATTCTGTGGACCCGCCTCGCGCCTGATCCCTTGCAAGGCGGCGGAATGCCGTTTGGGGACGTGACAGTTGGCTATCGCGTTTGGGAGGATGCCGAACGGCGCAAAGTCCTGCGCGAGGGCACTATAACTGCGCCGCAGGCAGATGCCCATTCCGTGCATCTGAAGCTTGAAGGCCTGCGTCCGGGCCGCGAATATTGGTACGCCTTCACCCTCGGTGATTTTGAAAGCCCGCTGGGCCGGACGCGCACATCCAGCCCTTCCAGCAACCAGGTCCGGCTCGCGCTGGCCAGTTGCCAATCCTGGCAGAGCGGATTTTATGCCGCCTATAACGACATGGCATCGTGGACGCCCGATTGCGTCATCCATGTTGGCGATTACATTTACGAAGGCGGCATAAGCACGCTGGGCAACCGCGCGGTTGAAAAGCCCGGCGAGACGCTGAATTTCCGCACGGTGCGCCAGCATAACAGTGCGGAAATCACAACGCTGTGGGACTATCGCAACCGCTATGCCTTATACAAAACGGACCCTGCATTGCAGGCGGCCCACGCCGCCGCGCCATGGCTGGTGACGATGGACGATCACGAAGTCGACAACAACTGGGCCGCAAACGTGCCGCAAGACCCGTGGGCGCAAACCCCGCTAGAATTCAAGGTCCGCAAGCTGGCCGCATTCAAAGCGTGGTATGAACACATGCCGGTTGAGAGGCCGCCACAAATTGATGGCATAGAGGCATCGCTGGACATGACCGGCATTTACCGTTTCGGCGCTGCACAAGTCCATCTGCTCGACACGCGCCAGTTCCGCGACGATCAGGTCTGTGGCAATGAGTTCCCCGGCCAACTGCCATGCGACAGCCACGCCGACCCGAAACGCAGCGTCCTTGGTGCCGCGCAAGAGCAATGGCTGGCCCAGTCTCTGCGGTCATCACAAGCCCGCTATAACGTGCTCGCCTCGCAAATGTGGCTGTCGCCTTATCGCTTTAACGATGCTCCGGCAGAACCAGCCGTAAACATGGATGCGTGGGATGGTTACCCCGCCGCTCGGCAACGCATGATCGATTTGCTTGGCGACGGAATCAGCAATCCCGTCGCGCTAAGTGGTGACTGGCATTGCGCGGCAGCTATGACACTCCACGCCTCGCCATTCGATGCCAAATCGAAACCGGTCGCGCACGAATTTGCAGGCACTTCGATCAGTTCGGATTGCGGATGGATGCACGAGATGGACACAATGCGGCCTGCCAACCCGCATGTTCAACACCTTAATACCCGCCAGCGCGGCTACTGCCGGTTTGAAGTCTCGGATAAAAGCTGGCTGACGACCTACAGGGTCGTTGAGAACGCATACGATGCCGGTTCACTGGTAAAGACCGACGCCGAAATGAAGTTGCACGATTTGTAGGTCCTTGCCGGCACCCTTTGCGCAACAGGGATCACTTGCGCAGGGGTGCCGGCCCTCGGATAGCTTTGCTTCCAGAAGCCTTGGGGAATATTGACTTGTGCGCCGCTGCGCGCCAATGGCCGCTTCGTCCTGTTCTATCGTGGCAGACCAAACAATCGCCCGGACGGGACAAATGCAGAATTATAGCGACGATCTGCGTATCGACGCCGTCATCACATGGGTTGACGGCCTTGATCCGCTACATTTGGCCAAACGCGGCCATTATCAGCCACAAGCAAAGCGCAACGCCAACGCCATCAATCCGCACCGTTGGGCCTGCAATAACGAGCTAAGTTACTGCCTGCGCTCGATTGCCAATCATGCGCCTTGGATCGGGCGGATTTGGATAATCACCGATGCGCAAACGCCCGACCTCTCGCAACTTCCGGACGAACTGGTCGCGCGCATCACAATCGTCGATCATCTCACCCTGTTCGCCGGCCATGAAAGCGCACTGCCAACGTTCAACTCGCTGGCCATAGAGACGCTGCTATGGCGCATCCCGGGATTGGCCGAACATTTCGTCTATTTCAACGATGATGTGTTTTTGACAGGGCCGCTGGCCCCCGGCGATGTCTTTCAGGGAGATGCGCCCGTGTTGCGCGGCGGTTGGGTGGATCAGCGCGCCATTGCTGCCGATCCTGCCAGCCGTGACGACCCTACGCTGCTTAACGCCCTCACCCAGATTAACGCAGCCTCGCTTGCCGGATTTCGACCGGACCGGCTGTTCCGGGCAGCGCACGTCGTCCACCCCTTGCGCCGATCAGTGATGGCCCAGCTTTTTGATCGGCACCGTGCCGCGTTCGTGACCAACATAGGCCATCGTTTCCGCTGCGTTTCGCAGTTCCTGCCACAAGGTTTGCACAATCATGCCTGCATTGCCTCGGGCAATGCGGTTCTTCATGCAAACGAAGATCATCTCCACCTACGCACCGGAGCTGTGCTTGATTACCCGCTGCCGCATGTACGGGCCTATCTTGCCCGCGCTCTCCAGCCCCAGTTCAAATTCCTGTGTATCAACGATCTGCCCCAAGTCGAAGCCGCAATCCCGGACACCCGGGATTGGATCGAACGCGCTATCGCAGCGTGACCATGGTGCAACTGTCTTTGGCGGTGGAATAGCGCGCCTTGTGCCGACCCTGAACCGGGATCAATCCAGCATCATGTCATCGTCTGCGGCGCCCACCACAGCGCGGCCAATGGCATCGATGAGCGCGTTCAACGCCACAGGCTTCATGATCACATCGTTGGCGCCGGCCGCATAGCAGCGATCTTTGAGATCAGGTGCAGTGTCGGCCGTCACCACGATGATCGGAATTTGGCTTTGCGTTTCGGCACAGCGCTGATGGGCAATGGCAGTCAGGCCATCCATGCCCGGCATCCGCAAATCCATCAGCACAAGATCATAGGTTTCTCTGGCCAACATCTGCAAGCCAGTTGGTGCGTCTTCGGCCTCTGCCATTTCGACGCCAATCACGCTGAGCATATCCTGCACGACTCGCCGGTTCAGGGCATCGTCTTCAACGAAGATCACGCGCATTCAATTGCATCCCTAAATGCACTGTTGGTTACAGCCATACTAAGCAACGTGTTGATGCAGGTTGTTATTATTGAAAGCCTTCTTCAACTCGGCGATCAATATCGCGGGCTTCAAAGGCTTCTGCAAGATAACGTCGGCGTTTACGAACTGGGCTGCAACCGTTTGCACCTCATTGTCAGGCGCTAGCAAGAGAAAAGTTATGGCCTGATGTGCCTTTGCACTAGCTAGCACGTTCGCCAGTTCCGCAGCGCAATCCTCGTCTTCCGGAAGTGCCGAAGTATCAATAATCATCAAACCCACATTGCCGAGCTTGAGCAATCCTTCGGCTTGTGCGAGCGTGCGTGCGCCAACTACGCCGTCGACGTGTGGCTCGATCACGGCCTTCACTTTGGCCTGACGCAGTTCGTTGGCATCCACCATCAGGGTAAGCCGCCCGGTCTCTGTGGCCCCAAGGTTGGTCGTCGCACCATCACCACCCTTGGCGACAGATGACGCTGCTTCTGCAACGCCTGCAACCGGCAGAACGATGCGGAAAGTTGATCCCGCACCTTGCTGGCTGGCCGCGCTGATTTCGCCGCCCAATGCCGTTATGATGTTACGGCAAATTGAAAGGCCAAGGCCGGTCCCGCCAAAATCGCGCGACATGCCATTGTTCACTTGATGGAATGGTTCAAAAATCAACTGTAGCTGGTCTTCAGGAATGCCAATGCCACTATCGCTGACCAGGATCTCAAGGTTCTGATCGTCGGTCGGCTTGGCAGTAAGCGCGATTTTGCCTTCGAGCGTGAACTTAATTGCGTTGGCCAGCAGGTTAAAGATCACCTGTCGCAAACGCCCGCCGTCCGTATAACTGACCGGCGGCACCGCAGAGGCGTCGAGCGTCAGTTCGATGCCCTTCAGTTGGGCTTCACCCTGCCACAAGTGGAAGCTTTCGGTCAGAATTTTGCCAACGTCACAGGCCTGCCGGTTCACGGTAATTTCACCGCCCTCCATCTTGGCAGTATCCAGCAAGTCATCGACCAGTGCCTGCATCGTCTGCCCTGCGCCCAGCACCAGACTGACCCGCTCACGCGTGCTCTTGTCGATGGTGTCGTCAGCAAGGATGATCTGCGTCATCCCCATGATACCGTTCAACGGTGTGCGGATTTCATGGCTCGTCATGGCCAGAAAATCGGTCTTGGCGCGCAGTGCGCTTTCCAGCCGCCCATTCACATCGGTTAGAACAATATTGGCATCGCGCACTTCATTGCGACTTTTCCGGATGGAAAGAAACGCCAAGCCTGTCACCACGATCAGGGCCAAAGCCGCAATCAACAGCCCGGTTGCAATTGTGCCCTTTTGCCGCGCGATTTCAAAATCGCGCTGCAACTGGCCTTGCTTCAGTTCGGCGATGCGGGTCTTTTGATTGGCCGAAGTAAATCGCGCCTCAAGCAGTTGCGAACTGGTTGATGTGATCAAATTGCGAACTTCACCGTCCAACCGCTGAAAAGCCTGGAGATGCCGCAAAGCCCGCTCTGGCTGGCCAAGCCGCGCATAGAAGTCCGCCGCAACCTTGTGCAGTTCGCGATAGGAAAGGTCGGTCTTTTCCAAATCCGTCCCTGCAAACAGCCTGTCCAACAATGCTGCGCCTTGCTGATCACGCCCCTGTTTGATGGCAATCATCGCCTGCACACCGTAAACAAATGGCAACCAATCGCGCGCTTCGGGGTTCCTGCCCAACCGCTCAGCCAAGGCCGCGTTTTGCGTGGCTTTGTTCAATTGGCCCATTTCAATCTGGACTTGCGCCAGGTTGCTCAGAACCCGCATTTCCAGCATCGGGCTTTCCAGCGCCCGTGTATTGGCCAATGCTGCAGCATACGCTTTTTCCGCATCTGCCCATCGGCGCAACGCTCGATATGCCTCGCCACGATTGTTATTCGCGCTCAGTGCAATGCCGGGGTCGTCGTTATAAATTTCCTGCGCTTGGTCGACATAGGACAGCATGCGCTCATAATCGCCCGCTTCCCAATAGATTTGCCCGATGTCCTGCAGCGCCATTGCTTCGGAACGCTTCTCGCCAGCTTTGCGAAAAATGCGATGCGCTTCAAGGTAACTGGTCAACGCTTCGGAAGCTTTGCCAACAATACCAGCCACCGCGCCTTGTGACCGCATCAGGTCGCCATGCAGCTTTGTTTCTGGCGCAGCGGATTTCACAAGGGCAAGCGCTTCACCAAGGCTTTGCTGCGCAGCATCCAGCCGGTTCAGGCCGATGTTCGCCTCGATCTTCAGCCACAATGCAGTAGCCCGCGCGACTTGTTGCCCTTTACCGGTAAACTTGTCCGTTTGGGTCAGCGCTTTTTCTGATTGCCGCAGCGCTGCGGCAGGGTCCGCCATCATGTCGGCTTTGGCAGCCGCAATCGCCCTGTCAAATACGCCCGTATCTGACGACGCAGCCCACGCGGACGTGGGCTGCGAACAAACATGCAAAAGGGCAATCAACACAATGTGGAGATAGTAGCGCATAGCAAGAGAGTAACCGTGATCGGTTAAAACTCAAATAAACACTGCGTTTTCACCTCTTCTCCGCAGGTCTTTTCGGCGCGTCCCTACTTAGAACCGTGTGCGAAATTGGCCGCCCACTGTCCAGCGAGCAATGTCGGAACGGACATTGCGGGTTTCCATGCTGCTGAACAGCGCCAGATTGGTCTTTCCATCCGCCATGGCCGCACCGTAATGTGCTTCGGCGCGGATGCGGCGGCGGGCGGGATCGGCAATGTCAAAACGCTGCGTGATCACCCCGCGTTCACCCGTTTCACGATTGACCACTCCGATTGAGCTGAATTCAACTTGTCCGGCTTCTACTTGTAGCGGCTGCGCCAAAGTGAAACGCAGATTGTCGTTTGATCCCAGCAGATTGGACTTTGCAAAGCCGACTTGCCAAGCCGTGCTGGTCATTTTGGCCAGACGGAAGCTGGCGCTGCGATCGGAACTGGTACGGGCGACTGTTGCCGATGCAAACAGCTGCAAGCTGTCACCAATCATCGTGTCCGATGAAAGCGTTGCGCTGCGCGATACCGTACCCTTGCCAAAGTCATCGGAAGACAGTGACCGCACACCCAGCATGGCGCGCGCTTCGTGCAATTGGGTCAGCGCAACCGAAACATTAGTGCGTTCGCCAAGCGACCGGTCAAACCGCACGTTCAGCGCAGTGGCTTCATAATCTCCAAGCAAACGCTGCTGGCTGATCAAATCCTCAGACAGCGGCGCATTACGGAAATCATTCTCGATGTCCCGCCGGTTGTTGGTCAAACCAAAGCTGATACGCAGGTTCGGTGCAACTTTGACCTTTGCCGACATATGGGCATCGCCCGATGCAAAGCCGAGCAGCGGATCATTACCGCCGGTAAGCGGATTGAAGTCTGAAGACAATTGCATCGCTCCGTTGCCGGCAATCGACAATGCACCATCACCAGAACCCACCGCAAACGACGCAAAACCATCAGGCGCGGCAACTTCAAGAGACGAGGAAAAGCCCGGCTGCAACCCGAAGCGTGTTTCGCGGGTCATGAAGCGGCCCTTCATGGCATAGCTCCATCCGTTGCCGCTCTGCCCGATGCCCGCTTTGGCATTGTCGGTCAGGCTGGCAAAACGCGGCTTGGTTGGCATCAGGCCATTGGCACCACCTTGGAAGCCAGCATTACCGCTAACCCAGGTCATGAACAGATCATACATATAGGACTGGAAGGCCCTGCCATTCACCGACTGGTCAAACAATCGGCTGGACAACGGGATCAAAAAGTCACGCTCGGCACTATCGATCTCTTCAAAGGCAGTGAAGTAAGCGTTGCTACCGGCCCAACTTGCCTGCACGCCTTTAGCCAACAACGCCTTGGCGTTTACTTCCTTGCCGTTCTTTTTATTGCCCGCCGCGCCGTCATAGGCGTAATACTTCAGCTTGTTGAAATCGAGCGCGGATTGTGCGGCCTCGATGTCCAGCAAGCCGTGTCCATAAACCGCATCGACTCCCGGCGCGCCCAAATCTTGCGCGCTTTCTAGGATAATCTTGGCTACGTCGCGCGGATGGTTCTTCAGCCACGGCCAGCGATCCTGGATCAGGGCAATTGCGCCTGAAACCAGCGGTGCCGCAAACGATGTGCCCGACATGCGGGTAACACCGCCCGCGCCATCAGAAACGAGCAGCATTTCACCCGGGGCTACAAGGAAACGGTTCATCAACAAGCCGCTTTCCTTGAGGTAGTCAGAGTTCGAAAACTTGTCACCGCCCGGCTTGAATACTGCGGTATTTTCGCATTTGGCCGATACTGTAATGCAGGCAGTCCCCGGAGTATTCGAAAACGCCGAAATGCGGCCGAGCGGATCGACCGATCCCACAATCAGGAAAGTGCTATCCAGTGCGCCGGACATATCGATGTTGCTGGTCTGGACCGATCCGTCATTGCCCGCCGCAATCACATAAATCGTCTTGTCCTTGAAGCTATCAATCGCCGACGTCTTGAATACATCGCGCCATTCAGATGGCAGCGTAAAGCCTTCAACACCCAGCGAAAGATTGATGACCGATGCCCCGCGTGAACCAACCGCAGAGATGCCGGCGCGCACATCGGCCCAGTTGGCGGTCATGCTGCTGTCGAACGGATTGTAGGCAGCAACTTTAGCGCGCGGGGCAATGCCCATGACGCCCTTGCCGTCGTGCGAAGCCACGATCAAGCTGCCAACCGCCGCGCCATGGGCATTGTTCACCCCGGTGTAGCCGCCCGAATAGACAACCTTGGACCGCACGTCCGCATCATTGGCCGCAAAGAAATCGACCAGCCCGATAACGGCATCGCTGCCACCGCCCTGAATCTGGGTGATTGCTGGCGTCCATCGCACCGCATTCATCCAGTGATCATAGCGGTCCATGCCCGAATAGTTCAGCACGGTGTCATACCAGTCGAGCAGGAATGCCTGGCGGTCAAACAACGCCCACCCAGCCAATGTTTCGGGCTGGTCCAACTGTACGTTCCACTTTGCCAGAAATGGCGTTTGAACAGCAGTTTTGAAATCACTGTTGGTGATTTGCTGAACTTGACCTTGCCATTCTTGGGCGGATTGCGAAATCATCCCGTTCAACAGCGATGTTACTTGCGTATAATCTTGCGTTTGTTCGGCAAGTGTCCAAGCGGCAGATATTTCGCTGCTCGATGGGACAAAGCTGTCGGTAAAGGCGCGAATGCGACCGATGCTTGGGTCGATTTCGCCCGCCACCGGGGCCAGGTCGCCCCAAAATGCGCGGATCAGGCCGCGATAGGGATCAATGTCACCTTCGAACGCGCGAATGCGCCCCATGGCAGGGTCGATCCCGCCCTCAAAAGCGCGGATGCGTCCGATGTACGGATCAAGATCACCTTCAAACGCCCGGATCAAGCCACGCAGCGGATCAACACTGCTGCTGTAAGAACCAACCGTGCCGCCCATCGCGATTACTGGTCGATCGTCAGTTTCATTCAGAACGGTATTGCTAACCGTTTCCGGTGCGTTTTGTGCAAAAGCAGTTTGCGGCAATATTAAAGCACTTCCGGCAAGAGCTAATGCGCTCCCCCCACTCAGCCATTTGCTTATAACAGTCATCTCGTCACCCCAGCAGAAAATTTCTACTTCCGTCATCTTGGATACGGGGAGCGTGTAAATTGCCACCTAAGGGTCACGCTTAATTTTCAGTAAATCACCAAGTTTTTTACGTTACGTGTTCGTCATTATTATAACAATCCAAAGATTATCAATAACGCCGTACCTCATTAATCCTCACCCTAAACAAAATTTACCGCATATTCAGACACTCAGGGCATTAAGCCTCTATGCAAGGCTTCGGTTCCTTACAATATGTGCTGGCTTCTGCCCTTGCAGGCGCAGCATTGCTTTGCTTATCGTTATCCCTGTACTGTCGAAGAAAATCTATAAATAACAGATGCGTAAAACCGGCACCACGGCTGCGCCACGCCTATTATCAACTTGACGTGCGGCAGCTTGAGCGAATCAGGACGCTGCTCGGCTTATCGGTAGCCAAAGCCGTTCTGGATCATTTGGCGGGACAGATTGAACGTGCCGTCACAATGCCGGCATCAGTCCTGGTTGGCGAAATGTCCTTGCAGATCGTAGTTTCGCACGATGAAGGTGCGCCAATGGAGCAAGCAATTGCTTCGATTTTGGCAGCATTACCGCAAACTGTATCTGTTGCTGGCGTAACATTGGCAATAACCGTTAAAGCGCGGCTATTGTTTGATACTGCGGTTGATACATATAGCGCGGCTGAACGCGCGCATTTGGCCAGCGGTTTTCTGCGCGCACATGACGGGGTTGAAGCTGGCCGCAACATTGCCTTGATCAAAGAATTCACAGAGGCATTGCACACAGGCGCGCTATCGCTGGCCTATCAGCCCAAGCTGGATGTCCGCAACAACACGATACCGTCAGTAGAAGCCTTGTTGCGATGGACGCGCGATGACGGGAGCGAAGCCAACATCGCTGAACTGATAACCCTGCTCGAAGATACAGGCAGTATTGCACCGCTTACCCTTTGGGCGCTTCAGCAGGCTGTTTTCGATACAA
Organism: Novosphingobium sp. 32-60-15; assembly: GCF_002280675.1. Taxonomy (GTDB): domain Bacteria; phylum Pseudomonadota; class Alphaproteobacteria; order Sphingomonadales; family Sphingomonadaceae; genus Novosphingobium. The sequence goes on along the minus strand of NZ_NCEN01000005.1, from coordinate 4,508 downwards.
CGATCATGCATCAATCCGGCTTTCCGATCCGGACATTTGTCAATGTTTCTGGCAGCTTGCTGTCATCGCCGGATTTTGCAGACGCAGTGATCGGCACTGTTCATGGCCATGCCGATAAAGTCGGCATTGAAATCACCGAAACTGCGGTTATCGCCGATCCTGATATGGCCCTGCGCAGCCTCGAAACCATTGCAGCAGCTGGAATTTTCATTGCCATTGATGACTTTGGCGCAGGCGTATGTTCGTTGGAATACCTGCAAAGGTTGCCCGCAAACGAACTGAAGATTGATCGCAACTTCATTGGCAGCTTGAGCACCAGTCATCGCAACCCTTTAATTGTTAAAGCTACAATAGACCTTGCACATGCATTGGAAATGAAAGTCACGGCCGAAGGCGTGGAAGATCGGCTCAGTTTGGCGTTGTTGCGGGTTATGGGCTGTGACATGGCGCAAGGATACTTGGTCGCACGTCCCATCGCTTTGGAAGAACTTCTCAAATTCCTTGAAAATAGCGCTTCGGCAACCAGTGGCAAATTGCTTGCACCTGCCGGAACCATCGTTGCCGACATGAAACGCCAAGCCACAGCCTAACCAGCGCTTGGACAGTCCGCGGCACGAAACTGCGCCGCTGAAAATACTCCACCGGCTTTGCCAATAGACAAACCATTTTCCTACACGAACCGATATGGTTATCTGATTGTGCGTCTCCAACAGGAAGGACGCCTATCCCATGTCATTTTTCGAAGCGCTGATCTCACCGGTCACCAAAATTCTTGATAAAGTCATTCCCGACAACGAAGCACGCGATCGTGCCAAGCTTGAACTGCTGAAGCTTGAAGGCTCACAAGAGCTTGAGCATTTGCGCACACGCATGTCCGCCATTGTCGCTGAAGCCAATTCCACCGATCCGTGGACAAGCCGCGCGCGTCCCGGTTTTCTTTATGTGATGTACGCCATGATCTTGTGGGCCTTGCCCATGGGGATCATCGCAGCCTTCCGGCCAGAGGCCGCCCAATCCATCGCCAGCGGCATCAATGCTTATCTTAACGGTTTGCCCGAACCACTTTATGCGTTGTTTGGCACGGGCTACCTTGGCTACACTGCAGCCCGCCAATGGGGCAAAGTCAAAGGCTCGGATCGCTAAATATTCGGCAGAGTGTGGTTAGCTTCTGGTAACCTTGGACTGGTATTGCCTGAGAAGCACAAGTTCAGGCCGTAAAACACCATGCAAAACCGCATCAAAACCACCTCTGCCACATTTCCCGGGTTGCCCGCCCTGTTGCCCACCCTGTTGCCTGCCTTGTTGCTGGCAGGGTGCGGCAACAACCCGTCACCTGATGCCGATTTCGAATCCCGCCTGGCTGCGGTCGAGAAAAAAGCCGAACAGGCCGAGATCCGTTCGAAAGAAGCGTTGACCATGGCCGCGTCTGGCAGTTCATCCTCTAGCGGCGGCGCTGCTCAACCTGAAGAATTTCCCGAAGAAATCATGCCGGAAGAAGATCCCTACAACGGCAATACGGTGCCGGGCCAGACGATGATCGGTCCACCGCCGCAAAACATGCAGGCACCTCCCATACAACAATGATCCCTATGACAACGGCTTGATTGTCCAAGATCACAGGCTATCACCGCGGGCAATAACCACCTTTTCGGGGATTTGCCATGACCGAGCCTGCCCAGCCCGATACTTCCGGGGCCAGCACCACCGTATTCGTGCTTAACGGTCCCAACCTCAACATGCTAGGCATGCGCGAGCCGCAAATCTACGGCTCCGATACGCTCGACGACATCGCGGGAATGCTCGAAGACCGCGCCCTCGAACTCGGTTTGGAGGTCGATGTCCGCCAATCAAATCACGAGGGCCACCTTGTTGACTGGCTTCACGAAGCGCACGCCACCGGCGTGAAAGCGGTCCTGCTGAACGCAGGCGCATATACGCATACATCGGTAGCAATCCATGATGCGATCAAATCGATTACCGTGCCCGTGATCGAGGTCCATCTGTCGAACCCTCACAAACGCGAAGAATTTCGCCACAGATCCTTCGTCGGCATGGCGGCCAAGGGCACCATCGCGGGCTTTGGTGCCAACAGCTATGTTGTCGCATTGGACGCCGTTTCCCGGCTCTAGGAAGCAGCTTTTCCACGCTCTGGCCACACAACCCCTTGCCAGCAACACAGCATGCGGGCATGGCGCGAGGCCTGTAATAATACCCGCGAGGAACAACAAAATGGGGCACGACCGCGGCGAAAAGGCCGAAAACATGGCAATCGACGGCAAGCTGGTGCGCGAACTGGCTGAACTTCTTGCCGAAACCGGATTGTCCGAAATCGAAGTTGAAGACGGTGACCGCAAAATCCGCGTCGCACGGCAATTGACCGCAGCGCCCGTTCAGCAATACGCAGCGCCTGCTCTTGCCGCCGCGCCCGTTGCAGCAGCTCCGGTTCCTGCTGCTGCGCCAGCAGTGGATGCAAACGCCGTAAAGTCACCAATGGTCGGCACTTGCTACCTTGCGGGCGAACCGGGTGTACCCAACTTTGTCTCGGTTGGCCAAGCCGTCAAGGCTGGCGACACCCTGCTGATCATCGAAGCGATGAAGGTTATGAACCCCATCGTTGCCCCCAACGCAGGCACCGTCACCGCAATTCTGGTAGAAAACGCGCAGCCGGTCGAATTTGACCAGCCCCTCGTTGTGATTGCGTAAGGGCCGCACATGGCCATCAAACGCATTCTGATCGCCAATCGCGGCGAAATTGCGCTGCGCATCCATCGCGCCGCACACGAAATGGGCATTGAAACAGTCGCGGTACACTCCACCGCAGATGCCGATGCGATGCATGTCCGGCTTGCCGATCATGCCGTCTGCATCGGCCCGCCAGCGGCCAAAGACAGCTATCTCAATGTCGCAGCCATCATTTCAGCGGCGGAAATCACCCACGCTGATGCGATCCATCCGGGCTATGGCTTCCTTTCGGAAAACGCCAAGTTCGCCGAAATCGTCGAAGCGCATGATATCATCTGGATCGGGCCAAAGCCTGAACATATCCGCACGATGGGCGATAAAGTTGAAGCCAAGCGCACCGCGGGCGCGCTCGGCCTGCCCCTCGTTCCGGGTTCTGACGGCGCGGTTTCGGAAATCGAAGAAGCCAAGCGGATTGCAGCAGACGTAGGCTATCCGGTCATCATCAAGGCCGCATCTGGTGGCGGCGGGCGCGGCATGAAAGTGTGCAACGGCCCCGATGATCTTGAAACACTGATGCAGCAAGCCGGAACCGAGGCCAAGGCCGCATTCGGCGATGCCACCGTCTACATTGAAAAGTACCTCGGCAATCCGCGCCACATCGAATTCCAGATTTTCGGTGATGGTAACGGCAACGCAATCCACCTTGGTGAACGCGATTGCTCTTTGCAGCGCCGCCACCAGAAAGTGCTCGAAGAAGCGCCATCGCCGGTCATTTCGGCAGAGGAACGTGACCGGATGGGCGGCATTGTCGCCAGCGCGATGGCCGATATGGGCTATCGCGGTGCGGGCACCATCGAGTTTCTATGGGAAAACGGTGAGTTTTACTTCATCGAGATGAATACGCGCCTGCAAGTTGAGCATCCTGTCACGGAAGCCATCACCGGCGTTGATCTTGTCCGCGAACAAATCCGCATTGCCGATGGCAAAGCGCTTTCGGTCAAGCAGGACGAGATCGAGTTCAAAGGCCACGCCATTGAATGCCGCATCAATGCTGAAGACCCGTTCACCTTTGCCCCGTCGCCGGGCTTGGTGAAGGGGTATCACGCGGCAGGCGGCATGCACGTCCGCGTCGATTCAGGCCTCTATGCCGGGTACAAAATCCCGCCATACTATGATTCGATGATCGCCAAGCTGATTGTCTATGGCCGAACCCGCGAAGGCTGCATCATGCGGCTAAAGCGCGCTTTGCAGGAAATGGTCATCGAAGGCCCCAAAACCTCGATCCCGCTGCATCAGCGGCTGCTGAACCAGCCTGATTTCCTCAGCGGTGATTACACCATCAAATGGCTAGAAGAGTGGCTGGCCAAGGACGCATAACCGCCCACCACCATCACATCAAAAAGGCCCCCGCTTCAAACGGGGGCCTTTTTTGTATCGCTTATTCTGATCGGCCAGCATCGGGCAAGCGTGCCCGGATTGCGCGCCAAGGCGGATCGGCGCGATCATTGCGCACCATGATCGCCTCCACTTCTTCAAACTCTTCCAGTTCGAGCGCTTCTGTGACGCTCAAGGGAAAATAGACGTTCTCGTCATTATCCACTCGTACCGCAATCGCGCCACGCCCCTCTTCGCTGCGCGTCACAATGCACACTGCTTTCACTGCCATATCTGATACCTTTAGGACTAATAAACTTCGTAGAAACCCGCGCACGACGGGCTGTTTAGTCGTAAGCGCCGCCGGAACCCGGCCTTGCGCAGGATTGGGATGGCGTAGATTTCGCGGGGCAAATGGAGGCCTTGCGAGTGGATATCGAGCAGTCAAACGA